>NZ_CP173227.1:1982500-2001276 GCF_044880635.1 Caproicibacterium sp. XB2 | reverse complement strand
ATGTTCAGCTCTCCTCTGTACAGTGACGTTTTTATAGGAAAAAGGCAGTCCAATCCATTATTTAAATGATACACTATTTCATTGTAGCATAAACACGAATATAAGGCAAGAAACGGAAGAAAGGGCTGCATGGGTCTTTTTTTTTGCTCTTTTGGTCCTTTATTAGGAGATAAAAACTTGACAGGCTCTGCAAAAATAAGATATAATGCTATCTTGCAAAGGTTTATTCCGAAAGGAGGTTTTTACCTATGAAAAGAACGTATCAGCCGAAGAAGCTGCACCGCAAGAAGGAACATGGTTTCCGCAAGAGAATGTCCACCAGAAACGGCCGCAAGGTTCTTGCACGCCGCAGAGCCAAGGGCCGGGCACGCCTGACCTACTGATGAAGGCAAACTAAGGGCCACCATTCGTGTGGCCTTTCTTTGTATGTAACGGAGCTGACCGTATGGAGTACGAACCTATCAAAGAAAACAGAGATTTCCGGCGCATTTATGGCAGAGGAAAAAACCTTGTCAGCCCGGTGGTCGTCTGTTATGCCCTGAAAAACCGCTGCAAAAAAGTGCGGATGGGTATTACAACCAGCAAAAAAATTGGAAATGCCGTACAGCGCAACCGTTCCCGCAGGGTTATTCGGGCTGCGTTCCGGGCCCTGCTTCCGCGGATTAAGCCCGGCTATGACTTCATTTTTGTGGCACGCGCAAAAACACCGCACGTGAAAAGCACGGCGGTAAAGTATGCAATGGAGAAGCAACTGAAGAAAGCAGGCCTGCTGCATTGAAGCGGCTGCTGCTGTGGCTGCTGCACTTTTATCAGCGGAATATCTCCCCGTTGCACGGGCCGTGCTGTAAATATATCCCCACATGCTCCAACTATGCCATAGAGGCGGTGGAGCGTTTTGGCCCGCTGAAAGGCGGGCTGCTGGCGTTGTGGCGGGTGCTGCGGTGCAACCCTTTCAGCCGGGGCGGCTATGATCCTGTGCCGGAAAAGAGAGGGAAAAAAGAGAAAAAACAAAAAAAGCGGAAGTCCTGATATAAGGGAGAAAAGTCGTATTATGAATTTTTTTAATAATATTTTTAACGGGCTTGGCTGGCTGATTGGCTACCCGCTATATGGCCTGTACTATGTGGTGCGCAACTACGGTGTTGCTGTCATTTTGTTCACCGTTATTTTGCAGCTGCTGAGTTTTCCCATGTACATCAAACAGCAGAAAACAATGTCCGGCAGTATGCGCATGCAGAAGAAAATGCAGGAACTGAAGAAAATTTACGCCAATGACAAGCCAAAACTGATGGAAGCACAGCAGGAGCTTTATGAAAAGGAAGGCATGGGCGGCATGGGAAGCGGCTGCCTGATGACGCTTCTGCCAATGCTTATCTTTATGGCTATGTTCTGGGCCTACGCCAGCCCGCTGACCAACGTGCTGCATGTGGATGCCGGTGCTGTGTCAAAAGCTGCTGACTTGATTCAGCGTGTGCCGGGGGATGCATTGGCCAGCACGATGGGCAACTATGCTAGTATGTACCGCCAGCTGGACATTGCGAAGGACTTCCACCTGATTCAGCCCTATCTGACAAACATTTTCAGCCCCTATGATATGCAGAAACTGACCACTTTCAGCGGCAGCTTTATGTTCCTGGGGCTGAATCTGCTGCAGACACCAGCAGTAGCGGGACAGTTCTGGAGCACAATTTTTACGACACCGCTGTTTATTCTCCCCTTTGCCAGTATCGCTCTGCAGATGATTGCAACGGTTTATATGACTTACAGCCAGAAAAAAATGGGACAGGCACAGCCGCAGCAGGGCTGCATGACCGTTTTCATGGTGCTGATGCCTTTGTTCTTTGGATATATCACCTGTACGCTGCCGGCAGCTATGAGCTTGTACTATGCCGTCAGCGGCCTTATGAACCTGGTCCGTGCGTGGATGATGCAGAAGTATTATTCTCCGCAGATGCTGACCGCAGAGGCGGAAGGCTCCCATGTTCTGCTGATGAACCAGCGAGAGGCTGCCATGAAACCGCTGGAACCGGAAATTCAGCAGGAGCTGGAGAGCCGTGTGCGCAACTATAACCAGGTTGCGGTGGACAATGCGGCAGCCGGCAAGAAAAAGGCAAAATCCGGCGGACAGAAAAAGAATAAGGGAGCCTTAAAGCCGCAGAGCAAATCGGATTATATGGGCCAGAAAAAGTAACATTTCTGCGCCCTTTTCCCCAGGAGATGTGAGGTCGGGGCGCAGCCACATTTCTCTATATCTGTTGACTAGGTTTTGCATATAAAGGAGGATACTGTGTGATGCGCAGAGAAGCGATTGAAACCGGTGAAACGGTGGAAGCGGCCCGCGTGGCGGCGTGCCGTGAACTGGGTGTGGAACCGGATGAGGCGGAATTTGAAATTCTGGAAATGCCGGTGAAAAAAACACTGGGTCTTTTTGGCGGAAGCCCCGCAAAAGTACGTGCTTTTGTGGAGGAAGGCCCCGCTGAAAAAGCTGCCTCTTACCTTGAAAGTATCCTGAACAATATCGGTTTGCCGGAGTTACAGATAGATGTACAGAAGGAGGAAGGCGGTGCTATGCTTTCCATTTCTGGCGGCGACATTGGGTTTATCATTGGGCACCGCGGCGAAACACTGGACGCCCTGCAGTACCTGGCGGGTTTGGTGGCGAATCAATCGGAAGACAGCTATTATCGCATTACGCTGGACATCGGCGGCTACCGGGAAAAACGTCGGGAAACGCTGGAGGCGTTGGGCAAGAAGCTGGCAGCGAAAGCGGTTAAGTCTGGCCGCAACAACTCCCTGGAGCCGATGAATCCCTATGAACGCCGTATTATTCACACGGCGGTGCAGGAAGTGTCTGGTGCCATCAGCTGGAGTGAGGGCAAGGACCAGACCCGCCATGTTGTGATTGGTCCGGAGGGCGGCGAACGGTATCAGCCGCATAGAAGAAGCGGGCACACGGGATACGGACATCAACAGGGTGGAAGAAAGCCTTACGGCAATGGTTCGCGTCATCGCCCGTCCGGCCCGAGAAACAGCGGCCGTCCGTCTTCGGAACAGCAGGACCGCCACCCGGCGGAAGAGTGTCCGTCGGTGCCGCTGCATGGCCATACCAGCCGGGACAACGAACAGCAGCGATAATTCCGTACATTTTTATTTCTGTTTTTTAAAAAAGAACAGCATCCAATCAGAAATGATACAGGAGCGGCGGGCTTTCCGAGTCCAGCCGCTCTTTTTGTCAAAGGAGGAACTTGTGTTTTGCATACCATAGCAGCAATCAGTACACCGATGGCGCCGGGAGGAATCGGCATTGTGCGTATTTCCGGCGACCATGCTCAGCAGATAGCGGACCGTGTGTTTACGTCCGTTTCCGGGAAAAAATTGACGCAGATTCCGGGGTACACTTCCCTGTTTGGTTCTGTCCATGACGGGGACGGAAGCTTTGACCAGTGTGTGGCGGCAAATTATCGAGCACCCAAAAGCTATACCGGTGAAGATGTAGTGGAACTTTCCTGTCACGGCGGACTGTATGGCATGCACCGCCTATTGGATGCCTGTCTGCAGGCGGGTGCACGTTTGGCGGAACCGGGAGAATTTACACGAAGGGCTTATCTCAATGGAAAGATGGACTTGACACAGGCGGAATCTGTTATGGAGATGGTTTCTGCACAGGGTAAAGGTGCCGCACAGGCGGCCCGCGCCGGACAGGAAGGGCGCCTCAATCAGCGCATTCACTCTGTCCAGAATACATTGACCGATATCGCTTCTCATCTGGCCGCATGGGCAGATTTTCCGGAAGAGAACGTGCCGGAAGTAGAGAACAGCCAGTTGGAAAAGGACCTTTTGGCCGCGGACCACATTCTGCGGCAGCTGCTGGCTGGATTTGATACCGGACGTATCCTACGCGAAGGAGTCGATACGGTGATTGCCGGCCGGCCAAATGTGGGAAAAAGCACGCTGATGAACCTGCTAACCGGCTGTGAAAAAAGCATTGTCACATCCTATGCAGGAACAACGCGCGACGTTGTGGAGGAAACTGTATTACTGGGGGATGTTCCCCTGCGGCTTGCGGATACGGCCGGCCTGCGGAATACAGAGGACCCGGTGGAGCAGCTGGGTGTCCTGCGCAGCCGAAGCCGTGTGGAGGGCGCACAGCTGGTGCTGGCTGTGTTTGATTCCTCGGAACCGCTGCAGGAAGAAGACCGTGCTTTCATGGATTTGATTGGCAATATGCCAGCTATTGCGGTTATCAATAAAAGTGATATGGAAAGCAAAATAGACGAATTGTATATTAAAACTAAGTTTAAACAGATGGTATATATTAGTGCTTTGCAGGGAAGCGGTCTCCAGGAGCTGACGGAGGCCGTCAAAAAGGCACTGCACCTGCAGAAGATAGACCCTTCGGCAGGCGTGCTGTTTACACAGCGGCAGAAAGAGGCAGTCCGCCAGTCACATGGAGCACTGACGGAGGCGCTGGAAGCACTGCACGGCGGCATGACGCTGGACGCCGTGACCGTCTGTGTGGAGGATGCGGTATCCGCCCTGATGGAACTGACAGGTGAGCGTGCTTCAGATGCAGTGATTGACAAAGTATTTGAAAATTTCTGTGTGGGAAAATGATTTCTTTCTGCGGCAAAAAGATGTTTGACAGAACTGCCCCGTCCGTTTTACAATAAGGGGCAGTTTTTCTATACGAAAGATGGGCTTGAATACGGGTTTTTAAGATACAGGAGGATATCATGGAATATGAGTATGACGCTGGCCTGTATGATGTGGCGGTGGTTGGTGCCGGCCACGCCGGCATAGAGGCTGGTTTGGCCAGTGCTCGGCTGGGCTGTTCGACACTGGTTTTTACGATCAATCTGGACGCGGTGGGAAACTGCCCCTGCAACCCAAGCATCGGCGGAACAGCAAAAGGACATTTGGTGCGGGAAATTGATGCACTTGGCGGCGAGATGGGCCGCACGGCGGACGCCTGCTTTTTGCAGAGCCGCATGCTGAACCTCGGCAAAGGTCCGGCGGTGCATTCCCTGCGCTGTCAGATAGACCGCAGAAAATACAGCGAAATTATGAAGCATAAGCTGGAGCTGCAGGAGAATTTATACCTCAAGCAGGCGGAAGTGGTGGACCTCCGCCGAAGAGGTGAAGGCTGGCAGCTGGTCACACGCATGGGTGCGGTGTATACCGTGCAGGCAGTGGTGCTGGCGACCGGCACATTTTTGGGTGGACGTGTTTATGTTGGGGAAGTTGGCTATGACAGCGGTCCGGACGGTATGTTCCCCGCGGGCTTTTTAAGCGAGCCGCTGCAGAAACTGAGGCTGCAGCTGCACCGTTTCAAGACCGGAACACCGGCCCGTGTACTGCGCAGCAGTATTGATTTTTCAGACCTGGAAGTACAAAAAGGAGATAATCCAGTGATTCCTTTTTCGTATGATACACAGACACCGGGAAAAAATCGAGCGGTGTGTTATGTTTCCTGGACCAATGAAAAAACAAAGGACATCATTCTAAAAAATATCAATCGCAGCCCGCTGTACAGCGGACGCATTTCAGGCATAGGACCGCGGTACTGCCCCAGCATTGAGGATAAAATTATGCGGTTCCGCGATAAACCGCGTCACCAGCTGTTCATTGAGCCGTGTGGACTGAACACGGAAGAGATGTATTTACAGGGAATGAGCTCCAGCTTGCCGGAAGAAGTACAGCTGCAGTTCTATCACACCATAAAAGGGCTGGAACATGTACAGATTATGCGCTGTGCCTACGCAATCGAGTATGATTGTGTGGACCCGCTGCAGATGGATGCGACCTTAGAGTTCCACGATCAACCCGGCCTTTACGGAGCGGGACAGTTTAACGGCAGTTCCGGATATGAAGAAGCTGCTGCACAGGGAATTGTAGCGGGCATTAACGCGGCCCTCAAAGTGCAGAAACGGAAACCGATGATTTTGGACCGTGCCAGTTCCTACATTGGTACGTTGGTTGATGACCTTGTGACCAAAGGTGTTACGGACCCTTACCGCATGATGACCAGCCGGAGCGAATACCGGTTAGTGCTGCGGCAGGACAACGCGGATGAACGCCTGACACCCATAGGCCGTAAAGTTGGCTTAATCAGTGATGACCGCTGGGAGAGATTTCAACAGAAGGAAGAACAGAAAAAAGCAGAGATACAGCGCGCACAGAAAACGGTTTTTCCGCCGAGTGATACACTGAATCAGATTCTTGTTTCACGTGAAACATCACCGGTGCACACAGGGGTACATCTGTCCGAGCTGCTGAAGCGTCCGCAGTTAAACTATGAAGTGCTGACGCCGGTGGACAAGGAACGTCCGGACTATCCAACTGCCGTTTTTGAAAATGCGGAGATTGAACTGAAGTATGCGGGATACATTAAGAGACAAAAAGCAGATATTGCCGAAATGCGCCGCCTAGAAGGCAAACTGCTGCCTAGACATTTTGATTACACCGAAGTGACTGGTCTGCGCAGTGAGGCACAGGAAAAGCTGAACCGTGTGCAGCCGGCGAATATCGGACAGGCCAGCCGCATTTCCGGTGTCAGTCCGGCAGATATCAGTGTTCTGCTGATTTGGCTGACAAAGGAGCAGAGCAAATGAAGAATATAGAGTCCATGCTGAACGACGGCGCCGCCGCTTGTGGTATTTCCCTTTCCGCGGAACAATGCCGTCAATTCCAGCAGTACATGGAACAGCTGCTGGAATGGAATACAAAAATCAATTTAACTGCGATTACAGAACCGGAAGCATTCGTCCAAAAGCATTTTTTAGATTCCCTATATCCGCTGCAGTGGATTTCTCTGTCCGGACAGCGCTGTATAGATGTTGGTACAGGCGCGGGCTTTCCGGGGATACCGCTGAAGCTGGCAGTGCCGGATATGCGCTTGACACTGTTGGACGGTCTGCAAAAACGCCTGTGTGTATTGGAGGACATCAGCCGAAATATTAAGGTGGATTTCAACTCCCTGCATGCACGGGCAGAAGAAGCCGGGAAAAATGTAGACCAGCGGGAGCAGTACAACTTTGCATTTGCGCGTGCGGTTGCGCCGCTTCCGGTCCTGTGCGAATACTGTTTGCCGCTGGTCAAAGTCGGCGGCAGTTTCTGTGCGTGGAAAGGACCAGCGGCACAGGAAGAACTGGCCGATGCACAGAATGCACTGCAGGTTTTGGGCGGCAAACTGGAGCGTGCGGAGCAGTACACGCTGCCGGATGGCAGTGAACGAACCTTCCTGCAAATTCGGCACGAGAAGCATTGTCCTGCATCGTATCCACGTACCACGAAAAAAATGAAGAAGAATCCCTTATAGTTTTCCACCGTAGCAAGATGGGAAGCACACGGCTTCTGATAACTTTCAACATAGTTTTCAACAAGGAAAGAAGTGAATGACACTTTCTGTTTTTGCCTTCCTTTAATAGAAAAACGAAAGATAACCTTTGCATCACCTTTCTACAAATTCATACAAATGCGTTGTGCTAAGATAGTAGACAAGCAGGGAGGTGAAAACATGCTGGGACAACAGCACATTATAAAGCTGGATATTGATTGTATTTGTCCAAATCCGGCACAGCCGCGCCGCACCTTTGCAGAACAGGAGCTGAAAGAACTGGCGGACAGCATTGCAGCCAATGGCCTGTTGCAGCCAATCATCGTACGGCGTATGTCCGGTGGTGTGTATGAACTGATTGCCGGTGAGCGACGCCTGCGTGCCTGCAGAAGTTTGGGAATGAAGGACGTACCGGTCCTCATTACCAGCTGCAGCGACCGCGAAAGTGCTATTTTTGCGCTGACAGAAAATTTACAGCGTTCGGACCTCAACATGTTTGAAGAAGCGGAAGGCATTCAGCGACTCATTGAAGTCTGGGACGTTACGCAGGAAGAATGTGCTGAGCGGCTGGGACGCAGCCAGTCCGCCGTTGCGAATAAACTGCGGCTGCTGAAGCTGCCGCCAAATGTGCGTGCCTGTATTGTGGAGAACCACTTGACGGAGAGGCATGCGCGCGCGTTGCTGCGTTTATCAGACCCCGAGCAGCAAAAACAGGTGCTGGGGATGATTTTGCGCAGCGGCATGAATGTGCAGCAGACAGACGCACTAGTGAACAAGATGCTGAAAGAAGAGCCAAAGCATCGGCAGCATCAAACGCCGGTTCCCAAGGATGTCCGCATTTTTGGCAACACTATTCAGCATGCGGTCACCACTCTGCAAAAGACCGGTGTACAGGCGGAAACCTACCAGACGGAAACAGAAAAATATCTGGAATGGGTTGTGCGTATCCCTAAAAATGAGGCACAAAATAAACAGACGGACAAGCAGCCCGCCTAAAACCGCTCTATTAAAATTTTAGATTACAAGAAAAGCCTATTTCTTATCATTTTCCCACAATCATTTTCAAAAAGAGGGTTTGCCCCGTGGCAGGCCCTTTTTTTATGTGTTGTGTTTCACGTGAAACATAATACTTTCCGCCCCTTTATTTACCCCTCTTTCCGTGGTATAATAAAGCATATTATAAAAAGGGAGGAGCTGGATAATGAGCCGCATAATTGCTGTTTCTAACCAGAAAGGCGGCGTGGGGAAAACAACGACCGCAGTCAACCTTTCTTCTGCCCTTGGTGCAGCCGGAAAACGGACACTGCTGGTTGATACGGACCCACAGGGGAACTCCTCCAGCGGAGTAGGAGTGGACCGCCGAAAGTTGAAGGTTTCGGTCTATGATGTGCTGATAAGGGACCTTGCTGTTCAGAAAGCTATTTTAAAGACAGAGTTTAATAATCTTTCGCTGCTGCCTAGTTCACTGGACCTGTCCGGGGCGGAGATTGAGCTGGTGGACAAGCCCCACAGGGAAATCATACTGAAGCGTGCTTTGGCCGACATTAGGGACCAGTATGACTATATTTTGATTGACTGCCCGCCGTCCCTTGGCTTCATTACAACTAATGCGCTGATTGCGGCGGATAGTGTGCTGATTCCGATTCAGTGTGAATTCTATGCGTTGGAGGGCCTTAGCCAGCTGATAAACAGTGTCCGTCGAGTAAAGCGCCAATATAACCGCGGGCTGGAAATTGAGGGCGTTCTGCTGACCATGTATGATGGCCGGCTGAACTTAACCCAGCAGGTTGTAGATGAAGTAAAGAAATATTTTAAAGATGAAGTTTTCAAAACGGTTATTCCACGCACGGTACGCCTGAGTGAGGCACCAAGCTTTGGACAGCCCATTCAGTACTTTGACCGTAACTGTAAGGGCGCAAAGGCATACAATGCGCTGGCAGTGGAACTGATTCATAAGCATAAAGAGTGAGGTGAAACAGATTGTCCTCTAAACAAAGGGGCCTCGGCAAGGGGCTGGATGCCATTTTTGCAGAGAATGATACGGAGGACGGCGACTCTTCCATTATGGTCAGCATCAATGACTTGGAACCAAACCGCAGCCAGCCGCGGCGAAAATTTGACGAGGAAGAACTGGCTGGCCTTGCAGAGTCCATCACGCAACATGGCATTTTGCAGCCGCTGCTTGTACGGCCGCTGCCGGACCAAAGCGGTTACCAAATTGTCGCGGGGGAACGCCGCTGGCGTGCGGCACACATGGCGGGTGTTCGGCAGGTGCCGGTTTTGGTGCGGGAACTGACGGACCAGCAAGTGATGGAAATGGCGCTGATTGAAAATTTACAGCGCGCAGACCTGAATCCGCTGGAAGAAGCGGAAGGGTATCAATCTTTGATGGACCAGTATGAAATGACGCAGGAAGAAGTGGCAGACAGTGTCGGAAAATCTCGACCGGCGGTCGCCAACGCGCTGCGTTTAGTGCATCTGCCGCAGCAGGTGCAGGAACTTTTGCAGCAGGGCAGGCTGACGGCAGGACAGGCGCGTACTCTTTTGGCCTTTCCACTGGAGCAGCAGGTGCCGATGGCACTGCGCTGTATAAAAGACGGACTGACCGTTCGACAACTGGAAAAGCTTTCCAAGCAATTCGCCGCACAGCTGAAAGGCAGCAGTCTGAAACACCAGATTCCGTTTTATGACGAAGCAGCGCTTTCTTTGCATGAACAGCTCGGCCGGCGGGTAAAAGTGACCGGAAGCCGAAAAAGAGGCGTCTTACATATTGAGTTTAACGGTGAAGATGACCTGAAATCACTGCTGAAACAATTTGAATAAAAACTAAATTTTGAATCCATATAGGAAATGACAAGAAAGGGATATTGGGGGAGAAAACAAAATGATTGATATCAAACTTATCCGTGAAAAACCGGACTATGTCAAAGCGGCAATCAAAAAACGACAGATGGATTTGGACGGCGTTGTCGATGAGATTTTGGCGGTGGACAAAGAACGCCGTGAAGCAACCGGCAAAGTGGAGAGCAAAAAAGCAGAGCAGAACGCTGTCAGCAAAGAAATCCCAAAAATCAAAAAGGCTGGCGGCGATGCTTCTGAGGTCCTCGCAAAGATGAAGGCCCTGTCCGGAGAAGTGAAAGAAGCCAATGCAAAACTTTCTGAAATCAATGATAAGCAGCGGACACTGATGCTGTCCCTGCCTAACCTGCCGGATGAGGACGTACAGCCCGGCGGCAAAGAGCAGAATATTCCGGACCACTACTTTAAAGAAAAGCCGGTCTTCAATTTTGAGCCGAAAAATCATGTAGACCTTTGCGAAAGCCTGGGTATGATTGATTACCAGCGCGGTGCAAAAATTGCTGGCAGCGGTGCATGGATTTACCGCGGCTGGGGCGCACGCATGGAATGGGCAATTCTTAACTTCTTTATCAATGAGCATCTTTCTGACGGGTATGAACTTATTCTGCCGCCGCATATGCTGAATTATGAGTGTGGTTATGTAGCGGGCCAGTTCCCGAAATTTACAGATGAAGTATACTGGATTCAGAACCCGACCAGCAGCGAAAAGAAATTTATGCTGCCGACCGCTGAAACCGCACTGGTTAACCTGCATCGTGATGAGATTCTTTCTGAAAAGGACCTGCCGCGTAAATACATTGCATATACACCCTGCTACCGCAGAGAGGCCGGTTCTTACCGTAGCGAAGAGCGCGGCATGATTCGCGGCCACCAGTTCAACAAGGTGGAAATGGTACAGTATGCCACACCGGAGGGCAGTGACGCCGCATTTCAGGAAATGGTCGGTAAGGCCGAACGCCTGGTACAGGAACTGGGTTTGCACTATCGTGTCAGCCGTTTAGCAGCAGGGGACTGCTCCTTCTCCATGGCTCGCACATATGATATTGAGGTTTGGATTCCTTCCATGGGGATTTACAAGGAAGTTTCCTCTGCCTCCAATGCACGGGATTATCAGGCACGCCGCGGCAATGTTAAGTACCGTGATGCAAACCGCAAGCTGCACTTTGTGCATACACTGAACGCTTCCGGTTTAGCAACGTCCCGTATTATGCCGGCAATTGTCGAACAGAATCAGAACGCCGACGGCAGCGTTACGGTGCCGGAAGTCCTGCGTCCGTATATGGGCATTGATGTTATTCAGCCGGAGAAATAAAGAACTCACCTGCCTGTAAAGAACAGAGTTGAAAATTGAAACAGGGCTGTTTATCCGCGGAGATTTCTGCGGCAAACAGTCCTGTTTTCAAATAACGAAAGGGGATACTGTACATGAATGTTGAAGCAAATGCGGCTGTTTCACCAGAGGTTTTTGAACGGACTGCCCGGGTTGAAAGCCACCAGATAGGTGCGGACAGCACCATGCACCTTTCCGGCCTGCTGCGCATGGAACAGGAAACCGGTGAAGAGCACATGGACGCGGTCGGGCTTGGGTACGAAAAAATGTACCACGACGGCATTGCGCTGCTGATAACAGAAAATGCGGTGGAGGTTCAGCGAAGACCAATTCGGAACGAGAATCTGCGCATTGTCACACGGGCACTGGGCACAGCAGGTGTGCATTTGTACCGCGATTTCACTTTTTACAGCGGAGAAGAACAAATTGCGCATATTCTGCAGGCAAGTGTCGGTGTGGACTGCCGCACACACCGCCCCATGCGTCCGGAAGAGGCGCTTTTCCATTATCATGTATTCCCCCAGTCGATTCTGCCGCGGGAACAGCGGGTAACGAAACTGCGTGTCAATGAGGAACTGCCGCCGCTGGGGGAAAGGCCTGTCCGTTATAGTGATTTGGATATGAATCATCACCTTAACAATACCATTTATGGCGATATTGTGGAAGACTTTTTGCCGGAGCAATATAAGGAGTGGAAGAAAGTGCATATCAGCTATATGGCAGAAGCCGTGTTGGGTGATATGCTGCAGGTACAGGGAGAACGGCGCAAGAACGGTTTTTTGATGGCGGGCCGAAAACAGGGAATCCGCAGCTTTGCCGCATTAGTACAGTGCTAACGAAAAGAATCTCTGCAGTCCTGCAAAAACAAGAGAATGATGGAAAAAGAGGATATGTTTTCTGCGAAAATTAAGCGAAAAATACAGATGCGCGGCGGATTTGTGTTGAAAACAGGGTTTGCGGGTGTTATAATGGACTATAATTTATAAGAGAGACTGCCCGAATGAAATGCTGTTTGAAACCGCGTAATGCCGGTTTTAACAGCTTCCTTTTTATCAGCCTTTTTCGCGGCAGACAGAAAGTAAAATCAAACTAAAACTGAAATCGGAGGATGCAAGCCAATGGCCTTTTACTTCAAAGAACCCTGCCATACTTTCAATGAATATCTGCTGGTGCCTGGATATTCTTCTTCAGAGTGCACACCGGACAACGTGAGTCTGAAGACACCCCTGACAAAGTTCCGCAAAGGGGAACAGCCAGATATCACTTTGAACATCCCCATGACTTCTTCCATCATGCAGTCCGTTTCCAATGATACACTGGCGGTTGCACTGGCAAAAGAGGGGGGCCTGTCCTTCATTTACGGTTCCCAGAGCATTGAAGCGGAGGCTGCCATGGTGGGCAGAGTCAAGGCTTACAAAGCGGGCTTTGTTCCCAGTGACTCCAACATTAAGCCGGACCAGACACTGGCGGATATTTTGGAACTGAAGAAAAAAACCGGACATTCCACTGTGGCGGTCACGGATGACGGTACTGGTACCGGAAAATTGCTTGGCGTTGTTACCAGCAGAGATTACCGCATCAGCCGTATGCCTGTGGAAACGCAGGTGCATACCTTTATGACACCGATTGAAAAGGTTATCTCCGCACCGATGGGAGCTACCCTGTCCGAGTGCAACGACATCATTTGGGAAAACAAGCTGAATGCACTGCCGGTGCTAGATCAGGACGGAAGACTTCACTATTTTGTTTTCCGGAAAGACTACTCCGCCCATAAAGAGAATGCAAGCGAGCTGCTGGACGACAAGAAGCGCTATATGGTGGGTGCCGGTATTAACACCCGCGACTACAAAGAACGCATTCCGGCTTTGCTGGAGGCCGGCGCGGACGTGCTGTGCATCGACTCCTCCGAAGGATACAGTGACTGGCAGAAGATGACACTGTCCTGGGTACGTGAACAGTATGGCGACAGTGTAAAGATTGGTGCGGGAAATGTCGTGGACGGTGACGGCTTCCGCTTTTTGGCGGACGCCGGCGTGGACTTTGTGAAAATTGGCATCGGCGGCGGTTCCATCTGCATTACCCGTGAAACCAAGGGCATCGGCCGCGGACAAGCAACCGCTGTCATTGAGGTAGCCCAGGCACGCGACGAGTATTATAAGGAAACCGGCGTCTATGTGCCGATTTGCTCGGACGGCGGTATTGTTTATGACCACCACCTGACACTGGCATTGGCTATGGGCGCTGATTTTGTTATGCTGGGTCGTTATTTCTCCCGCTTTGATGAGTCTCCGACAAATAAGGTCAATATCAATGGTCAGTATATGAAAGAGTACTGGGGCGAGGGCAGCAACCGTGCCCGCAACTGGCAGCGCTATGACCAGGGCGGTGCAAAGAAGCTTTCCTTCGAGGAAGGTGTGGATTCTTATGTGCCGTATGCCGGTTCTTTAAAGGACAACGTGCAGACAACGTTGTATAAAGTAAAGTCCACTATGTGTAACTGCGGTGCACTGACCATCCGTGAACTGCAGCAGAAGGCAAAGCTGACACTGGTTTCCAGCACCAGCATTGTTGAGGGCGGCGCACATGATGTCCTGCTGAAGGATTCGGTCAACAATCAATCCAAGTAAGCGTACACTATGCGGCGAAAAAACGCAAAGAATTGCTTTTTTCATTGAAAATATATATTTTTGAAAAGGGCTTGACAAAACAGTGTCCTTTCGGTTATAATAATAAGCGCTTCGCAGCGTGTGAGGCGCTGTATGGCGGCATAGCTCAGCTGGCTAGAGCATTCGGTTCATACCCGAAGTGTCATAGGTTCAAATCCTATTGCCGCTACCATATGGCCCGGTCGTCAAGTGGTTTAAGACACCGCCCTTTCACGGCGGGTTCATGGGTTCGAATCCCGTCCGGGTCACCACTTTTATCTTCCTTTTTTCTTTTTCTTATCTTTTGTTGAGGTATGGACGCGTAGCTCAGCTGGTTAGAGCGCTCGCCTCACACGCGAGAGGTCATGGGTTCGAGTCCCCTCGTGTCCACCAAACAGAATGCGGTTTTTAAACCGCGGAACCAAAAACCGCTCTTGGTAGCGGTTTTTCTACTATATAGATATTTTTGCAGATGACCGGAGGAAATTATGAAAAAAGCAATGATTATTGCGGCAGCTGCAGTACTGGTGCTTTCCTGTGCGGCCTGTGGGCCGGGGGATGTGCCGGTTTCCGGTACCAGCAGCTCTGCCTCTTCTGCGGCCTCGGCGGCTTCATCAGCGGCTCCTTCGCAGGCAGCGAGTTCTGCCGTCAGTGTGAACCCAGCCAAATACAGCGACAATTTGAAGGGCCTGCTGAATTATATGGGCGACAGCCATTATATCGAAGGCAGCGGCGTAGAATTGGAGTATGAGCTGATTGGTGCCAAGGGCGGCCGTCGCTATACCAAGACAATCAGCAAAAACAGTACGGAAACCATTGAGCTTTATGAATATGATTTGAAAAGCCCCAATGCCACCGCAAAGAAGATTCTGGATGAAGTCAAACAAAGCAACAGCTTTACATTGTTTGAAAAGAAAATCCCCGCCTGCCTGAGCAGCAACGGCAAGTACCTGATGGTATATAAGGACAGTGCCAATGGCAGTACAGTATCTTCCCGGCAGAAAGAAATTATAGAAAAATTCAAGGCCTATAAGGCTTAAAAAAGAGGACGTGCCTTTTATGGAAAGGGCACGCCCTTTTTGTATACTCTTGCGGGTGGCGCAGCAGTCGAGCCGCCAAGGGGAAATTCTCTTGACGCAGGCAGAAAAGCCGACCTGCAATTATGGCGAAAACAATATAGGAAATATAGCAAACAGGAAAAAGAAAGCTTTGGGGCCTATATCAATGCAGAAGCGCAGACAAGGTGGGGATGGCACAAGCAGAACGGACAAAACGGTTTTTTGTGACAAACACAACTGTTTCCAAGTGGGAAAGAGACCTTTCCTATCTGGACATTGCACTGGCAACAGATATCTACAGAGAACTTTCTATTTTGGAACATGAATTCTTTAGTCTGCGATGAGGCGGCGGCCGGCAGGCAGAGAGAAGAAAGATGCCAAAGCTTACCGCACATTTTGAAAAAGAAAACAGCGGTTATTTCCTATTCTTATAGATAAAAATATATAATGGATAAAAAATGATAATATGGATCTATTTAGTCCTTGCCAAAAGGACATCGGCTTCGTATACTATGTAAAAAGGCACCCGGGAAAGACCGGGCGCTCTTTTTTCACGAACAGAAGCGATGCTTGCCGATAACCGTAATAACTGGCCGTGAGAAAATCCATTTGCTTGTACTTTTGACGGGATTATAATAGTAGATTGCACCGCCGGACGGGTCCCATCCGTTGATGGCGTCGCGGACAGCTTTGTAGGCAGAATCCGACACCGCCGCATTGACACCGCCGTCCGTCAGGCAGCTAAACGCACCTGGCTGATAAATAACTCCGGCAAGCGTGTTGGGGAAAGAGGGGTGTTCCACACGGTTGAGAATAACTGAAGCAACGGCCACCTGTCCTTCATATGGTTCTCCGCGCGCTTCCGCGGACACAATCGTTGCCAGCAGCTTAATATCGTTGTTGGAGTACTTGCCCTGTCCGCCCGTTGCCATTGCGCTGGAACCACCGCTAATGCCTAGGGCCTGCAGCGTTTGCTTGCCCGCTATACCATCGGCAGTAATGCCCTGCTGTTTCTGAAAGGTGACAACTGACTTTTTCGTGGAACTGCCGTAGATGCCGTCAGTCTTTCCAGAATAAAGGCCCATCTGTTTGAGCTTTGTCTGAATTTTGGTAACCTCTGTACCCTGAGAACCCAGACGGGAAAATGTCTGAGTGCTGCGGCCATAGTGCAGCAGCATTCCGAACGCAAGAAGGGAAACAAGAAGAACAACCAGCACACGCCATGCTGTCATACCTGCTTTTTTCATACCGATCCTCCTTTTAGAGAGAATTGTGCCCCAAAACGTGCCACTCATACGGATTTTAAAAAAAAGCAAAAAAAGATGAAAAAAGCAGTTGACAAAGGGAGAAAGCAGTGGTATTATATATGAGTCGCCGCGAGAGAGGCGCCCGGGGCTAAGGCCTAAGGGAGCTGAAATTGAGGCGGCGCAGGACCTTGAAAATTAAACAACGATGACAAGTAACGGACCCGAAAGATTCCGAGAGGAATGACGAGAAGCTGACTCGTAAAAAAACAGCAAAACGATACGCAAGCGTATCAAAACGAGCTACAAAAGCTCTAGAGTAGATTTGGATGCCGAAAGGCGTTTAGATATCATATTTTAGAGAGTTTGATCCTGGCTCAGGACGAACGCTGGCGGCGTGCCTAACACATGCAAGTCGAACGAAACTTTTTGCTTCGGTAGAAAGTTTAGTGGCGGACGGGTGAGTAACGCGTGAGGAACCTGCCTTTCAGAGGGGGATAATGTCTGGAAACGGACACTAATACCGCATGACATTTTCTGTTCACATGGACAGAAAATCAAAGGAGCAATCTGCTGAAAGATGGACTCGCGTCCGATTAGCTAGATGGTGAGATAATAGCCCACCATGGCGACGATCGGTAGCCGGACTGAGAGGTTGAACGGCCACATTGGGACTGAGACACGGCCCAGACTCCTACGGGAGGCAGCAGTGGGGGATATTGCACAATGGAGGAAACTCTGATGCAGCAACGCCGCGTGAAGGAAGACGGTCTTCGGATTGTAAACTTTTGTACCTAGGGACGATAATGACGGTACCTAGGCAGCAAGCTCCGGCTAACTACGTGCCAGCAGCCGCGGTAATACGTAGGGAGCGAGCGTTGTCCGGATTTACTGGGTGTAAAGGGTGCGTAGGCGGCCAAGCAAGTCAGCTGTGAAAACTATGGGCTTAACCCATAGCCTGCAATTGAAACTGTTTGGCTTGAGTGAAGTAGAGGTAGGTGGAATTCCCGGTGTAGCGGTGAAATGCGTAGAGATCGGGAGGAACACCAGTGGCGAAGGCGACCTACTGGGCTTTAACTGACGCTGAAGCACGAAAGCATGGGTAGCAAACAGGATTAGATACCCTGGTAGTCCATGCTGTAAACGATGATTACTAGGTGTGGGGGGTCTGACCCCTTCCGTGCCGGAGTTAACACAATAAGTAATCCACCTGGGGAGTACGACCGCAAGGTTGAAACTCAAAGGAATTGACGGGGGCCCGCACAAGCAGTGGAGTATGTGGTTTAATTCGAAGCAACGCGAAGAACCTTACCAGGTCTTGACATCCAACTAACGAAGCAGAGATGCATTAGGTGCCCTTCGGGGAAAGTTGAGACAGGTGGTGCATGGTTGTCGTCAGCTCGTGTCGTGAGATGTTGGGTTAAGTCCCGCAACGAGCGCAACCCTTACTGTTAGTTGCTACGCAAGAGCACTCTAGCAGGACTGCCGTTGACAAAACGGAGGAAGGTGGGGACGACGTCAAATCATCATGCCCCTTATGACCTGGGCTACACACGTACTACAATGGCCGTTAACAGAGAGAAGCGATACCGCGAGGTGGAGCGAACCTCAAAAAGCGGTCTCAGTTCGGATTGCAGGCTGAAACCCGCCTGCATGAAGTTGGAATTGCTAGTAATCGCGGATCATAATGCCGCGGTGAATACGTTCCCGGGCCTTGTACACACCGCCCGTCACACCATGGGAGCCGGTAATACCCGAAGTCAGTAGTCTAACCGCAAGGAGGACACTGCCGAAGGTAGGATTGGCGACTGGGGTGAAGTCGTAACAAGGTAGCCGTATCAGAAGGTGCGGCTGGATCACCTCCTTTCTATGGAGAACAGAGCAGATGAAACAAGCTGCTCGAAATCCTAGGTCGGTCGGATCAAAAGCTTGTCAATCGTTGTTTAATTTTGAAGGCCTTGCGATGCAAGACTTTCAGAAGATGGTGGACGGGAAAAGCCACCAGTATGGGGGTATAGCTCAGCTGGGAGAGCGCCTGCTTTGCAAGCAGGAGGTCAACGGTTCGATTCCGTTTATCTCCACCATGGGCTTCTGGTGAGAACCGGAAAGCCGGGAAATGGGCTTATAGCTCAGCCGGTTAGAGCGCACGCCTGATAAGCGTGAGGTCGGTGGTTCGAGTCCACTTAAGCCCACCAGACGGGGAAACCCGCAGCTGTACATTGAAAACTGAATAAAGAAAAGAATGCGAAAAACGATATCAAGTAAAGTTAGAAAAATTACTACAATTTTGCAATTTTACGAGTT
>NZ_CP173227.1:582500-1977500 GCF_044880635.1 Caproicibacterium sp. XB2 | reverse complement strand
CCCAACAGGTGGTTATCTGTTGGGATATTTGGTACTGGCAGCGGCAGAAGGTCTGCTGTATCGCATCTTGAACGGTGGAAAACAGGCGTTGCTGAAAAAATCTGCCGCACTGGTTATTTCCATGTTGGTCGGTACGGCAGCCCTCTATACATTAGGAACCTGTTGGTTTATTCTGGTTACACATACACCGCTGCCGGCCGCGATGATGACCTGCGTAGTGCCGTTCCTGCCTGGGGATGCTGTTAAGATTGCTGCTGTTACCGTTTTGGTGCCGCAGCTGGAGCGCGCATTGGGACGCTTAAATCATGGCTGCCCGGCAGAATGAACCGCTGCCCCTGCGGCCGCATCACGGCCTGTGCCTATTACATTATATAGGAAGAGGGTACAGCGACGCTTTTACACAAAATATGAGTAAAAAAGCAGTCCATCTGCGGGAAGAACCGGACACGGAAATCGTCCTGTGTACACAGACGGACAGCCTTTGCGACAGCTGCCCCAATCGATGCGGCACGCATTGCAGCAGTGAAAAACCAAAGAGGTATGATGAGGCGGTCCTGCGTTTGTGCGGTCTGCAGGCCGCACAAACGCTTCCGTGGCGGGAACTGCGCCGTCGGTGCAGACAGCTTGCACAGAGCGGTATGGAGAGCGTCTGTGGGGACTGTCAGTGGTTTACACTCTGCCGAGAGGTAGAACGCACGTGAAAAAAATGAAATGACGCGCCAGCTACAGCAAGGAATCGGCCGATTTACCCCGAAAATGAGAGCATTCAGATAGGTAAATTACGAAAATCGGGATTCCACCCTTGACAGCAGACACTGCTTGTGGTAATATCATAACTGCAATTCCTTTGCAGTACAGGATTTTTCTGTGCTGTGCACGCTGTAAGCTAAGCGAAAGCCGCCCCGCCTGGGGCGGGGCGATTGTAATATTTATATTGGAGGTTCCGCTCATGTCCACTTATATGGCGAAGGCCCAGGAGGTCAAACGCAAGTGGTATGTCATCGACGCCGAAGGCAAGCCCCTCGGTCGTGTGGCTGCCCAGGTCGCCGTCCTGCTTCGCGGCAAAGAAAAGACAACCTATACGCCCCATGTTGACTGTGGTGACAATGTCATCGTTATCAACTGCGCCAAGGTTGTTCTGACCGGCAAAAAGCTGGAAAAGAAGCATTGGTATCATCATACAGGCTATATCGGTCATTTGAAAGATGTCCGCTATGACACCCTGATGCGGGAAGACCCCTGCGCTGCTATGAAGAAGGCAGTGAAGGGCATGCTTCCTGACAACACCCTCGGCCGCAATGCGCTCACCCGTCTTCGCACTGTCGAAGGCGCAGAACATCAGCATGCAGCCCAGCAGCCCACAGTCTGGGAACTTTGAGGGAGGAGGACTAGCAGATTATGTATGATAAAACACCTTATTTCTATGGTACTGGCAGAAGAAAAAGCTCGGTAGCCCGTGTACGTCTGTATCCTGGCACAGGAAAGGTCACCATCAACGACCGCAGCATTGATGACTATTTCGGTCTGGACACTCTGAAGTTCATCGTCCGCCAGCCGCTGGAGCTGACAGGACTGACCAGCAAATATGACGTTGTCTGCCGTGTTTCCGGCGGCGGTGTCACTGGTCAGGCTGGTGCAATCCGCCACGGTATTGCACGTGCCCTGCTGAAGGTAGACAGTGACAGCCTGCGCCCGGCGCTGAAAAAGGCCGGATTCCTCACTCGTGACCCGAGAATGAAGGAACGTAAGAAGTACGGCTTGAAGGCTGCACGTCGCGCACCGCAGTTCTCTAAGCGCTGATTTATTTATGGAAAAAATGGACTCGGAAGCAAATGCTTCCGGGCCTTTTTTTATGCAGCAGAAAATTATTCACCACTTTTCAACATGCGGGGTGGAAAGCCCTGGTAATCCTTTATATGCTTTGCACCACAATGCGGAAATATAATTATATTTTTTATGGGGAATACAAGATTAAAATGAGGAGAAAAAGTTTTCAACGTTGGTTTTCCTTACGAAAGAGAGAAGAGAATGGACATGGTCGAATTACACAAAGCAGGGATGAAATGGGTGAAAAACAGTTACAAATATGAAACAGAATGCGACTGATTTGATACTTTTCAGGATTTAATTTTGTCATTCGGTGGGATTTCAGTGAGAAATGACAAACCCGCTGAAAGCAAAAAATCTTTATCTACCACAGCGGGAAAAAAATACCGCTGTTTTTTTAAATTACTCACCTAAAAAGCTGTATTTTTCATCAAAATAAGGGAGTAAACGTTCATGTAATCTTTGTAACAGAATTGTAATTGTTAAAGTTCATGCATAATGTACAGAAAAGCAGCAGTATGCTGCCGCCAGCCGGCCCGAAAAGCAGGGACATTTTGAATCTTTAATTACTTTTCCGAGAATTTAGTTGTGCATAGTGTACAAAAACTTTAAATTTTACAACTTGACATAGACAGTTTGAACAGGTATCATGCAATCGTTGGCTGCAGAAAGCCAGCCGCCGACCGCATGGTTCGGTGCTGCATATGTACGCTGAAAAAAACAATGACAGAATGTTATGAAGAATTGAAGAGAGTCAGGTGAACCAGAATGCATAAGGCAAGCAGAACGTTACTTGCACTGGGCGCTGTCTTTACCTTTGGGTTGGGCACCGCCGGTACAGCCATGGCCGCCACAGAAACCGCGACCGTGACCAAAAACGGAGAAAGCAAAGCACTTTACATGCTGACGAGCAGTGACACGAACGACATCCTGAAAAAAGCAGGCGTTACCATAAACAACGGTGACTTGGTCCTGCGTTCCGCAAGTCCGGAGGGAAACATAAAGGTTGATGTCCGGACCGCTTACCCCGTGACCGTCGCGGCGGACGGCAATTACTCCATCGTTACCGCCCATTACGGTGATACTGCACGGCAGGTGCTGGCGCAGGCCGGTATAAAGCTGGGCACAGTGGATACCGTCAATGTGCCGCTGGATCAGGTGATGTCGAAAAACACCCGCATTAACGTCAACCGCAACCACATTGTTACGGTAGAAGCAGACGGGGTGAAGTCCCAGGTAATCCTGCCGGTGTCGGCTTCCGCAAAAGAATCCGTCCACAAGGCGGGTGTTGCGCTGAATACGAACGATGAAGTGCGTACCGATTCCGACAAAAAGACCGTTTCCGTTTCCCGTGTCACTTATAAGGAGACTTCCACTACGGAAGAAATTCCTTATGAAACAGTCGTCAAGGAAGACAGCAGCCTGCTGGCGGGCCACACAGAAGTGCAGTCATCCGGCCGCAATGGTACCAGAAAGATTGTGTACCGCACAAAGTACATAGATGGTAAAAAAGATAAAACCGAAAAAGTTTCCGCTTCTGTTGTAAAAGAAGCTGTGAACCGCATTGTTGTCAAGGGAACCAAAGTGAAAGAAACAGAGCAGCCGGCTGCCGAGAAGAGCAGTTCCAGCCAATCTACTGCTAAGAAGACAGCAACGGCTTCCTCCAGCAGTAAAAAGACCACAGCCAGCGGCCTTTCTTACAGCCGTATGCTGACCGGTATGTGCACAGCATATACTGGCGGCGGCACCACCGCCACCGGCTTGCCCGCGGCAGTGGGACGTGTAGCAGTCAATCCGAACGTGATTCCCTATGGCACACGTTTGTACATCACTTCCGCTGACGGCAGCTATGTGTATGGCTATGCGGTCGCGGCAGATACAGGTGGATTTGTAAACACCAGTTCTACCATGGTTGACTTGTACATGAACTCGGAATCGGAGTGCGAAAACTTCGGACGCCGCAGCATGAATATTTACATTCTCAACTGAACAGAAAAACAATAGGGTTCCGTGTCTGCAGGAAAAATCCGTGCAGATGCGGGCTTTTTTATTTTGTATGGAATTTGTTACGATTTGCGCGAATTTATGAAGGATTTGTAATGAAAGTCTTGCAAACCTGAGATAAAAATGCTATGATAATAACAATTACACAAGTTTTTTACTTTATATGGAAAATATGTTTTGCTGTTAAAAGGACACAGGAGGTTTTTTTCATGAACGGATGTATTTATGTGGGACTGCTGCTGCTGGCGGCGTCTTTGCTGCTGAACACATTTTTTCACCCGCAGGTCCAGAAAAGCCGTTCCCTGTGTCTCTTGCTTGCACTGACTGGCGGTATATCAGTTATCCTGCAGCAGGACAGCGCCGGTTTGGCTGCGGTTGAGGCAGTACTGGGACTCGTTCTAATCGGTTGTACCGTGCTGTCCCTGCTGACAGAGCGGCATGACCGCCGGGCCGCACAAATTACCCGGCGGCGCCGTGCGGAAAGACAATGCTGGGAAGAGGAACGCCTGCAGGAGGACCTCGCCATGGTGGAACGGGAACTTGAAAACGTCACGGAAAACGTTGCTTAACCATATCCACTTTTTCCAAAAACAAAATGAACTGCAGGGCGGGCCGCACAAACAGATGCTATGTGCATAGACTGTAAGTGCGGGGCAAAGCTTTTTAACCGCTTAATCATAGATGGGACCGACGGGCGTTAGATACCCCGCCGGTCTTTTTCTTATTTTCGTGCCGGTATTTTTGTGGTACAATCAGGATAGGAAAGGCGAGGAGGAGCAAACTATGAAAATCGCAGTATCTATTTTGGGAGCGAACTTTGCAGACCTTGGCACCGAGGTCCGTCAGCTGGACCGTGCCGGTGCGGATTGGGTACATGTGGACGTCATGGATGGCCACTTTGTGCCAAATATTACATTTGGCCCGAATATGGTGCATTCCCTGCGGCCGCTGACGGAAAAGCCGCTGGACGTACATTTAATGATTTCACAGCCGCAAGCATACATTCCACAATTTATTCAGGCGGGTGCCGATGTGGTCACGTTCCATCTGGAAGCGGAGGGCGACCCGGCGCAGACCATTCAGCAAATCCATGCGGCCGGAGCGAAGGCCGGTATTTCCGTTAAGCCGGGGACACCGGTCACCGCACTACGGCCCTATCTTTCACAGGTAGACATGGTTCTCATCATGAGCGTGGAACCGGGGTTCGGCGGCCAGAAATTCAACCCAGCCATGCTGGAAAAAGTTCGCTGGCTGAAAAAAGAAGCACCGCAGCTGCCGGTGGAAATAGACGGTGGTATTAATCCGGACACTATCCATGCGGCGGCTGAGGCCGGCGTGGAAATCTTTGTCGCGGGCAGTGCTATTGTTGGAAAGGCGGACTATAAAGCCGCCGTGACGGCGCTGCACCGCGCATCTGAGTAGAGGAATCCCCCTTTTTGCCAATAATCGGTATATTCTATTGCAAAATACTGGTACATAGCGTATTTTTTGAATTGCTGTAAATACTAAACCTTACCTGAAAGAATAGGGAGTAACTTTGATGAAGGGGATGTTTGGTATTGAAAGCGACCGGGATCGTAAGAAGAATAGATGACCTGGGGCGGGTGGTCATCCCGAAGGAAATCCGCCGTACACTGCGTATCCGAGAGGGCGATGCTCTGGAAATCTTTACAGACAATCAGGGTGGCGTCATTTTTAAAAAATATTCACCGATTGGAGAAATGTCGTTGTTTTCTACCCAGATGGCAGAGGTGCTCAGCAAAACCGCTGGTGTACCCGCGCTGGTGTGCGACCGGGACCATGTAGTTGCCGCTGCTGGTGTTTCAAAACGGGAATACCTGGAACGGCGCATTAGTCAGGAACTGGAAGACTGCATCAATGCCCGTCACAGCTTTGTGCAGGCAGAGGGAAAGGAACTGCACCCTGTGGAGGGTATGGGAGAATGCGCCGCTGTGGCGATAAGCCCCATTTTGGCGCAAAGTGATGTTCACGGCGCAGTGGTCCTGCTTGTCGGCGGTACCGGCGCGCCCGCGGAAGGCGGCCGATTGACACAGCTGGCGGCCGATTTTCTGGCGAAACAGCTGGAAAGCTGAAAAAGGGCGGCACGAAGCCGTTTTTTTGCGAAACGGCTTGCAATTTACCCGTGTTTATGTTAAACTGGCTAAGGTATAGACTGGAATGGTGAAAGAGTGGGGCGACCCACTCTTTTGTTTGCATTATATACTTTATGAGGTGAAACAATGGCAGCAAGAAAAAAAGGCCCTAATACCGCGCAGGCGGTGCGGGAACTGGCACAGCCGCTGGCAGAAGAACTGGGGCTTCAGCTGTGGGACGTGCGCTTTGTGAAAGAGGGCGCCGACTGGTATCTGCGTATTTATATCGACAAAGAGGGCGGCATTTCCATTGATGAGTGCGTCAATATGACGCACGCGGTCGACAAACCACTGGATGCACTGGACGCGGTTGCCGGTTCCTATACGCTGGAGGTCAGTTCCCCCGGCATTAACCGTCAGCTGACTAGACCGGAGCATTTTGCCGCCTGCATAGGCAGACTGGTATGGGTGCGCTTTATCCGTCCCTTTGCAGATGGAAGCCGTGAGGTAATAGGGACTCTGGCTGCTTACAAGGATGCTGCTATGACGCTACAGAACGAACAGGGAGAAACCATGACGGTTCCCACAGCGGACACGGCCTGGGTAAAACTGTACGATGACGATGATGGAGGCAACCATGAAAACGAGTGAGGAAGACATCGGGATTGTGGAATCCCTGGAAATGCTGGAGAAAGAGCGCGGTATCCCGAAGGACTATATGGTCGAGCAGATTTGTAAGGCAATCACTACAGCCTGCAAAAACAGCTATGACAACGACAACGTTTCTGTCTATTTGAACAAAGACAAAAATGAATTTGAAGTATTCCTGCGCAAAGAAGTTGTGGACGATGTTCTGGACCCCAACAATGAGATTATGCTGGAAAAGGCGCGCAGAATTGACCCAACCTGTGTCGAGGGTGACCAGGTAAGCGTACAGCTGCACACCAAAGAGTTCGGACGCATTGCCGCGCATCAGGCACGCGGTGTCATTCGGCAGGGCATTCGTGCCGGTGAGCGCGGTTTGATGCTCAAGGAATTCCAGGCAAAGCACCAAGAACTGGTGGATGCTATAGTAGAGCGGGTGGACCCGCGCTCCGGAGCGGCGACCGTCCGCATCGGCAAAAGTGAAGCACTGCTGCCGCGCAGCGAAATGGTGGAGAACGAAACATTCCGCGACGGCGACCATATCAAAGTGTATGTTGTAGATGTGCGTGATACCGAAAAAGGCCCGCATGCGATTATCAGCCGCACGCATCCGGATCTTGTCAAACGCCTGTTTGAAACAGAAGTACCGGAAATTTACGACGGCACAGTTGAAATTAAGGCCGTTTCCCGTGAAGCCGGTTCCCGTACAAAGCTGGCAGTTTTGTCCCACGACCCAGCAGTGGACGCCGTCGGTGCCTGCATTGGTGCACGCGGCGGCCGTGTCGGCGTCATTGTCGACGAACTCGGCGGTGAAAAAATCGATATTGTCGAATACAGCGATGACCCACAGCAGTTTATTGCCAACGCATTGTCCCCGGCCAATGTCCTTTCGGTGGAGTTGGCAGAGGACGGTTCCCATGCCTGCCGTGTTACCGTACCAGATAGCCAGCTGTCCCTGGCAATCGGCAATAAGGGACAAAATGCCCGCCTGGCGGCAAAGCTGACAGGCTGGAAAATCGACATTAAGCCGGAAAGCGGTTTTTACGGCGATGGGGAAACTGAGGGGTCGGCACAGCAGCCGGAAAAGGAAATCGCTGAACCGGAGGAGTAATCCGCCCACGGCAGTCTGTGTCTGTAAAGCGGCAGTCCCTCTTTTTACATACTGCCCGCCGGCTGTGCTTCATTTATTGGAACGCTTATGTCAGTTTGGTCAGGAGGCCTGCAAGTGCACCAGAAAAAAGTTCCGCTGCGGATGTGTACCGGATGCGGTGAGATGAAACAAAAAAAAGAATTGGTCCGAGTGGTGCGTTCCCCCGAAGGGGAAATTTCACTGGATTTAACCGGCCGCAAACCGGGACGGGGCGCCTACGTGTGCCGCAGTATTGTCTGCCTGCGCCGTGCACGCAAAGCACGCCGTTTTGAAAAGGCCTTTTCCTGCCAGATACCGGAAGAAGTTTATGACCGTATGGAGAAGGAGATGGAACAGGATGCCTGTGAATAAGATACTGTCCATGCTGGGACTGTGCCGCCGGGCCGGTAGAATACAGCTAGGCCATGACCCTGTGCTGGAAAGTGTGCGCAGCGGAAAAGCCCGGCTGGTCCTGCTGGCGCGGGACCTTTCCGCACACACAGCGGGCGGCATTCAATACGCCGCCCAGCAGATGGGCATACCTGTATGTGTATTGAGCTGCACCATGGAAGAAATGGGCGCGGCGCTGGGAAAATATGCGGGTGCCGCAGCAGTGGAGGACACCGGCTTTGCCAATAAATTGAAGACGCTTTGTACGGACAGATGAGATGAGGAGGAATGTTATAATATGATGATTAAATACCGGGTGCACGAGGTAGCGAAGGATCTCAATGTCCCAAACAAGGACGTCATTGATGTCCTGCAGAAATACACTGGCGAAACAAAAAAGCACATGACTGCTTTAAATGAGGACGAACTGGATTTGGTATTTGAAACTTTTACACAGAAGAATAATAAAAAAGACCTAAATGATTACTTTGCACAGCGGGAGGAAAGAGCCGTGACGGTATCCGAAGAGGGTTCGGCAAAAGAAATTCCGCTGAAAGAAGCAGCAAAGAAACAGGAGAACAACGGCCGTCGTCCCGGCAGAAATGCCCGCGGTGCCCAAAACCAGAATCAGAACCAAAATAGGAACCAGAACAACCGACAGCCCGGAAAGCCGCAGCAGAAAGGTGCTGCAGCAAAGCCGAAAAAGGACTCTATCCGCCAAAAGGCAACGATTATTGGACATATTGGCCTTGGCAACGACAACGCTTCCCGCCATTCACACGAGCGCATTGTAGATACCCGCTCCCATGATGTTGAACTGGATAAATACAATGAGAAATATGACCGTCTGGCAAACGAAAAAGTCAAGACAGACAATGTTGTGCATAAGCAGAAACTGAATCAGAAAAGTGCCCGCTACCGCCGCGGCCGTCGGCCCAAGAGAGAAACAGAGGCTGAGCGTCTGCGCCGTATTGCGGCAGAACGCAAGGCAAAGCCGATTACCGTGCAGATTCCGGAAAGCATTACAGTCGGCGAACTGGCACTGCGTCTGAAAGCAACCGTTGCCGAAGTGATTAAAAAGCTGATGCAGAACGGTGTGTTTGCTTCCATCAACGATGAAATCGATTTTGATACGGCTTCTCTGGTCGCAATGGAATTCCACGCAAAGGTGGAAAAAGAAGTCGAAGTCACCATCGAGGAACAGATTATTGATGACAGCGAAGATAAAGAAGAAGATTTGGAAACACGTGCGCCGGTCGTCGTTGTTATGGGCCATGTTGACCATGGCAAAACAAGCCTGTTGGACGCTATCCGCCATACCAATGTGACGAGCAGCGAAGCCGGCGGCATTACACAGCATATCGGTGCATATCAGGTTAAGGTAAATGACCGCATGGTCACGTTCCTGGATACTCCAGGTCATGAGGCTTTTACAACCATGCGTGCCCGCGGTGCAATGGCAACGGATATTGCGGTCCTGGTTGTTGCGGCAGATGACGGCGTTATGCCGCAGACCATTGAGGCAATTCACCATGCAAAGGCAGCAAAGGTCAATATCATTGTTGCTGTTAATAAAATAGATAAGCCCGGCGCCAATCCTCAGATGGTTATGGAACAGCTTACAAAGTACGGCATTGTGCCGGAAGAGTGGGGCGGCAACGTGCCATGTATTCCGGTTTCCGCAAAAACAGGAACTGGTCTGAACGACTTGCTGGAAATGATTCTGCTGGTTGCAGACATGAAGGAACTGAAGGCGAACCCGAACCGTCCGGCAAAGGGCGTCATTATTGAAGCACGTCTGGACAAGGGCCGCGGTCCGATTGCCACCATGCTGGTCCAAAACGGTACCCTGCATCAGGGCGATATTGTTGTAGCAGGCACCAGCGTCGGTCGTGTACGTGCAATGACAAACGAAAGTGGCAGGGAAATTACCTCGGCAAAGCCCAGTGTACCGGTGGAAGTCACCGGTCTGGATAGTGTACCGGCCGGCGGCGATACCTTTAACGCTGTTTCGGATGAACGTCTGGCCCGTGAGCTGGTGGAACAGCGCCGCACTGCTAAGAAAGAGGAGAAGTTTAACGCACGTACCAAGGTTACCCTGGATAACCTGTTTGAGCAGATGCAGCTGGGCGATATGAAAGAGTTACAGCTGATTGTTAAGGCGGATGTGCAGGGTTCGGTTGAGGCAGTTACACAATCACTGGAGAAAATCTCCAATGATGAAGTGCGTGTCAATGTCATTCACGGCGCTGTTGGTGCCATCAGCGAAAGCGATGTCATGCTGGCAGCGGCCAGCAACGCCATTATCGTTGGCTTTAATGTGCGTCCGGACCCGGTCGCGGAGGAAAACGCCAAGCGTGATGGTGTGGATATTCGTCTGTACCGTGTCATTTATGACTGCATTCAGGAAATTGAATCCGCTATGAAAGGCATGCTGGACCCGAAGTACCGCGAAGTACAGCTTGGCCGTGCCGAATGCCGCGAGACCTACAAAATCAGCAGTGTTGGCCTTGTTATTGGCGCCCATGTGGTCTCCGGAAAGATTACCCGCGGTGCCAGTGCGCGTGTTGTGCGTGACGGCATTGTCGTGGCAGATGATACAATCGCTTCTCTGCGCCGCTTTAAGGATGACGTAAAGGAAGTTGTGGAAGGCTATGACTGCGGCATCTGCCTGGAAAAATTCTCCGATATTAAAATCGGTGATATTTTGGAAGCATATACCATGGAGGCTTATCAGCCGGAATAAAGCTGTACACTACAGAAAATGCGTTTTTTACAGGCACAGGTACGGAATCTTGTCTGCGGACAAGGACACTCCGTATGCTGCGCCTGCATTTTCCGACAGGAGGGAATTTTTATGCCGAGTTATAAGCTGGACCGCACGACAGAGGATATCCGCCGCGAACTGACAGCTGTTTTCCGTGAACTGAAAGACCCGCGTGTGAGCAACACACTGCTGAGCATCGTGCGGGTAGAAGTGAGCCGGGACCTTTCGTACTGCACAGTGTATGTCAGCGATATGGAAGGCATGGAGCGCGCCCAGCGGGCAGTGCAGGGACTGAAGTCTGCCGCCGGATTTATCCGCCACGAACTGGGAAGCCGCCTTTCCCTGCGGCATGTACCGGAACTGACCTTTAAGGCAACGGATTCCATTGAGTACAGCGCGAATATTTCCCGTATTCTGGAGGACCTGAAGGAGGAGAAACATGGAAGTAAGCCTGAATGAGGCCGCCGCATGGCTTCTGCAGCAGCAGGACATTACCATTCTGTGCCATCAATCGCCGGACGGCGACACACTTGGCAGCGGAAGTGCCCTGTGCCGTGCGCTGCGCCGTCTTGGCAAGCACGCCCAGGTGCTGTGCTGTGACCCAGTAGGCTCCCGCTTTTCCTTCCTCTTTGCGGGCATGGAAGAACAGAAATTTGAACCAAAAACCATTGTTTCGCTAGATGTGGCGGACGAGCAGCTGCTGGGGGAACTGCAGCCGGTCTACGGCGGTAAAATACAGCTCTGCATTGACCACCACCCAAGCAATACGCACTATGCACAGCGGTATCATGTGGAACCGAAGGCCGCGGCAACCTGCGAAATTTTGTGCAGCTTTCTGCCGCTGCTGGGTGTTCCGCTGGACGAGCCAATAGCAGAGGACCTGTATACTGGCATAATTACCGATACCGGCTGCTTTCAGTTCATCAACACCACACCGCATACCCTGCGAATGGCGGCGAGCCTGATGGAACTGGGAGTACCGACACATAAAATTAACCGCGCTATGTTTGCAACTAAAAGCCGCCAGCGGCTGGAGCTGGAAAAACAGGCGCTGAATCATATCGAATATTATCGAAACGGCAGAATTGCTGTCATTCCGCTGACGTACGCCATGGTACAGCAGACCGGTGCAAGCGATGATGACACGGATGGAATTGCCAACATTCCCCGTTCCATAGAGGGCGTGCAGGTGGGCATTACCGTCAAAGAAAAATCTGACGGAAAAATAAAAGTTTCGCTGCGTGCGCAGCCACCGGTGAACGCTTCAGTTATTTGCAGCCGGTTCGGCGGCGGCGGGCACCCGGGTGCCGCCGGCTGTGCGATGATTGGCTGTAATATGGAAGAGGCAATGAAGAAAATCGTTGCCGCAACAGCGGACTATTTGGAGAAATTATGACCGGAGTGCTGGTGTTGGACAAACCGGAAGGCTTTACCTCTTTTGACGCAGTAGCAGTACTGCGGGGCCTTACCGGTGAACGAAAAATTGGTCATACTGGTACACTGGACCCCATGGCAACCGGTGTGCTGCCCATGCTGCTGGGAAAGGCGACAAGAGCGCTGCCTTTTTTGGCCGAACGGCCCAAAGAATATGAAGCGTCCTTCGCGTTTGGTACGGCGACAGATACGCTGGACTGCACCGGAACGGTGCAGTCGCGGGATGATACACCTATTTCCCGGGAAAGCCTGCTGGCGGTTCTGCCGCGCTTTACTGGGGAGATTCTGCAGACACCGCCTATGTACAGCGCGCTGCGGCATAACGGCGTGCGTCTGTACGATTTGGCCCGGCAGGGAAAGACCGTGGAGCGCCCGCCACGCCGTGTGACTATTTACCGGCTAGAACTGCTTTCTTATAGGGAAACAGACCGTACCGGAACACTGCGGGTGAGGTGTTCCGGTGGTACTTATGTGCGCACACTGTGTGCGGATATAGGGGAAGCACTTGGCTCACACGGAATGATGACAGCCCTGCGCCGGACGGCTGCGGCAGGCTTTACATTGGACGATGCCGTTTCACTGACACAGGCGAAAGCTATGGGACGGGAACGGCTCCTGCAGAAGGTTCTGCCGGTGGAGCATTTGTTTGCGGACCTGCCGCAGGTGACAGTGACCATGCCGCAGGCGAAACGCTTTGCAAACGGCGGCGGACTGTCGCTGGACCGTCTGCACCTGCCAGAGGGACTTTGCGGGAACTGTCGTGTGAGGGACCCTGAGGGGAATTTCCTCGGCCTTGGCGCAGAAGAGAAGGGGAAGGGCCAGCTTTGTGTTGTGCGCCTTTTCTGCACACAGGAGGATGTACAAAATGAAAATCTACCAAGAACTGATACCCTGTGAGGAGCCGACAGCAGTGGCACTCGGTTCCTTTGACGGGCTGCACCTGGGGCACAGGGCGGTCATTTCTCAGACATTGGGTGAACCGGGACTCGTTCCCACCGTGCTCACCTTTGCCCGAAATCCCCTGTGTGATTTGGGTGGAAAAACTGGCGGCGAATTGATGACGCAGCAGCAGAAAGAACAGGTGCTGGAGAAATTTGGTATCAAGCAGCTGTACCGGCTGCAGTTCGCAAGCATTATGCACCTGACCGCAGAGCAGTTTGTGGATGAGGTTCTTATCAAAGTCTGCCACGCAAAAAAAGTGTGCTGCGGGTTTAATTTTACGTTTGGAGAGGGCGGCAGTGCGACCAGCGCGGATCTTACCCACCTGTGTACACAGCGTGGTCTGCGTGTAGCAGTCAAACCAGCCGTTATGGCTGACAATGCACCCATCAGCAGCACCCGTATTCGCGCACTGGTGCGGGCAGGCGCGGTCGGCGAGGCAGCCCGCCTGCTGGGCAGACCATACAGCTACCTTTCAACGGTACAGCACGGCCAGCAGCTGGGCCGTCGGCTTGGAACGCCGACACTGAACCAAAAAATCCCGGACAACTTTGTCCTGCCGCGGTTCGGCGTGTATGCCAGCCGTGTTACCCTGAACGGACACATCTACTGCGGTGTAACCAATGTGGGTATACGGCCCACCGTAGATGGACACTTTGTGTCTGCGGAAACATGGATGCCGGATTATACTGGGCCGGAAGTGTACGGCGCAACGGTATGCACCGATTTACTGCACTTCATTCGTCCGGAAAAGAAGTTTGCCAGTGTGGAGGCATTGGGCAAACAGATTCGGCAGGACGGCGAACACGCAAGGATCTACCTGCAACAAGAATGCAAACAGGCATTTGCGTAACGCGGAAAAATATGCTATACTTGCTTTGCCCATTTCGCGGAGGCCGGCGACTGCCCCACTGGGGGATACCACAACGACCCTCCTCTGCGTATGCGGCAAATATTATAAAAGGTGGTTTTATCTTATGACAAAGGCAGAAAAGACAGAAATTATGAAGAAGTATGCACGGCACGAGGGTGACACTGGCTCTCCGGAAGTACAGGTTGCTGTCCTGACCAAGCGCATCAATGACCTGACTGACCATCTGCGTACTCACCAGAAGGATCATCACAGCCGCCGCGGCCTGCTGAAAATGGTTGGCACCCGCCGCAGCCTGCTGAACTATCTGGAGCGCGTGGATATTGAGCGCTACCGTGCTATCATCAGCGAACTGAATCTGCGTAAGTAATCTGTTTGTGAACCCAATAGAACCGCCGCGGCCGTCTTGTGCGCCTGCGGCGATTTTTTTGCGCTTTTTTGGATTCTCTACACTATTTTTTAAGAAATGCTATAAATATCAGTAGAAATGTACTATAATTTATGCAATCTATATTAATGGGATGAGCATATGAAAAAGCGCAGAAAGGGAGGCTCACTATGTTTGAGAACAGCAGGACCTACCGAACTTCACTTGCAGGTCGTGAACTGCAGATAGAAACAGGAAAGCTTGCGCAGCTGGCAAACGGCGCCTGTATGGTGCGCTACGGTGAAACGGCGGTGCTGTGCACTGCCACAGCCAGCAGCCAGCCGCGGGAAGGTGTGGATTTTTTCCCGCTGTCGGTAGATTATGAGGAAAAAATGTACGCGGTCGGCCGCATTCCCGGTTCCTTTCTTCGACGGGAGGGAAAGCCGCCGGAAGAAGCCGTTTTGGCGGGCCGCTTAATTGACCGGTCCATTCGTCCGCTGTTCCCAAAGGATATGCGCAACGATGTGACCGTGTCCTGTATAGTTATGAGCTTGGACCCGGATTGTTCGCCGGTCATTGCGGCACTCCTCGGCGCAAGCGCGGCACTGTCCATTTCGGATATTCCGTGGGGAGGACCAGTCGCTGCCGTATGTGTGGGCCTTGCACCGGATGGAACTTTTCTCATCAATCCAACGGAAGAACAAAGAAAAGACAGCCGTATGGCTGTAACGGTCGCTTCCGCAGGGGAACGCATGGTGATGATAGAGGCAGGTGCCAAAATTGTTGCGGATGAGGAAATGTATCAGGGCATTTTGACGGGGCACCGTGCCAACATGGAGCTGTTGCCGCTTTTTCGGACTATGCGGGAAGAAATCGGGAAAGAAAAATTTACATATACAGCAGAACACGCCAGCGATGAGATGCAGGACGACGTGGCAGTGTACGCATTGGACGCTGTGCGCGCGGCGATGGATACCAGCGACAAAATGGTGCGGGACACACGTCTGCAAAAAGTGTATGCGGATGTTTTTGCGCATTTTGCGGAACAATATCCAGACAGTGAAAAACAGCTGGACGAGAGCCTGTACAAACTGCAAAAATATGTTGTGCGCCGCTGGCTGCTGGACGAGAAAAAACGGGTAGACGGCCGCGGAATGGACGAGATTCGCCCGCTGGCGGCGGAAGTAGACCTATTGCCGCGCGTCCATGGTTCCGGCCTGTTTACCCGCGGCCAGACACAGGTCCTTACAACCGTGACGCTCGGGCAGGTGAGTGATGCGCAGACACTGGACGACTTGGGTGAGACCAAAGAAAAGCGCTATATGCATCAGTATAATTTCCCGAGTTACAGCGTTGGCGAAACAAAACCCGGCCGCGGGCCAAACCGCCGTGAAATCGGACACGGCGCGCTGGCGGAGCGGGCACTTCTGCCGGTCATTCCCAGCGTGGATGAATTCCCGTATGCCATGCGGGTTGTCAGTGAGGTGCTTTCCTCCAATGGTTCCACGTCACAGGCAAGCATCTGTGGCAGCACACTGGCACTGATGGCAGCCGGCGTGCCCATTCAAGCGCCGGTGGCGGGCATTTCCTGCGGGCTGGTCACGGAGGGCGAGCACTGGATGACCATGGTGGACATACAGGGCATTGAGGATTTCTTCGGAGATATGGATTTTAAGGTGGCTGGTACCAAAGAAGGCATTACGGCTATACAGATGGACCTGAAAATACAGGGGCTGACACCGGCAATGGTGCGGGAAGCCCTGCTGAAAACGCACAAGGCACGTAACGAAATCATTGATGGGGTTCTTTTAAAGGCGATTCCCGCGCCGCGCGGAAAGCTTTCCAAATGGGCACCGAAGATGGAGACGGTGCAGATTCCAGTCGACAAGATTCGAGAAGTTATTGGCACGGGCGGAAAGGTCATTCGGCAGATATGCAGTGAGTGCAATGTACAGATGGACGTCAAAGAGGACGGCCACGTTTATGTTTCCGGCCAGGAGGAAGCGGGCACACAGCGCGCGTTGGACATTATTCACACCATTGTGGAAGGGCCAAAACCCGGCAGAATATACTGCGGCAAGGTTACCCGGCTGATAGACTTCGGCGCATTTGTGGAAATTGCCCCCGGAAAAGAGGGATTGGTACACATTTCACAGCTGGATATCAAACCTGTGAACAAGGTGACAGATGTTGTTAAAGTAGGTGATTCTGTCATGGTTAAGGTTGTGGAAATAGACAGCCGCGGCAGGCTAAACCTTTCCTGTCGGGAAGCGCGCATTGAGCTGGAAGGGCTAAATCCAGCGGATCTGCCGGCACCACAGCCGAGGGAAAATGCCCACCGCAGGCCGACAAAACCCCGTTAGGACAAAAAAACAGAACTGTAGCAAACAGTTCTGCCTTTTCATAGGGGGACGGTGGTCAGATTGCGCCGTGTTCTATATCCGATTCGGTTGTAATGCGCTTAAAGAAAATGGAAATAGACCACAGGGCAGCAATGCCGATGACGGCGTAAATGATGCGGGCAAGCATGGTGGCAGGGCCGCCGCAAATCCATGCAACTAGGTCAAACCGAAAGAATCCAACCAATCCCCAGTTGATTCCGCCGACGACGATGAAAAAAAGAGCAATTTTGTCAAGCATTTTATCATATCCCTCCTTCCCTTTCGCTTAGTATTTGTCTTTCTGCCTGAAATATGATGTTTTCCCTTTCGCAGGTAAAGTATGCTATAATTAAAAGAAAATTTGCCGATGGCGTTCTGCGCTGCGGCGCAGACGGAGGGAACAGAAAATGTCACATATCACGCAAGCAAAACGAGTGGTCATTAAGGTTGGAACCAGTACGCTGGCCTATGAAAACGGACGGCTGAACCTGCGCCGCATGGAGGAACTGTGTAAGGTCCTGTGTGGTTTACAGAATGAGGGCAGGGAGGTGGTTCTGGTCAGCAGCGGCGCCGTAGGCGTTGGTATGGCAAAGCTTGGCCTGCACAAACATCCGGAAGAAATTGAGCAGCGACAGGCAGTTGCCGCGGTTGGTCAATGTGAGCTGATGTTTATGTATGATAAATTTTTCGGCGAATATAATCATACAGTTGGTCAGGTGCTGCTTACACGGGACGTGGTACAGAATCAGGTTACGCGGAAAAATGCAGAAAATACATTTTTAACATTGCTGCACCTTGGCATTATTCCGGTTGTCAATGAAAACGACTCCGTTGCAACGGATGAGCTGGCCGGAAAAAATTTTGGTGACAACGATACCCTTTCAGCAACCGTGGCGGTGCTGTCACAGGCGGATCTGCTGGTTATTTTAACGGATATTGACGGCTTGTATGACGGCAATCCGCGCACGAACCCGCAGGCTAAGCGCATTCCTTATGTTTATGGCATTACGGATAAAATTAAAGCGCTGGCCGGCGGCGCGGGCAGTGACCTCGGCACCGGCGGCATGGCGACAAAAGTATCGGCGGCGGAAATTGCCAACCGTGCGGGAATCCCCTGTGTTGTCCTTTCAGGGGCAAACCCGCGGGATCTGTATGATTTGTTTGACGGAACTGTTTTGGGTACGACCTTTGTACCGGCGCAGGAAAAAAACTAATAATAGGTATTTTCAGGGCAGGGGTTTCTAAAGAAAGGAGCACACATGACACTCATTGAAATGGGACAGGCGGCAAAAGTAGCATCGTCACAGCTGGCAGTGGCCGGTGCGGCACAGAAGGATGCGGCACTGCGGGCAGCTGCAGATGCACTGGAGCAGGGTGAGCCAATGCTGCTGGAAGCAAACCGAAAGGACGTACAGGCGGCGGAAGCGGCGAGGATGCGCCCCGCTATGCTGGACCGCCTGACACTGGATCACACCCGTATTTCTAACATGGCGGACGGTATGCGGCAGGTAGCTGCGCAGGAGGACCCTATAGGGCAGGTCATCGAAGGACGCAACCTGCCAAATGGGCTGGAAATCCGCCGGGTACGGGTGCCGCTGGGTGTTATTGGCATTATTTTTGAGGCACGGCCGAATGTGACAGCCGATGCCGCGGCACTTTGCCTGAAAGCGGGCAATGCCGTTATTCTGCGCGGTGGAAAAGAAGCAATCCACAGCAACACCGTGTGTGCGGACCTTATGCGCGGCGCGGTCGAAAAAACGGGATTGCCGCGGGACTGCATTCAGTTGGTGCAGGATACCAGCCGCAGCTCTTCCACCGGCATGATGCAGATGACCGGCTACCTGGATGTCCTCATTCCGCGCGGCGGCCGTGGCCTGATTCAGAGTGTGGTGCAGAACGCAAAGGTACCGGTTATCCAGACTGGTGCCGGCAACTGCCATGTGTATGTGGACGACAGCGCGGATATTGAAATGGCCGCCAATATCGTTGACAACGCAAAGACCAGCCGCCCCAGTGTCTGCAACGCAATGGAAACGCTTTTGGTCCATCAGGATATTGCAGAAAAAGCCCTGCCCGTTATCGGGGCAAGGCTTTTGGAAAAGCATGTAGAACTGCGCGGCTGCCCGCGCACCCGTGCCATTTTGGGCACGGACAAAGTCGTGCCGGCAACGGAAGCGGACTGGGCAACCGAATACGATGATTATATTCTCGCCATTAAAGTGGTGGACAGTCTGGAGCAGGCGCTGACACATATTGCAAAGTACAGTACCGGACACAGCGAATGCATTGTTACCCGGAACTACCGGAATGCACGCATTTTCCAGCAGCGGGTAGACAGCGCGGCCGTATATGTGAACGCCTCCACCCGCTTTACAGACGGCGGAGAGTTTGGCCTGGGCGCAGAAATCGGCATCAGCACACAAAAGCTGCATGCCCGCGGCCCAATGGGTGTAAACCAGCTGACCAGTACGAAGTTCCTAGTCATGGGCGACGGGCAGGTACGGGCATAATGAGGCCCTACAAAAGCAAATACAAAAGCGCAAACAGCAGGGATGGGTCAGAGTGTTCTTCCTGCATCAGCAGGAGAAGAATACTTAAAATGAGATTTCGTTCGCCGTCCGCAAACAGTGCCTGAAAAAAGCTGGGCGGCTGCGGCGCTTTATCCGATTTTGGCTGCGTGGCCGCGGGCGGTTTTGGCTGCGCGGCCACGGGCGGTTTTGGTGCAGGAGGAGGGGGAGGTCCCTTTTTAGCAAAGGCGCTGCCGCTATAGCCGGGCGGTGCCTTTGCCCGCTGATACATTTCTTGTGTGCGGCGGATTGCGTCTTTGCGCATTTGCTGCATATTTCCCGATTCTTCTGTAGCCACGGTGGAACACCCCTTTCCCTCTGTATTTTTTACAGTGAGCCCAGCAGCCCCGCCTGTTTCAGCATAGGCAGGGCACGCATCAGCTGCATCAGCCGCAGGGCTTCATCCAGTTTTTTCTGCCGTGAGGTTCCCAGCAGCGGCCGCAGGGCATGCAGAAGGCGGGTACTGTTGTCCTCCTGCTGCATGGCGGAAAACATGGGCGCAAGCTTTGTAACCAGCCCAAGCGTTTCTGTGTTCAGTCCGCCAATTCCAGCGGGCGGCGGTGCGGTTGGGGTGGGTTTTGGTTTTGACGGAGGTGCATTGGCGGCACCGCCGCCGCCCAGGGCACCCATAATGGACTGCATCTGCTGCATGGTTGACGGGTCGTTGAGCATGGCAGAAAGTTTTTGGGCAAGGTCTTCCATAGGTTATTTCCCTCCGCCGAATTTTTTCATCAGTTCTTTTGCCTGCGGTGTTGAAAGTAGCTTTTGGGTAGCTTCCTTGCTGTTCAGTACATTGTTCAGCTGTTGTTTTTCAGTTGGGGTCAGCTGCTGTATCAGCTGCTGCACCTGTTCTGGGGTGACTTTCTGCGGAACTTTGCTGGGAAAGCCCGACAGCGGACGATTAGAACGGTTTTGCATAACAGCGACACTCCTTCTGTGTAAATTATGCGTACTGTCCTTACGATATGACACGGAAAAAGAGGAGGTTCTTACAGAATGCGTATACTGGTCGTGTCTGACACACACCGTGACCGATGGGCTTTGCATCGGGCACTGGTGGCACAGCCGAAGGCGCGAACCGTGATTCACCTGGGTGACGGCGAGGAAGAAGCACGGGAAGTGCAGGCTTCCTTTCCGGAAAAGACTTTTTATATGGTGCGCGGCAACTGTGACTGGGGCAGCAAACTGCCTGCCCGCCTGATAGAAAAGATTGGCGGCGTCACTTTTTACATGACGCACGGCTACGCCGAGCACGTAAAGTACGGCATGGATGAGGTGGAGCAGGCCGCCCGTGAAAACGGCGCGCAGGTTTTGCTTTTTGGCCACACGCATGAGGCGCTCACCGCATACGACAGCGGTCTTTATATCCTCAACCCCGGCTCCCTGCACGGCAGCACGGGAACGTATGGTTATGTCGACATTACAGGGGCCGGTATTGTTACAAATATTGTGCATCTGCATTGACTTATAAATCATGAAATGGTAATCTAATGGTAAAAGTATCCGCGCCAAAAAGACGCGGCATGGAAACTGGACAGGAGGATTTTTGTATGACGGAGTATGAAAAATGGCTCGCGCAGGATTTGGCGGACCCGGACCTTATGAAGGAACTGCGGGAGATTAAAAATAAGCCGGATGAGATTAACGACCGTTTCTACCGCAGCCTTTCCTTTGGTACAGCGGGTCTGCGCGGCATCATCGGTGCCGGCACCAACCGCATGAACGTTTACACGGTGGGGCAGGCAACTCAGGGACTGGCCAATTATCTAAACAAACATGTGCAGGGCCGCCGCCCCAGGGTAGCCATTGCGTATGACAGCCGTATTAAATCCGAGGTTTTTGCCAAAGTCAGTGCCGGTGTGCTGGCGGCAAACGGCATTGCCGCCCACATTTACCCATGGCTGTCCCCAACACCGACCCTGTCCTTTGCCGTGCGGGACTTGCGCTGTGATGCGGGCATCAATGTTACAGCAAGCCATAACCCCGCGCAGTACAACGGATACAAGGCATATGGCAGTGACGGCTGTCAGATTACTGCCCAAATGGCAACGGATGTCCAGAACGAGATTGACCATACTGATATTTTTAAGGACGTTCATTTCATCAGCTTTGATGAGGGCGTGAAGCAGGGCCTGATTTCTGTCATTCCAGAGTCGGTGCTGGACGCGTTTCTGGACGCGGTTTATGCGGGGCGTATTCTGCAGAAGCCGTGCGGCAACCTGAAGGTTGTGTATACACCGCTGAACGGAACTGGCCGTGTGTGCTGTACCCGCATTATGGAACGCCTCGGTGTACAAAAAGTGGACGTAGTGCCGGAGCAGGAGTGGCCGGACGGGAACTTCCCGACCTGCCCATTCCCGAACCCGGAGATTCGGGAGGCACTGCAAAAGGGCATTGCGTTGTGTGAAAAAACCGGCGATGACCTTTTGATTGCCACGGACCCGGATTGTGACCGCTGCGGCATTGCCGTTAAGCAGGGAACCGAATACCGCCTGATGACCGGCAACGAGGTGGGTGTGCTGCTGCTCAACTTCATTGCCAGCGCGAAAAAGGAGCAAGGCCGCCTGCCGAAAGCACCGGTTGTCGTCACCAGCATTGTCAGTACAGATATGGTTGCCGCGGTTGCGGCAACCTATGGGGTGGAAGTTCGCCGTGTGTTGACCGGCTTTAAGTATATCGGCGACCAAATTGCCGCGCTGGAGGCCAAGGGCGAGGAGGACCGCTTCCTGCTTGGCTTTGAGGAAAGCTACGGTTACCTTTCTGGCGGTTATGTCCGCGACAAGGACGCTGTTGACGCCACCATGCTCATTTGCGAGATGGCAAGCTGGTATAAGAACAAGGGTATGACGCTGGCAGATGCAATGGAGGACCTGTACAAAACTTATGGATATTACCGCAATGAGGTACTGAACTTCGGCTTTGAGGGCGAGGACGGCATGGTCCAGATGCAGCAGATTATGGAACGCCTGCGTAAGCATACGCCGACCGAAGTTTCGGGGTTCCGTGTGGCCGGCTGGAGCGATTACCAGCGCAGTGTACGCAGTGACGCCGGCAAAGAAAGCAAGATTAACCTGCCGCAGTCCAATGTACTGGAATATCGGCTGGAGAACGGCTGCAAGGTCATTGTGCGGCCCTCCGGCACCGAGCCGAAAATTAAAATTTATCTGTCCGCAAAGGGTAAAAATGAGGCAGAAAGCGCCGCACTGACCGAAAAACTGGCCGCCGGCGGGAAAACACTGCTTGGCATTTAAGAAGCAGAATTTCTACATAACATAACAAATTGACGAATTGTGTCGAAAACTTTTTTGCAGAAATGCTAAAAAAATTACGATTTTCCTTGACGAACCCACAAAGATGCGGTATACTATAAACAGTACAAAGTTCGGACAAACGTGGTCCGCGCGATATATTGGAATCAGCGCCGTGCAAAAAGATGCAGTCCGCTTTGCGGGCAGGAACTTGTATAATGAGGGCAGCCTTTATGGCTGCCCTTTTTGCTGTCTGCTTGTTTTTTTCAGTGGGCTCCCTTATAATAAAAATAAATTCGGCCGAAAAGGCCTGTTTACAGAAAGCGGGGAAGGGAATGGAACACTGCGGAAATATCCGTCCGGCAGCGGCGGACGATGCGGCCCGGCTGGCGGAAATATATGCGCCTTATGCTGAGGAAACCGTCATTACCTTTGAGGAACAGGCGCCGAACGCGGCGGAGATGGCGCGCCGTGTACAGCAGACACAGCGGGAATATCCATGGCTGGTGTATGAAGAGGACGGCCATGTGCAGGGATATGCGTATGCGCACCAGCTGCAGTCCCGTGCGTCGTTCCGCTGGTCGGCGGAAGTCAGTATTTATATCAGCTGGCTGCAGCGCGGACGAGGAATAGGCCGTGCCCTGTATGAGCAGCTGGAAAACCGGCTGCAAAAAATGGGCTGCATTCAGCTGTATGCGCAGATTGCCGTGCCAAATCCGGAAAGCGTGGGATTTCACCATGCGTGCGGGTATGAGGACATCTATCTTTATCCCCATGTAGCGTACAAACTTGGAAAATGGTGTGACCTTGCCGTCCTGACAAAACAGTTGCAGCTGCTGCCGGAACATCCGGCGGACCTGACGGACTGGCGGCCGTAAAAGCGGACCGGGACCGAACAGGAAGGGGAAATCTGGCGACAATGGACGAAGAGAAAAAAGAAAATTTGAAGCAGCGTGCCAAGCATAACGGTCAACGGCTAAAGGCCTTCTTCTGCTGGGTGCTGCTCAGTGTCGGAATTGGCGCTGTCATTGGTGGCGGTGTAGGCACACTGTTTTATTATACTTTGCAGTGGTGTACGCAAATCCGTATGCAGCATAGCTGGCTATTGTATTTATTGCCGCTGGGCGGCTTGTTTATCGTGTGGCTGTACCATATCTGCGGTGTCAAAAAAAGCCGCGGTACAGATTTGGTGCTGCTGGCTATCCGCTCGCCACAGCCGCTGCCCGCGCGCATGGCACCATTGATTTTTGCGGCGACCGGCATTACACACTTGTTCGGCGGTTCCGCCGGACGCGAGGGTGCGGCCCTGCAGATTGGCGGCAGCCTTGCCTACGGCACGGGACGCCTTTTTAAGCTGGACGAAAAATCCCTGCATATAGTGACTATGTGCGGTATGGGCGCCGTCTTTTCGGCACTGTTTGGCATGCCGGTTGTAGCGGGCGTTTTTGCGCTGGAGGTTATCAGTGTAGGGGAAATGTACTATTCGGCGCTGGTGCCGGTGTGCATTTCCAGTGTGCTGGCTTCCGGCATTGCGCAGAAACTCGGTGCCAAGCCGGCGCACTTTGTGATTGCCGCTATGCCTGGCGGTATTCATTTGCAGACGGCGATGCAGACAGCACTGCTGGCGGCGCTGTGCGGGCTGGTAGCGATTCTGTTCTGTCGCGTGCTGCATCTGGCAGGAAAACTTTACACACGGTTCCTTCCCAATCAGTATATCCGGGTGCTGGTAGGCAGCGCGCTGATTATCGGTATTACACTGCTGGCGGGCACAACGGACTACGAGGGCGCCGGCGGCAATGTCATTGCGCGGGCAATCTGCGGACAAGCTCGGCCGGAAGCGTTTCTCATGAAAATACTGCTGACAGCGCTGACACTGGGTGCTGGCTTTAAGGGCGGCGAAATTGTGCCCAGCTTCTTTATCGGCGCAACGTTCGGTTGCTGGATGGGTGGCCTGCTGGGGCTAAATCCCGGGTTAGCTGCCGCCATTGGGCTTATCAGCCTGTTCTGCGGCGTAGTCAACTGCCCCATTACAGCCCTGCTGCTGGGCTGCTCGATGTTTGGCTACAGCGGTGCACCGTACTTTTTCCTAGCCTGCGCCATTTCCTATGCGCTTTCCGGATATACAGGCCTTTATGCGGAACAGACTATTTTGTACAGTAAATTTCATGCGAAATTTATCAATAAAAAAGCGGAATAAACGGCCGCTTCTGCGAACAGAACATGAAAAAAGCACAGGCGTATGGCAAAAAGCGAGGGGTGCTTTTTACCGAATGTCTGTGCTTTTATTTCAGTTTTACAAGGCTATATGTCAGCGGGCGGCAGGTCCGGAAAACCCTGCTGAATCACACCACCGCCCAGCAGCAGCGGACCATCATACAGCACAGCGGCCTGCCCGGGAGCGGCAGCACGCTGCGACGTGTCGAAAGTTAGGAGCAGGGAGCCGTCCGGCCGGGGGGAAGCCAGCGCTGCTGCCGGCTTTGCCAGGTAGCGTATTTTTACCTGTACGCGCAGGGGCCTGTCCGGTGCGGGAATGGATACCCAGTTGATTTCCTTTGCCAGCAGGGAACGGCTATACTGGCTGCCCTCCGGACCGAGGACAATGCGGTTGTTTTTGGCGTCCAGATGGGTGACGTACATGGGCTGTCCAAAGGCAATGCCCAACCCTTTGCGCTGTCCAACCGTGTAATGCGTCAGCCCGCGGTGTCGGCCGAGGATGTGGCCGCTTTGGTCGACAAAGTCGCCAGGGGCGCTGTCATGCCCACAGTGGCGGCAGAGAAAGCCCGCATAGTCGTTGTCCGGCACAAAACAGATTTCCTGGCTGTCAGGCTTGTGGGCCACCGGCAGGCCGGCTTCCTCCGCTAGGCGGCGGACCTCCGGCTTCGGGAGACTGCCAAGCGGCAGCAGCGTGTGCGCAAGCTGATCCTGTGTCAAACTGTACAGCACATAGCTTTGGTCTTTGTTGGTGGGGGAGGCCAGCAGCTGCCAGCGGCCATTTTCACCCTTTTGTATGCTGGCGTAGTGTCCGGTGGCAATCGCATCACAGCCGAGTGTTTGTGCACGCTGCAGCATGGCGCCGAATTTCAGCCAGCGGTTGCAGCGAATACAGGGGTTCGGCGTGTGGCCGGCATTATACTCTGCGACAAAATTGTCAATGACTTTTTCTGAAAACAAGTCTGTAAAATTAAATACAAAATGGTCTATGCCGAGCGCATAGCAAACACGGCGCGCGTCCTGTACATCTTTGTAGGAGCAGCAGCCGCCGTCCCGCGGGGGAAAGGCGGGGTCGTCCAGATGCAGGCGCAGTGTGCAGCCGGTAACCTGCCAGCCCTGCTGCTGCAGCAAAAGAGCAGCAACGCTGCTGTCGACGCCGCCGCTCATACCAACTAATACTTTTCCTTTCACGCCTGTGGTTCCTCCGGAGCTGCCTCTTCATCGGCAGGCGTTACAGCAGGAGCAGCGGGTGTTTCCTGCGGATGGTTAGCACTGTCGCTTTCGGATGGAACTGGTTCGTCAGCCGGTGCGGCGTTCTGTGAATTATCCGCCGGTGTTTCCGGCTCAGTGGGAGCCCAGCCTTCAGCGACATCCGAGTCCATGCCGTACTGGCAGTTACCGCAGTCACTGTCACACTCAGTACATCTGTCTTTCTGCGCAGCTTCTGCGTCATTTTCTTCGCGGATTTCTTCCAAACGCTGGAACGCGTGCTTTAGACGGCGGTCACTTTCATCGATGGAATCGCACAGGGCTTCCGCTTCGGGGTTACCCTGACCGCGCATATGCTCATAGTAATATTTCCCCAGTGCAACGTAGGCACGGGCGCGTTCCTCGCGGTCATTCCGAATGACAATGCGCAGGCGGTTTACAACAGCGGTGCGGTGGTTTTTGTCCCGCAGGCCGCCGAATGTGTCGGAAATTTGTTTTCCAAGGTCGTTAAAAAGTCCCATAATACATCCCTCCATACCGCACAGGCGGAAATGCCGTGCGGAAAATAAGCGTTGCGGTACTCATAAACGAAAAGTTACATATCTATTATACCGCATCTTCATTTTTTTGAACAGTAAAAAAATGTGCGGATACAGTGTTTTCAGTGAAGGAATAAAAATTATGTCAAAAGGGGGTTTCTGGTAGGCATTCGGCGCGAAATGTGGTATAATAAACAGAATTCATTTGGAGAATGGGAATGAACACGGGGGTGTTTTTCTTTTATGTCTACACAGGTAAACAAGGACGTATGTTGTCCGCAGTGCGGCAAGCCGGTGCGCACCAAAATGTGGACTGGAATCAGCGCGGACACAGAGCCGCTTCTGCGGCAGAAAGTACGGGATGAAACACTGTTTGATTGGCAGTGCCCGCACTGCGGCTATCAGGCAGAGCTGGTCTATCCGTGCCTTTACCACGATAAAAATCACAAATTTATGATTTACCTGGTACCGGAGGGAAACGAAAAAAGTCTGCGGAAAGTGGAAGTAGACAAACGCTTCCCGCAGCTTGCCGGTGTCAAGAAGCGTGAAGTCGCTTCCCCCATGGAGTTAAAGGAAAAAGTGCTGATTTTTGAGGCCGGTTTGGACGACATGGGCGTTGAACTGGTGAAGTCCGGTCTGGCGGGCATTGTGGAAGAGCGCCAGCACGTATCCGTGGAGGCAGGCTGTTTTTGCTTTGCCAATACGGAAGCGGACCGTATGGGTTTTGTCTTTTTCATTGACGGAAAAGAAGAGCCAATCAAAAAAGCCACCCGCTTTGCTACTTACGAAAAAGCAATGGAAATCAGCCATGACTGCGGCGGTGAGCAGGGGGATGACTTTGTCCGCGTGGACGGCGGGGCTGCTGCCCGCGTACTGGAAACCTATCAGCGCACATAACAAAAAAATAAGCCCGCCCCAGACAGGGCAGGCTGTCAAAAAGGGCTTTCCGCTGTAAAAACAGCGGAAAGCCCTTTTGCTGTCGAACAAATGGAGTTTATGGTTTTTGCAGGAACTGACAGCTGTACTGCAGGGAACGCTGCAGCCGCCGGGAGGCACGCTTTAAGTGCCCGCATACGGTGGAGGGCGCAAGACCCATATCAGCGGCAATTTCCTGTATTTTCAGACCCGCCAGACGGCGCTCCGTGCAGGCACGCTGGCGGGGGGTTAGTTCCTGCCGGATGGCCAGACGCAGCGCACGACGCATGGCGATGCGTCTGGTGTCTGGTTCTTCCCGGTTTTGTGGTGTGCCGAGTTCCTGCGGCAGCAGGTCATAGCTTAAAATGCGGTGCCTCATGGCCGGCTCTCCTGCAGATGGCGCCCGGTTGCACGGCACTCAAGGTACATCTGATACAGCATACTTTCCCGCTGGGCGAACTTTTGACTTTCTTCCACACCTAGGGTGCGACTTTTCAGTGCTTTGCGAACAGGCAACAGGTGCTTTTTCAGTACCTCCGCTTCTTGCAAATACTCTTGTCCCCATTTCCAGTTATCCATATTCTTAACCACTCACTTTCTCTGTGCAGCGGAATCCCTCTAAATTCCATCTTACAAAACTTTGGAGTGATATGCAATACTTTTATGAACAAATGTTTGAACAAAGGGGAGCTGAGGTCCATTTTTGGACCTCAGCTCCCCTTTTTACGGGTAAATTTATGCAGAACAGGAACACATGGTCCCTTGAAAGGGCAAAAAAGGGCATGCCACAGGAAATCACCCTGCCGAGAAATTTTTCAGTTCCGGTAAAAAAGTGCAAAAAGCAGTTGACAAATTCTGTTCGCTGCGTATAATGGTAGCAAATCAAATATTACTTTAAACCGATGAAGTGGAGATAAAAACTGTCCATTGCCCGTACAGAGAGCCCGGGAAGCTGAGAACCGGACCGAAAGCAGGCAGTTAAATGGACCACTGAGGGCGCGGTCAAAGGCAGCTGAAAGCTGCCAAGTATTCCGCGACGCAGGGCCAGCGTAACGGGCCGGGAGTATGCTGGTACTCCCAATAAGTGTGCGGCACTTTGCCGCGAAACAAGGTGGCACCGCGAGCCGAGAATTTTTAAGGCCCGTCCTTGGCGGATAGATTATATTCTGTCTGCCCGGGACGGGCCTTTTTGCGTTCTTTCCCGGGGACAAAAACTGTGGGAGGGACAAATATGCCGAAACCATATTTGTGGGAGACGGGCCGATATACAGCTGAACGGCCGCAAAGACCCAAAAAAATAGATGGTATGATTAGGAGGCTGCGCAATGGCTAAAGGAAGATTTGGCATTCACGGCGGGCAGTATGTGCCCGAAACACTGATGAGTGAGCTGAAAAGGCTGGAAGAAGCCTATCTGTACTACAAAGAGGACCCGGCGTTTCAGGAGGAACTGCATACTCTGCTGTGCGGTTATGCAAACCGGCCGTCACTGCTTTACTATGCGGAGAAAATGACCAAGGACCTCGGCGGCGCAAAGATTTACCTGAAGCGTGAGGACCTGAACCATACCGGTTCCCATAAAATCAACAATGTGCTGGGGCAGGTACTGCTGGCAAAACGCATGGGAAAGACACGCATTATCGCCGAGACCGGCGCGGGACAGCACGGTGTCGCCGCCGCGACCGGTGCCGCCCTGTTGGGCATGGAATGTGAAGTGTTCATGGGGGAAAAGGATACCGAGCGGCAGGCGCTGAACGTGTATCGCATGGAACTGCTGGGTGCAAAGGTTCACCCGGTGACCAGCGGCACCGGCACCCTAAAAGACGCCATTAACGAGGCCATGCGGGAGTGGGCCAGCCGTGTGGACGACACTGCCTATATCATCGGTTCTGTCATGGGGCCACACCCGTACCCAACCATGGTGCGTGACTTCCAGAGCGTTATCAGCAGGGAAGCACACCGGCAAATTTTAAAAATTCAGGGCAAACTTCCGGATGCTGTGCTGGCCTGTGTGGGCGGTGGCAGCAACGCTATGGGAATGTTTTATCATTTCATTCCCGACAAAGAGGTTCGTCTCATCGGCTGTGAGGCCGCGGGGCGCGGCGTAGACACCGCACAGACTGCCGCCACCATGGGAACCGGAAAACTCGGCGTTTTTCACGGCATGAAGTCCTATTTCTGTCAGAACCGGTACGGCCAGATTTCACAGGTCTACTCCATTTCCGCTGGGCTGGACTACCCCGGCGTTGGTCCAGAGCACGCCTATCTGCGTGACATCGGCCGGGCACAGTATGTGCCGGTTACGGACGACGAGGCCGTGAACGCATTTGAGTACATTGCCCGTATCGAGGGCATTATCTGCGCGATTGAAAGTGCGCACGCGGTGGCCTACGCCATGAAGCTGGCACCCACCATGCGCAAAGACCAGAGCATGATTATCTGCCTTTCCGGCAGAGGAGATAAAGACGTGGTGTCCATTGCCCGCTATCGAGGGAGGGACTTGACAGAATGAACAGAATACACAAGGCTTTTGAAAACGGAAAAGCACTTATTGGGTTTATTACAGCAGGTGACCCGTCCCTTGAAAAAACAGAGGAATATATCCTGCAAATGGTTAGGGCCGGCTGTGACCTGGTGGAAATCGGCATCCCATTTTCGGACCCTATCGCCGAGGGAATTGTCATTCAGGAAGCTGACCTGCGCGCGCTGCAGGCCGACACGACCACGGACGGTGTTTTTGACATGGTAGAGGACCTGCGGCAAAAGACTGATGTGCCGCTGGTCTTTATGACCTACTACAATCCGGTCTTCAGCTACGGCAATGAGCGCTTCTTTGACCGGTGCCGCAAAGTCGGCATAGATGGTATCATTGTACCGGACCTGCCGTATGAGGAAAAGGGAGAGATTCAGGAAACCGCCCGTAAAAATGATGTGAAAGTGATTTCCATGATTGTACCCACTTCCCATGAGCGTATTCGCCGCATTACGGGGGATTCCGAGGGATTCTTGTATATTGTTTCCTCCATGGGTGTAACCGGTATGCGCAGCCAGATTAACACCGGCCTTGCCTCTATTCTGAAAGAGGCACGGGAAAGCACACAGACACCGGCGGCGGTCGGTTTTGACATCAATACACCGGAGCAGGTAAAGAAAATTGGCAGCATTGCGGACGGCGTCATCGTTGGCAGTGCCATTGTTAAGTTGGCAGAGAGGTATGGGGACAATGCCGGCGGGCATATCTATGCGTATGTCAAATCCATGAAGGACATTTTGAGGGAAATATGAGTATGGGAGGCTTTTCACTGTTTGTTTTCAGAATGTTCGCAATTTGTCTGTTTTCTGTCCACAGAAACTGCCTACGATAAAAAGCAAACAGGGAAGGAGGCGGCAGCTTTGAGAAAAATGCTTCTGCGAAAAACGGACGGTTCCGAAAAAGAGGTTACCGGGCGGGAGTGGCGCCGCCGCCACAGAGGTGGCAGCCGGAAGGATATGACGGCGCTGTTGTATGCCCTGCTGGCGGCTTTTTCCGGCGCCGGTGTTGGCTGCCTGACGGGGCTTGCGTTTCCAACGTATGATTTGGTCGGCCTGCCGCATATCTCTGCGGCCGCGCTGGAAATTGGATTATTGCTGGGTGCTGCGGTGGGGCTTGTTACGCTGCAGCTTGTCCGTACCCTGCTGAAAAGATGGAAAAAAGCAAAGAAACCATAAAAAAGCGGAACTGCTTCGGCGAAAATGGCCGGGTAGTCCCGCCTTTTGCATTTTAAAAAAACAAATGCTGCAAAAAGTTGACGAATGCTGTTCCTGCGTGTACAATTTCCGATAGACCTGCCATTCTTTCTTAGGCAGAACAGGAAGAGAGAATTTTTGTGGGCAATGAAAAAAGGGAGCGTGCAGGAATTGCAGTTTGCAAAGAGAATGGAACACTTCGGGGAGGGCGTCTTTTCGGAATTGCTGGCCCTGAAACAGAAAAAAGAAGCACAGGGAATGCAGGTCATTGACCTGAGCGTCGGCACACCGAATATCCCGCCGGTGGAGGCTATCCGCCGGGTGCTGGCGGAGTCCGCGCTAGACCCGACACAGTATATTTATGCCATCAGCGACACGGAAGCACTGCAGCAGGCAGTGGCGCAGTGGTACAGCCGCCGCTACCAGGTAAAGCTGGACCCGAACACACAGGTATGTTCCCTGCTGGGTTCACAGGAGGGCCTGACGCATATTGCCCTGTCCATTGCGGACCCGGGTGATACTGTGCTGGTACCGGACCCGTGCTATCCAGCTTTCAGCTGCGGGCCAATGCTGGCAGGAGCCAAGCTCTGCTGGATGCCCCTAAAAAAAGAGAACAATTACTTAATCGATTTTGACGCGATTCCGGAAGCAGATGCGAAGGCGGCCAAGCTGATGGTGGTGTCTTACCCCAATAACCCGACCACGGCACTTGCCCCCGACTGGTTTTATGAAAAGCTCATTGCTTTTGCCAAAAAGTACGATATTATTGTGCTGCATGATAACGCCTACAGTGAATTGGTGTTTGACGGCGTTCACTGCGGCAGCTTCCTGCGGTTCCCGGGTGCCGCCGATGTCGGTGTGGAATTTAACTCGCTGAGCAAGACCTACGGCATGGCCGGTGCGCGTGTGGGTTTCTGTGTCGGCAACGCGCAGATTGTTAAAATGCTGAAAACACTGAAGTCCAACCTGGATTACGGTATGTTCCTGCCGGTTCAAAAGGCTGCGGCTGCTGCCATTACCGGGGATCAGTCCTGTGTGGAGCGTACCCGTGCCGCTTACGAAAAGCGCAGGGACGTGCTATGCAGTGCGTTTGAAGCTTTGGGCTGGCACTTTGCAAAGCCGGCGGCAACCATGTTCGTTTGGGCGGAAATTCCCGCAAAGTACGGCGAGGACGATACTCGCTTCGCACTGGAGCTTGCGGACAAGGCCGGTGTGCTGGTAACGCCGGGCAGTGCGTTTGGCCCCAGCGGAAAGGGTCATGTACGCATGGCCTTGGTGCAGGACGAAGAAGCTTTGCGGCAAGCCGCTGACCGTATGCGCAAAACGGATATTTTTGCGTAAAACCGAAAAAAGTACTTGACTTTCCGGCGAAAAGCCGGTATGCTGAAGCCATAGCAGCCATACGACTGACGGAAGTGGAGTATACCACATGGAGTATGGCCAAGAAGAGCCGACCGTCTGGGCAAGCACCCGGGCGGTCGGCCCTTTTTGCTCTTTTTGACCCCCGGAAGAGAAAAGGAGGGCAGAGATTTGATACTGGGAAACGTACATTCACTGGAAACCATGGGAATGGTGGACGGCCCGGGCATTCGTGTAGTGGTTTTTTTGCAGGGCTGCCGTCTGCGGTGTCTGTTTTGTCACAACCCGGACACATGGCAGGAACAGGGCGGCACCCAGATGACGCCGGAAGAAGTGACACGGAAAGTTCTGCGCTGCCGGCCCTACTTTTCACGCGGCGGCGGTGTTACCTTTTCCGGAGGTGAGCCGCTTCTGCAGCCGGAGTTCCTGCTGGAAACGCTGCAGCTGTGCAAAAAAGCGGGCATCCACACCTGCTTGGACACTGCCGGATACGGCTGCGGCAGCTATGACGAGATTCTGCAATACACCGATTTGGTCCTGTATGATGTGAAGCAGATTACAGAGGAAAGCTATCACTGCATGACCGGACAAAGCTTAACCGAAACCACGCATTTTTTGGCTGCCGTCAAAAAAGCTGGTACACCGGTGTGGGTGCGCCATGTAGTCGTGCCGGGGCTGACGGATGGTGAGGCGCATATGCAGGCGCTGCGCACATTTATTGACAAAAAAGTACCCAATGTACAGAAAGTGGAGCTGCTGCCGTACCATCTGCTGGGCGTACACAAGTACAAGGTACTGGGCATTCCGTACCGGCTGGCCGGTACGCCAGCAATGGACCCATCCTTAACGGAACAGTGGCAGCGGTGCTATTTCCCAGTAAACAAAGGAGAAAGAAATCCGACACCAGAGCAAACGGGAGGTACTGTAAAATGAACAGTGCATGGAATGGTTTTCAGGAAGGCCGCTGGCAGCGGGAAATTGATGTACGCAGCTTCATTCAGAAAAACTATACACTTTACGAGGGAGACGAATCCTTTTTAACCGGCCCCACAGAGAAAACAGAAAAGGTCTGGGGAAAATGCACGGACCTTCTGCAAAAGGAACGGGAAAACGGCGGTATGCTGGACGTAGAAACCAAGCGTATTTCCGGCATCAACAATTTTGAGCCTGGTTATATCGACCGAGAAAACGAAGTGATTGTCGGCCTGCAGACGGACGCACCTCTAAAACGCATGGTGAACCCATACGGCGGTATGCGTATGGCAAAGGAAAGTTTGGAACAGTATGGCTATCAGCTGGACCCGGAAATTGAACGTCATTTTACCGCTTACCGCAAAACACACAACGACGGTGTGTTTGACGCTTATCCCAAACGTGTGCGGACGGCACGGCACGTCGGCCTGCTGACCGGCCTGCCGGATGCCTATGGCCGCGGCCGCATTATCGGTGATTACCGCCGGGTGGCGCTTTACGGTACCGATTACCTAATTGAGCAAAAGAAAAAAGACCACGCAGAATTGGACGGCCCTATGACAGAGGAGCGTATCCGTCTGTCGGAAGAAGTCAGCGAGCAGGTCCGTGCACTGCGGGAAATGACCAAAATAGCGGCGTCCTACGGGGTGGATATTTCCAAACCGGCGGCGACGGCACAGCAGGCAGTACAGGCAGTTTACATGGGATACCTTGCCGGTATCAAAGAAAACAACGGTGCCGCGACCAGCCTGGGACGCACTTCTACATTTTTGGACGTTTACATTCAGCGGGACCTTACGAACGGCACACTGACCGAGGCGGGCGCACAGGAGCTTGTGGACCAGTTCATTATTAAGCTGCGTTTGGTGCGGCATCTGCGTACGCCGGAATACAACGAACTTTTCGGCGGCGACCCCACTTGGGTGACAGAGTCCATCGGCGGTGTCGGCATGAATGGCCGTTCGCTGGTCACCAAAAATTCATACCGCTATCTGCATACACTTATCAACCTTGGCACTGCGCCGGAGCCGAACCTTACGGTTTTGTGGAGTGAGCACCTGCCGGAAGCGTTTAAACGCTACTGTGCCAAGATTTCCATTGCAACCGATTCTATTCAATATGAAAATGACGATATCATGCGGCCAATTTACGGCGATGATTACGGCATTGCCTGCTGTGTGTCCGCTATGAAGCTGGGAAAACAAATGCAGTTTTTCGGTGCGCGCTGCAACCTTGCAAAAAGCCTGCTGCTGGCCATTAACGGCGGCGTGGACGAGCGTATGGGTGAGCTGGTGGTGCCGGGCATTGCGCCGCTGAACGGCGATGTACTGGATTACAGTAAGGTTTGGGAAAACTACAAAAAAGTAATGCAGTATGTGGCACAGCTTTATACGGACGCGAATAATATTATTCATTTCATGCATGACAAGTATGCCTATGAAGCAAGCCAGATGGCCCTGCACGACACGAATGTGGAGCGGCTAATGGCGTTTGGCATTGCGGGGCTGTCCGTTGCGGCAGACTCCCTTTCTGCAATCAAATATGCGAAGGTGCATCCGGTACGCGACGAGCAGGGAATTGCCGTGGATTTTCGTACGGAGGGAACGTTCCCCCAGTACGGCAACGACGATGACCGTGCCGACGATTTGGCGGTGGATATTGTGGAATACTTTATCGGTGAGCTGAAAAAGCATCCGCTGTACCGCGGAGCAAAGCACACTATGTCGGCGCTAACGATTACCAGCAATGTGATGTATGGCAAAAAGACCGGCACCACACCGGACGGCCGCCGCCGCGGGGAACCGCTGGCACCGGGCGCTAACCCCATGCACGGCCGTGACCACTCCGGTGCGCTGGCATCCCTGAACAGCGTGGCGAAAATCCCGTACCGCAGTGTTTGTCAGGACGGCATCTCCAACACATTTTCGATTGTGCCGGTGGCACTGGGCAAAGATGAAACACAGCGGGAAGATAATTTGACGGCCCTGCTGGAGGGGTACTTTGCGCAGGGAGCCCACCACCTGAACGTCAATGTGATGAACCGTGAAACGCTGATAGACGCCATGAATCATCCTGAAAAGTACCCGACACTTACCATTCGTGTTTCGGGCTATGCGGTTAACTTTATCCGTCTTACCCGGGAACAGCAGGAAGAAGTCATTGCCCGTACCTTCCACGAAAGCGTCTGATATTATTAAAATTAAAAAATGAAATAGAAACAGCCGCAGTATCTTTAGAGAAGACACTGTGGCTGTTTTTCTGCTTTTTGTCAGAGCTTAAAATTTTCCGCGTCCGGCTTGGGAATCGGCGGCTGTACAGTAGGAACCCGCCGCAGCGGGTCATACCGGAAAAGGCAGCATCTGCCGCTTTCCGGGAATTCTCGTCCCAGCAGGCAGGAAAGGCAGGGCTGCGTACCTGCCGCGTGGGCACAGTAATCACACCGCGGTGGAATACTGCTGCTGAAAAAGCAGCTCGTCTGCACTTTCAAGGCGATTGGCCTCCTTCCATCTTCTACCAAATCAGGAATAAGACTATTTAAACATCATTATAGCATAGAATCCTGCCTGCCGCCACCATCCATTAACAGTGCGGCACACAGCACTACCAGCGCAATGCCCGCGGCAAGGCTGCCGGACAGCGCGGGCTGGCTTTGGGCAAAGCTGCCGAAAACATCGATTGAGGGTCCAGAGGGAACGGGTACCGGGGAAAACCGATTTGCAAAGGGCAGCACCATCAGCGCGGAAAGTCCGCCGTGCAAAATCCGGCACAGCCAAAACCGGCCAGTATGTACAGGAAAGGAAAGTCCCTGCAGGACCTGCAGGTGAACGCATAAACCGCCCCAGCCCAGCACCAGCGCAAAGCACCACAGCGGCGCGTGCAGTGCGCCAAGGGAGCGGCAGCCCAGCGTCACTTCACTTACACCAGCCAGCGCCGCCAATACGGGGCCGCTTAGGAACATTTTCAGTATACACAGGAAAGTACTGAATAAAATAACGAAACAGCACATCAATAGCATAGAAGCGGCCGCATCGCGCGCGGCCGCCAGCAGCGCCTTGCCGGGGCCGGGCCATTTTCCCTGTCGAGGGGGTGGGAACGGTTCCCGGTGGTGGCGCAGGCCAACCAGAATTCCAACCAAAAGGCCAGCACAAAGGTGAACAGCCAACAAAAGCCGTCCGCTGCGTGCGCTGCCGAGGAAACCAAGCCCGACCGCTGTGCAGATGAACGCCGGACCGCCATTGACGGAGAACAGCACCAGCCGTTCTGCCTGCTGGGCGGTCAGTTCGCCGCTTTCGTACAGGGCTTCTGCCCCGCGGGAGCCGGTGGGATAGCCGCCGACCATGCCCATAAGAATGGCTGGCGCAGCGGCAGGCGGCAGAGCGAACAGCCGCGCGAACGGTCCGCCGATGCGCTGACCGATGGCAGAAGCTGCCCCGCTTTTGATTAGAAACACGGTAATGACCAAAAATGGATACAGGGATGGAATCAGCACGGTTAGGCAGGTGGAAATACCCGCCGAGGCCCCCTGCGCGGCTGCCTTTGGAAAAACCAGCAAAGCTGCCGCCAAACAGAGAGCCGCCGTGCCCGCAGCTTTTCTGTACATACACAGCCCCCCTCTTTTTAAGAATATGCAGCAGGGGGACAGAATATTTATTGCCTATGTAGAAGGAAAAGTTTTCAACAATATTCTGATAAATGGTTGAAAAAGGAGGCGGAAAGTGATGCGGCTGCCGGAAAAACCGTCACTGCTGGTGCAGTCCGGTGAGAAATTGGAACTTGCCGGGAACAGGGAAGCAACCGTGGACGGCTGCGGCGGAGTACTGGAATATACCCAAAACGTAGTATGCATTCGTTACGGACACGGGGTGCTGCGGTTTGTCGGGCGCGGGCTGACGCTGCACAGTTTGGAACAGCATTCGTTAATTGTTTCCGGATACATTACGGAAATAGCTTACGCCGCACGCGGGGAACTGCTGACGCCGCTGCCGGAGAATGGAGGGGAGCAGCCATGAAACTGATGCGCTGGCTGATGGGCTGGGTACGGTTCCGCATTGTATCTCCCCATGGAGGTGAAATTTTTTTAAACTGCTGTACGCGGGCGGGCATTCATCTTTGGCAGGTGCGTCCGGGAAAGAAGGGAATGACTGCCTGCGTGCGGGCGGGTCAGTACCGCGTGCTTCGCAAGCCGGCCCGACAGGCACATGTGCGTCTGCGGGTCCAGCGGCGGTGCGGTCTGCCGCTGAAAATTGCACATCTGCGCGGCCGGCCGGGGCTGGCGGCGGGTGCGGCGCTGTTTTGTGTGGTGCTGCTGGGGCTGGGACAATTTTTTTGGACTGTGGAAATCTCCGGCTGCAAAAGCATTCCGGAAAAAGATATTCGGTCGGCGCTGCAGCAGCAGGGTATTGCGCCCGGCTGTGCAAAACGCGGATTTTCCGCGCGGGCGGTGCAGACGCGCCTAATGGAGAAGTTCCCAAACATCAGCTGGGTTAGTGTCAACGACCATGGCGGAGATGTGTATGTACAGCTGACGGAAAAAGATGAACAGCCGCCGGTTACGGACCAAAGGGGTTGGTATCAGCTGCAGGCGGTGCAAAGCGGCGTTGTTGTAGAAATGCATATCCATGCGGGGACTGCCAAAGTGCAGGTAGGTGACGGCGTTTCCCCGGGACAGCTGCTGGTTTCGCCGGTGGTGGAAAATAAAGATGAAAAATTTATGGCATTGTATCATGCTGCCGGCACCGTTATCGCGCAGACATCGCATACATTGACGGTGCAGATGCCGTTTGCCATACAGCACTGGGAGCCTGCCGGCCCGTCTGTTGAGCGGCGGGCACTGTCGGTTTTTGGGGTACAGCTGCCGCTTTCCATGCAGCTGCCGCCGAAAGGGAAAGTGCAGCGTTCCGGTGAGCGGACCGCCGTTCATCTGTGCGGAAAGGAACTGCCGCTCACTGTAACACGGGAGGTGCTGACACCGGTCCGACAGACAGTAGAAAAGCGTACGCGCCGGCAGGCGGAGGCGGAAGCGGTAAAAATGCTGGCCGTAAAAGAGAAAACAGACCTGCCCGGTGCCAAGGTGGTACAGCACCGCGATACCGTGAAAGAGGACAAAACAGGCATCACGGTTATACGAAAGCTGACCTGTCGGGAAAATATCGCTAAAGAAGTAAAAATCGCCGCGGATGGTTCGCCCGCGTAGGGGGAAAATGCAGGCGTGGAATTTTCTGCTCCGGTACAGCGGAAAAATTTGTTTTTTTGGCATTTTACACACAAAAAACTTGCAGAAAACCTAGTGACGCGGCTTGTGTTCTGTGGTATGATAATATAAATGTATTTTAACAGCTATTTTGTTTGATTATACTAAAAAATGCGGCTTTTTGAGATACCGCATTTGATTATTCGATAAGCATCAGGTGAAGTATTTGTTTGAAAAAAGGATACCTATAGACCGGATGGAACAGGCGTCCGCGCTGTTTGGCAGCATGGACGAAAACATCCGGCTTCTCGAAAAAGAATATGGTGTGTCGGTTGTTGCGCGGGACAGTGAAATTAAGGTTTCCGGCGAGCCGGAGGGTGTGGAGCGTGCTGTGCGTGCGGTCAACAGCCTTTTGTCACTGATTAACCGTGGAGAAACGCTGACCGAACAGAATGTGCGTTACTGCATGAGTTTAGTCAATGACGGCGCAGAGGAAAAAGTGCAGGCGCTGGCGGGGGACTGCATCTGCGTTACCTGCAAGGGAAAACCCATTAAGCCGAAAACACTGGGGCAGAAACGCTACTGCGCCGCGATTGCAAAGAACACAATTACCATTGGTGTAGGGCCTGCCGGTACCGGAAAGACCTATTTGGCGGTGGCAATGGCGGTCACGGCTTTCCGTGCACAGCAGGTTCAGCGCATCATTCTGACACGCCCCGCGGTGGAGGCCGGCGAAAAGCTAGGCTTCCTGCCGGGTGACCTTCAGCAGAAGGTAGACCCCTACCTGCGGCCGCTGTATGATGCCCTGTTCGATATGCTGGGGACGGAAACGTATCAGCGCTATGTGGAGCGCGGCAATATCGAAGTTGCGCCGCTCGCCTATATGCGCGGGCGTACGCTGGACGACAGCTTTATTATTCTGGACGAAGCACAGAACACAACGTCGGAGCAAATGAAAATGTTCCTCACGCGTCTTGGCTTTAACAGCCGCATGGTCATTACCGGTGATATTACACAGATAGACCTGCCGGACGGCCAAAAAAGCGGCCTGAAACAGGTTACAAAAATTCTGCGCGGTGTACCGGACATTGCGCAGGTCCAGTTTACCGGCCGCGATGTTGTGCGCCATAAATTGGTACAGGAAATTATAAAGGCATACGAAAAATATGAGGAGGCCAATACGAATCATGGAAAAAATTCGAGTCATGATAGATAATCGTCAAAAGGCAGTCAAAATTCCGACCGGGCTGCGTATGCTGGTGCGCCGCTGCTGCAATGCAGTCCTGCGTATGGAACATTTTACAGAGTCCGCTGAAATCAGTGTAATCTTTGTTGATAACGACCAGATACACAAGCTGAACAAACAGTACCGCGACGTGGACGCACCGACCGATGTGCTCAGTTTTCCGATGGGCGAGGACGGCGTATATGATACAGATTACTCCAATGGGGCAAAGATCCTCGGGGATATTGTTATCTCCATGGAAAAAGCAGTGGAGCAGGCGGAGCGCTATGGTCACGGTTTGGAACGGGAGGTCGGCTATCTGACTGCCCACAGCATGCTGCACCTTCTGGGTTATGACCATGAAGAGGGTATTCAGCGTGTGCATATGCGTGAAAAAGAAGAGCAGGTCATGGCGGAGCTGGGGCTGCCAAGCAGCAGCAGCTATGTGCTGGACGAGGACGATATCTAACTCCCCGTACGGGCAGCCGGCCTGCTGGAGGGAAGAAGAAAGCGTGGGAATGACAAAGTGCATTTACTGAAAAGCCTGCGCGCTGCCGGGCGGGGAATCCTTTTCTGCATCAATCAGGAACGTCACATGCGGTTTCACACGGTAGCCGCTTTTTATACACTTCTGTTTTCACCGTTCTTTCAGTTTGGGTGGATGGAATATGCGGTGCTGCTGTTGGCGATTGGCAGTGTCTGTGCGGCCGAGGTTTTTAATACAGCGGTCGAGGCTGCCTGTGACGCGGAAAACACCGCCTATAGCAGCAGCGTGCGCCGTGTTAAGGATATTGCGGCGGGAGCGGTGCTGATCAATGCCTGCTTTGCCGCCGGAGTGGGCATTTTTCTGTTTGGAAAGCCCACCTGCATCGCGGCAGGGTTCTGGTGGCTGTGCGGCCGACCGCTGCTACTGGTACTGCTGGCGCTTTCGGCAGCCGCGGCTGTCCTTTATGTGCACCTTGGCCCGAAACTGCTGGCGGACAAGCTGCGTGCATTTTTCCGCAGAAAATAGCAGGGTGGAAACGAAATTTTCCTGCCGGAATACGGCAGACAACAAGAGGTACTTTATGCCAAAAAACAAGAAAAATGAAAAATCAGCTTTTTTCGCCATTGTCGGCAGACCAAATGTCGGCAAAAGTTCGCTGATGAACCGGATGCTTGGCCAGAAAGTGGCTATTGTCAGCCGAAAGCCGCAGACAACACGCACCCGTATTATGGGCGTGCTGACAGAAGGGCCGGACCAGCTGGTCTTTCTGGACACCCCCGGGCTTTTAAAGCCACGGGACAGGCTGGGCGAATACATGGTGAAAAGCGTGACTTCCTCCGTTGCGGGTGTGGATGCGGCTTTGCTGGTGGTGGAAGCCGGTACCGGCATTTCTCCGGCGGACAAGGACCTGCTGGAACGGTTTCGGGGGCTGAAGCTGCCGGCGGTTTTATGCATCAATAAAATTGACCTGCTGCAGGATAAGACACGGTTAATTCCGCAGATTACCGAGCTGAGCGGAAAGTACCCCTTTGCGGCGGTCGTGCCGGTTTCGGCGCGCACCGGCGATGGTGTACAGGACCTAAAGGCTGAATTGAAAAAACTGAGCCAGCCGGGCGGACACCTGTTCCCGGACGATACCCTGACGGACCAGCCGGAACGTGTGCTGGCCGGCGAATTTGTGCGGGAGAAAATGCTGCGTCTGTTGGACAAAGAAGTGCCGCACGGCGTTGCTGTCGTGGTCACACATCTGAAAGAACGGGAAGACGGTTCCTGCCTGGACGTTGACGCGGACATTTACTGTGAGCGTGAAAACCATAAGGGAATCATCATCGGCAAAGGTGGCCGCATGATTCGGGAAATCGGCACGCAGGCTCGCCAGGAACTGGAACATTTTTACGGCATTAAAGTAAACCTGCAGCTGCAGGTGCAGGTAAAGCCAAATTGGCGCAACAAAGAGGCTGCGCTGCGCAGCTTTGGTTTTAATACCAAGGACCTTCTGCAGTAAACTTTTGCAGCGTATTTTACCATAAACGGCGGGCGAATGTCTGCCGAAAGGTGTCGAAAATTCTTTTATTTGCCACTCATAACCGTTCCCGCTGGTGCGCATACTGGTGATAAGCGTATGTGCTTGAAAATCAGAGCACACGGGAAAAGGAGTGAGCCGCAATGGACGAAAATACAGCCTGGTCCTGCTTTGTACAAACGGGCAGCGTACAGGATTATCTACGCTATGCCCAGTGCAGGGCAGAGAACAGCAAAGGAGAGGAGCAGCCGGATGCGGGTACAGACACAGGGAGTTGTCATCCGGGTCTCCAATGTAGGGGAGCGTGACCGTCTGGTAACGGTCCTGACGCGCGACCGCGGGGTCGTGCGCGCCTTTGCACGCAACAGCCGCGCGGCAAAAAGCAGCCTGGTTTCGGCCACTCAGCTTTTCTGCTATGCGCGGATTTTGCTATTCTGCGGAAAAGATAAATATATCATAGATGACGCCCAGCCGCTGGAAGTTTTTTTTGAGCTGCGGCAGGATATCGGCCGTCTTTCGTTGGCACAGTATTTTTGCGAACTAGCGGGAGAGCTGGCTCCGCAGGAGGACAGCGAAAAAGCGGCGGATTTTCTGCGGCTGCTGCTGTGTGCGTTCCGGCGGCTGTGCCGCGGCGGACGGCCGCTGCCGGTTGTAAAGGCCGCCACCGAGATGCGTATGCTGAGCCTGGCGGGCTATATGCCGGACCTTATCGGCTGTGCCCAGTGCCGGAAGTATGAGGACAGCATCATGTACTTTTACCCGCTGCAGGGCGAACTGCTGTGCCCCAGCTGCCGGCAGAAAAACGGACGGCAGGACGGGATAGCCCTGCACAAAGGGGCACTGACCGCTCTGCGCCACACCGTGTATGCCGACCTTCCGAAACTCTTTTCGTTTACATTGGGGGAGCAGGGGCAGCAGGAGCTGGCGCGCGCCAGTGAGGAATACCTATTGGATCGGATTGAATATCACTTCCGTACATTGGACTTTTACCATACCGTGGTGCAGCCTCCCGCGTAACGACAGAAAATTTTTTGTATTTCACATAGAATAAAAATCAATATCATAGAAACAGAGGGAAGACATGGACCAACAGACGAAACACCACTTTCATGCGTTGGAATTGGACAAGATTCTGCATCTGTTGAAGCAGGAAACCGCCAGCGACGCGGCGGCAGATATGGCGGAGCAGCTGTGCCCGCTGGAGGACCTTTCCAGTGTGCAGCGCCTGCTGCAGGAAACATGGGATGCGTACGGACTGATGGCAAAGTTCGGTTCACCGGCTTTCGGCGGACTGCACGATGTGGCCAATCCGCTGCGCCGCGCCTCCTCCGGCGGTGTGCTGAACATGGGGGAATTGCTGCGCATAGCGGGCGTTCTGCGCTGCCTGCGTGCCGTGAGTGACTGGCGCAGCAAAAGCGCAGGAATCAAAACGACACTGGATGACCGCTTTAACTGCATTGTTACCAATAAATATTTGGAAGAAAAAATTTACGGTGCCATTGCGACCGAAGAAGAAATGAACGACAATGCTTCACCGGCATTGGCCGCCATTCGCCGCAAAATCCGCGCGGCAAGCACCCGTGCCCGTGAAAAACTGGACAAAATGGTCCACTCGCCATATTATCAGAAGTTTTTGCAGGACCCAATCGTTACCCAGCGTTCTGGCCGGTATGTTGTGCCGGTGAAGGCGGAGTTCCGCGGTGAAGTGTCCGGGCTGGTGCATGATTCATCCAGCAGCGGTGCCACCGTATTTGTGGAGCCAATGGCGGTTGTGGAAGCCAACAATGAAGTGCGTGTCCTGCAAAACGACGAAAAGAACGAAATTGACCGCATTTTGCAGGAACTTTCGGCGGAAGCCGGCTCTTTTGCGGACAGCATCATTCACAGCTGCCAGTATGCCGCGGAGCTGGACCTGATTTTTGCGAAAGCCAGCCTCGGCTATAAGATGAAAGCAACACTGCCGGAGATGAACGACTGCGGGGAATTGGATCTGAAGCACGCCCGCCATCCGCTGATTGATCCCAAAAAGGTGGTTGCTACGGACATACGGCTCGGCACAGATTTTGATACATTGGTTATTACTGGCCCCAATACCGGCGGCAAAACCGTTACGCTGAAAACCATCGGTCTGCTGACGCTTATGGCAGAGTGTGGCTTGCTGGTGCCGGTTTCGGACGGCAGCAGACTTTCAGTTTTTGACCGTGTATTGGCGGACATCGGCGATGAACAGTCTATTGAACAGAACCTGTCCACATTTTCCGCGCATATGACCAATATTATCCGCATTATGCAGGAGGCAGACGGGAAAAGTTTGGTGCTGCTGGACGAACTGGGCGCCGGCACGGACCCGGTAGAGGGTGCGGCACTGGCGACCTCTATTTTGGAACAACTGCGACAGCAGGGTGCCCGCATTGCCGCGACAACGCATTATGCGGAGCTGAAAGCGTATGCGCTGGATACCCCCGGGGTACAGAATGGCTCCTGCGAGTTTGACGTGGCGACACTGCAGCCAACCTATCGGTTGCTGATTGGCGTGCCGGGACGCAGCAACGCGTTTGCCATTTCCCGCCGCTTAGGGATGAAAGCGTCCGTTGTGGAGAATGCGCAGCAGCTGGTTTCGCAGGAAAACACCCGTTTTGAGGATGTTGTCAGCAAGCTGGAGGAATCCCGCCGTTCACTGGAAGATGAGCGGGCAGAGGTACAGCGTGACCTGCTGGAGGCAAAGAAGGCACTGGAAAGCGCCGAAAAAGAAAAAGCGGAGCTGGAAGAAAACGCACAGAAGGAAATGGACCGTGCCCGTGAACAGGCCAGCCTTCTGGTTTCCCGCACGCGCGGACAGTCAGACCTTCTCCTCAATGAGCTGGAAGAACTGAAGAAACAGAAGAACAAACAAATTACCGCAGAACAGAAGGCAAAGCTGAACGCGGATTTACGCAAAATGGAAGAAACCGCGGACCCGGTGCAGAAGCGCCGCCGCCGTGGCGGTCAGCTGCCGCGGCCGCTGCGGGTAGGTGACACAGTACGGTTGGTGGATTTAGACCGTCCGGCATCTGTGGTGGAGGTTTCTGCGGATGGCAAGCATGTGGTGGTACAGGCCGGTGTCATCAAGACCAAAACAGATGTGGAAAATTTGCAGCTGGTCAGCGACGCGGAAAAGCGGAAGGCGGAACGCCGCCGCACCCGTACGGTATCCCATCGCTTTTCCAGCGCAGCGGCGCCTTCAGAGCTTGACTTGCGTGGGCAAACGGCGGACGAGGCCATTGCCAATGTGGACCTGTTTCTGGACCACGCCGCCCGCAGCAATTTGACACAGGTCACGATTATCCATGGCAAAGGGACAGGTGTCCTGCGCAAAGCGGTGCAGGAGCATCTGAAACGTCACCCCAATGTAAAACGCTATCGGCTGGGTACTTACGGCGAGGGCGAAAGCGGTGTAACCATTGCCGAATTGAAATAAAACACGAGGGAAGAAAAAAGGGCTGTCCACACTGAGGACAGTCCTTTTTGTTGCTTTTTATCAGCAAAGGTCTTTTAGCTGTTCCATATTTTTACGGATACCGTTGCAGCATTCGTGGAAAGTCGCTTTTTCAGCATCGGTCAGCGGCAACTCTAAAATCTGCTCAATGCCGTCCTTGCCGATGACGGCCGGTACACCGGCAAACAGGCCGCTTTCGCCGTACTCACCGCACAGCTCACAGCTGGCCGGCATAATCGCTTTCTCGTCGTGCAGGACAATGCTTGCCATGCGCGCGGCAGTGGTGGCGATGGCATATTCAGTGCACCATTTTCCGGAGAATGTAACCCAGCCGGAATGAATGGCGGCCTGCTGCATGGCGTCACGGTCAAAGCGGAAACGTTCGTCCTCTTTTGCCCAGTCGTCCAGCGAACGGCCGCGGAACGATACACAGGACCACGGCGAAAACTGTTTGACACCATGCTCGCCCATCATATAGGCGGTAATGGATTTTTGGTCGATGCCTGTCTGCTGTGCAAGAACGGACAGCAGGCGGGAAGTGTCCAGCCCGGTGCCGGTGCCAAAAACATGGCCGCGGGGCAGACCAAGACCAAGCGCAAGCTGACGTGTGACAATGTCGCAGGGGTTCGTAATGTTGATAAGAATGCCGTTAAAGCCGGATGCTTTCATTTTGTCCACATAACCGTTGACAGCGGGAATGGTGAAGCCCATTTCCAGTACACGGTTCATGCTGCCGTGCAGCAGTTCAATTTTACCGATACAGTTAATAATGAGGTCGCAGTCGCCAAGGTCACTGAAATCTCCAACGGAAGCACGTACACGGTGGGGCAGATAGGCAATGCTGTCCGTCAAATCCTGGCATTCGCTGGTGGCTTTCTTCTGGTCTGCATCCACCAGCACCAGATCGTCCGCAATTCCCTGCACGGCTAGGCTGTACATTACGTGTGCGCCCACATGACCAAGGCCGATGACGCCGATTTTTCTTGTTTTCAATGTAATACCCTCCCATAAAAACAAACTCTAATATGCCTTATCATAGCTTGTCTTTTTGTAAAGTGCAAGCTGTAGACACAAAAAATTCATGAAAGCGAAAAATCAGCGAATAGCAGTCAATACCCATATCAGCAATCTGAGGCGAAAATTAAAATCCGTCTGCCCGGATCGGGAATTTATGAAATGGCTAAACCGTGGGCAAGGTATCACCATTCTCGTGTCAAGCCATATCCTAAGTGAACTGTATCAGACGGCTGCCCGCTATATTTACTGCACAAAGGCCATGTGCTGGAGGAATTGACTCAGCAGGAGCTGGACGAAAAATGCAGATGCCATATTTCCATTCAAACGGACGATGCAGCCGAAGCCGCCGAGCGGAGTGCGGCTGCCGTGCATGGAGTTGACGGTGCCGGTGGTGGCGGCTGTATTGATTTTGGCGCTAATACTGACGTTGGCGCCGACCGCCATGGGTTTCACCAACGAAACTTCCTAAGAACTGCTAAAGTTTTAAATGATGCGCCGCCAATCAGACACAAGGAAAGAACAAGGTTCAATGGAATGGCCAGCTGAAGCGTATCCTGCAGAACAGTACTTTTTGCTGCTTAACAGTGTAGCAAAGAAATCCATTCTCTGCAAAAAAAAGCGGCACCGCCCGTTTACAGGCGATGCGTCAAATAAAGAACTTATTTTTTACAGGCCGGCGCTTTTTCAAATGTGTGCCGGAACCAGGTGAAGAAAGTGAAGAATGTAATGCATGCGGCGAGTGTGTCGGACACTGGCTCCGCCAGAAAGACAGCAAAAACTTTGTCAGTAAAGAAATGCGGCAGAATATAGATAAATGGAATTAAGAGAATGATTTTCCGCAGCAGTGCCAGCAGCAGGCTCTGTTTTGCCTGCCCCAGTGCCAGAAAACTTTGCTGGCAGGACATCTGAATGCCCACCATAAAAAGGGCGGCAAGGTAGATATGGGAAGCCCATATGGTTGTTTTGGTCAGTATCTGGTCATTTGTAAATATTCCAACAAAAACCGATGGGAAAAGCTGCATGCCCAGCACGCCGTCGTAAAAATGATAGAAGAAACAAGCAGCATGCGGAGCGCCTTGCGTACGCGGTCGTATTTCTGTGCGCCGTAGTTGTAGCTGATGATTGGCTGTGCACCTATGGTCAGCCCCTGCAGCGGCAGGCATACCATCTGCATCAGTGTGGAGAGAATGGACATGGCACCAACGGCCGTGTCGCCCCCAAAATGCTGCAGCGATGAATTGAAGCAGATGTTCAGAAGGCTTTCAGTAGACTGCATAATAAATGGCGACAAGCCCAGCGCTAGAACCGGCATGAGAACCTTGCGCTGAAGTTTAAAGTTTTCACGCCGCAGGCGCAGGGCCGTTTTTTCGCCGAACAGAAAGCGCAGCACCCATACCGCGCTGACTGCCTGAGAAATGACGGTTGCCACCGCAGCACCCTGTACACCCATACCGAAGGTAAAGATAAACAGCGGGTCCAGGATAATATTCAGTACTGCGCCAATCAGAGTGGTTTTCATGGCAACGGCTGCTGCGCCCTGCGCGGAGATGAAAGCATTCAGGCCTACTGAAATGAGGACAAATACTGTGCCCAGAACGTAAATGTGCAGATAGCTTAGGCCATAAGGCAGGGTGATGTCGCTGGCGCCAAACAGTAGCAGCAGAGGGCGGCTGAAGAAAAAGAATACAACCGTCAGCACGGCAGCGCACATAAGGAGCATAATAAAACAGTTGCCAAGAATCTTTTCCGCGTTTTCGCGGTTACCTCTTCCCATTTCAATGGAGGCACGGGGTGCGCCGCCAAGGCCAATGAGCGCACTGAAGGCGGCAATTAAAATCAGAATAGGGAAACTGACGCCGACACCCGTTAGGGCGGCCGCGCCAATGTTGGGAATGTGACCGATATACACGCGGTCCACCATATTGTAAAGCATATTGACGACCTGCGCGGCGATGGCGGGCAGGGACAGGCGCAGCATCAGTTTGCCGACGCTGTCGTTACCAAGGTCAGCAGTGGATTGTTTCTGGGACATGATAACATTTCTTTCCGGAGGTTTTGCAGAAATTAACGTTTTTCTTTCTTGGATTATCATAAACAAACAAAAGTTGAAAGCTGGATTTTCAAACACAGGTGGATATGGTATACTAAAATAAAGTTACGCCTTTGCGGCGGAGCAGAAAGGAATCAAATATTTATGGACTATCGTTATCAAATGCCTGTACAAAATGATCCCCGCTGGATGCTTGTGTGGCAGGAGCGCCGCGGTGCTGGCAGGGCGGTGAATACAGCCAGCTGGCTGACGCTTGGCTCTATCAGCGTTACGGCAGTGGTGCAGGTCCTTTTAGCTTTTTCTTTGCCCGCTGGAGCCAGTATGTCACTGCAGTATTTGGGTGACTGCGTTGGGTATTTGCTGCTGGCGCTGGTACCGATATTGTACGTATGCTTTTGTGGGCGGCCAACGGAGGAGTTCCTGCCTTTCCGTCGACCCGCTCAGGCCGGTCTGAGCGGCAGAGATATGCTGTTTTTGTATGTTTTTGGCATGGGGTTGATGCTGGCCTGCAATCTTCCTGTTTCTTTGGTGGAAGCGCTGGAACAGGTCTTTGGCTTTTCCGGTGAAATCCCCAATATGCCGCTGGACCACACTGCTTTTACACAGGTGCTGTACTTCCTGTATGGGACACTCATTCCGCCGCTGGTAGAAGAGGTTCTGTTCCGCGGTGCGGTGCTGGGATGCCTGCGCCGCTGGGGTAACTGGTTTGCCATTGTGGTATCTGCCCTGTTGTTTGGGCTGTACCACGGGAATGTGGCGCAGTTTGTGTTTGCTGTGCTGATTGGCATTTTGTTCGGTTATCTGCGGGTGCGTACAGAAAGCATTTTACCGTGCATTGTGCTGCATATGTTCAATAATGGCATGGCTTCGGTCGGTGCCTTATTGCAGGAAAATATGGGGCAGACGGTCCAGCAGCAGTTTACTATTGCTTATTTTGTGATATGTTTTGTGGCGGCAGTGGCTGCAGTTGTGGTCCGCCTGGCGGTGGAAGGAAAAGGTTCCATGAAAAAGCTGCGGATTCCGGCGGACCGGATGCTGACTTCCCAGTGGCAGCGAATGCGCGGAATGGCTACCACAGCCGGAGGCCTATTGATGCTGCTGTACGGTGTAGGGAGCAGCATTTATGTGCTGATGCAGTCCAGATGACAGATGAAGAATGTATGCGCCGTGCTCTGCAGCTGGCACAGGAGGCCGCCGATGAGGGAGAAGTGCCGGTTGGTGCTGTGCTGACGAAGGATGGCGAAATTATCGCCGAGGGAAAAAACCGGCGGGAAACGGGGAAAAATGCGCTGTACCATGCGGAACTGGCGGCGATTGACAAGGGCTGCCGGGTGCTGGGTGGCTGGCGGCTGTGGCAGTGTACGCTTTATGTTACGCTGGAGCCGTGTCCCATGTGTGCCGGTGCCATCATTAACGCCCGTATTCCACGGCTGGTATATGGCGCAAAGGACCCGAAGACCGGTTCCTGCGGCTCTGTTATCGATTTGTTTTCCTGTCCGTACAATCATCACCCAAAGGTGGAACAGGGCCTTTTGGGGGAAGAATGCGCAGAGGTGCTGCGCGGCTTTTTTCGCTGTATGCGTGCTGCCCGAAAAGAAAAGAAAGCAGGGAAACAATGGAAAACCGAAAACAAAGGACACTGACAAAAGTTCTATTGGTCATTTATTTGGCAATGCTGACGTGGCTGGTTCTATTTAAGCTGTCGTTTTCTCTTTCAATGTTTTACCGTTACCAGCACATCAATCTTATTCCGTTTGGAGCGTCTTTTTTGCCTGACGGCAGGTTAAATCTTGCTGAAATTTTGGGGAATGTTTTTATCTTTATTCCACTGGGAATCTTTTTAAAAATGCTGAAGCCGTCATGGTCATTTGCAAAAAAGACGGCGCTGTGTTTTTCGCTCAGTCTGGTATATGAAGTGCTGCAGTATGTTTTTGCTCTGGGGACAACCGATGTAACGGATCTGCTGGACAACACAGTGGGCGGTATGCTGGGGATAGGGCTATATATCCTCTTCAAAAAATGGTGGAAAGGAAAAACAGACCGTGTGATGAATATTTTTATGCTGGTTTTTATGGCGCTTATTCTGGCGGCAGTGTTGTATCTGAATATGGCATAGCTCGTATATATATACGGACACAAAAAGAGAGGCGGGAATTTTCCCGCCTCTCTTTTTTGTATGAACTTTGTTTTTAGTAATTTTCTGCGCGGCGCTCGAAGTAAGCCTGCGGATGTTTGCACGCAGGGCAAACCTTCGGTGCCTGCTTGCCGACATAGATGTAACCGCAGTTGCGGCATACCCACACGGTATTCTCGTCGTCATCCTGAAAGACAATATCCTCTTTCAGGTTGGCAAGCAGTTTGCGGTAGCGCTCTTCGTGGGATTTTTCAACACTGGCAATACGGCGCATGGTGGCGGCAATCGCCTTAAAGCCTTCCGCGTCGGCGGTGTCGGCAAATTCCTTATACATTTCGGTCCATTCATAATGTTCACCATCTGCGGCGTCCGCAAGGTTGGCGACAGTGTCGGGGACGTTGTCATCATGGAGCAGCTTAAACCAGAGCTTTGCGTGTTCCTTTTCATTGTTTGCCGTTTCCTCGAAAATAGCGGCAATTTGTTCGTATCCATCTTTTTTAGCCTTGCTGGCATAGTAGGTATACTTGTTGCGGGCCTGACTTTCGCCGGCGAATGCGGCGGCGAGATTTGCTTCGGTTTTGCTTCCCTTGAATTCCATGACGATTTCCTCCTTTAATAATGAATGAAAGTAGATAGACGTACGGTTTTGTGTATGGGAAAAGGGGAATATCAAAATCATCCCCATTTTACGGCAGAATATGAAAGCCGGTTAGACATTGAAGCGGAACAGCACCACGTCGCCGTCCTGCATGACATAATCTTTGCCCTCACTGCGGACCAGTCCCTTTTCGCGGGCGGCGGCCATACTGCCGCAGTCAATCAACTGCGTATAGGGAACGACTTCGGCGCGGATAAAGCCGCGCTCAAAGTCAGAGTGTATCTTGCCGGCGGCTTGCGGTGCTTTGGTGCCTTTCTGAATGGTCCATGCGCGCACTTCCGGCTCCCCGGCAGTCAGGAAGCTGATGAGGCCCAGCAGAGAATAGGACGCACGGATAAAGCGGTCCAGGCCGGATTCTTCCAGTCCCATATCAGAGAGGAATAGTGCCTTTTCGTCCGGTTCCATACCGGCAATTTCCGCTTCTGTTTCGGCGCAGATGGGCAGTACACCGGCATGCTCTTTAGCGGCGACTTCCTCTACAGCTTTGTAGTAATGGTTGTTTTCAATGCCATTTTTAAAGTCGTCTTCACTCATGTTGGCGGCATACAGGACGGGCTTGCTGGTCAGCAGGTTTACAGTGGACAGCAGGGCGGCTTCATCCTCGGTGCAGTCTATGCTGCGGGCAGGCAGACCGTCATTCAGGGCTTTTTTCACACGCTCAAAGAAGTCCAGATCCTCCTGGAACTTTTTGTCGGCCTTCAGCTGCTTTTTCGTCTTGTCAATGCGGCGATCCAGCACTTCGATATCCGAGAGAATCAGCTCCACATTGACGGTGTCGATGTCGCGGACGGGGTCAATGCTGCCGTCCACATGGACGATGTCATCGTTATCGAAACAGCGTACCACATGGACAATGGCGTCCACTTCACGAATATTTGCAAGAAATTTGTTGCCTAAGCCCTCGCCTTTGCTGGCGCCCTTGACCAGACCGGCGATATCTACGAACTCTACGGTCGCAGGGGTGTATTTCTGCGGGTGGTACATTTCCGCCAGCTTGTCCAGACGCTTGTCCGGCACTGCGACAATGCCAACGTTTGGCTCAATGGTGCAGAAAGGGTAGTTTGCGCTTTGTGCACCTGCATTGGTGATTGCGTTGAAAAGGGTGCTTTTGCCAACATTCGGCAGCCCCACAATACCTAATTTCATACAGTTTTGTCCTTCTTTTTCGTATTCTAATAATATTCAAAGTATACCATTATCCGGAAGGAAACGCAAGGTACACGCAGGTGCCCTCCGCGCGGCTTTTTCCGCTGAAAGAATAAACCGCTTTCCTGCAGGACAGCTTACTTATGGAAACGGAGGCATCAAAAAAACCTGTCCTAAAGAGGGCAGGCTTTTTTGAAAACATACGGACTACTGTGCCCGCATATGATATTTATTCTGGAATTCCTCATTGGACATGGTAAAAAGCAAAATAGATTCAGCAAGCGAAACAGCGTAGAGAATGCCCCATATCCAGCCGGTCCAGCCGAGGGTTATCAGCAGGAACAGCGAAACAAGGCCCCAGCCCCACTGGCCGGTATAGAATTTATGAATGCCGAATGGACCCAAAAGCAGGCAGAGAACGGCAGTTGCGGTACGGCTGCGGATAGGTGTGGCACTACCCGGTATAAAACAGCCGTCAAAATAACCAAACGGCCGGCCAACTTGTCCGAAGGGAAACTGCGGTTTGTTGACCATGGTACCATTGAATTGTCCGCCGTAAGTGTAGGGCGGGTGATATCTGTCCTGTGGGTTTGGCTGACCGCAGGTGCAGTTCCCGGCCTGCTGGTCCGGTGTGCCCTGTGGGTTCGGCTGACCGCAGGTGCAGTTCCCGGCCTGCTGGTCCGGTGTGCCCTGTGGGTTCGGCTGACCGCAGGTGCAGTTCCCGGCCTGCTGGTCCGGTGTGCCCTGTGGGTTCGGCTGACCGCAGGTGCAGTTCCCGGCCTGCTGGCCCGGTGTGCCCTGTGGGTTCGGCTGACCGCAAGTGCAGTTCCCGGCCTGCTGGCCCGACGTATTCGACTGCGCGTGTTCGACAAATTCCGGATTATTTTCTTTATCGGTTTCCATGTCGTTTGGCTCCTTTCGTCGTGGGTGTTAGGGATTGGATGCGTTCAGCAGTGCGGCAAAACGGCGCCAATCTGTCAGGCGGTTGCAGGGGTGTTTCGGCTGAATACAGGTGTCAAAGTCATTGTGAACACGATACCAAAACGCCCGCATTCCAGCGCCTGCGGCACCATCCATATCGCAGACGGGGTTATCGCCGCAGAACCAGGTTTCGTCGGCGGATGTCCCTATTTTATGCAGTGCAAGCTCAAAAAAACGCCGCTGTGGCTTGCGGAAGGCATATTCACTGCTGGCTAAAATGAAGCGGAACGGGTCCTGCGGAAAGCAGGCGTGCAGGCGGCGTTCCAATGTAGCGCCGGTAAAACAAAGGTTGCTTACGACGCCGAAAGGAATGCCATGCTGCTGCAGGGCGGAAAAGGCCTGTTCTATGTAGGGGGAGGGAGTAGCGGGGGAACAGACATCCCAGTATAGCTGCTCCGCCTGCAGGTCATTAATATCCAGCTGAATATCGAAAGATTCCAGCAAATAGCGCTGCAGGGATAAGTACCAAGTTTCCAGCGGCTGTGCGTCTTCCGGCACTTCCCAGTTGAGGTCCGCCTTGGCTTTCTGCGCGAATGCAAACAGCTGCGGCACAGTAACATGGTGTGGGTTGTAAACCGCGTGCTGCAGAACGGCGGTGTAGCCTTCTTTTATACGGGGGGAGGGCTCTGTACAGAGAGTCATACCATAATCGAACAGAACTGCTTTTGGATACTGCATAAAAACCTCCTAAAACGACCGGTTCGAAAAACCAATCAACAAACGCTGTCCGCAAAAGCGTTCCCTATTGCCTTTTTACAGAATTCTGGTAAAATGAAGATATGCAAAAACGAATTCATCATAGCATATTCATGGAGGAAATTCAAATGAATGAAAAAGCCATTATCAAAAAGGAAGTAACAAAAGATATGCTGGCAGTCAATGTCGGCAGCGGTTCCCTGTCTGTACTGGCAACGCCGTCCATCTGCGCGCTGTTTGAGAACGCCTCCGCACAGCTGGCCCAGCGGTATCTTGCTCCCAACAAAACGACTGTGGGATGCTCCCTTTCTATTGACCACACTGCACCGACACCTCTGGGCATGACGATCACCGTTACAGCGGAACTTGTAGAGCATGAGGGACGCTCCTTCCGTTTTCACTTGACAGCGGAAGATGAAAAGGGCGTTTGTGCAACAGGCGACCATACCCGCGTGGAAGTCAGCAGCCGCCGTTTTCAGCAGAAAGCGGACGACAAAAAGAACGCGGATAACTAAAACGATATGGCGTGAAAAAGAATGACAGCCGTCATACAGGAGCCTTGAACCACTTTTTGTGGCTCGGGGCTTTATTTTTTGCTGGACGCGGCCGACGACGCAGAGGACGTGGACTGCTGGCGGAAGGCAATTTTACGGTTTCCAGCTGTTGCCTGCAAAAGCTGTGTCAGGCTGGTTTTTGCCTTTGCATCAGCCTCTTTTAGAAGGCCCTGCTGGGCGGCTTTCTGCTCCATTTTGTGTTTTTCCCCTGCGGCGAAGGTCGTGTAGTCTTTTACATGAATGGGGTTAAAAATATTGTTTGTTTCATCGTAAACCTCAATGCTGTTCTCATCAATTTCATGGGACAGGACTTTTGCCTGCGGCAGGGTGAGGGTGACGGCGTTGTCCGAAACCTGCACCTGTACAGCGCTTAAATCCAGTCCGGCCTTAATCGTACCATCATAGGTAATCAAAAAACTTTTGGTAGTAAAAGGAACGGTGTAGCCGTAAAGAGCATTGGATTGTGAAAATTTCCCGACATTGGTGTACATATATTTAACCGTGGAAAGCTCCTGAATTCCGAGTACCTTTTCTTTTACAACCGTGCTGGTTACCTGCGGCTGGCTGCTGCCGCTGCGGGAAGCACGGCCGATGTTGATAAACAATAGGGATACGATACCAGCAGTGATGGCTGCGGTCAGAAGCAGCAGTTTTGTGGTACGTCCCAGGTGCAGTGTCTTCTTTTTAGAGTCCATAGATACCTCCAGTTCGGCGGCTCTGCTGCCGCCGGAAAAGCAGAAATTTGTCTGATTGCAGTTTATTATACTGGATATTGACGAAGAAAGCCAGAAAAAACATCCGCAGAAAACGTGAAACCTTTCTGCGGATGTCTGTGTATTCTGTGGAAGGTCCTTTATGCATCCATTACAATGAAGCCGCCGGTTTTGCCGCCGACACCGGCGGTGCGCTGCAAAACACGGTTCATGGTTTTGTAAGACGTCACATTGTATTTTGCAGTGAGCAGGACAGCTTGCGGGCAGGCGGCGATACTGTCTGCGTCTGGGTAATCCAGCTGAGATGGCGCACAGATAATGATGTTGTCATATTTGCTTTCAGCCGCTTTTAGTACGGCGGGAAAACTGCGGGCCAGCAGGTCAGCCGGATTTTCATCACCGGCTGCACCGGCCAGCAGAAACAGGCCATCCTGATTCGGCACGGCTGCAACGGCTTCTGCCATTGTGCAGCGGCCAGCTAAAACATCACGCAGGTTCTGTGTCGGGCTGACGCCCAGCAGGCCGGCCATCTGCGGGTTGCGCAGGTCAGCATCTATCGCCAGCACACGGCGGCCGGCTTGTGACAGAGAAACAGCAAGGCCCACCGCGGTTTGCGCGGTGCCGCCGTCCTTGGCGCCTTCTATCAGAAGACTGTTTGCAGGTTCTGCCTGATTCAGCAGAACGGTGCGGATTCGGCGGAAAGCGTCCGCCTGTTTGCCGTCACCGTGCGGGATTTCACCCAGACATTTCACACCCAGCAGGGCGGCGGCCTTTTTACCGTCACACACAGAACGGCGGGAAAGGACACGGATAAATCCATAGCATACAAACAGAATAAAACCAAGCACCAGGCCGAGGACACCGGCCTTGATTGTTGTGGCAAGTTTGGGGGTTTCCGGCATATCCGCGGCCGGGTCGCTGATGAAAGCGGTCAGCTTCGGCGACGGATACTGCTGAACCAGTTCGTCGCACAAAATCTCCGCAGCTGTATCAGAAATCTTCTCGGCCATGTCGGCGTTTGTTGTTTCCAGTGTCAGTTTCACGGCCGGTGCGCCCTGCTGCTGCTCACCGGTAATTTTGAGGATTTCCCCTTCCTGCAGGCCAAGACGTTTGGTTGTCTTTTCAATCAGGTCATGGGAGCTGGCCTGCGCCACGGCGGAAGTTATCCGATAGCTGACAATGCCGTTGTACTGCAGGCGGTAGTCTGAGCTGGCGTTTTCCGGAAGCTCGCAGTTCAGCATAATGGTGGTGTTGACTGTGCTGGACATGGAGTGCAGCTTCAGTGGCAGTAGGGCACACAAAACGCCGCACAGCAAAACAACCAGCAGAAACTTTATCCAGTTTCGTTTGTAAAAATGTAAAACATCCGAAAAGCGAAAATACGGCTTCATTGGTGTGGGTCCTCCTTATGGTTTGAGTCATCGGCAACACCCGCAAAGCGGAGTACCTTTTCCATAATCATTTTCCAATCAAAATGGTCCATGGCAAACTGACGTTCCTGGGCAGTAATTTCCGGATGCTGCCGACAGTTCAGCACAAATTTGACGACCATATTCATATCTACGGGGGAAGGGTCATTTGGTACCTGCAGGGCAAAAGCGGAGTTTCCCTTTTCCAGGGAATCCTCACAGGTGTAGATGAAAGGCAGACCCTGCACGCAGTATTCGCGTGCCTTTAGGGAAGAGCAGGCCTGCAGGCCCCGCCGGTAGCAGCCCAGTTTGGAAACCCCAAGGTCAGCCCTTGCGTATAGGTTTTCCAACTCTTTTCCCGTTTTAAAGCCGGGGCATTCCACATCTTCCTGCAGGCCGTATTTCCTGATTTGCGCACGGAAGTCCGGCATTTCCTTGGGGTCGCCGCCCACCATGATAAACCGAATATGCGGTTTGCGGTGTGGTTCCGCCTTTTTATAGCGATACATCCCTTCCAGAATGCGGTCATATGCCTGCCACCAAAGAGTACCTGCCACTCCAATCAAAACAATTTCGTCCGGGCTGGACTTCAGTGGCACCGGCTTCATGGCATTCACATCAATCCCATTGCTGATATTGATTGCCTTTACACCAAAGAAATGGTCGCTTGGGTTGCCAATCAGGGCAACGGCATCCACAAGCCCTTTCAGTCCCAAGGCGGAAAGACGGTCCTCCGCGGCAAAGGCAAGGACATGGGCTTTGGCGGAAACACGCTTTGTCAGAGGATGCACATGGTCGACGCTGCTGATGTAGTCCGCAATATAGGGGTAATTTGGCAGCTCGATAATAATGCGTCTAGTGCCGTTCCGGCGCGTAATTCTGCAGATTTCCAGAACATCAAAACTGATGCGGTCCAACCTCATGTACAAAACGTCAAAGGAATGCTGCGACAAATACTCTTTTGCAGCATCCGCAAGCTGATGCATCATTCCGCTGCCGCCGGTAAGCTTTTTTATTTGAGTCCCGTTTTCTGTAACAAAGCGGTATTCACAGCCTTTCCAAAGGGAGTAGGTAACATGATACCCCAACTGCTGGAAGGCGTGGACCTGTGAACGTATCTTACGGGTGACGCCGACATAGAGAAGGGCATCTTCCTGAAAAGTTAGATACATGAGTTCCATTTGCTGATCTCCTCGTAAAGCCTTTATCGTTTTCTCTGCAGGGAAAGAACTGCCTGTTGTTTTGGAACCTTAACTGCAGAGTTTCCTGCCCGTTCCTTCGGTGGTGCCGCAGGGGAACAAACTCCTTGTGTAACTAGGGAAGGCAAGTTGGCTGCAGTCAGGCGCCTACTACGACAAAACCAGCCACTTTGCCGCCGACGTCTGCGGAAGCGCTGACAGCGCTGCGTGCTGTGGAAAAGGAGGTCTGTCCATATTTTGCAGTGCAAAGGACGGCCTGCGGGAAGGCGGCAATGCTGTCTGCGTCCGGGTAGTCCGGCTGGGACGGTGCGCAGATAATCACACTGTCATACTGCGTTTCAGCTTCCTTCAGCACGGCGGGAAAACTGCGGGCCAAAAGGTCAGCTGGGTCGTCTTTTCCAGAAGCACCTGCCAGAAGGAACAGACCGTCATGATCCGGAACCGCCTCTGCGGCTTCTGCCAGGGTACTGCGGCCTATCAGAACGTCCCGCAGGTTCTGTGCGGGCTTTACGCCCAAAAGGTCAGCCATCTGTGGGCTGCGCAGGTCAGCGTCCACAGCCAAAACACGGCGTCCGGCTTGGGCCAAAGAAACTGCAAGACCAGCTGCGGTCTGCGGTGCACCGCTGTCCTTTCCGGTGTCCTCTATCAGCAGGCTCCTGGAAGTTTTTGTCTGGTTCAGCAGCACAGTGCGCAGTTCACGGAAAGCATCCGCCTGTTTTCTGCCGTCACCGTGTGGAATCTCACCCAGGCATTTGGCGCCGACCAGTTCGGCAGAACCTTTGCCGCTGCGGATAGAGTGGTTGGAAAGAACACGGATAAGTCCGTAACAGAGGAAGACAATAAAACCAAAGGCAAGGCCCAGAATGCCGGATTTTATCATAGCAGATTTTTTGGAGTGGCTGACGACCAGAACTGCCCTATCGCTGATGAAAGCGGAAAGCTTCGGCGAGGGGAACCGCTGAACTACTTCTTCTCCCAGAATATCGGCGGCAGTGTCGGCAATTTTTGCGGCCATGTCCGCGTTGGTGGTCTGCACGGTCAGCTTTACGGCCGGCGCACTTCTCATCTGTTCACCGGTAATCTTGCTGATTTCGCCCTTTTTCAGGCCAAGACGCTGGGTCGTTTTTTCCACAAGGCTGTTGGAATTGGACTGTACCAGAACGGACTGCACACGGTTGTAGAGAATGCCGGTGTACTGCTCACGAAAATCAGTGGAAGCATTTCCTGGCAGCTGGCAGTTGATAGTCAGGGTGCTGTTGGTGGTATAAGTGTACTTGGCCAGCTTTAGGGGAAGCAATCCACACACAACACCAAACAGAAGGATGACCAGAAGAAATTTGACCCAGTTTCGCTTAAAGAAATGCATGACGTCAGAAAAACTTGCATACAGCTCCATTGTGGGGCCTCCTTATTGTTTAAGATTTATCCGCGGCGCCCGCAAAGCGGAGCACCTTTTCCATAATGATTTTCCAGTCGAAGTGGTCAGCCGCGTACTGCCTTTCCTGCCGGGAGATGTCTGGATTCTGTCGGCAGCGCTCGACAAAGCGGACCACGGCGGCAATGTTTACCGGGGAAGAGTCATTTGGAATTTTCATCGCAAATGCTACATCTTTCGGCAGGGTATCCTCATAAGCATACAGGAAGGGAATGCCGGCGGCACAGTATTCGCGTGATTTCAGGGGTGACAGCCATGTCAGGCCAATCTGATAAACGCCCAGGGAGGAAACCGCCGCGTCACACTGGTTGTAAAGAACGGAAAGTTCCTTCGCGTTTTTATAACCGAGAAAGGCAGAGGAACTGCCGAGGGAAAGTGATTCCGCACGGGCCTTCATGGCTTCAATCGTCTCATTTGCACCGACGATTTCAAAGCAGACTTCCGGGTCCTGCGGTGCTTTTTCCTTTTTATACTGTGCCAATCCTTCCAGCACACGGGAATAGCCGTGCGCAACGGAGGTTCCCGCTACACCCAGCAGGCGAATGGTGCCGTCGGAGCTGCTGACCTGTTTTGGAGCAATTTTGCCGACTGCTACGCCATTGTCAATGGTAATGGCCGGAATTCCCCACAAACGGGAAATCGGTGCGCCGAAAACAGCCAGTGCATCTACATACTGTTTCATATGCGGTACAGTGGTGGCGTGCTGCCAAATTTCCAGCAAATGACCGGCCATTGAGCGCCGGTCTTTTTTCTGCAGGTCCACATGCAGAAAGCGCTTGTACTCACCCCAATAGGGGTAAGTGGCAATCTCAAAAATAACGCGGCAGGCAGGGTTCACATTCTTTGCAGAAGCCGCCGTCTGTAGCGCATAGGGATTTGCCAGAAAGCCTTTAATGTATACGGCATCATAGCGGCCGTCCGCGGCAAATTCACTGATGCACCGGGCAATGGACTGCTGCTGTTCGTGCCAGCGCAGGCCGGAAGGGAAATCCTTCCGCTGTAGCTTGCTGCCGTCCGCACTGCAAAGCAAAACGCTGCTGCCATCTACGCAGGTATAGTGCGCTTCCCAGCCCAGCTGGGCAACGCCCTCTGTCTGTCCGGCGACTTTTTTGAGGATGCCAGCATATTGTTTTGCTTTGCTGACATTGCTTACATATAGAAATTTCATAATGTATTCCCACCATTCAAGGCCGAATAAAATGCATGGTAATTTTTTTCTGCACTGAATTTTTCCGCCCAGATTTTACGGGCATTGCGGCAAAATCCGTCATAGGCTTCCGCGTCCATATTCCGCATTTTCTGCAGAGCGGCCAGCAGTGCCTGCGGTGTAAAGTCCGCCGGCAGGAGGAACCCGTTTTCCCCGTTTTTTACAATTTCATGAGTGCCGCCGACATCGGTGGCGACCACCGGTGTGCCGAAAGAAGCGGCCTCCATAATGGTTACAGGAATTCCCTCACTGGAACTGACATTGACAAACACAGATACCGCATGTTCCCGGTAATAGGCCAGAACTTCCGCGTTCGTTTTCTGCCCGAGGAACTGAACGGTGACATTTGGAGGCAGCTTTTCAGCCTCTGCCTGCAGTTCGTTTTCCAGCGGACCAGAGCCGATGTGCGTCCAGACAACAGGAAAATCGGTCTGCTGCAGCGCGGCAATCAAAAGATGAATCCGCTTAACTGGAACCAGATAGGAACAGGACAGCAGGCGAAAAGGCTCCCGACTGTGCTGCCCAATGCCGTTGTCGTTTGTGCCGAGGTAGGCACAGGCGATTTTTCCGGCGTCCGGGCCTGCCTGTTGCCGCAGGACCACCGCGCCGTCCTCTGAACAGGGACAGATGCGGTCAAGATGATGGAACAGATAGCGGCGCATGGGCAGGTAGCCGCTTTTTCGCCGTTCCGGGTGAATATCAAACCCATGAGCACGGGAAATTTGACGAACCGTGACGCCCTGTTTCCGCAGTGAGTCGGCAAAACGCACGCCGGCCGCCGCCGCGTCGTACAGCCAGTAGCTGTACAGCACCACTTCGTCACCCGGCCGAACGGAAATTGTTTCTGTCAGTGCCGCGGCAATTTCTACCGCGTTTTTCGCGAAAAACAATAACTCATGCGTGCGCTCTCCGTTTAACTGCCCTTCCTTTGCCAGCAGGGAAATTTCAGCCCGCACATCGGAACGCAGCAGCAGACGCATATAAGCGGATCGGCCAAGGCTGCGGCGCGGCAGCTGCACCAGCTCGCAGCCTTCCGGCAGAGACTTTGTCTGTACCGCACCTTTCTGCGGGCTGCACGGGCAGACCAGAATACGGTCAAAACCGAAAGCCCGCGCCAGCTCGGCGGGGATAAAATCCTCTCCGCTGCCCAACGGAAAAGAAGTCGTCAGCAGAATTAATAGCTTCAAGTGGGATCAGCACCTCCTGCAGAGAAGGGAACAATGCCGCCCCGTGACCGGCGCAGGTGCGCGCCAATTCCGGAAACCAGCAGTGCCGCCAGATAAATGAGGATAAAGTAAAGCAGGTAGGTAATGCTGAATACATTGAAAACCCAGGATAAGGCAAAGTTGCGAGGCACATAAACCAGGTCCTTTATGGCAATTAAGCTAAGGGCAAGAACTGGCCAGGAGCGGGTGAGCATGGTGGCAAAGAAACGGAACGCAACACCAAAGAAACCGCTGACGATGGCAACGCCCGCCATACCGAAAGAAACGTAGGCTTCTGCAACAAAAGAGGTCCCAAAGCCGCCGCCGTTTAGGTACCGGGACGGGTCCGCCATAAAGGTCAGCACATGACCAAAGTTGTAATTGGTCATAACATACGGAATATTCTGAGTGCTCGTTAAGGAAGAAAGGCCCAAAATAGAACTGAGCAGGCCGTTGTTGTGTACAAATTCAGTGCAGGGATAGAACAAAAACTGCCAGGAAGTCTGGTGGTTAAAATAATCCCAATAGTTGACCATCTGTTGAACAACCCGATAAGTCGCTCCCTGTGAATACAGGAAATTAGAAAGGGCAGTGAACAAATTGCGGTGTCCGCTTCCACCTGCGCGCCGTTCTGCTACCATCTCCAGGAAGTATATCATCAATGCGATGACAATGAGGACCGGCACAATGTGTTTTTTCTGGAAAATACGCTGTTCTTTCGGAATGATTCTGTCCCGCAGGAAAAAGTAAATCAAAAGCATCAGCGCTTCGCAGACAAAAGTGTTGCGCCGGCCGGTCATCAGGGAGGAGAGCATATAAATCCCGTAAACAAAAAGCGGCAGCCTCAGCTGGCAGCGGTCCGGCAGCGTGGCCAGAAATACGGCAAAAGACGGCACAAAGAACATGGAAAGCCGGCTGATAACCGACGGCACGCTTCTGTCTAAGTCTTTTGTATAGGAACCGAGGTACCCGTACCGCAGCACAACCAGAATGCTCTGCAGCAGGACATAGAAAAATGCCAGCGAGCTGATAATCAGCATAATGATGCTGATTTGACGAATCAGTGGTGTAAGCTGGCTGCGGTGGAATACAGAGGGGTCATGTTTTTCCAGTGCTTTTTCCCGATGGAAAAACAACGGTGCCGACAGCTTGTACCCGGCGTAGACAAAAAGAAGTGCGAAGGTAACAATCTGCAGCGCCGAAAAGAGATTTTCGTAAGAATTCGCTTCCAAATTATAAAGCAGATAATCGGGGTCCTTTGCCAAGAAAGCAATATAAACACGCCCCAGCAGCAGAATATCAAAGGAAATGACAAAGACCAGCATGGGGAAGTCCCGCCGGATATGGCTGCAGAGGTCCCAAAGAATAGCAACATTTAGAGCGACATTTGCGGCGAAAAGCAGATATACTGCACCAGTTGAGTACGAATTGCCGGACAGCCGCAGCAGATTCGCCAGGATAAGAAGAATACTGCCCGAGCCAAACAGCAGCGTATTGCGCCATGTGCTGCGCGCATTCAGCTGTTCTGCTGTCATGGGTCCACCTCCTGTTTTGTTCAAGTTCAAAATATTATAATTATCTTATTATAGCATGGAATCTTTTCAGTGACAAATTTTTTAAAAATCGGAAGCACAAGATATTTTCAGAACGGTATATGTAAACTGTACCTCTTATTTTTTTATAGACTGTCTATTTTAAACATTCCAGTTTTCCGCTATGATAAGGAAAATCCTGTTCCCACGAAAAGTGCGGGAGACTGAAACAGGCCTGTAGAGAAAGGAAAGTGGTTCCCTGTGAAAAACAAATCCCTGCATCTTGGTGTTATGGCTGCGCTGTTTGGCGCACTCATTTTTGTAGTGACGGCTTATATTCTGCATATTCCAACGCCGGCAACCGGCGGCTATATCCATCTGGGTGACGCTTTCGTCTATTTGGCGGCCAGTATGCTGCCCGCACCGTATGCGGTGGCAGCCGCCGGAATAGGGGAGGCAATGTCGGATGCACTGACGGGCAGCCTAGTGTATGCCCTGCCGACACTGCTGATTAAATCGGCGATGGCGCTGTGCTTTTCCACGGCCGGTGCCAAGCTGCTGACACGGCGCAATGCCCTTGCTACCATTGCGGCTGGCGCCATTTGTGTTGGCGGCTACTACCTGACAGAGGCGTTCCTGATGCACAGCATGGTTTCACCGCTGGTGGAAATTCCGGCAAACTTGGTGCAGGCAGCTGCCAGTGCGGTTATTTATCTGCTGGCGGCACGTGCACTGGACCGTCTGCAGATGAAAAAGAAAGTGGCGGCTTTCGTTCAGTAAACATCATTGTTATCTGACCAAAAGAATGGTATAATATTCTCCATGTTCTTTATGAAACAGCGAATATGGAGTATGAAGACAATATGAAGAAAAAAGACAGAAGAATTCACAGCGATGTGGTGCGGGATTCTCTCAACACGTTTGGAACCAATGCATTTGGTGCGGTGCTGGCACTCATTTCCTCTATTGTAGTGCTTCGCCGGGTGGACCCAACCATAAAAGGTTACTACAATGCGGTGCAGAACTGGGGCGGCGGCTTTTATACCATCATTGGGTTAAGCGTAGCGGCCTCTATTATTTATTTCGTCGCGCGATATAAGATTGAAAATACCCGGAAGCCCATTGTAAAACTGGGAGCAGTCATTTTCGTGGTGATTGCGGTTATTGGCACGGCAATTTTGATTGCACTGCGAAAAAGTTCGTTTTTCAACAAGACACCGTCGCCGTTTTTGGTGGCGATTGTAGTCTATGCGCTGAGTTCCCTGGTGCTGAACCTGTGTACCGGTGTGCTGCGCGGTGAAAATAAGTTTAAGTCCTTTAATATGATTAACCTGCTGCAGCGAATTTTGGCAATGATTTTAGCCCTTTACATTGCATTCCGACCATCGGCAAGCATTTGGATTTGGGGAACCGTAGCCATTTCCTGCGGAATGATTGTATTTGGTCTAGTGTGTATCCGCCGCTGGAACGGTCCGCGGCCTAAGCCTGCACCGGACGATGATTATCCGGTACCGGCTAACTCCATGATTAAGTACAGCCTGAAAGCCCATGTCAGCAACGTCCTGACCTACATCAATACATTCCTCGGTACCTATATTGTACAAGGAAAGTTTGGCATTAAAAACCTTGGCGTCTACTCTACGGCATTTACCATTATGCAGCAGGTGTGGATTCTGCCGGATGCGGTCAGCCAGGTCATTATGAGCCGCATTGCGGCTATGAGTGAGCAGAAAGACAAACTGCACCTAACATTGATATCTACGAAGATGGTTACCTATGTAACAACGGTGGCGGCACTGCTGATTCTGTGGATGGCAAATGTTTTTGTGCCGTGGCTGTTTCCAATGTATACGGGAGCGCTGGCACCGCTGTCATACCTCATTGTCGGCTCCATCTTTATTTCCTATTCCAAGGTGCTGGGCAATTCCATAGCTGCCTACGGTCGGCCGGAGCTTAATATCCTGCCCACTGCGCTGGGTGTCGCTTCCAACTGTGTAGCGTGCCTGATTTTTATTCCGTTGCTTGGCATTAACGGCGTGGCACTGTCCACCTCTATTTCTCTGACGGTGCAGGGGCTTTCCAGTATCGTTATTTTTTGCAGATACTCCCATACACCGTTTGTTCGTCTGCTGGTACCAAGCCGTGAAGAGCTGAATGCTGTAAAACAAATATTCAAACATAAATAATCCGTTGAAATGACAGAACGCTGCTCCGTGTTCCGCACGCTTTCAAAGGTGCGGGATACGGAGCAGTTTTTCATAGCTGTATGTCAGTCAGAATAAGGAATACTTTTTGTTTACTGCGGCTGGCTGTTCGCCGGCTGCAGGCAGAGCTCGGCGGGATTCAGCTGGTTCATTTGAATCGCGCGGTCACGTACATAAATGTACAGTTCTGCACGGGCGCTTTCCACATAAGGCATCAGGAAAGATACGCTCAGGCCCAGCGTTATCAGGCTGGTCAACCCCACCAGTATATACCACCAGAAAAAGGAAAGGTCAAACAGGAAAAGGCGCCCTTTTTCACCGTCTGACAGCATCCAACTGATTTCCCGTGCGCGTTTTCCGGTCAAGCTGGGATTGTCTGCCAGCAGAAAATCTACATAATAATACTGATAGCGCTTTACAATGCCCGGAACGATAAACAATAGGCTCCACAAAAAAATAAAAAGATTGGTCGTGAAAAGAACGCCGACGGTGTTCCCCCAGCTCTGCTGAAAGCCGCTGAACAGAGTGGAGAAGTGGGTGTCACCAAAGCGTTTGTGCAGGTAGTAGCGGCTGGCACCTACCATCATAGCTGCGCCGATAAAAATGGCGACCAGCAGTGTCAGCAGGGCCAGAATGGAAGAAATCGTTGGGAAGAAGCCGAAGCTGTGGTGCCATGAAAAGTCAGCCCCACTCCATTCATTCCGCAAGAAAAGGCCGTCTTGGAAGTCGTGCAGCTTTTTAACTAGATGCTGAAAAGAGCTGTATATGGAAAAAATACCGCCGCTCAGCAGCGTTGCCACCAACGAAACAGCAAAGCTTACCCAGTAACAGTTGTGTAGGGAAATTTTTGCGTTGTCCTTCAGAATGGAACGTTGCCAGTTCATAATGATTTCTCCTTTCGTGTGGGAAAACTGTAAAAAGGAACAATGCTCTTTTATATTTTATTATTCTATATATTCTATATGAAACAAATGGAAAATATAGAAAAAATAAGGGAATACAGAGAAAAACCGTACAGGGAAACAGTTCCCCGTACGGCCTTTTTGTAAAACCGATTAGTCGGCGTATTTGTCGTTCTTGTTGTTCCAGGAATACATCTTGCGCAGCTCGGAACCAACTTTCTCCAGCTGATGTTCTGCGCTCATCTTGCGGCATGCGTTGAAGTGGCAGCGGCCGTTCTTGTTTTCGGCAATCCACTTGGAAGCAAATGTACCATCCTGGATTTCATTGAGGACCTGTTTCATGGAAGCTTTCACTTCAGGGGTGATGATGCGTTTGCCAGTCTCATAATCGCCATATTCAGCGGTGTCAGAGATGGAGTAGCGCATGAAGCTGAAGCCGCCTGTATAAATCAGGTCAACAATCAATTTCATTTCATGAATGCACTCGAAGTAAGCATTCTCCGGCGGATAACCAGCCTCTACCAGAGTTTCAAAGCCGGCCTTCATCAGGGCAGTTACACCGCCGCAAAGGACAGCCTGCTCGCCGAACAGGTCTGTTTCGGTTTCAATTTTAAAGGTTGTTTCCATCAGAGCAGCGCGTGCGGCGCCCAGTGCTGCGCCGTAAGCCAGCGCGATGTCTTGGCAGTGACCGGAAGCGTCCTGATAGACGGCAATCAGTGCCGGGGTGCCCTTGCCTTCGACGAACTCACTGCGCACAGTGTGACCCGGAGCCTTCGGGGCAATCATAAAGACATCTACATCCTTCGGCGGAACGATTTGGCCGTAATGAATGTTAAAGCCATGTGCGAAGGCAAGTGCCTTGCCAGAGGTCAGATACGGTGCAATGTCGTCCTTATAAATCTGAGACTGTTTCTCATCCGGGGCCAGAACCATAATAATGTCAGCAGCCTTTGTAGCTTCTGCAGTGGTCATAACCTTGAATCCCATGTCTTTTTCCACATGTCCCCAGCGCTTGCTGCCCTTATACAGACCAACAATGACGTTGACACCGCTGTCGCGCAGGTTAAGCGCGTGTGCATGGCCTTGGCTACCGAAGCCAATGACGGCCACAGTCTTTCCTTTCAGTACGTTGATGTCGCAGTCTGCGTCGTAATAGATCTTTGGCATTATTCTGTTCCTCCTTATCTTACTGTTGTAAGAAAATGTAGTATATAACGGAACTCCTGGAGCACTTAAACCAAGACTTGCCCCCGTCAGAGCTGGGTGCTCCCCCTCAGCTTGAGAAGCTCTGGAAAGAGTTGGGTTGACAAAAGGAATGATTTATTTGCTGCCTTTTTCAACGGCAATGGCACCGGCCCGTACGACTTCTTTAAAGCCGAAGGGCCGCAATAGGGCCAGCAGGGTAGCGGTGCGTTCGTCTGTATCGCAAAACTCCAGTGTCAGCGTTGTGGTGGTTACGTCCACAATGCGTGCCTGCATAAGCTCCGCAATCTTCATGACGTCGCCGCGGTCCGGGGTACGGCAGTTTACCTTTACTAAGGAAAGCTCCCGTGAAATGAAATGGCCGGGTTCCAGCACGCGTACCTTAATGACCTGAATCAGCTTATTTAGCTGCTTTTCTACCTGCTCAACCATGTGCTCGTCACCGTTCACCACAATGGTCATGCGGGAAACGGCAGGGTCCTCTGTCACACCGACTGCAAGAGAGTCGATGTTGAAGCCGCGCCGGGAAAAAAGCCCTGCCACTTTGGAAAGGGTGCCCGGCTGGTTTTCCACCAAAACAGAAAGCGTATGTTTCATTGTTTCCGCCCTCCCTAAATGCTGGGTGTGGAGGGGTCTACCCTGCACACCAGAATGTAAGGCGCGTCACAGGAAAGCATTTGTGCAGCCTGCGCTTTGGCCTCAGCATTGCTGCTGGCCAGAGAAGCGCGGATACCGTAGCTTTCTGCAAGTTTGACAAAATCGGGCACACCGCCTTCCAGCACAGTGCCAATATGATGTCCGCCATACAGCCTGTCCTGAAATTCTTTTACCATGCCGAGCATACCGTTCTGCATGATAATGATTTTAATATTTATACCGGTTTGTATCAGCGTACCCAGTTCACACATGGACATTTGGAAGGAGCCGTCGCCGCACACCGCCACAACCTGCCGGTGGGGCTTGGCCATTTTGGAACCGACAGCGGCCGGAATGGCATACCCCATGGTGCCGAGGCCGCCGCTGGTTAAAAAGCGGCCCTCTTTCACGTTGAAGTTGCGTGCCGCCCAGATTTGGTTTTGGCCAACATCGGCAACCAGAATCGCTTTTTCTTCCATCATCGCGGATAAGTCACGGATAAACACACGGGGCTCAACAAAGTCATCCCGCGGTTCACCGCGCGGCGGAAACTGCTTTTTGTAGTCCACCACTTTTTGCTTCCACGCTTCCGGAACTGTGTCGGTTACCTGTTCGGTCAAACTTTTGAGAACCTGCCGGACATCGCCGACAATGGGAACATCCACCGGCATATTTTTTCCGATTTCCGCCGGGTCAATATCAATATGAATAATTTTTGCCTGTTCTGCAATTTGCTTCGGAGCGGAAACCGCGCGGTCGCCCACACGGGCACCGCACAGAATCACCAGGTCGGCCTGCTGCATGGTCAGGTTGGCGTTTTCCCGTCCGTGCATTCCAATCATGCCGAGGTACAGGTCACTGTCCATCGGCATCACGCCGATTCCCATCATAGTGGCGCATACCGGAATTCCGCTTTTGCGGGCGAAGGCAATCATCTCATCACGGGCATTCGCCGACACCACGCCTCCGCCGCAGCAGATAATGGGACGTTCCGCATCGGCAATGGCTTTCAGTGCTTTTTTTACCTGCAGGGCGTGGCCCTGCGTGCTCGGTTTATAGCCGCGGATAATGGCTTTCTCAGGATAGTGCCACTCGGACACTTCCTGATTTTGTATATCGGTAGGTACATCAATGAGCACCGGACCAGGCCGGCCGGTGGAGGCAATATGGAACGCCTCCTTAAAAATGCGCGGCAGCTCGGCGGCATCTTTCACAAGGTAGCTATGCTTGGCGAAGCTTTCACATGCGCCTGTAATATCTGCTTCCTGAAACACGTCACGGCCCAGCAGCCAGGAGTTGACCTGTCCCGTAATGACCACCAGCGGAACAGAGTCCATGTAAGCAGTGGCAATGCCGGTGATGAGGTTTGTTGCACCGGGGCCGGAGGTTGCTACGCATACGCCTGTTTTTCCGCAGGAGCGTGCATAGCCGCTGGCCATATGAGCGGCGTCCTGTTCTTCCCGTACTAAAACATGGCGGAGGGAAGACGAACCGAGACAGTCATAAAATGGACAGATTGCCGCACCCGGATAACCGAAAACCACGTGGATGTTTTCTTTCTCCAGGCACCGTACCATGATTTCTGCACCGCTGGCCACTGCAAACACCCCCTTGTGCTGCATTGTCATACATGTACATTCCGTGTGCATCAACTGATGATGTTTGAAACTGATTATATTATGAAAAAATCAAAACGTCAATATCCTTTTGCAATTTAGTGACATAAAACCATAAAATTTTTGCAGGCCATACACAAAATGCCTGCAAAAATAGGCGCATTCAGCACAGAATGTCCATTTGATTCATAACAAGGCCGGTAATCAGCTTGGGATAAAAGTAAGTGGATTTCTGTGGCATCTTTTCACCGGCGGCCGCTACGTCGCGGATTTCAGTGACGCGCGTGGGGTTCATCAGGAAGGCACACTGGCTTTCGCCCTTCTGTACGCTGGAAATCGCTTCGTCCATATCGCGGGTGTAGGAAAGGTTGATTTGCTTTGCCATGTTTTCCTTGTCAATGCCCAGTACTTTCTGCAGAATCAGGGTATGCAGAACGCTGACGTCCAACCCGCGGCTGGCAGCGGATTTGTCTGGCAGGGCTGCGTCCATATCGGCAAGGTCCTTGAGGACCAGCAGGTCCCATTCATCGCCGCCGCAGTAGCAGGCGAAGGCTTTCTGACCGGAAGCGTAACAGTCGGCGAGCTTTTCGGAGATTGCCTGTACGCCGGGGATATGTACAATTTGGAACTGGTCGCGACAGCCGTCCAGCAGTGCTTCCCGATTGAAGCCGGGAAGTCCATGGATGAGGCGGTGTGTCGGAAATACGACCAGACCGGGGTCTTCCATATCCGCAAGCATCATCATGCAGTAGTCCGGTTCATTGGAAATGACACCTTGGTCGCGGCACCAGTTGCGGAAATTCAGGGCAGTTTCATAGCGGTGGTGGCCGTCGGCAATATACAGGCGGCGCCTTTCAAAATCCGCACAGATAGCGGAAATGGCGACCGGGTCATTTACCAGCCACAGGCGGTGTGTGACAGTGCCGTCCGAAAATTCATAGCGGGGCGTGTCGCGGCTCAGGGCATCCAGCCGGGCGCGGGTAGTATGCTGCGGGTCCATATACAGGGAATAAATCTGGCTGAAGTTGCAGTAAGTGGTCTGCATGAGGTGGAAACGGTCTTCTTTTGCCTTGCTGAGGGTTTCCTCGTGCGGCAGAATGACACCGCGCTCAAAAGGTTCCAGCTTTACGCGACAGATGACACCCTTAATGCGGTAGGTCTTTTCACTAGCTTTAAATTCTTCCTCATAAATATAAAGGCCGGGCTGCGTATCTTCCTGCAGAATGCCGCCGGCCTCCCAGTTTTTCAGCAGAGCGCCGGCCGCGGCATAAGGATTTTCGCCGCGGGGCAGTTCCAGCCGGATGATGTTGTACGGGCTTTCGGCAAGAAACGAGCTGTGCTGCTCTTCGCTGATGATATCATAGGGCGGGCAGGTGAGCTTTGCGATGTCGCCGGCTTTTTGGGTATAGCGCAGCGCACGGAACGGTTTGACAACGGCCATAAGAATATACCTCCTCTAAATATAAGACACTGAAAAGAAACACAGCCTGCGGCAGCCGCCGGTAGGGGACGTCTTTGGCGGGTTTGTATCATTGTAACCGCAAAGGTGCAGTTTCGTCAAGCAAAGTGATAAAATTTGCAGGACTTTATAAATTTTAATGCACTTTTCATGCCTATACCTGCCGCCTATCCCAAAGAAACCCTGCGTAAAAAGGACTGCCGCATCCGCCGTAAACTTCACACAAAGTTCAGAAACCAAAGATATACTAAACAGATACTGCAAAAATGACAGCAGAATGCCCGCCGGCAGGCGTGCAGAACAACAGCAAAAGGAGTTGGGAACAGATGATCGAAGTCAGCCACCTCACTAAACGGTACGGCCGGAACACAGCTTTGTCGGACATGAGCTTTACGGTGGAGGGCAGCGGCGTTGTGGGGTTCCTGGGGCCGAACGGCGCCGGAAAGTCCACCACAATGAATATTTTAACAGGCTACCTTTCGGCCACCAGCGGTACCGTTTCCATAGAGGGACATGATGTGCTGGACGATGCCGATGCGGCGAAAAGCTGCATTGGGTATCTGCCAGAACTGCCCCCGCTGTATATGGATATGACCGTGGAGGAATATCTGGACTTTATTTACGACCTAAAAAAAGTAAAGCGGTCCAAAAAAGAGCATATCGGAAAAATATGCCGACTAACGGGCATTGACCATGTTTATACGCGCCTGATTGGCAACCTGAGCAAGGGCTACCGCCAGCGTGTTGGGCTGGCACAGGCACTGCTGGGCGACCCGCCGGTGCTGATTTTGGACGAACCCACCGTTGGACTGGACCCCAAACAGATTATTGAAATACGCAATTTAGTTAAAACTTTGGGGAAAAGCCACACCGTGATTCTTTCGTCCCACATTCTGCAGGAAGTGGAGGCTACCTGCGGACGCATTCTCATTATTAACAACGGCCGTCTGGCAGCAGACGGCACACAGGAAGAACTGGCCAAAAGCGTGGAGCCGCAGCGGCTGATGACCGAGATAGAAGCGCCCGAAAAAGAAGCGAAAAAAGCGCTGCAGGCGCTGCCGCATGTGGAAACCGTGCGGGCGGAAGGGGAAAGCGAACCCGGTGTACAGAAATACTCACTGGATGAAAGCGATGATGTCCGCCGCGAGGTGTTTCAGCTGTGCTGTGACAAACACTGGCCAATGCTGGCCATGTCGCCGCGGCGCAATACCCTGGAGGATATCTTCCTGCGGGTAACGTCCGGTGCGGACAAGCAGGCCGAAAAAGAGGACGCAGACCACAGTCGCCGCATGCGTGCGGCTGCAGCCGATGTTGTGGACTGCAGGGTACCCGAAACAAACGACGAACTTTCCCGCAAAGAAGAAAAGGCCGCGGAAAAAGCGGACGATGCAGATACCCGGAAGGGGGAGAATTGAGATGGGCGCAGTAACCAAAAAAGAACTGAAACAATATTTCCATTCTCCGGTTGCATATGTCTGCCTGGGAGTCATTTTGGCGCTGTTCGGCTTTTTCTACACGCAGGTGTTCCTTTCCGGCAGCTCTGCCAATATTTCGTATGTATACGGCAATATGTTCATCTGGTGTATGCTGATTATCCCGATTTTGACTATGCGGACCTTCAGTGAAGAGCGCCGCACGAAAACAGACCAGGCGCTGCTGACTGCACCGGTCAGTACCATGGGCATTGTCATGGGCAAGTTTGTCGGGGCATTTTTCATCTTTTTCCTGGCAATGACATTGTCACTCATTCCAGCAGTAGTGCTGACCTTTTCCGGTTCACCGAACTGGGCCATGATTTTCGGCGAATACATAGGGGCACTGCTGTATGGGGCGGCTATGACGGCAATCGGCATTTTCATTTCGTCTTTGACAGAAAACCCCATTATTGCGGCAATCGGCAGCCTGGGAATTGCGGTTCTGCTGATGGTCATTGATTCCGTGGCCAGCGCGGTGAACAATACGGCTTTTTCCGCCGTCGTTTCGTGGATTTCTTTTTCCAGCCGGTATAAACAGTTTACGTCCGGCATATTTGACATCAGCGCAGTGGTGTTCTTTGTTTCTGTGACAGCGGCGCTGCTGTTTCTGACCGCCCGGCGGCTTGAGAGCCGCCGCTGGAACTGAGGGGAGGCACACAGCAGATGAAAGAAGAAAAACAGAACAAACCTGTTGAGCTGAAAAAATCAGTGTATGTGAAGGATAAAGAAAAGCAGACGGTGGAACAGGCAAAGGAAAACAAGCGCCGCACCGCAAAAGAAGAGAAAAAGGAACAGAAGAAGAACCGTGTCCCGCTGCGGCAGCAAATGCGTTCCCAGCGGTTCCGGCACGGCACAGTGGCCAGCGCCATTACGGCGCTGGGGCTGGTAGTGCTGGTTCTTATAAATGTCTTGATGTCATCGCTGAGCAGCCGTTATCCCAGCATGAATATTGACCTGTCCACCGGTAGTGTCAATTCCCTGAGTACCAGCGTGAAAAAAGTGGTGGACGGCGTGCAGCAGGACACCAAACTCATTATTCTTGGTACGGAGGAACAGGTCAAGAATAACGAGATTCTCTCTTCCTACAATATTAAGTACAGCCAGGTAGGGGTTATCGCGGGCAAGATGGCCGAGCGCAACCATAAAATTTCGGTTACCTACAAGGATTTGGACAAGGACCCCACGTTTGTGAACCAGTTCACCAGCGAGCAGATTACCTCCGGCGATGTGGTAGTGCAGACAGCGAAACGTTCCTATGTTGTCAAGCTAACGGATATGTTTGATATTCAAAGTGACAGCACCAGCGGTGCCCAGCAGGTGTACACACAGGTGGGTGACGCGCTGGCCGCTGGTCTCAGCAATGCAGGCGCCGAAACACTGCCAATCGTTGCGTTTGCAACCGGCCATGAGGAACAGCTGGATACTACAGCGGTTAAGAAGGTCTGCACCAGCAACAACTTCCAGACAAAGGAATTCAACCTTTTGACGGACAAAATTCCGGACAGCGCCCGCCTTATCTTTATCGGTGCGCCGAAAACGGACTATACCGATGCGGAAATCGAAAAGCTGGACGCGTTCCTGTCCTCTTCCAGCAGCACCAGTGACCGAGGTCTGCTGTTGACAACCAACGTTATAGACCCAACACAGATGCCAAAGCTGGCTTCTTTCCTCAAAGAATGGGGCATTACCCTGCAGCACCGCGTGGTAATGGAATCAGACGACAGCAAGTATGTCATGGAACAACCGTCTTATCTGTTGGCGGAGGCCCAGACCGGCGTCACGCTGAATAAGGCGAACACTACTTACAATGACCTTCTAATGCCAATTTCGCAGAGCATGACGCTTTCTGAGGTGAGCGGTGTCACCACCAGTGCGCTGGTTAAGTCCGGCAGCACTTCCTATTCGGTGGGTACGTCGGATACCAGTGCTTCTGCTTCCGGCAAAACACAGGAAGCCTCGGTCCTCGCCGCCGCTGCACAGAAGAATTTAACAGTGAAAGGCAAAAAGGTCAATGCCAATGTCGCCGTATGCGGCAGCTCCGCTTTCTTTGCCGATGGCATTATCAACACGAATACCTATTCAAACGGAAACTGGTGCGCGGACCTTGCCCGGTATCTGACCGGAACAAACGGCACCGGCGCGGTAACGGTTACACCGGTGCAGACCAATGCGATGGACATTAAGCTGTCCAGTGCTTCCAGCCTGCTGCTTGGCTTTGGCGTCTTTACTGTTATCATTCCGGTCTGCCTGTTTGTGGCGGGAATCGTGGTGTATCGTAAAAGGAGGAAACTGTAATGAGGCACCCCAAGCGTGTACTGATTGTTCTGCTGATTTGTGTGGCAGGGCTTGCCGGAGCACTGACATGGCTGCATTTTTCACCTTCCAGCAGCAGCTCCTCCTCCGATTCTTCGGACAACACAGCTACGCTTTACAGTTACAAGGACAGTGACCTTGTCAGCATGTCCGTAAAGAATACGGCGGGCGGCTACACCATTGTTCCGGATAAAGAGGCCACCGCAAAAGCAGCTAGCTCCGCGGCGGCAGCTCCTTCCGGCAGCAGCACTTCTTCCACAGCCTCTTCCAAGGTCGTTTTCCGCATTCAGGAGCTGAGCGGTATGTCTACAACTGCCGATACTATCAGTACAGCGGCACAGGACGGCTACAGCCTGACCGCGGTGAAGAACCTCGGTGCATCCAGCGGTTCCTTGGCGGACTATGGCCTAAAAAATCCGACAGCGACAATTACCAGCACATTTAAGGACGGCAAAAAAATCACCCTGCTGGTCGGCAGCGCAACACCGCTGGACTCCTCGGCACACTATGTCATGCTGCAGGGGAAAGACACCGTCTATACGGCGGGCATTGCGGATGAGCTGTTGCAGGGGCTTCCAGCTTACCTTTCCAAACAGGTGACCAGCGTTTCCCTGCCTTCCGCTTCCTCTGATACTTCTTCAGACACGGCGGACATGAGTGCGGCATTCCAAAAAATTGATGTGACCAACCAGAACGGCGCGTTCCATCTGGTTCGTTCCGGCAGTGGGTGGCAGGTAAACGGCTGCCCGGCGGACAGCGGCAAAGTGGAAATCCTCGCCAATGCCGCAGCTGCGGTCAGCGCTTCCAGCGCGGAGGCGCTGGACCCAACTGCCGCGCAGCTGAAGACTTACGGACTGGATAAGCCAATTTCACAACTTGCCTATACGTCCACTTCCGGAAGCGGGACACTGCTGGTCGGTGCGGAAAAGACCAGCGGAACCTATTATGTTATGATGAAGGGCGGCCGTGTGGTTTATCTGGTGGAAAGCAGCAACCTGACGTGGCTGACACAAAAGGCTTTTGACCTGCAGCGTACTACGGTTTTGGAAAACGAGCGGAACGATTTGGCCGGCGTTACGCTGAAAGGCGGCAGCGCGGTTTACAGTATGGTTATTTCCCGCACGAAGAACGAAAGCTCCTCCACGGAGGACGTTCCTTCCTATACCTATTCTACCGTGTGCAACGGCAAAAAGGTGAAAACGGAAAGCACTTACAGCAGCTTCTTTGATAAAGCGGCCGCGCTGAAAGTGCTGGAGGCCAGCAGTGCGAAGCCTTCCGGTACACCGGCGTGGATGCTGACGGTCAGCGGCTTTGACACGAAGGTACACCATACCTATGCGTTCTACGCTTCCGGCAGCCGGCGGTATCTGGTTACAGCGGATGGTGTGACGCTGGGACTGGCAAACAGCACGGATGTAGATGCGGTGGTTACGGCCGCAAAGGCAGTCCAGTAAAATATCCAAACAAAAAAAATACCGCGGAACCTTTTCCAGTGAGGAAAGGCTCTGCGGTATTTTCGTATAGGGACAAAAATGTATTTAAGATTTTGCTTCCGCAGAAGAACAGGAAACGGCGAGTGCTGCATCCTTTCGTTTTGCGAAGTGAGCACTTTTGAGAAAAGCCAGCAAGAACATACCGGCAGCGCTGCCAATGCCCAGCGCCAGCAAGAACTGTGGTGCCCCCTGCATCAGTGGCACCACAAAGATGCCGCCGTATGGCGCAGAAAGGCGGCAGCGGAACAGCATACACAGTGCGCCTGCCAGTGCCGAGCCCGCCATACAAGAGGGCAGTACCCGCAGCGGGTCCGCCGCCGCGAAGGGAATAGCCCCTTCTGTAAGGAAACAGGCACCGGTCAAATAGGAAGAAAGGCGTAGCTGCTGCTCTTTTTTCGTAAAGAGACGGGGGAAGAAAGTGGTGCACAGCCCCATCATCAGCGGCGGTACCATGCCGCCGGCCATAACGGCTGCCATAATACTGCTGGGGGCGGCACTTCCGTTGGAGATAAGTGCCGCCGTGCCAAATAAATAAGCGGCTTTGTTGATAGGACCGCCTAAGTCTGCCGCCATCATGCAGGCCAGCAGAGCGCCTACCCATATATCCACCGAGGGGTTTGTGCTGAGGTTCAGTTCTGCTAAAAATCCACTGGCCCACAGATTCAGCTGCGAACACATCGGGTCCAGTACCAGCAGACAAACAAGCCCAATCCCCAGCGTACCGAGCAGCGGGTAAAGAAGCATCGGCCATACGACCGTACTGACGGTATCGGAAAGATGAGAACTTAGTTTTTTTAGCCCCAGTACCATCAGCCCGCCGACGAACCCGGCGGCGATGACACCGACAAATCCAGAACTGGTAATGGCAAGGCCGCTGGTTTGGCTGCTGACCAGCCGGCCGTCCTGCCAGCAGTATCCGAAGGCGGCCAGATACCCGCCAACCAGCCCCGGCATCAGCCCCGGCCGGTCGGCAATGCCGATTGCGGTAAAGGCCGAAAGGACGGGCAGCATCAGGGAAAGCGAAATCTGTCCCAAAAGCCGGAACAGGGGACCTACGGCGGAATGGCTGCCAATGCCGCTGTATCCGGCGGCGCCGGGTGTAAAAACGCTGTCCAGCAGGAAAGAGAGTGCCATTAAAACACCGCCGCAGAAAACAAAGGGCAGCATATGCGACACACCGCTCATCAGGGCACTATAAAGCCAGTGCCCAATGTGATGGTGGGGCGAGGGCAGTGAAGCGGATGCGGCATCGTCCGGGTGGTAAACCGGAGCCTTGCCTTTGGAGGCCAGTGCCAACAGCTGTTTTGGCCGGTGAATACCATCCGAAACCGGAACCCGCAGCAGAGGCTTTCCAGCGAAGCGGGTGAGATTTAGGGCGCGGTCGGCGGCAACAATGACACCGCGGCAGCCGGCGATTTCCGCTTCCGTCAGTTTACTTTCCACACCGCACGCACCGTGCGTTTCCACTTTTAGGGAAATACCCATCTTATCCGCAGTGGCACAAAGTTTGCGCTTGGCCATATAGGTATGGGCTACGCCCAGTGGACAGGCGGTTACAGCGACAACCGTATAACTGCCGCTATGCTTTGTTTCGGCGGACCGCTGCTCATCGGCCGTTTCCGCAAGGTCCAGTGTATGGCAGAATGCGGCATAGTCCGGTGCGGCCAGCAGGCTCTGTACAAGGGACTTGTCCATCAAAAGCTGCGCCAAACGGCTTAAAAGCTGCATATGCGCACTGCCGTCCGGTGCGGCAATCAGGAAAAAAAGGTATACGGGTTTTTGGTCCAGTGCATCAAAAGGACAGCCTTCTTTTACACGCATGACCGCCAGAGCGGGATGCAGAACTGCCGCACAGCGGCCGTGCGGAATGGCCAGCCCCTCACAGCCGGTGGAAACCGAAGATTCCCGCTCCAATACATTTTCACGAAAAGCTTTTTCATCAGCAATGCAGCCGGTATGCTCCATCAGCCGCAGCAGGTGTTCCAGCGCAGCCCGCTTTGTGCTTACATGGGCTTCCAGGTCACAGGCAGCCGGGCTCAGCAGGTCTTGTATGCGCATGGTATAACTCCTCCTTTTTCTGCTGTTTCTTTAGCAGAATAGAATTAAATTCAGCATAACATGATTTTTCATGAAGGTCAAATTTTTGCGAAATTGCATTTTTAATGAGAACATGGTAAACTCAAAGCATAAATATACAAAATGGGAAGAGTCGATTTCCAGCCGATAAGGGGAAACTGTTTCTTTCCTGAAAAAAGCAGGGGGCAGGCAGTATGGCACAGTTATGGGGCGGCAGATTTACCCGCCAAACAGACAAGCTCGCTTATGCGTTCAACGCATCTTTTTCTTTTGACCGGCGGCTGCTGCCGCAGGACATTCAAGGAAGCTGCGCACACGCCAAAATGCTGGAGAAGCAGGGCATCCTGACACAGCAGGAGTGCACCGACATCCTGCGGGGACTGCAAAGCATTCTGGCCGATGCGGAAAACAGCACGCTACCTATGACCGACGAGTATGAGGACGTGCACAGCTTTGTGGAGGCGAACCTCATTGCGCGTATCGGTGACACCGGCAAAAAACTGCACACCGGCCGCAGCCGCAACGACCAGGTTGCACTGGATATGAAGCTGTATGTGCGCGACGAAATCGGCAATATTGACAGCGAACTAAAAGAATTGCTGGAAACGCTTTTAAAGCTGATGAAAGAAAATGCCGATACCTTTATGCCTGGCTTTACGCATCTGCAAAAGGCACAGCCGACCACGCTGGCCCACCACATGGGCGCCTACTTCGAGATGTTCCGCCGCGACCGCGGCCGTCTGTCGGATGTGAAAAAGCGGCTGAACCTGTGCCCGCTGGGTGCCGGTGCGCTGGCAGGGACTACCTACCCGCTGGACCGTGCCTACACGGCCGAACTGCTGGCCTTTGACGGCCCAACCCGCAACAGCATGGATTCCGTTTCAGACCGGGATTATCTGCTGGAATTTCTTTCGGCGCTGTCCATGGTCATGATGCACCTGAGCCGCTTTTGCGAGGAAGTCATTTTGTGGAACTCCAACGAGTACCGCTTCGTCGAGATTGACGACCGTTACAGTACCGGCAGCAGCATCATGCCGCAGAAGAAAAATCCGGATATTGCGGAACTGGTACGAGGCAAGACAGGGCGGGTGTACGGGGCCTTATCCGCACTGATGACGACCATGAAGGGCATTCCGCTGGCATACGACAAAGATATGCAGGAAGACAAGGAACTGACGTTTGACGCGGCTGATACCGTAAAGGGATGCGTGCGTCTGTTTGCGGATATGCTGCGCACCATGCATTTTAACAAGGAACGCATGGCGGACAGCGCCCGTCACGGCTTTACCAACGCAACCGACGCGGCGGACTATCTGGTCAAGCATGGTGTGCCGTTTCGTGACGCGCACAGCATGGTGGGCAAACTGGTCCTATACGGCATTCAGCACCAAAAGGCGCTGGACGACTTTACACTAGAGGAGTTTCAAGCCGTCAGCCCCGTTTTTCAGGATGACATTTACGATGCAATCAGCCTGACAACCTGTGTGGAGAAACGCAACACCGCAGGTGCCCCCGGGCAGAAAGCAATGGCAGAAGAAATCGCCGAAGCGGAAAGCTACCTACAGGCAAATTGATTTTCTATATTGTATTTACGGATAAAAGAAACCGCTGGCCCATGTGAAATGCGTGGGCGGCGGCTTTTTGTCTATGAAAGCGATTCAATACTTTTGGGGGATTCGGCCGTATCCAGAAGAGTTAGAATATCCGGAAACAGACCGAGGCTGCGCCGCAGGATTCCATTCATGTAGGCAATGGCAACGCCGTAATTTGTAATAGGAACGCCTTGGTCAGCGGCGCATTTCATACGGTATCTTACTTCCCGCGCATTCAGCATACAGCCGCCGCAGTGCAGCACCAACGCGTAGGGGGAAAGGTCCTCCGGAAAAGTGGTGCCGGAACTGGTAACAATTTTTATCTCTTTGCCAGTGAATTTTTCCAACCAGCGCGGCAGCTTCACCGTGCCGATATCATTGCACTGACGGTGATGTGTGCAGCCCTCTGAGATAAGCACGGTATCGCCGTCCTGCAGGCGGCTGATGGCGGAAGCACCCTGTACGGCAATTTTCAAGAAGCCTTTGTACCGTGCCATTAGAATGGAAAAAGAGGTCAGCGGAATGTCCTGCGGCACAGCCGCTGCGACCGCGTGGAAAGCCTGGCTGTCCGTGATGACCACAGCCGGTTTTTGGGAAAGCGACTGCAGTGCCTGTGACAGGGAATTCTCTTTAACGACAACATTGATGGCGTCCGATTCCAGCACATCACGAATCATCTGCTGCTGGGGCAGAATCATGCGGCCTTTGGGTGCGGCAGAGTCAATGGGCGTTACCAGCACCGCAATATCGCCGGGGTGCAGCAGGTCGCCGATCAGCCGGTGCGTCAGGTCTTCGGTATGTGTCAGGTGACCGATGCGCTCTTTTAGGCTGTAAATGCCCTCTTTGGTTACGGCGCTGACATACATGGCGTTCGCTGAAAGCGACGGGCGGTGTGTCAGCAGGTCACATTTATTGTAAGCAATGATATACGGAATTTCTTTTTTACGGAAAATCTGAATCAGCTGTTTTTCGCAGTCCGCCATGCCCGCCGCAGCATCTGTTACCAGTACGGCAACGTCCGATTTGTTCAGTACCTGCTTGGTTTTGCGCACACGCTGTTTCCCCAGCAGGCCTTCATCGTCAAAACCGGGGGTGTCAATAATCATAACTGGACCGAGCGGCAGCAGTTCCATGGATTTGTAAACCGGGTCCGTTGTCGTGCCTTTTGTGTCCGAAACGACCGCGAGGTCCTGGTCCGTCACCGCGTTTACCAGACTGGATTTTCCGGCGTTGCGCCGTCCGAAAAAGCCGATATGTACGCGTTCCCCGGACGGGGTGCCATTCAGCCCCATAACTGTCACTCCTTATTTTTGCAAAATAAAACTGTACACAAAAATACCCGCAGGCAAAACCAAAAGGCAGCTTTGCCAAGCGGGTCCTTGTTTGGAGCTACTGGGCGGACTCGAACCGCCGACCTGCTGATTACGAATCAGCTGCTCTACCAACTGAGCCACAGTAGCGGATAAAATCCTGTTCCGAACTTTCTTATTATATCGTAGAAATAAAGTTTCGTCAAGCATTTCCCGTATGTGCAGCGCTGTGCTTTTTTCGTGCGGATGGGTGCTTAAGCGAGATATTCTTCCAAACAGAGATTTTTCCGCTGTATTTCTTCCGCGGTGGGAACACCCACATAGCGGTAGTGCCACGGTTCAAAGATAATACCTGTTATCTGTTCCTTTCCTTTGGGGTAGCGCAGAATAAAGCCGTATGATGCAGCATTCTTTACGAGCCAGCGGCTTTCCGGTGTGCCGGCGAATGTTTCATCCAGCAGCTGATTGGAAATGCTGCCGAGGTCCACCGCCAGCCCGAGGTTGTGTTCACTGGTGCCGGGAGGTGCCACCACCGCTGCCGCGGCGGCAACAGCGGCACCGCTCTGCAGGCCGTTGCTCTGTTTGCTGCGGATTTCGTCATGATACAGCGTTGTCTGTAGGCTGATGCTGCGCCAGCCGGAACAGGCCATCAGGTGATTTCCCTCGGTGTTGCAGGCGGAAATCATTTTTTGCAGTGCACCGGACGCGCGTGCGTCAAAACGGACATTTCCCACAGCGGATGTTTTCACGGAGAAATTTGCCGGCAAGGGGTGCGAAGCATTGACCAGCCGCAGCTGCCACGACTGCCGGTCAACTGTGGGTGCGGATGACGCGGCCGAGGAGACCGGCGCGGGCGAAACGGGTGACACCGCCGCTGCGGCAGCGGAAACCGAAGAGGAAGCTGCCTGCAGGCGGGGGTGCGTGATTCCCCAGGTACATAGGGCGGCCGCGCACAGGACTGCGACACTAATCAAAAAAACAGCCTCCCGACGGCCTTTGTGCGGTGTGGGTGCATAACGATACATATCCTTCCTCCTTAATATGCCTGTCCATATTTTTGGGCGAATCTTTATTTCTGCGGCAAAGTTCTATCTTTCTCACTGCTGTCATACCGTATAATAAATGATTATGAACGGACGGGAGGGCATGACAGTGACTATTTCATTTCACGGGAAAAAGCGAAAACTGATGTTCCTGGCGGCTGTCGTGCTGGCAGCGGTCGTCGTCTTTTTTGTCTGCACAGCGCACGCGTCTGGCGGCATTCCCGGTGCGGAGAACGAGGACCGCATTCGTTTTCTGCATCAGTGCGGCTGGCAGGTGGAGGAGGAACCGTTGTCGGTACGGGAAGTCACGATTCCGAAGACCTTTTCCAAGGTATATCAACAGTACAATGCACTGAACCAGCAGGCGGGCTTTGACCTGACAAAGTCAGCAGGAAAGGTCTGCCAACAGTATGTGTATCATGTGACCAATTATGCAGGAAATCCAGATGTGCGGGCAACGCTGCTGGTCTGCCAGAAAAGAATTATCGGGGGGGACCTGTCTACCGCCGCACTGGATGGTTTTATGAAGCCGCTGCGCAAAACGGGCAGTTGAGTTCTGCAGTGATTTTCGGTATAATGCAGGGTAGGAGGGGAAATATCCAATGGCACAAATGCGTTTGGACAAACTGCTGTCCCTGCAGCTGAAAATCAGCCGAAAACAGGCCGCTGCGCTGGTACGCGGCGGCACTGTGCGGGCAGGAGAACGGATTCTGCGGGACCCGGCGGAGCATATGGAGCCGGCAGAAGTTACGGTCAGCGGCAGGGCGCTGAGGTATCAGCCGTTTTATTACCTGCTGATGAATAAGCCGACCGGTGTGCTGACCGCTGCGCGGGACCGCCGGCAGCCCGTAGTAATGGACTTGGTGCCGAAGGACCTATACCGGCGCGGCCTGCAGCCGGTCGGCCGGCTGGACAAGGACACCAGCGGTTTGCTGCTGCTGACCGATGACGGCGCACTGGCACACCGGCTGCTGTCCCCGCAGCATCATGTTTGGAAGACCTATCAGGCACGGCTCAGCTGTCCACCGCGTTCCGGCGCAGCAGAGCGTTTTGCCGAAGGGGTGGTCCTGCCGGAATTCACCTGTCTGCCGGCGGAACTTCGCCTGCTGGAAGGCGGCAGCTGCCCGCTGTATGAGGTCCGCGTACGGGAAGGAAAGTTCCACCAGGTACGGCGAATGTTTGCGGCACAGGGCAGTACTGTGACGGCGCTGTGCCGGACAGGCTTCGGCCCGCTTGTGCTGCCGGACGAGCTGCGGCCGAGTGACTGCCGCGCACTGACACCGGCGGAGGAAACTGCCCTGCGACAGGATAAGATGGACAATTTGCCCAAAAATGATGGCTAGAATTTGATAAACAGCATTGACAATATGGATGAAATTAAGGCCTCATTTTTGGCTTTTAGAAGAATTCCATAAACTGAGCAGAAGAACTTTGGATAAAACAGGGCTGTACACATTTTGCGTTATTTGCTATGATTAAAACAACCGATTTGTGCAAAAGAAAATTGAACCAAATTACAGGAGGCACATAATATGGCAAGCGTATCCCTGAAACATGTTTACAAAATTTATGACGGCGGCGTACAGGCCGTCAGCGACTTCAACCTTGAAATCGCGGATAAAGAATTTATTATTCTGGTCGGTCCTTCCGGCTGCGGCAAATCCACCACACTGCGGATGATTGCCGGTTTGGAAGACATTTCAAAGGGTGAGCTGTATATCGGCGATACCCTGGCAAACGATGTTGCGCCGAAAGACCGCGATATCGCCATGGTGTTCCAGAACTACGCCCTGTATCCGCATATGACCGTGTTTGATAATATGGCATTTGGCCTGAAGCTGCGCAAGGTCCCGAAGGACGAAATTAAGGCCCGCGTGGAAGAGGCCGCCCGTATTTTGGACATTGCCCATCTGCTGGACCGCAAGCCAAAGGCGCTGTCCGGCGGCCAGCGCCAGCGTGTTGCGCTGGGACGTGCCATTGTGCGTAACCCGAAGGTCTTCCTGCTGGACGAACCGCTGTCCAACTTGGACGCAAAGCTGCGTGCACAGATGCGTACAGAAATTAGCAAGCTGCACAAGCGCTTGGGTACAACCTTCATTTATGTTACGCATGACCAGACCGAAGCTATGACCATGGGCGACCGCATTGTTGTTATGAAGGACGGCATCATTCAGCAGGTAGATACCCCGCAGAACCTGTATGACTTCCCGGTCAATGGATTTGTGGCAGGCTTCATGGGCAGTCCGCAGATGAACTTTATCGATGCAAAAGTCAGCAAGGGTGCAAAGGGCTATGCGGTCAATTTTGGGCAGTACACACTGGCGCTGCCGGCGGACAAGGCAAAGCCGGAAATGATGGACCCTTATGTCGGCAAGGATATTGTTTTTGGTATTCGCCCCGAGCATATGCATGATGAACCGGAGTTCCTGCAGGAACACCCGCAGTACATTGCGGATGCACAGGTGGAAGTAACCGAAATGATGGGCGCAGAAACTTACCTGTACCTTGTCTGTGACGGCAACGACATGACCGCCCGTGTAGAGCCAACCTCTACGGCACAGTCCGGCGACCATATCAAGATTGCCTTTGATATGACGAAGTGCCACCTGTTTGATAAGGATTCTGAGATTACGATTCTGAACTAAAAACGCAGTGATACAGCGTAAAAAGGAACCACACTGTGTGCGGTTCCTTTTTTCTTTGCCAATTATCTGTAGGAAATAAATAAAAGTTGTGAACTTTTTTATGAAATAGTTGAAAAGCATTTAAAAAGTATGTAAAATAAATAAAGGCGCTTTTATATGAAGAGCCAGCTTTTGTGAAATCATCTATTGCATTTTTTCAGCAGCTTGTTCTTTTGCTGAACAGTGCGCTTATATATTGCTTATATATTTAGAAAAAGCGAGGGGTTCTTTTATGTCAAACAGATTATTTCAGGGCGTTATTCATCAGATGAGAGATGCGATAGACCGCACGATTGGCGTGATAGACGAAACATCGGTCATTATTGCTTGCAGTGAACTGGGACGCATCGGGGAAGTGAACGAAAGCGTTACACCGGAACTGATGATGTCACAGGAACCTTTTGTAGTCAACGGGTATACCTATAAATCTTTCGGCTGCCTGCCGCGTCCGGAGTACGCCGTGTTTGTGCTGGGCACAGACCCGGAAGCCGCCCGCTATGCTTCCCTGCTGGCGGTTTCACTTTCCAGCATTAAACAGTTTTATGATGAAAAGTATGACCGCAGCAACTTTGTGAAAAATGTCATTTTGGACAATATTCTGCCCGGTGATATTTACCTGAAGGCACGGGAACTGCACTTCGACAATGATGTCAGCCGGGTATGTATGCTGATTAAGGTTACCAATAAGACCGATATTGCTGCCTACGATGTCATTCAGAACTTGTTCCCAGACAAAAATAAGGACTTTGTTATCAATATCAATGAAACCGATATTGCACTGGTCAAGGAAATTAAGCCGGGCATCGACAGCAAGGACCTTGAAAAGCTGGCGAGCTCCATTGTGGATACCCTTTCCAGTGAATTCTACACGCACTGTGTTGTGGGCATCGGCACACCGGTGGAGGGTATTAAGGACTTGGCACGCTCCTTTAAGGAAGCACAGGTTGCACTGGAAGTCGGCAAGGTCTTTGATACCGAACGCAGCATTGTCCGGTATGACAATTTGGGAATAGCCCGTTTGATTTATCAGCTGCCGACCACACTGTGCGAAATGTTCCTGAAAGAAGTGTTCAAAAAAGGCAGCATCGACAGCCTGGACCACGAAACACTGTTTACAATCCAGCGCTTCTTTGAAAACAACCTGAATGTTTCCGAAACCAGCCGCAAGCTCTTTGTGCACCGCAACACGTTGGTGTACCGTCTGGAAAAGATTAAGAAAATCACAGGACTGGACCTGCGCCAGTTTGAGGACGCCATTGTCTTTAAGGTAGCACTCATGGTGAAAAAGTATCTGGATTCCAACCCTGTAAAGTTCTGAAAGTGAAAAATAAAAACAGGCAGCGGTTCCTGCACAGGCGGGGCGGTTGCCTGTTTTTGTCTGATTGCCTGTATCCTTTTTCCAGGTGAGGAAGGCAGGAAAGAGTGAAGCGTTTTTCCTGTACATCTGTTTACAATTTGATTACAGTATTTTTCCGTATAGGAATTATAAGAGTAAGAAGTGTGTTAGTATGATTACATACGCGGTAAATAAAAACTGTGCGTATAAATCAAATGTTTTATGATTGGAGCGATCTGCTTGATCGAGTTGAGTCATGTCAATAAGACCTACCCGAACGGCACCCGCGCCCTGTATGACGTGAGCCTGAACGTGGACAAAGGCGAGTTCGTCTTTATCGTGGGGGCCTCCGGTGCGGGGAAAAGTACGTTGCTCAAACTGATTACCTGTGAAGAAAGGCCAGACTGCGGCAATCTTACTGTAAACGGCCATGACCTGATGCATATAAAGCGCAAAGAGGTTCCTTATCTGCGGCGCACACTGGGAATGGTGTTTCAGGACTTCCGTCTGATTTCTAAGATGACAGTTTTTGAGAACGTGGCGTTTGCCATGCATATTGTCGGCGCCAGCCGGCGGGAAATAAAAAAACGTGTACCGTACATATTGGGCCTAGTGGATCTGCAGGGGAAGGCAAAATGCTATCCGGCGGAGCTATCCGGCGGTGAACAGCAGCGTGTTGGTTTGGCGCGTGCACTGGTCAATAATCCAGATATGATTATTGCGGACGAACCTACCGGCAATATTGACCCTGCTCTGTCGTTTGAGATTGTGGATCTTTTAAGTGAGATTAACCTGCGCGGGACCACTGTGCTGATGGTTACACATGAGCACAGCCTAGTGAAACAGTTTCACAGGCGCATTGTCGAGATTCAGGAAGGCCGCATAGTGGCAGATAGCAAAGAACTGGAGGCCGCTGCGCAATGAAAAATTTTAGGTATCTTTTTAAAGAGGGCATTAAAAATATCTGGACTAACCGCACCATGTCACTGGCAAGTATCGCTGTGCTGATGAGTTGCCTTTTGATGACTGGTGCAGCTGTCCTTTTCAGCTGGAACATCAAAAGTGCCATGGGTATGGTGGAAGGAAACAATTCCATTAAAGTATACATCAAACAGGAGGTCCCTTCGCTGAAGGCACTGCAGATAGGTGACCAAATTCGCAAGATGGACAACATTTCCTCCTGTGACTTCATCTCCAAAGATGACGGCATGAAAGATATGCGCAAAATGGTTGGTGAGCAGAACGCTGGTCTGTTGGATGGCCTGGAGGGTGACAACAACTGGCTGCCGAACTCCTTCCGTATTTCTATGAAGGACCTTTCTAAATATAAGGACACGGCGGCAAAAATAACAGCAATCGACGGTGTTGACAAGATTTACGATTATCAGCAGTTGGCGGATAAACTGACACACATTGACCGAATTGTTGCCAATGTCGGTGCGATTATTGTCATTGCACTTAGTTTGGTTTCGCTGTTCATCATTGCCAATACCATTCATGTAGCCATGTATTCCCACAGGCTGGAAATCAGCATTATGAAATCGGTGGGTGCCACCAACGGGTTTATCCGAGTGCCATACCTAGTGGAAGGCATGGTCACTGGTTTGGCGGCGGGCGCCATTGCTGCCGGTCTGCTGAACCTTTTGTACTATAAAATCATCAGTTCCATTGGTATCCGCGCCGTTTTCAATGTTATCAATCTGAACAGTGTTATGGTGCCGGTACTGATTGTGTTTATGCTGGCGGGCGCTGTATTCGGCGCGGCCGGCGGCATTATTTCCATAGAGCGCTATCTCAAGAAAGAAGGAGGTTCTATCGTTGGCTGGTAAGAATAAGAGAACGAAAAGAATCCTGGGCGGCATTGTTTCCCTATGCTTGTCCGCTGCACTGGTGCTTTCTCCGGCAGTGGTAACCGTGTATGCTGCGGATGATATCGATACTCTGAAGCAGAAACAGGCGGCATACGCACAACAGAAGCAGGCTAATGATACTAAGCTGAGTCAGCTGCGTCAGGATAAGAGCAAAAAAGAAGAGTACAAACAGACGCTGCAGGTCCAGATAACAACACTGCAGAACCAAATTGATACATATAATACACAAATTTCCGAACTGGATAACAATATTCTGCAGGCACAGAATGAAATTGCAGACAAGCAAACCAGCATTACAGCAGACACCAAAAAGCTGAAAAATCGGCTGTGTGCCCTGTATATGTCCGGCGGCGCGAGCAACCTGGAGATTCTGCTTTCTGCCAGCAGTGTCGCGGACCTTTCCGATAAGGCAGAGGCCCTGCAGATGGTCACGTCGCATGATACGGCACTCATTGATACGCTGAAGTCCGAAATGGCCGCAGTGAGCAAGCAGAAGAAACAGATTGAAAAGAACCGTGAGGAAGTTGCCAATGCCAAGACAGCCCTTGATGAAAAACAGAGCGAACTTTCCAGTTTGGTAAGTGAGGCACAGAGCGTTATTAACGGGATGTCTTCACAGGAAAGCAGCCTGCAGGCCGCCAGTGATGCACTGGCCAAAGAAGAGGGCGCTGCCAGTGCGGCGGTGGATCAGTGGTATGCGGCTTATCAGGCAAGCCAGAAGAAAAAGCAGATAGAAGCAGCACAGGAAAAAGCTGCTCAGCAGAAGGCCGTGGTCCAGAAGTCCAGCGAAAGCAATGCTTCTTCCACAAAGAAGAGCCGTTCTGAAAAGAGCAGCGATAATAGCAGTGATGACACAAATTCCTATTCTTCACATTCACAGGACAGTGGCGCCAGCGCTTCCGGCAGTGGCTCCATGACATGGCCAGTGCCTAGCTGCACATCGATTACGTCTCCGTTCGGTCACCGCAGCAGCCCGGGTGGTATCGGCAGCACCTACCACAAAGGCGTAGACATCAGCGGCGGCGGCATTTACGGCGCACCGATTGTTGCGGCCGACAGCGGCACGATTGTACAGGCAGGCGACAACGGCTGGGGCTATGGCAATTTGGTTATCATTGACCATGGCAACGGCATTATGACCTACTATGGCCATATGAGCAGCGTAGCTGTCGGTTCCGGTCAGACAGTGGCTAAAGGGCAGGTTATCGGCTATGTTGGCAGCACCGGCCACAGCACCGGACCGCACTGTCACTTTGAGGTGCGTGTAAACGGCACAGCTGTTGACCCGATGGGATATGTGTAAATAGAAAAAGGGCTGAAAAAGTCCGTACAGAAGCAGTCAGTCAGCGGAAAAATCCGCGGCTGGCTGCTTTTTGAATGACCGGAAAACAAGAGGAAGGAAGAACAACAGATGCAGCCGAAGATTGTCATTCTCAATTTTACCGATATTTACAGGCAGGAAACATTTTACAAAGATGTCCGTTTTGCGTTAGTGGATTGTCACGACATTCCGGGTACCAACTGTTACTGTACCCCACAGGCTGCCGATGAGATTCGCCGAAGGATACGGGATTTTCCCGCCGCAGGCATTCATTTTTTGGATTCCGGAGACTACCATTATGTTACGGGCTTCTGGCTGGAAAAAATCCAGCAGCCTTTTCATTTGCTGCTGTTCGACTACCACAGCGATATGCAGCCGCCGAAATTTCCCGGTCTGCTTTCCTGTGGCGGTTGGGTACGGGACGTGATGGACCGCAGTCCCTTTCTGCAGAAGATTTGCATTGTGGGTCCGGACCAGTCCGCTTTCGCGTCTGTTGAGGAACCGTACCGCAGCCGCTTGCTGGCAGTAAGCCTGCAGGCACTGCAGGAAAAAGAAACATGGGCGCAGCTGGAACAGCTAAAGGGTGGTATACCAATCTATATTTCCATTGATAAAGATGTACTGAATACCTATTTTGCCTGCACAGACTGGAGTCAGGGGAAGATGTCCTTGGCAGTGCTGGAACGTCTGCTGCGGCTGTTTGAGCGCGGCAGTCCAGTGCTGGGAATCGACATCTGCGGGGAATGCAAAAAGGATATGCTACCCTTCCTGCTGCAGCAGGGGGAACAGGTTAACAGCCGCACCAATTTAGAACTGCTGCGCTTTTTGCTGCGCGGCAGTCAGAGAAAATAAAAAGGGTCTCTGCAAAACAAATGCTTTGCAGAGACCTTCGTTTGTTTAATTAGGAAGCGGCAGGAATACTTTGAATATCAATAGAGAAATCAAAATACCTAAAAGACCGCCGCACGTTACTTCCAGTGGGCGGTGGCCCAGCCGTGTTTCCAGCGGCGGAGTGTTTTTTTCCGGTTCCACTCTGGCTTCCAATCGGTTCAGTGTGGCTGCGTGCAGCCCGGACTGCCAGCGGATACCCAGTGCATCGTAAATAACAACAGCGGCTAGTGCTACGCCCAGCGCAAACGCAACAGAGTCAAAGCCACAGACCATGCCACAGCCAAAGGCAGTGGAACAGACAAAGGCGGAGTGGGAGCTGGGCATACCGCCTGTTCCAATCCAGTCGTGCAGGGTTAGTTCCTGGTGGCGAACCAGACAGACTGCCACCTTAATCAGCTGCGCTGCCAGCCATGCCAGCACTGCAGATACAATAATCCAGTTCATAAATCCTCCTGATAAAGCAGCTGCCTTTTCGGAATGCCGCGGCAAGCGCTGCCTTGTGGGTAAACATACCTCTCTTTTTACATTTCCAACAGGTGTAACTCTTTTATTATACCTTTCTGTACCAGCAAAGTAAAGAATAGAAGTTCATAAAAACGGCCAGTTTTGGTCAGCTGTTTTTGCCGCCGCGCAGCGGAGCAGAAAAGGATAAAAATGAAACAATCATTTACACGTGTTTCATAAATTGTCTATATTACAGGAAATAACGCGAAAAATGTACAAAAAAGAAATTCTATAAAAAAATATTTCAAAAGGGCTTGATTTTTTAAAAAGGGGTGTTAAGATATAGCCAACAAAGAAAGACAGGGGTGAGTCCAATGGCACAGGAAAGCGCAGAAGCGCAGAATCCAGTTTGCGAAAGGACCGATGCCTATTTGAGTGGTTTGTTTTCTTCCGATTTTGAATAGATGATTTTCATTTTTCTGTTTTAACGGAATATATTTCTCCTGTTAAAAGCGTCTGCGGGCCTTATGGTCTGCGGACGCTTTTGTGTTCTGCGTCTAGATACGGCGAAGCAGTTCCCAAATGGCAATCATGACACAATGCGGAATGAATTTTGCGGTAAGGCGGTGAACAAAGCTGACTGGGCTTGGGGTAGATACTGCAAGGTCCAGCTGACTGTCCCACAGGGCCAGCTTCACCACACTGTGGGCATGACTTGCCAGCGGAAAATGACGCACGGCCTTTGCGTCTTTGGTTTTCCGGGCAGTGGGAATGAATTCAGTATCCTTTACCCAGTACGGACATACCGCAGTTGTATGAATGCCGCGGGGAAACAGCTCCCAGCGCAGGGCGCGACTGTAGCGCAGAAGAAAAGCTTTGCTGGCCGCATAAACACCCAGCCCGGGCAGCGGCTGAAAACCGGCGGTCGAGCAGATTTCCAGAATGCGTGCTCCCTTCCGCATATAGGGAAGGGCAAGCATGGTCATGTCTACTGCCGCACGGCAGTTCAAGTCAATCATGCCGTCACAGTCACAGCGGGAAATGTCCGCATAACTGCCCATTTTTCCGAACCCAGCTGCATTGACCAGAATGCGGATGTCCGGTTTTTCCCGTTGTAAAAGCGCTTGCAGCTGCTGAAGGCTTTTCTGATGGGTAAGGTCCAGTGCGACGGGCCGCACCTGTACAGATGAAATTTCCGCTGCCAACTGCTGCAGGCGGGTTTCCCGGCGGGCAATCACCCAGATTTCATCTAATGGTTCAGTTTCGCTGATTTGGCGGACAAATTCGCGCCCCAGACCGCTGGAGGCACCGGTCACAATGGCAATCTGCATAGGACCTCCTTGCTGGCAAAGCTGTACCGCCCTGCCGTTTTGTATTTTTTTCCTGTTTATAGTATAACGCATTCCATAGTCCCGAAACAAGGGAATTATAAAACTGCTGTTGAGGCAGGCTTGTTTCTATTTGTTTTTTGTTTTACAATGGATTCATCCTTACGAAAATAATAAAGAATGTTAAGAATCAGGTGTATCAAATTGGAAAATAAACAGTGCCCACTGTACCGTAAATGCGGCGGCTGTCAGCTGCAGAACATGGACTATGCCCGGCAGCTGGAATGGAAACAGAACCGTACACGGAAACTGCTGGGAAAGTTCGGGAAGATTGAGCCTATTTTAGGCATGAAAAATCCCTACTACTACCGGAATAAAGTGCAGGCGGCTTTTGCACAGGACCGCCGCGGCAATATCGTTTCCGGCGTGTATCAATCCAGTACGCATCGGGTGGTGCCGGTGAAGTCCTGCCTGACAGAGGATCAAACCGCGGATAAGATTATGGCAACGGTTCGTCAGCTGTTGAAAAGCTTTAAGCTGCACCCCTATGATGAGCGTACGGAACGCGGTTTTCTGCGCCATGTATTGGTTAAGCGCGGTTTTCAAAGCGGACAGGTTATGGTTGTATTGGTTGCCAGCAATTCCATTTTTCCGGCCAAAAAGTTTACGGCGGCGCTCTGCCAAAAGCACCCGGAAATTACAACAGTTCTGCTGAATATCAATCGTCACCATACCAGCATGGTGTTGGGGGAACAGGAAAAGGTCCTGTATGGACCGGGGTATATTGAAGATACGCTGTGTGGCTGCCGATTTCGCATTTCTGCAAAGAGTTTTTACCAGATTAACCCTGTCCAGTGTGAAGTTCTGTACAGCAAGGCCATGGAGTATGCGCAACTGACGGGAAAAGAAAGCGTTATCGATGCCTATTGTGGGATTGGCACCATCGGCATGGTAGCTGCGAAAAAGGCCGGCCAGGTACTGGGCATTGAGCTGAACCGCGATGCCGTGCGGGATGCGGCGGCAAATGCCCGGCAGAATGGACTGCACAACATTCACTTTGTGTGTGCGGACGCAACGGATTATCTGACCGAGATGACAGAGGAGGGCATTCGCCCCGATGTTGTCTTTATGGATCCGCCCCGTGCCGGCAGTACCGAGCGTTTTTTGCTTTCTCTTTCGGAGCTGGCGCCGCAGCGAGTGGTTTATATTTCCTGTAATCCGGAAACGCAGGCGCGTGACCTGCAGTATCTTTGTGAACTCGGTTATGCGGTACAAAAAATACAGCCGGTCGATATGTTCCCGCATACCAATCATGTGGAGTGCGTAGCATTGATGTCAAGGGTAAAAAAGTAGCGGCTGAAAAGCCTTGAAATAGCGCCTTTTTTCGGCATGGATGAATTTTTTTGAGAAATGGTAAATAGACTGCGGAAACATATCCAAAGGCGGAATTTTGGGAAATGTTCAAGGGTTGGGTTGTCGCGATAGATGCCGTGTTTTCAGTGTTTGGGATAGATGTCAGGGTGTCAGAAGTGTTCAGGATAGATGTCAAAATTGTGTCAAGTTGGACAGTATGATATTTTGTTGTCTGGTTAATGTGTCAGCATGGTAGGAAAGAAATTTGTTATAAGCAGAAAGAAGTTGCGAAAATGATTGATATTTACCGTAATTCAGCCGATTGAATGGAAAGAAATTCTTCAATTACCGCAGATTATAAACGACCCAAATATATTGTTGGCCTTAGAAAAGTGGTACTTTGCTCCATACTATACAGCATCATGTAAGTCTTTGGGAAAACAGTACGGACAAGACTTTAGATTTTTCAGTGTTCAAAATATGCGTCTTGGCAAAATTGCAGTAAATCATATCAAACGGTTTCGTCTTATTGGAGAAAATGGAAAGGAGACATATTGGCCTGTTGCATGGATTGAAATGGCAAAAAAAATGGAGCATATATCATGCAATTGCGTCCCGAACTTGTTGAAGCGATAAGAGCACTAAACTTGTTTGAAACGGACGTTGATGCTGTCATCAATAAACACCTGCAAAACCTTGATATGGAACATGAAACTTTTGATTTCTCTTATGAGAAACATGAAAAGCCGACACTTTCAGTAAGGACTCTTAAAACTTTTTCCCGCAGTGTGAAAGCAGCCAAGAACGCATTATGCCATGCAGAATGGAAATGCGAATTTAATGCTTCCCATCAAACCTTTCCAAGACGAATTGATGAATTTCCCTATTTGGAAACACATCATCTTATCCCTCTAAAATATGCAAATAAATTTAATGTATCCATTGATGTACCTGAAAATATCGTATGTCTTTGCAGTACATGCCATAATCGCATTCACTATGGACAAAATAACAAGGAAATCATCGAGTGTTTGTGGAACTTACGGAAAGACAATTTTAATAAACTGAGAATTAATATTGGACTATCTCAGCTTTTAATTTTTTTACGCTATATAATAAAAAACCGTATTGTAAAGTTAAATGAAAGTTGAGGACTCGTCAGCCCTTCTGGTACAATGGTTTTGTCACAAAACACTGTACCTCCCGAAAGGAGACGAGTCCTCATGGCAAAATCATACCAGATTTGCTGTCCGAAATGCAACAACCATCAAAACTTTTATCGTTATGGCAAAGATAAATACGGAAACCAGAAATATCTTTACCGTGTATGCGGGCATCAATTTGCACCGGATGCCCGTGCTGACAAACCCGGTAAGCCGCGCGTGCGTCCTTATCCGACTTGCCCTGTCTGCGGGAAAGCCATGTTTCTTCATCATGACCACAAATATTACTCAAACTACCAATGCTGCGACAAGAAATGCGGCCATTCCATTTTTGTCCCAAAGCCGGCTGCCGTTACGGCACCTTCCATGTCGAAGCTGTCCGGGAAAACCGATTTCAAGCGGATGCGCTATCCTGTGCATGTCATCCTGACGGCATTGTCAATGTTTTATTTGGGTAAGAATTCTTTCCGTAATATTGCTCTGATTCTGCGAGCCGTTATGAATATTCAGGTTTCTCACACTACCATCAGCAACTGGTGCACAAAATTCGCGCCTTTGTTTCAAAACATCGCACTTGAACTGATGCCAACGTTAAATTTCAACTCCGACGAGTGGCACGCGGACGAAACAGTTGTGAAAATTCATGGTATCAAGTACTACCTCTGGCTTATTGTTGACAGTGAAACCCGCTTTGTCCTCGGTTTCCATCTTTCCAGGCACAGAGACAGCCCTCAGGCTTTTTCCTTACTGAATTCCGTTAAACATCTCGGCAAACCAGCAGCTATTGTCACCGACCGCTACAGCGCCTACAAAGTTCCTGTAAAAGCAGTACTGGGAGTCAGGCATATCCGCGTCCAGAGCTTCCGCGACGACATCACCAACAACCTGATCGAATGCTTTAACAAACAGTTCAAGGCATGGTACAAAACCAAACAGGGATTTTCTTTCTTCCTTATCCTTTCATGTTTACTTTACACAGTCAAAAGAACAATATAAATAGATAAATAGAAATTTTGGCGAGTTTAAGCGGATCTAAATATGGGCTGGAGCAGTGTCTAAGGTTATAATGGTAATCCTGCTCATGGACACAAGGCACTCGATCTTACAATGATATCAGAGCTTATCTGCATTTCCGGCAGATTGTGACACCAGACATACTCGGCCTTTATGTTATCATCTCCGGTACATCAGCTCTGTCCACCTGGCGGTTCTTGGTATCCAGCTCATCTGTGTGAGCAGCCACATAGTCTTCTGCTGCCTCAAACAGCTGATTGTAAAAGGTATTCTGTAAATGAGCGGATATTTGACATAAACTCTCCTTAACAGCAAAACGTAATAACATCGTCTATAAGCCATAATATTCTTCCAAGAAAAATTATGCATCTATAAGTAGCATCTGATCAAAGACCGCTTCATTTACTACTTTTATACATTCATCCAGATGTTTCTCTATGTCCTTTCCCCAGAACCGGAGCACTGTCCACCCTTTCCCATAAAGAGTGCGGTTTACTTCAGAATCCCGTTCCATGTTCCGAGTGATTTTGCCATACCAGTATTCGCTGTTACTGCCCCGAAGAATTCTCTTCTCGAGTTCCGGCCAGTCTTTTCCATGAAAAAATTCGCTGTCGCAGAAGATGGCAATTTTATATTTCATCAGGACTATATCCGGCTTTCCGGGAAGTTCCTTATAATTCTTCCTGTAGCGATATCCCTTATGCCATAATGCTTTCCGCAACTTTACCTCTATGCCTGTATCCTTGGATCGAATATGCTGCATATTTTTACGGCGTTGTTCGGGAGTTAAATCATCCATTATCGACTGAGACCACCTTTACTCTGCTCTTCCTGTAAGAAAAGCGGCTGCCAGGCTTTAGACCTATGATGCTTTTGGGAGACGTCCTAAGAAGCGACTTTCCAAGATAAGTACCATGTTCGTCAACAGTCATAGGAATATTCTGGCCAGAATCAATCATCTTTACTTTTATTTTTGATCCGGCCTTTATGGCAGGAAGAGACATAACATAGTCAAGGCATCTCTTGCACAGATCATAGGCATTATATGATGATAGGGCATCCAGCACTTCTATACCACAAGCCCTATTTACTTCTGCAAAATATGCTCTGGTATCAGCTCTACTTATGTCTCCATATTCTTTTAGAACCCTGAGTGCCGCCAGAAGAAAAGTTTTATTTCTTGCCAAGGTACGTTCTGTTGCTGCCACAAAGCAATCCTGCTTACTCAGAAAGTATCTAGTCATTTCGTAAGGGTCTGAATTATCCGCATCATAAGTAAGCACTGCACTCCAATACAGTCTTGCTATTCCCTGTCTGACAAAGGCTTTCCCATTGGATGCTCCAAAAAAGTATCTGGTATTTATCCGGCTATACTGCTTTCCTGCACTGGAAGCGCTCTCCTTGGTTTCATCTGTCTGGTCTGGAATCTCAATTGGCCATCTCTTAACCATATAAGTATAAAAGTCTTTATGTGTAAGATATGCCCAAAGCCTTAGGTCAGCCGCCAGTCTGGGGTTAAGAGTATCTTTTAATGCATCATATAGCGTTGCGGCATTTTCAGCGTCTGTTTCTGGTCCTCCTGGTTTCAATTCAACATCGGGAACTGCCAGACCGGTTGATCTATAATAATTCAACTCAGATTTATCCGAAAAATACTTATCAATCCATACTTTCTCGTCGGCATATTTTTTCATATTCTGAGAGATATCAGATTTCAGCTGTTCAAGAGCATTTTTCTTTAAAATATTTAACTGCATAACAACTTTTCCCCCTCAGACGACCGTAACTGACCAGGATTCCAAATCCAATATTGCCTTATCCATTCCACCCGTTAATTTTTGAGCAGTCTGAAAAGGAGACTTCAGAAGCCGTTCATATTCTTCCTGATCGCCACCGGCAATCTGAAAAACAGACTGTTTAATTGTTTTTGCCCACGCATAGGAGATATACGTATCCTCATCTTCATCCAAAAGACGAATGCTCTCAGTAACTGCAGGCAGATAAACAAGCATGCTTAAAACAGAATATTTTTCTTTAGTAACCTGCATATTTAAATAAGCATTTTTTGTTTTTTCCGGAACATAAACCATAATAGATTGGTTTTCAAAAGAAAAAGTCATGTCCTTCTGTCCAGGTTCCGTCGCTACACTTATTATAGGATCACCTTTTTTTAAAATATCATCCGCATAATCTGCATCAAAATACTTTGCCTCACCAATAGCAAGCGGGTCGCCAGGGTGAATGACAATTTTCAGGCCATCGTACTCCTCAGTGAAATCTGAAGACCTGAAATCATCTATCTTTTTATCTGCTGTAATGACTGGGCAGAAATATACTCTGTTATGTACCTCCGCAGTGCTTAAAGAAAATTTATCCTCACCTACTTGAACGGGTTGTATTTTTCTCAGCCAGGTTGACTCACACTGTATGTTTATCCCAAGCTGTGCTGTTCCGTCCTCTACCAATGCATTGACATCATTATTTTTAATATCGATATTTGTGTGGAACACATATCTGTCCTTGTCAGGCGTAACGGAAATGACCGCATCAAAAGTAGATAGTTTATAATCTACCGGCTCAGGCTTAAGTACAGGAAACGGGTAATCTGTATTACAGTTCACCATATGCACTCACCTCCAGCCTTTCCCGTCTGTTCCCACGAAGTCTTATTTCAACAATATTTTTATCTCCAGCTTTAACAGAAGGAACAACTACGCAATCTTCCTTAATGTCCAGAACACTGTTATTCATCTCAGCATCAGTAACATCTGCTGTTTCACTACTGCCGTCATCTCCGATTACATTAAGTGACAGGCGAAGATTTGAGACATCTTTATCAGATACAAATATAATCTTGAAAACTCCCTTTTCTTCATTAAATGGTGTCTTTATAGACCGAAGTGTAATTGAAGATATCGATTTCTTTTTATGACCACTCTTATTATTTCGATTATTTCGATGCTCGTCTTGTCTTTCCTTCCGCACTTTCTTTTTCCTTGTTTTCTTTCCCCTTCCATTTGAAGGGCGGCTCAGATCTCTTGACTTCTGTACATTCGATTTGGAAGTAAACAGTTCTATCGGCTCAGGTGAAGCTGTCATAAATGCATCTTCTTTATCTTCCTCAGAAGAGCCTTCTCCCTGGCTTACAAGGAGGTCATTGACACCATATGCCTTTATTTCATTTTCGTCACTCTGAGGCATTTTTGATTTAACGAAATCCAATATCAGCTTATGGATACTACTGATTATTGACTTAGCTTTAGCTTTCTCTTCTGAATAATTTGAGGGTGACCAGGCATCATGTGATGGATTTTCGCATTTTCTAAGGAAACTCGAGATATTGTCTTCCGGCTTAAGAGAAGCAGCACCATTACCAGTAGCAATAAATACACCTAAGAATGATGGCTGTATTCTGAATTTAGTGTCCTCCCTGATTTTCATGCCGGCTTTACGCATTTCCAGAATACGCCTGTCCTTTACATCTGGCCCCATCAACAGGTAAAGTTCATAGTCTCCCATACTCTTACTCATACTCTTACTCCGATAAGAAAAAGTATCAGTAATATGGCAATGATTTTCGGAGTTATCCGTGACTGCTTTCCAATAAAGCGGTGCTGTGTATTGAAAATTTTCATCATCTACATATTCACTGTTTTTATAATACTCATCGTATTCTGATATTTGTTCTCCAATGTTGTCTTTCCCAATATGGATCTTATTTGAGCCGTCCTCCAACTCCACTTCAAGCGTTCCTTTATAAATGGCATAAAAGAAATATTCCATTACACTCATTGCCATCTGCTGGAGCCAGTCATTATCCTTCTCAAATCCAACTATATAAATATCTGTACCGATCTCCGTCCTTTGAAAAACTGCTGGAATGTCTTGGCCATCTGTTATTGGGAGAACATCTTCACGCTTTGGCTCCCCAAACCGTGCTCTATTAACCCGTTTATTCCCGTCAGCATCACGGAATGTAATAAGGATTGTTTTCCCCTGAAATCCATTATGCCCATCCTCGGTTTTGGTAGAATAAAGGACAGTTCTCAATCTTGTAAAGGTATATGCCGCAAATTTTCCAACTCCCTGAGATCCGCTGGAACCGTCTGACTTATTTGTGGAACTAGATGACTTTACAAGTCCATACCAGCATTTCTCCTGGTTATTTGGATCATCTACTCCCACAAGGCCCGTAGTATTGTAATCGCTTATCTTAAGTACAGGAATCTTTCCAGACTTCTTTAAATGTTCATCAGAATAACCTTTCACCTGGAGCATTTTTTCATGATTATCACCCGTCTTATAGTAATCACAGCATGCATCTATGGTTTCCGCAAGCTGATCAGCTCCAGGGATATCATTCTTGTCAATCTCCATTAAAGTGAACTTCACCTCTACCGGCTGATCTTCTGGTATATAGTTTCCCCGCGCATCCAGGACATTCTGAATGATTTCCTTTGCCAGGCTTGGATAGGGTTGGCTTTTAAACATTCCAATTCCTGTTTCATTAAAGCCGACGTCATCGCCGCTTCCAGCCAAAGGAAAATCCCATCTGTATTTTGTGTTCCATCCGCCCATGCTGACCGCCTTCCTTTATTCCAACGTAAACTTCTCGCTGCTCCCAGACCCCTTTTGAGTAAATCTCTTCTTAGTATCATTCATCTGTGCCTGAATAGCATTGAAGATTTTGTCCACATCCTTCTGCGTGTACTCGTAAGCTCCTGTATTGCTACAGTTGCCCAGCAGATCGAGTGTAGAAAGGATCCTGTTTGTCCTGTTCTCTGCAAGTCTCACAAACTTCTCTCTTTTCGTTTCCTCTGATGTCATTTTCGCACCTCCTAGATGATATATTTTCAACATTCTTAAAATATCTTCGTTTTGCGCCTCTATAGTTTTAGAATATCACTCTCAGAAATATTTGTAAAGCTGTTCTCTAAATATTTTAAAAATATTGATAGTATTCTTAACATATTTTTTATTCCTGGGTCAGAATTGAAAAATACATAAAAATGCCGCCTGCATATTTTGCAGACGGCGCAGATTATTTATCAAGATTTTTCAAAAGGCATTCGGCTATGCCTTTTGCCATAAGAGGTGGAACCGCATTTCCAACCTGTTGATATTGGGAATCCTTTGTACCTTTAAAGATGAACCTGTCGGGAAAAGACTGAAGCCTGGCTGCCTCTCTCACGCTTATCGCCCTGTTGAGGGAAGGATGGATCCACATAGATTTTCTTACATTGGTCACTGTCCCACTAGGCTTGTCAGGGTCAAGTCTCTGATAAATACTGTTCTGCGTTCTTTTGGGATCGGTATAGTTTACTTTTAGTTCAGACTTCAACTTATGGAAATTTTCGCCCACATTAAGTGCTGCGAACCTCTCCTTTGCAAGCTCCCGGGTTTTCGGCCCCAGGTGATTACTGACTCCTTCAGATCCTTCACGCATCATCTTTTCGTAATCAGTAAGTTCATCATCTTCATAAGGGATCATTTTCAGATCTTCAAGTCCGTCTGCAGTATCATAAGCCTCAAGGTCAGAAATTGCTTCTCCGACAGTCACATGCCGGACATTGCTATAATCCTCAGCCACTGGGAAATGAATAGTTTTTTCAGATCCATCAGATTTGATTCCCATCATGATAAACCTTTTTCTCTCCTGAGGGACTCCAAACCAAAGAGAATTCACAACACCTGATTCTGTCACATAAAGGCTGCCAAGGATTTTTTTGACGTAATCAATGACGGCATATGATTTTACTTTCGCTATAATCTTCCCAGACTTCTGATCCTGATGCAGGGTATAGTTGATCTCGTTTTCATTCAATTCATCCATCAGACGGAAGCTTTTCTGGAACCTTATAAATGAGCCAAGCTCATTCATGTGCCCACTGATGCGTTCATTGTCGCTGAGATCGGCTGATATGGTCCCAAGTATTTCAAAATCATCTCCACCGTTTTCCAGGTATCTGTCTATGATTGAAGACAAGTGCCTGCCATTCTTTTTTATAAACTTTGCCAGGCGCCCTTTGTTATTTCGATCCTTAAAAAGCACATTCAAAAGCTGCAGGATCTCATCATCAATCCTGTAGTATGTATTGTCCTCGGCATTTAATATCTCAAAGCAGTCGAGTCCGTCGTAATTTTCGTTAGCGATTACAAGTTTGTCTTCACGCATAGGAATATCAAGCGCCGCTACCTCTTCATAGTCTTTTCGGGAGTCGTAAAACCGATGTGTTTCTGATGAAAGCATACTGACATTTTCCATAACGAATGCTTCAGGTTCGAGCTCACGAATAGCACGGAAATACTCCTTTACAAGAGAATTGTTCTGGCTGATTATATGATTTTTCTGACGGTTTGCATTGGAAAATCCCTGACATGGAGGGCCTCCGATGACCACATCAACTCCTCCTATCCGTTCTGCAAGCCCCTTAAAATCGTAACCACGGACATCTTTTATGATCTGCAGGTTATCACTCCTATGATTAGCCAAATAGGTTGCCCTGGCATTCGGGTTGTTTTCGGCCGCGGCAACTATATCGAACCTGCCAGTCATTTCAAAGCCCAGGCTGAGTCCACCTGCACCGGCAAATAAATCAATCGTTTTTAACATTAAGAATTTCCTCCACATACTTAATAATTCTATCCAAAGAACCGTCATGTATCTGCCGGTCAGCCATATTTCCAATCATCATCAGTAAATCTTCATGTTTAAATAAATACTTCACAATATCCGAAGGAAGTGTGTCGCGTGCCTTTGCTGCCTCGATACGCAGTTTAAGCCCTTCATCCTCTGTCAGGGCTAATGCCGGGACGATTTTATCTATATCCTCATCTGAGAAAGATGCATTGCGGCCAGTCTCGACTCCGCTGATAAGCATTTTAGTTTTACCAATGGCATCCGCCAATTCCTCCTGAGTCTTGTCTTTTGATTTTCTTAATTCTTTAAAGTATTTGCCAAAGCTCATTTCAGTTCACCTTTATATATATGTAAATTTACTTATATATATTTTAGCAAAAATAAAGTATTTTATCAAGCTTTGGAACTGAGATTCTAAGGAACATCTGATTTAATCCGCCCTACCTGTGTAAGAAAGCTTCTGATAGAGTAATAGTATCAAGATGCGGATGGTATGGAGAAATGAAAAAGCAGCAAACTTTTCTTCATGAGTTGGCACATTTGTCTTGATAATTCGTCAAAGCATTCTACGCTGGCTTTTGCAGAGTGCCTTACTCGTATTGATCCTTATTCAGAGAATAAAGAATAAAGGCTTGTCATAAAAATCCTCTTACGTGTTTTTTTGGCTTGTTCTAGTCATTGGTTTTTAACGACAAATGGGACAAAAGATCATATCAAAAGAGAGCAGGCACCATGCAGGAGAAAATTCCCGCAGGGCAGCCTGCTCTTTACGCATTAATGTCAACAGTTACACCGGACTTGAATTCCACCGTAAACTTGTCCGCGTAGACGGTGATTTTCTGAATCAGCCGCTTGACCAGAGTCTCGTCAAATTCAGTGAGTTCGGTCGGCTGAGCGGCGATGAATTTCTGCAACTCGCGGATGCGGCTTAAGGTTTCATCCTGCAGCGTGTTTTCAGATTCGGATTGCTGTTTCTGTGCGCGGAGCCGAAAAATCTCATCTGTGATGGCCTTGTAATCGTCCTGATTGTTTGCTTTTTTGATGAGCTCTATTTGCAGTTCTTCCAGCCGTTTCTGAATCCCCTCTGGCGAAAGGGTATCTGTTTGCCGTACGGCAGCGGCGATATTCTGCTGCAGGGCGTTTGTGAAGTGGTCTTTATCTTCAAGGACCCGATTGATTGCTTTCACGGAAACATTCTGCAATACGGTTTCATTCACCGTGCGGTTGCGGCAGGGCTCTTTTGCCGAAGTGGACTCCAACCGGCTGATGCACCGCCAGACAATGGATTTTTTACCCCGGTTGTACCAGTGAATCCGGCGGTAAAGCTCTCCACATTCCCCACAGTAGACCATCTGCGCGAATGGGTGGCTGCAGGAGAAATTCCTTTTTCTGCCGGAAGGGCTGACATACACCACACGGCGGCGGACCAGTTCTTCCTGCACCTGCATGAAGATGTCCTTCGGGATGATGGCTTCATGGTCGGCTTCCACGTAGTATTGCGGAACCGTGCCGTTATTCTTGATTCGCTTCTTGGTAAGAAAGTCGACCGTATAAGTCTTTTGAAGCAGGGCATCGCCCATGTACTTTTCGTTCATAAGACTGTCAGTTTTGATACAATGTAACGATGAAACTTTCGAGGTCAAAAAAAGTTTCATCGTGTGATTGTGGTTTCATCGTTTACGAGTGCTGTAATTTCGGTCTTTTTCGGGCATAAAATGAGCCGGGGTTTCATTTTTCCCCGGCTTAATTCATCCCGTTCAGTTTTCAGACAGTAATCTCCGTCCCGCCTTTGAAGGTAAAGATGACCTTCTTGTCTTTCATCACGGTGACGTGATCGACCAGGCTGCTCCAGAGGTTCTCGTCAAATTCGGAGACCACGCCGTCAAGGTTCTGCAGCTCTTGGATAAATTCCTCCATCTGCTTGTCGTTTGCCTTGACGGCGGCTATTCGGTCTGACAGCTCGTCATGCAGTTTCTTCTGCTCATCGTAGCGGCTGACGAGGCCGTTGTACTTCTCGGCGTAGGCATTCTGGTCCTGCGCCTTGTGCGCGTTCTCGGAAACCGCCTCCTGCACCATTTCGGCAAGCAGTGCCATCTCCGTTTCAGCTTCCGTCAGCTGCGTCTCAAGCTCCGAAGTATCGGACACCGCTTCCCGCAAAATCGTCAGGTTTTCGATGACCTCGTCCTTGTCGGAAAGCAGTTCACCCAGCGCCTTGACGAACAGCTCTTTAATCTCGTCCTCGGTCAGATGCGGCGTTTCGCACTTCTTTCCTTTGTACTTGTGGTTGCAGCGCCAGATGACCCGGCGGTACTTGTCCGTGCTGTGCCACACCTTTGAGCCGTAGTACCCGCCGCATTCTCCGCAGATAATCTTCGAGGAGAAAATGCTCACGCCGCTGTAGTGCTTGCCCTTGCGGCGCTGCACCTCGGCCTGCACCAGCTCCCATGTCCGCTTGTCGATTATTCCATCGTGGTCATCTTCAACCAGATACTGCGGAATCTCGCCGTTATTTTTAATCTGCTTTTTCGTCAGGAACGACTCGGTGTATTTCTTTTGAAGAAGGGCATTCCCGCACATTTTCTCATTTTGCAGGATGTACATGATGTTGTAGGTGTTCCACATGTCCTTGCCCATCGGGCTTTTGACGCCTTTGTCGTACAGGGTATTCGCAATGGCCTGAGCGGAATAGCCCTCAAGGAAGAGCTTGTAGATGAGCCTTATGACCTCCGCCTGCTCCGGATTGATGACCGGCTTTCCGTCCTCGCCCTTGTCGTAGCCGTAGAAGCTTTTCCAAGGCAGGCTGTAGTTGCCGTCCGCAAACGCCTTGCGTCTGCCCCAGGTGGTGTTCTCGGAAATGCTCCGGGATTCTTCCTGCGCGAGGCTCGACATGATGGTGATAAGCAATTCGCCGCGGGCGTCAAAGGTCCAGATGTTCTCCTTTTCGAAGAAAACCTCCGTGCCGTTTTCCTTCAGTTTTCGGATTGCCGTAAGTGAATCGACCGTATTCCGGGCAAATCTTGAGATGCTCTTCGTGATGATGAGGTCAATCTTTCCGGCCAGCGCATCGTCAATCATGGCGTTGAATCCGGCGCGGTGCTTGGTGGACGTTGCTGAGATGCCTTCGTCCGAGTACATCTTCACGAACTCCCAGTCGTCACGCGAGGCGATGTACTTGCTGTAGTAATCCATCTGCGCCTCGTAACTCGTCTGCTGTTCCTCGTTGTCCGTTGAAACTCGGGCATAGCCAGCGACCCGGCGCTTCTTCACAGAGCCAAGCGGCTCCGCCGTCACCCGGCTGATGGTAGCCGGGATTTTCTTTACTTTTGCCATTTAATCTTCCTCCCGTCCTTAAACTCGAATTCAAGATGATCCTTGTAAATCCGGAGTTCCTTTATTTCAGCCGTAAACTTGTCTTCGTAATTCTCCTGCCCGAGTACTTCTGCGCAGGCAGCGTCCAGTTTGCTCTTGGCGTACCACGGATTGTCGCAGGCATCCTTGCCGTTGGCGTGACGGTTGTTGCAGACGAATGTATACCGCTTTCTTCGGTTGCCCCTGTTGTAAGCTGTGTGCGGTGCCATCCTGTATCCGCACTCGCCGCAGACGACCTTTCCCAAGAAGCAGGCGCATTCCTCGCTGCGCTGTGTGTTTTTTTTCTTCCGCTCCGCTCTGAGCTTCTGCACCAGCTCGAATGTCTCAGATGAGATAATCGGCTCGTGATGATTTTCAATCCGGTACATTGCCTTTTCGCCGTGATTGTATTTTTCCTTCTTCGGCGCGTAGGTATACTGCTTGTGGAAAAGCATGGAACCGGTGTATTCCTCATTTGTCAGCACCCGTATGATTCCGGGAGTAGAGACTGGCTTGCCGCGAAGTCCGATGAAACCTTCTGCTGCAAGCTCCCTCTGAATGCAGCCGACCGTCTTGCCGTCAATGTAGTCGCTGTAGATCCGGCGGACAACTTCTGCTTCATCCTCTTTGATGATGAGGTCGTCACCCCTCCAGCGGTAGCCGAGCATGTTCTGGTGCGTATGAACGATGCCGTTCTCGTATTTCTTCTTGATCACCCACTTGATGTTCCGCGACAGGCTGCTGCTTTCAGCTTCGGCGAATGACGCGAGGATTGTAAGCATCAGCTCTCTGTCGCCCGACATGGTATTGATGTTCTCGCGTTCGAAGCGCACCTCAACGCCGATTTCTTTCAGATGCCGAACCGTATCCAGAAGGTCGACGGTATTCCGGGCAAACCGGCTGATGCTCTTGGTCAGCACAATGTCGATTTTCCCAGCGTCGCAGTCAGCGACCATTCTCTGGAATTCCTTTCTTGCGTCGACGCTCGTGCCCGTGATTCCGGCGTCCGCGTAAACGCCTGCGTATTCCCATTCCGGATTGCTCTGAATGAGATTGCTGTAGTAGCTTATCTGAGCCGAAAGGGAATGCATGAGCTGATCTGTCGCTTTAGAGACGCGAGCGTAAGCTGCGACCTTTTTCCTCGGTCTGACGGCCTGCTCCGACGCCTCAATTTTCTTGATTTTTGGCATGTTTCAGCCCTCCTTTCAGCTACCATACATCACTCTTTAGCCCCTGTAAGTCAAGCGAATGTCGGAGAATAATGTGCCGAAAACAGGCTGGTATTTCTCCTGCATTTTTGTATCAAATATGCCATACTGCTCCTCGGTGATAAGACCTTCCGAGAGCATCTTTCTGGCGTGGCTCATCGTGACTTCGTAGAGCTTTTCCCTTTTCATTTCTTCCTCCGTCAACGGTACTCACCTCCGAACCGATCCTCGATGTAGCACTCGTGGCAGCAGTATTTCCGACCGGCGCTCTCATATGCCTTGAATGGCTTATGGCAGTAGGCGCATTCATACGTCCGCATGGATTTGCGGTTCACCTCGGCGAGATGTTTGTTCCAGTATTTGCTCCGGCAGGTGTCCGAGCAGAACTTCTTCTCCTTGCGTCCGGGATTCTGTATGACCTCTTTTCCGCAGAACAGGCAGTGACGGATATCCTGCTTCTCCGCATTGGTTCGCTTTCTCATCAGTCCATTACGGCGGCAGTACGACTTCACCGTTCCTTCCGATACTCCGATTTCATTCGCAATATCAACGTAGCTGTATCCGTCGTCACGCATGGCCGCTATTTTCATTTTCTGTTCATTCGTCATCGTTTGACCTCCTAACCGTCTGAGGGTTCTCCCCTTCACCGGCTATGTAGCCAAACCGCCTGTTTTTCCGGTCGCAGAGCAAAAAAATAGGCCCACCGACAATCCCGATAAGGGAATGCCAGTGGGCTATAAGATGTGATGAGGTTATTTCACGCGAATCCGCCATCCAACCTGGATGAGATTCACGTTCTTGATAAGCGAGCTGTTCAGCTTCTGGATCGCGGACACAGACGTGCCGTATTTCTTCGCGATGCCGGAGAGCGTGTCACCTCGCTGAACCGTGTAGTAGGTTGCCGTCGTCTTCTTGGCAGCAGATCCGAGCTTCTCGTTGACCTTCGCCTGCACGGCGCTGTAGTCGTATCCGGCTGCGGTCAGGCGGTTCTTACGGTCGGAGCCGTTGCCCCATTTCCCGGCGATAACCTCTGAAGCAATCTCATCAACGGACTTCTTCGCGGTTGTGGTCGTCGTGCTGGTGGACGCGGTTCCTTTGCCGTAGCCGTTGAATCCGCCGCTCCTGATCGTCGCCGGAAAGTCGATGTAGGAGTAGTCCATATCGACGTTCCCGCCGATACCGCTGACCTTGCCTTTGGACGAATACTGCCAGATTCCGTAAGCGCCGGAGTAGCTGCACTTGCCAGACCACTGCGCCACCCAGACGGTGAAACGCTTCTTCACGGCGTCCGATACCACGGAGTTCAGGCTGGAAAGCGAGGTGTAGAAACCAGCGTAAAAACCGCGGCTCTCAAGCTCCATGCAGAATGCCGTGATGAGGCTTGAGCAGAAATCCCGTCCCTTGGAAAGCTGCGACTTCTCCTCGATGTCGAAATAGACCGGATAATCGAGCTGCTTGCCGGAGAGAACCTTGGCGCAAGCCTGCGCTTCCTGCTTCGCTCCGGCGGCGGACGTGGCGTAGCTGTACCAGTACGCTCCGACGTGAAGCCCTACGGCCTTCGCCTTGCTGTAGTTGCTGTCGAAATACTTGTCCTTGTTTCCGTTTCCGTATCCGGCGCGGATGATCACGAAATCAATGCCGGATGATTTGACCTTGGCAAAGTCGATATTGTTTCCCTGCCAGACGGATACGTCGATTCCTTTGTATGCCATTACTGTTCCTCCTTGTCGTTTCTGTCGTGAAGCTGTTCCAGCACATCTTTGAGCTTGCCGGGTATCGGCAGCCCGAGATGCGCCGCGTTCTCGGTCAGGGACAAGCCCTCATTACTGATATAGAAAAAGATGATTGCTGTTCTCAGCACGCCCTCGTGGCCGAGTACGTGGATGTCGAGAATATTGGCGATGCCGACCAGTGTAAAATGTACTGGCTGTGCACCAAACCAGTTTGAGACACCGGCGGCCAGTAAGCAGGAAATAGCAACTGGAACCAGTGCAGAATAGTACATTTCCCCAACGCTGACAACTTCCAGTGCAAAAACAGCAGCGACAACCGGCATGCCGAATAATGCCGAAAATACAGAGCCCATGCCGCACAGTGTCATGACGTGGAGGGACTTTTCATCCAATTTGAAAAGTTTCCCGGCTCCGTAACCAAGGCTTCCGCCAATCTGCAGAGCTGCTCCTTCGCGCCCGGCAGACCCGCCGAACAGGTGCGTAATTGTGGTGGAAATAAAAATCAGCGGTGCCATGTACGTTGGAAGTGGTTGAGAGGAACGAATGGCCAGAAGCACAAGGTTTGTGCCGCGGCTTTTTTTCACACCGCAGAACTGATACAGCCATGCTATCAGTAAGCCGCCAACGGGCAACAGGAAAAGCAGCCATGAATGTGCCATTCGCGTTTGGGTACTCCACTTCATTGCATAGTAAAATAAAGTTCCCACGCCGCCTCCAATTACAATGCCGATGATTATACTAAAAAGAATCCATTTTAAAAAGCTTAGTAATCGTGTTTGCCAATGCTGCGCTTTTTTTCTAATTTTCTCTTTCTTCAAAACAGAATCCTCCCCTTGCTGCATTTGTGTTTGTTCTGCAACAGTACTACATGGGATGGACCGCTGCAAAAAAAGTCGATATTTGCTTTTATTTTTATTTTAGCATGCCCTAAACAGGGTTGCAAGGGGAGCAGTGTCCCAATATTGGGACACTGCTCAAAATAAAAGAACATATATTCGGAAATGCCTTGATGATTTGCCTTGAATTTTGTATGATGGAAATTAGAGGAATTCCGCTGCACAGAGAAAGTGAGTGGTAAAACATGGATTATCAAAAATGGGGACAGGATTATCTTAAAGAAGCAAAAATGATTCAGGAACATCTGCAGCCGGTCAGACAACGTCTCAAACAACGCGGACTGAGTGTGGAGGAGAGCCGCAATCTTGCGGCACGGGAAAGCATGCTCTATCAGATGTATTTGGAATGCCGCAGTACGGGACTTTATTTACAGAGGTCCTTTCGATGAGGCACCGTATTCTTAGTTATGACTTGCTTCCGCAGGAATTAGGGACACCTCAGCCAGACCAGACAGATTACCGATATGCTGCCATGTGCCGTGCTCTTCACCTTGCCATACAGCAGGAACTGACACAGCGGCAGAGAATTTGCATTGAAAAACGTCTTGCAGGGGAAAAGGTCAAGGATATTGCAGCCGATTTGGGAGTGGCATCCCCAACCGTTACCCAGCATGTAAAGCGGGGTGTGCGACGCTTAAAACATGCGCTGCAGTACAGCTGCTTTTATCCGGAAGAACCGTTATGAACGGATCCCTAATACCACAATGGCCTCATGGCAGTGAAAAGGTACTTTTTGGAGTTATTCAGTAAAGAAACCGCGAGTTCATACATTTAGAAAGTAAAAGCAGACATCATGTCTTTTCAAAAAACATGATGCCTGTTTTTATTTTTATTCTTTTATTCCTTTTACAATCGTACCGCCGCCCAAAAGCAAATCACCATCGTACAAAACGACTGCCTGACCGGGAGCAACAGCACGCTGTGGTTCCGCAAAGTGCAGAAGCAGTGTACCATCAGGCTGGATCGATGCCAGTGCAGATGCCGGCTTTGCCTGATAGCGGATTTTTGCCTGTACCTGTAGCGGTGTTTCCGGTGCGGGAATAGATACCCAGTTCAGGTCATCTGCCAACAGGCTGCGGCTGTACTGGCTGCCTTCCGGGCCGAGGACAACCTGATTTTGCGCGGTATCCAAACGGGTGACATACATAGGCTGGCCAAAGGCGATACCAAGCCCTTTTCGCTGGCCGACCGTATAATGTGTCAACCCGCGGTGCCGGCCGAGTACATGACCCTTTGCATCTACAAAGTCGCCGGGGGTACTGTCATGTCCGTTATGGCGGCAGAGAAAACCGGCATAATCCTTGTCTGGGACAAAGCAAATTTCCTGACTGTCTGGTTTCTGGGCAACTGGCAGGCCGGCTTCCTGAGCGATGCTGCGGACTTTTGGTTTGGGCAGAGCGGCAAGCGGAAGAAGAGTGTGGGCAAGCTGTTTTTGTGTCAAACTGTAAAGAACATAGCTCTGGTCTTTGCCGTAAGGGGAGGCATATAACTGCCAGCGGCCGTCCGGTCCCTGCTGCACTTTCGCATAATGACCTGTGGCAATGGCATCACAGCCCAGTTCTTCTGCACGGCGAAGCATTGCACCGAATTTAAGCCAGCGATTACAGCGGATGCAGGGATTTGGTGTGCGGCCGACGGCATATTCGGAGACAAAATTGTCAATTACTTTTTGCTCAAAGAGTTCTGTAAAATTAAAGACAAAATGGTCAATGCCAAGCGCATAACAAACACGGCGTGCATCCTGCACATCCTGAAAGGAACAGCATCCGCCTTCCCGCGGCGGGAAAGACGGGTCATCCAAGTGCAGGCGCAGCGTGCAGCCAACAACTTCCCAGCCGCTTTTCTGCAGCAAAAGAGCGGCGACGCTGCTGTCCACGCCGCCGCTCATGCCGACTAAAACTTTTCCCTTCAAGTTTCCGGCTCCTCTGGCGCAGCTTCTTCATCAGCCGGGTTACGGCTGGCGCTGGCTGTGCGGAAGAAGCGGGTTTCTGCTGCGGCTGCTCAGTAGAAGGCTCCTGAACTGGCGGAGCAGATTTTTTATCCTTATCGGAGGATTCCGCATCCTGCTCGTCATCGTTATCCTCATAGAATTTGCAGGTACCGCAGTCATCTTTACAGTCGGTGCATTCTGTTTCATCAACAGAAGCAAAATTGGATTCGCGGATTTCATCCATGTGATCAAAGGCACGTTTCATACGGCGGTCGCTGTCATCGATGCAGGCGCAGAGCGCGTCCGTCTCAGCATTACCCTGATCGCGGAGGTGTTCATAAAAATATTTTCCGAGTGCAACATAAGCACGGGCACTGTTTTCGCGCTCATTTTGAATGACAATATGCAGGCGGTTAATCACAGCGGAGCGGTGGTTCTTTTCCCGCAGGCTGTTAAATGTGCTGGCCATCTGGCTTCCAAGAGAATCAAGTAATCCCATTTTGTTCCCTCCGTACCGCGACCGGAAACACTGCCGGTGCGGAAAAATTAAGACCTGCTTTTATTATAACGCATCTATCAGCTATTTAACAGCATAATTTATGGAGAAGAAAAATTTTTCTGAATATCCATGAAAAATTTCCAGAAAGAACGCTTTTGGGTAGGAAAGCTGGGTCACATGTGATATAATACAATTATTATTTTGAGAAGAAACACGGAGGTGTTTTTGCTTTATGTCTACTCAGGTAAGCAAGGATGTCTGCTGCCCGCAGTGTGGAAAGCCGGTACGCACAAAATTATGGACAGGCATCAGCGCAAATACAGAGCCGGTTTTGCGGCAGAAAGTTCTGGATGAAACGCTTTTTGACTGGCAGTGTCCGCACTGTGGCTATCAGGCAGAATTGGTCTATCCCTGTCTGTACCACGATAAAGAGAAAAAATTTATGGTGTATCTGGTGCCGGAGGGCAGTAAACAGGCTTTGCGGAAAGTTGAAGTAGACACGCGCTTCCCACAGCTTGCCGGGGTGCGGAAACGCGCGGTGACGTCCCCAATGGAGCTTAAGGAAAAAGTCCTGATTTTTGAGGCTGGGCTGGATGACGTTGGGGTGGAACTTGTCAAAGCCGGTCTTGCTGCAATTGTAGAGGAAAAACAGAATAAAACAGTGGAAATCGGCTGCTTCTGTTTTGCAAATCAGGAAAAGGACCGTATCGGGTTCCTGTTCTTTCTAGAGGGAGAAGAGAATCCCCTAAAAAAGGCAACCCGTTTTGCCACTTATCAGGAAGCGATGGAGATCAGCAAACAGTGCGGCGGCGAACTAGGCGACGACTTTGTTCGCGTGGACAGTCAGTTGGCGGCCCGTCTGCTGGAAAAATACCGGAGGCTATAACAGAGTTTGTCCTCTTAAAAATTTTTTAAAAACTATTGACAGATTTTTGAAGATGTGTATAATATAAAATAAAATTAATAATTTTCTTGCTAAACCGATGAAATGGAGATAAAAACGGCACAAGCGCGTACAGAGAGTCCGGGCAGATGAGAGCCGGACCGTGAGCGGGCTGTTAAATGGACCATTGAGGGCACAGCGAAAGGTGCTTCGCACTGAGTATCCTGTGACGCAGGGCCTGCGTAATGGGCTAGGGGTATGTTGGTACTCCGCAAAGGGTGCGGTTTTCATAACCGCAAAGCAAGGTGGCACCGCGAGCCGGATTTTTCAGGCCCGTCCTTGACAGACAGTATTCTGTTTGTCCTGGGCGGGCCTTTTTGTATGCCCCCCGGGAAAATCTATCGGGAGGGATCATCTATGATAAAACCAACCTTGGAAGAAGTCAAACGTTTTGCAGCACAGGGACAGTACCGGATTTTGCCGGTCAGCCGGGAAATTTATGCAGACATTAAAACACCGATCGAGGTACTGCGTATTCTGCAGGCGGAAAGCCACCACTGTTTCCTGTTGGAAAGTGCAGAGAGCAAACGGCATTGGGGCCGCTATACATTCCTCGGTTTTGACCCCAAACAGGAGATTACCTGTGCAGACGGAGAAATGTGTGTGCGGGGGGAAACAGAAGAGCACTTTCACACACAGGACCCGGGCGCTGTGCTGAAAAAGATTCTTGCAGCTAATAAAAGCCCGCGGCTTTCGGAGCTGCCTCCCTTTACCGGTGGCTTGGTCGGTTATTTCTCTTATGACTATGTGAAATACAGCGAGCCGGAACTGAAGCTGGATGCCGAAGATCAGGAAAATTTTAATGATGTGGACCTGATGCTCTTTGACCGTGTAATTGCATTTGACCATTTCCGCCAGAAAATCGTGCTGATTGCGAATATCCGCTTAGACGGGAATGTGGAAGCTGCCTATGCAGATGCACAGAAAGAATTAAAATACTTAGCCAACCTGATTCGGAACGGAACACCTGCGCAGCGGAAACCGGGCCGTATGACCTCTCCGGTGCGTCACCTTTTCACGAAAGAGGCATATTGCCAGATGGTGGAACGTGCAAAGCAGTATATTCGGGAAGGCGATATTTTTCAGGCTGTACTCAGCAACCGGCTGGATGCTGACTTTGAGGGCAGCCTGCTCAATACCTACCGGGTGCTGCGCACGTTGAACCCGTCTCCATACATGTTCTATTTCTCCAGTGATGACATTGAAATTGCGGGTGCTTCCCCAGAAACATTAGTAAAACTTGATAACGGCGTGCTGCAGACTTTTCCACTGGCGGGTTCCCGGCCCCGCGGAGAAACAGAGGAACAGGACCGCCAGCTGGAACAGGATTTACTGACGGACCCCAAAGAACTTGCCGAACACAACATGTTGGTGGACCTCGGCCGCAACGACTTGGGCCGTATCAGCGAATTCGGTTCCGTAAAAGTAGAAAGGCATCTGCAGGTACTGCGGTTTTCCCACATCATGCACCTTGGTTCCACAGTCACCGGAACCATCAAGGACGGATTTACGGCACCGGATGTCATTGGCTCCGTCCTGCCGGCCGGGACCCTTTCCGGTGCGCCGAAGTTTCGTGCCTGTCAGATTATCAATGAACTGGAAAATAACCGGCGCGGGATTTACGGCGGCGCAATTGGTTATTTGGATTTTACCGGAAACTTGGATACCTGCATCGCCATCCGCATCGCGTTTAAAAAGAACGGAAAGGTCTTTGTCCGTTCCGGCGCAGGCATTGTGGCAGACAGCATTCCGGAGCAGGAATATCAAGAATGCATCAACAAAGCAAAGGCGGTTGTGGCTGCCCTGCAGGAAGCACAGGAGGAGATTGACGATGATTTTGCTGATTGATAATTATGACAGCTTTTCCTATAACCTTTACCAGATGGTCGGTGCCATGGAGCCGAATATCCGGGTTGTGCGCAACAGCGAATTTCCAGTCAAGCAGCTGGCAGAGATGCAGCCGGATGCAGTGATTTTAAGTCCCGGCCCCGGTCGGCCGGAAAATGCAGGGGTGTGTGAAGAAGCGGTGCGCTTTTTCACCGGAAAAGTGCCGCTGCTGGGCGTGTGTCTTGGACACCAAGCAATCTGTCAGGCATTCGGAGGAAAAATTGGCTATGCGAAACAACTGATGCATGGCAAGCAGTCACAGGTGAAACTCAGCCAAGATTGTCCGCTGTTCTGCGGGCTGCCGGAAGTGATCGGTGCGGCGCGGTATCATTCCCTGTCCGTTCAGGAAGCAAACCTGCCGCCGGAACTGAAAGTTGCGGCACGCAGTTTGGATGACGGCGAAATCATGGCAGTGCAGCACCAGACCCAACCGGTATTCGGCCTGCAGTTTCACCCGGAGTCCATCCTGACACCGCAGGGGGAAAAAATCCTGCAGAACTTTTTAAAGCTTTGTCCCCAAAAATAAATTTTCATCTATCTAATCGAATCCGTGCTGAATGATTTTTTATAGGAGGCTGCCGAAATGATTAAAGAAGCGATTGCACAGCTTGTTGAAAAAAAAGATCTTGACTACAAAACCGCCAATGAAGTCATGAACGAAATTATGAGCGGAAAAACAACACAGGCACAAATGGGGGCCTATCTGACTGCTCTGCGCATAAAAGGGGAGACGATTGAGGAGATTACCGCTTCTGCCGCGGGGATGCGTGCCCACTGCGTCAAATTGCTGCATGATATGGATGTGTTGGAAATTGTGGGAACCGGCGGTGACAACGCCAATTCTTTCAACATTTCGACTACATCCGCAATTGTGGCATCGGCGGCCGGTGTACCGGTAGCAAAACACGGCAATCGTGCCGCTTCCAGTAAATGCGGTGCTGCGGATGTGCTGGAAGCACTGGGCGTCAATATTACCCTGCCGCCGGAAAAAAGCACGGAATTGCTCAAAAAGATTAATTTGTGTTTCCTGTTTGCGCAGAATTATCATATTGCCATGAAATATGTTGCACCCGTCCGGAAAGAACTTGGAATCCGCACCGTGTTTAACATTCTCGGCCCACTTTCCAATCCGGCAGGCGCCAATATGGAGCTGATGGGTGTTTATGAGGAAGCGCTGGTGGAACCGCTGGCACGTGTGCTGACAAACCTCGGGGTTAAAAGCGGCATGGTCGTGTATGGGCAGGATCGGTTGGATGAAATTTCACTTTCTGCTCCCACTACCGTTTGTGAGCTGCAGGGGGGTCAGTATTGCTCCTATGTGATTCAGCCGGAAGATTTTGGCTTGACGCGCTGTCAGAAAGAAGACCTGGTCGGTGGTACACCGGAGCAGAATGCTGCTATTACCCGTGCAGTTCTGTCTGGTGAAAAAGGGCCAAAGCGAGATGCTGTGCTGCTGAATACCGCTGCTGCGCTGAAAATTGCGGGAAAAGTTTCCAGTATTGGCGGAGGTGTGCAGCTTGCTGCACAGACAATCGACAGCGGAGCGGCAAAAGCACAGTTGGAACAGTTTATCCGGCTTTCTAACGGAGAAAACGTATGATTTTGGATGATCTTGCCGCCGCCGCAAGAGAACGGGTGGCACAGCGGAAAACAAAGAAATCGTATGAATCTTTATTGGCAGAAGCGGAAGCGCTGCCGGCGGACCGGACATTCCCATTTGAGCGTGCACTGAAACAGCCGGGACTTTCTTTTATCTGTGAAGTGAAAAAAGCTTCCCCCAGCAAAGGGCTGATTATGCCGGATTTTCCGTATCTGCAGATTGCAAAAGATTATGAGGAAGCGGGTGCGGCTGCCATTTCTGTGCTGACAGAACCAAAGTGGTTTCTGGGAAGCGACCGGTATCTGCAGGAAATTGCACAAACGGTACAAATTCCTGTACTGCGCAAGGATTTTACGGTGGACCCGTACATGATCTGCGAAGCAAAGCTGCTGGGCGCATCGGCTGTGCTGCTGATTTGTGCCATCCTAACAGACCGGGAACTGCGGGACTATCGGGAGTTGGCACAGCGACTGGGCCTTTCCGCTTTAGTAGAAGCCCATACGGAAGAAGAAGTGCAGCGGGCACTGGCATCTGGTGCAAGGATTGTCGGTGTCAACAATCGGAATTTGAAAAATTTTACCATTGACCTTTCTGCAGGAGAACGGCTGCGCAGGCTGGTGCCGTCGGATGTGGCTTTTGTTTCAGAAAGCGGCGTGAAAGGGTCAAAAGAAATTGCCGACGTTTGCCGGATGCAGGCGGATGCTGTCTTAGTTGGGGAAGCGCTCATGCGTGCCCCGAACCGGAAACAGCGTCTGCGGGAACTGCGTGGGAAGGGGGGAGCCGAATGTGACGAAAATTAAAGTATGCGGTCTGACACGGATGCAGGATATTCAAACTGTGAATGAGGCAGAACCGGATTACGTTGGGTTTGTATTTGCAGAAAGCCGCCGGAGAGTAACACCGCAGCAGGCGGCAGAACTCCGTGCCGCGCTTGCACCGGAAATTCTGCCGGTTGGTGTCTTTGTCAATTCTGCAGTGGCAGAAATTCTGGCACTGCTGCAAAGCGGCACAATCACCATTGCCCAGCTGCATGGGCAGGAACCGGCAGAAAGTGTTCGGCAGATTCAGCAGGCCGGATTTCCGGTGATTCAGGCATTCCGTGTACAAAGCACGGCGGATATTGCCCGTGCGGAAGCCAGCCCGGCGGATTTTTTGCTGCTGGACAGCGGCGGCGGAACCGGAACGGCATTTGACTGGAGTTTGGTACCGCCGATTGACCGCCCGTGGTTTCTTGCAGGCGGGTTGACACCGGAAAATGTACAGGAAGCGGTGCGGAAGCTGCATCCTTGGGGGATGGATGTTTCCAGCGGTGTCGAAACTGACGGAAAGAAAGACAGAAATAAGATCTTTACGATAATCAGGAGGATACGAAATGGCTAAAGGAAGATATGGCGAATTCGGCGGGCAGTATGTTCCGGAAACGCTGATGCATGAGCTGCACCGGCTGGAAGACGCCTACGAATATTATAAAAAAGACCCGCAGTTCAGGAAAGAACTGCATGACCTTTTCTGTAATTATGCAAACCGTCCGTCCCTGCTTTATTATGCAGAGAAAATGACAAAAGACCTCGGCGGTGCGAAAATTTACCTTAAGCGCGAGGATCTGAACCATACGGGCTCCCATAAAATCAATAACGTGCTTGGGCAGACACTGCTTGCAAAAAAAATGGGAAAAACACGCATTATTGCAGAGACTGGCGCGGGCCAGCACGGCGTTGCGGCTGCAACCGGAGCGGCATTGCTTGACATGGAATGCGAAGTCTTTATGGGCGTGAAAGATACCGAACGGCAGGCGCTGAATGTTTACCGCATGGAGCTGCTGGGTGCAAAGGTACATCCGGTCACGACAGGAACAGGCACACTGAAGGATGCGGTTAATGAAGCCATGCGGAACTGGACCACCCGTGTGGACGACACCGCCTATGTAATAGGTTCGGTTATGGGACCGCACCCTTATCCCATGATGGTGCGCGACTTTCAAAGTATCATCAGCAAAGAAGCAAGGGAACAGATTCTGAAGACAGAGGGCAAGCTGCCGGATGCGGTGCTTGCCTGTGTCGGCGGCGGAAGCAATGCGATGGGGATGTTTTACAATTTTATACCTGATAAAGAAGTTAAACTCATTGGCTGCGAAGCGGCCGGACGCGGTGTGAATACCGCGCAGACGGCAGCAACGATTGCCACCGGAAAATACGGCGTTTTTCATGGCATGAAGTCCTATTTCTGCCAGAACAAATATGGCCAGATTGCGCCGGTCTATTCGATTTCCGCCGGCTTGGATTATCCGGGAATCGGGCCGGAACATGCCTATCTTTACGAAACCGGCCGTGCGCAGTATGTGCCCATCACCGATGATGAAGCAGTGGACGCCTTTGAGTACCTTGCCCGTACAGAAGGAATTATCTGTGCAATTGAGAGTGCACATGCAGTGGCCTATGCGAGAAAACTGGCCCCAACCATGCGGAAAGACCAAAGCATGATTATCTGCCTTTCCGGACGGGGCGATAAAGACGTGGCGGCAATGGCACGTTACAGGGGGAGGAACGTTACAGAATGAACAGAATAGGAAAGGCATTTGAACATGGGAAAGCATTTATTGGGTTCCTCACAGCGGGGGATCCTTCCCTGGAAAAAACAGAAGAGTTTGCGCTGGAAATGGCCCGGGCCGGCTGTGACCTGATTGAAATCGGCATCCCGTTTTCCGACCCGATTGCAGAGGGACCGGTCATTCAGGAGGCAGATCTGCGCTCGCTTTCCGCCGGCACCACAACTGACGGGGTTTTTAGGATGGCTGCGGATCTGCGCCGTAAAACAGACGTTCCGCTGGTATTTATGACTTACTATAATCCGGTTTTCAGCTATGGCAACGAGAAATTTTTTGCCAACTGTCGGGAAAGCGGTATTGACGGTATTATTGTGCCGGATCTGCCCTTTGAAGAGAAAGGCGAAATTACAGAAGTTGCTGCAAAAAACGGCATTCAGGTCATTTCTATGATTGCGCCGACTTCTCAGGAACGCATCCGCATGATTGCCAAAGAATCGGAAGGGTTTCTGTATGTGGTGTCCTCTCTCGGTGTAACAGGTGTGCGGACAAAAATTGAGACAGACCTTAGTGCAATTCTGAAAATTGTGCGGGAAAGTACCGATACTCCTGCGGCGGTCGGTTTTGGTATCAGTACGCCGGAACAGGCGGAAAAAATCGGCAGGACTGCAGACGGCGTCATTGTGGGCAGCGCCATTGTGAAGCTGATTGCCAAATATGGGACGGATGCCGGAAAGTACGTTTATGATTATGTCAAGTCCATGAAAGATGCCCTGAAACGTATTTAGGCCTGTAAAAAGCCGCATTCCTTGGAGTGCGGCTTTTTTTACACAACTTTCCGGAATAAGTTGACGAATTCCTACGTGCAGCGTACAATTTAACAAAGAATTCAAAAATGATACTTTGGAGCGCAGAATAGGAGTCGTTAACATGCAGTTTGCAAAGAGAATGGAACAGTTCCGGGAAGGCATATTTTCGGAATTGCTGACACTAAAAAAGGAAAAAGAAGAGCAGGGCACCACCGTTATTGACTTGAGTGTGGGAACGCCGAATATTCCGCCGGAAAACCGGATTCGACATGCGCTGGCTGCAGCGGCAGAGGACCCAAAGCAGTATATTTATGCCATCAACGACACGGCAAAACTGCAGCAGGCGGTTGCCCAGTGGTATCAGCGCCGGTATGGTGTTCAGTTAAATCCGGAAACGCAGATCAAATCTCTGCTGGGGTCTCAGGAAGGCTTGACACACATTGCCCTTTCAATTGTCGACCCAGGTGATACTGTGCTGGTTCCAGACCCCTGCTATCCGGCTTTCAGCTGCGGACCGATGCTTGCCGGTGCGCGTCTTTGCTGGATGCCAATGAAAAAAGAGAATCATTATCTCATCGACTTTGATGCTATTCCAGAAGAAGAGGCAAAAGCCGCCAAACTCATGATTGTTTCTTATCCGAACAATCCTACCACGGCGGTCGCACCGGATTGGTTTTATGAAAAACTGATTGCCTTTGCCCAAAAGTATGACATTATTGTGCTGCATGACAATGCATACAGCGAGCTGGTTTTTGACGGTAAAACCTGCGGCAGCTTCCTGCGTTTCCCGGGTGCTATGGATGTCGGTGTGGAGTTCAATTCTTTGAGCAAAACCTACGGTATGGCCGGTGCGCGGGTCGGCTTTTGTGTAGGAAATCAACAGGTTGTTTCCATGCTTAAAAAGCTGAAATCCAATTTGGATTACGGCATGTTCCTGCCGATTCAGAGGGCCGCTGTGGAAGCAATTACAGGGGAACAATCTTGTGTGCAGCGGACCTGTGCGGCCTATGAGAAACGCCGGGATTTTTTGTGGGAACAGTTTGAAAAGCTCGGCTGGCATTTTGAAAAACCGGCTGCCACAATGTTTGTCTGGGCACCGATTCCCGAAAAATATGGAATGGACGATAAACGCTTTACACTGGACCTGATTCAGCAGGCTGGCGTTCTAGTCACGCCCGGCAGAGCATTTGGGCCAAGTGGGAAGGGCCATGTCCGAATGGCACTGGTGCAGGAGAAGGCAGCTTTGCAGGAAGCTGCAGAACGGATGAGCAAGACCAATATTTTCAACTGAATTACAGGAAACGGTTGAAAACTTTTGCTTGATAAGTTCCCTTTTATCCGTTATTCTAAGCCTATAGCAGCCATACAACTGACGGAAGTGGAGAATACCACATGAAGTATGGTGAAGAAATGCCGACCGTCTGGGCGAAAACCCGGATGGTGCGGCATTTTTTTGTACGTACCTCCGGAACAGAAAAGGAGGCAATAATTTGGTATTCGGAAAAATTCATTCGGTAGAAACCATGGGAATGGTGGATGGGCCCGGCATCCGGGTGGTCGTTTTTCTGCAGGGGTGTGCCCTGCGGTGCCTGTTTTGTCACAATCCGGACACATGGGAAACGAACAGCCCGTCTGCAGAGGAAGTTTCCCCGAAAGATCTGGTCAAAAAGATTGTGCGGTATAAGCCATACTTTGCAAATGACGGCGGCGTCACGTTTTCCGGTGGGGAGCCGCTGCTGCAGCCGGAATTTCTGTTGGAAACACTGAGGCGCTGCCGGGAAGCGGGCATCCATACCTGTCTGGACACGGCCGGATGCGGAAAAGGCAGCTATGAGAAAATCCTGCAGTACACCGATCTGATTCTGTATGATGTGAAGCAGATTACCGAGGAAAATTACCGAAAAATGACCGGACGCGGTTGGGAAGAAACCAAAAGATTTCTGCAGGCCGTGCAGAAAGCCGGTACGCCGGTCTGGGTGCGGCAGGTTGTGGTGCCGGGTTTGACAGACGGGGAAGCTTATATGGAAGCGCTGCAGACATTTATCCGCACCTATGTGCCGAATGTGCAGAAAGTGGAACTTCTGCCGTATCATCTGCTGGGTGTGCATAAGTATGAAGTGATGGGGCTCCCTTACCGGCTGAAGGGGGTGCCGGCAATGGATACGAAAAAGACACGGATGTGGCAGGAAAAATATTTTTCATAAAAGAGTTTTGCCTCACGATTCTTTTCCTTCTCAAACAACAGGAATACTAAATGAAAAGCTGAAATAAAACCCAATTTGGAGGTATACAATGACAAGTGCATGGAACGGATTTACAGAAGGACGCTGGCAGAGAGAAATTGATGTACGCAGCTTTATTCAGAAAAATTATACGCTTTATGAGGGCGATGAGAGTTTTCTGGCCGGACCAAGCGAAAAAACAATGAAAGTTTGGAATAAATGCAAAGATCTGCTGCCGCAGGAACTGAAAAAAGGCGGTGTACTGGATGTGGAGACACACCGCATTTCCGGTATTAACAATTTTGAGCCGGGCTATATCGACCGTGAAAATGAAGTGATTGTCGGGCTGCAGACCGATGCACCGCTCAAGCGTATGGTGAACCTTTACGGCGGCATGCGCATGGCAAAACAAAGTCTGGAACAGTATGGCTATCAGCTGGATCCGGAAATTGACCGGCATTTCAGCGCATACCGCAAAACACACAATCAGGGCGTTTTTGACGCTTATCCGAAACGTGTGCGCACGGCACGGCACGTAGGCCTGCTCACCGGCCTGCCGGACGCTTACGGCCGCGGACGGATTATCGGTGATTATCGGCGGATTGCCCTTTATGGGACAGATTATTTAATTGAACAGAAGAAAAAAGACTTTGGTGAACTGGATGGCCCGATGGATGAAGAGCGCATCCGTTTGAGCGAAGAGGTCAGCGAGCAGATTCGTGCCCTGAAAGAGATTGCAGAGATGGCTGCTTCCTATGAGGTGGACATTACCAAACCGGCAGAAACCGCACAGGAAGCTGTGCAGGCGGTCTATATGGGTTATCTTGCTGGTGTCAAGGAAAACAACGGTGCCGCAACCAGTCTGGGACGCACCTCCACTTTTCTGGATATCTATATTCAGCGCGATTTGGAAAACGGGACGCTGACCGAACAGGGCGCACAGGAGCTCATCGATCAGTTTATTATTAAACTGCGGCTGGTGCGCCACCTGCGCACGCCGGAATACGATGAGTTGTTCGGCGGCGATCCGACATGGGTTACGGAATCCATTGGCGGCGTCGGGGTCAACGGCCGTCCCATGGTTACGAAAAACTCTTTCCGGTACCTGCATACCCTGATCAATCTGGGCACTGCGCCGGAACCGAACTTGACGGTACTGTGGAGCGAACATTTGCCGGAGGCATTCAAACGTTACTGTGCTAAAATCTCCATCGCAACGGATTCGATCCAATATGAAAATGATGATATTATGCGGCCGATTTACGGTGACGATTATGCAATTGCCTGCTGCGTTTCCGCCATGAAGGTCGGGAAGCAGATGCAGTTCTTCGGTGCGCGGTGCAATCTGGCAAAAAGCCTGCTGCTGGCTATAAACGGCGGCGTAGATGAACGCATGGGTATGCAGGTGGTTCCGGGTATTGAACCGATGACAGATGAAGTGCTGGATTATGAAAAAGTCTGGGACAATTACCGGAAAGTGATGCAATATGTCGCACAACTGTATACGGATGCCAACAATATTATCCATTATATGCATGATAAGTATGCCTATGAAGCAAGCCAGATGGCCCTGCATGATACTCGTGTGGAGCGCCTGATGGCCTTTGGGATAGCCGGACTTTCCGCTGCTGCCGATTCGCTTTCTGCCATTCGATATGCAAAAGTGTATCCGGTCCGCAATGAAAAAGGGATAGCGGTTGATTTCCGGACGGAAGGAAAATTCCCGCAGTATGGCAATGATGATGACCGTGCGGATGATCTTGCTGTCGATATTGTGGAGTACTTTATCAGTGAACTGAAGAAACATCCGCTTTACCGCGGAGCAAAGCATACGCTTTCTGCGCTGACGATTACAAGCAATGTCATGTATGGGAAAAAGACCGGCACTACACCGGACGGCCGCAAGAAAGGGCAGCCGCTGGCACCCGGTGCAAATCCGATGCACGGACGTGACCACTCTGGTGCGCTGGCTTCCCTCAACAGTGTGGCAAAAATCCCTTACCGGGATGTCTGCCAAGATGGTATTTCCAATACCTTTTCCATTGTTCCGGCAGCGCTCGGTCCGGATGCAGACCAACGGGTCACCAACTTGGTTTCTCTGCTGAACGGCTATTTCAGTCAGGGAGCACATCATCTGAATGTCAATGTGATGAACCGTGAAACGTTAGTAGACGCTATGGACCATCCGGAGAAATACCCGACGCTGACGATTCGGGTTTCCGGCTATGCGGTCAACTTTATCCGGCTGTCCCGCGAACAGCAGGAAGAGGTCGTTGCCCGCACATTCCATGAGAGTATCTGACTAAAAGAGACAGGTGATTCGAAATGGATCCGATGGATCCGGAAATTACAGAACTTTTGCCGGAGGTAGTGGGAATCAGGCAGCACCTTCACATGTATCCGGAAGTGAGCGGAAAAGAGTATCAAACGGCACACTATCTTCAGTCTTTGCGTGTTCATTTACATTCCCTTTCTCGCTCTCAGCAGGCGTTCCATCACGTCGTCCTGCGGATTCGTGCCGCCGTACTCTGCGGAGCAGTTTTCTTTCACGATCTGGAAGATCTCGTCCCACAGGCGGTTTGCCTGATTCATGTAGTTGATTCCGATGTTGATGAACGGCGACGGGATAGGCTTCCCGGTTGTCGGATGCTTGGAGAGGTATCCGAGCTTGGTCGTCATTTCTTCGCACTGAATCCATCTCGCCGAGCACATCGCGTAGCGCTCCAGCAGCTGAGGCGACACGGCCTTGGCTACGCCGAGCTTGTCAAGCCATTCCCAGGTCTCGCGGTAGATGTCGGCGGCCTCCAGAGTGGAGCCGTCATGCTGCCGGGCCGATAAGAACTCGTGCGGCTCCGGCATGTCCTCGCCCTCGGTGTCCGGGATGTCGAGCACCTCGAGCTTTCGTCCGCCCGGATTCCCGTTCTCGTACTTCTCCTTGACGGCGGTTTTCTTCCGGCCAGCGCCGGGACGTCTGCCGCCGCGACCGCCAGTGTTATTCGATTTTGTGGGCATTTCGTCACCGCCTTTCTCTCATGTACGCGCGTAATAGATAAGGAGCCGGGTTATTACCCGTTTGATTTCGCTTTTTTCGCACAGAAGACCCCGCGCCGTTTTCCGCAGCGCCGCCTCGTAGAGATTTTGACCGCCCCTACCGGTCGCCGCGTTTCTTGTGGATTTTCTCGTGGCAGGAGCGGCACAGGCTCATGAGGTTCGACTCATCGTTCGTGCCGCCTTCCGACAAGGGAACGATGTGGTGGACTTCCTCGACCGCAACGTAGCGGCCTTGCTTCAAGCACATCTCGCAGAGCGGATGCTTGTGGACGTAGCGTGTGCGGATGCGCTGCCAAGAGCGTCCGTATCGTTTGCCGGTCGAGTAGCCGCGCGTGAACTTCTCGTAGTGCTTCTCCATCAAAGCCTTGTGCTTCGGGCAGTACTGTTCACCGTCCTCGCACAGGTTCGGGCAGCCCTGGTAGCGGCAGGGCCGCTTCGGTTTCATTGGCATAGCTTGCCGCCTCCCTTCGGGCATTAGAAAAGCCCTGCGGGCGTGGTGCTCGCAAGGCTTGTGTTCAGCCGTCCATGCGGCTGTTCTTTATTCTGTTTCGCTGATTATATACTAACATAAATGCAGAGTGGGCATGTTAGGACAAAGCAGGACATTTCGGGCGCATTTCATATAATGATTGGATTTTCCGGCACTCGCACATGCTGCAGAGCGTTGCCGTGCCATCTGCGGATTGTCCTCGCGTCAGCGTTCAGCTCGCATCCTATCTGCTCCCACGTCATGTTATGAATGTAACGGTACTTCAGAACCATCCGCTCATCCATGTCCTCGACAGTTCCAATAACATCACGGATCTGTTCCTTCAGTGAAGACAGCATTTCGAGTTCCTTGGATATCTTATTCTCAAGCTCCCACAGCTTTTCCAGTGACTTCATGAATGGCGCATCCGTATTGCGAGTTCCCTGAACACGCTCACGGTCATAACGAATAGATGAAACACTGCCCGCCATCTCGCGCAGATACTTTGCTTCTTCAATGTCGGAGGCGATTCTCTGGTCAAGCCTGTAGGACTGCCGTAAATATTCCTTCGCGTTCATTTATTCTTCACCTCCTCACGAAGACGGTCGATAAGGTAGTCGCCGTCGACCGATGTTAAGCACTGATACCACTGCGAATGGAAGAACCGCTCAAGAGCCAGCGCGTCCTGCATTGCTGACTTGCTGCGCGGATTTTTCTTGAGTTTCCGGAGTGCCGCCAAATAATCTCTCGAGGCAGATTTGATAATAGCTATGGCCAGGTTCTCATACGGATCTCCCATCACACCACCGCCTTTACGGCATCGATCAGTGCGGACTGGGTATCGTTCTTTTCAGAAAGAGCTTTTAATATCTGCCCGTCAATCGTGCCTTTTGTAACGATGTGCTGAATCACCACCGTATCCGCCTGCTGCCCCTGCCGCCAGAGTCTTGCGTTTGTCTGCTGATAAAGCTCCAACGACCATGTCAGTCCGAACCATACAATCGTGCTGCCGCCGTCCTGAAGATTCAGGCCATGACCGGCGCTTGCCGGATGGATCAGACCGACTGGTATTTCCTTTCGGTTCCACCTGCGAATGCTGTCGTCAGAATCAAGCTTTTCAAACGGGATCTTTCGCTCATGCAGCCGTTCCGCGATTCTCTCGAAATCATGCCGGAACCAGTACGCCACCAGCAGCGGTTTGCCGTTTGCCGCTTCGATAATGTCCTCCAGTACGTCGAGCTTCCTGTCATGGATGCGGGTAATCTTTCCGTCATCGGAATAGACCGCACCATTTGCCATCTGGCAGAGCTTCCCGGAAAGCGATGCGGCGTTTGCGGCTGTAATCTCTTCACCGTCCAGCTGCAGCACCAGTTCCTTCTTCATCTTTTCGTATCTCGCCGTTTCGGCATCCGACATCACGGCTTCTGCCTGCGTGATTATCTTCTTCGGCATCTTCAGATGATCGGTACATTTCATGGAAATCGTGATGTCGGATATTTTCCGGTAAATCTCGTCCTCCGCTCGGGGAAGAAGCGCATAGGAATAAACAATCGGACCATTCATCCTGTCCGGCGTAAAGTAGGTGTCACGGTACTGCCCGATAAATCTGCCCAGCCGTTTTCCCATGTCGAGAACCTTGAACTCGGCGAATAAATCCATAAGACCGTTACTGCTCGGCGTGCCTGTCAGCCCGACGATTCGTTTTACCTTTGGCCTTGCCTTCATCAGCGACCTGAACCGCTTCGCTTTGTGGTTCTTGAAGGATGAAAGCTCATCAATCACGACCATATCCCAGCTCCACGGCACTCCGCTCTCGTCAATCAGCCATGAAACATTCTCACGGTTAATGATCGTAATATCCGCTTCTGCTTTCAGCGCCGCCATCCTCTCAGCAGGCGTCCCGACCGCGACGGAATAGGTCAGTCCTTTCAGATGATCCCACTTTTCGATTTCCGCAGGCCATGTGTTCTTCGCAACCCGAAGCGGCGCGATTATAAGCACCTTCTGCACCTCGAACAGCTCATACATCAGTTCATAAATAGCCGTCAGCGTGATTACGCTCTTGCCCATGCCCATGTCAAGCAGAATGGCGGAGATGGGATTCTTCACGATAAAATCGGCGGCATATTTCTGATAATCATGTGGAGAGTATTTCATCAATAACACCTCCGATCTGCTCTGTGCTGTCGATAACGTAAACCCGATACCCAAGCCGCCGAAGCAGCTCATGCCTTGAAACCTGCAGCGGTCTCGGCTTCTTGCCCGGCGCTTTTATCTCGGCAAAGGCCATCCTCCCATCAGGGAAAAGAACCAGCCTGTCCGGCATTCCGTCAAATCCGGGCGAGACGAACTTCGGCGCGATGCCGCCGCAGCTTTTCACCTCGGATACAAATTTTGCTTCTATGTATTTTTCCCTCACTGCAAACCTCCGTCATAAATCTGAGGGTGACGGTCGGTGAGGGTCTTCCCTTAAAACCCCTATATAGATAATTATTTTTTATCCCTTATAGGACTTTTATATAGAGAGGTACACCGACTGTCACCCTTAGCCATTATTCAAGAAAATCCTGTGCTTCCTTCAGCTTCAGGCCGTAGACAAAATGTCCTTTTTTCGTCTTCCTGCGCTGGAATCCGGCCTTCTCCAGATTGCCATAGAAGTCAGAAGTGCTTCTGGTAAACTCTCCCGTCTGCATGCAGACGCTGCGGTACTGCTGATACAGATCACCTGACTTCTCTGTGTATGACGGATCAACATCGCAGTGCTCCTCAATGAACTTTCCCAGCCAGTCATTGTCCTCGCGGTACTTCTCAACAGCGTCACGGACGGCCTTCGGCTCCGGAATTTTGAACCCCTTCCTGATTGCGATGCCCGCGCCCTCGATGATCCATTTCATGATGGCAGGCCCGGCGTTCTCAAAAAGGTAATCAGAGTAGTTCTTGATATCGCTCTTGCCGCTGATCTTGGCGTTAAACGGAATGACAATCAGCCTTCTCCACGTACCGTCGTCATTGGCGGACACCTTCGGCAGATAGTTGGTATACAGGACAAGCGTGTGCGAAGGATCAAAATGAAACGGGTCCTTGTACTTCTTTTCTGCTTCGATGGGATCAATGCTGCAGAGCTGCTTTACCATGCCGGTGTTGAGCCGCTGGCCCTCTTCAAGCTCCGATGCAATAATCAGACGCTTGCCTTTGAGTTCTGCCATTTCCGGTTTCACATTCCGCTTGCAGTTCATGGTCAGAGCCTCTGCTGATATTTTCCCAGAGTAATTTCCGAGAACTCTCGCGATGGTGTTCCAGAAGGTAGACTTGCCGTTCGCACCGCCGCCATAGGCGATGATCATCTGTTCTGCATAGACTCGTCCGACTGCTGCCATTCCGACAATCTGCTGCACATAGCTGATAAGCTCCTGATCCTTGCAGAAGAACAAGTCAAGATTCTCCAGCCAAAGCTTCATGCCCTTGTCACCCGGAGAGCAGGCAGTAATCTTCGTAATAAGATCATCCGGATCGTGCGGGTGGCTGCCGTTCAGGCCCTTGGTCAGGTCGTAGGTGGCATCCGGCGTGTTGAGAAGCTCCGGATCATAATCAAGCTCCGACACGTCCAGCGCGAGCATTGGCTTTGCCGCATTCTGAGCGTTTACGATGTAGCGGTAATTGCGGTATTTCATGACGAACTTCTTATAGGTATCCGCGCCGATCAGTGCGTACAGCAGGCTCAGCTTTTTCTCCGGCACCTGGTTCATGAGCTTCTTGCTCCTCGCCTTTACATCCGCTTCCGGGATTCCGATGGCGATAAGGTTCTCCTCCGCAATGCGGATAGCTTCCTCTGCATCCGTCAGCTGGTCATCCATGAAATTCTCGACAATGCCGAGTGACTTCTGCTTGTCCTCGTACCAGCGGTCGCCACCGAAAGCGATAAAGTCTGTGGCACTTGTGAACCGCAGCTTGTCTTCGCAATGTGACGCGATGACCTTGGCTTCGCCGATATCAGAATAGTCGTCTGGCTTCAGGAAGCTGCTGCCAAAAGAATCCTCATATTCATCAGGCGGCACATATCCTTCGCTGGTCTCGATCTTGCTTTTGAAGAATTTCAGTGCACTTCGCCAGATGGTGCGGAGTTCCTTGTCCGGCAGTGGCGGATCGCATTTCGCCGCGCGTTCCAGAAATGCTTCATGCGCCTTATCTGTATCGCCGAACCGCTTCAGGACGCGGCTTGCAAAGTGAGACATCGTATTGTTGCGGCTGCCCTCCGGGATAGAGCCTCCGGTGTACATTGGCGGAGCGATTGACGAGGTATCATCGTCAAAATCCGAAACCTCCAGAATTTCATCGATCTGACAGGTGCCTTCGTTCCAGATAACATCCTCCGGCCTTACATCGGAGCCGAAAAAGAAACGAGCTGCATTGAGCGCCTTTCTGTCCAGGAACGGATACTTGTTCTGGATAGCCGTTTTAACGCTGTTATACGTTTCAGCGTCGGTGTACTTTCTCACCGGGAACAGAATATGGAGTCTCGGCCTTGGAGACTTCCTGCCTTTCCATTTCATGTTGTTGCGGCTCGGCAAAATCACATGGTCTACATCTTTCAATTCCTCATGCAGCTTCTCCGCCGTCATCCATTCATCCGGATTCTCGGAATGGTCATTATCGCAGTCCTGCGGAATGCAAAATGACTCTTCAAAGTTCTCGACCAGCCGGTAATCATTCTTGTATTTGGCAAACACCTGATCAAACCTTGCCGCTTCGGCAATACCTACGGCATCTGTTATGACCTGCTTATGCGGATAAATGCAGTTATTCGCGTCCTCCCGGACATCTGCGGTGTATAAAATCACTTCCATATAGTTAATCCTCCCTGAACAGGACGTACTCCCGTCCCTGATATTCTTCTTTCAGCTTTCCTTTGATATATGGCTTCACATATGAAATGCGGCCATCTCTGTAATGGCGGTAATGACCTCGAACGCCCCATGCCGGACAATGCCACTCGGTAAAATTTCTGTGGCTGACCTGAACCTTAGAAATATCGCCTTTGAAGTGTGAGACACGGACCTTTCCCGGTTTCGTGAACGGGGCGGCAAGCGGCAGATTACTTTTGATGCCTTTTCTGTATTCCTTTCGCTCATTCAGCTCTATCGGTCTAAAGTGAAGCAGATACTGAATCGCAAAGAACGAAAGATAAACGCAGTCTTCATGCTCAGAGAGCTCTTTATCTCCGTGTGCCGCAAGATACTCCGGCATGACTGCTCTTGCGCCTTCCACCATGCCGCTGGCTCCAACCCATTCATAGGTTTCCATGAAAAACAACGCTCTTCTGCCGAGCGTCGTGAAGCAGATGCCTGCAAAGGCACGGGAAGAATAAACCTTTCTTCCGTTCAGCGCGGGTTCAGGAACCTTCTCCGGATCGATGCATTCCTCAAAAATCAGCTCACAATGGCCCTTGTCATCTCTGCACTCCAGCAAGAATTTCTCCAACGCCGGATTATCGAGAAGCCTCTGCCGCTCAGAATCCTTGAGCTGCAATCCCAGGTCTGCCAAAGATTGAAGTTGCGATTCTGTAACAGCAATCCAGTTTGTGCGGATTTTCTCGCCGCTTTCTGTCATGCCTGCACCTCCTCGCACTCTTCTGTGAAATAACGGATTGTCATCCGGCGCAGCTTGGCTCTGTCGATTTCCGTTTTCATGCCGGAGGATACCCGGCTGCCGAACACCCACAGCTCATCGCACTTCCCGAGGAAGATCAGATCCATAAAGAGCGCGAGCTCGCGTTCGCTGTCCTCCTTCATGTACTGCGGCAGCATCAGGTGCGGCGTGAGCGGGATTGTTCCCCTGTCTACTGCGAAGCGGCTGTACCTTCTCGCATCCTGAGTGTTCTTATCTGTATCGCCGGAATACGGCGAGCAAACATAAACGAGCGGACGGTACTGCTTCTTCTGATTTGTGTTAGCCATCGTCACTAACTCCTTTCGTGTATTTGTGAAGGGCTTTTCCATCCCTCCCGATGGCTATGTAGCCAAACCGGTCATTTTTCCGGTCGTGGTGGAGAAAAATTTCAGAACACGCAAAAAGACCTGCATCGCTTCCTATGAATTAAGGAAGAAATGCAGGTCTTAAAAATTTTTTTGGATTTGACCGGAAAATCCGGGCATTTGGCTACATAGCCGGTGAAAGGAGGACAGACAGCCATGCAGGAAACAAAAGAAATGAAATCACCGGCCGAAAAGCGTGAGCTGATCGATACGCTGATCGCCATCAGCGTTGTGTCAAGACGGCTGGCGAGAAAACTCGAAATGCAGATGTTAAAGGAGGACAAGCATGGGCAAAATGAGCGAGCTGTCGATGACGCTTGACGCGCTGATCGACGCAGGACAGAAGTTAACAGAATGCGGTGAAGAGCTGATTAAGACAGCAAATGAAATCAGAGCTGCCTTCTCAGAAACCGCACCAGTACCAGAACAGGCCGCTCCGGCACAGGCAGAAGCTGCCGCCACGCCGGAGAAAGAGCCTGAGAAAACCTATACCAAAGAGGAAGTGAGAAAGCTCCTTGCGGAGAAGTCAGTGGCAGGCTTCCGGGAACAGGCAAAAGCTCTGGTGAAGAAATACGGCGGAGGAAGTCTGACAGACGTTGATCCGGCAAAGTACCCCGACCTCGTAAAAGAAGCGGAGGCGCTGAAATGAGCAAGCATGCACTTCTCTCCGCGTCATCGTGCCACCGATGGCTACAGTGTCCGCCGAGCGCCAAGAGATGCGCCAGCGTTCCTGACCAGTCAAGCGAGTACGCAAGACAGGGAACCGCCGCGCATGAGCTCTGCCAGTACAAGGTTGAACACACTCTCGGGAGAAATGTCAGAGATCCGACTGAAGATCTTGATTATTCCGATGAGGAGATGGACAGGTGCTCCGACCAGTACTGCTCCTTCGTAATGGAGCAGGTTGAGGAAGCAAAGAAGCACTGCAGCGACCCGGCGGTATTTGTTGAGCAGCGACTGGATTTCTCTCGCTGGGTGCCGGAAGGCTTCGGAACCGGCGACTGTGTAATCGTCGCGGATGACCTGCTGCAGATTATCGATTATAAACATGGACTTGGCGTCATTGTGAATGCCGAGATGAATCCGCAGATGATGTGCTACGCGCTCGGAGCGGTTGAGATGTTTGACGGCATCTACGATATCGAAACCATCCGCATGACAATCTTCCAGCCGAGGCGGGACAATATCAGCACCTTCGAGATTTCCAAAGCAGATCTTCTCAAATGGGCAGACGAGATTCTCGCTCCCGCTGCAAAGCTTGCCTACAAGGGTGAGGGCGAATACAAGGCTGGCGACCACTGCCAGTTCTGCGCCGTAAAGGCTACCTGCCGGAAACGAGCAGAGTACAATCTGGAGCTCGCGAAGTACGACTTTCAAATGCCGCCAGACCTGTCAGATGAGGAGATTGACATGGTGCTTCTCAAGGCGGACGAGCTCGTATCCTGGGCGAACGACATCAAGGAATATGCCTTGCGGCAGGCGCTCTCCGGCACGGAATACCCTGACTTCAAAGTGGTCGCGGGACGCTCCGTCACGAAGTACACCGATGAGAACGCCGTAGCGGAGGCGGTATCGGAGCTTGGCTACGAACCATATGAGCGCAAGATTCTCGGCATCACGGCAATGAGATCGCTTCTTGGAAAGAAGCAGTTTGACGAGGTTCTCGGCGGACTTACATACAAGCCGCCGGGGAAACCGACCCTGGTACCAAAGTCGGACAAGCGTCCGGCGTTAGATACAGCAAAAACAGATTTTGAATAAGGAGGACAATATTATGTCAAAGTTTATAAATCCTACGAAGGTTATCACCGGTCCCGACACCCGCTGGAGTTACGCGAACGTCTGGGACGCGAAGAGCATCAACGGCGGAACGCCGAAGTTTTCCGTGAGCCTGATCATTCCGAAGAAGGACACCGTCACGGTGAACAAGATCAAGGCCGCGATCCAGGCGGCGTATGAGGAAGGTGAGAGCAAGCTGAAGGGCAATTCCAAGAGCGTGCCTCCGCTTGCGGCCATCAAGACGCCTATGCGTGACGGTGACGTGGAACGCCCGGACGATCCGGCTTATGCGAACAGCTATTTCATCAATGCCAACAGCACCACTGCTCCCGGCATTGTTGACGCTGACCGCCAGCCCATCCTTGAGAGAAGTGAAGTCTACTCTGGCGTGTACGGACGTGCGTCCATCAGCATGTATTCCTTCAATACAAATGGCAACAAGGGAATCGCCTGCGGTCTGAACAATCTCCAGAAGATCCGTGACGGTGAGCCGCTTGGCAGCAGAAGCCGCGCCGAAGACGACTTTGCGGCGGATGAGGATGATGATTTTCTAAGCTAAAGGAGGGCACACCATGACGACATTACAGACAGCGTTTCTTGTCATTCTTCTCGCAATCTGGCTTGTCATCAGCGTGGTGTTCCTGATCACGGTCGTCCAGAATCTCCTGAACGACCGCAAGGAGGAACGCCGCAAAGAGGAAGCCGACAAACGTGACAGGGAGTACCATGAGAAGCGCATGAAAAACTGAATCGGACAATTGGAACGGCGGGCGGCGGAGGTTTCTCTGCCGCCTTTGCCGACTTTGGAGGAAATGTATGCATGAGTTAGATATAGATCTGGAGACTTTCAGCAGCAACGATCTGTCGAAATGCGGCGTGTACAAGTACGCCGAAGCGGACGACTTCGAGATACTGCTGTTCGGCTATTCCGTTGACGGCGGCGAGGTGAAGGTTATCGACCTTGCGTCCGGCGAGACAATTCCGGATGAGATCATAAACGCTCTGACGGACGACAATGTAATAAAGTGGGCACACAACAGTCAGTTCGAGAGAATCTGCCTGTCCCGGTACCTGCGTGACCGTGGTATCAGCCTTGATCCGTTTTATGACAATCATCCGCTCTCAACGAAACACGCCCATTATCTGAACCCGGAAAGCTGGCGCTGTTCCATGATCTGGGGAGCATATCTGGGGCTCCCGCTGTCGCTCGATAAGATCGGCTCTGTACTGAAACTGGAGCAGCGGAAAATGTCGGAAGGGAAAGCCATGATCAAATATTTCTGTGTCCCGTGCAAGCCGACAAAAACAAATAGTGAGCGAACGAGAAATCTGCCGTCTGATGATTCCGAGAAGTGGGAAGTCTTCAAGGCTTACAATAAGCGCGATGTAGAGGTTGAGATACAGATAAAAGCTCGGCTGCAGGGATTCCCCGTGCCGGACTTCGTGTGGGATGAGTATCATATTGATCAGGAAATAAACGACCGTGGCATTCTGGTTGACATGCCGCTTGTCAAGAATGCAATTGCAATGGACGACCGCTCAAAGGAGGAGCTATCGTATAAAATGAAGGAGCTGACGCACCTTGACAATCCGGGGAGCGTCCAGCAGATGAAACAGTGGCTTGCCGAAAACGGGATGGAAATGGAGAGCCTTGGCAAGAAGGAAGTGGCCGCTGCCATCAAGACTGCGTCGCCGGAGCTTGCGGATATCCTTGCTCTCCGCCAGCAGCTTGCGAAATCCTCAGTCAAGAAATACCAGGCAATGAAAACGGCCGCCTGCGAGGACGGCCGGGCTCACGGGATGTTTCAGTTTTACGGAGCCAACCGCAGTGGCAGATGGGCTGGGCGCATCATTCAATTGCAAAACCTGCCCCAGAATCACATGGATGATCTGGAACAGGCGCGGGAGCTTGTAAAGGAAGGCGACTACGAGATGGTGTCAATGCTGTACGGCGACGTGCCGGACACGCTCTCACAGCTAATACGCACTGCTTTTATTCCCAAACCGGGATATAAATTTATTGTCAGCGACTTCTCAGCCATAGAGGCAAGGGTGCTGTCATATCTCGCAAAAGAAAAATGGCGCATGGATGTGTTCAGCAAGAATGGTGATATATACTGTGCTTCAGCATCCGCCATGTTCGGCGTCCCGGTCGAGAAGCACGGCGTGAACGGTCACCTCCGGCAGAAGGGCAAAATTGCGGAACTGGCTCTCGGCTACGGTGGCTCGGTCGGCGCACTCAAAGCGATGGGCGCATTGGAGATGGGACTCACCGAAGACGAGCTTTATCCGCTGGTATCCTCGTGGCGCACAGCCAATCCGAACATCGTCAGCTTCTGGTGGGATGTCGACCGCTGTGTGACCGAAACTGTCAGGAAACATATCCGCACGGAGACACACGGCATCGTCTTTTCCTATAAGTCAGGCATGATGTTCATCACGCTGCCGTCCGGTAGGCGGCTTGCCTATGTGAAGCCGAGGATGGGACTCAACCGCTTCGGTTCGGAATCCGTCACCTATGAGGGCGTCGGGCAGAATAAGAAATGGGAACGCATCGAAAGCTACGGTCCGAAATTCGTGGAAAACATCGTGCAGGCGATCAGCCGCGATATTCTCGCCTACGCTATGAAAACGCTCCGTTGCTGTGACATTGTCGGTCATGTCCACGATGAGCTTATCATTGAGTGCGATCCGAGGGTTTCGCTCGAAGTTGTCTGCGAGCAGATGGGCAGGACGCCGCCGTGGGTGCCGGGGCTCAAGCTGAACGCGGATGGGTATGTGTGCCGGTTTTATATGAAAATTTGAAAAGAGGCAGCGGGTGATTCATTTGCCTGCTGCCTCTTATACTTAGTCGATGTTTAATTCAGTCATTAGCCCCTTTGATGGAGTAGAAGCTTTTATAAATGCATTTCTTATCGTTCTTGCCTCATTTTCTCCTTGAGAAGCTATACGATTTATTATTTCTTGAGCACTGGATATCCTCTTCGAAGGAACCCGCATTCTAATAGCTGTACCTTTATATGCTGTCTCGCCTTCACTAACGCCGTGATTATCAATTAAAATATAATTTCCGTAACTGATGATGCAGAAACTCCCGTTCAAGTGCCTGCATATCTCACTAACCATATACAATCCAAACCCGGAATTCGCCCATTCGTCATTACTACGCTGCTTTGCGGATGGCCGGAATGCTTCGGAAATACCCGCTTTCAACGCCCATTTTAGCGATAGTACATTGTCCGTTATATAGCTCCTATGTGCCGGGTTTTGAATGATACTGTTGTATATTCCTATGCCTTCATCTGCGATTGCTATTTCTGCTAATTCATATGATGGCCAATACTGTCCACAAACCCACACAGTATCAGTTTTTGCATGTTCGGGGGTATTCCTGATTATTTCCCGAATCAGGTATGTCAACAATTTATGCAGTTCAGGGTTCCCTCTATCTACTATTCTTGCCAGCCTTCCTGATTCTTTTTCTATAATGTCGCCAAGTGCCAAATAGTTTCCTTGTTGAAATTCTTCTTGCTGAAGTTCGTTAATCACAATCGGCGTGATAGGAATGTAATTTGAACTTCCAGTTGCTTCGCCAGGCATTTTGCCTATTCCTAACGATTTGGATATGTATTTGAAAAACCCCATTGTGCCGGCATATCCTTTTCCTGCTGAATCAGTACCAGAAATATAAAAAGGAATATCGGGGTAACGGTGACGATAGTTCTTCATCGCAGAACCCATTATCAACATGGGAAGAGGATCAAAGTTGCTCATGTGTGAAAAATCAAAGGTGACCTCAGTTTCATCTTCTACTGAAGTTTCTACTGAAGTCTCATCCAATTGTTTTACAAATTTAAGAGCCCCTACAAGCTCCATATTAGGCACATAATATTTCAATAAACATTGTCCTCCTATTCCACTCCCAACGCCTTGAACACCGCGTCCTCGGCGCTTTGATAAAAGATGATCTGAAAGCTTCCCATCAGCTCTGGGGGAACGGTTCCCATGTCTGCGGCTGACGTAATCGGAAGTAGGATTTTCTTTGCGCCGCTGTCGAGGCAGACCTGCAGCGCATTCGCGAGCTCGTCTACTTTGATCATCGATCCGGCAATACTAATTTCTCCAAGAACGGCCAGCGAACTCTGCGTAGGACGGTTCAGCGCAATCGAGCAGATGGATATCACTGTTGGAAGCGCCAGCTTGTCTGTCATGCCGATTCCCTGCAGATCCTGATAATTGATGTTATAGTCCTTCGAAGTCATGCTGATGGAACCGCTGATTCTCTTGGCGTTTGCCTTCAGGAAATTGAACGCTGTGTTCGTTGCTTCCTTCGCGCCGCGATCACTTCCAAGGCCGGTGCAGACAAGTTTTCCAGTTCCCGGCAGCATCTGAGATTCCAGCCGGAAGACACCGAGCATTCCCGTCTTGCCGCGGGATACCGTGTAAACTTGTCCGGGATTACAGATACCCTCCGGAATCAGCTTCCCACCGCCCTGCTCCGGGACGGAGACATATTTCTCTTCAAATGTCTCGTTATCGATATAGCTGAAATTCACATCATAAAATTCCATTCCACCGAGCTTCTTGAGCTGCTCTTTCACACGGCGGCGCATTTCAAGAGAAATCTGCAGAACTTCCTCGACGTCTTCTTTTGTGAATTCTCCGTTCGGATATAGCAGCTTCAGGTAGCCGTCAACCATTCTGCGGACAGCAATTACGTCGCGCTGATTCAGGTTCTTTCCGAGATGAAAATAATGATCCAGCGCATCGCCGAGCTGCTCCTTCCGCATCTCGCGAATCCATCCGGCCAGATAATCCGTAATGAATCCATAGTCATCCGTAAAATGCTCCGGTCGGAACTTTGGCACTTCCCAGCCCGGCAGATAGCAGTGAATGCGGTCAAGGAATGCGGTATCGGTTCCCATCTCCGGCGGGAAAGGATCAAACAGGCTCGATGTCTTCAGAAGTACATCCACGCTCTGATTGATGTTGCCGACAAAAACCATTGACGCGGAAGCGGCCTTTTCTTCCTTGCCACGGGCAAAGGAACCGGATGCCATGTAATCCTTCATGATCTGGATGCCGTCATTATCCTTGAATTTGATTCCCGCGACTTCATCAAAGGCTACACAGTCCCATAAGCCGACAAGTCCGATGGTCTTCCGGCCCATGTTGTAGAAGAGATTCGCGACAGTCGTCTGCCCGCCGGAAACAAGAATGCTATTCGGCGATACTTCCTTATACAGATAGGATTTACCTGTTGAACGTGGTCCTAATTCGCAGAGATTGAAATTGTTCTCTACAAGCGGAATCATCCGGGTGAGAAGCAGCCACTTCTCCCTGTACGTCAGCTCATCCGGCTCCATCCCGATGGAGCGCATCAGAATATCAAGCCATTCATCCTTCGTGAATTCTTTCCGGCCTTCCTTGAGACCGTCCATATCTACGCTTGGCAGCTGGATCGGAGTCAGTTTCCGTATGCTAATTGGTGTCAGGTCCTTCTGCTTTTTCCGCTTTGACTGAATTCTTTCGCCGGACGTAGAAATAATATCCGGCACAGCATCCTCGCCGGAATCATACTCCAGCTGCACAATGCACCAGATACCGCCACAGAGCAGGCGGTCATACTTTTCCGGATAATCCTCACTGATCGGAATTCCAGCAAGGCCCAGGTTTGAGAAGCTTGCTTCATACTCGTCATAGCGTAGATTCAGATTCACCGTCACCATATCAATGATGGTATGACTTCCGCGCTGACGGAGCTTGGAGAGGACTTTCTGCGCTTCATCCGGACGAACAAAATTGTCCGCCAGAATCCGCTTTACATTTTCTATGCCCTGTTCGATGACCTCTTCATCGTCTGAGCTGCAGTACTGTCCAAGCAAAAACTCAAGGACATAAACCGGTACGTTTGCACCTTCCTTGATCTTCTTGGTCAGATCTTTTCGCACGATCTTTCCGTCAAAGTTCTGACGAAGCTTTTCTTTTATGATTTCACGGGAACTCTTTTCCCCGGTAGAAATATCATCCATTCGTATCACATCCTTTAGCTGAAGAAATCGAAGTCATCCACAGCAAAGGCAATGTCTATGGAGAATTCTTCGCGCTGAGGCAGCTGCAGACCACTTTCGTCCGTAATTACCAGACAGTAGCTTTCTTTGTTACTGTATTTCATTGATTTCAGGTTGAAGCTCACGCGGAACGTCCTGTCCTGATTATTATCGCTTGTCTTGTCCGCAATAATCCGTTGCGTATCGCTAACCTGCGTGCCTTCCGCATCCACAAAATACAGCAGATATGTAGTTGCTTCCCGATTAGCTCCGACAGCTTCCTTCTGGTAGAAGTTCAGCGAGAAGATCATATTGCTGATCTTACGGCTTGCCGAGAGCAGATTCAGTGTTACAGGCTTCGTGTCGTATTTCTTTTTGTTCCGCTGGTATCCAGCGCTGTCAGTCCTCATGTAATGGTAGTCGATGACAGGCACGACCATTTCCTGCAGGCTGATCCCGCCGTGGACGAAATACATGCCGCCGCCTTTTTTCTTAATGCGTGTGTTTCCAATCGGCGCAAAAGCATCATACTGAGTGCCGTCAAGGAATTTCACCGGCAGCATATATTCAGCTTTTGCACCTTTTTTCGTGATCAGGTAACGCCGGTCTACTTCAATATCATCGGCAGAAGATGTCGTTTTATCCACCTTGGCATCCTCTGTCAGCGGCTTGTAGGTATAAATGAAGCCGTGATCAGAAGTAATAAAGATCCTCGTTCCACTGAACTCATTCACAATGATCCGCACCATGTTCTTAATTTCACTGATTGCATCATCGCACGAATTGAAGACTTCAAGTTCATCAGTATGGCTGGTTTCGTCAATCCTGTCATGGTAGATATACACAACCTCCATGCCCTTGACCAGCGCACTGCGTTCAGCGCGTTTCATTTTGATGAGATCTTTATACTTAAGCGCCACACTGGCAGGATTCGCCGCTTTCAGAATCCCGTCACGATAGGGAGCATCTGTAGGCTTTCCATCCGCCAGCACGCCGAGAACGCCATTTGGCTTTGGTTCTACGGAGAGCTCTTTGTGCGGAAGGAGTGCTGTCATGCCGAACTTCGTCACAGTTGGGAAAATGCCCTCGCAGGATGACAGCTTAACCTCTGCCTGCGTTTCCCGGCGCAGCTCTTCAGATAGTGTTGCCGCTACTTCATAGCGCATGGCATCGGAAATAATCACAAACACGCGAGTATCGGCATTCTGCACGTGGGTGCGATAGAAATCCCGCTGCTGCGGCACCTCCATAATCCTGCCGTATTCCTTCAGGTTGTCCGATGCGGCAGTTGCCCAGTTGGTGCCAAGATTATCCAGATACCAGTTTGCGTACAGTCCTTCCACATTGTCCGCCACATGCTTAAACAGGTCGTCGAGCAGCGGATTGGATGAATTCAGAGATTTCCCGAACGCCACATGGAAAAGCCTGTAGCAGGTATCCATCTTATAGTAATCAGTAGTGTATTCCTTCCAGACCTTATGCGGCTCCACGGTATGAAATCCGGCGGCATGGTCCAGATAGAACTTCTGCATGTGCGCGACCTCCAGAACTCCCTCATAAAAGTTCTGCACTCGCTCATACCAAAGCATCGTCCGGCGCTGCTCCGCGGTCTGTTCGATGACATCCACATTAATCGTATGATCGATGATGTCCGTCATCAGTTTTTTCAGAATGCACTCATCGATGCACGGAAAGATTTCTGTCTGGGTAAGCTCTTCAATCGGCAGCTGACTGAATCTTGCCGGAAGGCGTAGTTCATCTTCGGTCTGTCTTGCAATGCTATAAAGCTCCCGCGTCTCATCCGAATGCATCCACTCCGACATGAAATCGTAGCAATAGCTCTGATGCGGGATAGAAATAAACCCATCCAGACCGATCAGATTATCCATGCGCATAGTACGTGTTGCCGCCGTCATCAGGATATGGCAGGAGAGCCTGCCGAGATCAGGCGTTTCCTCACGATAACCGGTGACCTGAGCCACCATCTGCCAGAAAACAGAGTATGCTCCATATTTTACGAGAGACTGGTATATGCTGTTCTGCTCCTGATCAGTTCCGGCACGGAGCACCGTCCGAATAAGGAGATTCGGCCCGGTATCCTTCACGCCGCAAAGAACCGCAATCACTGCCTTATGCAGATGCACAGGTGCAGTGATCTTCTGATTGAGATTTGCCACCTTCGTGCGGTGAGCCTTCGTCTTGAAGAACGGACGATAATCCTTCACAGTCTTCCGCAGGTTCGCCGTATTCTCAATCCCCATCTCTTCGAGCCAGATGGAAACAAGATCCGCGCGGAATTCCTCACTGTAAAGCTGCACGGGCAGGAGCCAGTTTTTTTCATCCGGATAAGTGACCGGGCAATAGACGCAGAAATTGCTCGTCTTGTCGTCATGAGTGAGAAGCTTCTTTATTTCAAAATTATTCGTCTCATCGAGCGCGATGAGCTTTGCGTCCGCCAGTTCAATTTCTCCGTTCTGAACCTTCTCCTCGAAATCCCTATCCTCGTCATACCAAAAGATGATACGGCGACTGTAGAACTCCGGAAGTGGCTGTGCAAAGCGCCGGTTCAATTCCTGTATTACTTTTTCTGAATCAGGCAGTGCCATAGTAAGCTGCCTCCTTTACTTTATCTTCGCTAAAACATCCTTGAAAATCTCGTAGTTATGCTTTACGCCATCATCAAGGTCAATCTTGATCATCTGGTCTGCCAGATGGTGAATCTTCTCTTCGCACTTCCGGGTCTCTTCGGCCTGGTCTTTGAGCTTGGTTAACTGCTTATTTATCTTCACACGCTCCGATGTCGGTGCGCCGTTAATCTGACGCTCTAAGCCGGAGATAGCCGTACGATAACGTGCCTGCTGCTCATGGACATAATCCGTACGAATTCGGGCAATCGTATCCGGCTGGTAGCGATGCATATACACGAGGCACTTGAATCCATTCTTCTTACCGGAATCAAAGAGCCAGTAAATTGGGCGCTTCTGATAAATCTTCAGGTGATCCTTGTAGAAATCATTCAGGAAGTAATTCCGGATCACTTCACGTGAGGTCGAACCCTTTTCATCAAGAGCATCTGCGATAAACTTCAGATTCTCTTCGAGCGTATCGCTCCCGTAAACAGTTCTGACGAATTCCACGAAACGACCAACAATGTCATCCGTGAAATACTCGTCATCCGTAATCGGGATGATAGCATCCTTATCCGGGATGAACGTCTTGTACTTTGAGCTGTCCCAATTGCCTCCGGCGTAAGCAAGACCATCCATATCGAGCGAATACCTACCCATCATGCAGCCGACGGCATAGGAGACAAACGAGCGGATGTCGCGACCGAGATCAGCCTTGCGGACAGTTACGTCTTTGTCATCTTCTTCCGGCGTCAGTTCATCCTGCAAGCCGTAGATGTCGATGAAGATGCGATTAAGTTCTTCCTCGTTAGCCTTGAGCTGATTGAAACGTTCATCGCATTCGGTCTGCCATTGACTGAATGCCTCTTTTATGGTGCGTGTATTTCGAATCAACGGATGCTTTTGGAAATCCCAAGATGTTTCAAATGAATCCCAATCATGACGAGAAATATTTACATTTTCTTTAGTTACAGTTTCTATTTGGCTCCTTTTGTCCTGCTCAATTTTCACAGGCAATCTAGCAATATCTCCTACATTGAAATTTATCGTTGGAGAAAGCACTTTTAGGATTTCAGCACAAACCTTCCCATTCATAAATGCAAGAAGATAGTATTTGAATTCTCGTTCAAAAATGCAAAATCCTGCGCTTGAAAAAAGAAATCCGTAATCGAACAGCCTTACGCTAATTTTTGCGCTAGAAATTGCTGTCCATGTAATACCAGCTTGATAATAAAAGTCCTTATTACGAATTGCTGCTCGGCCAAAACCTTTTATTTCAAGACCATCATTTTCCCAATTAACAACATCGCCATTATCACCATACCATCTTCTATAATCACCACCATTATTATATGGATACCATTTTTTCTCCTTATCCACACGTTCCAATTCAAAAGCGGGTTTAGCAAATTTACAGAAATTGACTTCATGCCAAATTCTTACAAACCTATTATTATCTGAAGTTGACATTCCGAATCGTGGTGGTTCTATGTCTTGAATTAAACGGTTTTCAAAATCTCTATAAAGTGAATTGCTCACCCAATAAGAAATGGGTGTGCCTGGTATTTTTGCAAAGCTAGACTGATCAGATTCATAGAAAAATCCACATTCTGGATTATTCAGTGCCTCTTTAACTTTCTGCCTCTGAACTTCCATGCCACCTGTGAAATCAGAAAGCCGGAAATATTCGCCTTTGTTATCGGCTTTTCCGTTTTTAAGCACAAAAGAACAAATCGGTACCGTTGCTTCTTCAAAAGCAGAGTACTCAAATTGAATCAATGTCGCGATTGCTTTATTCCTCAGTACAAAATTCCGCAACGGTTCATAAGTCTTGATAAACATCCAGACCATAGGCGTCATGAAACCGGAATATCCGTTTTTCTTACAGAATCCAAAATTCCGGTAAATAAACACGCTGAACAGATCACCCTTATAGTCGGCATAGTTATCCGCGATGTACTTCTTCAGCTTCGCGTCAAACTTATTCAGATATGGCGGATTCGTGGCAACAACGGCATATGTATCAGCTAGGATCTTTGCTTCACGAACCAGTGGAAGAAGGTCATCCATGGCCATATTCCTATATAGATTGACATCGTTTTTGATCTCATCAAACCGGGCAAAAAGAGCATCAAAATCCACCGGAGCTATCTGTATGATAGAACCGTATTCCTTCGCGTCTCTTGTGTCGTTGATGATCGACTGAATATCGTGCCTCAGCTTGGCGTTGCCATTTGCAAAGTAATCCACCGTAAACTGATCCACATGATTGCTTTCCTTAATTTCATAAAAATGTGGCTGAATTTTACGGCTCAGAAACCGCTTATCATACTGCATGGCCTTCATCATGATAGCAAAGTTGGCGAGCTGCGCCGCACGTTCGTCAATATCAAGTCCGAACAGATTATTCTGCACGATAGAAGCCGCTGCTTCCCGTTCCGTATATCCATATTCTGTGTAGATCTTTTCCAGTACTTCAAAGGCATAAACCCCGAAGTGGGCGGAACCCATACAAGGATCAAATACAGTCAGCTGCTCCGGAGTGATCTTCTCGTTTACCTGCGGAATAGTGCCATCTTTCGGCGTAACGAAATATTCCAGTTCATTTTTCAGATTGCTTTCCGGATTTCTTTCAATCCAGTATCTGCCGACAGAATTGTCGATGATATACCGAACGACCCAGTCTGTCGTAAAGAGCTGCGTCGCAGCCGGAACCTCATTTTTTGCAACAACTTTCCCATGAAGAGGATCAACGACCTTATCATGTTTTTCAGAAATATAATACTGATACAGCCATCCAATAATCTCGATCTGTCCGCCTTCAGAGACGTTCCAGTCTTTCTCCGGAATATCAGTAATCATTCGTTCCACAACGCTTCCTTCCCGGAGCAGATTGTCCGGGAAGAGCAACTCGGTGTAGTCTGCGATCTTCTGGAACATTCCCGGCAGCACACTGGAGAGTGCATTGCACTGCGTGATGATGAGATACTTGAACAGCGCGTCATCGTCATTGGCATCCTTCAGCGCATAGACCTTCTCCATATCGAGACCGTCCAGCTCCAGATGGATCGCATCAGAAAGAATTTCCGGCTTGAAAGCCCCATTTTCATCCGTAAAAACACGGACGCGGGAAGGAAGATAGTTATTGACCTCCATAAAACGCAGGGCAGAGAAGCGGTTGAACCAGGTGTAGGCAACCTCCTCCATCACCTGATCCTGTCCTTTTTCTTTTACCTGCGCGATCAGAGCCGCACGCTGCTTCTTCTCATCCGCTGTCAGAAGAACTCCATGTGCAGAGTCCGCAGTCGGATCAGCATCCGCGCTGATCTCATATTGATCCGCTTTCTGTGAAACGCGCTCGATGAGTTCATTTCGTGCCCAGACTGCGTATTTCTTTATTGCATTCTTATCCATGAAAGATTCCTCTCTTAGTTCAGTTTGATTCCGTCGCAGTCCTTCAGAAGCGCAGACAGATAGGAGCGCATTCTCTCCACATAGGCATCCACATCATCCTGGCTTTCCAGCGTCGCCTGCTTGAATATTGCCTGACGGTAGTAATTCTTGATGTGCTTCTTCGGATGCTTATCCTTATCGTCGTCTGGCTCCACCGGCTTCGGCGGCTTCTTGGCTGCCTCGATAGCAGCAACCGTATCATCTTTATAATTCCACATCTGCGTGGTCATGCCGTCGAGCAGGACAATGGTTCTTGTTGTGGCGATCTGGTTCTTCATCTGCGTGAAGTAATTGTCAGCCTTCTCAATGGCATTTTTGAATTCGCCGCCTTCGCCTCCGGCCTGATGAATCTCCGCAAGGCACTGACGCACGATTTCAAGAAGCTCGGTGCGCTTGTCTTCGAGCAGCTTGTTATGTCCGGCGCGAACCTTGTCCATCAGAGCGTTAAGCTCCGGGATCTTCTTATAAACAGCCGGATTACTGCCGTTCACCATCGTAATCTTCCGGATCTGGTTCAGCGCTTCATTGGTTTCCTCATCCTTCTGAATATACGGCAGGTCGTTCCGGAGATCGGCTTCCATCTTCACTGCAGAATCAAACACCGTAACCTGGTTCTTAAAGAACGCTTCGACCGGCTGCATGTCGTCCTTGCTGTCAAACAGCTTCGTTTCGTCTGCTACCAGACGGTCAATCAGCGCGATGTCGTCCTTCTCCTGCGAGAGCACGTCGTCCATCAGCTTGATGGCTGCTGTTACCTTGTCGTGATCCGGGTATTTGTGGCCCGCATACCGGCTGTTCAGTTCCTCGTAATGCTGCTTCTGATCTTTGAACTTGTCCAGAATCAGCTTAACGAGAGCATCCTGATCATCTGGCACGTCCATGATGTCGAAGTACTCCCGCATGATCTCTTTTGCGGCTTTCATTTTCTGCGCGGAGGCAGACTGCTTCATGGAAATCATGGCCTTGCCGCGCTCTGTCTTTTTGCGGAGCATATCCGGAAGCTTCGGATTGTCCGGGCGAATCTGTGCGCCGCCGTATTTAATCGTAACCTTCTGCTGATAAATCAGAAGTGCCACAACCGCGGCGATGTCGATTTCCTTCCAGCCGTACGGAATCTTCTGATAGCGCGTCTGGAGGTCGTCCATCGAGGTCGGAAGCTTCTTCATGGACTGCATTTCGAGGTACTCCTCGACCTTGGCAGCAGCATCACGGTTGTTCTCCATACCGGCCATTTCCGGATTGGTTCCGCGCAGAATCTCGATGATATCTGCATCCGTTTCCGCATTCTTTGTAATCAGGTCGAGCTCGCTGTAGACGTGCGCCACAAGATATTCGAGAGCTTGATCAATCTTGGAAACCGGCGTTCCGCTCTTGATTTCGATATGCTCGCCGTCTACATAGAACTCCGCACCGGCGATGGCTTTCTCAAGTTCTTCCTTGGCGGAGGTTTCATACTTTCCGGCCTCGTCCTGCTGGTCGCGAATGATGTCCTGCACGGATTTCGCCAGCTGATTCACATTGCGCTGCTTCACATACTTGCGAATCTTCATGGCGTTTTCCAGAGACTCGTAGTATGGCGTATCTGCGAGCACGACAATGGCGGCTCCCTTGGATTCCGTCATCAGACGCAGTTCCTGCTTGTCCGTCACGTCCGCAGCTACTGTTAGGAAGCGGAGCGTCATGCCACCAGTCACCGCACCGATGGAAGTGGAATCCACCATCTCATCAAACGGGAAGTCGTATTTCCCATACCGGTATTTCTTCTGTGTATAGATATCGCCGAAGATCATCTGCCCGATACGCTCAACGATCTTGGCGGTATCTACAGATGTATTCGCGATGTCTCGCGCAATATCCTGCTCCTCATCGGTGAGGAAGATATAGGCATCGCCGCGGCGGTCAATATAGTTCTGGCTCTTCAGGCGGTCGAGCGACTTCTGCACCGTCTGCCGGAGCTCGATCTTATCCGTCCGGATATCATCCGACATCAGAATGACGATGTTATCAAGGTTTGCCTTTACATCATCGATGTAGCGAATGAGGTAGAGGAGCTTTAATACCTTGACGTCATAGTCTTCAATGCCGTCATGATTATCCGCGGCCTTCTGGCAGCGCTCGATCACGCGGCGGATAGAGCCGTCGAGGAAGGAATGCACGCTGTCATAGAAAGGATAAAGCGGAGCGATGGCATGCTCGTTCTTGTCTTCGATGGATTTCGCCACGATCTGGAAGCCGTCCAGCATCGAGCGCTCTGCCCCGGAGTAGTGTTTTCCGGCTGCGCCGTGCTTGCGGATTTCCGAGAAAATCTTCTGAATCAGAATGAACTGATACGGCACAAACGGATAGTTCACAACGAATTCTTCCGGACCGCTGTACCCTTTAATATCGAGCACAGAATCAGTGAAGCTGAACAGGTTCTTCAGCACGTAGTCGTTGCGCTCATACAGGTCTGTCAAGACAGTCCTTGCTTCCGGCTTCTTGGTGAGGAGTCTTTTCTGGATGACTTCATCTACAGCAGAGGAGGACAGGGAAAGCCTTGTCTTGAATCTTGCCTGAATGCGGGAAAACTCATCCATGCGGACTTTGATGATCTCGTCGATGGCTTCCTGACCAGTGCAGACAATCCAGACCTTGCCGCCGCACTCGCTTCCAACCTTCTCCACGAGAGACTGAAGATTCAGGAGCGGGTTTGTATCCGTGCCGACATACTGGCCGACCTCATCAACCATAAAGAGAAGCCTGAAGTTCTTCGGCTTGCTGTTCACATAGTCCTTTATCTCTGATACAAGCTGAGCGATGCTGATCTCAGCTGTTTCCGTTCCATTGAACCAGTTGCGGGCAGCTGTCTCGCTCATACCGAGCACTTCCTCGAGCGTCTCTACAACATCGTCCTCGAAGAAGCCAAAGGACTCACGTGTCTCCACCCACGGAGCGCCGTTCTTTTCTTCAAACACACGGCGGAACTCCTCGGTCTTGCCCTGTTTCGCGACGAACTGCTCCAGCTTTGCCACCTTCAAATCTTCGCCAAGGAAGCCGAGATGGTTATAGAACATCTTCGCAAAAACCTTCAGCACGGCGGTATTGTCCTTATTGCTGAAGCCCTCAATGTCGATATTGAAAAGGATCGTCTCCGTCGGAGCCTTCGCAGCCTTGTCAATCAGCATGAAAGTCGCAGGATCATCCGCAAACTTCTTGCGGAACCGCTCAACCGTCGGAATGCCGTTGATGGTTCTGTTCTCAAGAATATAGGAGAGCATCTTCAGGAAGTGAGATTTACCACTTCCAAAGAAGCCGGAAATCCAGACACCGATATCCGCTGTTGGAGCATCGAATGCGTCGTCATAATAGTTGAAAAACGTAATGAAATGCCGTTTCAGCTCTCTCGTAATGACGTACTCGTTGAGCTCCTGCTCGGTCGTCGTATCTTCCTGGTCTACCTTGATGACACCGTTTATTTTTCGATTGATGTCATCGACAAACATGTCCTGAATTCTCATCTGGCGGTTCCTCCTATATCACATTGAACGCCCTGTAGTAAGGGTTCGGTTTAAGTCTGTCAAAAAGCTTCACGTGCCTTCCGTCGAAGGTGCCCGGATACATCACGAGGATCGGAACACCGCCCACTCTCGGCTGCAGGGCTTCCAGCAGCATATGAATGCGCATAAACGGGAACACATCCCCGACGCCGGTCAGGAGCAGCACGTCTCCCTTTTCCGGAGGCTCTGCACAGATCTTATCTACATATGCCTGTACGCCCACGGATTTCTCGATCATCTTCTCAAGCTGGTCTTTTCCGCGCTTTTTCTCCTGATCGGCCATACGGGATAGGATGCGCTTATCTTCACAGCACTGAAGAAAGATTTCATATAAATTATTCTCTTTCAGATGACACGGCAGTGCCTGGTCTGTCAGGATCTGCAGCACAAAGTGGCGGACACGCATCTCATCTTTTGCTTCATAGCAGAACATCCGGATATTTACTTCATTGCTGAGGCCGTTTCCTTCCAAGAAATCCGGGTCTTTCAGGAGCTCTCGTACCTTGTCCAGCCTCTCGTCTATATTTCCTTTCATGGTTCCTCCTACGACAGGCAGTTGAAGGCAGGCAGCGCCTCCGTCATTCCGTCGTTCCTGATTGCGTTTTCAAGTACCGGACTGATCAGCACCAGGTTCAAGTGGTCAGCTCTTGTGCTGTCCAGATAGTCGTTCTCCACGAGCGTTTTCGTCAGCACCTGACGCACTTTTGTAATGGTGGAATCGCTCCACGTTGCCACCCAGTCATCCTGCTCCTGCAGACGCATGAAAAATGTATTCAGATCCACTCTGCCAAAGGAGCTGTCGAGCTTCTGGTATTTCTCGCCGATGACCGTCAGCATGAAGTCCCATACCAGACGGTACTGCCGCATCATGGCATAGAGGCAGATCTGCTTTGCCACATCGCTCGGCTGTGTCGCGATGGCCGAAACAAGCGTATCGTCTTCCATTGCATCCAGTCTCCGGAGGCAGGCAAGTGCCATCTTCCGGACGGATTTCTCCGTCGGGTACTGAAACAGATTCTCTGACACAATATGTTCAACCACAGCATCCTTATCAAGCCCATCGTTTACAAGCTTTGCTGTGGTACGCATTTCATAAAATAAAAACTGTTCTCTTGTTATCGCTGCATTATAAGGACTGGCTTCTTTGAGTGCCTTGTTTGTACTTTGCGGCATTCTTCTTTTCCTCCGGTTTATTCCTGGTTCCCTTCTTGTCGTCATCATCAGGAACCGTCTCTACAATCTCATTGATATTGCAGTTTAATGCTTCGCAGATCTTCAGAAGCACATCGGTCGTCAGGTTTTCGCCTTTGCCCAGCTTCGCAAGGGAAGCTGTGCTGATTCCGCTTAATTCACGCAGATCCTTTTTTGTCATTTCCCGTTCTGCAAGTATTACCCATAAGGGTCTGTAGCTAATATGCATACGCTTCTCCATCAGTTTATTTTTCGTCATCTTCTGACGACTCTTCGCCGGATTCGTTTTCCGCTTTCTTAGCCCACGACCATCCGAACAGTTCTCCTCCGTTATCATGAAGCTCAATTACGCGGGTATCGTAGACAGTCTTCGCTGTATAATCTGTAAATGCCTTGTGCTTATCAAACGATATGAAGACCTGCTTCCCGCTGTTCATATAGAGCTGCATGATCTTATCAATCGGCAGGTCCGCAATGTTCTTGAAGATCAGCGAGTCATGGACGATAAACGGAAGCTCAGTGGTCTTGAATACGCTCAGGTCAAAAATAATGAGGTTCTTGTAATTTTCTCCCGTGCCAGAGTTCCAGTCGCATCCGAATGTATATTTCGGGTTTCCGTTCTTGGCATCAGAGAATTTAATCTCCGGAGCATATTGTTTTCCATCGTATATAAAGTCATTCAGCCTGACCATTTCCTGATTGATCATAGCCTGGACACTATCGAGCTGATTTTTCCGGACATCCTCCATACGAGTCTTGGCATCCTTTGTTTCCGCTGCCAGCTTTTGTGATTCATCATATCCTTCATTCTGCGTCTTTAGGAAGTTAATTCGACTGCGCAGGCGGACAGTCTCATCCAGAAACTTCTTTGATACATGCGTCGGAACACCGAGCTGACGCTGCTCGTCTTCGAGGCGCTGCATTTCCTTTGTGGATTCCGCAATCAGCGCCTCCAGTCGCTGAACTTCTTCTGACATCTCATCCGTCAGGATAGTCTGCATCTTCTTATGGAAGTGCTCAATCGTCTCAAGTTTGGCTATGTTGGCTTTCGGAAAGAACTCCTGCAGATCCTGAATATCATCTGACGTTGGCGTCAGGCCTTCCTCAAGGTTTGCCTTGACGGCATTCAGCTGCGACACAAGCCTTGTCCTTCGCCGTTTCAGCACCGTAATCTGTCCTTTGATTTCAGCGGCCTTGTCAAGCTGAGTGGTATCCTTCTCCGCGAGGGATCTGTCTTCCTTATTGAGAAGTTCCTCAAGCTGCTTCTCGAGTTCTTCAACTTCCTTGGTGTTGGCCTTGACCTGTTTCTTTGTCCTTGCGATGGTTACGATTTCTCCCAAGTTGGCGGCATTCGTTCGGACGGTTTTGCGCTTGTTCTTTGCCTTGTAGAAATCTTCATATTCCTTCACAAGGTCATAAACGCCGTAGATTTGCTCCAGCGCCTTAATCGCATCAGCATCAGGTTCTCCTCCATACTGCAGCGGAAACTCCTCGCTGTAATTATGTCTGCCGTAGATTCTTGCAAATCGTCCTACCAGACTACGCCAGCTGCACTGTGCCGTCTGAATCTGATAGGAAGTGAAGAGATGCTTCTGGAAATCGTCCAGCGAAATCGCATCACCTATTTCGTTATAATTCTCATCACATTTACTGACGTGCGTAGGGTCCAGAGTATTTCTGGAATAATACTCGATACGGTCTCCAAACTTAAAAGCGAATTTAATGACGTGGTTGCCAACGAAGCGGACCACGTTATTTTTCGTTTTCTCGCTGTCCAGATAATCGTTGCCGCCAAAGCAGAAGTCAACAGTCAGCAGGAAGGTAGACTTCCCGATGGAGTTTTCACCCTGCCTGTCTCCAAGGACAGTATTCAGTCCCGGGCGGAATCTGATTCTTCCTCTCGGGACACGCTGTCCATTTATTGTCTCAGCGAACTGGTCGCATTCTATCTCATACAACATAGCGCAGTACTTCCTCATTTTCGTCGTACTCAATCTTTCTAAGTGCATACAGGCAGTCGAGCACATCTATAAATTCATTAACGCCGTCCATTTTCTTTATCACGCGACGATACAGTTCATGCACGCCCAGCGGCTGCGTACGAAGTTCACGGAGAACAACAGGAAATTTGGAAAGCGTGCTTTCGTTATATGAATAAAGCTTATTCGGCAATAACATCAAATGCCTCACATTTCTGCGTGAAATATGCGATGACGATTTCGCAGTCACGCCATTTTTCATTCGTCGCGTCGTACAGCCACTTCGTCATTTCATAGAAAATCTTATCCTGGCTGTATCCCTTATCGCGAAAACTCACGTACATGTACCGGACCTGCTGGCAGAAAGGATTGAATCGCAGCTTTCCTTCACGGCCCATTTCCTGAAACACCTCATGCGCATCATTGAAGTAAACGTTCACGTCTGTCTTGATGCGGAGATACAGCGCGAAATCGCTGATTTTTTGTCTGACTGGAACCGGGTCGTAATTCAGATCAATATCTGTTGGCGGCTTGATGAATGGGATCTTTTCTATCACCCGCCTGACACCTTCCTGCACATGCTGGTCCGCTCGGATCTCCTGATCGTCGTGCTCATTAACAAGAGCTTCTTTTATCTTTGTCATCCGGGCAATATCGTCGGGCGTTTTAAGGGCTGCATACTTGGCCGCACATTCCGGGCAAAGCGCTATCAGATTGGATGCATTGGCTGAACTGCCATCCGGATTAATGACTGCAACGTTATAGATGAGTTCCGTATGTCCGTCTCTGTATCCAAACAGAGATTTCTGGCATCCGTCATTTGGGCATACGCTTCCGGTTTCGGCGACAAGGCCTATGCCGTATTTTTCTTTCAGTGTCGCCATCTGAACGGCAGGGACGCCTCCGCTTGTAGCCGCAAGGGAAGTATCTTTTGTTTTTGGAGCTGCCGCACGGTCAATGATGTCTTTAAACCGCGTAGCTATGCAAGAGCAGTAATTGCTCTCATCAATATCCGGGAACCATGGTCTAAACGAATCGCAGAGATACTCTATCGTGTCATCTGAATCCGTCTGTATATATCCTACAAAATTTGCTGGATCCAAAGACTTGGAAATCTTGGATGCGAGCTCCGTTATGTCATTTTGACCGTAGTAGTAGGCCTTGTATGTTCGAGGCAGGGTTTCGTCAACGGGATCATCTTCGGATTCCGGCAAGTAAATCTTCTCAAATAACTCTTGGGCAAAAACCTCGACTTTTCTGTTCCGTCGGTACTTTGTCGCGAGCAGTTTCGCAAAGATTTTGAATTCAGTGTCTGCCAACAGAGATACCTCCTTCCGCGCGTACATGTACGGTCATGTACAGCCGTGTACTCTCGGGAGCGGTGAAAAATGCCGTTTCCCGTATACTCAAGATACAGGAAGGAGAGAAACCGTCCGACATGAAACCAATGATATTTAATTTTACCACAGTTTAGCACGATGGTCAATCTTAGATTTGTCATCGCAAATTATTTTACAGTGATGAAATAGTTTATTCATTTCCTGTAAACGTCCCGGACATGACGTTAAAAGGTTCTCCAGAATCTGACTCACCTTCTTCGTGGCCACGAGGTGTGTTCGTAGTCAGGTGATGGATAGACAAGTGAATAGAGTGCCAGCTTACGAACGGCTGGTCACCGAAATGAGGCGGAGCAATCCGCAAGAGGTGACCAACGATGTCTAACAATACTGGCAGCCATATGAGCGGTCTCCGCCTCGGTTTGAAAGCCGAAAGGAGAAAGCTTATATGGCAATCAAAGGCAATCAGAAGAACTGGAAATCTTATAACGATGCACCGCTGCAGGCAGACGAGGTTCTCGTCCCGCAGCTGGTGAACAAGGAGTACGCAGCAGGTCTCGGAGCCAACATGACGAATCTGAGAACATGGGAAAAGAGTGGAATCCGCTATCTGGTGATGTTTGTTCCGGTACCGAAAAATCAGGAGAAACAGGCATGGTCTATCTTCAACGCCGAAGTAAACGAATTGCTTGATGAAAAGCTCGGTTCCAATCGCCACAGCCGCTGCCTTGTACCACAGCCTGACGGCAGCAAGAAACCCTGCCCTAAAAAGAAGGGCGATAATCACGAATGCTGTGCGAATTGCCCGTTCCGTAACATTTACGAGAAGGAAGATCGCAGCATGGTGTATTGGAGTCAGCTTGAGAAAATGGAATATGCGGCAGGCACCGAGTCCCATGCCGATGACGATTATAAGGTCGAAATGCTTCTGGAAGACCTGATCAACGAACTTGAAAAAAAGAATCCGAAGCTCGCACGTATCGTCACCCTCGGTTACGCCGGGTATAGTAAGGCGGAAATCTTCGAGATGATCGGTGTCCAGAAAACGCAGGGATATGACCTGTTCAAAGAAGCCGAACGTTTGACGAAGGAGTTTCTGTTCGGTTAATCCTTAATACGAGATAATCTGTGCTGAAAAAGCCGGGTTCCTGATGCTGAATAATTAGCTGACGGTATCCGGCTTTTTCAGTTGCATATCATTACACGATAAACCCACAATCACACGATAAAAGGCTATCGTATGATTGTGGGTGCATTTTGCTTTTTTGGCTCTCCGGGCATAAAAAGAGCGGCTGTTCAGAAGCACATCTACTGAACGCCGCCACCTGTCAAAAACGCTGAAAGCGCTGTATTTCTCAGACTTTTTCACATATCCGCTATCGTTACATTGTATCAAAATCGAGAGGCTTAGGTTCATAAGACTGTCAGTTTTGATACAATGTAACGATGAAACTTTCGAGGTCAAAAAAAGTTTCATCGTGTGATTGTGGTTTCATCGTTTACGAGTGCTGTAATTTCGGTCTTTTTCGGGCATAAAATGAGCCGGGGTTTCATTTTTCCCCGGCTTAATTCATCCCGTTCAGTTTTCAGACAGTAATCTCCGTCCCGCCTTTGAAGGTAAAGATGACCTTCTTGTCTTTCATCACGGTGACGTGATCGACCAGGCTGCTCCAGAGGTTCTCGTCAAATTCGGAGACCACGCCGTCAAGGTTCTGCAGCTCTTGGATAAATTCCTCCATCTGCTTGTCGTTTGCCTTGACGGCGGCTATTCGGTCTGACAGCTCGTCATGCAGTTTCTTCTGCTCATCGTAGCGGCTGACGAGGCCGTTGTACTTCTCGGCGTAGGCATTCTGGTCCTGCGCCTTGTGCGCGTTCTCGGAAACCGCCTCCTGCACCATTTCGGCAAGCAGTGCCATCTCCGTTTCAGCTTCCGTCAGCTGCGTCTCAAGCTCCGAAGTATCGGACACCGCTTCCCGCAAAATCGTCAGGTTTTCGATGACCTCGTCCTTGTCGGAAAGCAGTTCACCCAGCGCCTTGACGAACAGCTCTTTAATCTCGTCCTCGGTCAGATGCGGCGTTTCGCACTTCTTTCCTTTGTACTTGTGGTTGCAGCGCCAGATGACCCGGCGGTACTTGTCCGTGCTGTGCCACACCTTTGAGCCGTAGTACCCGCCGCATTCTCCGCAGATAATCTTCGAGGAGAAAATGCTCACGCCGCTGTAGTGCTTGCCCTTGCGGCGCTGCACCTCGGCCTGCACCAGCTCCCATGTCCGCTTGTCGATTATTCCATCGTGGTCATCTTCAACCAGATACTGCGGAATCTCGCCGTTATTTTTAATCTGCTTTTTCGTCAGGAACGACTCGGTGTATTTCTTTTGAAGAAGGGCATTCCCGCACATTTTCTCATTTTGCAGGATGTACATGATGTTGTAGGTGTTCCACATGTCCTTGCCCATCGGGCTTTTGACGCCTTTGTCGTACAGGGTATTCGCAATGGCCTGAGCGGAATAGCCCTCAAGGAAGAGCTTGTAGATGAGCCTTATGACCTCCGCCTGCTCCGGATTGATGACCGGCTTTCCGTCCTCGCCCTTGTCGTAGCCGTAGAAGCTTTTCCAAGGCAGGCTGTAGTTGCCGTCCGCAAACGCCTTGCGTCTGCCCCAGGTGGTGTTCTCGGAAATGCTCCGGGATTCTTCCTGCGCGAGGCTCGACATGATGGTGATAAGCAATTCGCCGCGGGCGTCAAAGGTCCAGATGTTCTCCTTTTCGAAGAAAACCTCCGTGCCGTTTTCCTTCAGTTTTCGGATTGCCGTAAGTGAATCGACCGTATTCCGGGCAAATCTTGAGATGCTCTTCGTGATGATGAGGTCAATCTTTCCGGCCAGCGCATCGTCAATCATGGCGTTGAATCCGGCGCGGTGCTTGGTGGACGTTGCTGAGATGCCTTCGTCCGAGTACATCTTCACGAACTCCCAGTCGTCACGCGAGGCGATGTACTTGCTGTAGTAATCCATCTGCGCCTCGTAACTCGTCTGCTGTTCCTCGTTGTCCGTTGAAACTCGGGCATAGCCAGCGACCCGGCGCTTCTTCACAGAGCCAAGCGGCTCCGCCGTCACCCGGCTGATGGTAGCCGGGATTTTCTTTACTTTTGCCATTTAATCTTCCTCCCGTCCTTAAACTCGAATTCAAGATGATCCTTGTAAATCCGGAGTTCCTTTATTTCAGCCGTAAACTTGTCTTCGTAATTCTCCTGCCCGAGTACTTCTGCGCAGGCAGCGTCCAGTTTGCTCTTGGCGTACCACGGATTGTCGCAGGCATCCTTGCCGTTGGCGTGACGGTTGTTGCAGACGAATGTATACCGCTTTCTTCGGTTGCCCCTGTTGTAAGCTGTGTGCGGTGCCATCCTGTATCCGCACTCGCCGCAGACGACCTTTCCCAAGAAGCAGGCGCATTCCTCGCTGCGCTGTGTGTTTTTTTTCTTCCGCTCCGCTCTGAGCTTCTGCACCAGCTCGAATGTCTCAGATGAGATAATCGGCTCGTGATGATTTTCAATCCGGTACATTGCCTTTTCGCCGTGATTGTATTTTTCCTTCTTCGGCGCGTAGGTATACTGCTTGTGGAAAAGCATGGAACCGGTGTATTCCTCATTTGTCAGCACCCGTATGATTCCGGGAGTAGAGACTGGCTTGCCGCGAAGTCCGATGAAACCTTCTGCTGCAAGCTCCCTCTGAATGCAGCCGACCGTCTTGCCGTCAATGTAGTCGCTGTAGATCCGGCGGACAACTTCTGCTTCATCCTCTTTGATGATGAGGTCGTCACCCCTCCAGCGGTAGCCGAGCATGTTCTGGTGCGTATGAACGATGCCGTTCTCGTATTTCTTCTTGATCACCCACTTGATGTTCCGCGACAGGCTGCTGCTTTCAGCTTCGGCGAATGACGCGAGGATTGTAAGCATCAGCTCTCTGTCGCCCGACATGGTATTGATGTTCTCGCGTTCGAAGCGCACCTCAACGCCGATTTCTTTCAGATGCCGAACCGTATCCAGAAGGTCGACGGTATTCCGGGCAAACCGGCTGATGCTCTTGGTCAGCACAATGTCGATTTTCCCAGCGTCGCAGTCAGCGACCATTCTCTGGAATTCCTTTCTTGCGTCGACGCTCGTGCCCGTGATTCCGGCGTCCGCGTAAACGCCTGCGTATTCCCATTCCGGATTGCTCTGAATGAGATTGCTGTAGTAGCTTATCTGAGCCGAAAGGGAATGCATGAGCTGATCTGTCGCTTTAGAGACGCGAGCGTAAGCTGCGACCTTTTTCCTCGGTCTGACGGCCTGCTCCGACGCCTCAATTTTCTTGATTTTTGGCATGTTTCAGCCCTCCTTTCAGCTACCATACATCACTCTTTAGCCCCTGTAAGTCAAGCGAATGTCGGAGAATAATGTGCCGAAAACAGGCTGGTATTTCTCCTGCATTTTTGTATCAAATATGCCATACTGCTCCTCGGTGATAAGACCTTCCGAGAGCATCTTTCTGGCGTGGCTCATCGTGACTTCGTAGAGCTTTTCCCTTTTCATTTCTTCCTCCGTCAACGGTACTCACCTCCGAACCGATCCTCGATGTAGCACTCGTGGCAGCAGTATTTCCGACCGGCGCTCTCATATGCCTTGAATGGCTTATGGCAGTAGGCGCATTCATACGTCCGCATGGATTTGCGGTTCACCTCGGCGAGATGTTTGTTCCAGTATTTGCTCCGGCAGGTGTCCGAGCAGAACTTCTTCTCCTTGCGTCCGGGATTCTGTATGACCTCTTTTCCGCAGAACAGGCAGTGACGGATATCCTGCTTCTCCGCATTGGTTCGCTTTCTCATCAGTCCATTACGGCGGCAGTACGACTTCACCGTTCCTTCCGATACTCCGATTTCATTCGCAATATCAACGTAGCTGTATCCGTCGTCACGCATGGCCGCTATTTTCATTTTCTGTTCATTCGTCATCGTTTGACCTCCTAACCGTCTGAGGGTTCTCCCCTTCACCGGCTATGTAGCCAAACCGCCTGTTTTTCCGGTCGCAGAGCAAAAAAATAGGCCCACCGACAATCCCGATAAGGGAATGCCAGTGGGCTATAAGATGTGATGAGGTTATTTCACGCGAATCCGCCATCCAACCTGGATGAGATTCACGTTCTTGATAAGCGAGCTGTTCAGCTTCTGGATCGCGGACACAGACGTGCCGTATTTCTTCGCGATGCCGGAGAGCGTGTCACCTCGCTGAACCGTGTAGTAGGTTGCCGTCGTCTTCTTGGCAGCAGATCCGAGCTTCTCGTTGACCTTCGCCTGCACGGCGCTGTAGTCGTATCCGGCTGCGGTCAGGCGGTTCTTACGGTCGGAGCCGTTGCCCCATTTCCCGGCGATAACCTCTGAAGCAATCTCATCAACGGACTTCTTCGCGGTTGTGGTCGTCGTGCTGGTGGACGCGGTTCCTTTGCCGTAGCCGTTGAATCCGCCGCTCCTGATCGTCGCCGGAAAGTCGATGTAGGAGTAGTCCATATCGACGTTCCCGCCGATACCGCTGACCTTGCCTTTGGACGAATACTGCCAGATTCCGTAAGCGCCGGAGTAGCTGCACTTGCCAGACCACTGCGCCACCCAGACGGTGAAACGCTTCTTCACGGCGTCCGATACCACGGAGTTCAGGCTGGAAAGCGAGGTGTAGAAACCAGCGTAAAAACCGCGGCTCTCAAGCTCCATGCAGAATGCCGTGATGAGGCTTGAGCAGAAATCCCGTCCCTTGGAAAGCTGCGACTTCTCCTCGATGTCGAAATAGACCGGATAATCGAGCTGCTTGCCGGAGAGAACCTTGGCGCAAGCCTGCGCTTCCTGCTTCGCTCCGGCGGCGGACGTGGCGTAGCTGTACCAGTACGCTCCGACGTGAAGCCCTACGGCCTTCGCCTTGCTGTAGTTGCTGTCGAAATACTTGTCCTTGTTTCCGTTTCCGTATCCGGCGCGGATGATCACGAAATCAATGCCGGATGATTTGACCTTGGCAAAGTCGATATTGTTTCCCTGCCAGACGGATACGTCGATTCCTTTGTATGCCATTACTGTTCCTCCTTGTCGTTTCTGTCGTGAAGCTGTTCCAGCACATCTTTGAGCTTGCCGGGTATCGGCAGCCCGAGATGCGCCGCGTTCTCGGTCAGGGACAAGCCCTCATTACTGATATAGAAAAAGATGATTGCTGTTCTCAGCACGCCCTCGTGGCCGAGTACGTGGATGTCGAGAATATTGGCGATGCCGACCAGTGTAAAATGTACTGGCTGTGCACCAAACCAGTTTGAGACACCGGCGGCCAGTAAGCAGGAAATAGCAACTGGAACCAGTGCAGAATAGTACATTTCCCCAACGCTGACAACTTCCAGTGCAAAAACAGCAGCGACAACCGGCATGCCGAATAATGCCGAAAATACAGAGCCCATGCCGCACAGTGTCATGACGTGGAGGGACTTTTCATCCAATTTGAAAAGTTTCCCGGCTCCGTAACCAAGGCTTCCGCCAATCTGCAGAGCTGCTCCTTCGCGCCCGGCAGACCCGCCGAACAGGTGCGTAATTGTGGTGGAAATAAAAATCAGCGGTGCCATGTACGTTGGAAGTGGTTGAGAGGAACGAATGGCCAGAAGCACAAGGTTTGTGCCGCGGCTTTTTTTCACACCGCAGAACTGATACAGCCATGCTATCAGTAAGCCGCCAACGGGCAACAGGAAAAGCAGCCATGAATGTGCCATTCGCGTTTGGGTACTCCACTTCATTGCATAGTAAAATAAAGTTCCCACGCCGCCTCCAATTACAATGCCGATGATTATACTAAAAAGAATCCATTTTAAAAAGCTTAGTAATCGTGTTTGCCAATGCTGCGCTTTTTTTCTAATTTTCTCTTTCTTCAAAACAGAATCCTCCCCTTGCTGCATTTGTGTTTGTTCTGCAACAGTACTACATGGGATGGACCGCTGCAAAAAAAGTCGATATTTGCTTTTATTTTTATTTTAGCATGCCCTAAACAGGGTTGCAAGGGGAGCAGTGTCCCAATATTGGGACACTGCTCAAAATAAAAGAACATATATTCGGAAATGCCTTGATGATTTGCCTTGAATTTTGTATGATGGAAATTAGAGGAATTCCGCTGCACAGAGAAAGTGAGTGGTAAAACATGGATTATCAAAAATGGGGACAGGATTATCTTAAAGAAGCAAAAATGATTCAGGAACATCTGCAGCCGGTCAGACAACGTCTCAAACAACGCGGACTGAGTGTGGAGGAGAGCCGCAATCTTGCGGCACGGGAAAGCATGCTCTATCAGATGTATTTGGAATGCCGCAGTACGGGACTTTATTTACAGAGGTCCTTTCGATGAGGCACCGTATTCTTAGTTATGACTTGCTTCCGCAGGAATTAGGGACACCTCAGCCAGACCAGACAGATTACCGATATGCTGCCATGTGCCGTGCTCTTCACCTTGCCATACAGCAGGAACTGACACAGCGGCAGAGAATTTGCATTGAAAAACGTCTTGCAGGGGAAAAGGTCAAGGATATTGCAGCCGATTTGGGAGTGGCATCCCCAACCGTTACCCAGCATGTAAAGCGGGGTGTGCGACGCTTAAAACATGCGCTGCAGTACAGCTGCTTTTATCCGGAAGAACCGTTATGAACGGATCCCTAATACCACAATGGCCTCATGGCAGTGAAAAGGTACTTTTTGGAGTTATTCAGTAAAGAAACCGCGAGTTCATACATTTAGAAAGTAAAAGCAGACATCATGTCTTTTCAAAAAACATGATGCCTGTTTTTATTTTTATTCTTTTATTCCTTTTACAATCGTACCGCCGCCCAAAAGCAAATCACCATCGTACAAAACGACTGCCTGACCGGGAGCAACAGCACGCTGTGGTTCCGCAAAGTGCAGAAGCAGTGTACCATCAGGCTGGATCGATGCCAGTGCAGATGCCGGCTTTGCCTGATAGCGGATTTTTGCCTGTACCTGTAGCGGTGTTTCCGGTGCGGGAATAGATACCCAGTTCAGGTCATCTGCCAACAGGCTGCGGCTGTACTGGCTGCCTTCCGGGCCGAGGACAACCTGATTTTGCGCGGTATCCAAACGGGTGACATACATAGGCTGGCCAAAGGCGATACCAAGCCCTTTTCGCTGGCCGACCGTATAATGTGTCAACCCGCGGTGCCGGCCGAGTACATGACCCTTTGCATCTACAAAGTCGCCGGGGGTACTGTCATGTCCGTTATGGCGGCAGAGAAAACCGGCATAATCCTTGTCTGGGACAAAGCAAATTTCCTGACTGTCTGGTTTCTGGGCAACTGGCAGGCCGGCTTCCTGAGCGATGCTGCGGACTTTTGGTTTGGGCAGAGCGGCAAGCGGAAGAAGAGTGTGGGCAAGCTGTTTTTGTGTCAAACTGTAAAGAACATAGCTCTGGTCTTTGCCGTAAGGGGAGGCATATAACTGCCAGCGGCCGTCCGGTCCCTGCTGCACTTTCGCATAATGACCTGTGGCAATGGCATCACAGCCCAGTTCTTCTGCACGGCGAAGCATTGCACCGAATTTAAGCCAGCGATTACAGCGGATGCAGGGATTTGGTGTGCGGCCGACGGCATATTCGGAGACAAAATTGTCAATTACTTTTTGCTCAAAGAGTTCTGTAAAATTAAAGACAAAATGGTCAATGCCAAGCGCATAACAAACACGGCGTGCATCCTGCACATCCTGAAAGGAACAGCATCCGCCTTCCCGCGGCGGGAAAGACGGGTCATCCAAGTGCAGGCGCAGCGTGCAGCCAACAACTTCCCAGCCGCTTTTCTGCAGCAAAAGAGCGGCGACGCTGCTGTCCACGCCGCCGCTCATGCCGACTAAAACTTTTCCCTTCAAGTTTCCGGCTCCTCTGGCGCAGCTTCTTCATCAGCCGGGTTACGGCTGGCGCTGGCTGTGCGGAAGAAGCGGGTTTCTGCTGCGGCTGCTCAGTAGAAGGCTCCTGAACTGGCGGAGCAGATTTTTTATCCTTATCGGAGGATTCCGCATCCTGCTCGTCATCGTTATCCTCATAGAATTTGCAGGTACCGCAGTCATCTTTACAGTCGGTGCATTCTGTTTCATCAACAGAAGCAAAATTGGATTCGCGGATTTCATCCATGTGATCAAAGGCACGTTTCATACGGCGGTCGCTGTCATCGATGCAGGCGCAGAGCGCGTCCGTCTCAGCATTACCCTGATCGCGGAGGTGTTCATAAAAATATTTTCCGAGTGCAACATAAGCACGGGCACTGTTTTCGCGCTCATTTTGAATGACAATATGCAGGCGGTTAATCACAGCGGAGCGGTGGTTCTTTTCCCGCAGGCTGTTAAATGTGCTGGCCATCTGGCTTCCAAGAGAATCAAGTAATCCCATTTTGTTCCCTCCGTACCGCGACCGGAAACACTGCCGGTGCGGAAAAATTAAGACCTGCTTTTATTATAACGCATCTATCAGCTATTTAACAGCATAATTTATGGAGAAGAAAAATTTTTCTGAATATCCATGAAAAATTTCCAGAAAGAACGCTTTTGGGTAGGAAAGCTGGGTCACATGTGATATAATACAATTATTATTTTGAGAAGAAACACGGAGGTGTTTTTGCTTTATGTCTACTCAGGTAAGCAAGGATGTCTGCTGCCCGCAGTGTGGAAAGCCGGTACGCACAAAATTATGGACAGGCATCAGCGCAAATACAGAGCCGGTTTTGCGGCAGAAAGTTCTGGATGAAACGCTTTTTGACTGGCAGTGTCCGCACTGTGGCTATCAGGCAGAATTGGTCTATCCCTGTCTGTACCACGATAAAGAGAAAAAATTTATGGTGTATCTGGTGCCGGAGGGCAGTAAACAGGCTTTGCGGAAAGTTGAAGTAGACACGCGCTTCCCACAGCTTGCCGGGGTGCGGAAACGCGCGGTGACGTCCCCAATGGAGCTTAAGGAAAAAGTCCTGATTTTTGAGGCTGGGCTGGATGACGTTGGGGTGGAACTTGTCAAAGCCGGTCTTGCTGCAATTGTAGAGGAAAAACAGAATAAAACAGTGGAAATCGGCTGCTTCTGTTTTGCAAATCAGGAAAAGGACCGTATCGGGTTCCTGTTCTTTCTAGAGGGAGAAGAGAATCCCCTAAAAAAGGCAACCCGTTTTGCCACTTATCAGGAAGCGATGGAGATCAGCAAACAGTGCGGCGGCGAACTAGGCGACGACTTTGTTCGCGTGGACAGTCAGTTGGCGGCCCGTCTGCTGGAAAAATACCGGAGGCTATAACAGAGTTTGTCCTCTTAAAAATTTTTTAAAAACTATTGACAGATTTTTGAAGATGTGTATAATATAAAATAAAATTAATAATTTTCTTGCTAAACCGATGAAATGGAGATAAAAACGGCACAAGCGCGTACAGAGAGTCCGGGCAGATGAGAGCCGGACCGTGAGCGGGCTGTTAAATGGACCATTGAGGGCACAGCGAAAGGTGCTTCGCACTGAGTATCCTGTGACGCAGGGCCTGCGTAATGGGCTAGGGGTATGTTGGTACTCCGCAAAGGGTGCGGTTTTCATAACCGCAAAGCAAGGTGGCACCGCGAGCCGGATTTTTCAGGCCCGTCCTTGACAGACAGTATTCTGTTTGTCCTGGGCGGGCCTTTTTGTATGCCCCCCGGGAAAATCTATCGGGAGGGATCATCTATGATAAAACCAACCTTGGAAGAAGTCAAACGTTTTGCAGCACAGGGACAGTACCGGATTTTGCCGGTCAGCCGGGAAATTTATGCAGACATTAAAACACCGATCGAGGTACTGCGTATTCTGCAGGCGGAAAGCCACCACTGTTTCCTGTTGGAAAGTGCAGAGAGCAAACGGCATTGGGGCCGCTATACATTCCTCGGTTTTGACCCCAAACAGGAGATTACCTGTGCAGACGGAGAAATGTGTGTGCGGGGGGAAACAGAAGAGCACTTTCACACACAGGACCCGGGCGCTGTGCTGAAAAAGATTCTTGCAGCTAATAAAAGCCCGCGGCTTTCGGAGCTGCCTCCCTTTACCGGTGGCTTGGTCGGTTATTTCTCTTATGACTATGTGAAATACAGCGAGCCGGAACTGAAGCTGGATGCCGAAGATCAGGAAAATTTTAATGATGTGGACCTGATGCTCTTTGACCGTGTAATTGCATTTGACCATTTCCGCCAGAAAATCGTGCTGATTGCGAATATCCGCTTAGACGGGAATGTGGAAGCTGCCTATGCAGATGCACAGAAAGAATTAAAATACTTAGCCAACCTGATTCGGAACGGAACACCTGCGCAGCGGAAACCGGGCCGTATGACCTCTCCGGTGCGTCACCTTTTCACGAAAGAGGCATATTGCCAGATGGTGGAACGTGCAAAGCAGTATATTCGGGAAGGCGATATTTTTCAGGCTGTACTCAGCAACCGGCTGGATGCTGACTTTGAGGGCAGCCTGCTCAATACCTACCGGGTGCTGCGCACGTTGAACCCGTCTCCATACATGTTCTATTTCTCCAGTGATGACATTGAAATTGCGGGTGCTTCCCCAGAAACATTAGTAAAACTTGATAACGGCGTGCTGCAGACTTTTCCACTGGCGGGTTCCCGGCCCCGCGGAGAAACAGAGGAACAGGACCGCCAGCTGGAACAGGATTTACTGACGGACCCCAAAGAACTTGCCGAACACAACATGTTGGTGGACCTCGGCCGCAACGACTTGGGCCGTATCAGCGAATTCGGTTCCGTAAAAGTAGAAAGGCATCTGCAGGTACTGCGGTTTTCCCACATCATGCACCTTGGTTCCACAGTCACCGGAACCATCAAGGACGGATTTACGGCACCGGATGTCATTGGCTCCGTCCTGCCGGCCGGGACCCTTTCCGGTGCGCCGAAGTTTCGTGCCTGTCAGATTATCAATGAACTGGAAAATAACCGGCGCGGGATTTACGGCGGCGCAATTGGTTATTTGGATTTTACCGGAAACTTGGATACCTGCATCGCCATCCGCATCGCGTTTAAAAAGAACGGAAAGGTCTTTGTCCGTTCCGGCGCAGGCATTGTGGCAGACAGCATTCCGGAGCAGGAATATCAAGAATGCATCAACAAAGCAAAGGCGGTTGTGGCTGCCCTGCAGGAAGCACAGGAGGAGATTGACGATGATTTTGCTGATTGATAATTATGACAGCTTTTCCTATAACCTTTACCAGATGGTCGGTGCCATGGAGCCGAATATCCGGGTTGTGCGCAACAGCGAATTTCCAGTCAAGCAGCTGGCAGAGATGCAGCCGGATGCAGTGATTTTAAGTCCCGGCCCCGGTCGGCCGGAAAATGCAGGGGTGTGTGAAGAAGCGGTGCGCTTTTTCACCGGAAAAGTGCCGCTGCTGGGCGTGTGTCTTGGACACCAAGCAATCTGTCAGGCATTCGGAGGAAAAATTGGCTATGCGAAACAACTGATGCATGGCAAGCAGTCACAGGTGAAACTCAGCCAAGATTGTCCGCTGTTCTGCGGGCTGCCGGAAGTGATCGGTGCGGCGCGGTATCATTCCCTGTCCGTTCAGGAAGCAAACCTGCCGCCGGAACTGAAAGTTGCGGCACGCAGTTTGGATGACGGCGAAATCATGGCAGTGCAGCACCAGACCCAACCGGTATTCGGCCTGCAGTTTCACCCGGAGTCCATCCTGACACCGCAGGGGGAAAAAATCCTGCAGAACTTTTTAAAGCTTTGTCCCCAAAAATAAATTTTCATCTATCTAATCGAATCCGTGCTGAATGATTTTTTATAGGAGGCTGCCGAAATGATTAAAGAAGCGATTGCACAGCTTGTTGAAAAAAAAGATCTTGACTACAAAACCGCCAATGAAGTCATGAACGAAATTATGAGCGGAAAAACAACACAGGCACAAATGGGGGCCTATCTGACTGCTCTGCGCATAAAAGGGGAGACGATTGAGGAGATTACCGCTTCTGCCGCGGGGATGCGTGCCCACTGCGTCAAATTGCTGCATGATATGGATGTGTTGGAAATTGTGGGAACCGGCGGTGACAACGCCAATTCTTTCAACATTTCGACTACATCCGCAATTGTGGCATCGGCGGCCGGTGTACCGGTAGCAAAACACGGCAATCGTGCCGCTTCCAGTAAATGCGGTGCTGCGGATGTGCTGGAAGCACTGGGCGTCAATATTACCCTGCCGCCGGAAAAAAGCACGGAATTGCTCAAAAAGATTAATTTGTGTTTCCTGTTTGCGCAGAATTATCATATTGCCATGAAATATGTTGCACCCGTCCGGAAAGAACTTGGAATCCGCACCGTGTTTAACATTCTCGGCCCACTTTCCAATCCGGCAGGCGCCAATATGGAGCTGATGGGTGTTTATGAGGAAGCGCTGGTGGAACCGCTGGCACGTGTGCTGACAAACCTCGGGGTTAAAAGCGGCATGGTCGTGTATGGGCAGGATCGGTTGGATGAAATTTCACTTTCTGCTCCCACTACCGTTTGTGAGCTGCAGGGGGGTCAGTATTGCTCCTATGTGATTCAGCCGGAAGATTTTGGCTTGACGCGCTGTCAGAAAGAAGACCTGGTCGGTGGTACACCGGAGCAGAATGCTGCTATTACCCGTGCAGTTCTGTCTGGTGAAAAAGGGCCAAAGCGAGATGCTGTGCTGCTGAATACCGCTGCTGCGCTGAAAATTGCGGGAAAAGTTTCCAGTATTGGCGGAGGTGTGCAGCTTGCTGCACAGACAATCGACAGCGGAGCGGCAAAAGCACAGTTGGAACAGTTTATCCGGCTTTCTAACGGAGAAAACGTATGATTTTGGATGATCTTGCCGCCGCCGCAAGAGAACGGGTGGCACAGCGGAAAACAAAGAAATCGTATGAATCTTTATTGGCAGAAGCGGAAGCGCTGCCGGCGGACCGGACATTCCCATTTGAGCGTGCACTGAAACAGCCGGGACTTTCTTTTATCTGTGAAGTGAAAAAAGCTTCCCCCAGCAAAGGGCTGATTATGCCGGATTTTCCGTATCTGCAGATTGCAAAAGATTATGAGGAAGCGGGTGCGGCTGCCATTTCTGTGCTGACAGAACCAAAGTGGTTTCTGGGAAGCGACCGGTATCTGCAGGAAATTGCACAAACGGTACAAATTCCTGTACTGCGCAAGGATTTTACGGTGGACCCGTACATGATCTGCGAAGCAAAGCTGCTGGGCGCATCGGCTGTGCTGCTGATTTGTGCCATCCTAACAGACCGGGAACTGCGGGACTATCGGGAGTTGGCACAGCGACTGGGCCTTTCCGCTTTAGTAGAAGCCCATACGGAAGAAGAAGTGCAGCGGGCACTGGCATCTGGTGCAAGGATTGTCGGTGTCAACAATCGGAATTTGAAAAATTTTACCATTGACCTTTCTGCAGGAGAACGGCTGCGCAGGCTGGTGCCGTCGGATGTGGCTTTTGTTTCAGAAAGCGGCGTGAAAGGGTCAAAAGAAATTGCCGACGTTTGCCGGATGCAGGCGGATGCTGTCTTAGTTGGGGAAGCGCTCATGCGTGCCCCGAACCGGAAACAGCGTCTGCGGGAACTGCGTGGGAAGGGGGGAGCCGAATGTGACGAAAATTAAAGTATGCGGTCTGACACGGATGCAGGATATTCAAACTGTGAATGAGGCAGAACCGGATTACGTTGGGTTTGTATTTGCAGAAAGCCGCCGGAGAGTAACACCGCAGCAGGCGGCAGAACTCCGTGCCGCGCTTGCACCGGAAATTCTGCCGGTTGGTGTCTTTGTCAATTCTGCAGTGGCAGAAATTCTGGCACTGCTGCAAAGCGGCACAATCACCATTGCCCAGCTGCATGGGCAGGAACCGGCAGAAAGTGTTCGGCAGATTCAGCAGGCCGGATTTCCGGTGATTCAGGCATTCCGTGTACAAAGCACGGCGGATATTGCCCGTGCGGAAGCCAGCCCGGCGGATTTTTTGCTGCTGGACAGCGGCGGCGGAACCGGAACGGCATTTGACTGGAGTTTGGTACCGCCGATTGACCGCCCGTGGTTTCTTGCAGGCGGGTTGACACCGGAAAATGTACAGGAAGCGGTGCGGAAGCTGCATCCTTGGGGGATGGATGTTTCCAGCGGTGTCGAAACTGACGGAAAGAAAGACAGAAATAAGATCTTTACGATAATCAGGAGGATACGAAATGGCTAAAGGAAGATATGGCGAATTCGGCGGGCAGTATGTTCCGGAAACGCTGATGCATGAGCTGCACCGGCTGGAAGACGCCTACGAATATTATAAAAAAGACCCGCAGTTCAGGAAAGAACTGCATGACCTTTTCTGTAATTATGCAAACCGTCCGTCCCTGCTTTATTATGCAGAGAAAATGACAAAAGACCTCGGCGGTGCGAAAATTTACCTTAAGCGCGAGGATCTGAACCATACGGGCTCCCATAAAATCAATAACGTGCTTGGGCAGACACTGCTTGCAAAAAAAATGGGAAAAACACGCATTATTGCAGAGACTGGCGCGGGCCAGCACGGCGTTGCGGCTGCAACCGGAGCGGCATTGCTTGACATGGAATGCGAAGTCTTTATGGGCGTGAAAGATACCGAACGGCAGGCGCTGAATGTTTACCGCATGGAGCTGCTGGGTGCAAAGGTACATCCGGTCACGACAGGAACAGGCACACTGAAGGATGCGGTTAATGAAGCCATGCGGAACTGGACCACCCGTGTGGACGACACCGCCTATGTAATAGGTTCGGTTATGGGACCGCACCCTTATCCCATGATGGTGCGCGACTTTCAAAGTATCATCAGCAAAGAAGCAAGGGAACAGATTCTGAAGACAGAGGGCAAGCTGCCGGATGCGGTGCTTGCCTGTGTCGGCGGCGGAAGCAATGCGATGGGGATGTTTTACAATTTTATACCTGATAAAGAAGTTAAACTCATTGGCTGCGAAGCGGCCGGACGCGGTGTGAATACCGCGCAGACGGCAGCAACGATTGCCACCGGAAAATACGGCGTTTTTCATGGCATGAAGTCCTATTTCTGCCAGAACAAATATGGCCAGATTGCGCCGGTCTATTCGATTTCCGCCGGCTTGGATTATCCGGGAATCGGGCCGGAACATGCCTATCTTTACGAAACCGGCCGTGCGCAGTATGTGCCCATCACCGATGATGAAGCAGTGGACGCCTTTGAGTACCTTGCCCGTACAGAAGGAATTATCTGTGCAATTGAGAGTGCACATGCAGTGGCCTATGCGAGAAAACTGGCCCCAACCATGCGGAAAGACCAAAGCATGATTATCTGCCTTTCCGGACGGGGCGATAAAGACGTGGCGGCAATGGCACGTTACAGGGGGAGGAACGTTACAGAATGAACAGAATAGGAAAGGCATTTGAACATGGGAAAGCATTTATTGGGTTCCTCACAGCGGGGGATCCTTCCCTGGAAAAAACAGAAGAGTTTGCGCTGGAAATGGCCCGGGCCGGCTGTGACCTGATTGAAATCGGCATCCCGTTTTCCGACCCGATTGCAGAGGGACCGGTCATTCAGGAGGCAGATCTGCGCTCGCTTTCCGCCGGCACCACAACTGACGGGGTTTTTAGGATGGCTGCGGATCTGCGCCGTAAAACAGACGTTCCGCTGGTATTTATGACTTACTATAATCCGGTTTTCAGCTATGGCAACGAGAAATTTTTTGCCAACTGTCGGGAAAGCGGTATTGACGGTATTATTGTGCCGGATCTGCCCTTTGAAGAGAAAGGCGAAATTACAGAAGTTGCTGCAAAAAACGGCATTCAGGTCATTTCTATGATTGCGCCGACTTCTCAGGAACGCATCCGCATGATTGCCAAAGAATCGGAAGGGTTTCTGTATGTGGTGTCCTCTCTCGGTGTAACAGGTGTGCGGACAAAAATTGAGACAGACCTTAGTGCAATTCTGAAAATTGTGCGGGAAAGTACCGATACTCCTGCGGCGGTCGGTTTTGGTATCAGTACGCCGGAACAGGCGGAAAAAATCGGCAGGACTGCAGACGGCGTCATTGTGGGCAGCGCCATTGTGAAGCTGATTGCCAAATATGGGACGGATGCCGGAAAGTACGTTTATGATTATGTCAAGTCCATGAAAGATGCCCTGAAACGTATTTAGGCCTGTAAAAAGCCGCATTCCTTGGAGTGCGGCTTTTTTTACACAACTTTCCGGAATAAGTTGACGAATTCCTACGTGCAGCGTACAATTTAACAAAGAATTCAAAAATGATACTTTGGAGCGCAGAATAGGAGTCGTTAACATGCAGTTTGCAAAGAGAATGGAACAGTTCCGGGAAGGCATATTTTCGGAATTGCTGACACTAAAAAAGGAAAAAGAAGAGCAGGGCACCACCGTTATTGACTTGAGTGTGGGAACGCCGAATATTCCGCCGGAAAACCGGATTCGACATGCGCTGGCTGCAGCGGCAGAGGACCCAAAGCAGTATATTTATGCCATCAACGACACGGCAAAACTGCAGCAGGCGGTTGCCCAGTGGTATCAGCGCCGGTATGGTGTTCAGTTAAATCCGGAAACGCAGATCAAATCTCTGCTGGGGTCTCAGGAAGGCTTGACACACATTGCCCTTTCAATTGTCGACCCAGGTGATACTGTGCTGGTTCCAGACCCCTGCTATCCGGCTTTCAGCTGCGGACCGATGCTTGCCGGTGCGCGTCTTTGCTGGATGCCAATGAAAAAAGAGAATCATTATCTCATCGACTTTGATGCTATTCCAGAAGAAGAGGCAAAAGCCGCCAAACTCATGATTGTTTCTTATCCGAACAATCCTACCACGGCGGTCGCACCGGATTGGTTTTATGAAAAACTGATTGCCTTTGCCCAAAAGTATGACATTATTGTGCTGCATGACAATGCATACAGCGAGCTGGTTTTTGACGGTAAAACCTGCGGCAGCTTCCTGCGTTTCCCGGGTGCTATGGATGTCGGTGTGGAGTTCAATTCTTTGAGCAAAACCTACGGTATGGCCGGTGCGCGGGTCGGCTTTTGTGTAGGAAATCAACAGGTTGTTTCCATGCTTAAAAAGCTGAAATCCAATTTGGATTACGGCATGTTCCTGCCGATTCAGAGGGCCGCTGTGGAAGCAATTACAGGGGAACAATCTTGTGTGCAGCGGACCTGTGCGGCCTATGAGAAACGCCGGGATTTTTTGTGGGAACAGTTTGAAAAGCTCGGCTGGCATTTTGAAAAACCGGCTGCCACAATGTTTGTCTGGGCACCGATTCCCGAAAAATATGGAATGGACGATAAACGCTTTACACTGGACCTGATTCAGCAGGCTGGCGTTCTAGTCACGCCCGGCAGAGCATTTGGGCCAAGTGGGAAGGGCCATGTCCGAATGGCACTGGTGCAGGAGAAGGCAGCTTTGCAGGAAGCTGCAGAACGGATGAGCAAGACCAATATTTTCAACTGAATTACAGGAAACGGTTGAAAACTTTTGCTTGATAAGTTCCCTTTTATCCGTTATTCTAAGCCTATAGCAGCCATACAACTGACGGAAGTGGAGAATACCACATGAAGTATGGTGAAGAAATGCCGACCGTCTGGGCGAAAACCCGGATGGTGCGGCATTTTTTTGTACGTACCTCCGGAACAGAAAAGGAGGCAATAATTTGGTATTCGGAAAAATTCATTCGGTAGAAACCATGGGAATGGTGGATGGGCCCGGCATCCGGGTGGTCGTTTTTCTGCAGGGGTGTGCCCTGCGGTGCCTGTTTTGTCACAATCCGGACACATGGGAAACGAACAGCCCGTCTGCAGAGGAAGTTTCCCCGAAAGATCTGGTCAAAAAGATTGTGCGGTATAAGCCATACTTTGCAAATGACGGCGGCGTCACGTTTTCCGGTGGGGAGCCGCTGCTGCAGCCGGAATTTCTGTTGGAAACACTGAGGCGCTGCCGGGAAGCGGGCATCCATACCTGTCTGGACACGGCCGGATGCGGAAAAGGCAGCTATGAGAAAATCCTGCAGTACACCGATCTGATTCTGTATGATGTGAAGCAGATTACCGAGGAAAATTACCGAAAAATGACCGGACGCGGTTGGGAAGAAACCAAAAGATTTCTGCAGGCCGTGCAGAAAGCCGGTACGCCGGTCTGGGTGCGGCAGGTTGTGGTGCCGGGTTTGACAGACGGGGAAGCTTATATGGAAGCGCTGCAGACATTTATCCGCACCTATGTGCCGAATGTGCAGAAAGTGGAACTTCTGCCGTATCATCTGCTGGGTGTGCATAAGTATGAAGTGATGGGGCTCCCTTACCGGCTGAAGGGGGTGCCGGCAATGGATACGAAAAAGACACGGATGTGGCAGGAAAAATATTTTTCATAAAAGAGTTTTGCCTCACGATTCTTTTCCTTCTCAAACAACAGGAATACTAAATGAAAAGCTGAAATAAAACCCAATTTGGAGGTATACAATGACAAGTGCATGGAACGGATTTACAGAAGGACGCTGGCAGAGAGAAATTGATGTACGCAGCTTTATTCAGAAAAATTATACGCTTTATGAGGGCGATGAGAGTTTTCTGGCCGGACCAAGCGAAAAAACAATGAAAGTTTGGAATAAATGCAAAGATCTGCTGCCGCAGGAACTGAAAAAAGGCGGTGTACTGGATGTGGAGACACACCGCATTTCCGGTATTAACAATTTTGAGCCGGGCTATATCGACCGTGAAAATGAAGTGATTGTCGGGCTGCAGACCGATGCACCGCTCAAGCGTATGGTGAACCTTTACGGCGGCATGCGCATGGCAAAACAAAGTCTGGAACAGTATGGCTATCAGCTGGATCCGGAAATTGACCGGCATTTCAGCGCATACCGCAAAACACACAATCAGGGCGTTTTTGACGCTTATCCGAAACGTGTGCGCACGGCACGGCACGTAGGCCTGCTCACCGGCCTGCCGGACGCTTACGGCCGCGGACGGATTATCGGTGATTATCGGCGGATTGCCCTTTATGGGACAGATTATTTAATTGAACAGAAGAAAAAAGACTTTGGTGAACTGGATGGCCCGATGGATGAAGAGCGCATCCGTTTGAGCGAAGAGGTCAGCGAGCAGATTCGTGCCCTGAAAGAGATTGCAGAGATGGCTGCTTCCTATGAGGTGGACATTACCAAACCGGCAGAAACCGCACAGGAAGCTGTGCAGGCGGTCTATATGGGTTATCTTGCTGGTGTCAAGGAAAACAACGGTGCCGCAACCAGTCTGGGACGCACCTCCACTTTTCTGGATATCTATATTCAGCGCGATTTGGAAAACGGGACGCTGACCGAACAGGGCGCACAGGAGCTCATCGATCAGTTTATTATTAAACTGCGGCTGGTGCGCCACCTGCGCACGCCGGAATACGATGAGTTGTTCGGCGGCGATCCGACATGGGTTACGGAATCCATTGGCGGCGTCGGGGTCAACGGCCGTCCCATGGTTACGAAAAACTCTTTCCGGTACCTGCATACCCTGATCAATCTGGGCACTGCGCCGGAACCGAACTTGACGGTACTGTGGAGCGAACATTTGCCGGAGGCATTCAAACGTTACTGTGCTAAAATCTCCATCGCAACGGATTCGATCCAATATGAAAATGATGATATTATGCGGCCGATTTACGGTGACGATTATGCAATTGCCTGCTGCGTTTCCGCCATGAAGGTCGGGAAGCAGATGCAGTTCTTCGGTGCGCGGTGCAATCTGGCAAAAAGCCTGCTGCTGGCTATAAACGGCGGCGTAGATGAACGCATGGGTATGCAGGTGGTTCCGGGTATTGAACCGATGACAGATGAAGTGCTGGATTATGAAAAAGTCTGGGACAATTACCGGAAAGTGATGCAATATGTCGCACAACTGTATACGGATGCCAACAATATTATCCATTATATGCATGATAAGTATGCCTATGAAGCAAGCCAGATGGCCCTGCATGATACTCGTGTGGAGCGCCTGATGGCCTTTGGGATAGCCGGACTTTCCGCTGCTGCCGATTCGCTTTCTGCCATTCGATATGCAAAAGTGTATCCGGTCCGCAATGAAAAAGGGATAGCGGTTGATTTCCGGACGGAAGGAAAATTCCCGCAGTATGGCAATGATGATGACCGTGCGGATGATCTTGCTGTCGATATTGTGGAGTACTTTATCAGTGAACTGAAGAAACATCCGCTTTACCGCGGAGCAAAGCATACGCTTTCTGCGCTGACGATTACAAGCAATGTCATGTATGGGAAAAAGACCGGCACTACACCGGACGGCCGCAAGAAAGGGCAGCCGCTGGCACCCGGTGCAAATCCGATGCACGGACGTGACCACTCTGGTGCGCTGGCTTCCCTCAACAGTGTGGCAAAAATCCCTTACCGGGATGTCTGCCAAGATGGTATTTCCAATACCTTTTCCATTGTTCCGGCAGCGCTCGGTCCGGATGCAGACCAACGGGTCACCAACTTGGTTTCTCTGCTGAACGGCTATTTCAGTCAGGGAGCACATCATCTGAATGTCAATGTGATGAACCGTGAAACGTTAGTAGACGCTATGGACCATCCGGAGAAATACCCGACGCTGACGATTCGGGTTTCCGGCTATGCGGTCAACTTTATCCGGCTGTCCCGCGAACAGCAGGAAGAGGTCGTTGCCCGCACATTCCATGAGAGTATCTGACTAAAAGAGACAGGTGATTCGAAATGGATCCGATGGATCCGGAAATTACAGAACTTTTGCCGGAGGTAGTGGGAATCAGGCAGCACCTTCACATGTATCCGGAAGTGAGCGGAAAAGAGTATCAAACGGCACACTATCTTCAGTCTTTGCGTGTTCATTTACATTCCCTTTCTCGCTCTCAGCAGGCGTTCCATCACGTCGTCCTGCGGATTCGTGCCGCCGTACTCTGCGGAGCAGTTTTCTTTCACGATCTGGAAGATCTCGTCCCACAGGCGGTTTGCCTGATTCATGTAGTTGATTCCGATGTTGATGAACGGCGACGGGATAGGCTTCCCGGTTGTCGGATGCTTGGAGAGGTATCCGAGCTTGGTCGTCATTTCTTCGCACTGAATCCATCTCGCCGAGCACATCGCGTAGCGCTCCAGCAGCTGAGGCGACACGGCCTTGGCTACGCCGAGCTTGTCAAGCCATTCCCAGGTCTCGCGGTAGATGTCGGCGGCCTCCAGAGTGGAGCCGTCATGCTGCCGGGCCGATAAGAACTCGTGCGGCTCCGGCATGTCCTCGCCCTCGGTGTCCGGGATGTCGAGCACCTCGAGCTTTCGTCCGCCCGGATTCCCGTTCTCGTACTTCTCCTTGACGGCGGTTTTCTTCCGGCCAGCGCCGGGACGTCTGCCGCCGCGACCGCCAGTGTTATTCGATTTTGTGGGCATTTCGTCACCGCCTTTCTCTCATGTACGCGCGTAATAGATAAGGAGCCGGGTTATTACCCGTTTGATTTCGCTTTTTTCGCACAGAAGACCCCGCGCCGTTTTCCGCAGCGCCGCCTCGTAGAGATTTTGACCGCCCCTACCGGTCGCCGCGTTTCTTGTGGATTTTCTCGTGGCAGGAGCGGCACAGGCTCATGAGGTTCGACTCATCGTTCGTGCCGCCTTCCGACAAGGGAACGATGTGGTGGACTTCCTCGACCGCAACGTAGCGGCCTTGCTTCAAGCACATCTCGCAGAGCGGATGCTTGTGGACGTAGCGTGTGCGGATGCGCTGCCAAGAGCGTCCGTATCGTTTGCCGGTCGAGTAGCCGCGCGTGAACTTCTCGTAGTGCTTCTCCATCAAAGCCTTGTGCTTCGGGCAGTACTGTTCACCGTCCTCGCACAGGTTCGGGCAGCCCTGGTAGCGGCAGGGCCGCTTCGGTTTCATTGGCATAGCTTGCCGCCTCCCTTCGGGCATTAGAAAAGCCCTGCGGGCGTGGTGCTCGCAAGGCTTGTGTTCAGCCGTCCATGCGGCTGTTCTTTATTCTGTTTCGCTGATTATATACTAACATAAATGCAGAGTGGGCATGTTAGGACAAAGCAGGACATTTCGGGCGCATTTCATATAATGATTGGATTTTCCGGCACTCGCACATGCTGCAGAGCGTTGCCGTGCCATCTGCGGATTGTCCTCGCGTCAGCGTTCAGCTCGCATCCTATCTGCTCCCACGTCATGTTATGAATGTAACGGTACTTCAGAACCATCCGCTCATCCATGTCCTCGACAGTTCCAATAACATCACGGATCTGTTCCTTCAGTGAAGACAGCATTTCGAGTTCCTTGGATATCTTATTCTCAAGCTCCCACAGCTTTTCCAGTGACTTCATGAATGGCGCATCCGTATTGCGAGTTCCCTGAACACGCTCACGGTCATAACGAATAGATGAAACACTGCCCGCCATCTCGCGCAGATACTTTGCTTCTTCAATGTCGGAGGCGATTCTCTGGTCAAGCCTGTAGGACTGCCGTAAATATTCCTTCGCGTTCATTTATTCTTCACCTCCTCACGAAGACGGTCGATAAGGTAGTCGCCGTCGACCGATGTTAAGCACTGATACCACTGCGAATGGAAGAACCGCTCAAGAGCCAGCGCGTCCTGCATTGCTGACTTGCTGCGCGGATTTTTCTTGAGTTTCCGGAGTGCCGCCAAATAATCTCTCGAGGCAGATTTGATAATAGCTATGGCCAGGTTCTCATACGGATCTCCCATCACACCACCGCCTTTACGGCATCGATCAGTGCGGACTGGGTATCGTTCTTTTCAGAAAGAGCTTTTAATATCTGCCCGTCAATCGTGCCTTTTGTAACGATGTGCTGAATCACCACCGTATCCGCCTGCTGCCCCTGCCGCCAGAGTCTTGCGTTTGTCTGCTGATAAAGCTCCAACGACCATGTCAGTCCGAACCATACAATCGTGCTGCCGCCGTCCTGAAGATTCAGGCCATGACCGGCGCTTGCCGGATGGATCAGACCGACTGGTATTTCCTTTCGGTTCCACCTGCGAATGCTGTCGTCAGAATCAAGCTTTTCAAACGGGATCTTTCGCTCATGCAGCCGTTCCGCGATTCTCTCGAAATCATGCCGGAACCAGTACGCCACCAGCAGCGGTTTGCCGTTTGCCGCTTCGATAATGTCCTCCAGTACGTCGAGCTTCCTGTCATGGATGCGGGTAATCTTTCCGTCATCGGAATAGACCGCACCATTTGCCATCTGGCAGAGCTTCCCGGAAAGCGATGCGGCGTTTGCGGCTGTAATCTCTTCACCGTCCAGCTGCAGCACCAGTTCCTTCTTCATCTTTTCGTATCTCGCCGTTTCGGCATCCGACATCACGGCTTCTGCCTGCGTGATTATCTTCTTCGGCATCTTCAGATGATCGGTACATTTCATGGAAATCGTGATGTCGGATATTTTCCGGTAAATCTCGTCCTCCGCTCGGGGAAGAAGCGCATAGGAATAAACAATCGGACCATTCATCCTGTCCGGCGTAAAGTAGGTGTCACGGTACTGCCCGATAAATCTGCCCAGCCGTTTTCCCATGTCGAGAACCTTGAACTCGGCGAATAAATCCATAAGACCGTTACTGCTCGGCGTGCCTGTCAGCCCGACGATTCGTTTTACCTTTGGCCTTGCCTTCATCAGCGACCTGAACCGCTTCGCTTTGTGGTTCTTGAAGGATGAAAGCTCATCAATCACGACCATATCCCAGCTCCACGGCACTCCGCTCTCGTCAATCAGCCATGAAACATTCTCACGGTTAATGATCGTAATATCCGCTTCTGCTTTCAGCGCCGCCATCCTCTCAGCAGGCGTCCCGACCGCGACGGAATAGGTCAGTCCTTTCAGATGATCCCACTTTTCGATTTCCGCAGGCCATGTGTTCTTCGCAACCCGAAGCGGCGCGATTATAAGCACCTTCTGCACCTCGAACAGCTCATACATCAGTTCATAAATAGCCGTCAGCGTGATTACGCTCTTGCCCATGCCCATGTCAAGCAGAATGGCGGAGATGGGATTCTTCACGATAAAATCGGCGGCATATTTCTGATAATCATGTGGAGAGTATTTCATCAATAACACCTCCGATCTGCTCTGTGCTGTCGATAACGTAAACCCGATACCCAAGCCGCCGAAGCAGCTCATGCCTTGAAACCTGCAGCGGTCTCGGCTTCTTGCCCGGCGCTTTTATCTCGGCAAAGGCCATCCTCCCATCAGGGAAAAGAACCAGCCTGTCCGGCATTCCGTCAAATCCGGGCGAGACGAACTTCGGCGCGATGCCGCCGCAGCTTTTCACCTCGGATACAAATTTTGCTTCTATGTATTTTTCCCTCACTGCAAACCTCCGTCATAAATCTGAGGGTGACGGTCGGTGAGGGTCTTCCCTTAAAACCCCTATATAGATAATTATTTTTTATCCCTTATAGGACTTTTATATAGAGAGGTACACCGACTGTCACCCTTAGCCATTATTCAAGAAAATCCTGTGCTTCCTTCAGCTTCAGGCCGTAGACAAAATGTCCTTTTTTCGTCTTCCTGCGCTGGAATCCGGCCTTCTCCAGATTGCCATAGAAGTCAGAAGTGCTTCTGGTAAACTCTCCCGTCTGCATGCAGACGCTGCGGTACTGCTGATACAGATCACCTGACTTCTCTGTGTATGACGGATCAACATCGCAGTGCTCCTCAATGAACTTTCCCAGCCAGTCATTGTCCTCGCGGTACTTCTCAACAGCGTCACGGACGGCCTTCGGCTCCGGAATTTTGAACCCCTTCCTGATTGCGATGCCCGCGCCCTCGATGATCCATTTCATGATGGCAGGCCCGGCGTTCTCAAAAAGGTAATCAGAGTAGTTCTTGATATCGCTCTTGCCGCTGATCTTGGCGTTAAACGGAATGACAATCAGCCTTCTCCACGTACCGTCGTCATTGGCGGACACCTTCGGCAGATAGTTGGTATACAGGACAAGCGTGTGCGAAGGATCAAAATGAAACGGGTCCTTGTACTTCTTTTCTGCTTCGATGGGATCAATGCTGCAGAGCTGCTTTACCATGCCGGTGTTGAGCCGCTGGCCCTCTTCAAGCTCCGATGCAATAATCAGACGCTTGCCTTTGAGTTCTGCCATTTCCGGTTTCACATTCCGCTTGCAGTTCATGGTCAGAGCCTCTGCTGATATTTTCCCAGAGTAATTTCCGAGAACTCTCGCGATGGTGTTCCAGAAGGTAGACTTGCCGTTCGCACCGCCGCCATAGGCGATGATCATCTGTTCTGCATAGACTCGTCCGACTGCTGCCATTCCGACAATCTGCTGCACATAGCTGATAAGCTCCTGATCCTTGCAGAAGAACAAGTCAAGATTCTCCAGCCAAAGCTTCATGCCCTTGTCACCCGGAGAGCAGGCAGTAATCTTCGTAATAAGATCATCCGGATCGTGCGGGTGGCTGCCGTTCAGGCCCTTGGTCAGGTCGTAGGTGGCATCCGGCGTGTTGAGAAGCTCCGGATCATAATCAAGCTCCGACACGTCCAGCGCGAGCATTGGCTTTGCCGCATTCTGAGCGTTTACGATGTAGCGGTAATTGCGGTATTTCATGACGAACTTCTTATAGGTATCCGCGCCGATCAGTGCGTACAGCAGGCTCAGCTTTTTCTCCGGCACCTGGTTCATGAGCTTCTTGCTCCTCGCCTTTACATCCGCTTCCGGGATTCCGATGGCGATAAGGTTCTCCTCCGCAATGCGGATAGCTTCCTCTGCATCCGTCAGCTGGTCATCCATGAAATTCTCGACAATGCCGAGTGACTTCTGCTTGTCCTCGTACCAGCGGTCGCCACCGAAAGCGATAAAGTCTGTGGCACTTGTGAACCGCAGCTTGTCTTCGCAATGTGACGCGATGACCTTGGCTTCGCCGATATCAGAATAGTCGTCTGGCTTCAGGAAGCTGCTGCCAAAAGAATCCTCATATTCATCAGGCGGCACATATCCTTCGCTGGTCTCGATCTTGCTTTTGAAGAATTTCAGTGCACTTCGCCAGATGGTGCGGAGTTCCTTGTCCGGCAGTGGCGGATCGCATTTCGCCGCGCGTTCCAGAAATGCTTCATGCGCCTTATCTGTATCGCCGAACCGCTTCAGGACGCGGCTTGCAAAGTGAGACATCGTATTGTTGCGGCTGCCCTCCGGGATAGAGCCTCCGGTGTACATTGGCGGAGCGATTGACGAGGTATCATCGTCAAAATCCGAAACCTCCAGAATTTCATCGATCTGACAGGTGCCTTCGTTCCAGATAACATCCTCCGGCCTTACATCGGAGCCGAAAAAGAAACGAGCTGCATTGAGCGCCTTTCTGTCCAGGAACGGATACTTGTTCTGGATAGCCGTTTTAACGCTGTTATACGTTTCAGCGTCGGTGTACTTTCTCACCGGGAACAGAATATGGAGTCTCGGCCTTGGAGACTTCCTGCCTTTCCATTTCATGTTGTTGCGGCTCGGCAAAATCACATGGTCTACATCTTTCAATTCCTCATGCAGCTTCTCCGCCGTCATCCATTCATCCGGATTCTCGGAATGGTCATTATCGCAGTCCTGCGGAATGCAAAATGACTCTTCAAAGTTCTCGACCAGCCGGTAATCATTCTTGTATTTGGCAAACACCTGATCAAACCTTGCCGCTTCGGCAATACCTACGGCATCTGTTATGACCTGCTTATGCGGATAAATGCAGTTATTCGCGTCCTCCCGGACATCTGCGGTGTATAAAATCACTTCCATATAGTTAATCCTCCCTGAACAGGACGTACTCCCGTCCCTGATATTCTTCTTTCAGCTTTCCTTTGATATATGGCTTCACATATGAAATGCGGCCATCTCTGTAATGGCGGTAATGACCTCGAACGCCCCATGCCGGACAATGCCACTCGGTAAAATTTCTGTGGCTGACCTGAACCTTAGAAATATCGCCTTTGAAGTGTGAGACACGGACCTTTCCCGGTTTCGTGAACGGGGCGGCAAGCGGCAGATTACTTTTGATGCCTTTTCTGTATTCCTTTCGCTCATTCAGCTCTATCGGTCTAAAGTGAAGCAGATACTGAATCGCAAAGAACGAAAGATAAACGCAGTCTTCATGCTCAGAGAGCTCTTTATCTCCGTGTGCCGCAAGATACTCCGGCATGACTGCTCTTGCGCCTTCCACCATGCCGCTGGCTCCAACCCATTCATAGGTTTCCATGAAAAACAACGCTCTTCTGCCGAGCGTCGTGAAGCAGATGCCTGCAAAGGCACGGGAAGAATAAACCTTTCTTCCGTTCAGCGCGGGTTCAGGAACCTTCTCCGGATCGATGCATTCCTCAAAAATCAGCTCACAATGGCCCTTGTCATCTCTGCACTCCAGCAAGAATTTCTCCAACGCCGGATTATCGAGAAGCCTCTGCCGCTCAGAATCCTTGAGCTGCAATCCCAGGTCTGCCAAAGATTGAAGTTGCGATTCTGTAACAGCAATCCAGTTTGTGCGGATTTTCTCGCCGCTTTCTGTCATGCCTGCACCTCCTCGCACTCTTCTGTGAAATAACGGATTGTCATCCGGCGCAGCTTGGCTCTGTCGATTTCCGTTTTCATGCCGGAGGATACCCGGCTGCCGAACACCCACAGCTCATCGCACTTCCCGAGGAAGATCAGATCCATAAAGAGCGCGAGCTCGCGTTCGCTGTCCTCCTTCATGTACTGCGGCAGCATCAGGTGCGGCGTGAGCGGGATTGTTCCCCTGTCTACTGCGAAGCGGCTGTACCTTCTCGCATCCTGAGTGTTCTTATCTGTATCGCCGGAATACGGCGAGCAAACATAAACGAGCGGACGGTACTGCTTCTTCTGATTTGTGTTAGCCATCGTCACTAACTCCTTTCGTGTATTTGTGAAGGGCTTTTCCATCCCTCCCGATGGCTATGTAGCCAAACCGGTCATTTTTCCGGTCGTGGTGGAGAAAAATTTCAGAACACGCAAAAAGACCTGCATCGCTTCCTATGAATTAAGGAAGAAATGCAGGTCTTAAAAATTTTTTTGGATTTGACCGGAAAATCCGGGCATTTGGCTACATAGCCGGTGAAAGGAGGACAGACAGCCATGCAGGAAACAAAAGAAATGAAATCACCGGCCGAAAAGCGTGAGCTGATCGATACGCTGATCGCCATCAGCGTTGTGTCAAGACGGCTGGCGAGAAAACTCGAAATGCAGATGTTAAAGGAGGACAAGCATGGGCAAAATGAGCGAGCTGTCGATGACGCTTGACGCGCTGATCGACGCAGGACAGAAGTTAACAGAATGCGGTGAAGAGCTGATTAAGACAGCAAATGAAATCAGAGCTGCCTTCTCAGAAACCGCACCAGTACCAGAACAGGCCGCTCCGGCACAGGCAGAAGCTGCCGCCACGCCGGAGAAAGAGCCTGAGAAAACCTATACCAAAGAGGAAGTGAGAAAGCTCCTTGCGGAGAAGTCAGTGGCAGGCTTCCGGGAACAGGCAAAAGCTCTGGTGAAGAAATACGGCGGAGGAAGTCTGACAGACGTTGATCCGGCAAAGTACCCCGACCTCGTAAAAGAAGCGGAGGCGCTGAAATGAGCAAGCATGCACTTCTCTCCGCGTCATCGTGCCACCGATGGCTACAGTGTCCGCCGAGCGCCAAGAGATGCGCCAGCGTTCCTGACCAGTCAAGCGAGTACGCAAGACAGGGAACCGCCGCGCATGAGCTCTGCCAGTACAAGGTTGAACACACTCTCGGGAGAAATGTCAGAGATCCGACTGAAGATCTTGATTATTCCGATGAGGAGATGGACAGGTGCTCCGACCAGTACTGCTCCTTCGTAATGGAGCAGGTTGAGGAAGCAAAGAAGCACTGCAGCGACCCGGCGGTATTTGTTGAGCAGCGACTGGATTTCTCTCGCTGGGTGCCGGAAGGCTTCGGAACCGGCGACTGTGTAATCGTCGCGGATGACCTGCTGCAGATTATCGATTATAAACATGGACTTGGCGTCATTGTGAATGCCGAGATGAATCCGCAGATGATGTGCTACGCGCTCGGAGCGGTTGAGATGTTTGACGGCATCTACGATATCGAAACCATCCGCATGACAATCTTCCAGCCGAGGCGGGACAATATCAGCACCTTCGAGATTTCCAAAGCAGATCTTCTCAAATGGGCAGACGAGATTCTCGCTCCCGCTGCAAAGCTTGCCTACAAGGGTGAGGGCGAATACAAGGCTGGCGACCACTGCCAGTTCTGCGCCGTAAAGGCTACCTGCCGGAAACGAGCAGAGTACAATCTGGAGCTCGCGAAGTACGACTTTCAAATGCCGCCAGACCTGTCAGATGAGGAGATTGACATGGTGCTTCTCAAGGCGGACGAGCTCGTATCCTGGGCGAACGACATCAAGGAATATGCCTTGCGGCAGGCGCTCTCCGGCACGGAATACCCTGACTTCAAAGTGGTCGCGGGACGCTCCGTCACGAAGTACACCGATGAGAACGCCGTAGCGGAGGCGGTATCGGAGCTTGGCTACGAACCATATGAGCGCAAGATTCTCGGCATCACGGCAATGAGATCGCTTCTTGGAAAGAAGCAGTTTGACGAGGTTCTCGGCGGACTTACATACAAGCCGCCGGGGAAACCGACCCTGGTACCAAAGTCGGACAAGCGTCCGGCGTTAGATACAGCAAAAACAGATTTTGAATAAGGAGGACAATATTATGTCAAAGTTTATAAATCCTACGAAGGTTATCACCGGTCCCGACACCCGCTGGAGTTACGCGAACGTCTGGGACGCGAAGAGCATCAACGGCGGAACGCCGAAGTTTTCCGTGAGCCTGATCATTCCGAAGAAGGACACCGTCACGGTGAACAAGATCAAGGCCGCGATCCAGGCGGCGTATGAGGAAGGTGAGAGCAAGCTGAAGGGCAATTCCAAGAGCGTGCCTCCGCTTGCGGCCATCAAGACGCCTATGCGTGACGGTGACGTGGAACGCCCGGACGATCCGGCTTATGCGAACAGCTATTTCATCAATGCCAACAGCACCACTGCTCCCGGCATTGTTGACGCTGACCGCCAGCCCATCCTTGAGAGAAGTGAAGTCTACTCTGGCGTGTACGGACGTGCGTCCATCAGCATGTATTCCTTCAATACAAATGGCAACAAGGGAATCGCCTGCGGTCTGAACAATCTCCAGAAGATCCGTGACGGTGAGCCGCTTGGCAGCAGAAGCCGCGCCGAAGACGACTTTGCGGCGGATGAGGATGATGATTTTCTAAGCTAAAGGAGGGCACACCATGACGACATTACAGACAGCGTTTCTTGTCATTCTTCTCGCAATCTGGCTTGTCATCAGCGTGGTGTTCCTGATCACGGTCGTCCAGAATCTCCTGAACGACCGCAAGGAGGAACGCCGCAAAGAGGAAGCCGACAAACGTGACAGGGAGTACCATGAGAAGCGCATGAAAAACTGAATCGGACAATTGGAACGGCGGGCGGCGGAGGTTTCTCTGCCGCCTTTGCCGACTTTGGAGGAAATGTATGCATGAGTTAGATATAGATCTGGAGACTTTCAGCAGCAACGATCTGTCGAAATGCGGCGTGTACAAGTACGCCGAAGCGGACGACTTCGAGATACTGCTGTTCGGCTATTCCGTTGACGGCGGCGAGGTGAAGGTTATCGACCTTGCGTCCGGCGAGACAATTCCGGATGAGATCATAAACGCTCTGACGGACGACAATGTAATAAAGTGGGCACACAACAGTCAGTTCGAGAGAATCTGCCTGTCCCGGTACCTGCGTGACCGTGGTATCAGCCTTGATCCGTTTTATGACAATCATCCGCTCTCAACGAAACACGCCCATTATCTGAACCCGGAAAGCTGGCGCTGTTCCATGATCTGGGGAGCATATCTGGGGCTCCCGCTGTCGCTCGATAAGATCGGCTCTGTACTGAAACTGGAGCAGCGGAAAATGTCGGAAGGGAAAGCCATGATCAAATATTTCTGTGTCCCGTGCAAGCCGACAAAAACAAATAGTGAGCGAACGAGAAATCTGCCGTCTGATGATTCCGAGAAGTGGGAAGTCTTCAAGGCTTACAATAAGCGCGATGTAGAGGTTGAGATACAGATAAAAGCTCGGCTGCAGGGATTCCCCGTGCCGGACTTCGTGTGGGATGAGTATCATATTGATCAGGAAATAAACGACCGTGGCATTCTGGTTGACATGCCGCTTGTCAAGAATGCAATTGCAATGGACGACCGCTCAAAGGAGGAGCTATCGTATAAAATGAAGGAGCTGACGCACCTTGACAATCCGGGGAGCGTCCAGCAGATGAAACAGTGGCTTGCCGAAAACGGGATGGAAATGGAGAGCCTTGGCAAGAAGGAAGTGGCCGCTGCCATCAAGACTGCGTCGCCGGAGCTTGCGGATATCCTTGCTCTCCGCCAGCAGCTTGCGAAATCCTCAGTCAAGAAATACCAGGCAATGAAAACGGCCGCCTGCGAGGACGGCCGGGCTCACGGGATGTTTCAGTTTTACGGAGCCAACCGCAGTGGCAGATGGGCTGGGCGCATCATTCAATTGCAAAACCTGCCCCAGAATCACATGGATGATCTGGAACAGGCGCGGGAGCTTGTAAAGGAAGGCGACTACGAGATGGTGTCAATGCTGTACGGCGACGTGCCGGACACGCTCTCACAGCTAATACGCACTGCTTTTATTCCCAAACCGGGATATAAATTTATTGTCAGCGACTTCTCAGCCATAGAGGCAAGGGTGCTGTCATATCTCGCAAAAGAAAAATGGCGCATGGATGTGTTCAGCAAGAATGGTGATATATACTGTGCTTCAGCATCCGCCATGTTCGGCGTCCCGGTCGAGAAGCACGGCGTGAACGGTCACCTCCGGCAGAAGGGCAAAATTGCGGAACTGGCTCTCGGCTACGGTGGCTCGGTCGGCGCACTCAAAGCGATGGGCGCATTGGAGATGGGACTCACCGAAGACGAGCTTTATCCGCTGGTATCCTCGTGGCGCACAGCCAATCCGAACATCGTCAGCTTCTGGTGGGATGTCGACCGCTGTGTGACCGAAACTGTCAGGAAACATATCCGCACGGAGACACACGGCATCGTCTTTTCCTATAAGTCAGGCATGATGTTCATCACGCTGCCGTCCGGTAGGCGGCTTGCCTATGTGAAGCCGAGGATGGGACTCAACCGCTTCGGTTCGGAATCCGTCACCTATGAGGGCGTCGGGCAGAATAAGAAATGGGAACGCATCGAAAGCTACGGTCCGAAATTCGTGGAAAACATCGTGCAGGCGATCAGCCGCGATATTCTCGCCTACGCTATGAAAACGCTCCGTTGCTGTGACATTGTCGGTCATGTCCACGATGAGCTTATCATTGAGTGCGATCCGAGGGTTTCGCTCGAAGTTGTCTGCGAGCAGATGGGCAGGACGCCGCCGTGGGTGCCGGGGCTCAAGCTGAACGCGGATGGGTATGTGTGCCGGTTTTATATGAAAATTTGAAAAGAGGCAGCGGGTGATTCATTTGCCTGCTGCCTCTTATACTTAGTCGATGTTTAATTCAGTCATTAGCCCCTTTGATGGAGTAGAAGCTTTTATAAATGCATTTCTTATCGTTCTTGCCTCATTTTCTCCTTGAGAAGCTATACGATTTATTATTTCTTGAGCACTGGATATCCTCTTCGAAGGAACCCGCATTCTAATAGCTGTACCTTTATATGCTGTCTCGCCTTCACTAACGCCGTGATTATCAATTAAAATATAATTTCCGTAACTGATGATGCAGAAACTCCCGTTCAAGTGCCTGCATATCTCACTAACCATATACAATCCAAACCCGGAATTCGCCCATTCGTCATTACTACGCTGCTTTGCGGATGGCCGGAATGCTTCGGAAATACCCGCTTTCAACGCCCATTTTAGCGATAGTACATTGTCCGTTATATAGCTCCTATGTGCCGGGTTTTGAATGATACTGTTGTATATTCCTATGCCTTCATCTGCGATTGCTATTTCTGCTAATTCATATGATGGCCAATACTGTCCACAAACCCACACAGTATCAGTTTTTGCATGTTCGGGGGTATTCCTGATTATTTCCCGAATCAGGTATGTCAACAATTTATGCAGTTCAGGGTTCCCTCTATCTACTATTCTTGCCAGCCTTCCTGATTCTTTTTCTATAATGTCGCCAAGTGCCAAATAGTTTCCTTGTTGAAATTCTTCTTGCTGAAGTTCGTTAATCACAATCGGCGTGATAGGAATGTAATTTGAACTTCCAGTTGCTTCGCCAGGCATTTTGCCTATTCCTAACGATTTGGATATGTATTTGAAAAACCCCATTGTGCCGGCATATCCTTTTCCTGCTGAATCAGTACCAGAAATATAAAAAGGAATATCGGGGTAACGGTGACGATAGTTCTTCATCGCAGAACCCATTATCAACATGGGAAGAGGATCAAAGTTGCTCATGTGTGAAAAATCAAAGGTGACCTCAGTTTCATCTTCTACTGAAGTTTCTACTGAAGTCTCATCCAATTGTTTTACAAATTTAAGAGCCCCTACAAGCTCCATATTAGGCACATAATATTTCAATAAACATTGTCCTCCTATTCCACTCCCAACGCCTTGAACACCGCGTCCTCGGCGCTTTGATAAAAGATGATCTGAAAGCTTCCCATCAGCTCTGGGGGAACGGTTCCCATGTCTGCGGCTGACGTAATCGGAAGTAGGATTTTCTTTGCGCCGCTGTCGAGGCAGACCTGCAGCGCATTCGCGAGCTCGTCTACTTTGATCATCGATCCGGCAATACTAATTTCTCCAAGAACGGCCAGCGAACTCTGCGTAGGACGGTTCAGCGCAATCGAGCAGATGGATATCACTGTTGGAAGCGCCAGCTTGTCTGTCATGCCGATTCCCTGCAGATCCTGATAATTGATGTTATAGTCCTTCGAAGTCATGCTGATGGAACCGCTGATTCTCTTGGCGTTTGCCTTCAGGAAATTGAACGCTGTGTTCGTTGCTTCCTTCGCGCCGCGATCACTTCCAAGGCCGGTGCAGACAAGTTTTCCAGTTCCCGGCAGCATCTGAGATTCCAGCCGGAAGACACCGAGCATTCCCGTCTTGCCGCGGGATACCGTGTAAACTTGTCCGGGATTACAGATACCCTCCGGAATCAGCTTCCCACCGCCCTGCTCCGGGACGGAGACATATTTCTCTTCAAATGTCTCGTTATCGATATAGCTGAAATTCACATCATAAAATTCCATTCCACCGAGCTTCTTGAGCTGCTCTTTCACACGGCGGCGCATTTCAAGAGAAATCTGCAGAACTTCCTCGACGTCTTCTTTTGTGAATTCTCCGTTCGGATATAGCAGCTTCAGGTAGCCGTCAACCATTCTGCGGACAGCAATTACGTCGCGCTGATTCAGGTTCTTTCCGAGATGAAAATAATGATCCAGCGCATCGCCGAGCTGCTCCTTCCGCATCTCGCGAATCCATCCGGCCAGATAATCCGTAATGAATCCATAGTCATCCGTAAAATGCTCCGGTCGGAACTTTGGCACTTCCCAGCCCGGCAGATAGCAGTGAATGCGGTCAAGGAATGCGGTATCGGTTCCCATCTCCGGCGGGAAAGGATCAAACAGGCTCGATGTCTTCAGAAGTACATCCACGCTCTGATTGATGTTGCCGACAAAAACCATTGACGCGGAAGCGGCCTTTTCTTCCTTGCCACGGGCAAAGGAACCGGATGCCATGTAATCCTTCATGATCTGGATGCCGTCATTATCCTTGAATTTGATTCCCGCGACTTCATCAAAGGCTACACAGTCCCATAAGCCGACAAGTCCGATGGTCTTCCGGCCCATGTTGTAGAAGAGATTCGCGACAGTCGTCTGCCCGCCGGAAACAAGAATGCTATTCGGCGATACTTCCTTATACAGATAGGATTTACCTGTTGAACGTGGTCCTAATTCGCAGAGATTGAAATTGTTCTCTACAAGCGGAATCATCCGGGTGAGAAGCAGCCACTTCTCCCTGTACGTCAGCTCATCCGGCTCCATCCCGATGGAGCGCATCAGAATATCAAGCCATTCATCCTTCGTGAATTCTTTCCGGCCTTCCTTGAGACCGTCCATATCTACGCTTGGCAGCTGGATCGGAGTCAGTTTCCGTATGCTAATTGGTGTCAGGTCCTTCTGCTTTTTCCGCTTTGACTGAATTCTTTCGCCGGACGTAGAAATAATATCCGGCACAGCATCCTCGCCGGAATCATACTCCAGCTGCACAATGCACCAGATACCGCCACAGAGCAGGCGGTCATACTTTTCCGGATAATCCTCACTGATCGGAATTCCAGCAAGGCCCAGGTTTGAGAAGCTTGCTTCATACTCGTCATAGCGTAGATTCAGATTCACCGTCACCATATCAATGATGGTATGACTTCCGCGCTGACGGAGCTTGGAGAGGACTTTCTGCGCTTCATCCGGACGAACAAAATTGTCCGCCAGAATCCGCTTTACATTTTCTATGCCCTGTTCGATGACCTCTTCATCGTCTGAGCTGCAGTACTGTCCAAGCAAAAACTCAAGGACATAAACCGGTACGTTTGCACCTTCCTTGATCTTCTTGGTCAGATCTTTTCGCACGATCTTTCCGTCAAAGTTCTGACGAAGCTTTTCTTTTATGATTTCACGGGAACTCTTTTCCCCGGTAGAAATATCATCCATTCGTATCACATCCTTTAGCTGAAGAAATCGAAGTCATCCACAGCAAAGGCAATGTCTATGGAGAATTCTTCGCGCTGAGGCAGCTGCAGACCACTTTCGTCCGTAATTACCAGACAGTAGCTTTCTTTGTTACTGTATTTCATTGATTTCAGGTTGAAGCTCACGCGGAACGTCCTGTCCTGATTATTATCGCTTGTCTTGTCCGCAATAATCCGTTGCGTATCGCTAACCTGCGTGCCTTCCGCATCCACAAAATACAGCAGATATGTAGTTGCTTCCCGATTAGCTCCGACAGCTTCCTTCTGGTAGAAGTTCAGCGAGAAGATCATATTGCTGATCTTACGGCTTGCCGAGAGCAGATTCAGTGTTACAGGCTTCGTGTCGTATTTCTTTTTGTTCCGCTGGTATCCAGCGCTGTCAGTCCTCATGTAATGGTAGTCGATGACAGGCACGACCATTTCCTGCAGGCTGATCCCGCCGTGGACGAAATACATGCCGCCGCCTTTTTTCTTAATGCGTGTGTTTCCAATCGGCGCAAAAGCATCATACTGAGTGCCGTCAAGGAATTTCACCGGCAGCATATATTCAGCTTTTGCACCTTTTTTCGTGATCAGGTAACGCCGGTCTACTTCAATATCATCGGCAGAAGATGTCGTTTTATCCACCTTGGCATCCTCTGTCAGCGGCTTGTAGGTATAAATGAAGCCGTGATCAGAAGTAATAAAGATCCTCGTTCCACTGAACTCATTCACAATGATCCGCACCATGTTCTTAATTTCACTGATTGCATCATCGCACGAATTGAAGACTTCAAGTTCATCAGTATGGCTGGTTTCGTCAATCCTGTCATGGTAGATATACACAACCTCCATGCCCTTGACCAGCGCACTGCGTTCAGCGCGTTTCATTTTGATGAGATCTTTATACTTAAGCGCCACACTGGCAGGATTCGCCGCTTTCAGAATCCCGTCACGATAGGGAGCATCTGTAGGCTTTCCATCCGCCAGCACGCCGAGAACGCCATTTGGCTTTGGTTCTACGGAGAGCTCTTTGTGCGGAAGGAGTGCTGTCATGCCGAACTTCGTCACAGTTGGGAAAATGCCCTCGCAGGATGACAGCTTAACCTCTGCCTGCGTTTCCCGGCGCAGCTCTTCAGATAGTGTTGCCGCTACTTCATAGCGCATGGCATCGGAAATAATCACAAACACGCGAGTATCGGCATTCTGCACGTGGGTGCGATAGAAATCCCGCTGCTGCGGCACCTCCATAATCCTGCCGTATTCCTTCAGGTTGTCCGATGCGGCAGTTGCCCAGTTGGTGCCAAGATTATCCAGATACCAGTTTGCGTACAGTCCTTCCACATTGTCCGCCACATGCTTAAACAGGTCGTCGAGCAGCGGATTGGATGAATTCAGAGATTTCCCGAACGCCACATGGAAAAGCCTGTAGCAGGTATCCATCTTATAGTAATCAGTAGTGTATTCCTTCCAGACCTTATGCGGCTCCACGGTATGAAATCCGGCGGCATGGTCCAGATAGAACTTCTGCATGTGCGCGACCTCCAGAACTCCCTCATAAAAGTTCTGCACTCGCTCATACCAAAGCATCGTCCGGCGCTGCTCCGCGGTCTGTTCGATGACATCCACATTAATCGTATGATCGATGATGTCCGTCATCAGTTTTTTCAGAATGCACTCATCGATGCACGGAAAGATTTCTGTCTGGGTAAGCTCTTCAATCGGCAGCTGACTGAATCTTGCCGGAAGGCGTAGTTCATCTTCGGTCTGTCTTGCAATGCTATAAAGCTCCCGCGTCTCATCCGAATGCATCCACTCCGACATGAAATCGTAGCAATAGCTCTGATGCGGGATAGAAATAAACCCATCCAGACCGATCAGATTATCCATGCGCATAGTACGTGTTGCCGCCGTCATCAGGATATGGCAGGAGAGCCTGCCGAGATCAGGCGTTTCCTCACGATAACCGGTGACCTGAGCCACCATCTGCCAGAAAACAGAGTATGCTCCATATTTTACGAGAGACTGGTATATGCTGTTCTGCTCCTGATCAGTTCCGGCACGGAGCACCGTCCGAATAAGGAGATTCGGCCCGGTATCCTTCACGCCGCAAAGAACCGCAATCACTGCCTTATGCAGATGCACAGGTGCAGTGATCTTCTGATTGAGATTTGCCACCTTCGTGCGGTGAGCCTTCGTCTTGAAGAACGGACGATAATCCTTCACAGTCTTCCGCAGGTTCGCCGTATTCTCAATCCCCATCTCTTCGAGCCAGATGGAAACAAGATCCGCGCGGAATTCCTCACTGTAAAGCTGCACGGGCAGGAGCCAGTTTTTTTCATCCGGATAAGTGACCGGGCAATAGACGCAGAAATTGCTCGTCTTGTCGTCATGAGTGAGAAGCTTCTTTATTTCAAAATTATTCGTCTCATCGAGCGCGATGAGCTTTGCGTCCGCCAGTTCAATTTCTCCGTTCTGAACCTTCTCCTCGAAATCCCTATCCTCGTCATACCAAAAGATGATACGGCGACTGTAGAACTCCGGAAGTGGCTGTGCAAAGCGCCGGTTCAATTCCTGTATTACTTTTTCTGAATCAGGCAGTGCCATAGTAAGCTGCCTCCTTTACTTTATCTTCGCTAAAACATCCTTGAAAATCTCGTAGTTATGCTTTACGCCATCATCAAGGTCAATCTTGATCATCTGGTCTGCCAGATGGTGAATCTTCTCTTCGCACTTCCGGGTCTCTTCGGCCTGGTCTTTGAGCTTGGTTAACTGCTTATTTATCTTCACACGCTCCGATGTCGGTGCGCCGTTAATCTGACGCTCTAAGCCGGAGATAGCCGTACGATAACGTGCCTGCTGCTCATGGACATAATCCGTACGAATTCGGGCAATCGTATCCGGCTGGTAGCGATGCATATACACGAGGCACTTGAATCCATTCTTCTTACCGGAATCAAAGAGCCAGTAAATTGGGCGCTTCTGATAAATCTTCAGGTGATCCTTGTAGAAATCATTCAGGAAGTAATTCCGGATCACTTCACGTGAGGTCGAACCCTTTTCATCAAGAGCATCTGCGATAAACTTCAGATTCTCTTCGAGCGTATCGCTCCCGTAAACAGTTCTGACGAATTCCACGAAACGACCAACAATGTCATCCGTGAAATACTCGTCATCCGTAATCGGGATGATAGCATCCTTATCCGGGATGAACGTCTTGTACTTTGAGCTGTCCCAATTGCCTCCGGCGTAAGCAAGACCATCCATATCGAGCGAATACCTACCCATCATGCAGCCGACGGCATAGGAGACAAACGAGCGGATGTCGCGACCGAGATCAGCCTTGCGGACAGTTACGTCTTTGTCATCTTCTTCCGGCGTCAGTTCATCCTGCAAGCCGTAGATGTCGATGAAGATGCGATTAAGTTCTTCCTCGTTAGCCTTGAGCTGATTGAAACGTTCATCGCATTCGGTCTGCCATTGACTGAATGCCTCTTTTATGGTGCGTGTATTTCGAATCAACGGATGCTTTTGGAAATCCCAAGATGTTTCAAATGAATCCCAATCATGACGAGAAATATTTACATTTTCTTTAGTTACAGTTTCTATTTGGCTCCTTTTGTCCTGCTCAATTTTCACAGGCAATCTAGCAATATCTCCTACATTGAAATTTATCGTTGGAGAAAGCACTTTTAGGATTTCAGCACAAACCTTCCCATTCATAAATGCAAGAAGATAGTATTTGAATTCTCGTTCAAAAATGCAAAATCCTGCGCTTGAAAAAAGAAATCCGTAATCGAACAGCCTTACGCTAATTTTTGCGCTAGAAATTGCTGTCCATGTAATACCAGCTTGATAATAAAAGTCCTTATTACGAATTGCTGCTCGGCCAAAACCTTTTATTTCAAGACCATCATTTTCCCAATTAACAACATCGCCATTATCACCATACCATCTTCTATAATCACCACCATTATTATATGGATACCATTTTTTCTCCTTATCCACACGTTCCAATTCAAAAGCGGGTTTAGCAAATTTACAGAAATTGACTTCATGCCAAATTCTTACAAACCTATTATTATCTGAAGTTGACATTCCGAATCGTGGTGGTTCTATGTCTTGAATTAAACGGTTTTCAAAATCTCTATAAAGTGAATTGCTCACCCAATAAGAAATGGGTGTGCCTGGTATTTTTGCAAAGCTAGACTGATCAGATTCATAGAAAAATCCACATTCTGGATTATTCAGTGCCTCTTTAACTTTCTGCCTCTGAACTTCCATGCCACCTGTGAAATCAGAAAGCCGGAAATATTCGCCTTTGTTATCGGCTTTTCCGTTTTTAAGCACAAAAGAACAAATCGGTACCGTTGCTTCTTCAAAAGCAGAGTACTCAAATTGAATCAATGTCGCGATTGCTTTATTCCTCAGTACAAAATTCCGCAACGGTTCATAAGTCTTGATAAACATCCAGACCATAGGCGTCATGAAACCGGAATATCCGTTTTTCTTACAGAATCCAAAATTCCGGTAAATAAACACGCTGAACAGATCACCCTTATAGTCGGCATAGTTATCCGCGATGTACTTCTTCAGCTTCGCGTCAAACTTATTCAGATATGGCGGATTCGTGGCAACAACGGCATATGTATCAGCTAGGATCTTTGCTTCACGAACCAGTGGAAGAAGGTCATCCATGGCCATATTCCTATATAGATTGACATCGTTTTTGATCTCATCAAACCGGGCAAAAAGAGCATCAAAATCCACCGGAGCTATCTGTATGATAGAACCGTATTCCTTCGCGTCTCTTGTGTCGTTGATGATCGACTGAATATCGTGCCTCAGCTTGGCGTTGCCATTTGCAAAGTAATCCACCGTAAACTGATCCACATGATTGCTTTCCTTAATTTCATAAAAATGTGGCTGAATTTTACGGCTCAGAAACCGCTTATCATACTGCATGGCCTTCATCATGATAGCAAAGTTGGCGAGCTGCGCCGCACGTTCGTCAATATCAAGTCCGAACAGATTATTCTGCACGATAGAAGCCGCTGCTTCCCGTTCCGTATATCCATATTCTGTGTAGATCTTTTCCAGTACTTCAAAGGCATAAACCCCGAAGTGGGCGGAACCCATACAAGGATCAAATACAGTCAGCTGCTCCGGAGTGATCTTCTCGTTTACCTGCGGAATAGTGCCATCTTTCGGCGTAACGAAATATTCCAGTTCATTTTTCAGATTGCTTTCCGGATTTCTTTCAATCCAGTATCTGCCGACAGAATTGTCGATGATATACCGAACGACCCAGTCTGTCGTAAAGAGCTGCGTCGCAGCCGGAACCTCATTTTTTGCAACAACTTTCCCATGAAGAGGATCAACGACCTTATCATGTTTTTCAGAAATATAATACTGATACAGCCATCCAATAATCTCGATCTGTCCGCCTTCAGAGACGTTCCAGTCTTTCTCCGGAATATCAGTAATCATTCGTTCCACAACGCTTCCTTCCCGGAGCAGATTGTCCGGGAAGAGCAACTCGGTGTAGTCTGCGATCTTCTGGAACATTCCCGGCAGCACACTGGAGAGTGCATTGCACTGCGTGATGATGAGATACTTGAACAGCGCGTCATCGTCATTGGCATCCTTCAGCGCATAGACCTTCTCCATATCGAGACCGTCCAGCTCCAGATGGATCGCATCAGAAAGAATTTCCGGCTTGAAAGCCCCATTTTCATCCGTAAAAACACGGACGCGGGAAGGAAGATAGTTATTGACCTCCATAAAACGCAGGGCAGAGAAGCGGTTGAACCAGGTGTAGGCAACCTCCTCCATCACCTGATCCTGTCCTTTTTCTTTTACCTGCGCGATCAGAGCCGCACGCTGCTTCTTCTCATCCGCTGTCAGAAGAACTCCATGTGCAGAGTCCGCAGTCGGATCAGCATCCGCGCTGATCTCATATTGATCCGCTTTCTGTGAAACGCGCTCGATGAGTTCATTTCGTGCCCAGACTGCGTATTTCTTTATTGCATTCTTATCCATGAAAGATTCCTCTCTTAGTTCAGTTTGATTCCGTCGCAGTCCTTCAGAAGCGCAGACAGATAGGAGCGCATTCTCTCCACATAGGCATCCACATCATCCTGGCTTTCCAGCGTCGCCTGCTTGAATATTGCCTGACGGTAGTAATTCTTGATGTGCTTCTTCGGATGCTTATCCTTATCGTCGTCTGGCTCCACCGGCTTCGGCGGCTTCTTGGCTGCCTCGATAGCAGCAACCGTATCATCTTTATAATTCCACATCTGCGTGGTCATGCCGTCGAGCAGGACAATGGTTCTTGTTGTGGCGATCTGGTTCTTCATCTGCGTGAAGTAATTGTCAGCCTTCTCAATGGCATTTTTGAATTCGCCGCCTTCGCCTCCGGCCTGATGAATCTCCGCAAGGCACTGACGCACGATTTCAAGAAGCTCGGTGCGCTTGTCTTCGAGCAGCTTGTTATGTCCGGCGCGAACCTTGTCCATCAGAGCGTTAAGCTCCGGGATCTTCTTATAAACAGCCGGATTACTGCCGTTCACCATCGTAATCTTCCGGATCTGGTTCAGCGCTTCATTGGTTTCCTCATCCTTCTGAATATACGGCAGGTCGTTCCGGAGATCGGCTTCCATCTTCACTGCAGAATCAAACACCGTAACCTGGTTCTTAAAGAACGCTTCGACCGGCTGCATGTCGTCCTTGCTGTCAAACAGCTTCGTTTCGTCTGCTACCAGACGGTCAATCAGCGCGATGTCGTCCTTCTCCTGCGAGAGCACGTCGTCCATCAGCTTGATGGCTGCTGTTACCTTGTCGTGATCCGGGTATTTGTGGCCCGCATACCGGCTGTTCAGTTCCTCGTAATGCTGCTTCTGATCTTTGAACTTGTCCAGAATCAGCTTAACGAGAGCATCCTGATCATCTGGCACGTCCATGATGTCGAAGTACTCCCGCATGATCTCTTTTGCGGCTTTCATTTTCTGCGCGGAGGCAGACTGCTTCATGGAAATCATGGCCTTGCCGCGCTCTGTCTTTTTGCGGAGCATATCCGGAAGCTTCGGATTGTCCGGGCGAATCTGTGCGCCGCCGTATTTAATCGTAACCTTCTGCTGATAAATCAGAAGTGCCACAACCGCGGCGATGTCGATTTCCTTCCAGCCGTACGGAATCTTCTGATAGCGCGTCTGGAGGTCGTCCATCGAGGTCGGAAGCTTCTTCATGGACTGCATTTCGAGGTACTCCTCGACCTTGGCAGCAGCATCACGGTTGTTCTCCATACCGGCCATTTCCGGATTGGTTCCGCGCAGAATCTCGATGATATCTGCATCCGTTTCCGCATTCTTTGTAATCAGGTCGAGCTCGCTGTAGACGTGCGCCACAAGATATTCGAGAGCTTGATCAATCTTGGAAACCGGCGTTCCGCTCTTGATTTCGATATGCTCGCCGTCTACATAGAACTCCGCACCGGCGATGGCTTTCTCAAGTTCTTCCTTGGCGGAGGTTTCATACTTTCCGGCCTCGTCCTGCTGGTCGCGAATGATGTCCTGCACGGATTTCGCCAGCTGATTCACATTGCGCTGCTTCACATACTTGCGAATCTTCATGGCGTTTTCCAGAGACTCGTAGTATGGCGTATCTGCGAGCACGACAATGGCGGCTCCCTTGGATTCCGTCATCAGACGCAGTTCCTGCTTGTCCGTCACGTCCGCAGCTACTGTTAGGAAGCGGAGCGTCATGCCACCAGTCACCGCACCGATGGAAGTGGAATCCACCATCTCATCAAACGGGAAGTCGTATTTCCCATACCGGTATTTCTTCTGTGTATAGATATCGCCGAAGATCATCTGCCCGATACGCTCAACGATCTTGGCGGTATCTACAGATGTATTCGCGATGTCTCGCGCAATATCCTGCTCCTCATCGGTGAGGAAGATATAGGCATCGCCGCGGCGGTCAATATAGTTCTGGCTCTTCAGGCGGTCGAGCGACTTCTGCACCGTCTGCCGGAGCTCGATCTTATCCGTCCGGATATCATCCGACATCAGAATGACGATGTTATCAAGGTTTGCCTTTACATCATCGATGTAGCGAATGAGGTAGAGGAGCTTTAATACCTTGACGTCATAGTCTTCAATGCCGTCATGATTATCCGCGGCCTTCTGGCAGCGCTCGATCACGCGGCGGATAGAGCCGTCGAGGAAGGAATGCACGCTGTCATAGAAAGGATAAAGCGGAGCGATGGCATGCTCGTTCTTGTCTTCGATGGATTTCGCCACGATCTGGAAGCCGTCCAGCATCGAGCGCTCTGCCCCGGAGTAGTGTTTTCCGGCTGCGCCGTGCTTGCGGATTTCCGAGAAAATCTTCTGAATCAGAATGAACTGATACGGCACAAACGGATAGTTCACAACGAATTCTTCCGGACCGCTGTACCCTTTAATATCGAGCACAGAATCAGTGAAGCTGAACAGGTTCTTCAGCACGTAGTCGTTGCGCTCATACAGGTCTGTCAAGACAGTCCTTGCTTCCGGCTTCTTGGTGAGGAGTCTTTTCTGGATGACTTCATCTACAGCAGAGGAGGACAGGGAAAGCCTTGTCTTGAATCTTGCCTGAATGCGGGAAAACTCATCCATGCGGACTTTGATGATCTCGTCGATGGCTTCCTGACCAGTGCAGACAATCCAGACCTTGCCGCCGCACTCGCTTCCAACCTTCTCCACGAGAGACTGAAGATTCAGGAGCGGGTTTGTATCCGTGCCGACATACTGGCCGACCTCATCAACCATAAAGAGAAGCCTGAAGTTCTTCGGCTTGCTGTTCACATAGTCCTTTATCTCTGATACAAGCTGAGCGATGCTGATCTCAGCTGTTTCCGTTCCATTGAACCAGTTGCGGGCAGCTGTCTCGCTCATACCGAGCACTTCCTCGAGCGTCTCTACAACATCGTCCTCGAAGAAGCCAAAGGACTCACGTGTCTCCACCCACGGAGCGCCGTTCTTTTCTTCAAACACACGGCGGAACTCCTCGGTCTTGCCCTGTTTCGCGACGAACTGCTCCAGCTTTGCCACCTTCAAATCTTCGCCAAGGAAGCCGAGATGGTTATAGAACATCTTCGCAAAAACCTTCAGCACGGCGGTATTGTCCTTATTGCTGAAGCCCTCAATGTCGATATTGAAAAGGATCGTCTCCGTCGGAGCCTTCGCAGCCTTGTCAATCAGCATGAAAGTCGCAGGATCATCCGCAAACTTCTTGCGGAACCGCTCAACCGTCGGAATGCCGTTGATGGTTCTGTTCTCAAGAATATAGGAGAGCATCTTCAGGAAGTGAGATTTACCACTTCCAAAGAAGCCGGAAATCCAGACACCGATATCCGCTGTTGGAGCATCGAATGCGTCGTCATAATAGTTGAAAAACGTAATGAAATGCCGTTTCAGCTCTCTCGTAATGACGTACTCGTTGAGCTCCTGCTCGGTCGTCGTATCTTCCTGGTCTACCTTGATGACACCGTTTATTTTTCGATTGATGTCATCGACAAACATGTCCTGAATTCTCATCTGGCGGTTCCTCCTATATCACATTGAACGCCCTGTAGTAAGGGTTCGGTTTAAGTCTGTCAAAAAGCTTCACGTGCCTTCCGTCGAAGGTGCCCGGATACATCACGAGGATCGGAACACCGCCCACTCTCGGCTGCAGGGCTTCCAGCAGCATATGAATGCGCATAAACGGGAACACATCCCCGACGCCGGTCAGGAGCAGCACGTCTCCCTTTTCCGGAGGCTCTGCACAGATCTTATCTACATATGCCTGTACGCCCACGGATTTCTCGATCATCTTCTCAAGCTGGTCTTTTCCGCGCTTTTTCTCCTGATCGGCCATACGGGATAGGATGCGCTTATCTTCACAGCACTGAAGAAAGATTTCATATAAATTATTCTCTTTCAGATGACACGGCAGTGCCTGGTCTGTCAGGATCTGCAGCACAAAGTGGCGGACACGCATCTCATCTTTTGCTTCATAGCAGAACATCCGGATATTTACTTCATTGCTGAGGCCGTTTCCTTCCAAGAAATCCGGGTCTTTCAGGAGCTCTCGTACCTTGTCCAGCCTCTCGTCTATATTTCCTTTCATGGTTCCTCCTACGACAGGCAGTTGAAGGCAGGCAGCGCCTCCGTCATTCCGTCGTTCCTGATTGCGTTTTCAAGTACCGGACTGATCAGCACCAGGTTCAAGTGGTCAGCTCTTGTGCTGTCCAGATAGTCGTTCTCCACGAGCGTTTTCGTCAGCACCTGACGCACTTTTGTAATGGTGGAATCGCTCCACGTTGCCACCCAGTCATCCTGCTCCTGCAGACGCATGAAAAATGTATTCAGATCCACTCTGCCAAAGGAGCTGTCGAGCTTCTGGTATTTCTCGCCGATGACCGTCAGCATGAAGTCCCATACCAGACGGTACTGCCGCATCATGGCATAGAGGCAGATCTGCTTTGCCACATCGCTCGGCTGTGTCGCGATGGCCGAAACAAGCGTATCGTCTTCCATTGCATCCAGTCTCCGGAGGCAGGCAAGTGCCATCTTCCGGACGGATTTCTCCGTCGGGTACTGAAACAGATTCTCTGACACAATATGTTCAACCACAGCATCCTTATCAAGCCCATCGTTTACAAGCTTTGCTGTGGTACGCATTTCATAAAATAAAAACTGTTCTCTTGTTATCGCTGCATTATAAGGACTGGCTTCTTTGAGTGCCTTGTTTGTACTTTGCGGCATTCTTCTTTTCCTCCGGTTTATTCCTGGTTCCCTTCTTGTCGTCATCATCAGGAACCGTCTCTACAATCTCATTGATATTGCAGTTTAATGCTTCGCAGATCTTCAGAAGCACATCGGTCGTCAGGTTTTCGCCTTTGCCCAGCTTCGCAAGGGAAGCTGTGCTGATTCCGCTTAATTCACGCAGATCCTTTTTTGTCATTTCCCGTTCTGCAAGTATTACCCATAAGGGTCTGTAGCTAATATGCATACGCTTCTCCATCAGTTTATTTTTCGTCATCTTCTGACGACTCTTCGCCGGATTCGTTTTCCGCTTTCTTAGCCCACGACCATCCGAACAGTTCTCCTCCGTTATCATGAAGCTCAATTACGCGGGTATCGTAGACAGTCTTCGCTGTATAATCTGTAAATGCCTTGTGCTTATCAAACGATATGAAGACCTGCTTCCCGCTGTTCATATAGAGCTGCATGATCTTATCAATCGGCAGGTCCGCAATGTTCTTGAAGATCAGCGAGTCATGGACGATAAACGGAAGCTCAGTGGTCTTGAATACGCTCAGGTCAAAAATAATGAGGTTCTTGTAATTTTCTCCCGTGCCAGAGTTCCAGTCGCATCCGAATGTATATTTCGGGTTTCCGTTCTTGGCATCAGAGAATTTAATCTCCGGAGCATATTGTTTTCCATCGTATATAAAGTCATTCAGCCTGACCATTTCCTGATTGATCATAGCCTGGACACTATCGAGCTGATTTTTCCGGACATCCTCCATACGAGTCTTGGCATCCTTTGTTTCCGCTGCCAGCTTTTGTGATTCATCATATCCTTCATTCTGCGTCTTTAGGAAGTTAATTCGACTGCGCAGGCGGACAGTCTCATCCAGAAACTTCTTTGATACATGCGTCGGAACACCGAGCTGACGCTGCTCGTCTTCGAGGCGCTGCATTTCCTTTGTGGATTCCGCAATCAGCGCCTCCAGTCGCTGAACTTCTTCTGACATCTCATCCGTCAGGATAGTCTGCATCTTCTTATGGAAGTGCTCAATCGTCTCAAGTTTGGCTATGTTGGCTTTCGGAAAGAACTCCTGCAGATCCTGAATATCATCTGACGTTGGCGTCAGGCCTTCCTCAAGGTTTGCCTTGACGGCATTCAGCTGCGACACAAGCCTTGTCCTTCGCCGTTTCAGCACCGTAATCTGTCCTTTGATTTCAGCGGCCTTGTCAAGCTGAGTGGTATCCTTCTCCGCGAGGGATCTGTCTTCCTTATTGAGAAGTTCCTCAAGCTGCTTCTCGAGTTCTTCAACTTCCTTGGTGTTGGCCTTGACCTGTTTCTTTGTCCTTGCGATGGTTACGATTTCTCCCAAGTTGGCGGCATTCGTTCGGACGGTTTTGCGCTTGTTCTTTGCCTTGTAGAAATCTTCATATTCCTTCACAAGGTCATAAACGCCGTAGATTTGCTCCAGCGCCTTAATCGCATCAGCATCAGGTTCTCCTCCATACTGCAGCGGAAACTCCTCGCTGTAATTATGTCTGCCGTAGATTCTTGCAAATCGTCCTACCAGACTACGCCAGCTGCACTGTGCCGTCTGAATCTGATAGGAAGTGAAGAGATGCTTCTGGAAATCGTCCAGCGAAATCGCATCACCTATTTCGTTATAATTCTCATCACATTTACTGACGTGCGTAGGGTCCAGAGTATTTCTGGAATAATACTCGATACGGTCTCCAAACTTAAAAGCGAATTTAATGACGTGGTTGCCAACGAAGCGGACCACGTTATTTTTCGTTTTCTCGCTGTCCAGATAATCGTTGCCGCCAAAGCAGAAGTCAACAGTCAGCAGGAAGGTAGACTTCCCGATGGAGTTTTCACCCTGCCTGTCTCCAAGGACAGTATTCAGTCCCGGGCGGAATCTGATTCTTCCTCTCGGGACACGCTGTCCATTTATTGTCTCAGCGAACTGGTCGCATTCTATCTCATACAACATAGCGCAGTACTTCCTCATTTTCGTCGTACTCAATCTTTCTAAGTGCATACAGGCAGTCGAGCACATCTATAAATTCATTAACGCCGTCCATTTTCTTTATCACGCGACGATACAGTTCATGCACGCCCAGCGGCTGCGTACGAAGTTCACGGAGAACAACAGGAAATTTGGAAAGCGTGCTTTCGTTATATGAATAAAGCTTATTCGGCAATAACATCAAATGCCTCACATTTCTGCGTGAAATATGCGATGACGATTTCGCAGTCACGCCATTTTTCATTCGTCGCGTCGTACAGCCACTTCGTCATTTCATAGAAAATCTTATCCTGGCTGTATCCCTTATCGCGAAAACTCACGTACATGTACCGGACCTGCTGGCAGAAAGGATTGAATCGCAGCTTTCCTTCACGGCCCATTTCCTGAAACACCTCATGCGCATCATTGAAGTAAACGTTCACGTCTGTCTTGATGCGGAGATACAGCGCGAAATCGCTGATTTTTTGTCTGACTGGAACCGGGTCGTAATTCAGATCAATATCTGTTGGCGGCTTGATGAATGGGATCTTTTCTATCACCCGCCTGACACCTTCCTGCACATGCTGGTCCGCTCGGATCTCCTGATCGTCGTGCTCATTAACAAGAGCTTCTTTTATCTTTGTCATCCGGGCAATATCGTCGGGCGTTTTAAGGGCTGCATACTTGGCCGCACATTCCGGGCAAAGCGCTATCAGATTGGATGCATTGGCTGAACTGCCATCCGGATTAATGACTGCAACGTTATAGATGAGTTCCGTATGTCCGTCTCTGTATCCAAACAGAGATTTCTGGCATCCGTCATTTGGGCATACGCTTCCGGTTTCGGCGACAAGGCCTATGCCGTATTTTTCTTTCAGTGTCGCCATCTGAACGGCAGGGACGCCTCCGCTTGTAGCCGCAAGGGAAGTATCTTTTGTTTTTGGAGCTGCCGCACGGTCAATGATGTCTTTAAACCGCGTAGCTATGCAAGAGCAGTAATTGCTCTCATCAATATCCGGGAACCATGGTCTAAACGAATCGCAGAGATACTCTATCGTGTCATCTGAATCCGTCTGTATATATCCTACAAAATTTGCTGGATCCAAAGACTTGGAAATCTTGGATGCGAGCTCCGTTATGTCATTTTGACCGTAGTAGTAGGCCTTGTATGTTCGAGGCAGGGTTTCGTCAACGGGATCATCTTCGGATTCCGGCAAGTAAATCTTCTCAAATAACTCTTGGGCAAAAACCTCGACTTTTCTGTTCCGTCGGTACTTTGTCGCGAGCAGTTTCGCAAAGATTTTGAATTCAGTGTCTGCCAACAGAGATACCTCCTTCCGCGCGTACATGTACGGTCATGTACAGCCGTGTACTCTCGGGAGCGGTGAAAAATGCCGTTTCCCGTATACTCAAGATACAGGAAGGAGAGAAACCGTCCGACATGAAACCAATGATATTTAATTTTACCACAGTTTAGCACGATGGTCAATCTTAGATTTGTCATCGCAAATTATTTTACAGTGATGAAATAGTTTATTCATTTCCTGTAAACGTCCCGGACATGACGTTAAAAGGTTCTCCAGAATCTGACTCACCTTCTTCGTGGCCACGAGGTGTGTTCGTAGTCAGGTGATGGATAGACAAGTGAATAGAGTGCCAGCTTACGAACGGCTGGTCACCGAAATGAGGCGGAGCAATCCGCAAGAGGTGACCAACGATGTCTAACAATACTGGCAGCCATATGAGCGGTCTCCGCCTCGGTTTGAAAGCCGAAAGGAGAAAGCTTATATGGCAATCAAAGGCAATCAGAAGAACTGGAAATCTTATAACGATGCACCGCTGCAGGCAGACGAGGTTCTCGTCCCGCAGCTGGTGAACAAGGAGTACGCAGCAGGTCTCGGAGCCAACATGACGAATCTGAGAACATGGGAAAAGAGTGGAATCCGCTATCTGGTGATGTTTGTTCCGGTACCGAAAAATCAGGAGAAACAGGCATGGTCTATCTTCAACGCCGAAGTAAACGAATTGCTTGATGAAAAGCTCGGTTCCAATCGCCACAGCCGCTGCCTTGTACCACAGCCTGACGGCAGCAAGAAACCCTGCCCTAAAAAGAAGGGCGATAATCACGAATGCTGTGCGAATTGCCCGTTCCGTAACATTTACGAGAAGGAAGATCGCAGCATGGTGTATTGGAGTCAGCTTGAGAAAATGGAATATGCGGCAGGCACCGAGTCCCATGCCGATGACGATTATAAGGTCGAAATGCTTCTGGAAGACCTGATCAACGAACTTGAAAAAAAGAATCCGAAGCTCGCACGTATCGTCACCCTCGGTTACGCCGGGTATAGTAAGGCGGAAATCTTCGAGATGATCGGTGTCCAGAAAACGCAGGGATATGACCTGTTCAAAGAAGCCGAACGTTTGACGAAGGAGTTTCTGTTCGGTTAATCCTTAATACGAGATAATCTGTGCTGAAAAAGCCGGGTTCCTGATGCTGAATAATTAGCTGACGGTATCCGGCTTTTTCAGTTGCATATCATTACACGATAAACCCACAATCACACGATAAAAGGCTATCGTATGATTGTGGGTGCATTTTGCTTTTTTGGCTCTCCGGGCATAAAAAGAGCGGCTGTTCAGAAGCACATCTACTGAACGCCGCCACCTGTCAAAAACGCTGAAAGCGCTGTATTTCTCAGACTTTTTCACATATCCGCTATCGTTACATTGTATCAAAATCGAGAGGCTTAGGTTGCGGAGAATTTTGTTGATGGTACTGGTGTGCCATTTCGTATTTCCGGCTCCGGTGAGGATGCCATCTGCCTCAAGCCCGATAGCAATCTTGCCCATGCTGGAGCCTTCGAGGTATTCGCGGTAAATTCTCTTTACAATCTCTGCTTGTTCCGGGTCAATGATGAGATGGCCGTTCTCGTCTTTGGTATAACCGAGAAATCGGTTGTGATTGACCTGCACTTTTCCCTGCTGGTAGCGGTACTGCAGGCCGAGCTTTACGTTTTGCGAAAGGCTCTGACTTTCCTGCTGGGCAAGGCTGGCCATGATTGTCAGCAAGACTTCACCTTTTGCATCCAATGTATTGATGGATTCCTTTTCAAAGTAGACCGGGATGTTCTTGTCCTTGAGCTGCCGGATGTATTTCAGGCAGTCCAGCGTGTTTCGGGCAAACCGGCTGATGGATTTTGTGATAATCATATCGATGTTTCCAGCCATGCAGTCGTCAATCATCCGGTTGAATTCATTCCGCTTCTTGGTGTTCGTGCCGGAGATGCCGTCGTCGGCGTAGATGCCTGCGAACTCCCATTCCGGATTCTTCTGAATGTATTCCGTGTAGTGTTTGACCTGTGCGTCGCAGCTTGTCCCCGTTGCTACCGTGTGGGCCTATTTCCGGCAGCTATCCGGTGATGAAGTCTTTGCTGCTGCCCGCGTCAACGTGACGGAAAACGTACTGTTTCAAATCGGCTACCGGGATGATATAACAACGGCGCACGTTATAAGATACAAGGGCATTTTGTACAATATAACGCGCGTCGATGTGTTTGAAGGCTATAAGGGTGATATAACGCTGTATTGCAAGCGGGAAAAATGACCGCCCGGTTATCATGAAACCGTGATAAATTATTTAATTCGCTGCTTGATTATGCTATACTGTTCAATGGATTTCTTTTATCAATCAAAGGGGCAAGCGCATGAAATACAATTATAACCGTTTGTGGAAAATGCTAATTGATAAAGGCATGACAAAAACAGAAATGAGCAAGCAAGCAGGAATCAGCACGAATGTTCTTGCCAAAATGGGCCGATGTGAACCGGTGTCAATGGAAAGCCTTGCGAAAGTATGCACCGCGTTAAACTGCGGGCTTGATGATATTGTAGAAATACAAAATGAGAAAGGATGACATAATACAATGCAGTACGAAGATTTGATTTTCAAAATTCCTAAAGAATCGCCTACCTATCGCGAGGATTCAGCGTTTGTAATTCAGCAAATCACGGCAATCTTGGACGAACGAAAAGCGGCAAATGATAATAAGATTATCATGAACACAAATTTACGATTGGGTTTGCCACTGGAAAATATTAACAAAATTGCCGGACCGATGATAGAAGCATGGGCGGGTGAAGTTTTCGCAGGAATTAGAGATGATAAGAACAACGAATACAATTTGATAAACGTTGAAGCACAAGAGCGTTTGGGAATGGCGGACATTATCCTTCAATTTAGAAAAGGTCAATCTGTATTAACCGGAAATGTTGATGTAAAAGCCACAGCAAATGATATTCCTAATAGTGGTAAAGGTCCTAATATTACTTCATTTTCAAGAATCAGAACGGCTTATGTGAAAGACCCGGATTTTATGTTTATTATTCTTTCAATCAAGCATCGTGTGTATTCTGAAAGAAACAATAAAACGGGTCTTGTTGACGGTATTATGGAAGTCGTTGATTATAACGCTTATGACTTGAAATTTATAAGCGACGCAGATATAAACTATAACCCCGCCCTTGGAACAGGACAGATTCAAATTAAGGATATTCATTATGTGACATATCAATACAGAACTACATGGGAAATGTGCCAGCTTCTTGACCATAAATATTTGCATAGTTCCCGCAGGACATTTAATGATTTTTACAGAGAGGCAAAAAAGAATCAATGGATAAAGAATTAAAAACAATTTGTGGGGATGCTATTGAAGAATTAAAAAAAATACCCGATAAAAGCATACGTCTTATAGCTACTGACCCACCATATAATTTGAATAAGAATTACGGAAACAATCAGGATAAATTAAAGTTTGATGAATACTTGGATTTTTCCCGTCAATGGCTTACAGAAGCGAAGCGTGTTCTTACAGATGATGGAACAATGTATGTATTTATGGGAATGCGCTATATTTCATACATTTATACCATTCTTGAGCAAGATTTGGGAATGACGTTCAATTCTTGGATAACGTGGTATTACACACAGGGAATAGGAAAAACAAAAGGCTTTTCTCCGCGGCATGACGATATTTTAATGTTCACAAAAAACCCTAAAAAATTTGTTTTTCATTTGGACGATGTAAGAGTTCCACAAAAATATTATCGTTCCGTAAATAATATGCGGGGAGCTAATCCCGGAAATGTATGGGAGTTTTCTCATATGCATTATTGCAATAAGAATCGGAAACAACATCCGACTCAAAAACCAGAAGGGTTATTTGAACGCATGATTTTAGCATCATCTGATCCCGGAGATACTGTCCTTGACCCATTTGTAGGGAGTGGCACAGCTTTGAGGGTGTGCCAACAAACAGATAGAAACGGGATAGGGATAGACATTAACCCCGATTATATTGATATGACAAAAGAACGTCTTTCTGAAAAATTTGATGGGTTTGATAGTATTGATGAAAGAATGAAACGTGTGCCAAATGATCTTAATGACCCACAGATTCGCGAGGAATATATAAAGAATCATGTGAAATGGTTTTTGAAAAATCATCCTGACGCAATTGGAGAATTTATGCAAGAAGTTCGGGACAAATACGAACCCAAAATGAAGGAATCCGGACAAATGAGCTTGTTTGATTTATATGGCCCTGAATTAGCAACCGTGGCTAATTCTTAAATGTTTAATTGTCTCTTTCAATACCATTCAATTTCATATTGTAGAATTAAGCGACAAATAAGCGACAAATTAAAGAAAGAACCGCCGAAATCCATTGAATTTATGGGCTTTCAGCGGTTCTTGATATTCTCCTTTTCAAAGTAAACGGGAATATTCAGCGTGAGAAGCTTTCGTGTCAGTTCCAGACAGTCGGCCGTATTCCGGGAGAAACGGCTGATGGATTTGGTTACGATGAAATCAATCTTTCCAGCTTTGCAGTCGGCCATCATTTTCCGCAGCTGAGGACGCTTCTCTTTTTTGGTTCCCGTGATGCCTTCATCGTAATAAAGCCCGGCGAACTTCCAGTCATCGCGCGACTTGATGTAACTTTCATAGTGCTCCTTCTGGGCCTTCAGGCTTTCTGCCTGTTCATTAGAATCGGTCGAAACACGGCAGTAAGCAGCTGCGCGAAGTTTCCTGCCATTATAATTGACCTTTTTGTTTTCCCCAATTTTTGTGACCTTTTTCATACACTCACCTCCTTCTGGTACGTCTATTTATCACTCTGATTGCCGGAACTATCAAGCAATTTCCGGCATGATTTCCACGTACAGAGGAGAGAAAGTTCTGCGGTTGATGTCCGTTAATTTGTTGAATTCAGCTTGAGAAATCAGATCGTTTGTAAGCATGATTTCTGCAATTTTCTGGGCGCGGTAGTAATCAAAATCACCCTGCAGCTTTTTCTGTGTAAAGAATCCGGTATGATTCGTTTTTGCTTCTTCTGCCATCGGTTATCCACCTCCACTTTTCACTGGAGATGGAGGAGCGACTTGAGCGGAAGAAAATAAAAAAAGCCCGCGGGCATTCCGATGAAGGAACACTCGCAGGCAAGGTAGATGCTGTACAATATGTTATTTGCCTTTACCCTGTTGAAATCAATATAGCACTGTCACACCGATACATGAATTTCTATGGCAGCTATGTTACTTGTCCTCCTTTTCATCACGGTCATGGAGCTGTTTCAGCACAGTCTTGAGTTTTTCCGGTATCGGAAGTCCCAGGTGCGCCGCATTCTCTGTCAGAGACAGCCCTTCGTTCGAGAGATAAAAGAAGATGATTGCCGTCCGGAGCACGCCCGGCTGGCCGAGAACCTGCACGTCAATTACGTTTCCGATTCCGACCAGCAGAAAAATCAGCACCTTCCGGCAGATTCCCCTGAAACCGACCTCGGATGAAAGTTTTTTGTCCGAAACTGCACACAGGACGCCGGTGATGTAGTCGCAGATGACGAAGAGGAGCAGCGCATAAAGCAGGCCGTCGCAGCCGCCGAGAAAATAGCCGAGCCACCCGCCGATGGCGGCAAACACAAATTGTATGAAATTCCAGAATTCCTTCATGAGATATGCCTCCTTGTACATTTACATATGAAAAGCGGCCGCCTGTATGGACGACCGCTCAAAAGCTTTCTGAAAGGATCAAACGCTTAAAGAAGCCTTGACTTTAAAAACTATCCATTCGCGGTGCTGGTCCGGGTCCATCGGGTCGATGATGGTGTAAACAATACTGCCGCGGATCAGTCTGCAGGAAGCGGTAATCAGCGGATTATACCTCAAGACAACATTCGCCGCGTCAATCACCTGGACGGACTGGGCAATCCACGCTTCGGTTCCGCCCAAAGGATACCATTTGCACCGCAGATAACGGGGCGGGTCAGTGGGAAGCAGGTTTCCAAGGTCAATCCAGTCGGTCGTTTTGTGAATACCTGTGCCGGTGACCACTTTCCTTTGAATGCGGATTAAGGTCCGCAGTTCACTGATGTGCATTTTGTATCTCATGGCAGGCGCTCCTAAAACGTGTCTTTGCGGATGCCAAAAAGGAGAGTGCGGAGCATGGAAGTCAGTCCTCCAAAATCCGCGTTTTCCCGGTTTTCGTACAGATAGGCCACCGCGTAAAGTTCCGCAATCCGCGCGGTTTCTTTTGAAGCAAGAAGTTCTGCTTCGTCTACACGTGCAATGTCCATACACAGCTTCTCTGCTGTTTCTATAAATCCCGTTATCACGGAATCCTCATCTGTAGAGTCAATATGCAGATAAAGCTTTGCTTCATCCAGTGTAATCAGCATGATGTGTCACCGCCTCTGTTCTACTTTTGAATCAGTTGATTCAGGCACTTGCTCCAGCTTTCAGGATCTGGACGGCTTCCGGCAGCACGAGCTTGCCGTCGACACGTTCCTTCGCCACATAGCCGATCATTCCGTTACCGGCAAAGAGCTCGCGGAGTTCCTGAAAACTTCTGGTTCCTCTGTCACCGATGTTGTAGTAGCTGAAATCACCGAAGGCGATCGCGGCTTTTCCGGCTTCAAGAGCAGGCGCATAAGCGGAAGTACGCACCGGATATCCGCAAAGCCTGTCCGGTTCGCCAGCCTGATAGGACGGCTGCCAGATGTAGGCCTGGTTGTTGTCCTTGAGTTTGCGGATTGCCGCGAGGGTGGAGTCATTCAGAATAAAGCAGGCGTTCTTACGGTACGGACGCTTCAGGGCGTAAATCAGGGTGAGAATATCATCCGTCGCGAGCTTTGTACCACTTAAGGTTACAGCCGTTACACCGCCGCCTTTGTCCGCAAAGATGCCGGTCGGCTTTCCGGTTCCGCTGCCGTTCAGGAAAGCGTCCTCTTCGGCATTGCCGAACGCTTTGCCGAACTGGTCAATGATGTAGTTCTCCAGATTGAAGGCGTTGTCGTAAAGCAGTTCCTCGGTTACCTTGATGGCCACGTGGAGCTTGTGTGCATCGAGGACGATCTGGTCGAACGTCGCATCTCCGAAAGTCAACGCTTCGCCTTCCTCAATCCATGCCGCCGCGGGTTTTGTGCCCGCAATGTTGATCTTGTGTTCGCCGGACGTAGTGATGGTCGTTGCAAGGCTGCGGAAGATGTTCTCTTCTGTGAGTTTGTCGATAAGGCGGGAGTCCCATTCTTCCGGAACGAGGTAACCGCCGTTCGCGTCAGTGCCTTCCTGCAGAATGTCTGACACCTGGTGGAAGCCGCTGCGCATGGCTGTGAGCATTGCTTTCGCGTAGGCGTCAGATGCTCTGCCGTGTTTCTCCGGCTTATTCTCTGTTCCGGCACCTGGCTTCCCGGTAAGGGGAATATTGACCGGCTGGCTCATCTGTTCTTCGATAGACTTTTGGCGGTTCAGCCTGTCGATTTCCTTTGTGAGGCCGGTGATTTCCTTTTCCATCTTGTCGTAGGCGGCTCCGTCTTCCTCAGAAAGGATGCCGCCGCTGCTGCGGTGGGATTCGAGAAATGCCTTTGCCGTTTCCCACGCCTTGGCTCTCTTATTAATTAATTCCTGTACATTCATGATGTTGTCCTCCTATTAAATGAACTGTTTCATGAGGTCGAGACGCTTTTCGAGGTCTTCGACCGATCTGCCTGTGTTGTAAACTTTTGCCTGCTTTTCGTTATCAGGCGGTTTTTCGGAATGTTCCCTGCAGTAGTCGCAGAGCTTCTTGTTCATGGCTGCCGCAGCTCTGTAACGGGAGAAGAGCATGGATTTCGGCTCAACCTCATCGGATTCCTTTTCTGATGTGCTTCTTTCGTCCGGTTCATCCTCAGCAGGTGTTTCGTCAGGCTCTGTTTCCGGTTTTCTACCATAGAGGGAGCTCCTCTCAATCACACCGTCCGCAAAATGCAGTTCGACCGCTTTCCCGGCATTCATCCAGGTCTCTTCATCCATGAGCTTACTGAGTTTATTCCTCGAAAGGCCGGTCTTTGTCTGGTAAGCGTTGACGATGGAGTTTTTCACCTCGTCCAGCATTTCGATTGCCTTCTGCATTTCGTCAGTGCTGCCCATAGCGACTGTGCTCGGATTGTGGATCATGAGCATCGAGACCGGAGACATCAGAACTTTGTCGCCAGCCATCGCAATGACGCTTGCCGCGGAAGCCGCAAGACCGTCAATCTTAATTGTGACCTTGCCCTTGTAGTCGCGGAGCATGTTGTAAATCTGTGCTGCCGCAAAACAGTCGCCGCCCGGAGAGTTCAGCCATATAGTGATGTTACCGGAGCTGCTTTCCAATTCCGATCTAAAAAGAGCCGGAGTGACGTCGTCGTCAAACCAGCTCTCTTCCGCGATTGTACCGTCAAGGAACAGCGTCCGTTCTTCCGTTTCCTGTCCGGGATTTGCTGAATCGGTCAGTTTATTTCTTGCCCATCTCCAGAACTTGTTTCTCTTTTCCATCGGTATCCTCCTTGTTTGAATTTTGATTGTATGTGGATCCGGCATCCGCGAGCTTGACCGCGTTTCCATTCAGGACGTGGATATTGCCGCCTTCCTCGTCGGAAAGGAGATCCATGTTCTCAAGTTCCCGCACATCGTTCACGGAAAAAATTCCGTTCTGAATGCCGGTCGAATAACCGTTCATGCGGCTCTGATAGTCTCCCCGCAGGAGCCCGTCTACATTAAAGCGGATAAAGTAGCTTTTCTTTTCTTCCGGAGAGAGGAGCGAGCGCTGCATGGATTGTTCCCAGCGCACGAGCCATGGCTCCAACGTATAGGTGACAAACTCCAGACTCTGGTGCTCAATGTTCGAGAAGGTCGCGTGCTCAAGGTCGCCGATCATGTGCGGCGGAATGCGGAAAATCCTCGCAATTTTGTCCAGCTGGAATTTGCGCGTTTCAAGGAACTGCGCCTGCTCCGGACTGATGGAAATTGGCGTATAGGTCATGCCTTCCTCAAGGATTGCTACTTTGTTGGAATTAGAACTTCCGCCGAATCTGAACTGCACCCCATTTGTTAGACAGTATGATATACTGAAAACAAATGGGGTGTTTTTATGCCAAAAGGTAAAGCAAAGAAACGATACACAGGAGAATTCAAACAGCAGGTTGTAGAAGCTATGCAAACAGAGAAACTCAGTTACAGTGAAGCAGCGCGGCAGTTTCACGTGTCTGACCATAAAAGCGTTGCTCAATGGGAACGAATTTATCTGGAAGAAGGACCAGAAGGGCTATATGTGGAACGCCGTGGTCGAGCCAGTGCTGCAAGCGGCACTCAGAAAGATCGCAACCCAAAGCTGAACAAAAAGGTAGAAGAAGATTTGATTGCAGAAAACCAACGGCTGCGTGCAGAGGTAGATCACTTAAAAAAATTGAATGCCTTGGTTTTGGAAGAGGAACGCCGCGACAAAAGGCGCAAGTGATCTGGGAACTAAGGCATAAACACAAGATTTCACTACTAATTGAAGTATCCGGTTTGCCGCGATCAACCTATTACTACTATGCCAAGCGTAGAATGCAACCGGATAAATACAGCGAAATCAAAGAACAGATCACTGAAATCTACCATGAAAACAAGGGGCGCTATGGTTATCGCCGTATCACAGATATTCTGCACAGTAGAGGATACTGCATCAATCACAAAACCGTCCAGAGGTTAATGAAGCAGCTTGGACTCGTATGCCGAGTGAGAATGAAGAAATATCGTTCTTACAAGGGTGAGGTGGGTAAAATTGCTCCAAATCTGCTGAAACGGGACTTTGAAGCAACGACACCAAATCAGAAACGGGTAACCGATGTGACCGAATTTAGCCTGTTCGGGCAGAAAGTGTATTTGTCACCGATTCTGGATTTGTGCAGCAGGGATATTGTCAGCTACACCATTTCGGACAGGCCGGTTTTGTCGATGGTAACGGAAATGCTGGACAAAGCATTTGAGAAAATTCCCGATGGTACACAACTTATTCTCCACTCCGATCAAGGCTGGCAGTACCAACACAAGCGGTATCGAAAAGTGCTTGCCGAGAAAGGAATTCAACAAAGCATGAGCCGCAAAGGGAACTGCCTTGATAACGCTGTAATGGAAAATTTCTTTGGCTTGCTTAAAAGTGAACTGCTGTATTTGCAGGAATTCGACTCAATCGACCAGTTCAAGGACGAACTCGTAAACTATCTGGATTACTACAACAACCGCCGTATCAAAGCAAAACTTAAGGGTTTGCCGCCCGCTTTACATAGGCAACAAGCCCTTTCGGTTGCTTGATTTAAAATATTGTCTAACTTTTTGGGGTCAATTCACTTTCTCTCAAGCAGGGAAAAGCCCTGCTTTTGTTTTGCCTTGCGCAACCAGCGGTTTTATAGTATGATTCCCCCAGAAGAACTGCCTGTGGGCAGGAAAGGTAGACCCCGCAGAATGAATAATTTGGACCGTCCGCCTTGCAGGAGATGCCCGCTGGAGGATATGACAACGGAAAAGAAACTGTACGCAACTGTTCATGAGTATCTGGACGCTTGTCGCAGGTGTTAGAATCTGCCAAATGGCATGTGCCGGCTGTGCGGCTGTTTTGTAGAAATGCGGACGGTCAAAGCTACAAACCTTGTCCGGATACGCCCCCGCATTGGCGGGTGGAAAAGTAAAAAAGGGAATTAATATAGCTCTGACTGATTGTTACCTCACAGTATAGCTAGATACGTTAAAAAGAGAACAAATATGGGAAAATGATGGATATCAAATGAATTGCCAGTACATCGATGTTCATAATCTAATTGTTACGTCGAACTAACCGGGTATCTTTTTGCTTCAAATTAGGAGATTGCAGTCTTTTTTGATAAAATTATAAATAACAATTCGCATTTAGAAAAATACAGAGAAAACATTATATGCATACAAAATGGTCGAAGGTGCGCTTTTACATAGGTTTGGCAATTTTATCAAAAAATCATTGACATATATCTATAAACTGTGATAATATAAATAATCAAAGAGCAAGAGCGCCGCAGTAACTTTTCAGCAGCGCCAGGCGCTATTTTCAGGGAAGGCTGTGCTTATGCGCTTTCGCATTAAAAAGGTCATCAATAATAATATCCTGTGTGTGACCGACGCGGATGGCAGTGAAATGATTGTTACAGGTCGTGGATTGGGATTTGGGCACAAGGTTGGTGAACAGGTCGATTCTGCTTCTGTACAAAAGACATATCGTATGACCAACCCTACCGTTCAGCAGAAGCTGCTTGATTTGCTGGAGCAAATTCCATATGAACATTTTCTCCTAACAGATGAGCTGGTGGGGGAGATTCGCAAAAGAATTTCCTATCCTCTGAACGAAAGCCTTTTGATTACATTAGCTGACCATATCAACTTTGCCATTAAGCGGCAGAAACAGGGGCTGCTTTATAAAAACCCACTTCTGGAACCAATCCGGGAATGCTATCCGGAAGAGTTTAAAATGGGAAGATATTGCATCAAACGCATAAAGGAAAAGCTGTCAGTTTCTCTGCCGGAAGATGAAGCAGGCTTTATTGCACTGCATATTGTCAATGCGGAACTGAATACCTCTATGAGTGTGATGAATGACATTACCCGATTTGTAGACGGGTGCATAAAAGTCATTGAGTCTTATTATGGAAAAAAATTTGACCATACTTCACTGGCATTCAGTCGTCTGGCAGTGCATCTTCGCTTTTTTGCACAGCGGCTGTTCCAAAACGGACAGGACAGCGGCAAAGAAGAGTATGACAAGAAGTTTCGGTCACTGATTGCACGTAACTGCAAAGAACATTATCAATGTGCGGAGACAGTTGCAGCTTATGCTGAAAATGTCTGGCATAAAAAGGTTTCCGATGAAGAAATCCTTTTTATGGCCATTCATCTAAAACGAGTTAATTTATCAGAACAACATTCTGATTAGATACAATTTATATTCTTTTGGGATAGTTACCATGTCGGGCTAAACCCATATTTTACAGGATACAAGATTACACTTGTATTCTGTGAGATATGGGTTTTTTATATGTCCTTTTTCGGTCCGGCCAGCTGAAAAAGGGTAGGAAGAATAAAAATTTCAAATCTATGTATTATTAGGGAAGGAGTTTTACGAATGAAGAAAGAACACAAAGTCTTTGGAGTTCTGCAGCGGGTTGGCAGGTCCTTTATGCTGCCGCTTGCACTGCTCCCAATCGCAGGTTTGCTGCTGGGAATCGGCAGTTCTTTTACAAACGAAACCATGTTGGCGGCCTATGGCCTTAGCCATGTGATATACAAAGGCGGTGCTCTCTACACCATACTGGATATCATGAGCAAAACAGGAAGTGCAGTATTTAATAACCTGCCGCTGCTGTTTGCAATTGGTGTTTCTATCGGTATGGCAAAAAAAGAGAAGGCCGTTGCGGCCCTTTCCAGTGCAGTTGCTTATTTGATTATGAACACAGCGATTAGCACACTGATTACGGCCAAAGGCGGTGTCAGTGCAATGCCGGCCAACTCAACTATTTCTGTATTGGGTATTACTACTTTGCAGATGGGTGTTTTCGGCGGTATTATTGTTGGTCTTGGTGTTGCCGCTCTGCATAACCGTTTCTATGAGATTCAGCTGCCACAGGTACTGTCTTTCTTTGGCGGCACTCATTTTATACCGATTATTTCATCTGTTACATTTTTGCTTGTCGGCATATTGATGTTCTTTGTCTGGCCCATTATCCAGACTGGAATTGCCGCGCTTGGCAGTTTGGTGTTAGGTTCCGGCTATCTCGGGACATGGATTTATGGTGTGATTGAGCGCGCTTTAATTCCGTTTGGTTTGCATCATGTATTTTACCTGCCGTTCTGGCAGACAGCTGTCGGCGGCACAGCTACCATTGACGGCAATGTCGTTTCTGGTGCTCAGAATATTTTCTTTGCAGAGCTTGTTTCTAAGTCAACACAACAGTTTTCCGTTTCCGCGACGCGCTTTATGTCCGGAAAATTCCCGCTTATGATTTTTGGGTTACCTGGTGCGGCGCTTGCCATGTACAAATGTGCCCGCAAAGATAAACGGAAGGAAGTAGGAGGACTGCTTCTTTCCGCAGCGCTCACATCTATGCTGACAGGCATTACAGAACCAATCGAGTTTACTTTCCTGTTTGTAGCAACGCCGCTGTATGCAGTTCACTGTGTACTGGCAGGTGCTTCCTATATGTTGATGCACATACTGAATGTTGGTGTCGGAATGACTTTTTCCGGCGGACTGATTGATTTGACACTGTTCGGAATTATGCAGGGAAATGCCAAAACACATTGGATTTGGGTAATTATTATTGGTATCGCTTATTTCTTCCTGTATTACTTCCTTTTCCGGTTCATGATTCGGAAATTCAACTATAAAACACCGGGCCGTGACGACGATGCAGAAGTCAAACTTTACACCCGTGCAGATGTGGATGAGAAGAGAAAATCTCAAAAGTCCGGCGGTGACGCTGTCAGTGCACTGATTCTGCGCGGCCTTGGTGGGAAAACGAATCTTGTCGATTTGGACAGCTGTGCAACACGCCTGCGTGTGACCGTTTCGGACAGCAGCAAAGTGGACCAGTCCCTGCTGAAACAGAGCGGAGCGTCCGGTGTTATTTGCAGGGGAGACGGCATTCAGGTCGTTTATGGACCACAGGTATCCGTTATTAAGTCCAAGCTGGAAGACTATATGGATACACCAGAATCTGACCAGCCAGATGCTGTTGCATCGCCCGTTGCTGCGAAAGCGGAAAAAGTTTCTGGTACCAAAAAGAAAGATGTGATGCTTAGCGCATGCATGAATGGCACCGCTACGCCGATAGAAAAGGTAAACGATGAGGCATTTGCAAGCTGTGTCCTTGGCAAAGGCGCTGCGATTGAACCAGCAGATGGCTGCCTGTATGCACCGGCAGATGGTACAATTTCTACTTTGTTCGATACAAAGCATGCGGTTGGCATGACCACAGACGACGGTGCAGAAGTATTGATGCACATAGGCATTGATACCGTCAAACTTGATGGCAAATATTATGAATATCATGTTCGTAAAGATGAAAAAGTCCATAAAGGTGATTTGCTGGTAACCTTTGACCTGGAAGCAGTCAAAGCCGCAGGCTATCAGACAACGACGCCGGTTATTGTCTGTAATACGGACGATTATCAGTCTGTACAGTTAGCAGCATCAGGCAATGTGAAAGTAGGGGACGATTTTCTACAGCTGAAGGCGTAAAAATCTTAAACAAGACCGTAAAAAGCCTGCACGCTCTAAAAGAGCGGCAGGCTTTTTGCTGTTACACTTACTTTGGCAGGCGGACCATGTCAGGTGTGATTTCCGCCAGCGTATGTGCGCCGCACATCTGCATGGTGTCCGCAAGTTCGGCGGCGTATTTGTCAATCGTGACCTTTACGCCTTCCGCCGCTCCACCGTACACAGCGGTTACAAACGGGCGGGCAATCAGCACAGCGTCCGCGCCGCACGCCAATGCCTTAAAGATATCGACACCGCTGCGAATGCCACCGTCTATTAAAATTTTCAAACCGCTGCCTTTCATGGCGGCGGCAATTTCCGGCAGGACTTCGGCCGTGGCGGGACATTGGTCCAGCACGCGACCGCCGTGGTTGGAAACGACAATGGCAGTAGCACCTGCTTTAGCCGCCTTTTCCGCGCCGCAGACAGTCATAATGCCTTTGACGATAAACGGTTTGCCCTCGGTTAGGGCAATAATGTCGTGCAGTTCCGGAACACTTTTGCTGCCGGCCGGTGGTGTCTGGTTTTTGAGAAACGGCAGACCGGCTGCGTCCACATCCATGGCTACGGCAAAGCAGCCGGAGGCTTTGACAAGCTCCATTTTTTCACGAATGGTGTCGATATTCCACGGCTTTACGGTGGGCACGCCTACGCCGTCCGCTTTGCGTACGGCTGCTGTTGCAGCCTGCATGACTTTGGGGTTCGTGCCATCGCCGGTGAAGGCGGCAATGCCGTTTTCCGCGCAGGAGGCAACCAAAATATCATTGTAGCGCACATCGTCACATACATCGGAGTAGTGCAGATTGACAGCACCAACTGGGCCAGCAAAAAATGGATATCGAAAGTCACGGCCGAACAGGCGGCAGACCGTGTCCACAGGAGCATTGCCGCACAGGGTATCCATATTGATGCGAATTTCCTGCCACTTCGCGTAGTTGCGGGCGGAGGTGTCGCCGGTTCCTTTCGCGCCCGGGCCGGGCATTCGGTTTTTGCAGCCGAGGCCATTGCACACCGGGCAGGCTAGGCAGCTGCCGCCAAAGGCAGCGCGGGCTTTTTCCTGCAGTTCTTGATAAGTCATAAACGGAATCCTCCTGTATGTGTTTCTTTTTATTTTACAACGACTTCCATATGATGTCCACAGTTTTACAAATGAAATATCCAATCAATATAGGTATACTAACGAAAAGGGCCCTGCCGGCGGAAAACCGACAGGACCTTTTCGTTTCCATCAGCGGAACAAATATCAGTCATTGATTCCAGCGTCGCACAGGTCCAGCCCGCCGCCAAAGGGGCGGTACACCACGCCTGTAACGGAGGGGAGCGCCGCATAATCGTGGCGGGTGCTGTACAATGGGTAGAAAACAGCGTTCTCACTTAAATATTTTTCGGCCTGCGCCAGTGTAGCGGCAGAAATGCCGGTGCTTTGCAGCAGCTGGTCATAGGAAGAATCCTTTAACTGTGTAAAGTTTCCGCTTTGGTTGCTTTGAAAGGCAGAGAGAGCGGTACAGGCATCGAAAGAGGTGGGGGTATAGGGGTAAATAGCCATATCGTAATTCCCACTGCTCACAGAAGAAAGCAGGTTGGCTTCGCTGACAGAATGCAGACTGAAATAAGTCTGGAACGCTTGGTTCCAGCAGGCGAGCATTTCACTTGCCAACGCCTTGGTTTGGTCTGTGCACAGCAGTGTAATCTTTTTGCCATTTGGCAGCAGGCTGCGTCCCTGGGCTGCCGCTGCGGAGGACTGCTGCAAATACATACTGCCCGCCTGTGTCCGGTAGGTTTTTCCGCCGAACTGCATATCCAGCGGCAGAATGCCCTCTGCTTGACTGGTGCCGGTTGGTATTAGTTTCATTAAAGCGGAGCGGTTCAGCGTTTGGACGAAGGCTCGCCGCAGCGTCGCTGACTGGAAGGTGCCGCCGGTGTGAAAACACAGCCCGCAGGTGGTGTCTTGGAAAGAAGTGACGGTCATGCCGGCCTTTTTGGCGGTGGATTCCAGCGAAAGGTCCAGCGACGCGATTTCCAGTTTGTTTCCGGTCAGTGCCTGCACCGCGTTCAGCGTTGTGGAAGCGGCGCTGCCGGTATCCGCTGCGGCAGATACCGCGGACGATGAAGTGTCGGAAGCGGGAATGTCACCGATGGTGAAAGCAATGGAAGCGGGCAGCGCAGCAGTGCGTCCCACATAGGTATCGGTGCGCTTCAGTGCTAGGTCCTGGTCATGATTCCAGCCATAGTTCGGAATGCTGAACGGTCCATTCCCCAGAATGGTTGCGCGGTCCATGCCGTATCGGCCGGAGGCATAGGTGAAAAAGGCCTGGTTGCAGGGCATAAAAACGCTTTGTGCTGTCAGCTGCGGGAACTCCGGGCAGGAGTAGCGCAGATGCACCACTAGGGTATGACTGTCCTTTGCTGTTACACCTAGGTTATCTGCCGAAAGCGAACCAGTGTGAATCTGTGCTGCGTTTTCAATACACATCATAGAGGTGCAGGAAGGCGATGCGGTGGCGGGCTCCAGCGCACGCTGCCACGCAAAGACAAAGTCGCTTGCGGTCAATGGGGTAGGAGTCGTATCCTTCGTGTTTTCGCCGGTCAAAGCCTTTACATTGCCGTTCCAGACAGCATTGCTGCGCAGGTGAAAGGTGAACTCGGTGTTTGTGCTGTCTGCCTGCCACGATTCTGCCGCGCCGGGAACCGCCTTTCCGTTTGCGTCCAGCCGGCAAAGGCCCTCGTACAGGGCAGAAATAACGGTCGCTGCGCCGCTGCCCTGTGCGACCTGGGGGTCCAGTGTAGACGGCTCTTCGGTCAGCCATACACGGATATTTTTATTTGCATTTTTCGGGGTGCCGCATCCGGCTAAAGAACTCACCAGCAGGATAATGCAGCACAAAAGTGCCCATATACGCTTCAAATCTGTTTTACACCTCTGTAAGAACTCATCAATAGTTTCATTCTAACATTCTTCAGGAAGTGCTTCAATGAGGTTAACATAGTTTTTACACGATTTATCAAATTTGTAGTTTTTACGACCGTATCTTTTCAGAATTGTTAACAAACCGATATATATTATATAACAAATCCGCCGTTTACGCTGAGCACCTGTCCGGTGATGAAAGAAGCGTCCTTTCCAGCAAGAAAAGCGGCGGCAGCGGCAATGTCTTCCGGTGCCCCCAGTCGTTCCAGAGGGGTATCCTCCGCCAATTCCTGCAGGACCTGCGGGCCGTGCATGGCATTCATTTCCGTATCGATAACGCCGGGCGCAATGCAATTGACACGAATGTGGCTGGGACCAAGCTCCTTTGCCAGTGCTTTTGTCAGACCGATGACAGCAGCCTTTGCCGCGGAATAGTGCACTTCACAGGAACCGCCGGTCTGTCCCCACATGGAGGAGATGTTGATGATGCTGCCGCGCTTAACATGAATCATGTATGGCAGGGCAAGCTGACAGCAGTGAAACACGCCGCTCACATCTACAGCGAACAGACGGTTCCACTCCTCTTCGGTAATGTCTGTAAAAAGTTTTTGCTGGGCAACGCCGGCGTTGTTGACAAGAATATCAACGTTGCCAGCCTGCTCAAATAAATTTTCGCAGGCGGCACGGTCGGCAACGTCCGCTTGCACGGCCAGCCCTCCGATTTCTTCGGCCAATTTTTCCGCGTCTTCCTTGTGTGTGTGGTAATTTACAATAACGCGGCAGCCCTCTGCGGCAAGACGGCGGCAGACCGCCGCGCCGATACCGCGGCTTCCGCCAGTGACCAGTGCAGTTTCCATCCTGCAAAAGACCTCCCTATGTTTTATTCCTGAAAGTGCGCAGACATACATAGAAACTGTGCATAACTTTTACATATTTCCAGTCAGCAGCATAACTGCCGTCAGCGCGGCAAGTGGTGCTGTTTCTGTGCGCAGAATACGCGGCCCAAGGGTAGCGGCTTGGCCGCCCGCGTCCTGCACAAGGCGCACTTCCTCTGTGGAAAAGCCGCCCTCCGGACCAATAAAGATGCTGATTTCCGAATCGACCCGATTGACAGCGTCGGTCAGAGAAACACCGCCGCCCTCATAAAACAGCAGACATTTCCCCGGTGCGGTGCATACCGCCTGCTGAAGGGAAATGCAGGGGGCAACCTCCGGCAAAATGCCGCGGCCGCTCTGTTTGGCCGCTTCGCAGGCGATTTTCTGCCAGCGCTGCACTTTTTTTGCGGAAGTTTTGCCGTCCGGTCGGGAAACGCAGCGGGAAGTCAGCGTGGGGACCACGCGGAAAACGCCGAGTTCCACCGCTTTCTGTACGATAAAATCCATTTTTGTACTTTTGGGGATTCCCTGATACAGGGTAACATGAACGCTCGGCTCGGTCTGATTATTCGCGGCAGAAAGGATATGAACCGATACGATGTCCGGGGTAACTTCTGTAATTTCTCCCTGATAGTCGTGGCCCATGCCGTCGCACAGTGTCAGCGCTTCGCCGGGGTGCATTCGCAGACTTCTGGAAATATGGCGTGCGTCCTCGCCGGTCAGAGTGGCCTGGGTGCCAGTCAGCGGGGAAATGAAAAAACGGGGCATAGTGTTTCCTCCCTTTACAATCCTGTTCGTTAGTATACCATGCGGCAGAAAAAGATGCAAAAAGCCGCGGCTTTTTGCCGCGGCTCAATTTGCGGGATATGCTGTTTTTCGCACAGAAGGGAGCTTTTACTGCAGGCGCTGTTTTAAGGCCGCCAGCTCAGCGGATAGCTCCTTCGGCAGTCTGTTGCCGAACTTTTTGTAGTGTTCGGTGATTGCGTCGGCTTCTTTCCGCCACTGGTCCTTATCGACAGTCAGAATATCTTTCATGGTTTCCGGGCTGACAGCGTCCTCCAGACCGGTCATGTCGATGTCTTCTGGTGTTGGAACATAGCCGATTGGTGTTTCCACAGAATTAGCCTTGCCGTCGCAACGGTCAAGAATCCAATCCAGTACACGCAGATTGTCGCCGAAGCCCGGCCACAGGAAGTTCCCGTCCTTGTCCAGACGGAACCAGTTGACGTTGAAAATCTTTGGCGCCTTGTCGCCTAGCTTCTTGCCCATTTCAATCCAGTGCGCAAAGTAGTCGCCCATGTTATAGCCGCAGAATGGCAGCATGGCCATGGGGTCACGCCGGACCACACCAACGGCACCGCTGGCGGCTGCGGTGGTTTCGGAGGCCATAATGGAACCGACGAATACGCCGTTGTTCCAGCCGCGGGACTGGTACACTAAAGGTGTTGTCTGGGCGCGGCGGCCGCCGAAGATGATGGCAGAAATCGGAACACCGGTTCCCTTATCAAATTCAGGGCTGATGCAGGGACAGTTCTTTGCCGGCGCAGTAAAGCGGCTGTTGGGGTGTGCGCCCTTTTCCTTGCTGGTTTTTCCGTTCCACGGGCGGCCCTTCCAGTCTACGCCGTTCTCCGGCGGATTTTTGTCCAAACCTTCCCACCAAACAGTGTTGTCGTCTTTATTGAGCGCAACGTTGGTGAAGATGGTGCCTTTGCGGGTAGTTGCGAGGGCGTTGGGGTTGGATTTATTATTGGTGCCGGGGGCAATGCCGAAGAATCCGTTTTCCGGGTTGATAGCCCACAGACGGCCGTCCGGACCAATGCGCATCCACGCAATGTCATCGCCGACGGTAAAGATTTTATAGCCTTTTTTGCGGAAACCCTCCGGCGGAATGAGCATGGCAAGGTTTGTTTTGCCGCAGCCGGACGGGAACGCTGCCGAAACATATTTGATTTCGCCCTTGGGGTTCTGGATGCCGAGAATCAGCATATGTTCTGCCATCCAGCCTTCCTGTTTGCCCTGATAAGAGGCAATGCGCAGTGCAAAGCATTTTTTGCCCAGCAGAACGTTGCCGCCGTAGGCAGAGTTAACGGAGATAATGGTGTTGTCCTCTGGGAACTGGCAGATGTAGCGTTTGTCCGGGTCAACATTGCACTTGCAGTGCAGACCGCGTACCCAGTCATTGCTGTCACCCAGTACGTCCCAAATTTTATTTCCCACACGGGTCATAATGGACATATTCAAAACGACATAAATAGAGTCGGTGACTTCCACACCGACCTTTGCAAACGGAGAACCAACAGGTCCCATGGAGTAAGGAATGATATACATAGTGCGGCCGGCGTAACTGCCGCGCGCAATATCAAACAGCATTTTGTAGCACTTCTGCGGGTCCATCCAGTGGTTGGTAGGGCCGGCGTCCTCCTCTTTGCGGGAGCAGATAAAGGTGCGGCCCTCCACACGGGCCACATCGTTTTCCGCTGTACGGTGCAGGTAGCAGCCGGGCATCTTTTCCTGATTCAGCTTAATCATTTCCCCGGTTTGAACAGCTGTTTTCCGCAGCATTTCCAGCTGTTCCTCTGTGCCGTCTATCCACATGACGTCCGCCGGTTTAACTAGGTCCTTCACTTTTTGGAGCCAACTCAGTACAGATTGATTATTTGTCATACAAATGCTCTCCTTCCAACCCAATAACAATTCACAAAGCTGTTAAACAGTCGTTTACCAATGATTATAGTACAGAACACAGCAGGAAGCAAGGAGTCAATATGAATTTTTTGAAAATTTTTCTTTCAATTATTTTCTTCCATGGGCATTTCGGGGCGCGCATTCAAGTCATTTCCGGCGGTATGTCCAGCTAAAAATTCATAATAAGCCTGGGAGCCAATCATAGCGGCGTTGTCTCCGCACAGCGGCAGGGCCGGGCAGAAAAAGCCCCAGCCGCGTTCCGCACAGGTGTGTGTCAGGCGGCGGCGCAGAAGGCGGTTTGCGCTGACACCGCCCGCCAGTACCAGCGTTTTGGCGCCGGTGTCCTCGGCGGCACGGACGAAGTTGCACTCCAAACAGTCCACAACAGCACAGCGGTATGAAGCGGCAAGGTCCGGAATGGACAGCGTTTCGCCACGCTGGTCCGCGTTGTGAATCAGGTTAATGACCGCGGTTTTCAGGCCGGAAAAGCTGAAATCGTAGAGGGAGCCGTCCACATGTGGGCGCGGCAGGTGAAAAGCCTTTTCGTCGCCGCCCTCGGCGGTTTCGTCCAGCTCAATGCCGCCGGGGTAAGGCATGCCCATGGCACGCGCGGCTTTATCGAAGGCTTCGCCGGCGGCATCGTCGCGTGTTTGGCCCAGAACGGTAATTTTGGTGTAGTCCGCGACCTGTACAATGTGTGTGTGCCCGCCGGAAACCACCAGACACAGAAACGGCGGCGTCAGCTCTGGGCTGGTCAGATAGTTGGCGGCGACGTGCCCGCGCAGGTGGTGCACCGGCACCAGCGGTTTGCCGGAAGCCATGGCAAGCCCTTTTGCAAAGTTAACGCCGACCAGCAGTGCGCCGATAAGTCCCGGTGCATAGGTGACACCGATGGCGTCCACGTCGGCCAGCGTCAGGTTTGCATCCTCCAGTGCCTTTTGGGTAACGGGGACGACGGCTTCACAGTGGCGGCGGCTGGCAATTTCCGGCACAACTCCGCCATACAGTTTATGTTCTTCTACCTGAGAGGCCACTACACTGGAGAGAATTTTGCGGCCGTCCTCTACGACAGCAGCGGCGGTTTCATCACAGGAACTTTCTAATGCGAGTATTTTCATAAGATGCAGAAACTCCTCAAAATTTAAAAATGCAGATAATCGGCAAGTTTGTAAAAAATTGGAATGGTGGTAAACAGGATCCACGCCGGATGCCATTTGTCACGGTAAAAACCCAGCAGCAGAAAGAGAATCGTAACCAAAATGGGATAGGCGCCGGTAATGCCCGCATAAAAGGCCGGTATCATGAAGAAGACCAGCCAGCCCGGGTGCCATAAGTGAAAGCAGCAGCCGAGAATCAGATATATCAGGGCAGTGGCGGGCGAAAAGAAACTTTCCGCAAGGCTGTTCAGCGGCGGAATGACAATGAATAAAAGCTGAAGCAGCAGTGCGGCAAGCAGCGGCGCGGCGGCTATAAAATTCTGCAGAGCAGGGGAGAATTCGGAAGTTTCCGGCTGTACGTTATCAACCGGATCGCTTGGCGGAACCGTGCTGGCCCAATTCGGCGCTTCGCTTTGGGCAGTGTTTTGAGCTGATTTCACTGGGTCGTCCGTCTTCAGCAGGTCATCCAGCGAAATATGGTAGAGCCTTGCCAGCAGAATGAGGTTGTCGGTGTCCGGTGAAGATTCCGCCCGTTCCCATTTGGAAACGGCCTGCCGGCTGATGCCAAGCCGTGCCGCCAGTTCTTCCTGAGAAAAGCCGTTCTTTTTGCGCAGCTGAACCAACCGGTTTGCGATTTCAATATTCATAGAGAAGACTCCTTTGTGATTGGAATGGCAAAAGCATAGCAGAAAAGGCGGCTGTAGGAAAGCATTTCTGCTTTTCAGCGGCGCAACTAACGGTTGCGGCCCTCAAAATAGGGCCGTTTTGGGAGAAAACGGCGGGTTAACAGCAGGGCAGCTTCTTCCGGATGAGTGTAGAAATGCGGCCGCCGCCCAACGGGCAGAAACCCCAGCGACCGGTAAAGTGTCAGCGCCGGCAGATTGCTTTCACGCACTTCCAGCGTGACAAAGGCACCGTTTTGGCTTTCAGCATAGCTTAGCAAAGTTTGCACCAGCCTACGGCCAACGCCCTGCCGCCGTGCAGAGGGAAGCACAGCGATGTTGTCAATGTATCCTTCGCCGCAGACAAAATGCATGCCGCCGTAGCCAACGGGAATGCCCTCCAGCAGCGCTACCTGAAAGACAGCGGTGCTGCAGACAAGTTCCGCCCGCAAGCCCTCTTCCGTCCACGGGGCGGAAAAACACAGGCGTTCAATCTCCGCCAGTGCCGCAATGTGTATTTCTGCCATAGGGACAATTTTCAACAGAATACTCATACAGGGTCCCTTGCATACAGCAGGAAATCAAAGCCAATCTCAGTTGTTAGGCAGGAGATGGTTTTCAGTTTTTCACAGCCCGCTTTCGGTGTTTTCCAGTAATAAGGCGTCATGGCAAATAGGTCCTGCACGTCCTGCCCCTGCAGGGAAAGGGTTCCGCGTACCGGAAAGCGCTGTACAAAATGAAATCCGGAATAGGCGGTATCCTTTGTTTCATTTTCGTAGGGCGCGTCATATAAAATTTCTTTTAGGCCGAACAGATGACGCGCACTGGGCACAGCTAGTACAAAATGGCCGCCGGGTTTTGTAACACGGCAAAATTCCTCCGGTACGACCGGCGCAAAAATATCAGCGAGCAGGTCAGCGGAAGCATCCGCCAGCGGCAGGGAAAAGTTGCTGGCTACGGCAAAGGAGACATCCGGCGCGGCCTTTGCGGCCAGCCGCACAGCGGCTTTGGAGATGTCACAGCCAAACAGCTGTGCCCTTTGGCCGCTTTCCCGCAGAGCGGAAGCCATCCGCGCGGTGTAGTAACCTTCCCCGCAGCCGGCGTCCATCACTACCGGCTCTGCGGTGTCAGAAAGACAGCGGCGGGCAATGCGGCACAGAGCATCGGCAAAAAGCTGATAATGTCCGCCGGACAAAAAGCGTCGCCGCGCTGCGACCATGGCCTTGTCGTCGCCGGGCGATTTGCTGTGCTTTTTGTTGGGCGGCAGCAAATACAGATAGCCCTCTTTGGAAAAGTCAAAGCTGTGGCCGTTTTTACAGGTAACAGAGAGATTGCCATTTGCATAATAAAGATGATTATTGCAGATAGGACAACTGAAATACATGAAAGGACTCCTTAATGTCAGTCAAGCTTTTGCTTCGTACCACGTTTTGCCGATTTTTGCGTCCGCTACCAGCGGCACAGAAAGCTGCGCAGCGTTCTCCATTTCTTCCTGCAGCAGCGCTTTGGCCGTTTCCGCTTCCGCCTCTGGTGCCTCGACAATCAGTTCATCGTGAACCTGCAGAATCAGCTGTGAAGAAAGGCCCTCTCGGTGAAGGCGGTTTTCCACGTGAATCATGGCAATTTTAATAATGTCAGCCGCCGCGCCCTGAATAGGCATATTGCGTGCGACGCGTTCCCCAAAGGAGCGCAGGTTGAAGTTGCTGCTTTTCAGTTCCGGCAGATATCGCCGCCGGCCGAAAATCGTTTCGGCGTAGCCTTTCTGTTTGGCTTCCTCTACCATGCGCTGCATATAGTCGTTGATACCGCTGTAATGCTGCAGGTAATCCCGAATATAGGCATCTGCTTCCTGGCGAGTGATGTGCAGTTGTTTGGAGAGAGAAAAGGCACCGATACCATATACAATACCGAAGTTGACGGCTTTTGCACGGCTGCGCATCAGCGGTGTGACCATTTCCTCCGGCATATGGAACACCTGTGCGGCGGTGGCGCGGTGAATATCCTCACCGCTGCGGAAGGCGTCAATCATGTTTTTATCGTTGGCGGTATGCGCCAGTACCCGCAGCTCAATCTGCGAATAATCGGCGTCAATCAGCACACAGCCGGGTTTTGCCACAAAAAAGCGGCGCAGCTCACGGCCAATGTCCGTACGGACCGGAATGTTCTGCAGGTTCGGCTCCGTGGAACTAATGCGGCCGGTGCGTGTTTCGGTTTGGTTAAAGCTGGAGTGAATGCGTTCGTCCGGCGCAATGACCTTCAACAGGCCGTCGCAGTAGGTGGACTTCAGTTTGCTGACGGTGCGGTACTGCAGGACCAATTCCACGACCGGATTGTCATACCGAAGATTTTCCAGAACAGCGGCGCTGGTGGACCAGCCGCTTTTTGTTTTTTTGCCATGTGGCAGGCCCAGCTTGACGAACAGTGCCTCACCTAGCTGTTTGGGGCTGTTCAGGTTAAATTCGTACCCGACTTCTTCCCAAATTTGTTTTTGGAGGGCGTCTGCTTTTTGAGCCAGCACATCTCCATAGGCGGCAATTCTCTTGGCGTCCACGGCAAAGCCGGCTTGTTCCATATGGGCCAGTATGCGTGCCAGCGGCTGCTCAATGTTTTGCAGCAGGGTGGTTTGGTTCGCTTCGGAAATATTTTTTTCCAGCACACTGCACAACTGCGGTAAGGACTGCCACTGCCCACAGGCAGAAAGAGTGTCCATACGCATTAGGTCCTGCGGCTGCAGCCCCTTCGGTGTAACAGAGGAGGGGAGCGGAATGCCGTATTCCTGACACAGATGCGCATAGCTGTAGCTTTTGGCGGTCGGGTTCAGCAGGTAGGCAGCCAGCAGAGCGTCCGTTTCCACAAGAAGTTCCGCGCCGGAAGATTCCACGGCAAGGTAGAGCAGCTTGCTGTCAAAGGTACAGCAGGGCAGATGAAGCGCGAAAACGCGGTCCCATTCCTGCGGGGACTCCAGCAGGAAGACGGCCTGCTTATGTACCACGCTCAAGCGCTGAAGGCTGCGGCCCTCAAAGATGCCCGCGAGATACAGATGCCCGTCGGCTTTCAGTTTACTGCACAGCTGTTCTATATCTGGGTGCAGCACAAGGGCAACCGCTGTGTCTGCCTCGGCAGGGTTCGACTGTTCCACGGTGTCGCCAAGGTCCAGGGATTCCAGCATTTTAAAGAATTCCAGACGCCGCATGAGGTCAGTCGCTTCCTGCTTCTGTACCGGGCCACGGACATAGCCCTGAATATCGGTGCCAACGGGCACATCGGTGCGGATGGTCCCCAGCTCGCGGGACAGGTAGGCACTTTCACGGCCGTTTTCCAACTTTTGCCGCATACTCTCGCGAATATCCAGCTCTTTTAAATGGTCATAAATATAATCAATCGAGTGGTACTGCTGTATCAGCTGACCGGCACCTTTTGGCCCGATACCCCTAACGCCGGGGATACAGTCGGAGGAGTCACCCTGCAGGGCTTTGATTTCAATCATTTCCGGCGGTGTTACACCGAATTCCTCCATAACGCGTTGTTCATCGTACAGGGTGACCTGTGGCTGTCCGTATTTTGTGCGGGCCAGCCGGACGGAAACATACGGCCCGACCAGCTGCAGACTGTCACGGTCACCAGTGGCAATGACACAGGTATCTTTGCGGCGGGTGCAGGCGGCCCCCAGCGTGCCCAGAATATCATCCGCCTCATATCCTTCACAGGTTACCAGCCGGTATCCCAGCAGCGTCAGCAGCTTTTTGAGGTTTGGCAGCTGTTGTGCCAGTTCCTCCGGCATTCCGTGGCGATTGGCCTTGTATCCAGCATAGCGTTTGTGGCGGAAGGTGGGCGCATTCAGGTCAAAGGCAATGGCAGTCGCGTCCGGCTGCACTTCCTTTTCCAGTTTTTGCAGCACAGTCATAAAGCCATAAATACCGTTTGTATATAAGCCTTCTTTGGTGGTCAGAAGCTTAATACCGTAAAAGGCGCGGTTTAAAATGCTGTTCCCGTCCAGGACGAGTAATTCCATAAAGTACCTCCGGAGTTATCATTGATTGCGGCAGTTTTATGATTCCTATTATATTGAATGAACTAGAGGTTCACTTTTACACCTAGCAGGCCCGCAAGTGCGGCGGCCTGTGTCAGGCTGACGGTGGCCCCTTTCAGCTCCGTCGGCGGCCATGAAACGACCGGAGAGCAAAAGGTTCCGGTGGAAAAGTCAATGCCGGCAAGCGGCGTTTTAAAAAAATAATTTTTGACAAAGCGGCAGCCGTGCAGGGACAGACGTTTACATTTCGCTTCCGATATAGCCGCCTCGGTAAAATCGGTGTCTGTCAGGACGGTGTCCGTCATCTTGGTGTGGTCAAAATCGGCATATTGGAAGGTGCTTTGCTCTATGGTGCAGCGGCGCATAACAGAGCCGTTCAGGTTGGTGCCGATGCACCGGCAGCTAATGAAGCGGCAGCGGGCAAAGTAGGCGTCCGTCAATAGGCTGTTGGAAAGGTCGCAGTTCTGGAACTGCACGTCCGTAAAAGAAGCACCAGCCAGACTACAGCCGGAAAAAGTGCAGGAAGAAAACGTACAATGCTGCACCTCCAGCTTGTCCAGTGTTTCTTCCTGCAGGACCATGCGGCTGTACGAACCGTTTTCCAGCGGTGATTCCTTCCGCAGCAGCGTGTGCAGCTGCCCCAAAAAAGCAGAAGAAGTTAAGATATCCATAAAGTTTCACCTCCAGAGGGGATTCCTTAAAAGTATACCACGTTTTCCCGGTGCGTGGAAGAGAAGTGCCGCGCTCCACCGCAAAAAGGACGTGCAGGCTTTGGTTTGTCGCCAAAAGCGTGTTATAATACGGAAAGAGTCTTTCATCTGCAGGAGGAAATCAATGCTGAAAATAGGGAATGTAGAACTGACGGGCCGCGCACTGCTGGCCCCTATGGCGGGCGTGACCGACCGCGCCTTCCGGGAGATGTGTATCCGCTTTGGGGCAGGTTATTGTGTTACCGAGATGGTTAGTTCCAAAGCGCTGCAGTATCACGACAAAAAGACCGCAGCGCTAATGGAGATTGGTCCAAAAGAACATCCCTGCGGCCTGCAGATTTTCGGCAGCGAGCCGGATACCATGGCACAGGCTGCCAAACAGGCGCTGGCTTTTTCGCCGGACATTATAGACATCAATATGGGCTGTCCGGTGCCGAAAATCAACGCTTCCGGCAGCGGCGCGGCGCTGATGAAACAGCCGGAGCTCTGCGCGGAAATCGTTGCGGCCGTCAAGAACGCGGTGAATGTACCGGTCACCGTGAAAATGCGCACGGGCTGGGACAGCGGAAGCATCAATGCGGTGGAGGTAGCCAAAGCGTGTGCGGATGCTGGTGCGGATGCCATTACGGTACACGCCCGTACCAAAATGCAGATGTATCGGCCCGGCGTGGACTGGCGCGTTATCCGCGCGGTGAAGCGGGCGGTGAATGTGCCGGTTATCGGCAACGGAGATGTGACAGGACCGGTTTCCGCGGCACATCTTTTGGAACAAACCGGCTGTGACGCTGTGATGATTGGGCGCAGTGCCATGGGAAATCCGTGGATTTTTCAGCAAATCAATGCGGCACTGCAGAATCAGGTGGAAATTGTGCCGGAACCGGGCATTTATCAGCGCCTGACTGTCATGTTAGAGCATATTTCCAAAATGGTGGAATATAAAGGAGAGCACCATGCCATGCGGGAGGCGCGCAAACATGTGTCGTGGTACCTGCACGGACTGCGCGGCGCGGCACAGTTTCGCCGGTGGGCGGGGGAACTGGAAACGTTCCATGACTTGGAGCTTTTGGCGCGGGATGTACTGGCAGAAAACCTGAATGTTTCACCGCCGGACTGTGAGAGGTAAAAATTGGTGCCATTTTTGCCTTTTGTGCGAAAAAATTCTTTGTGAATGCGGAAATCCTGTTGCACGATACTACTTGTATTCGGGCCTTAGTTTGTGCTAGAATAAAAAACAGTATTAATCAAAAAGAATAAGTGAATAGAAAATGTATAGCGGAGCGTTTTACTCCGCTTTTTTACAGGAGGTACGTAAACGTGAAGAAAAAGACAGTTCGCACACTGCTTTTGCTGTTTACCCTGTTTTTTGCGGTTTCCACATTTAGTTTAACGGCTTTGGCCGAAAGCGGCGATACCGAAACGGATTCGCAGTCCGGTACAACCATATCGCAGGGCGGTGAAGTTCCGCCGGGCACCCCGTACAGCAGTGATGCCGATACTGACGACCAGCCAACCCAGTCAACCAGCCGTCCTCCCCACCATCATTCTTCCCACAGTACGAGCGATGACGATGGGAGCAGAAACAACGATAACGATGATGGAGGAACACAGGACCACTCCCACAGCAGTTCGTCGCGGTCATCAAGCAAGGCGGATACCGACCAATCCCGCAGCAGGTCTTCCAGCCGAAACTCCACATCTGCCACTTATGTAGACCCGGACAATTCTGTAGGCAGCCGGAAGGGCACTTCCCGTTCAGCTACGCCCAATACTTATGAAAGCCAAATTAACCAGAGCGCTTCTGCTCTTGGCGGCTCGGTCACACCAGACGCCAGTTCGGAGGACTGGAATGATTTATATAATGAAAGCGCTTCGTCTCCCGGAACGGGTTCCGCGTCCAGTGCGGCGGCCGGCGGCGCCGGCGCAGTGACCAGCGGTAAAAGCAACGGCGTTTCCAGCATGTTCATTGTGGGTGTTGTTCTGCTCATTGCGGCGGCATGCGGCATAGGTGCCTTTGTTTACCTGCAGTTCTTCTCGACAAAGCGCCGGGGCGGCCACGGCGGTCGGCCCGGCGGCGGTGCAGGCGGCGGTTCCGATATTCGGTCGGATGATGGATATAACGATTCCTTCTCCGGTGAGGACACAGGTCCTGTTGTGCCGCCGACACCTCCGGTTTCACAAAGCAGCCTTGAGGCATCCCAGCGTGCACAGGCAGCGGTCCGCGCGGCGGAGGCCCGTGCTGCTGCCGCGGCAGTGGCTGCACGGCGGGAGCCAAAAGCACCGGATGATACCATTCATGACTTTACAGATATCAATTCCAGCAGCGACGGCATTCAGCACCGTGAGGAATATGAAGAATTCATAGAGCGCACACGTCCGCCGATTGTTCCGTCCCCTGCAGTGAAAACGGAAAAACCGTCCCGTACGGTGGAACAGCAGGACCAGGACACGATTGTAATTCCGGATTTTACGGATAAAGAGGCAAAGAAGCGTGCACAGCAGGCACGTACAGCCCGCATGGGGTCCCGCGGCCACCAGCCGCCGCTTACCTCCAATGCCCTGCCGCGAAACCTGCGCGGGCGCCCCACAGCGGCCCAGGTGCAGCATTCCTCTTCGGCATTTGCTCGTCAGACGCCTACTTATCAGCAGCATACAGCGTCTGCTTCCACTGCGCCGGCTGTGTCTAGTCGACAGCCAGCGGCATCGTCCTGTCCGGCACCCGCTGTGCCAAAGAAAAAATCCAGCGATGACTTTGACTGGGACCGGTTCCTGAATGAGAACCGGAACGGATAAAGCATCCTTTCAGTAAACAAAAAGCATCCGCGGAGAGAAGTCTTTCTCTGCGGATGCTTTCGTGTATAAAGAATACGTCAGGTCCCTGTTACAGAAGCGAGCCCGGTGGTAAAGGAGATGCTTTTGCCGTCCGTGTGTGCACAAATGGTTTTTTGTTCATCTGTACGGTAAATCTGCACACCAGAAGCCTTTAAATGGGACAGTGTCTGCTGCGGCGGAAAGCCGTAGTCATTTTTGCGTCCACAGGAGATGACCGCGTACGTAGGGGACACAGCCTTTAAAAAGGAAGCGGACGTGCTGGTTTTGCTGCCGTGATGACCGCATTTTAAAACATCCGCGTGCAGTGCGGCACCGCCCTGTACCATTTGCTGTTCGCTTTCCTTTTCGGCATCACCGGTAAACAAAAACTTTTTCTGCCCGATGGTTACCATAAGAACGGCGGAATAATTGTTTAGTGCTTTATAGGAGGCGGACTTTGGTGCCAAAAAAACGGCCTTGCAGGTGCTATCGCTGAGCATGGTCAGACCGGCTTTCACTGGGGTGGCTTTTATGCCCTTTTTCTGTATGGCCCGCAGCAGATGGGAATAAGTGGCGGAAGTAGGAACGTCTTTATCGGCTATGCGCGGCATATAATATTGACCGATGGAGAAGTTTTCTACAATTTTCTGCATACCACCGATATGGTCCGCATGGGGGTGTGTGGCAACGACCATGTCCAACTTTTGAATGCCAAGGCTTTTTAGTTCCTTGACAAGATAGCTGCCGCACTCCGATGTGCCAGCGTCAATTAAAATGTTCTTTCCGTCGGCCAGTTGCAGCAGTTCGCTGTCCCCTTGTCCCACATCAAAGAACCACACCGTGTTCTTTCCGGCGGCTGAGGCGACGGAACTGCTCTGACTTGCCGCAGCACTGCCGGTAACCTGCTGTACAGGGGCAGCGGAGCCGATGGTGTCTGTGCTAAGTTGGCAGCCGCACAGCAGAAACAGCGGTGCTAGTGCGCCGGCAAGAAATCGAAATACTTTTTTCATGAATTCATTCTCTCCTTTGCAGACAAAAAGCCGCCCCTAGGGGCGGCTGCCTGGTCAATGTTGATTATTTTTCGGTCTTTACCGCCGCACTGCCATATAGGTTGAAGCGGAAAAGCATGGACTCGTCGTCCGGGTTGTCGCAGGAAATGTAGCAGGAAGCAATCTTTCCGCCCTCGATGAGCCGGGTAAGACCTACCAGCTGGCACAACTTGCTTTTTAGGTTCAGCTTGTCACCTTCATCGGAAACCAGATAAACATTCCCCTTGCACTTTTCCAGCAGGCTGAGGAAATTTGGAACATCAACATCGTGAAGCTCCAGCAAAGATCCTGACATATTGAATCCCCCTTTTCTTCCATAGACGTGGATTGTATCCGGCCGCATGGCCGACCTCTTCTATTATAACAAAGGCCTTTTATTTGTCAATCGTACGAAGCATAAAGTTTTTCATATTGTTTCTAAGATATTTCTTAAAAAAATAGAAACGTATAAAAATTTTTTATGTAATAATACAACACTTCTATTTTACAAATTCCATTTCTTGCGATATAATAAGAAAAATCAATAAAAATCGGAAATTTTCCCCGCGCTTCTGCGGTATTTACAGGGAGGAAGCATATATGCTCGAAAAATACTGGAACCATTTTAAAAGCGGAACAGATATCCGCGGCGTTGCCAGCCCGGGTGCACCAGACGGCCAGGCGGTGGACCTGACAGATGAAAATATCTGTAAAATGACGGCAGGGTTTGTCCTATGGCTGGCGAATAAAACCGGAACGGTGCCGGAAAAGATGACAATTTCTGTTGGGCATGATTCCCGCATTTCGGCGGAACGCATTCAGGCAGATGTTGTTCAAACACTGAAAAGTGCCGGGTGCCGGGTACTGTGCTGCGGACTGGCCTCTACCCCTAGCATGTTTATGACAACGGTGGACCTGAGCTGTACCGGTGCGGTGCAGATTACCGCCAGTCACCATCCCTTTTACCGCAACGGTCTTAAATTTTTCACTCGGAACGGCGGATTGGAAGGCAGTGATATTGAGGAAATCCTGCTGCACGCACAGAACGGCGACACGCCGCCCGCCGCACAGGGCACCGTACAGGATACAGACTATATGCGGCAGTACAGCACCCGCCTGCGTGAAATGATTAAAAAGGGCGTTAACGCAAAGGACTATGACCTTCCGCTGCAGGGATTTCATATTGTAGTAGATGCCGGCAACGGTGCGGGCGGATTTTATGCCTCGGATGTACTGCGGCCGCTGGGCGCGGATACTTCCGGCAGCCAGTATCTTACACCGGACGGAATGTTTCCAAACCATATTCCAAATCCGGAAAACGGAAAAGCTATGGCGGCGGCGCGCAGGGCCGTATTAGAGAATCATGCCGACCTCGGCGTCATTTTCGACACCGATGTGGACCGCGGCGGTGCCGTGGACAGCGAGGGCAATGGGCTAAACAAAAATCGTTTGATTGCAGTAGCGAGTGCCATTGCACTGGAAGACAATCCCGGTGCGACGATTGTCACGGATTCTGTCACCAGCGACGGACTGAAAACATTTATTGAACAGGACCTCGGCGGAAAACAGCGCCGCTTCAAACGCGGCTACCGCAATGTGATTGACGAGGCGCTTCGTCTGAATGCAGCGGGTGTCAACTGCCCGCTTGCCATTGAAACCAGCGGCCATGCTGCCATGCGGGAAAATTATTTTTTGGATGATGGCGCTTATTTGGTGACGAAAATCATTATCAAAGCCGCTTCTCTGTGCCGGGAAGGCAAAAGTCTGAAAGATTTGATTGCGGCGCTGCCGGAGCCAGAGGAAACGGTGGAACTGCGTCTGCCGATTCTTGATGAGGACTTTCGCAAAACAGGGGAGCAGGCCATGGAAAATCTGCGCCAATGTGCAAGTCATCAGCCGCACTGGCATATTGACCCGGACGGCTGTGAAGGCGTACGTCTTTCCTTCGACAAACAGGCGGGAGATGGCTGGGCACTGCTGCGCCTGAGTGTGCACGACCCGGTTCTGCCGCTCAATATTGAAAGCAACTTGGCCGGCGGCCTGATGCTTATCACCGGACAGTTGTATGTGAATCTGCGTACACAGGCGGGGATTGATACGTCCTCGTTGGAAGCGTTTATTGCAGGAGAAACGACCGGAGAGTAAACAAGAAAAAGAAAAAAGGCCGCGGCTTAAAAAACAGCCGCGGCCTTTCGTTTATGATTCTTTTGGCGGTTCGTCACTGTGCAGGTGTACTAAGTGAGAAATACCTACAATGTTTTCTCCCTGCTGCAGGGCGGTGGGGGACATAAGCGCGCCGGTTGCAAGGAATAATACGTCGTGCAGGACACCGGCCTCCAGCTGACGCAGGATATATCCGCAGACAACGGAACCGCTGCATCCGCAGCCGGAGCCGCCCGCGTGAACGTCCTGCTTTTTGCGGTCGTAAATCATCAGCCCGCAGTCGTTGTGAAGTGTCTCAATATCCCACCCAGCTTTGCGCATCATCTGACGCAGAAGGCGGCTGCCGACATAACCGAGGTCACCGGTCAGAATCAGGTCAAAATCAGCCGGAACGTGGTCGGTATCTGTCAGGTAATCGGTCAGGGTGCGCACAGCTGCCGGTGCCATGGCAGCGCCCATATTGTTGGCATCGTTTACGCCCAAATCCGTCATACGGCCGAAGGTTACTTCCGTAATCGAAACCGGTGCGCTGCGTTTGCCGAGAATGACCGAGCCTGCGCCAGTTGTGGTCCACTGGGAGGTTGGTGTGCGCTGACCACCGTATTCCAGCGGAAAACGAAACTGCCGTTCTGCCGAGCAGAAATGGCTGCTGGTGACCGCCGCGGCGTTTTCCGCGGCACCGCCCGCGACAAATGCCGCGGCCATTCCCATGGTCTGCGCCATGGTGGAGCAGGCCCCGTACTGTCCCAGGAACGGGATGTTCATGTCCCGCAGGCCATAGGTGGAGGAAATACACTGATTGAGCAGGTCACCGGCAAAGATATACTGAATATCTGACGGCTGCAGGCCGGCCTTGTGCAGGGCGGTTTTGACCGCCTCAGTTTGCAGGCGGCTTTCGGCTTGTTCCCAGGTATCCATACCAAGTAGGGTATCAGAATAGATAGCATCAAAATAACTTGCCAGCGGGCCTTCTCCCTCTTTTTTTCCTGCACAGGACCCGCTGCCGAGGATATACACCGGCGGGTCCAGCTGCAGGGTGCTGTTCCCTGTGCGCTGTATCAAAACAAATCTGCTCCTTTCACACGGCTGGTTTTATTGGAAAAGGTACAGAATCAGGCCGTATATTACACTGGCAGTGGTGCCGTACACCAGCACAGGCCCCGCTACCGTGAACATTTTGGCACCCAGCCCGAGTACCAAACCTTCGCTTTTAAACTCCATGGCAGGGGAGACAATGCTGTTTGCAAAACCGGTAATGGGCACAATGGTGCCGGCGCCGGCGTGCTTTGCCAAATTGTCAAAAACGCGGCAGGCAGTGAGCAGAGCGGTGGCCGCAATCAGCGTGATGGAAACCCATGTGCTGGCGGTGTCTTTGTCCAGCCCCACGGACTGGTACAAGTTGCAGAGCCATTGCCCCACGGCACAGATGCCGCCGCCGACGCCGAAGGCCCAAAGGCAGTCAACGAATAGGTTGCTGTTGGGTGAGGCTTCTTCATACATGGACTTGTACTGCTGCTGTGTAATCTGCATAGTAAAAAAGGCCCCCTTTGGCAATTAGCCTGTCCAGGGGACCTTCGATTATACGAAAGCTTCGGTAAAAATCGTTATAGGGAAAGGGTATCGGCCAGCTTGTCCAGTTCTTTCATCCATAGGTGAACACTGGCATCGCTTGGCATACGCCAGTCACCGCGGGGTGAAAGCGTAATGGTACCGACTTTGGGGCTGTCCGGCAGGCAGCTGCGCTTGAACTGCTGATGGAAAAAGCGCTGATAGAACTTTTTCAGCCAGCGGAAAATTTCAGACGGCGAATAGATACCGGCAAAGGTGTCCGCGGCCATGCGGTATATTTTTGCCGGCGAAAAGCCGAAACGAAGCATATAGTACAGAAAATAGTCGTGCAGTTCATAAGGACCGACGACCTCTTCCGTCTTTTGGGCGATTTTACCGTCTTTTGGCGGCAGAAGTTCTGGACTGACTGGTGTGTCCAGTACGTCCAGCAGGATACGGCTGATTTCACCGCCGAATGCCTGCGCTGCGTAGCGCACCAGATGGCGCACCAGCGTTTTGGGGATGGAAGCGTTTACGCCGTACATACTCATATGGTCGCCGTTATAGGTGGCCCAGCCCAGCGCCAGCTCCGAAAGGTCACCGGTGCCGATAACCAATCCACCGGACTGATTTGAAATATCCATAAGAATTTGCGTGCGTTCCCGTGCCTGGCTGTTTTCGTAGGTGATGTCCTGCACTGCTTCATCGTGGCCAATATCCGCAAAATGCTGATGAACAGCGGCGCCGATGGGAATTTCACGGAAGGCAACGCCCAGCGCACGGGAAAGTCCCTCGGCGTTGCTTTTGGTGCGGCCGGTGGTGCCAAAACCCGGCATGGAAATGGCAGTAATGCCGCTGCGCGGCAGACCCAGTAGGTCAAAAGCGCGCACCGTTACCAGCAGTGCAAGGGTAGAGTCCAGTCCGCCGGAAATACCGATAACAGCGGACCGAATGCCGGTATGCTTCAGGCGCGTTTTCAGGCCGTTTGCCTGCAAAGAAAGAATACGGTCACAGCGCTCAGCGAGGTCTTTTGTGCTTTCTGGAACAAATGGCGTTCGTGGGAAGCGCCGCTGCAGGTGCTGCCGGTCAAAGGCGTAATCAAAGGAGAACGGAATGACCGTTTCAGCCGGCGCGGGAACGTCCTGCCAGGTGGTGGTGCGCCGGCGTTCCTGCAGCAGGCGCTCTAAATCGGTGTCCGCGGTGAGAATGCCTGTTTGGAACAGCGGGGAGGACGACAGCACGGAACCACCTTCGGCAATCAGATTATGCGCAGCAAAGACAAGGTCCGTAGTCGATTCTCCCTCACCGGCGTCCGCGTATACATAGGTACAGTACAGGCGTGCGCTTTGTCCGCGCACCAAGTCCTGCCGGTACTCCGCCTTGCTGATGACTTCGTCACTGGCTGAAGCATTGAATATGACCGTAGCGCCGGCCTGCGCCATTGCAATGCTCGGCGGTGCGGGTACCCATAGGTCTTCACATATCTCCACACCGATAACCAATTCCGGCAGTTCATGGCAGGTGTACAGCAGACCGGAGCCAAGTGTTGTTTCCTGGCCGGCAAAAGATACGGAAAGCGGTGTCTGCGGTGCAGGCGTAAACCAGCGCTGCTCATAGAATTCACTGTAATTCGGCAAAAAGCGTTTGGCGGAAAGTCCCAAAAGTCTGCCGCCGCAGCACACAGCCGCGCAGTTGTACAGGGAGGCACCGTGCAGAACCGGTACACCTACGGCGAACAGAATGGGCAGGGAAGCGGTTTTTTTCAGCAGCCATGCGAGGGCATTTTCTGCGGCTTTCTGCAGGGTACAGTCATGGAACAGGTCACCGCAGGTGTAGCCGGTCAACGCAAGCTCCGGAAATACCACGGCACCTACATTGTGTTCGGCACAGGCCGCAATCTGCTGATAGACTGCCTGCGCGTTTTCTTCACAGTTGGCAACTCGAATGACTGGTGTAGCCGCCGCGGTACGGAAAAAGCCGTCGGACGGGACTGCAGCGGAATCTGTTTTTTGCAGTTTTATCATGTTGGGAGAACCTCCCCTTTCGTTGGCAGGTGAATAAAGAAAAAGGCGCTGCAGCCTGCGGAAAACCGCACAGCGGCAGCTGCCTGTTTATTTGCAAGTGTAACCATTTTAAAAGCGTTTACGCCGGTCGGCGTGAAAAAATTAGTCAGCGGGCAAAACCTTCCCGACGGCGTCGTTGATTTCGGGAGAGCCGGGGCAGGTGCCGTTCCAGCTCGGCGACGCTGAAGTCGTCCTTGCAGCATAGGCTGATAGCGCGCCGTACAAACAGCATATCCGAAGCGTACCCGCGCATATCTTTGTTCAGCAAGTGCATTTTTGCGACATAATAATAGCAGTTATTCCGTGTCTTTCGTGCCAGATGGTGATAGCTGTCACGGAAAACCCCGAACCGGCCGCTTTTTTGCAGTGCCACGCGAATCATGGCAATGGCGCGAATATAGTCCGTTACCTTTTGAGGGCTGATAGAGCCGAGGGTGCTGTCACCGTGCAGATTGTAGTAATAAAGCGGTTCGTCAATAATGGCAACCTGCTTTGCCTGTGCAAAAATCTGGTGCAGTACGGCGAGGTCTTCAAAGCACATCTTGGGGAAACGAACGCCGGATTTTATAAAAATTTCCCGGCGGTACATTTTACACCAAAGGAAAGACTGAATCAATACGTCACGCAGCAGCATATTCAGTGAATCCTCTGTGTTGTAGACACCGCGGCAGTGGAATGGATATTCAAAAAGGACATCGTTGCACACGATGTGCCAGTAATAATAGCAGCAGGAGATGTCCGCGTGGTTGATGGTGCAGGCACGGTACAGCTGCTCTAAGTAATTTCCGGCAACATAGTCGTCGCCGTCCACAAAGCACAGATATTCGCCGCGGGAGGCTTTCAGTGCCGCGGTGCGGGCGGCGGAAACGCCCGCGTTCGGCTGATTGATGACGCGCACATGGCTGTCTGCCGCAGCGTATTGTTCGAGAATGCATAGGGAATTGTCGGTGGAACCATCATTTACGGCGATAACCTCGTAGGGAACCGAAATGGTCTGGTGTGTCAAAGTATTTAAACACTGCCCAATGTATTTGCCGACGTTGTATACCGGAACAATGACGCTGATAATTGGGTTCTGCATCAATTCGGCCATTCGTTCCCCTCCCTTTACTGTAAAGTTTTAGAAAGTACACATAAAAGTGTACACAAATTCATTGTACAAATTTTTCTGCAAAAGTCAAGCCCGAATAGAAAATCCACAAGGACAAACGTCCGCCGAAAAAATTCGGCGGACGTTTGTCCTTTCAGCGGGGAGCTTTACTGGAGGAGGACGGTTTTTTTGAAGATGAGGAAGAAGACGCCGTTTTTGACGATGCAGATGACGGCTTACTCGAAAGAGTGGACGACGCTGTTGAGGAAGCCTTGCTGGAAGTGGCCTTTTTCGACGAAGAGGAAGAGCCGGCGGTTTGCGTAGTGGTGTGCGGCGGATAATAGGAACTGGGCATGGATTCGGTGCGGACCGCACTGCCGTTTTTGTAGAATGTGCGGGTGCAGGTGGCATAACGTCCAGTTTCCACGGTCCCGCGTGTCAGCTTAGAACTAACTTCAATCGTATCCCATGTGCTGCTCTTATAGCCATAAATTGTGCAGTACATGGTGCGGCCGTCCGCACCGCTTTGTATGTACATAGGATAATCTGTCGGGTTACTGAACCGAAAGTCCAGTCCGGGGAAGGATACGGTGGCGTCCTGTCCAATGGGCACATAAGAGGAGGGACTGGAATGCGGGCTGCGTTCCACAATGCCGCAGTTGGAGCGCATGGCAGCGCCGTAAATGGTTGTGCTGCCTTGGCAGATGCCGCCGCCGTAGGACTGAACGGCCTGCCCGTTTTCCAGTGCAGTTGCCAGCTTGTAGCCCTGCGACTGGCCGGCTTCACCGATGGTGCCGAGATACGAGAAAGTGCCGTTTGCGGGAACAACAGTGCCGTTGACTGCGCGCAGTGCTTTGGACATATTATAGGTCCCGTTTTCCGTGTTGCGGGAAATGGTTGTGAAGCTGCCGAGCTTGACAATATGCTGCCGCAAATCATCAATAGTCCTAGTGCAGTCCACTGTTTCGGTTGGAATGGAGATTGTGGCGGAGTCAGAGGTGGGAATAACATCCAACACTTTTTTCAGCAGGGCAGAGTTGCTGACCTTTACGCCAGGGGTACCCTCTGTAAAGGAAAAGCCGCTGCCGTCAAAGGAGCGGATGGTTGGTTCCTTTGCGCTGTGGTTTACGGACTTTGTCAGGTCTTCCAGCTTTGCCTGCAGGCTGGTTTGGTCGACAGTGGGCGTCAGACGATATTCTGTGTCAGAAGAGGCAGAAGAAGCCGATGATGTGGTGGAAGATGCAGTGCCAGCCTGCATTGCCCTTTGCAGCACGGCATTGGTATTATAAGAAATGTGCAGGTCCTTGCCGCTCAGTGTATAGGATTTTTCCCCATGGGTCAGAGTATAGGTACGGGCCGTGTCCTTTTTCTCCATTTGTTCCAGCACAGCGCTGCGCCCCTGTGCCATAGTCATGCCCTTCAGGGATATGCCTTCCACCGTTACACTGCCGAAGACTGGCTGTGTGGAAGAGGTGTTGCCAGAGGTGGAAGCGGTCGGCTGTACAGTGTGACGGAATGTAGTCTTCCCAAGAATGAAAATGGCAGCAGCCGCCGCTGCTGCAACCAGAACGACGGCAAGGACAACTTTTTTGTTTTTTTGTTTGGACTGTGGGTCTTCACTGTATCGGTACATGGGCGATGCCTCCATCTATTTTTTACCCGCCGTGTAAAAAGACAGGAAATTTTTCTGTTTTTCCATTTTGTATTATACCGGTTTCGGTGTATCTTGTAAAGGAAAAGCCGCTGTACACCCGCCGCGGCACAGCAAAACAGGAAAAACACTTTGCCAGTCAGATTCTCTTCCATTATCCATAGAAAATTGCCCGATGATATGGTATACTTAAAAATAAATGAACACGGCCCCTATACCACGGAAAGAAGGAGCAGAGAATGAAGATTCTGATTTTAACAGCGGCAACCGGCGGCGGACATCGACGCGCGGCCCATGCTCTGCAGACTTATATCACAGAACACTCTGAGGGAAATCGGGTGGTAGTTCTGGATGCTCTGAAAGAGATTGGCCCAGTGCTGGACCACACCTGCTGTGACGGATACCGCCTTTTGTGCCGACGTGCACCACAGACATTCGGCAGGCTGTACCGTGCAACCAACAAACCTTCCCCTATGAAAGGCATGATGTTCCAGATTAACTACCAGCACAGCGGCCGGCTGGCACAGGCCATTCGGCAGGTAGCACCGGATGTCATTTTAAGTACACACCCCTTTGCAACCGAGATGGTCTCCCGCATGAAGAAAAACGGTTATCAGGTGCCGCTTTTGTGCCTGATGACGGACTATGGCCCACATCAGGCATGGATTGCCCCCGATGTAGACGCCTATGTTGTGAGCAATGAGGATATGGTGCCGGAAATGGAGGAAATGGGCGTTCCGCCGGAAATCGTGTTTCCATACGGCATTCCGGTTACGGACAACTTCTTCCGAAAAAGTGACCGTGCGGCACTGCGCCGCAGCTTTCAGCTGGACCCGGACAAAACGACGATTCTGTTCATGGCAGGTTCTTTCGGCGTAACAGGCATTATCGGCATTTATGAGGATTTGTGTCACTTGGACATGGACTTTCAGATGATTGTCATTACCGGAAAGAACGCGCGGCTTTACAGCGAATTTGAAAAAATCGTACCGGACAGCGGTAAAAAGACGAAGCTGGTCTACTTTACCAACAAAGTAGAAGACTATATGCACGCAAGCGACTTATTGATTACCAAGCCGGGCGGGCTGACGGTCAGTGAAGCATTGGCAAGTGATTTGCCCATGGCGGTATTTGACGCAATTCCCGGGCAGGAGGAGGACAACGCCGCATTCCTGCAAAACCACCACATGGCAATCAAGCTGGACCAGCATGAGGATACAGCTCAGCAGATTGCCGGACTGCTGGAAGAACCGCGGAAGCTGAAACAGATGCGGCAGGCCTGTGTTGCCTTTGACAAAAGCAAATCCGCTCAGAATATCTTTATGCTGATGCAAAGTTTGTATGACCGGTATCATTCACAGGAAACAGGAAATCATCAGGCCTGACCGGGCCTTTCAGCGCCCCTGCCTGCTGCTGCCTTTTTAGAGCAGGGTGGAGGGGCGCTGTTTCTGTACAAAAGCCCGCCGCGGCGGGCACAAAAAGCGAGGTTTTCTTTTTTGCAGCAGGTTTATCTGGATAACTCTTCCACAACACGTGTCTGTGACGAAGCGGTGCAGGTGGTCCTGAACGCCATGATGCAGACATACGGCAACCCTTCTTCCCTGCACACGCTGGGTTTTGCGGCCGAGCGTGCGCGGGAAACCGCACGGGATCAGGTGGCAGCGGCGCTTTCCGCCCGTCCGGAGGAGATTACATTTACTTCCGGCGGAACGGAAAGCAATAATCTGGCCGTTTTCGGTGCCGCAAAGGCCCGCTGCCGGCGCGGTAAACGCATTGTCACCACGGCGGTGGAACACCCCAGTGTGCTGCTGCCTATGCAGCAGCTAGAGCAGGCGGGCTTTACGGTTACCTATCTGCAGCCGGACAGCACCGGCCATATTTCCCCTCAGCAACTGTATGATGCGGTTATGCCGGACACCATTCTGGTCAGTCTGATGGCAGTGAACAATGAAGTCGGCAGCATTTTGCCAATAGATGATGCACGTGCTGCCATTGACCGTGCCGGTGCGCCGGCGCTTCTGCACGTAGATGCGGTACAGGCATTCGGCAAACTGCCACTGCGCCCCGGCCGCCGTGGAATAGACCTGATGACCGTCAGCTCCCACAAAATACACGGTCCAAAGGGCGTAGGAGCACTATTTATTCGGAAGGGTGTCCACATTCAACCGCGCACTTTCGGCGGCGGACAGGAAAAGAATATGCGCCCCGGCACCGAGCCGATGCCCGCACTCTGCGGATTTGGCGCGGCCTGTGCAGCGCTGCCGGACGTACAGGAGGAGCGGAAAAAAATTGCCGGTCTAAATACATACCTGCGTGAACAGCTTGCCAATATGCCGGGGGTCGTTATCAACAGTGCGGAGGACGCACTGCCCTATGTGCTGAACCTTTCCGCAGGCAGGGTAAAGGCACAAACCATGCTGAACTACCTTTCGGAGCGCGGCGTGTATGTTTCTTCCGGCTCCGCCTGCTCCAAAGGGGCCAAGAGCCATGTGCTTACGGCTATGCAGCTGTCGCCGGAGCGCATTGATTCCGCACTGCGGGTAAGCTTCAGCCGTTATAATACCAAAGCGGACTGTGACGCCTTCCTGCAGGCACTGCAGGAAGGGCTTCGCACTTTGCAGAAGGCCTGACTTTTCTATATTATTATTACGATTAAAAAATAAAGACAGGAATGAAAAGATACGTATGAAAGAAATTATTTTAATAAAACTTGGGGAACTGGTGCTGAAGGGCCTGAACCGCCGCGCCTTTGAGGATACTCTGCTGAAAAATCTCCGGCATCATTTGGAACCGCTGGGGAAGTTCGACATACGCTCCCGCCAGTCTGCTGTAACCGTCATGCCGCGGGAAGAAGTGGATATGGACGAGGCAATGGACCGTGTGGGTCATGTATTCGGCATTGCCACCTATGTGCGTGCGGGCGTTGCGCCAAAGAATATGGATAAAATAGAGTTGGCCGCCGCAGACTATCTGCGCAGAGAACTGTTGGCTGCGCATACTTTTAAAGTGGAAGCCAAACGTTCCGATAAAAAATTCCCAATCAAATCGCCGCAGATATGCGCCGAACTGGGTGGCTGCCTGTTGGAACATTTTCCAAACCTGAAGGTGGATGTACACCATCCGGACGTGGCCGTTTATGTGGAAGTCCGTGACTTTGGTGCCTATATTCACAGCAATCCTAAACGGGGCGCCGGCGGTATTCCAGTGGGAACCGGCGGAAAAGCCGCACTGCTCATCAGCGGCGGCATTGACAGCCCGGTTGCCGCGTGGCGGATGGCCCGCCGCGGCGTGGAGTTGACCGCGGTCCATTTCGCAAGCCCACCGTACACCAGCGAGCGCGCGGAGCAGAAAGTGGTGGACCTATTAACACAGGTCAGCAGCTATGCGGGACGCATTCCTATGTACACGGTGCCCTTTGCCCATGTACAGGAGGAAATCCGCGACAAGTGTCCGGAGGACCTTTTTACACTGCTGATGCGCCGCTTTATGATGCGCATTTCCCAGCAGATTGCTGTACAGAATGACTGCCTGACGTTGATTACCGGCGAAAGTTTGGGGCAGGTGGCAAGTCAGACCATGCAGGCCATCTGCTGCACAGACGCCTGTGTTTCCATGCCGGTGTTCCGGCCGCTTATCGGTTCCGATAAAACGGAAATTGTTGATACAGCGCGGAAAATTGGCACGTTCGATATTTCCATTGAACCGTATGAGGACTGCTGCACAGTCTTTACGCCGAAGCACCCCTGCACCAAACCGCACGAGGATAAGCTGGAGCGGGCGGAACAGCTGCTGGACGTAGAGGCACTGGTGCAGGAATGTATACAGAATGCGTCGCTGCGTGTGGTGCAGCCGCGGTAACCAATTAAGAAAAGAGGCAGACCATGGAAGCAGAGATTATCAGTGTTGGTACCGAGCTGCTGCTGGGGCAGGTTGTGAATTCTGATACCGCCTATGTGGCACGCCGGCTGGCGGAGATGGGATTTGATATCCGCTTTACCTGCGTTGTGGGGGATAACTCCGACCGTTTGGCGGAAGTCCTGAAAAACGCACTGGCAAACAGCGACATTGTTGTGGCAACCGGCGGCCTTGGACCTACCGAGGATGACTTGACAAAGCAGACCTGTGCGGCTGCGGCCGGCCGGAAGCTGGTACGCGACGAGGATACCTGCCATAGGCTGGCATCCTATTTTCGCGGGCGAACCTGCAGCCACAGCCAGATGAACCAGGCAATGCTGCCGGAAGGCTGTACGATTTTCCCGAACGACCACGGTACAGCACCAGGCTGCGGCTTTACAACAGATGAAGGAAAAGTCCTCTTAATGCTGCCAGGCCCGCCGCGGGAACTGGTTCCCATGCTGCAGACTTACGCACTGCCGTATCTTGCACAGTGGGTGGACGGCGTAATTGCCAGCACCAATATCCGCGCATTTGGCATTGGAGAAGGCAGCGCCGCCGAAAAGATTGATGACCTTGTGCAGGGGGCTAACCCCACAGCAGCCACTTATGCGCTGGAAGACGAGATGTATGTGCGGGTGACCGCCAAGGCAAAGACAAAGGAAGAGGTACAGGCACTGTGTGCGCCGCTGGCAGACGAGGTCCGCCGCCGTTTGGGCGACTATGTTTATGGGACCGATGTTGACAGCTTGGAAGTCGTGGTTGTGCGTGAACTGCAGCGGCAGGGAAAGCTGCTGGCAACGGCGGAAAGCTGTACCGGCGGTATGCTGGCCGAGCGCATTACGGATATTTCCGGTGCTTCTCAGGTGTTTCACATGGGCCTTGTTACCTACTCCAATGAAGTAAAGAATCTATTGCTGGGGGTGCCGGCGGACCTGCTGGCCGAAAAGGGCGCTGTCTGTCCGGAAACGGCTGCCGCCATGGCACAGGGCGTACGCCGCAAAGCACACGCTGATTTTGGCATTGGCATTACCGGTGTAGCCGGTCCCAAGACCAGCGAGGGAAAGCCGGTTGGCTATATCCTCATTGCGCTGGACGATGGCGAACACACATGGATACGCACCATGGACGGCCAGGGCGGCCGTAAAGAGCGCAACTACCTGCGTCACCGGGCAGCCAGCAATGCGCTGGACCTGCTGCGGCGCAGACTGTTCCAGATGCCAATGGACAGCCGTGGCTGGGATCGGACCAGTGAATTTCCATCTCGTACTGCACAAAAATAATTATCAGGTTTCCATTTATGCAAAAAAATGATAGAATAAGAACAGCCAATAATAACCTTTGTCCCGAAGGGGGGAATCTGCCATGAAGACCGCAGTACTTTTCTGTGGTGCCCGCCGCACCGCCTATTGCCAGGAACTGCTGGAAAACAGCGGCTTTCTGTTGACACAGGTCCGCACCGCACAGGAAGCGGGCCAGACGGCCTGTCTGGGACAGCTGCTGAAACAGAACCGGATGGTCTGTGCGGTTGGTCCATCCCACAGCGGCAGACCTTCCTTTGGCCAGCCGCTGTTTCAGGCATTGGGCGTTCCTCTGCTGGATGACAGCCCACAGGGAGTGCTGGTGCTGCAGGGGAACGAGTGCAGCGGATGGCTGGTGGAAAGCCGGGAGCAGGCAGTGGCACTGCTGCCGGATAAACCGGAATACCTCATGCAGCTTTTGCCGCAGCTTTGGCTGCGTCTGCGCCGCAAATTTCACCTGCAGCAGGCTGTCAACCATGCGTTCAGCGGAAAGGAGCAGCCATGATTGTCGATTTGGTATCACAGATGAAAACAATGAACTTGATGCTCAGCATTCTGCAGGGCAACCCGGAACGGTGTATGCCGTATCCGTTTGAACCGTACCGTGAAAAGCCGTTGCCGGACCGCTCCCTGTATGGCCTGGAAACCAGTACGCCGGAAGCACAGGGAGTGGAGAGTGCATGGCTGAACGGCTTTTTTACGGCGCTGCGGGACTGCCAAAGCATTCATGTACACAGCGTTGCGGTGATGCGTCACGGAAAGCTGATTGCTGAGGCCAGCTTTAAGCCATACACGGCTGCTTTTCCGCATATGCAGTTTTCTGCCGCAAAAAGCGTGGTAGGCATGGCGGTCGGAATGGCGGTGTCGGAGAACCGGCTGTCCGTGACAGACAAACTGGTTGATTTCTTTCCGGATGAGCGCAGCTTTTTCCACAACTCTCATGTTTCCAATGTGACGATTCAAAACCTGCTGCAGATGACAGCCGGTGTCAAATACAATGAACTGTTTAGCGTGACGGACCGCGACTGGGTGCGCGGTTATCTTTCTTCCGAATGTATCTTTGAGCCGGGCAGCGAGTTTTACTATAACAGCATGAATACGTATATGCTCAGCGCAGTGCTGCACAGAATGACTGGTATATCACTGGTCGATTACCTTATGCCGCGTTTGTTTACGCCCATGCGTATTCCCCGTCCGCGCTGGGAAACCTGCCCGATGGGCATTGAAAAAGGCGGTTGGGGGCTGTATCTGCGCTCAGTAGATATGGCGAAGCTGGGGCAGCTGTACCTGCAGCAGGGCCTGTGGCATACGGCAAAGGGTGACCGCCAGCTGGTGCCGGAACAATGGGTGCGGGACAGCATTGAAAAAACCGTCCGCACAGACGGTGCCTCCCGCGATGACCGGTACGGCTATCAGCTATGGAGTTTTCCAGTAGGTCATTCTTATCAGTACAGTGGATTGTTTGGACAGCATGTGTTTATTCTGCCGCATTTGGATGCAGTTGTGGCCATGACTAGCGGAAGCCAAACCTTTGTAACAGATGAAGCCAGTACGATTACTGAAAAGTACTTTGCAAAAGATGCCGAGGGCTTCCATGATGAACCGCTGCCGAACAATCTGCATGCTTTGCGCAAGCTGGAAGATACACTGGCACACCTGTATGCCGTTCAGCAGACTATACCGCCGCAGCCGAAAAAACCGATATGGCCGCCGTTCCAGCCGGCACCGCAGCTGCGGCGGACCGTTCCACCGCTGGCGCTGTCGCTGGAGGGAAAGAGCTATCGGCTGGAAAGCGGCTATGGAACCATTATGCCGCAGACACTGAAAGCGTTTATCAACAATTATCCGCCGACAATAGAGGCCTTTTCGTTCCGGTTTACACCGGGAATGTGCCATATTGGTATTCGCAGCGGCGGGGAGGATACTGTACTGACAGCCGGACTGGAGAATGAGCCGTTTCGCAGCGAAATGACCGTGAACGGTGAAACGTATCCAGTGGGATGCTCTGTGTATCTGACAACGGATGAAGACGACCGGCCAGTGCTGAAGCTGTATGCTGCCTTTTTGCAGACGCCTTTTACGCGTGTGATTAAATTTGTCTTTTATCATGACCTGCAGCAGTTGCTGGTGCGTTTTGATGAGCAGCCAAGCATTGAAGAATCCTGCGAAATGATGTTTGGTCTGATGTCCGGCGCGGGTGCGTCACAGAAGCATTTTGCCATGACGGCTGCACAGGAAAAAATGCGTCCGCGTCTGAAACAGCTGTCCATGCCAAAGATGCACGGCAGGCTGATAAAACCGGAGCAGGAAATGCCGCAGACCGCGGAAAAGAAAGAACCGGATAAAATAGCACAGACGGAAGAATGAATGAAAACGAGAGCCTATCGGTGGAAAACGCCGGTAGGCTTTTTTTGCATAAAGAAGAAAGACAGCCTAAACTTTCAGGCTGTCTTTCAGGAGAGAGGAGAAATTTATGAAAAAATACTTGTAAGCAAATAAATTCAACTCTTGCCGGTCTGTGCAATCAACTTCACCGAAATGGTGCTGCTCTTGCCCGTCTGCAGACTGACCAGCGTCAATTTTACGGTATCGCCGGCCTTTTTCTTGGAAATCACTGTGGTAATGGTGCCGCTGGAGGTCACCGTCGTGTTGTCAATCTTTGTGATAATATCGCCAACAGTGGCACCAGCTTTGGTCAGTTCCGGGTTCGTTATTTTTTGAATGACGAATCCAGTGTTGGAAATGCCGTAGATGCGTGCAGTTACATTGTCAATCATACGGCCGCTGATGCCCAGGATAGCGCGGTCCTTTACATAGCCGTACTGTTTCAGACTGGTGATGATGGGCTGAGCTTCGTTGATAGGAATCGCAAAGCCGAGGCCTTCAGCGGAAGTACTGCCGACCTGTGTCAATTTGCTGGAATTGATGCCGACCACCTGTCCGTACATATTAACCAGTGCACCGCCGGAGTTGCCGGGGTTGATGGCTGCATCGGTTTGGATGCATTCACGGGTGTAGCCAGTGTCGCTGTCCGTAATGGTACGGTTCAGTGCAGAAATGTTGCCGAATGTAGCGCTGGAAACCAGCTCACTGCCGCCGGGGTTTCCGATAGCGACCACTTCGTCACCGATTTTTAGGCTGCTGCTGTCCCCAAATTCCGCAGCGGTCAGGCCGGTAGCGCTAATTTTAATCAGCGCAAGGTCCGTTACGGCGTCGCTGCCAATCAGTTTGGCTTCATAGCTTTTGCCGTTGCTGAGGACAACTTTCAGTGCGCTGGCGCTGTCCACCACATGGGCATTGGTCATAATGTAGCCGTCACTGCTGATAATAACGCCGGAGCCTTCGCTGGCAGGGGAGATGCTGTCACCAGAGTCAGAGCTGGTACTGCCGCTGCTGGTGTTCCTATTTCCATTGTCGTCACCAAAGTCAAAAAAGCCGGTGTTGTTTGTGGCTGCGCCGCTTTTCTGGCTGCTGGTATTGCCGTCCGTTGTACCGGAAAAGTCCAGTCGGCTGGAGGCCTTCTGGTAGTTCTGTACCAGAACAACGCTGGGAATCACCTTTTTGCAGACTTCCTGTTTGGTCAGAAGTTTGGTACTGCCGGTGCTGGAGGAAGCACTGCTGGAGCTGGAACTGTCAATCAGTTTGGTAATGGCAAATGCGGGACCGGAAGAACCGGAAGTGCCAAACTTGATGGTACCGTTGTTTACCAAACCGACAAACGCACCGATGGAACAGGCAGAGATTAGGAATCCACCAACGATAAAGGCCACCACACGCGCCCAAGTGGGGGTTGCACCGTGTTCCTTTTTCCGCTTGCTGCGGCGCGTTTGTTTTTGCCCGGGGTCATGGTACTGCGGCGGTTCCCATGTGGTTTGGTGCCATACAGGTTCTTCTTGGTACCCGCTGCCGGAAGAAGTACTGCCATAGGGATTATTCGGTGGGGCATTGTATCCGGAAGTGTAGCTGCTGTTCTGCCACTGTGCAGAAGAACTGTCATTGCCGGGGCGAACAGGTCCGGAGTGATAACTTTCTCCATCCCACTGGGTACCGCTTCCAATAGTAGAGTTGGCATTTCTTTCCGCATTATTCATAGAACTTTTGTCATCTTTCATATTGTTGTTTTGATTATCATTGAAATCATTCATGGAACTCATTCCTTCCTAAAAGGGATTTCGGGTGATTTCCTTTCTGCAGTATCTATTATGTTCAAAGTATGTGAATACTGCGTGATGAATATTATAAAAAAGATGACGAAATTTAATTTTTCTCGGATTTTCCATTTTAGACAAAAACCGCCCCGCTTACCTTTGCAGATAAACGGGGCGGTAAAACTTTCTATGAAGTTTTCCTGCCTATAATTCTCACTTACTTTTTCTGTTGAAACAGCAGAGAAAGGAGGAGAGAACGGCAATTTTCCAAAGCGGGAAAATTACTTGTACAGGTCAATCAGCTTTGTCAGATGATTGTAACGGTCCTCAGCAGCCTTCTGGTTGCGTGCAAACAAATCCTTTGCACGGTCCGGGAATGCACGATTCAGACGGCTGTAACGAGTTTCGTTGGCCAGGAAGTCCTGATACTTGGAAGTATCGCCAGCCTTGGAAGTCAGGGTGAACGGGTTCTTACCCTCTGCCTTCAATGCCGGGTTGAATGTGAACAGATTCCAGTAACCAGCCTGAACAGCCTTCTTCATTTCGTTCTGGCAGTTCATCAGGCCGCCCTTAACACCGTGCAGCTCGCAGGGAGCATAGCCGATAATGAGGGACGGACCCGGATAAGCCTCAGCCTCAGCAATGGCCTTAACAGCCTGTGCCGGGTTAGCACCCAGAGCAATCTGAGCGACATAGATGTAGCCGTAAGTCATGCACATCTCAGACAGGCTCTTCTTCTTCATTTCCTTACCGGAAGCAGCAAACTGGCAAACCTCACCAATGTTGGAAGCCTTGGAAGCCTGTCCGCCGGTGTTGGAATACATTTCAGTATCGAAGACCATGACATTGACATCTTCGCCGGAAGCCAGAACATGGTCCAGTCCGCCGTAGCCGATATCATAGGCCCATCCGTCGCCGCCGAAGATCCAAACGGATTTCTTAGCAATGAACTGTTTTTCTTTCAGGATAGCCTTGGAGTCTTCACAGCCAGCAGCAGCGGCCTTCTCCAGCTCTGCGATGAGGGCCTTTGCAGGTTCGTCGTTTGCCTTTGTGCTGTCCTTAGTATCCATGAACTTCTTGTAAGCAGCCTTCATTTCAGCGGATGCCTTGTCGGATTCAGCGACCTTGGTGATGCGCTTAATGAGGTTCTCACGAACGGTCTTCAGGCCGACTTCAATGCCCAGGCCGTGCTCTGCGTTATCCTCGAACAGGGAGTTAACCCATGCAGGGCCATGGCCGGAATCTTTGTTGACGGTATACGGAGAGATGGAAGCAGTACCACCCCAAATGGAGGAGCAGCCGGTGGCGTTGGAGATGAACATCTTCTCGCCGAACAGCTGTGTGATGAGGCGTGCATAAGAGGTCTCGGCGCAGCCTGCGCAGGAACCGGAGAACTCAAGCAGCGGCTGGTTGAACTGAGAACCAATGACCGTGTTGTCCCCGAACTTGCTCGGCTTCTTGGAGATGTTGGCAACGCAGTAGTCGAAGACTGCCTGCTGGTCGGCCTGGCTTGCCTGAGGCTTCATTGTGATAGCGCCGGTCGGGCAGACAGTGACACATTCGCCGCAGCCCATGCAGTCCAGCGGGGAAACACTCATGACAAACTTGTACTCGTTTGCAGGCTTGTTGTCGCGGCTCTTTGTCTGTGCCGGGGCAGCAGCCAGCTCGTCAGCGGTCAGCTGGAACGGACGGATCGTAGCATGAGAGCAAACAAATGAACACTGGTTGCAGCCAACACACTTAGCAGCATCCCACTCAGGTACGCTGACAGCAGTACCGCGCTTCTCGTAAGCGGAAGCGCCCTGTTCCCATTCGCCGTTTGCATTTGCAACAAAGGCGGAAACCGGCAGAGAGTCGCCGTCCATACGGGCGATAGGCTCCATAATCTCGCGGACCTGCTTGACCAGTTCCGGACGGCCCTTCAAAGCCTTCGGAGCCGGGTCAGCTTCAGGGTTAGACCAAGAAGCTGGAACGTCAACCTTGTGTACAGCGTCAACGCCGGCATCAATAGCCTTCCAGTTCATCTCAACAACATTCTGGCCCTTCTTGCCGTAGGACTTCTGAGCAGCCTGCTTCATGAAATCGACAGCGTCATCAATCGGCATGACGTTAGCCAGCTTGAAGAATGCGGACTGCAGGATGGTGTTGGTGCGCTTGCCCATGCCGATTTCGATAGCTTTATCGATAGCATTGATTGTGTACAGCTGAATGTTGTTGTCAGCAATATACTTCTTTGCTTCGGCGTTCAGATGATGGGCCAGCTCTTCGTCAGACCACTGGCAGTTAATCATGAAGACGCCGCCCGGCTTGACATCCTGTACCATCTTCATGCCCTGGTTGACATAAGACGGGTTATGGCAGGCAACGAAATCAGCCTGGCTGATGTAGTAGGGGCTGTGAATCGGCTTGTCGCCGAAGCGCAGATGGCTGATGGTTACGCCGCCGGTCTTCTTGGAGTCATACTGGAAGTATGCCTGAACATACTTGTCGGTATGATCGCCGATAATCTTGACGGAGTTCTTGTTTGCACCGACAGTACCGTCGCCGCCGAGACCCCAGAACTTGCACTCTTTGGTGCCAGGGGCAGAGGTAATCGGAGCAGGCTTAACTTCCGGCAGAGACAGATGAGTAACATCATCGTTGATGCCAAGAGTGAAGCGCGGACGCGGATTCTCTTTAGCCAGCTCAGTATACACAGCGAATACGGACGACGGCGGTGTGTCCTTACTGCCCAGGCCGTAGCGGCCGCCAGTCAGGACAACGTCGTTCATGCCGGCTTCACGCAGGGTAGTAGCAACATCCAGGTACAGCGGCTCGCCCAAAGCACCGGGCTCCTTGGTGCGGTCAAGTACAGCAATCTTCTTAGCTGTCTTCGGGATAACCTTCAGCAGAGCGGAGGAAACCCAAGGACGATACAGGCGAACCTTGATGATACCGACTTTTTCGCCCTTAGCGGTCAGATAGTCGATGACTTCGTCAGCAACATCGCAGATGGAACCCATAGCAATGATGACGCGGTCAGCGTCCGGTGCGCCGTAGTAGTTGAACAGGTCATAATCGGTGCCCAGTTTTTCGTTAATCTTGCCCATATATTTCTTAACGATAGCAGGCAGAGCGTTATATACAGGGTTGCAGGCCTCACGATGCTGGAAGAAGACATCGCCGTTTTCGTGAGAACCACGCATCTTCGGATGCTCTGGATTCAGCGCTTCCTTACGGAAGTTGTCGATAGCATCCATGTCGCACATATCTTTCAGGTCTTCGTAATCCCACTTGCGAATCTTCTGCTGTTCGTGGGAAGTACGGAAGCCGTCGAAGAAGTTGATGAACGGAACATGGCCTTCGATTGTGGACAGATGTGCAACCGGGGACAGGTCCATAACTTCCTGAACGGAACCTTCAGCCAGCATAGCGCAGCCGGTCTGGCGGCACGCCATAACATCGCTGTGGTCACCGAAGATGTTCAGAGACTGGGCAGCTACGGTACGAGCTGCTACGTCGATGACGCAGGGGAGCTGTTCAGCTGCAATCTTGTACAGGTTCGGAATCATCAGCAGAAGGCCCTGAGAAGCGGTGAACGTAGTGGTGATAGCACCAGCGCCGAGAGAGCCGTGAACGGCACCGGCAGCGCCTGCCTCAGACTCCATCTCCACAACCTTGACCTGGTTGTCGAAGATGTTCTCCCGGCCAGCAGCAGACCACTGGTCAACAGTGTCTGCCATAGGGGAAGATGGGGTAATGGGATAGATGGCGGCTACGTCAGTATAGGCGTATGCTACATGTGCAGCAGCAGTGTTGCCATCCATGGTTTGCTTTTTTCTGGAATCCATGATAAATAATTCCTCCTTTTGGAAATTATCGATTGCCCACTGGAGTACGATAGAGTGGTTTATGTACTTCCAACACAAATTCTAACACGAATTTTGCGCTGTGTAAAGTATAATGGCCAAACTCAAAAAGATTTTTAGCAATATTGTATGTTTCCGCCGCCTGAGGCAGCCCAAATGAAGAAATAGGTGCTACCTTTTTAGCGAAAAAACGCATTCCGGTAGGTTGACAGCACGAGAAGTCATGCTGTAAAATGGAAAAAAGCTGGATGCCGACGTCCTTTGCGGGCGAATCAGCGGCCAATTGATGTACAAACTCTATTATACATTGTTTTTGTCTATAAAGAAAGGGAAATCTGATTTTATGCCTCCTGACCCTGCCGATACTACGGCTTTTCCGTGGAACAGCCTGCTTTTGCTGGCTGTCCTTATCCTAATAAACGCCTTTTTTTCTGCCGCAGAGATTGCGGTGCTTATGCTGAACAAAAGCAAAGTCCGCCGCATGGCGGAGAGCGGTGACCGGAAAGCCGCTGAGCTGGAGAAGCTTACAAAGGACTCAAACCGCTTCCTGGCGACCATTCAGGTCGGCGTGACGCTGGCAGGGTTTCTGTCCAGTGCGGCGGCTTCACAAAGTTTCGGTTCCATGCTGGCCGGTGCGCTCCGCTGGACAGGCCTGCCGCATTCGGCACTGCAGGCAGTAGCCTCGGTGCTGATTACGCTGATTCTCTCCTATTTTTCTTTGGTACTGGGGGAATTGGTGCCGAAACAGCTGGCGATTCACCGCGCGGAAAGCATTGCATTCCGCTTTGCGGGCATCCTTAATGGATTGGCTTCCTTTTTTACGCCGTTGGTCCATCTGCTGACCGCCAGCACAAACCTAGTCCTGCGCCTGTTTGGTATTCGCCCCGACAAAGAGGGACGGGAGGCAGTTACGGAAGAGGAAATTCGCCTGCTGGTAGATGAGGGGGAGGAACACGGCGTCATTGAGGAAACGGAAAAAGATATGATTTCCAATGTACTGGATTTTGATGACAGTCCGGTTTCTGAAATGATGACGCACCGCACGGAAATTGCGGCGGTGGAAGATACAGATACTCTGCAGGACGTGGTGCATCTTTCCATGGACCAGGGGTTTTCCCGTATTCCGGTTTATCATGAGGATTTGGATAACATTCTCGGTTTCCTGTATGTCAAAGATTTGCTTCCGTTTGTGGGGAAGCCGCCACAGCCGGTGCGGCTGACGGACCTGATGCGTCCGGCAGCTTTTGTGCCGGAAACACAGATCTGCAGCCGGCTGTTTCAGCAAATGACCGCACAGCACCGGCAAATTGCCATTATTGTGGATGAGTTCGGCGGCACCGAGGGATTGATTACATTGGAGGACCTGCTGGAATCCATTGTCGGCAATATTCAGGACGAGTACGACCGGGAAGAAGAGGAGGTCGTGCCGGACGGACCAAACCGCTGGTCCGTTGACGGCGCGCTGTTAGTGGAAGACGCGGAGGACATGACCGGCATTTCACTGCCCAAAGGGGACTATGACACGCTGGCCGGTCTGATGGTGGAGCGACTGGGACGCATTCCACAGGCAGAGGAGCACCCCACGGTTCGCTGCGGGAAGCTGTGCCTGACGGCCCTGCGGATTCAGGACCGGCGCATTGTGCGTATCCTGATTACCCGAGAGGCTTCGCCGAAGGAAAGTAATCCGTAAAAAATATACAATACAAAACGGCCGCATTGCCCACAGCATTTCTGTGTGGGCAATGCGGCCGCTTCATGATGAGTTCTAATTGAAAATTTGATATTTTGTGGTTTTTACTGTGCCTGAAAAAGGTGCTGTGTGGCATGGGAACGCTCCAGTACATGGAACAGGAGCAGTCCACCGCCGGTGCACATTACCAATTCCCCAATGCCGACCGTTGCCATGCCGCTGAAAAACAGCGGCAGGCTGAAGTTGGCAAAAGAAAAGTTCGGTCCGGCAAGGCAGGAAATTTCCAGCGCAATGATGGCGGCGTTGCACACAACCGGCATCAGTGAGGCAGCAACAGGCAGGCCTTTCCAGCGGACATTCCGCAGGGCGCGTGTTAGCAGTGCCCCGAAAAGGGTGGCGGCTGTGCCGAATATCCAGTCCACCGGGCCGAGCGGGCTGGAAAGATTGCCGATAAAGCAGCCAACAGCCAGCCCAGGTACAGCGGCGGGCGTTAGGACCGGCAAAATAGTCAGCAGTTCACTGAAACGGAACTGGATGGCCATGGAACCGATGCCCATCGCATTTGCCAAAAAAGTAAGGACAACGTAAAGTGCGGCGATGACGCCTGCCTGTGCAAGGTACAGCACAGGTTTTACTTCTTTCTGCATATTCACATTCCTCCAGTAGGCCGGACACGCAGAGGAAATCCGGCCCTAGTAAATCTTTTAGGTCCGGAACTCACGACGGACCGCTGCCTTTCGGCGGGCAGTACCTATTATAGAAGGAATGTATAAAAAATGCAAATGGCGGTTATTTGCGGTGTGCAGTGCCTTTCAGGGCATCCGTTAATACACGCAGCGCGTTTTTCCAGCAGATTTTTTCCACCTCGTCCGCCGGAAAGTACATGGCCAGCGCGTCGGCGAGCTTTGGCAGACCGGCGCAGTCGCCGAACTCCAGCGTGGAGTCAATGCCGTCAAAGTCCGAGCCGATGGCCAGCGCGTCTATGCCGGCTTTGTCACGGATATAGCGCGCACACTGCACAATGTCGTCAATGCGGGTGTATTTGCCGCTGCGTCCGTTCAAAAATTCCGCGCAGAAGTTGATGCCGCATACCGAGCCGGTTTCGCCAATTATGCGGAGCATATCGTCGGTCAGGTTGCGCGGGTGCTGGCAGAGTGTCCGTGCGCAGGAGTGGGTGGCGGCAAACGGAACGTGCAATTCCTGCGAAAGGGAAGCAACGTCGTAAAAACCACCGTCCGACAGATGAGAAACATCCACTAAAATGCCGAGTTCCTGCATTCTGCGTACTGCCTTTTTGCCGAATGGTTTCAGTCCACGGGCTGTGTCCGCGGGGATAGGGCTGCAGGGGTAGCCAAGGCTGTTTTCATACCACCACGTCAGTGTCATCACCCGCACTCCCTTTTTGTACAGGGAGGCAATCCGCCGCAGGCTGCCATCCAGCAGCACACAGTCCTCTACGCCGAGAATGGCGGACAGCCGCCCTGCCCGGTCATTTTTTAGAATATCTTCACCGGACAGTGCCGGTGCCAGTGTATCGCGGTTTATGCGCAGCTCTTTTTGGTAGCAGGCGTAGATTTGGTCGAACAGGTCCTGCGGACCCAAGGTGATGCCGTCCTCTTTGGCGGTGTCATGGGTGGGCAGAAAGGCGGCAAATACCTGTGCCATGCTGCCGGCGGCTTTCAGACGTTTTAAATCAAGCTGACAGCTGTTCTCTGCCAGCCGTACTTTTCCGCCGGAGCGCGCCACACAGGTGCCCAATGTATCACAGTGTAAGTCGATAAAACGCATAGTCGTTCCCTTCTCCGGCATCAACCGGTCGTTTCAGTCCGCGGCGGGGGCGCGGCGGTCCCAATAATCGGACATGGTCCAGCCGGGTTCCTCGGTTACTTCACGTCCCAGACAGGCTGGCGGTACAAACGCCCGTGCCTCCGCAACGCTGCTGAATTCCACTTCGGCGTACGAAAAAGCGCTGGGCAGGCCAATGTCTACATCGCTGTACTCCAGTATTAAGCCGCCCGGCAGGGAAAAAGCAGTAAAATCCTTTCGGATAAGTGGTTTCGTGAGCAGGCGGGCAAGTGCCTCGTATTTTTCCGCGGGTAAGTCCAGCTCCACTTCTTCCCGCACCAGCGTGCCTTTGCCCTTGATGCACAGCCGATAGGAATCCCCGTCTTTGCTGTGTGTCCGGCGAATACGCACGGCCGGATGGGTGCAGAGATATCCCTGATACTGCGTGACCGTATCCAAAACGGGCAGGCCCACGGGTTTTTGTGTCATCAGCCATTTTCGTTCAATTTCCATTCTATTTCCTCCCTGCGGCGGTTCACAACAATTTATAATTCTATTATGGCACAGGCAGCGAACAGTTGCAAATATTTCCGGCGGTCTATGGAAGCAGTATGAAAAAAGCGCCCGCGAGACACAGGAACTGTCTTTCGCAGGCGCTTAAAAAATACATACGGAAAATCAGCGAATCAGGCTCTTGCCCGTCATTTCGGACGGCTGCTTCAGGCCCATAATCTGCAGCATGGTGGGGGCAATGTCCGCCAGATGGCCGCCCTCCCGCAGCTGGCAGGGATAGCCCACCACGCAGAACGGGACGGGATTGGTCGTGTGTGCGGTAAAGGGCTTGTCATTTTTATCGACCATTTTGTCGGCGTTGCCGTGGTCGGCTGTAATCAGTGCCACACCGCCCATGTCGGCGATGGCATCAGTTACTTTGCCAACACAGTTGTCCACTGTTTCCACAGCTTTTACTGCCGCACCGAACACGCCGGTGTGGCCAACCATGTCGCAGTTCGCAAAGTTGAGGATAATCATGTCATATTTGCCGGAATGAATGGCATCCACCAGTTTTGTGGTGACTTCCGGTGCGCTCATTTCCGGCTGCATATCATAAGTAGCAACCTTCGGTGACTTAACAAGAATGCGGTCCTCACCGGCATATGGCTGTTCCACACCGCCGTTAAAGAAGAATGTGACGTGTGCGTATTTTTCCGTTTCCGCAATGCGCAGCTGTTTCATGCCAAGGTTGGAGATATACTCACCCAGGGTGTTTGTCAGCTTTTCCGGCGGGAACGCAACGGTCACATTCGGCATTTGGGCATCATACTGCGCCATGGTGACAAAAGTGACGGGGAAGCATCCGTTCCGGCGTGCGAAGCCGTTGAATTCCGGGTCCACAAAGGCACGGGTAATCTGACGGGCACGGTCAGGACGGAAGTTTGCGAAGATGATGGAATCGTTCGGCCGGACCAGACCTTCACTGCGGACAACGGTCGGCAGGACGAATTCATCGGTTGTGTCTTTGTCATAGGAATTCTGTACGGCTTCCTCTGCGGAAGCGGCAGTTTTGCCTTCCCCAAGGACAATGACGTTGTAGGCTTTTTCCAGGCGGTCCCAGTTTTTGTCACGGTCCATGGCATAATACCGGCCGGAAACGGTGGCAATTTCGCCGACACCGATTTTTTTAAGCTCTGCCTCACATTGTTGGACAAACCCCTTGCCGGACTTCGGCGGCTCGTCACGGCCGTCCAGAAAAGCGTGCAGATAAACTTTCTGCAGGCCGGCGCGCTTGGCAAGTTCCACCAGCGCAAGGATATGCGTCAGGTGGCTGTGTACGCCGCCGGTGGACAGCAGGCCGAAAATGTGCAGGGCGCTGTTATTCTTTTTGCAGTTATCCACTGCTTTTTGGAACGCGGGATTGCTGTAGAAGCTGCCGTCGCTGATAGCTTTGCTGATACGGGTAAGCTCCTGGTATACAATGCGGCCGGCACCGATGTTGGTGTGGCCGACTTCGCTGTTGCCCATCTGGCCATCCGGCAGGCCAACGTCCAGCCCGGAGGCACCAATCTGTGTATGCGGATTTTCCGCAAACAGACGGTCAAGATTAGGCTTTTTGGCGGCGGCAATGGCGTTGCCCTCTGGGGGCGCAATGCCGAAACCATCCATAATGATTAAAATAGTAGGCTTTTTTGCCATTCTATCAATACCCCTTTAAATCAGTCAGAAAAATTTATCTTCCAGAAACGTTCAGCCTTCGCTGGCAGCTTTGACAATTGCGGCGAAATCCTGCGGCTTCAGAGAAGCGCCGCCAATCAGTCCACCGTCCACGTCTGGCTGTGCCAGCAGGTCAGCGGCATTGCCGGGCTTCATGGAACCGCCGTACTGAACAGTCAGGGCATCGGCAGCCTTCTGGTCATACAGGGAGGCAACCGTTGCGCGGATTGTGTGGCAGACTTCGTTTGCCTGTTCGCTGGTTGCGGTTTTGCCGGTGCCGATGGCCCAGATAGGCTCATAGGCGATGATGATGTGAGCAAGCTCGTCCTTTGTTACGCCGTCCAGCGCGATTTTTGTCTGCATGGCGACCAGTTCGCTGGTGACACCCTGCTCACGCTGCTGCAGGCTTTCGCCGACGCACAGGATTACGCGCAGGCCGGCGTCCAGTGCGGCGCGGATGCGCTTGTTGACGGTTTCGTTGGTTTCGCCGAAATACTGGCGGCGCTCGCTATGGCCGATGATGACATATTCCACACCCATAGAAGCAAGCATTTCTGCGGAAATTTCGCCGGTGAAGGCACCGCTTTTTTCCCAGTGGCAGTTTTCTGCGCCGACGCCGATATTGGAACCTTTGGCCGCTTCCAGAACGACAGGCAGGTCCACATAAGGTACGCAGCACACAACACCGCAGGCTGCGTCCTTGACCAGCGGCTTAATGCCGTTGATGAGTTCTTTTGCCTCTGCGGGCGTTTTGTTCATTTTCCAGTTGCCAGCGATGACCGCCTTGCGAATTGCTTTATTCATGGTTTACAGTCTCCTTTTATTAAAAATGAGCATTTTTGCAAAAAAGGCGGGGCGAAAGGCCCCGCCCAGGTTTTACCGGCAGATTCAGTCTTTATCATTCAGGCAGGCAATGCCTGGAAGGACTTTTCCTTCCAGGAACTCCAGGGAAGCACCGCCGCCGGTGGAGATATGTGTCATCTTGTCCGCAAAGCCGAGGTTTTCCACAGCGGCTGCGGAATCGCCGCCGCCAATGATGGACACGGCATTACTGTTGGCGACTGCCTGTGCAACGGCAACAGTGCCGCCGGCAAAAGCCTTCCATTCGGAAACGCCCATCGGGCCGTTCCACACAACCGTGCCGGCATCTTTAATAGCACCGGCAAACAGCTCGCGTGTCTTGGGGCCGATGTCCAGACCCATCCAGCCTTCCGGAATCTTGTCGGACGGAACGACCTTATGGTCTGCGTCAGCCGCATATTTGTCGGCAGCCACGTTGTCCACAGGAATGAGGAACTTTACATTTTTCTCTTTTGCCTTGGCCATAATATCCTTAGCAACATCAATTTTGTCCGGTTCACACTTGGAGTCACCAATACTGTAGCCCAGCGCGTTCATAAAGGTATAAGCCATGGCGCCGCCGATAATCAAGGTGTCTACCTTGTCCAGCAGGTTTGTAATAACGCCGATTTTGTCAGAAACCTTTGCGCCGCCCAAAATGGCAACGAACGGGCGCTTCGGGTCCTGCAGGGCTTTGCCCATGACAGTGATTTCTTTTTGAATCAGGAAACCGCACACAGCAGGCAGATAGCTGGCAACGCCGGCAGTGGATGCGTGCGCACGATGTGCGGTGCCAAAGGCATCGTTCACATAAACGTCCGCAAGGCTGGCCAGCTGCTTAGCAAATGCCGGGTCGTTCTGTTCCTCTTCCTTATGAAAGCGGACATTCTCCAGCAGTTCCACTTCGCCGTCTTTCAGGGAAGCAGCGATGCGCTTGGCATCCTCACCGATGACGTCCTTTGCCATCTGGACCGGCTGGCCCAGCTTCTGGGAAAGGCATTTGGCGACCGGCACCAGAGAGTATTTCATGTTGAACTCGCCTTTCGGCCGGCCCAAATGCGAACACAGAATCACCTTTGCGTGGTGTTCAATAAGGTATTTGATGGTAGGAAGCGCACCGTCAATGCGCTTTGTATCACTGATATTTCCTGCATCGTCAAACGGGACGTTAAAGTCACAGCGGACCAGGACCCGTTTGCCTGCAACGTCGATATCTTCGACGGTTTTTTTGTTCAGGTAATTCATGGGTAACACTCCTTTTATCGTATTTTGGTATCTCATGGCTTCTTTCATACTTCTTTTTTCATACAAATAAAAAATGGGATACCGAAAACATAACTATAATGTATGGCAATTATACAACACTGGCAGGTGTATTTCAAGAATTTCACAGTGGTCGTACCATTATGTGGGGACTGAGTTGCAGAAGTGCCTACCAATGCAGCCGATGCAGCTGCCCCCGACACAGAAGCTCCGGGTATTTCCACTGGCGCAGGACCTCATAGGCACCGACAGCAGCACTGTTGGAAAGGTTTAGGCTGCGGGCGTCGGGGTGGTTGAGCATGGGAATGCGTACACAGCTTTCCGGGTTGGCTTTCAGCAGTTCTTCCGGAAGGCCAGCGCTTTCCTTGCCAAAAACGAGATAGCATTTTTCGGGGTAGCGGATATCCGAATGAATCTGACGTGCTTTCGTGGAAAAATAATAAAAAGGACCTTCATTTTTTGCAAAAAAATCTTCCAAACTCTGATAATATGACACGTCCAGCAGGTGCCAGTAGTCAAGACCGGCACGTTTCAGATAGCGGTCATCTGTACGAAAACCCAGCGGCCCCACCAAATGCAGCCGAGCGCCGGTGAGGGCGCAGGTGCGGGAGATATTCCCGGTATTCTGCGGGATTTCCGGTTCGACCAGAACAATATTCAGCTGATACAAAAAAAGTGACCTCCGTTTCTTTTTACGATAAACAGATAAAAATAGAAAAAGGCGCAAAGAATAAGGCAGGATGCACTGCTTCATCATACAGCAGGCAGCACCAGTGTGCAAGCTGCCAGGGTTATACAGCCTTCACAGGATTTGTACACGATAAATGACACGAGAAAGGGGATACTGGAAGATGGGGCTTGTTATAATAGCTTCCGCAATCCTGACGGGGAGGTTGATTCGTATGTTTAAAAGCACAGCGGGCGTGTTCCGCGGCATCGGCTGGGGCATTGCACTGGGTGCCGCTGCCACATTGGTGACTGAAAAAGCACTGGCAAACAATCACCGGCTACGCCGCAAAGCGCGCCGTGCCGCCCATGCTGTAACCGGTCTAATGGATGACGTAGGACACATGGTCAGCACAAAAATGTAACTGTGTCCGCCGCCGTGAGGCAGATGTTTTTTGCCGCGCGGCGGTTTTTTATGTACATTGCACACATAGAATAGACAAAAAAGGAAAAAGACTTGCATACCAGATGTGAATTTTTTATAATAAAATAAATAAGGAAAGGACCTTTTTAGAAAGAAGGGAACATTTTGGGTGAGAGGGTATTCTATGCCATCACCAGCAGGAGCCTGCAGGAAGATGACCGCAGGCTCCTGGCACAGGTGCGCCGGACGTATTTTGAGGAGAATGGCGCATGGCAGCAGGGGCGGGTGGATTCTGATACATTCGGTATGGATGATACGGCCAGATACCGTATGACACGCCACAGCATGAAGTGGGAGCTGACCGCCGGCGGGCAGGTGCTGCAGCGAGCGGTGCCTACCGAAAACGGAGGGTATGCGATTCTTACACGTGATGAAGCCGGCGACTTGCGCGAAAAGGCAGATTTTGACCGGGACCATCGCTGGGTGCGCTCTTCCTTTTTCCACGGGAATCCCAAACGGCCGGAGTTGCTGCTTGAGCCGGAAAAGGGGGACACAATGCTGTGCCTGCGGTATGATGACCGGCTGCATAAATACCGCCGCAGCTACCTTGTTGCCTGTCTGGCAGAGCAGACGGACAGCGACCGCGTTCAGATGGACAGTGAGGCCGGTGCGCCGGACATTTTGGCGGATACCAGCGACGGTATGCTTTATTACTGTACCCCGGAGGAGCGGAATGCCCGCCAGGCCGCCGCGGACAAGCATGGTGAATCCGGTCCGTCAGAATGGAACGCCGCCCCGGAAGCCCCTATTGATTTTCAGTTTATCCGCAACGAGCATGTACTGGATGACACCACAGCGCCACAGCTCGATTTGGAAGTGGAGAGCGAGGACGGCCCGCTCCTGTTGGAAATGGCTGATGCCGCACCGCCGGCGCTGGAGGACTGCATTATCGATACGCAGGTGCCGGACGAACCCGCGGTCATAGAAGAGGATGTTGTGCCGGTGCCAGTGGTATTTCGGCCGCCGGCACAGCCGGAACCTGCCCCGGCCGCACCGGAACCGGAGCTTGCGGACAGCCTGCGTCCGGCCAGACGGATTGTAGTGAGCAATAAGGAAATTTATTTGTATTTTGGCCCGCTGAGGGACGGCCGCCGGCAGGGACAGGGACGCACCCAAATGCAGAATGGCCATACTGCATACGAGGGTGGCTTTTCCGGGGACAAACGAGAGGGCTTCGGTACTTACTATTATAAATCCGGCCACCTGTGCTATGCGGGAAACTGGCATCAAAATCAGCGCAGCGGCCTGGGTGTCAGCTTCAGTGCGCGGGACGGTTCGCTGTTTGTAGGCAGTTGGGAAAACAATACACCGACTGGACGCGGTGCAGCCTTTAATCGGGACGGCAGTTTGTCCTATTACGGGATGTGGCTGGACGGCCTGCGGGACGGCCGCGGCATAGAATACTACGGCGGCAGTGTCCTGTACGAGGGACAGTGGCGGCAGGACTGTTATAACGGTCACGGGTGTCTGCATTTAAGCGGCGGCGGTACGCTGACAGGCACATTCCGAGATGGCTTCGCTAACGGTCCTTGTGAGGAACATGCGGCGGACGGAAAAACGGTGCGCACCGGCGTTTGGCAAAATGGGCACTTTGTCAGCGGTGTTTCTTACCGGGACGGTAAACCGGCGGAGATTGTTATAAGGGAGGACGACGTGTAAACCATGGCATGGGTGGATATACATAATGTAGGCTGCGGCGAATGCATTGTTTTGAACAGTGGGCAGAATATGTTGATGACCGACTGCGGCAGCCTCAATACCTGCCTGTCCTCCGGGCAAAATTTTAAGGAATATGTACAGCAGAGCCTGACGGAGCGTTACAGCGGCGTGCCGTACCGGGCTTTTTTGCTTTCTCATTTTCACAGGGACCACGTCTGCGGGCTGTGGGATATTTTGTCCTGCCAGCCGGACTATTTTTCGGAAATCTACTTGCCCTGTTCCCCCTGTGATGAACGCGGACTGCCGCTTTTGCTGGAATTTGCGCTGTTCGCCTATGCCTTTCTGCCGCGGCAGGGGTACTGCGGACAGGTGAGCACCAGCGCGCTGAAAGCGTTTTCCCGTGCCCTGCGCCGGACAGAACAAGGATGTGTCTATGCGCTGGGACAAGGGGACACCTTTGTCTGCGGGTCTGTTACCTATGAGTGCCTGTGGCCTCCACGGGAAAATTTTCCGTTTGATGATGACTTTGTCCGCATTGTAGAACAGCTGCATCGGGCGGTCATGGACCCGGATCAGCCGGGGGGGAACCTGCTGCAGAATTTTTTGGATGATTTTTATGAATTTTGCAATCAGTATTTGGAATTCTGCAAAGAGATTCCCGTCAGCCAAAATGCGGCGGAACGGGCGCAGATAGTGCTGGACCGTATCTCTGCACAGGTGCCGCATCTAGCCATGCTGCCTGCCGCAGAGGAAGTGTGTAATATCTTAGAAAGCCGCACGGCACGGGATTCCTACAGCCGGCAGACCAACGCGGCTTCCCTGCTTTTTCAGAACGTGCGGGAAGGAAAAGATTCGACGGACGATGTGCTTTTTACCGGTGACGCTACACCAGAAACCATGGAGGAAGTGGAACCGCTGCTGTATCGCGATTATTACCTGCTGAAGGTACCGCATCATGGTTTGCCCGGCGCACTGTCACCGGTGCTGACAGCGATTTCAGCGGAGCATATTGTCGTTTCCGGCGGTGAAGTGCCGGGCAGCGGGGCGCGTCCCGCTGTGGAATGGGCCGCTGCTCCCGGCATGAAGCACTGCACGGCACCCGTGTGTTCCTTTTTGTCGCAGGAGAGCAGCGGCTGCTGCCGCACGGCGGTGTGTCCCACTACGGGCAGGCTGGCACTGCGCTGTCCCGGAAACCGCGGCGGGGACCCGCCCTGCGGCATACGTGTGTTGGGCAGCGCCGGCAGGGGATGTATCTGTGACCTTTCGGCACGAGAGCAGCGATTTTGGTAGCGGCCACTTTTTACAAATAAACTTGTAAATTCTGCATAAAACAGTTAAAATGTGAAGTACAGCGAAAGGCAGGTGAGCAGCGTGCGCATTTTGCAGGGAACAGCCGCTTCCAGCGGCATTGCCATAGGTCCGGCCTTTGTCGCGGAAAAAATCAGTCCACACCTGGACCGGCAGCCGGTGCGGAAGCCCGTGCAGGAACTGAAACGCATGGAAACAGCCTTTGCGGCTGCCAAACAGGAGATTGAACAGATTTGTGAAAAAGCCTGCAAAGGCATCGGCGAAGAAGAATCCATGATTTTTCAGGTACACATTATGATGCTGGAAGATGAAACCTTCCGGCAGGAGATTATGGACCGCATTCTATATGACCATACCAGCGCTGAATATGCCGTATGGCGGTCCGGCCGCAAAATGTACGATATGTTTTCCCATTTGGACAGCGAATATATGCGTGCCCGTGCAGAAGATATGGCCGACATTAGCCGCCGCCTGATGCGCTGCTTGGACCAGCCAGGAGAACCGGAGCCGCCGGCGTACCTGTGCACGCCGGTTATCCTCTGTCTGTCACAGGCGGTGCCTAGTGAGATTGCTCAGACCAACCGCAGCGAAATTCTCGGCTTTATTACCCAGTACGGCAGTACCACTGCCCACAGCGCCATCCTTGCCAGAGGAATGCACAAACCGGCTGTACTGGGGTTGAACGACGCTTTCGACGAGCTTCACACCGGCGCGGAGGTGATTGTGGACGGCTGCAACGGCCGTGTCATTTTGGAACCAACGGCGCAGGTGCGCTGCCGCTATGCCAGCCTGCAGCAAACCGGCGGGCAGACGGAACAAAAGCAAAAACAGGAAACGTGAGTCCTGTTGTCTGGAGGAACTGATTCATGAATTGCAAAATATCAGCTGTTCTGCTGGTGGCCGCTTTGCTGACTGGAACACTGACCGCCTGCACAGGTGCAGGCATACAGTCTTCATCTGTGGTGTCCCGGCAGAGCGCGTCGTCAGCGGGAACAGCTTCTGCGGCGCAGGTATCCCCTGCACCGTCCAGCAGACAGTCGGCAGTCCGTATCAGCATTGGTCCAGAGCCGGAGTCCCTTGACCCAGCGCTGAGCAGTACAGAGGATACGGATGCCTACTGCGCCGCCGCTTTTGAGGGCCTGTATAAAGTGAATGCCGCAGGAAAGACTGTACTGGGTCAGGCACAAAAGGCCGTTGTTTCTGCGGACAAGAAAGTGTGGACTTTTACGCTTCGCAGCGATGCCCGCTGGTCAGACGGCACAGCGGTAAAGGCACAGGACTTTGTATATGCCTGGCGGCGAAATATTCAGCTTGCAGATGCACAGCAGAAGGAACTGTTTGCCTACCTTAAAAACGGGGAGGAGATTTTGTCCGGCAGCAATACGGATGTTTCCTCGCTGGGGGCGGAGGCACTAGATGACCAGACACTGCGTGTCACCCTGGCGTCACCGTGTGAACTCCTGCCGCAGATGCTTATGCGGCCTGTCTTTATGCCGCTGCGCAGCGATATAGTTGCTTCGCACAACAGTTGGGACCACAGCCCAGATACGTTTATCTGCAACGGCCCAATGAAAATGACACAGTGGAACGTGAAAACAAATATCATCTATGCCCGCAGCAGCACCTATTATGATGTTTCACAGGTGAATGTTTCCATACTGACCTGTATGCTGTCGGAAGATGATGAGACACGACTTTCTTCCTATGACAACAACGAAACCTCTTACATTTCGTCGCTGCCGGTCAAGTATTACACCCGAATCCGTGAACGCGGCGATATGAGTACATCCGCCGCGGGAACAGAATGCCTGCAGTTTAACACAAAAGTGGACGCCCTTTCGGACGCACAGGTGCGAAAAGCCCTGTCGCTTGCCATTGACCGCGATACACTGGCGGTGGCCGCTACGGGAATGCATTTTACGCCCGCCGCGGCGTTTGTGCCGACCGGTTTTGTGGATGCGGGCGGAAAAAATGACTTCCGCACCGTGGGCGGTTCCTGCTACAAAGTTTCCGCAGACGATTACAGCGCCAATGTAACCAGTGCCCGAACACTGTTGGAACAGGCAGGCTATGCGGGCGGAAAAAATTTCCCGCAGCTGACCATTACCGTACCGATTTCTTCGCTGGACAGTGCTGCTGCCAATGCCATTGCCCAGATGTGGAAAACACAGCTCGGCATTTCCTGTACGGTTTCCGTACAGCCTCGCAAAACATATCAGCAAAACTGCCGCAAGGGAAACGTACAGATGACGATCAGCCGTGTAACGCCTGCCTATGAGGACCCATCGGCGTATCTGGAAAACTTTGTTTCTGACGGCTTCGGCAGCATGACCGGCTGGAAGGATAATACGTTCCAGGCACAGATGACCAGTGCCCGCCGCAGCGCAGCCGGCAGCACACAGCGTTACAGTGCCCTGCACGCGGCGGAAAAGCGGCTGGCGGAAGAAGCTCCGGCAGTGGCCCTGTTCTATATGCCGTCCCTCAGTTTGCGGGATTCCCGACTGAACGGCATCTTTACCACACAGAGCGGTGTCACGTATTTTGTGTATGCCCGCCTCTTTACAGACTGATGTTCCTTTACAGCTTGCCGAGGGTGGAACCGGGGTAGTACCATGAAAGAATTTGCTGATAAGTGCTGCCCTGCTTTGCCATGGAAACGGCGCCGGTCTGGCTCATACCGACATCATGCCCGTAGCCCTTTACCGTGAACGTAAAGCAGCCGTTTGCGAAAGCAATGGAAAAATTCGCGGAGCGCAGATCAAATGCGGTGCGGGCGTCGGTGCCCTTTACGGATTTTCCGCCCAATGTCAGGGAGGAGACCATACCGGAAGCTGTGCGCTGTATGCTGCCCACCCAGTGGGACGCATCACCGCTCAGCGTACAGCCAAGGGTGCTGGCTGCTGCTTGAAACTGCGAAGCAGAAAGAACCTTTGTGGACAGATAACCGGATGCGTATATGTCGCCGGGACTGGCTACCGGCAGCAGACAGGGATATTCTTTCCCCCAGACCGCGGCGGCGTTTTCCGTGCAGCCGCTGCTGATGGCATAATAGGTTGCGTTGACGAGGGCGCTTCCGCTGCGCAGTACCTGCCCGTAAACGCTGTCCACCGCAGCGGACAAGTTGGCACTGTATTTGGCGCTGTCCTCTTTCCAGCGCTGCCTGCGCTGTGCTTCTGTTTCGTAGATATTCCATTTGCCGGTTTCACAGGAAAAGTCGGCGCCCTGCAGCGCGGGGTCTGGTTGTTTCTGATGCAGCTGACGCAGGCGGGAATAATAGGTATAGGCGGCTACCGTCTGTGCCTTCAGCGCTTCCTGCGGACTGTCGGGGCTCATTTCCGCCGCGACTGTGCCGCGCAGAAATTCCGGTTCCGCTACGGATAAAACTTTTCCGCTGGTTTTGTCGTAGATGCGAAAGACGCGGCTGCCTTTTTGGGTGGCCGCCGCCGAAGATACCGCTTTTTTTACCTGCGGCGCGGCAGAGGCTGGTTTTGGCTGGGAAGAAGCCGCAGCTGAGGAAGCAGACGGATGTGTCCGTTTCCTGGCGGCGGTGCTTTTTGCCTGTATGCTTAGACAGGGCAGCACCAGAAGCAGAACAAAAAACAAAATGAGCAGGGATATATTCCCTTTTTTCAATAAAATCCACTCCCTTGCATTTGGTTCGTCCGGATTTTTTGCAGAACGGCGGCAGTACATTTTACAATGTAAATACAAAAATTATGCATCATTCTTTCGCCAAAATGCGGCAGAAGGGGCACTGCTCCCTGCAAAATGCAGGAAAAAATGCATGGATATGCAGGCTTCCCCTTTGAATCGCTTGACTTTAAAGTACTGCTGCTGTAAAATTTAACTTTGAGAATATGTAAGAATATGCGGAAATACAGACACAGCATGTCTTGTAGAGGCCAAAAGAGGGGGATTACTTTGGAAAAACAGACAGACAGCAAGGGGTTCGTTTCCAAAGAGCTGCAGGATTTATGCAATGAAGTACGCAGAAGCAACCGCATTCCGTCGGAGGATTTTACCGCATACGGCGTGAAACGCGGGCTGCGCAATCCAGACGGAACCGGTGTGCTGGCGGGGCTCACCAAAATCAGCAACGTGCATGGCTATCTGATTAACGATAATATACGTGTTCCGGACCAAGGCGTGCTGACATACCGTGGCATTGACGTGTCCGAGATTGTGGAGGGCTGCCGTAAGGCAGACCGTTTCGGCTATGAGGAGGTTGTGTGGCTGCTGCTGTTTGGTCAGCTGCCTGCCCAGGCACAGCTGAATAAACTGCATCAGGTGCTCGGCTATTACCGGGAACTGCCGGAAAATTTTGCGGAGGACATGATTTTAAAAGCGCCGTCCCGCAATATTATGAATAAGCTGGCGCGTTCCGTGCTGGCACTTTATTCCTATGACGACAATCCAGACGACTCGTCGCTGGAAAATAACATTCGGCAGTCCCTGCAGCTGATTGCGCAGCTGCCTGCCATTATGACCTACGCCTATCAGGTGAAGCGCCGCCGCTTTGACAAACAGAGTATGTTCTTCCACCCGGTGGACCCCACCCAGTCGGTTGCGGAGTCTATTTTGGATGCGATTCGGCCGGACCGAAAGTTTACCCATGATGAAGCGCATCTGCTGGACCTTTGCATGATGCTGCACGCGGAGCACAGCGGCGGCAACAACTCCACCTTTGCAGTGCGTGTGCTGTCCTCGTCCGGCACAGATATTTACTCGGCCATTGCCGCGGGCATTGGCTCCTTGAAAGGCCCCAAGCACGGCGGCGCAAACCACCGTGTCATGATGATGATGAACGACCTGATGGAACATGTGGACGACTGGGGCAGCGAGCGCCAGGTGTATGATTATCTTGTAAAAATCGTAAATAAAGAAGTTGGGGACCATTCCGGTCTGATTTATGGAATGGGGCACGCTGTATACACCTTGTCTGACCCGCGTGCGGTCATGCTGAAGCGGGAAGCGGAAAAGCTGGCGCCGCAGCACGAGGGAATGCAGGCGAAGTTTGAACTGTTTGAGCTGGTGGAAAAGCTGGCACCGAAAGTTTTTGAAGAGGTGCACGGTGACACTAAGACCATCAGCGCGAATGTGGACTTTTACTCCGGGCTGGTCTATGAGATGCTGAATATCCCGCCGGACCTGTATACGCCGTTGTTTGCGGTGTCCCGTATGCCGGGCTGGTGTGCGCACCGCATAGAAGAGATTGAAACCGCCCGCCGCATTATGCGTCCGGCGTATCTGTCCCTGTCGCGGCGCAGGCCATATGTCCCCATTGAGGAACGATAAGCGATAGGAGTGTTCTTGTTTCATGAAACGAAAACTGCCGTGGGCTGCTTTTATTGTGACGATGGGTGCTGCCCTTGGGCTGCGCCTGTGCCAGTCCTCCATAGGGGAAACGTGGGGGACGGTCAGCATGGTGCTGTGTGCCGTGCTGCTGGGCGGCGGCGCCGTCTGCTTCTTTTCGGCGCTTTCGGAAAAGACTTTTGTCCGTTTTCCGGCGCACAGCACGCTGTTGGGAGTTATCTGTTTGGCGGCGGGCGCGCTGCTGGCGGGTGTATCCGTTGTCTTTCAGGCGTTGAACCGCACTGCAAAATTTGCATACGGCACGGGTGTGTGTACGCTGCTTGCCGTTTTTGCCGGACTGGTTCTGTTCCTGCAGGGCAGCCTGTTCCTTGCGGGCGGTCAAAATTTTTTCCATAGGCACCCGTTGCTGGCGCTTCTGCCCAGCCTATGGTGCTGTGGCGAGCTGGTACTGCAGTTCTGTGTCAATGCGGAATCGGCGATTAATATGGAAAATATTCTGCATACGGTATCTCTCATTTTCCTGCTTTTCACGCTGGAGTCTATGGCACAGATGGTGTCCGGCGTGCGGCGCGTTGCCTGCGGACGGCTGTATGCATTTGGGTTGCCGGCAGTGCTGGCAACGGCGGTATCGGTTCCCTCGCAGGCTGGGATGGCGTCGTTCCCGCCGGGGCTCGTGTGGGTGCTGCTGGTACTGGCGGTATTTACACTGATTTCACTGTTGACGCTGCGGCCAATGTCCCTGGAAGAACTGAATGAGGCGGAAGAAACGGATGAGGAAAAACCGGAGATTCGTCCGGTCATCCGCAAAAGCGGCCACATCGTTTTGCCGAAGAACCGCCGCCCAGCCCGCCGCCCTGTGGTGGCCTCTCGTGAAGACCCGCGCCCTATGCTGCAGGAAGAACTGGACGCCCGGCTGGAACGCACGCTGATGCAGTATCTTGCGCAGCGCTACCGCCCGCAGTGCTATTTTTACCCCGCCCACGAAAAGGAAGAACCTTTTCAGGAATCTCAGGAAGAGTAAAGCATAAAAGAGGGCCCCTGCGGCCGGAAGTTTTGGCAGATTATCATAAAAATTCGTTTTATAGGTTACAGACACTTGTAAAACCGGCAGAAATGCTATAAAATAAATACCAGATTAAAAAAATCAGGAGGTACAGTCCAATGATTAAAATCGGTATTAATGGCTTTGGACGGATTGGCCGTCTTGTCTTCCGCGCAGCGGTTGCACAGCCGGACGTGTTCGAGGTCGTAGGCATCAATGACCCATTTATGGCACCGGATTACATGGTATACAACGTAAAGTATGATACCATGCACGGCCGTTTCAACGGTGACATTTCCTTTACGGAGAATGCTCTGGTCGTCAACGGCAGAAAAGTTGCCGTCTTCGCTGAAAAGGACCCGGCGGATATTCCGTGGGGCAAGATCGGCGCAGAGTACGTTGTTGAATCCACCGGTGTTTTTGCAACTACCGAAAAGGCTTCCGCTCATTTGAAAGCTGGCGCAAAGAAAGTTGTTATCTCCGCTCCTGCAAAGGATAAAGAGACCCCGACTTTCGTCTGCGGTGTTAACCTCGACACCTATACCTCTGACATGAACGTTGTTTCCAACGCTTCCTGCACCACCAACTGCCTGGCTCCGCTGACAAAGGTTATCAACGACAAGTTTGGCATTGTTGAAGGCCTGATGACCACCGTGCATTCCACCACTGCTACCCAGAAGACCGTTGATGGTCCTTCTAAGAAAGACTGGCGCGGCGGCCGTGCGGCTTCCGGCAACATCATTCCTTCTTCCACCGGTGCTGCAAAGGCCTGCGCTCTGGTTATTCCGGAAGTCAAGGGCAAACTGACCGGCATGTCCATGCGTGTACCTACACTGGACGGTTCCGTGGTTGACCTGACCTGCAGCCTGAAGACTCCTACCACTTACGAGGATATCTGCAAGACTGTTAAGGCAGCTGCAGAGGGCCCGATGAAGGGTATCCTGGCTTACACAGAGGACCCGATTGTTTCCTCTGATATTCTGGGAGACCCGCACACCTCCATTTTCGATGCGAATGCCGGCATCATGCTGAACGATCATTTTGTTAAGCTGATTGCATGGTACGACAACGAATGGGGCTACAGCAACAAGGTCCTTATGCTTATCCAGCACATGAATGAAGTAGACCACAAGTAATTTTTGCCTGTGGCTCTCTGCTCTGCATTGCAAAGTGCAGGCAAGCGCCTTCTCCGGCCCGCCGGGGAGGGCGCTTTTTTCATATGCCTTTGTCAGTGTGTGCGAAGCCGACGGCTTTTTTAGCCCAGTGCGTTTATACTAAAAAGGGTATGGGTTTCCTGCGGCGGATACATAAGATGTTTTATAACATAATGAACAAAAAACATGGGTATAGTTCGGACATTTTCTGCAATATTTTCAAAAAAGTCTTGAAATTTTGCCGCTTTGTGATATGATTACAATATAAAAACCGGATAAATTCCCATTTACAGAGGAGCTGTTTGATATGCAAAAAAGCGATTCGCAGAACGACAACCTGCCGCTCTATCTGTTCCATCAGGGTACAAACGTGGAAGCGTTCCGGTACCTAGGAGTCCACTGTATGGAGGACGAGGGCCGGGTACAGACAACTTTTCGTGTATGGGCACCAAATGCGCAAAGCGTTTCCGTTATTGGCGACTTTAACAGCTGGGACGAAACCAAAACGCCCATGGAGAAAATTGGTACAGGCGTGTGGGAAGCTAGCGTGCCGTTTGGTCTGGAAGAGTATGGGCGATACCAGTACTGTGTGACCTGCGCGGACAGGCATCAAGTGCACAAAAGTGACCCTTATGCCTATTTCTTTGACACGCGTCCCGGTACGGCCAGCCGCTATTACGACATAGAGGGCTATCAATGGCACGACACCAGCTGGCAGCACCACAAAGAACAGGAACCGCACTATGAGAATCCGGTTAATATTTATGAGGTGCATTTGGGTTCCTGGCGGCGTTATCCGGACGGCAATGTCTTCAATTATGACAAGCTGGCGGAGGAACTGGTTCCTTATGTAAAAGAAATGGGGTACACCCATATTGAAATTATGCCCGTCACTGAGTATCCATTTGATGGCTCATGGGGGTATCAGGTAATCGGCTACTTCGCGCCGACCTCCCGCTATGGTACGCCGAAACAGTTCATGCATTTTATAGATGTTTGCCATAAGGCGGGCATCGGCGTGATTATGGATTGGGTGCCGGCCCATTTTCCAAAGGATGAGTGCGGGCTGGCCAAGTTTGACGGGACGCCCTGTTATGAATATGCGGACCCGCGCAAAGGGGAGCACATGGACTGGGGCACCCTGGTCTTTGATTACGGCCGCCCGGAAGTGATTAGTTTTCTCATTTCCAGTGCCATTTTCTGGTTGGAAAAGTACCACATTGACGGCATTCGGGTGGACGCGGTAGCTTCTATGCTGTACCTCGACTACAGCCGCCAGCCCGGCCAGTGGATACCCAATAAGGACGGCGGCCGCGAGAATTTGGAGGCGATTGCCTTCCTGCAGAAACTGAACGAAGCGGTCTTTGCCCGTTTTCCCACCGTGATGATGATTGCAGAGGAGTCCACCAGCTGGCCAATGGTGAGCAAACCTACTTACATGGGTGGGCTTGGCTTTAACTATAAGTGGAATATGGGCTGGATGAACGACATGATGCACTATATGTCGCTGGACCCGCTGGGGCGAAAATATAACCAGAAAGACATCACATTTTCATTTTTCTATTCTTTTGCGGAAAATTTCGTCCTGCCGATTTCCCACGATGAGGTGGTGCACGGCAAGTGTTCCCTGATGAACAAAATGCCTGGTACAGCTACGCAGAAGTTTGCGGGTGTCCGTGCTTTTATGGGGTACATGATGGCGCATCCCGGCAAAAAGCTGCTGTTTATGGGTACAGAACTGGGACAGTTTATTGAGTGGAACTATAAGCAGGAATTGGATTGGCTGCTGTTGCAGTACCCGCAGCATGAGGCGCAGCACCGTTTCTTCCAGGAACTGAATCATTTTTACCTGAAGAATGCCCCGCTGTGGCAGGTAGACTTCGATTGGTCCGGTTTCTCGTGGATTAGCAACGATGACTGTGACCAAAGTGTCATTGCCTTCCGCCGTTTTGACAAAAAGAAGGACGAGATTATCATTGTCTGCAATTTTGTGCCGGTGGAGCGTACTTCCTACCGCATTGGTGCACCGTATGACGGTGTTTATGAGGAAGTTTTTTCCACGGACTGGAGCCGCTTCGGCGGCAGCGGCATAGAGAATGGAAGCCATATTGTCAGTGATAAAACATATCCTATACATGGCATGGAGCAGTCCATTGAACTGCACTTGCCGCCGCTTTCTACTATTTACCTAAAACGAAAGAAAGGAAGAGGGCTTCCGGCAAAGAAGAACCCGTCCGCTGAAACCGTGCGGGAAAAAACGCCGGAGCCGTAAAACAGTCAGTAAAAGCACCGGTGGGCCCAAAAACTACCGGAGCCGTAAAATAGAAAGTGCGGGCTGAAGAAGACCCGAAAGAAAGAGGCTGACAGCCTCCGCGGACTGCAGCAGCTTGCTGAAAATCAGTGTATTGTTTAAGGAGGAATAACCATGTTGCCAAAACAAGATGTTGTGGCTATGATTCTGGCGGGCGGCCAGGGCAGTCGGCTTGGCGTGCTGACCAAAAAACTTGCAAAACCGGCAGTTCCCTTCGGGGGGAAATACCGTATCATAGACTTTCCGCTTTCTAACTGTGTGAATTCCGGCATTGAAACGGTTGGCGTTTTAACACAGTATCAGCCGTTGGAGCTGAACGAATACATCGGTTCCGGACAGCCGTGGGACTTGGACAGCATGACGGCCGGTGTGCGGGTGCTGCCGCCGTATCAGCGCAGCCGTAAATCGGACTGGTACAAGGGCACCGCAAACGCCATTTATCAGAATATCCCGTATATTGAGCGCTACAGTCCGGAATATGTGGTTATCCTTTCCGGTGACCATATTTATAAAATGGACTACTCCAAGATGCTGGCCTACCATCGGGAGAAAAACGCGGACTGCACCATCGCCGAAATTGAGGTGCCTATGGATGAAGCGCCCCGCTTTGGTATTTTAAATACCAATGAAGATGAATCTATTTATGAGTTCGACGAGAAGCCGAAACACCCCAAGAGCAATAAGGCCAGTATGGGCATTTATGTCTTTACATGGAAAAAGTTGAAAAAGTATCTGGAGCAGGACGAGGCAAACCCGAAGAGCAGCAACGATTTTGGGCATGATGTTCTGCCAGCAATGCTGAAGGCCGGCGAGCGGATGTTTGCCTATCACTTTGAGGGTTACTGGAAGGATGTCGGTACGATTGAAAGCCTGTGGGAGTCCAACATGGACCTTTTGGACCCCAATGTGCCGCTGGACCTTTCCGATGATTCCTGGAAGATTTATTCCCGCAACCCAGTCATGCCGCCGCACTATATTTCCAAAGAAGCTAAGGTGCAGAACTCGCTGGTGGCAGAGGGCGCAAATGTGTACGGCGAAATTGATTTTGCCGTTCTGTTCTCCGGTGTTTACATTGCACCGGGCGCGGTGGTGCGTGATTCTATTATCATGCCTGGTACGCGCGTGGAGGAGGGTGCCGTGGTGCAGTACGCTATTGTAGCGGAAAACTCAGTTATCGGCAAAGGCGCCATGGTTGGACAGCGTCCGGAAGATATGAAAAATAAAGACGAATGGGGCGTTGCTGTGGTTGGCAGCGATTGTGTCATCCAGCCGGGTGCGGTGGTACCGCCGAAAGCAATGGTAGATGCGGAAACACTGGCAGAGGAGGCGCAGAAGAAATGAGTGCAAATAAAGTACTTGGCATTATTTTCTCCAATATTTATGACGAGAAGATTCGGGAGCTGACCGAAACGCGCACCATGGCCAGCGTGCCCTTCGGTGGGCGATACCGTTTGATTGACTTTGTCCTTTCCAATATGGTGAACGCCGGCATTAACAAGGTCGGTGTGATTACTAAAAACAACTATCAGTCCCTAATGGACCATTTAGGCTCCGGCAAACCATGGGACCTTTCCCGTAAGCGGGAGGGACTGTTTATTCTGCCGCCGTTTTCCAACGGCAACTCGGAATACAACACGCGTATTGAGTCGTTGGCGTCTGTGAATCGCTTTTTCCAGCACTCCAATGAGGACTATGTGTTCCTTTCGGACAGCAATTATGTCTGCAATATCGATTGCAAGAAAATGCTGGAGTCCCACATCCAGACCGGCGCCGATGTGACGGTTGCCTACCGTTTCGGCCGTATTCCGGAAAAGTATGCGGACACTGTCAGCTATGAGATTGACCCCGACGGTCGTGTACGGGACGCGCTGGTAAAACCAAATATCGACGGTGCCTGCAACTATGGTCTGCCCATGATGATTATCAGCAAAAAACTGCTGCTGAAGCTGGTTTCGGACTGTGTCAGCCGCAACCAGTACGATTTTGAGCGCGACCTTATCCAGCGGAATATCCCAAATTATCACTTTAATGGCTATGAATTCCCCGGATTTTTCCGCTCAATTTGCTCCATGAATGACTATTTTGAAAGCAATATGGCATTGATGCAGCCAAAAGTGCGCGGTGAGCTGTTCACGCCGGAGCGTCCCATTTACACCAAAGTACGTGACGACCCGCCGGCCCGCTATGGCCTTGACAGCCATGTTTCCAACAGCCTGGTTGCGGACGGCTGCGAAATAGAGGGCGATATCGAAAATTGTGTGCTGTTCCGTGGTGTACATATCGGTAAAAATTCCAAAGTCAGCAACTGCGTCATTATGCAGGACAGCCAGATTGGACAGAATTGCCGGCTGGACTATGTGATTACAGATAAAGACGTTGTCATTAAAAATGAGCGTTCTATGATGGGATTTCAGTCCTATCCGGTGTTCATCAACAAGGGCAGCATTGTCTGACCGCGGGGCAGAGCTGGAGGCCAGCAGACATAACTTAGAAAGGGATGATTCTCAAGATGAAGATTTTATATTGCACCAGTGAAGCACGCCCGTTTGCCGCAACCGGTGGCTTGGCGGATGTGGCAGGCTCTCTGCCGCAGGCACTGCGTCAGCGGCTGATTGGCTGCCGCGTGGTTATGCCGCTGTATGAAGATATTCCGCAGGAGCTGCGCGATGATATGAAATTTGTCACCAGCCTGTCTGTACCAGTTGCATGGCGGCGGCAGTACTGCGGCGTCTTTGAGGCCCGCTCCGGGGGTGTCATTTACTACCTGATTGATAACCAATATTACTTCAAGCGCAAGGGCCTGTACGGTCATTACGATGATGCGGAGCGGTTTGCGTTCCTGTCCCGTGCCGCACTGGAAATGCTGCCGTACATCGATTTTAAGCCGGACGTGATTCACTGCAACGATTGGCAAACCGCCATGGTGCCGGTGTACTACAGCCTGTTCTATGCAAACAACGACTGGTACCGCGGCATTAAAACAGCCATTACTATTCATAATATTCAGTATCAGGGCAAGTACGGCAGGGAACTGGTGCAGGATGTACTGGGCGTACCGGAAAGCGATTTCCCGATTCTGGAATACGACAAATGTGTGAATATGCTGAAAGGCGCCATTGAAACGGCCAACCGTGTTACAACTGTCAGCCCTACCTATGCACAGGAGATTTTGGACCCGTGGTATTCCTATGGCTTGGACGGCATCCTGAAACAGCGGCAGTGGAAGCTTTCCGGTATCCTCAACGGCATTGACACAGTTGTCTATAACCCGGCGACGGACCCGGATATTTACAGCCATTACTCGGAAGATGACATTTCCGGCAAGGCGGAAAACAAGCGTGCCCTGCAGGAACGCCTCGGCCTTGCACAGGAACCGAATACACCGCTGATAGGCATGGTTACCCGTTTGGTTGCGCATAAGGGACTGGACCTTGTGAAAGAGGATTTGGACCATTTGCTGCAGAATACAAATATGCAGTTTATCATTCTTGGCAGCGGCGAGTGGGAATATGAGCAATTCTTCCAGCAGATGCAGAAGAAATATCCCGGAAGGGTATGTGCTTGCCATGGCTTCGTACCGGAGCTGTCCCACAAGATTTATGCCGGTGCAGATATGTTCCTGATGCCAAGTAAAAGCGAGCCGTGCGGCCTGTCACAGATGATTGCGCTGCGCTATGGCACTATTCCGATTGTGCGGGAAACCGGCGGCCTGAAGGATTCTATTCAGGACAGCGGTGACGGAAAGGGCAACGGCTTCACGTTCCACGACTATGACAGCGGCGATATGGATAATGCCGTTCACCGCGCATTGAGCGGTTACAGCGACCAGGATGGTTGGAAGGTTCTGGTGCAACGTGCTATGAACTGCGATATGAGCTGGGGCAAGTCCGCCAATGAGTACATCCGTCTGTACCGCAATATGATGAAAGAATAATTCCTCCTTTTCTACAAATAAAACAGGGCAGCTGCACGGCGCTTTGGGGCGCCGCCGCAGCTGTCCTGTTTTTTGTTTGGTTGCAAGTTCTTTAGAATTCGTTTATACTAAACGGATAAGAAGAAAAGAGGCTTTTCACCATGAAATTTACACCGGAACAAAAGGAAATCCTCTGCAGTATGCTGGAACACCGCCGTTTTCCGGTGGTGCGGTTTGAACTGCACCGGGAGGATGACCCCAAACACTGGAAAATCGAACGGAATTATATTTATATGACGGCCCCGGCGGATTCCGATGAGCTGGTTGCCGCCCGCAGTGAAGCGCTGTGCACCCTCATGGAACAGGGTGTGATATTTATTGATTACACAATCCATACATGGGTGCAGGGAGATTATGATGTGTATTACCACAGCAAACTGTATGAAAACCTGTGTCACACCATGCTGCAGCAGGCGAACTCCCCACAGACAGAATATGACCTGCCCTATATGCGAAAGGGATACGTTTCCTTTACACCTGTTTTTTTGCGCCGCCTGCCCCGCCAGCAGGACCCATACGAATCTCAGCACGCTGAATGAGGGTAAATAGGGCGGAGGACAGCGCCGGGTACAGTTCCGAAAGCTTTTCCGGGCTGAGGGAGGGCACTGCTGTTTTTAGCACCCGTACAAGGCCGTCTACATCTTCACCGGAAAGCAGGCAGCGGATATTGGAAAGTGCCACTTCTCCGCTGGCGGCTGCGCGGCCGTCGGCAAGGTGTTCGGAAATGGCGAACATTCCCTGTGGGTTTTTGTTGTTTGCCGCATAAAGAATACGAAATACCCGATAAACAGCCGCGAACAGATAGACAGAAACCTCATCGGTCAGGTCACTGCTGCTGCAACTGTGTGCAATGGCGTACAGCGTGGCGATGGACCGTTCCACAATGGTTTGTTCCGCCGGTGCCTGCACGGTTTCCTCCGACGTGCCGTCCGCCTGTGTTGATACCGGTACCTCGGCGGCAAAACCGGCCGGGTGCGGTGTGCGGCCAAGCAGGTAGTCACAGGAAACACCGTAAAAATCCGCAATTTTTACAACGAAGTCCAGTCCGCACTCACGGATGCCTTTTTCGTAATGAGAGAGCAGTGCCTGTGAAACGCCAAGACTGTTTGCAACAGATTTCTGGCTGAGTCCGCGTTCCTTGCGCAGCAGCGTAATCAGGCGCGGAAAATAGCTGTTCAAAATCTGTCCCTCCCAGTCCATTCATACGGAAATTTGTAAAATAACGTAATGTAAAGTATAAACTAAAATTAACTGGATGTAAACTGCTAGATGTCATGTTTTTTGCAAAAAAGGAGCTATATCATGCAATCATATCTCATTCACCTGATTCGGCACGGCCTGACAGCCGGAAACCTGGAGGGACGCTATATCGGCAGCACCGACCTACCCCTGTGTGAGGAGGGGGAAAGGCAGCTGAAGGAACTAAGAAAGCACCACCCATACCCCGAGGCGGAGGTCTGCTATTCCAGCCCCATGCAGCGCTGCCTGCAGACAGCGGGCCTGCTGTATCCGGACCTTACCCCACAGGTTATTACAGACTTTCGGGAAACGGATTTTGGTGCGTGGGAAAATAAAACCGCCAAGGAACTGGCGGCAGAGGATCCCTCGTTTGTAGAGTGGATGGAGGGTGGAAAGGCGGTTACACCGCCCGGCGGCGAAAACGGCGGCTGGTTTATGCAGCGTACCTGCGCTGCATTTGAGGACCTAGTGGATGGTATGCTGCGTACGGATACCCACACGGCAGTGGCTATTTTGCACGGCGGTTCGATTATGTCCATTATGGCAGCATACGCGCTGCCGCGGGCCAAATTTTATGACTGGCTGACACAGCCGGGCTGTGGGTATTCCCTGCGGATTACACCTGGGCTGTGGATGCGTTCCATGGTCGTGGAAGCATACCAGACAATTCCGATGGAAGGCAAGCCGACACAGGACGAGCAAACCGCGCACCTGGTGCTGGATGCGGCCCGTGCGGCGGCAGACCACCTGTACGGTGAGGAAAAAACGGATAAAGAACCTACAAACGACAAAAATCAGGCTTGACACGCGGCTTTTTCTTGCGCTATAATAGACAAAAATCAATCATTGACAAGGCAATGACGGGAATAAGGCACAGGCAGGCTGCTGCAGAGAGCCGGCGGGCGGTGTAAGCCGGTACAGATGCGTGTGCGTATAGCTCATCCCTGAGCCGCCATCCCCGAACTTCTTTCAAAGTAGGGGCGGACGCTGCGGCAGCGTTATCTGCCGGGGCCTTCTCCATTTTGGACGAGGCCGCAGAGGGCCTCTTTAAGGCTGAAGCTGGGTGGTACCACGGCGTAACTTTCGTCCCAGACACGGTGTATTTCCGTGTCTGGGACTTTTTGTTCCCTGCCCACAGGCCAACGATACAAACGCAGAAAAGGAGAGCTGATAGAACATGAACAACGCCTATAAAAAATATATCCCCTTCCGGCAGATTCCTCTGCCGGACCGGAAATGGCCGCAGAACACTATCACCAAGGCGCCCGTCTGGTGCAGCGTAGACCTGCGTGATGGTAATCAGGCACTGGTGGACCCCATGAATCTGGAAGAAAAGCTGAATTTTTTCCAGATGCTGGTAGACGTTGGTTTCAAGGAAATTGAAATCGGCTTTCCGTCCGCTTCCGAAACCGAATATGAAATTTGCCGTACGCTGATTGAGCGTGACCTGATTCCGGACGATGTGACCATTCAGGTGCTGGTTCAGGCGCGTGAACATCTGATTCGCAAAACCTTTGATGCGATTCACGGCGCCAAAAACGTCATTGTCCATTTCTATAATTCCACATCTACTTTACAGCGCAAAATTGTATTCCGTACAGATATGGACGGTGTAATTGACATTGCTGTTGATGCGGCAAAGCTAATCCGGAAACTGACCGAAAAGGAAGTTTCCGAAACCAACATGAACATCCGATACGAATATTCGCCGGAAAGCTTCAGCGGCACCGAAGTGGAAAATTCCGTGCGCATCTGTGATGAAGTACTGGAAACATTGGGTGCGGCGCCGGAAAAGAAAGTCATTATCAACCTGCCGGATACAGTGGAGATGTGTACGCCGAACACCTATGCGGACCAGATTGAGTATTGTATCCGCAACATGAAGCACCGCGACAGCGCCATTATCAGTTTGCACCCGCACAACGACCGCGGCACCGGCGTGGCTGCCACGGAATTGGCGCTGCTGGCCGGCGCCGAGCGTGTGGAAGGCACCCTATTCGGCAATGGAGAACGCACCGGCAATGTGGATATTGTCACGCTGGCCCTCAATATGTACTCGCAGGGGGTGGACCCGCAGCTCGACTTTTCCGATATCCGCCATGTACGGGAAGTGTATGAACACTGCACCAGCATGAAGGTTCCACCGCGTCAGCCTTATGCGGGTGATTTGGTATTTACCGCATTCTCTGGTTCTCATCAGGATGCCATCAAAAAGGGCGTAGATGCAATGAAAGCGCACGATAAGCCTTATTGGGAAGTGCCTTATCTGCCCATCGACCCGGCGGACATCGGCCGTGCATATGAGCCGGTTATCCGCATTAACAGCCAGTCCGGCAAGGGCGGTGCAGCCTTTGTTATGCAGCAATCCTTCGGGTTCCAGCTGCCAAAGGCGATGCAGGCGGAGTTCGGCGCGGTGGTTAAACAGGCCTGCGACGAGGCGGGCCGAGAGCTGCTGCCTGAGGAAGTTTACGGTCTGTTCAGCAAAGAGTATCTGGAAGTGAAATCACCGTACAATTTGAAAGCCTATAAGCTGGCCGAAGAAAACGAAGACGAGGAGAACGCAGAGGGTTCCGGTGCCGTCAGTTTTTCCGGCAACCTGCGTTTCCACCATACAGACCACCCTGTCAGTGCCGTGGGCAACGGCCCAGTAGACGCCTTCTTCCGTGCGCTGGCACAAGTCAGCATTCGGGACTACAGCTTTGTCACCTATCAGGAACACGCTATTTCCCGCGGCTCGGACAGTAAGGCTGTTTCCTACATTCACCTGAAGGACGCACAGGGGAAGGACGCGTTTGGTGTGGGCATTGACAGCAACATCAGCCTTGCCTCCATTAAGGGAATTATTTGTGCCATCAACCGCAGCCGCAGAGCGAAAGCAAACCAGTAACCTAAACAGTATTTTATTCTATATTTTCTATTTGGGAGGTTATGAATATGCAGACATATCAGATTGCCGTGCTGAAGGGTGACGGTATCGGTCCGGAAATTGTAGAGCAGGCCATGAAGGTACTGACCAAGGCCGGACAGAAGTTTGGCTTTGCGGTCCAGTTTCAGCAGGCGCTGCTGGGTGGTGCGGCGATTGATGCCGACGGTGTGCCGCTGCCGCAGAAAACAGTGGACATCTGCAAGGCAGCGGACAGCACGCTGCTGGGCGCTGTGGGCGGCCCGAAGTGGGACGGCCAGCCCGGCAGCAATCGCCCGGAAAAAGGGCTTCTGGGCATTCGGTCGGCGCTGGGACTGTTTGCAAATCTGCGGCCGGCGGTCATTTTTCCAGAACTGAAAAGTGCATCGCCGCTGAAGGACGAGATTATCGGTGACAATCTCGATGTCCTTATCGTTCGTGAACTGATAGGCGGCATCTATTTCGGTGAACGTGGCCGCTGTATAGAAAACGGCCAAGAGGCCGCTTATGATACTGAAAAGTACAGCGTACCGGAGATTGAGCGCATTGTGCGGGTAGGCTTCCAAATGGCCATGAAGCGCCGGAAAAAGATGTGCAGTGTCGATAAGGCTAATGTGCTGGAGTCTTCCCGCCTGTGGAGAGCCACGGTACAGCGGCTGAGCAAAGAGTATCCGGAAGTGGAAGTTTCCTATATGTATGTGGACAACTGCGTCATGCAGCTGGTGCGCAACCCGCGCCAGTTTGACGTGATTGTTACCTCTAATATGTTTGGTGACATTCTTTCGGACGAAGCGAGCATGATTTCCGGTTCCATCGGCATGCTGGCCTCTGCCAGCCTGAACGACACGAAATGCGGCCTGTACGAGCCGATTCACGGTTCCGCACCGGACATTGCGGGCACTGGCAAGGCAAACCCGCTGGCGACCGTTTTATCGGCCGCTATGATGCTGCGCTATTCACTGGACCAGCCGCAGGCGGCGGACGCCATTGAGGCGGCTGTGTCCAATGCACTGACAAAGGGCCGTACCTGTGACATTGCCGGTAAGGGCCTGCCGGTCCTTTCCTGCAGTGAGATGGGCGATTTGGTGTGCAGTCTGCTGTAACATTCTAATAAAATAGAAAATGCTGCCGGTCCCTGTGGAATTACCCGCGGGACCGGCAGCATTATTTTTATCGGTTGTTTTTACGGTTGGGGAGAACTGTCAGGCTTGTCCGGCACGTCTTCCGGAAGCGGTTCTTCCCACGCATGGAAGGCCAGATAAATGCCGCCCAGCGCGGTGACAACAGCGACGGAAGCCGCCGCGATTGACCAGCTGTCCCATTCCAGCGGGCTGGACACCATCGCAAGCAGCGTACAGCCGAGGGAAATAAAGAAAAAGATTTCTGACATTTTTCCATCTGACCAGTCCAACACAGAAGAACACCTCCATAAACAGAATCAGCGTTTTAGGACGGAAAGGCAGCGGGATATAAAAGATTACTCAGTGCAGCCAGCTGTTCCAGTGTCAGCCGTTCCGCCCGCACCGAAGCCGGCGCGTCTATTTGCTTCAAAGCTGCCTGCACGGTGGCTTTCGGCAGGGAAAGTCCGGCAGAAACCGCATTTGCGGCCGCTTTTCGCCGCTGACCAAAGGCAGCCCGCACGACACGGAAGAAGAACGTCTCGTCCCGCAGCTGTACCGGCGGCGCTTTCCGAACCCGCAGCTGAATGACGGCGGAGTCCACTTTGGGGCTGGGCAGAAAACTGCCGCGGCCTACCGGAAACAGCAGCTTTGGCTCGGCATAATACCACACAGCCGCACTGACGGCGCCGCAGGCACGGGTACCGGGAGCGGCGCACAGGCGTTCAGCTGCTTCTTTCTGCACCATGACGGTCAGGAACTCAATGGGCAGCTTTTCCTCCAGTAATTTCATAATCACAGGAGAAGTGATGTAGTACGGCAGATTGGCACATACCGCAATGTGCATTCCGGCGAATTCCTGCTGCAGCAGGGCGGGCAGGTCCAGTTTCAGGACATCTCCCTGTACGACGTGAACGTTCTGGAAAGGCTGCAGCGTTTCCGCCAGAACGGGAAGCAGGCGGCGGTCCAGTTCCACCGCACAGACTTTCTGTGCGCGTGCGGCCAGCTGAACAGTCAGTACGCCAATGCCCGGGCCAATTTCCAGCACACCGCAGTCGGGGCCAGTGACACCTGACTCCGCCATACGGGGACAGACCGTTGGGTCAATGAGAAAGTTTTGTCCCAGCTGCTTGCGAAATGTAAAACCATGGCGGGAAAGCAGCTCCCGTATGGTTTGTCTGTTCGATAAATCCATGACAACTCCTAACGTTCAGTACAGGACAGCGCCGTATTTTCGTGCAAGCGGTTCCAGCACTTCTGGTTCCAGCTCGCAGTCACTGTCGATAATCAGCCGGCCCTGAAAATACCGCAGTGCAGCGTTCAGAACCGGTTTGGAGTCGGCGTGTACGGCAATGGGCTGACGCGTCATGTGCGCAGCGGCGGCAAGAATTTTTGCGTCAGTCAGGTCCGTGACATTCACTAGCGTAATGCTGGCGGAGTCGTCGTCCATTGCAATCAGTTCCTCGCCCAGCCGTGCAGAACAGGTCAGCGGCCGGCTGAAGGAATAGTCATCCGCAAGGAAGAAAGCTTCGTTCTCAATGGTGGCCGCGTTGCAGTCCGGCTCCCGCGGTATTTTCGGCGGGGTGTACGTTTTCAGTAGGTTTTTCAATGCCCGAATATGGGCCGGTTTGGTAAACAGGCATCCACCGACAATGGAAGCTCCCGTGTCCATCAGGCGCCGCATAGCGGCAGCCCACTGTTCGGGTGGCAGCTGTGTGTTGCCGGGGCGGGCAATCAGCGGTACAGTGGTATGCGATGCTGCATCTTCCATGAGGCGAACCATTTTGTCCGGAGCACAGGTGAAGTTGAGACCGACAGCATCCGCACCCATGGCCTGCAGAGTGAGCAGGACAGGAAGCAGATGGGCACCGGTTGCGGTGCGCCCCGCTTTGTCAACAGCAATGGTAACGAATACCGGCAGACGGCTGGTGCGGGAAGCCAGCACCAGCGCGCGCATATCGGACAACGCCGCTTGGGTGCCGGCCAACAGAAAATCCACACCAGCCTTTTCCAGTGCGCGTACCTGCTCCCGGTAAATGTCATAGACATCGTCAAAGTCGGCTTTACCGTGCGGAGGCACCAACAGGCCGGTCGGTCCTACCAGTGCGCCAACCGGATGCCCGCCGGCATTTTCACGGCTGAGAGCCGTAAGCCGAAGATTCAGTTCCTCAGTCCTGCCGGCAAGGCCAAACGGTGCCAGACCGGCGCGATTGGCGTGCAGTGTCGGGGAAAGGATAGCATCGCTGCCGGCAGCAAGAAAGCTTTGCTGCACCTGCCGCAGAAGGTCAGGGTGGTCACAAGCCCACTGCTCCATGCAGACACCGCTGGGCATACCGGCAGCCGTCAGGTTTGTGACAGCGCCGCCGTCCAGCAGCATGGGCAAAGGGAATGGAAACTCTTCCACTCGCTTCATCACCTGCTTTTCAAAGATTCGGAACAAAACCGAAACTCACATGGATTCCGGTGCTGTAATTTTCAGCAGAGAAAGCACATTGTGCAGAACAGTACGCACACAGCTGCACAAATACAGCCGTGCGGCAGCCAGGGAGGATTCTTCCCCTTTAATTCTGCACGCGCTGTAAAATTTATGGAACAGCGTAGCCAGCGTCAGCGCATAACGCGTCATGCGGGCAGGGTCATAATCTTTTGCAGACTCGATAATTTCGCCGGTATAAGCGGATAGATGGTGAATCAGTTCGATTTCTTCCGGCGCGGTCAGCAGGGCCAGTTCCTCATCCGTGCAGTCCCGCAGTTCGACGCCCTCTTCTTTCATGGTGCGGAACAGACTGCACAGGCGGGCGTAGGCGTACTGCACATAGTAAACCGGATTCTTGCTGTCCTGTTGAACAGCCAATCCAAGGTCAAAGTCCATTTCTGAATTCGGCTCCCGCATATTGAACAGGAAGCGGGCAGCATCTACCGGAACTTCGTCCAGCAGGGTGACCAAAGTGATGGCGTTGCCGCTGCGTTTGCTTGCCTTGACAACTTGGCCGTCACGCACCAGACGAACCATCTGCATCAGCAGGACATCCAGCCGGCTGGTATCTACACCCAGTGCCTGCAGGGCACCTTTCAGGCGGGGCACATAGCCGTGGTGGTCGGCGCCCAGCACATCAATGGCCTTGTCAAAGCTGCGGGTGACCAATTTATTATAATGATACGCAATATCCGGAACGACATACGTCGGAACACCGTTGGCACGCACCAGAACGAAATCTTCGGAGCCGTAAGGCTCGCCCTTAAACCAGAGGGCGCCGTCCTTTTCATAGGTGGCGCCGTGTTCCTTCAGCTGCTCAATGACGCGCCTAACCGCGCCGCTTTGGTGCAGTGTGGATTCCCGGAACCAGTTATCATACCGAATGCGGTATTTAAGTAAGTCGTCCTGCAGGCCCTGAATATTCAGCGGCAAGGCATAGTCAACCAGTGCCTGCCGGCGCTCCGGATCCGGTGCGTTCACATAGCGGTCACCGTTTATCTTGGCAAAATTTTTGGCGTGTTCCGTGATGTCCGCACCATGGTAGCCATCCTCTGGGAAGGGAACCGCATCCTCACCCTTGTACAGCTGCAGATAGCGGGCTTCCAGCGACAGGCCAAATTTGTTGACCTGATTGCCAGCATCATTGACGTAGAATTCTCGCTGTACCTGATAGCCCGCGGCGTCCAGAACAGAGGCCAGGCAGTCGCCAATCGCACCGCCGCGCGCGTTGCCGATGTGCATGGGGCCGGTCGGGTTGGCGGAAACGAACTCTACCAGCACACGTTTTCCGCCGCCGAAGCTGCTGCGGCCGTAGGATTCACCGTTTTTGGCAACGTCACGCAGCACCGCAGTGTAGAATTCCGGCCGATAGAAAAAGTTTAAAAAGCCGGGGCCTGCAATTTCACAGCGGCTGAAAAATGTATCATCCAAATGAATGTTTGCTGCCAGCGCCTCCGCAATTTTGCGCGGCGCCATGTGGAATGCGCGCGCGCTGACCATGGCAGCATTGGCGGCCCAATCACCGTGGGCACGGTCGGCTGGAACTTCCAGTGTAAAATCAGGAAGTTCACTGGCAGGCAGCGCCTGCGCTGCCTGCGCTTTGGCTGTGGCTGACAGGATTTCCTGCCGCAGCTGGTCCTTTGCCTGCTGTACGTATTTTGACATTTTTATGGTCTACCTCCTTGACGGTAATGTAAATCTGGTTCACGCTGGACAAATTTGCGTTTAGGTCCAGTGTATAATTGACAATCAGCCGGCCGCCCTCATCTGTCAGCTGGTTGTCCACATTGGAAGTATAAACCCCCAGCATCATTTGGCCGTATTCGGTGGAGTACTGGCACATATGCCGTTTTCCGTTTTCGAGAATCAGACGGGTGCCGTCCATACCGCCGCGCATCAGGGTAATACAGCGGCTATCCTCCACTTTCAGCACAGAGGTCTGTGAGTGGTTGGTATCCTTATCATATTCTTTATAAGTGATAAAACGCTTGCCGTTTTTTTTAATATAGGAACCAAAGGCGGTTACTTCAATTTCACTGGTTTGGTCGTTGACCATTTGGCGGCCGCGTATGGAAATCAGATAGTTTTCTTCCATGGAACAGCTCCTTCGTATTTATCAATGTCAACCAAATGTACGTCGCTGTGTACATCTTCACGCAAGAAAAAGCCGGCGACCTTTGAAAAATCGTTAATGCGGTCGCTGACAAAGAATGAACAACCGCCGCTGCCGCCCTGTGCCAACAGGCTGTCCTTTTCCAGCAGTGTCCGGCAGTAGACAGCTGTTTCGCGCCCGCTGTCAATCAAGCGGACCTTTTCGCCCACCACTTCACCGATGATGCGCTTGATGATAGGGTAGTGGGTACAGCCGAGAATGACGGTATCCACGTCCGCTGCACGCAGCGGTGCAAGATATGTTTCCGCCACTTTTTTTGTAATATCGGGGTGCTCCAGCGAAAAACCGGACTCTACAATGGGAACGAACAGTGGGCAGCTTTTGGCAAAAACCTGCAGCTGCGGGTTCAGTGTTTGCAGTGCCTGTTGAAAAGAACCGCTGCGAATGGTCGCGGCAGTCGCAATTACGCCGATGCGGCCGTTGTGGGTGGCCGCCGCCGCTGCGCGGGCGGTTGGCTCCAGCACGCCGGTGAAAGGAACGGGAAGTTCCTTTGCCAAAAGGGAGCCGGCCACACTGCTGGCAGTGCCGCAGGCCGCCACAACCATTTTGACATTTTTGCTCATCAAAAAGGCGGCGTCCTGACGGGAATACTGGGTGATGATTTTGGGGCTGCGGCCGCCGTAAGGCACGCGGCCTGTGTCGCCAAAGTAAACAATTTGCTCCTCCGGCAGAATGCGCAGCATTTCACGCACAGCGGTCAGGCCGCCGAGGCCGGAGTCAAAAACGCCGATAGGCCGATTATCCATATTCTCTGTTGTCCTTTGCTGTAAAAATTTACAAAATGGGCCGTATGGCTCACATATAGCGTTTGCGTTCTTCGGCCAGAGAGATGAGTTCGTCCAGCAGCTGGGCGATCGGCTTGCCGCAGGCTTCCCACAGCTTGGGGTACATACTGATGGCGGTAAAGCCGGGCAGTGTGTTCAGTTCATTCAGCAGAACCTCTTTGCCGCCGCGCACGAAAAAGTCCACACGGGCAAGGCCGGTGCAGCCCAGCAGCCGGTAGGCACGGCAGGCAATGTGCCGCAGTTCATCGGCAACAGGGGCGTCCAGATGTGCCGGAATGTACAGTTGACTCTTGCCGTTTTTGTACTTATCGTCATAGTCATAAAATTCCGCGCCAGCGCCGATTTCGCCGACGATGCTGGCCTGCGGGCATTCGTTGCCCAAAACGGCGCACTCCACTTCCTGCCCATCGATGGCTTCTTCCACAACGATTTTGCTGTCCTGCAGGGCTGCAAGGGCAACGGCGGCGTCCAGCTCATCGGTACTTTTTACTTTAGAGATGCCAACACTGGAGCCGGCATTGGCGGGCTTCAGGAAGATAGGCCAGCCGAGGCGGGCGTCAATTTTACGCTGGATTTTCAGACGGCCCTCACCGCTGTAATTTTCGGCAAAAAACCATAGAAAATGTGCCTGCTTGATATTCCAGCTGGCCAGCAGGGTGTGGGTGACGGCTTTGTCCATGCAGCAGGCACTTGCCAAAGTGGGGCAGCCGACATACGGAATGCCGCTGACGTGCAGAAGGCCCTGAATGGTGCCGTCCTCGCCGTTTTTGCCGTGCAGGGCGGGAATGACGCAGTCCACATGAATGGTCTGGAAGCCGTCCGGTCCCTCGGTTACGATGCCGTGTACGGAAGTGTCCGGTGAAATACAGGCACGGCGGCACGCGGCGGTGTCCGTTTCCCATGCGCCGGAACGGATGGAATCGGTGGAACCGCTGTAAAGAAGCCAGCGTCCGTCTTTGGTGATGCCCAGTGTTAAAACGTCGTATTTATCTTTGTTTAGGTTTTCCGCAATGGTGGCCGCCGAAACACAGGACACTTCGTGCTCGGATGAGCTGCCGCCAAACAGAACTGCTACTGTTTTCTTCATAATATTTTCCTTCCATGAAGCGCTGCAGCGTTTTTCCGACGGGCGCTTCTGTCAGATGCTTTTCTGTATTTTGATATACAATTTATCATACCACAACCCCCGCCCGGACGCAATGCTGACAACCGTATAAATGAATGATGACAAAAAGCAGTTTATGTAGTATAATAATGAAAACCTAATCCTTAGAAATGAAGTGTCTGTCCCATGGCGGGCAGGATAATATGATACAGGAGTGATGACTTTGGAGCAGAAGGCGTTTAAGCAGGTTGTAACCCGGCTGCGTGCGGTGCTGGAAAAGCAGGGCTTTCCGCTGAACCAGGACAGTGTATGCCAGAACAGCGAGGGAATGCATGCGTTTTTCATTGGCCGGGAAATGGCCTACGGCGTCTTTTATGAAGCGGAGAAAAAGCGCTTTATCCTGCGCTACTGCAGTGTGGAAAACGGCCAGCCGGAGGGCAAGTGGCGAAACCGTTCCGCTCTGCTGTTTGACCCGGAGAACGAGGAAGATGCCAGTCGCCAAACGGACAGCATTATTGCCGACTTTACCGATGAAGTTACGGAAAAGGATAATAAGGAAGCGGTTGTGCAGCGGGTGACGAAGCACCGCCGCCACCGTGGGGAAGAAAGCAAGACGGATGCCCTCTTCTTTTACAATCGTCTTGTCAATGTTTTTCCTGAGCTGCGGGAGGAAATTATTCAGGAACGCGTTACCTACGGACAAATCCGCACGGCAACCTTTGCCCGTGAAAAAGTTCTGCCGAAAATGCATACCCTTTTGCAGGGAGATGCCCAGAAGCAGCAACTAAAAAAGCTGGCGGAAATTTACAGCGAGCTGTATGCCAACGGTGACACCGATGTGCACGCGGTTATTACCTTTGTTTTGCTCAATTCCCTTTCCGATGCGGAAGTGGAAAAATTGGAACCGTACTTTACACCGGAAATGAAAATTGGCTGCCAGTTTGCCCGCAAGATGCGCGGCAAAAAACTGAAGCCGGAAAAGCCGAAGAAACAGTCGAAAAACCGCGTCGTTGCTACCCTGAATGACATGGAGCGATAAAGCAAAAAAGCAAAAATTCCTTGACAGTTTCAGCCGAATATGATAAGATAAAAATACCTCATAAAGGGGTATTTTTTTTGCACCCTTTTCTAGAGGGAGGCCGGGACAGGTCTATGTCCCAATATTTTTCCGGAATACGGGAGGTGCCGTCATGAGAGTAAAGGTAGTATTGGCATGCACAGAGTGCAAGCAGCGTAACTACAACACGATGAAGAACAAGAAGAACGACCCGGACAGACTTGAAATGCATAAGTATTGTCCTTTCTGCAAGAAACATACCCTGCACAAGGAAACCAAGTGATTCGGACGGAGGGAACAGCAGATGGCTGACAAAAAGAAAAAAGCTGGCAGCAAAGCCCCGCAGGCTGCGGTTGCTGGCGAAAAAAAAGCCGCGAAAAAAACTGACAAAGCTGTTGCCAAAACAGAAGGAACCAAAGCTGCCAAAACCCAAAATGGGAAAAAGAAAAGGGCGGTTGGCCGTTTCTTCCACGATTTGAAAGCCGAAATCAAAAAAATCGTCTGGCCCGCACCGCGGGCAGTTTGGAGAAATGTGGGAATCGTTGTGGTCATGATTGCAGTCGTAGGTGTCTGTGTGTTTGGCCTGGATGAAGCATTTACCAACCTGCTGCATCAGTTTATGAATGTCGCAGTATGACGAAAGAAGTGAGGTATGACAATGGCTGAGGAAGCGTGCTGGTATGTTGTGCATACCTACTCCGGTTATGAGAACAAAGTTGCTTCCACGTTGGAAAAAACGGTGGAAAACCGCAAAATGCAGGATCTTATCCAGCAGATTATGGTTCCAACGGAGAAAGTCACGGAGATTAAGGACAACAAAACCCGTGAGGTGGAGCGCAAGCTGTTCCCTGGCTATGTGCTTATCAAAATGGTTCTGACGAATGAATCATGGTATGTTGTGCGCAATATCCGCGGCTGCACCGGTTTTGTCGGCCCGGACAACACCAAACCGGTTCCCCTGACCGAAGAGGAAGTACAGAAACTCGGCGTAGAGAAAAAAGACGTGGAGGTTTCGTACCGGGTGGGCGATTCTGTCAACATTATCGACGGGCCTTTCGACGGCTTCGTTGGTGTGGTGGAGGATATCGACACCGAGAAGAACCGCGTGCGTGTTACCATTAACATGTTCGGCCGTGAAACACCTGTCGAGTTGGAACTGGGACAGGCAGAAGTAATGGATTAACTCAAACCAGCGGGCCCGTGCGGCCCACAATAAAACAGAAACTCTGCGGGAAACCGCTGAAGTGGGGGGCTGTGTAAGCCCCCGTGGGAGGAACGCACCAAATTTGTTTTTCAGTGTGTTCCGTTTTTACCACAAATTTTGGAGGTGCAATTACAATGGCTCAAAAGGTTACTGGTTACATTAAGCTCCAGATACCTGCCGGCAAGGCAACCCCGGCGCCGCCTGTAGGACCGGCTCTCGGTCAGCACGGCGTCAACATTATGGCGTTCACAAAAGAATTTAATGAGCGCACCAAAAAGGACGCGGGGTATATTATCCCGGTCATTATCACCGTTTATGCAGACCGCTCCTTTACTTTCGTTACCAAGACACCGCCTGCCGCTGTCCTGATTAAGAAAGCCTGCGGAATTGACACTGCCTCTGGTGAACCGAACAAAACAAAAGTTGCTAAGATTACCAAAGAGCAGGTCAAGCAGATTGCAGAAACAAAGATGCCCGACCTGAATGCGGCTACTATCGAATCTGCCATGAGCATGATTGCTGGTACTGCCCGCAGCATGGGAGTCGAGGTCGTTGACTAAATCGACTACCCGGGTGGGAGGAACTTATCATCCGTATTTACCACTTTACAGGGAGGATAACCAATGAAACACGGAAAAAAATACGTCGACGGCGCAAAGCTGATCGATCGTTCTAAATTTTATGATCCGCAGGAAGCCCTTGAGCTGGCCGTAAAAACCGGCACTGCTAAGTTCGACGAAACAGTTGAACTGCACGTTAAGCTGGGTGTCGACAGCCGTCACGCAGACCAGCAGGTCCGCGGTGCGCTGGTTCTGCCCAACGGCACCGGCAAAAAGGTGCGCGTGCTGGCTATCTGCAAGGGCGACGCTGCCAAAGATGCGCAGGACGCCGGTGCCGATTATGTCGGCGCAGAAGAAATGGCACAGAAGATTCAGGGCGGCTGGATGGATTTTGACGTTGTCGTTACGACCCCGGACATGATGGGCGTTGTTGGACGTTTGGGCAAAATCCTTGGCCCGCGTGGTCTGATGCCTAACCCGAAGGCCGGTACAGTTACTCGCGAAGTCGGCAAGGCTGTTAAAGAAGCCAAAGCCGGTAAGATTGAGTACCGTCTGGACAAGTCCAACATCATTCACTGCGTGATTGGCCGCATTTCCTTCGGCGCCGAGAAGCTGACTGAAAACTTCAACGCACTGATGGGCGCTATCGTAAAGGCAAAACCGGCCACTTCAAAGGGTCAGTATGTCCGCTCCTGCGTAGTTGCTTCTACAATGGGCCCTGGCGTACGCGTTAACCCGAGCAAATTCGGTGCCTAATTTTTCAAGGTGCTCTTGACACACAGATATGCTGTGTGTTATACTTTTTAAGCTGTCCAAAGACAGCAGGTGCGTTTTGCGCAAAGGGCTGTGCCCGCCTGCCGAGGAAAGCGGAAATTTTCACTGTATCAGTGTAAACTTCAGCCTTTCCCGCAGGTGTGGGAAAGGCTTTTTTGTTGCAGAAGTACAATCGGTTCAATGGAGGTGAAACCATTTGCCAAGCAAAAAGGTTTTAGACGCAAAGCAGCAGGAAGTCGCTGCTCTTGCAGAAGAAATTAAAAAAGCAAACGTCGGTATCCTGGTTGACTACAAGGGTATTACGGTTGCGGACGACACAAAGCTGCGTAAGGAGCTGCGTGAAGGCGGGAATACCTATAAGGTTGTAAAGAATACCCTGCTGAAGCGTGCTCTGGCTGAAGCTGGTGTGACTGGCCTTGATGACCTGCTGAGCGGCACAACCGCTTTTGCAGCCGGTGAGGACTATGTCAGTGCAGCAAAGGCCCTGAAGGGTTATGCCGACGCAAAGAAGAACAAGGACTTTAAGGTTAAAGGCGGTTTTGTTGACGGTGCAGCTGTCGGCACAGATGAAATTACAACGCTGGCTAGCCTGCCCAGCAAGGAAGTCCTGCTGTCTCAGGTCCTGAGCAGCATGAATGCACCAATCACTGGTCTGGTCACCGTACTGAACGGCACCATCAAGGGCCTGGTTGTTGCACTGAATGCAATTGCCGAAAAGCAGTCCGCCGTACAGGCGTAACTGTTTGCAGAACAGAAAAATATTCTGACGAAATTCGATTCGCTTGATTTGGAGGTACAAATATGTCTGAGAAAGTTGATAAGCTCGTTGAAGAAGTAAAGGGTCTTACCGTTCTGGAGCTGTCTGACCTGGTCAAGGCTCTGGAAGATGAATTTGGTGTTTCCGCAGCTGCTCCGGTAGCTGTTGCTGCTGCTCCGGCTGCTGCTCCGGCTGCAGAAGAAAAGACTGAGTTTGACGTTGTTCTGAAGTCTGCCGGCGGCAACAAGATTCCGGTTATCAAGATTGTCCGTGATGCAACTGGTCTGGGCCTGAAGGACGCAAAGGCTCTGGTCGATGCTGCTCCTAAGGCTGTCAAGGAAGGCGTGTCCAAGGACGACGCTGAGGACCTGCAGAAGAAGCTGACTGATGCTGGTGCAGAAGTCGAACTGAAGTAATTTCACCTCTTCAATTCTTCAATATAGAAAAGGCACCCTTGCGGGTGCCTTTTTTCTTTTGCTCTTTTTCAACAAAAGGCGGGTTGCCGGTGAAAAACTTTTTCGGCAGCCCGCTAAACTGTTTTCTTAAAAGCGTCTGTATTTATGTACTTTGCGCAGGTCGGATTTTCGGCGGCTGTAAAAGACTGCCAATACAATATAAACTGCCAGCAGAATGAGAATGACAATGAAAATAACAACGAACCATGGGGCGGTAAAAACAGCTTTTGCAGCACTGGCGGAATGGACGAGTTCACTGCGGCTGATGTCTTCATTGGAAACCAGCCGGACGGTTGCCAGCTTTTGTTTGGCGTACGTCAGTGTTGCCGTGCCGATAATCTGCCCTTTCTGCACGGGTGCGTTGACAGCGGAATTGACATTCGGTGTGACCTCCACGCTGTTGGCACTTACACCTTCCGGCAGAACCGCCGTTACATCTTTTTCTGGATACAGCGTAATAGAGTCCCGATTCCAGGCGTAGTTCAGCGGTACTTCCCAAATGGGCTGTTTGGAGGACGCAACCTGTACGAGGTTAAAATTGCTGTAAATCCATTTGTACAGATTTGTTGTATCAATCATCTCGCCATATTGTTTTTCATTGATGGGTGCACCCATGAGTACGCACAGGTAGGTTCGGCCACCGTAGATAGCGGTGCTGACCAAGCAGCGTCCGGATTCACTGGTGTGGCCGGTCTTAATGCCCTTGACATAGGGGTTGTAGTACAGCCCGCCCTGTGCGCCACGGTCAATCATGGCATTGGTTGTGGTCAGCTGCCGTTTGACGGTCGGCTGATTCAGCGGTGTCAGGTTGTACACAGTGGTGTTGCAGATTTCCTGAAAGTAGTTAAGGTTTAAGGCGTACTTGGCCATGAGGGCCATGTCATGCGCGGTGGTGTAGTGGTTGACATTGTGCAGGCCATTTGGGTTTACAAAATGGGTGCCTGTACAGCCCAATGCCTTGGCTTTGCTGTTCATCATTGCCACAAACTTACTGACGTCACCGTTACCCACATAGGTTGCCAGCAGCAGTGCCGCGTCGTTGCCGGAGGGCACCATCATGGCATACAGGAGCTGATGAATACTGAACTTTTCACCAACCTTTAATCCGGCGGTGGAGCTGCCGGTGCCGTCAATGATTTTCTTTTCTTTATCGGTGTAGGTCATGGTGGCGGTATCCACATTTTTTACATTTTCAATCGTAATAATGAAGGTCATGATTTTCGTTGTGGAGGCCGGGTACATTTTTTGGTTAGCGTTCTGTTCAAACACATTCGTGTCGGTGTCCAGGTTGACCAGTGCGGCTGCCTTGGAGTTGAGCGTAAAGTTTGGCTTAAAGACACTGTCCCCGCTTTGTGCGGCAGACTGGGTAACGGCGCCGCTGGCAACAGCGGAAGAACTGCTTGCTGTCCGGGGCTGTGCCGTGCTGCTGCCGGCGGCATATACCGGCAGACAGCCCGCCGCAGTGACGGACAGAAGAAGCAGCAGCGAAAGCAGGCGTTTCTTCATGGAAGTTGTTCCTCCAATGTGATAAAATAACAGAGAATGCAAATTCCTCTGCGTATATTTCAAAAATTCATATATTCAAGTATACCAGCATTTCAGGAAAAAGGAAAGCCGCAAACTGTACTTTTCATGGCGGCTGCATGTAAAAAAGAGGGGAGTCAACCGATATGAAATTGCTGCATACAGCGGACTGGCATTTAGGGAAAGCTTTGTATGGGCGCAGCATGCTGGAAGAGCAGAAATGGTTTTTAATGCAGTGGCTGCTGCCGCTGATTGAGCAGGAAAAACCGGACGCTGTTCTGCTGGCCGGGGATATTTTTGACCGGCAAGTGCCGCCGGTGGAAGCAGTGGAACTGCTGAATACATTTTTGTGCGGACTTGCGCAGCAGGGGGTTCCACTGGTGGCGGTTTCCGGCAATCATGACAGTGCCCGCAGACTGTCACTGGGGACGTCTCTGCTGCGGCGGGAAAAGGTTGTCCTTGCGACCCGTCCGGAGGAAGTCTGGATTCCCTACACGATTCAGACAGCGGACGGTCCCCTGTGCTGCTACACATTGCCTTACTGTGAACCTGCCGCCGCCCGGCAGGCACTGCAGGTGCAGGAAGATGGGCCACGCACCATGGATACGGCCTTCCGCGCGCTGCTTGCCCGTGTCCACTTGGACCCGACGGCAAAAAATGTATTGATTACCCACTGCTTTGCCGCCGGCGGGCGCATCAGCGCCAGTGAAAACCCTGCTTTTGTGGGTGGCAGCAGCCAGGTGGGGCTGGACTGCTTTGCGCCGTTTGATTATGTGGCACTTGGACATCTGCACGCTTCACAGAAAGCGGGAACCGGTCGCTACGCGGGCTCCCCGCTCAAGTACAGCTTTGATGAGGCAGACCAGAAAAAAGGCGTTACATTGGTTACACTGGACAGCACAGGCACCCACACGCAGGTTGTTGCCATTATACCGCCGCATGATGTGCGGGTGCTGAGCGGCCGGTTTGAGGAACTGCTGGCGGCAGCAAAAGAAACACCCAGTAAAGATTATTTGCAGGTTCGGCTGACGGACACCAGTCCGGTTTTTCAGCCGATGGATCAGCTGCGGACCTACTACCCAAACCTGCTGCACCTTTCCAGCGACTGGCTGCTTTCCGCCGGAGATGGGGAGGACAGCGCGTTTCGCCGCGAGATGCGCTGCCGCCGTGTCAGTGACGAGCAAATTTTTACGGCGTTCTTACAGCAAATATGCGGAACGGAACCGACGGAGCAGGACCTAGCTTTGTTCCGAAAAGAAATGAAAAAGGAGGGACAGGAATGAACCCAGTCAAGCTGACCATGCAGGCTTTTGGTTCGTACCGAAAAAAGACAACGATTGACTTTACACTGCTGGGGGAACATCCGCTGTTTCTCATAACCGGTGCGACCGGCGGCGGCAAAACGACCATATTGGACGCCATGTGCTTTGCATTGTACGGACGCTCTACCGGCGGCCGCCGCAGCTGGGGCGAAATGCGCAGTTTAGGTGCCGCACCGGAGGAGGAAACGCTGGTCGAATTCATTTTCTCTTACCGCAATACCTTATATAAATGGTTCCGCAGCCGTAAGTGGCACATTTCCAAGCGTACCAAAAAACAAAAAGAAGACGACACATGCGAATGTTTTCAACAGGATGAGCAGGGACAGTGGAAACTTTTGCAGGCGGGTTCAGACAAGGCACTTCGGGAACAGGCGGAACAGCTGCTGGGCCTTACTTGTGAACAGTTTTCACAGGTGGCAGTGCTGCCGCAGGGGGATTTCCTAAAGCTGCTGCTGGCAAAGTCTGTGGACAAAGCGAAACTGCTGCAGACACTGTTTGGTACACAAAAGTGGGAGCATTTGACTCGCCGTGTCCGTGATAAGGCGGAACAGCTGAAAATAGAGGCAGATAAGAACGTGTCTTCACAAAACACCATTTTGGAAGGCGAGCAGGTGAAAGACCGAGAAAGCCTGCAGGCAAAATGTAAAAAGCTGCAGGAGGGCTGTGAACAGGTGCAGAAAGCGCTGGCAGCCGCACAAAAACATTTGGAGGACTGCAGCCGTGCCTATGACCTAGCGTCAAAGGCTGCTTCCAATTACGACCAGCGGCAGCGCCGAAAGACAGAGGAAGAGCAGGCACTTGTGAAGGACAAGGAAGCGGAGCAGCAGGCGAAAAACGCACAGGCACAACTGCCGAAGGCGGAAGATTTCCGCGGGCAGGCCGCACAGCTGCGGGAGGAGGCAGCGGCTAGAGAAAGCGCCCTGGCTGCCGCCCGCCGGCTGCGTGCGCTGCAAAAAGAAACGGACGCTGTGCGGAAAACCATTGTACAGAAACAGCAGATACTGACAAAGGCGGAACAAGACCAGCAGGCGGCGCAGGAGCATCGGCAGGCGGGAAATCGTTTTGTTGATGACCTGCACCGCAAGGAAACGGAGAAAGCAGCGCTGGACGAAGTAATCGAGCGGGAAAAACGCCGAGATGCGGCGGCGGTGCTTGCCGTATACCTGCGGGACGGGTGTGCCTGCCCAGTTTGCGGTGCACTGGAACATCCAAACCCCACGCAGCCACCGCGGGAATTGGTGCAGCTGCAGCAGCAGGCCGCCAGCCTGCTGAAAGAAATTAGCAAACTGCCGCGTGCCAACGCGCGTGTAAAGGAACTGGAACAAATGCAGGAAGCGGCACGTAGCCGTGCCCAGCAGGCACGCGACGCACTGGCAGAGCAGCAGCGTGTGCTGGCTGAAAAAGAGGCATCACAAAAGGAAATTGTCCTGCAAATGCAGGGCAGTGCTTCCTGTGACCAGCTGGAGCAGACCATTCGCACGCTGCGGCAGCGTGCAGCCGGATTGGAACAACAGGAGCAGCAGCTGCGCCGCCGTGCGGCAGATGCGCAAAGTGCTGCCGCCGCCGCGCATACCGCCCTGCAGACAGCACAGAAAGAAAGTGCTGCGAGTGAGGACCAGTATCAAAAGGCTATTGAGGCCTACCGCAGCCAGCCGAATGTGATGCAGGGAGTCCCTCGTCCAGATGATACGGTGGCCGCCGAACAGAAAAATGCAGCGCAGAGAACAGTTACGCAGCTGGCCGGTGAAAAAGGGCGCGCAGAGGAGAGCTTTCAAAATGCGCAGCGTTCCTGCCGTCAGCTGCAGCAGTTGGAGGAAGCAGGACAGAACCTTGGCAGCCGTTATGCCGTTGCCCGCCGTCTTGCGGATATGCTTTCCGGACGGACTGCCCACAAGGTGCCCATTCAGCAGTTTGTACTCGGCATTATGCTGGACGACATTCTGTCCAGCGCGAACAATTTGTTTTCAGACCTTTCCGGCGGCAGATATCGTCTGCTGCGTTGGACTGGTCCAGTCAGCGGCAACGCTATGGCGGGTTTGGACCTTGTGGTACAGGACGCTGCCAGCGGCGGGGAACGGGACGTGGCGACGCTGTCCGGCGGGGAATTGTTTCTCGCGTCTTTGTCGCTTGCGTTTGGCCTTTCCGACGTGGTGCAGAGTTACTCTGGCACGGTACGGCTGGATTCCCTGTTTATCGATGAGGGCTTTGGTTCACTGGACCAGGAAACGCTGGATACCACTATGGGCGCACTGTTGCGCCTGCAAAAAACCGGCCGCACCATTGGCATTATTTCGCACGTCACCGAGCTGCAGACGGTTATTAAAAAGCAAATTATCGTGGAGCCGCTTCCGGACGGCAGCAGCAGTGTTCGGATAGAGGCGTAAATAATACCACTAGATAGCAAAAAAGGTCTGCCCGCATGAAACAGGCAGACCTTTTTTATAAAGAGGAAGGAATCAAAGCCAATACGGTGGAAAGGTTAGTCACTCTGCAGAGCATCATAGCCTTCTTCACCGGTACGAATCTTTACAGCATTTTCTACATTGTAAACGAAAATCTTGCCGTCTCCGATATGCCAGTATAAAGGACTTCCTTGGCAGTTTCAATGACCTACAGCTCTGTTTCTGCGCCGTTTTCCAGCGGCCGGCTCTGTTCAAAGCAGTGATCACGGTTCATTAGTACTTCCACGTCGGCAATGCGCTGGGTAAAAGTTCGGTTATGTGTAGCAACAATCATCAGTTTATCCGGTGATTTCATGCCGGAAATAAACCGCGTAATCCATTCCTGCCCTTCATCGTCCAGTCCACTGATGGGTTCATCCAGAATGAGAACCGGTGGTTCCATGGCCAGCACGGCGGCTAGTGCGGTCCGCTTTTTTTCTCCGCCGCTCAAGTTAAAAGGTGCCCGCCTGCGGATAGGCTGCAGGTGCAGAAGCTGAATATATTTTTCAACACGCTTTTGTACCTCACTGTCCGGCAGGCCAAGCTGTATCAAACCAAAGGCAATTTCATCTTCTACACTTTTTGTAAAAAGCTGAACTTCGGAAGTTTGGAACACATAGCCGATTTTTTTATGAAACGCCCGGGCAAATTCCGGCTTTTTCATTTTCTTTTCTGTTATTTCTTCTCCATCGAGCAGGTACCTTCCGGAGGTGGGAAAATCCAGCCCATTTAAAATACGAAACAGGGTGGATTTTCCGCATCCGTTGGGACCGTGCAGTACATAACACTTTCCCATTTCAAAGCGGTAGGTCACATGGCTGACAGCGGTGGTTCCCTGATAGGAGAAACTGACGTCGTCTAATTGAATCATTTCATCATCCATTCACTGTAAAAGAAAAGTGCAATCAAAGCGGGTATCAGCAGCAGATAAATCAAGTCAAGCGTGCAAAACCGGCGGGAAGCATAGCTCTTGTATTCTCCGTCAAAGCATCTGCACGCCATTGCTTCTGAAGTTTCCTGTGACATCTGCTGGGACTTTAAAAAAGTTGTCCCGAGAATGCCGCCGGTTTGTGAGGTCTTCCAATTCGTTTTTCCCACGCTGCGCAGGGAAACTGCCTCCAGAATGGCATTGCTGTACCTGCCTAATATTACAAGGAAACGCACGGCCATGTCAAGGACGAACACGAAAATCTGCGGTGCGTGCAGGGCACGGAACGCGTCGGTGACTTCTTTCCAGGTCATGGTGGCATTCATCATAGACAGTACCAGCACGGACTCAAAAACTTTTAAAGTAACGGTGGACATTGTGCGCGGCGACCCGAGAAAGACTGCCGGCAGAAGAAACAGGGCTGTAAAGAATACAGCTGTCAGCACCGGCTTCAGTACCTGCCGAATCATGTTGGGTGTCTGCAGTGCCAACCGCAGCAGTTCTACTGCGATGACAGCCACTACAAAAAAGGCGTTTTTAGCGAGCGCACACAGAAGAATGCAGAGGATGCATACAAAGATGCGCAGTGCGGGCAGAATTTTTGAGGGCTTTGGCTGTGCGTCATTTTCCATCAGGCGGGAAATAAAGTGCATGACTTTCAGATTCGTTTTCAATGGCGAATACCTTTCCTTGTCAGGATTCCGCTACGGGACTTCTGTGTGCACTGGAAATCAGCTTAAAAATAATGATAAGTGCGGCAACGCCTATGACAGCCGACAACATATAGCCGAACCATTCTGGCAGCCCCGCAACGGAGTAGTCCGGCAGCAAGGCACCGTAGTGCAGGCCGGACGTCATGCCGGAGGGCGTAAAACCTGCGCCTGCCGCGGCGATTTCATTTTCGCCCCATTCGCCCCATGCGGTTCCTTCGGCGAGCAGCCCAAGGGGTGTCAGAACAACCAGCGCGCCCAGCAGAATGCGCAGTGGGAGCGGCGTTTGGGTGGTTTCGCTGCGGTGCTGGTCTGTTCGCAGGTTCGGGGAAGTTTTTTGTACAAAAAGCAGTACGCCAACGGTAAAGACCACTTCCGCCAAACCGAAGAGTGTTAAATGCCCAATCAGCATGGCCGGAAGGGAAATGTTCAAACCATAGGGGCAGTACATGGCTTTGCCCGCAGTGTCCCGGAACAGCATGGGCTGAATGCCGAACTCAATCGCCGCACACAGCGCCGCTGCATTGATGCCAAGATAGGAACCAACCGCTGCACCAAGAATGTGTTTTCCCTTCTTTTTTTGTCTGCTGCTGATGAACGTTGCAACAGCATACCCGACGAACGGCAGAACAAATGCCATATTAAAGCAGTTTGCTCCGAAACTCAGGACACCGCCGTCCCCAAAAATCAATGCCTGCAGCAGCAGAGCAACGCTGACTGATATACAGGCCGCATACGGCCCTAAAAGGAGTGCGATGAGGGTACCTCCTACAGCATGGCCTGTGGTTCCGCCAGGAATCGGAATATTGAACATCATGCTGATGAAAGAAAATGCCGCGGCAACGCCCATCAGCGGCAGCTTTTCCTTTGGAATTTCCTTTTTCACCTTTTTAACAGATACAATCCATGCGGGTACCATTGCGGCGGCCATAACCGCACAGGTCTGTGGGCTTAAGTAATTGTCCGGAATATGCATAAAAAACGCTCCCTTTCCTTTTTGGAAAATAAGATTTGGCAGGGGCGAAGCCTTTTTTCACGCAAAACAAAAAAGACACCACGCCCTTCTGCAAAAAAGCGAGGCATCTTCATAATGCCAAAAATCGAGTGCTGTTAATTTAACAAGCCAGCTGTAGGCTAAAGGGAACGGCTTCCTGCCGAATCTGCCTGCCTGCAGGCAGGAGATACCTGTTACATAGTTTTTTACAGCGCTTAATACTATTATAACTTATTTTTTGTAAGTGTCAATAATAATTTTTATTGAAAATGCCTGCAAATCTCCACAAAATTCCAGAAAAGACAGGATCTCTTTTTCAATAGGGAGAACCGCTTTCTGAATTCTGTAAAAAGCGATGGATATCTCCAATCCGGCCTGCCGTCTGCTCAGTTTGTACGCATTCGTACCACTATGCAGGAGGACTTAGAAGAAACAGGAACCTTAGAGGGCGCAGCCAGGTTTCAGCCTGCAGCCCAGCTGAAGGTATTTGACGAATATACCGACGTTATTCATGGCCGAAAACAACAGAAACGAACTTTTTTAGAGCTGAATCTCAAAAATGAGATTCGGTTTTCTTTTTTGTACCAACGAACTACCTGAGGAAGATGTTCCCGCTTGTAAGATGTTGTGTAAAATATATGGAAATGTTATAATAAAGTCGCACACAGAGAATATGAGGAACAGGATAAGGAGATGAAAGACTATATTGAAAGGACAATTCAAAAAGCTGCTGTTCATTTTGGTGCTGGGTGCGGCAATTCAGACGGCTGTTTTTCCAGCCAGCGCGGCGGACAGCAGCTCGCAGAAGAGCGGCACAGTGTCGTCAGCGGCTTCTTCTGCACTGACCACAGCATCTGCCACGGAGCAGCAAACGGCCAGTACCACCATTAAAAGTGACACAAACAGTGATTTCTCCATTGTGCAGGGCAAGGAATACACGTTCCGGTTTGAAGTGGTCGGTCCGCAGAGCATTACGCCGACCTTCACCATTTCGGGAAGTGCATTCCGAAAGAGCGGCCAGACACAGACAGTGGAAAACGGCCACGACGTGTACTACTACAAAATCAAAGCAGTAGGCTCGGCGGGACAGGCATCCGCTGTCTATACACAGCTTCCCGGGCAGACTGCGGTCAAGCGCTGTACGGTGACGGTGAAAGGAACCGCTTCCATTAAGAGTGACACAAACAGCGATTTTTCCGTTGAGCAGGGCAAAGAGTACACGTTCCGGTTTGAAGTGGTCGGTCCGCAGGGTCTTACGCCGACCTTCACCATTTCGGGGAGTGCATTCCAGAAGAGCGGCCAGACACAGACAGTGGAAAACGGCCACGACGTGTACTACTACAAAATCAAAGCAGTGGGTAATGCCGGCGACACAGCCGATATTTACACACAGCTTCCCGGGCAGACCGCGGTGAAGCGCTGCGCCGTGACAGTGCAGGGAGCCGCTTCCATTAAGAGTGACACAAACAGCGATTTTTCCGTTGCGCAGGGCAAAGAGTACACGTTCCGGTTTGAAGTGGTCGGTCCGCAGGGTCTTACGCCGACCTTCACCATTTCGGGGAGTGCATTCCAGAAGAGCGGCCAGACACAGACAGTGGAAAATAATCACGATGTGTACTACTACAAAATCAAAGCAGTGGGCAATGCCGGCGACACAGCCGATATTTACACACAGCTTCCCGGGCAGACCGCAGTGAAGCGCTGTACGGTGACAGTGCAGGGAGCCGCTTCCATTAAGAGTGACACAAACAGCGATTTTTCCGTTGAGCAGGGCAAAGAGTACACGTTCCGGTTTGAAGTGGTCGGTCCGCAGGGCCTTACGCCGACCTTTACCATTTTGGGAAGTGCATTCCAGAAGAGCGGTCAGACACAGACAGTGGAAAACGGCCACGACGTGTACTACTACAAAATCAAAGCAGTAGGCTCGGCGGGACAGGCATCCGCTGTCTATACACAGCTTCCCGGGCAGACTGCGGTCAAGCGCTGTGCCGTGACGGTGAAGGAAACCAGTGTTCCTGCCACTATTAAGAGTGACACAAACAGTGATTTCTCCATTGCGCAGGGCAAGGAATACACGTTCCGGTTTGAAGTGGTCGGTCCGCAGGGCCTTACGCCGACCTTCACCATTTCGGGAAGTGCATTCCGAAAGAGCGGCCAGACACAGAGAGTGGAAAACGGCCACGACGTGTACTACTACAAAATCAAAGCAGTGGGTAATGCCGGCGACACAGCCGATATTTACACACAGCTTCCCGGGCAGACCGCGGTGAAGCGCTGCGCCGTGACAGTGCAGGGAGCCGCTTCCATTAAGAGTGACACAAACAGCGATTTTTCCGTTGAGCAGGGCAAAGAGTACACGTTCCGGTTTGAAGTGGTCGGTCCGCAGGGTCTTACGCCGACCTTCACCATTTCGGGGAGTGCATTCCAGAAGAGCGGCCAGACACAGACAGTGGAAAATAATCACGATGTGTACTACTACAAAATCAAAGCAGTGGGCAATGCCGGCGACACAGCCGATATTTACACACAGCTTCCCGGGCAGACCGCGGTGAAGCGCTGCGCCGTGACAGTGCAGGGAGCCGCTTCCATTAAGAGTGACACAAACAGCGATTTTTCCGTTGAGCAGGGCAAAGAGTACACGTTCCGGTTTGAAGTGGTCGGTCCGCAGGGTCTTACGCCGACCTTCACCATTTCGGGGAGTGCATTCCAGAAGAGCGGCCAGACACAGACAGTGGAAAATAATCACGATGTGTACTACTACAAAATCAAAGCAGTGGGCAATGCCGGCGACACAGCCGATATTTACACACAGCTGCCGGGACAAAGTGCTGTGAAGAGCTGTACCGCTGTGGTAAAAATTACGACCACTACACCGATGAAAGGCATCGATGTCAGTGAGCACAACGGCTACGTAGACTGGGATACAGCCAAGGCTGCGGGTTTGCAGTTTGCTATGATTCGCTGCGGCTACGGCGGGGACATCGAAAGTCAGGACGACGCGCAGTTTGAGCGCAATGTTTCCGAGTGCGAGCGGCTGGGAATTCCGTGGGGCACTTACCTTTACAGCTACGCCTTGACAACCGACAACGCCAAAAGTGAGCTTGCCCATGTGCTGCGCCTGCTGGAAGGTAAACATCCGCAGTTCCCAGTCTTTATCGACATGGAGGATGCGGACGACTATAAGGCAAAACGTGGTATGCCGGACAGCGAAACATTGACGGAAATCATGAAGATTTTCTGCTCAGGTGTGAAAGATGCCGGCTATCTGGCAGGTTATTACGTCAATTTGGACTGGTACAAGAATTACATCAATCCGGAGGAACTTTCGGATTATCTGTTCTGGTACGCACGTCCGGGCCTGGATGAGCCGGACAAGACCTGCAGCATTTGGCAGAGTGAGTTCCCCGGAACCGGCGGCAGCTGGGACGGCGCGAACATCAGCAGCGGCGGGTGTGACATGGATGTATCTTATGTGGACTTTACCACATGGAAACAGGACAATACATAAAAATACAGTTTTACAGGATATGAAAAAGAGCAGACAGTTCTCCAGGCGGAGGGCGGCCTGCTCTTTTTAGATGAAATAAGGCATATTCCGTAAAAAAGTTTTCATATAGGGTAGCATACTGCTTCCAAATAATGTACAATTGTATGAAAAAAACAACAGGCACTATGCCTGCCGGGAGAAAGGAAGTTATTTTGATGTTGAAAACTGTTTATACCAAAGATGCACCGGCCGCTATTGGTCCGTACTCACAGGCCGTGATTTCCGGCGATACTGTGTATCTCAGCGGCCAAATTCCGATTATTCCAGCTACCGGAAAAATCATGGAGGGGGACATTGCCGTGCAGGCTGAGCAGGTTATGCAGAACATCGGCCATATCCTAAAGGCCGCCGGCACCGACTACACAAAGGTACTGAAGACAACCTGCTTCCTTGCCAACATGGCGGATTTTTCCGCATTCAATGAAGTATACGGCAAATACTTTACCGGCAAGCCCGCGCGCTCCTGCGTAGCGGTGAAAGGGCTGCCAAAGAATGTTTTGGTCGAAGTAGAAGTAACAGCGGCACTGTAAGAATAGACAGTACGACTTTTTGCAAACAAGAGAAGGCAGGCACTGCGCCCGCCCTCTCTTGTTTTTTTGTATAGGGGTACTGCCGTTTGGCAATCCAGTCCGCGCCGATGCCGAAGCACACCATACACACCATAAGCCAAAAGCCGAGGCCCATGGCAAATGAAATCAGCCTGCCTTTTGCGGGACCGGCAGAACGTTATTCCGTGTGTACTTCGCAGTAGTTACCAAGAAAATGGAAACGCGGCAGTTCCTCCTGCAGAGAGCACAGAAGTTCCAGCACGGCGGGGTCACGCACATTTCCGGTAAAATCCAAATAAAAATCATACTCGAAGTCTTTGCCCGCAATGGGCCGGGATTCAATTTTTGTCAGGTTCATTCCTGCGGCGGCAAAGCGGGACAGTACAGCGTTCAGGCTGCCGGTGGTGTGGGCCACATTAAAGCAGAGACTGATTTTTTCCGCATTGTCCGGAATGCACAGCTGCCGGCTAATGACAGCAAAGCGGGTGGCATTGTTGTCGGTGTTCTGCAGGTCACGTTCAAGTATGTGCAGACCGTACTTGTGGGCGGCGCTTTCGCTGCAGACAGCGGCAATGGAAGCATCTTCCGCGGCGGCCTTGGCGGCGGCGCTGGTACTGCTGACTGGCTGCAGCGGCAGGTGCAGGGCAGAAAGCCGCCGGGAACACTGCTGCAGGGCAATTTTTTTGGACTGAATGCAGCGGACAGATGCGGGGCTGCTTTCCTTTGCGGCAAGGCACTGATGTACCCGAATGGTCTTTGCCGCAACAATATAAAAGCGGCACTGCATCAGCAGGCTGTACACGTCACTGACACTGCCCGCACTGGAATTTTCCATAGGGACAACCGCCAGACCTGCATTGCCCTGTTCCACACAGCGAAAAATATCATCAAACCGGTTGTAGAACTGGACCTGTGCCCGCGGGTACAGGGATGACACGACACTGTGGCTGTAGGAGCCCGGCCCGCCTAAACAGGCAACACTTTCGGGAAAGGCGGGTACCTTTGGGGCGGCGGCAATGGTCTTCCGCAGGGTGCCGCCGGAACCCAGCAGCCGGTGCTGCAGGGCACTGCTTTCACTCATAATGGTACGGTACACAATGCGTGCCGCACCACTGTAGAGGCCGGCCTTTGCGGAAATGCGGTCCAGAATTTCCTCTTCCCGTGCGGCGTTGTGCACCGGAATGCCATCCCGCTTTTTAGCTTCGGCCACTTTTTTGGCACAGTCCATGCGCTGAACAAACAGCGGCAGCAACTGGCTGTCAATCGTATCTATTTCACGGCGGATATCCTTTAAATCCATTTTATCGTTCAGTCCTTTGCAATATGCTCTAAAATACCATCTATATTGAGAAGCGCCAGCGCAACAGCAGCCTCCACCGCAGGAACCGCGCGCGGCACAATACAGGGGTCGTGCCGCCCGTGTACGGACAGCAGAGTGTCCTTACCGGTCGCAAGGTTCACACTGTGCTGCTCCCGCACAATGGAGGGAGTAGGCTTAAAGGCCGCACGGAACAAAATGGGCATTCCCGTGGTAATGCCGCCTAAAATGCCGCCGGCATTGTTGGTGCGGGTTTTTACGGTGCCGTCCGCGTCGTAGAAGAACGCATCGTTGTTTTCGCTGCCATGCAGGGCAGCCGCCTCGAAGCCCGCGCCGAACTCCACACCTTTGCAGGCGGGAATGCCGAACAGAATCGAGGAAAACAGGCTTTCTATGCCGCCGAACATTCCCTCGCCGCCAAGGCCCGCGGGTACACCCAAACAGGCGCATTCTACCACGCCGCCGACACTGTCGCCCGCCGCGTGTGCCGTGTCAATCTCGCAGTACATAGCATCCTTTTTCTGCGGGTCCAGCACTGGAAAATTGGCGGAGCCGCAGGCTTTCAGTATGGGAGCGGTGATATTGGAAAACGGCGTGTCGTGTACTTGCCCGATAGACCAGACGTGCGCGCCGACCAGAATGCCACGCCGTGCGAGAATTTGGCGGCATACGGCACCCGCAAATACCAGCGGAGCGGTCAGCCGGCCGGAAAAGTGCCCGCCGCCGCGCACATCATTGCAGCCGTGGTACTTTACCCACGCGGTGTAATCGGCGTGGCCGGGGCGTGGTACCTCCAGCAGATTTTGATAATCGGCGGAACGTGTGTTGGTATTTGCAATGACAGCGCACAGGGGCGCGCCGGTTGTCACACCGTTGAGAAGTCCGGAAAGCACCTGCGGAATGTCTGCCTCCCGCCGCGGTGTGCTGGTTCGGTCCCGACCCGGTGCCCGTCGGCGCATTTGCTGCTGTACTGCGTCCATATCCACTGCTTCGCCTGCGGGAAGGCCCTCCAGCACACAGCCAATGGCCGGTCCATGGCTTTCACCGAAAATACTGATTTTTACCCGTTCACCCCACGATGACATCTGCGTTTCCTCCCATCTCCTGATAAACCGTAAAAAATTCCGGCCAGCTTTTTTGTACTGCCTGTGCGTCAGTAATCGTAACAGGCCCCTGTGTACGCAGGGCGGCAACAGCGGCGGCCATGACAATGCGGTGGTCGCTGCAGCCATCCACGGTGCCGCCGGGCAACGGCCGGCCACCCCACAAGGTAAGGGTGTCCTCCATTTGTTCTGCCCGCGCACCCAGTGAAACCGCCATGTGGTACAGGGCGTCCAGCCGGTCGCTTTCTTTTAGCCGCAGGCGGGCGGCGTTGTACAGACGGGTGCGCCCTTCGGCGAACAGTCCGGCTGCGGCCAGCACCGGTGCAAGGTCCGGTATTTGCCCCACGTCGATATCAAAGCCCGTTAAGTGATTTGCTTCGGCGGTGAGAATACCGTTTTTCCAGCGCAGGGAAGCGCCGAATTGTGTCAGCAGCGGCATGATCGCGCGGTCGCCCTGTGCGGAGCTTGGGTCCAGACCGGTGAGCGATACCTGCCCGCCCAGCGCACCGGCTGTCAGCAGGAATGCCGCTTGGCTCCAGTCCCGTTCAATGGAAAGTGTGCGGGCACGGAAATGCTGTCCGCCGGGGACCTTCCAGCCGCCTTGGTACGGCAGAACAGAAATGCCGAATTGCTGGAGCATGTGGCACGTCATGCGGACATAGGAAGCGCTTTGCAGCGGTGAGGTCAGTTGTATCTCGCTGTCACCGGAAAGCAGCGGCAGCGCAAACAAAAGTCCCGAAATAAATTGACTGGAAACATCGCCTGGCAGACAATACACGCCTGCCTGCAGCTGTCCGGAGATGCGCAGCGGCAGACCGCCGGTACTTTCACAGCACAGACCCTGCTGCGGCAGCAGAGAAAGGTAGATGCCCAGAGGGCGCTGCGGCAGCCGCCCACAGCCGGTGAAAACAGCTGGTACGCCCAGTGCGCCGACAGCCGGTATCAAAAAACGCAGGGTAGAGCCGCTTTCCAGACAGTTGAGCGTGACCGGCGCTTTCGGCGAACCGGAAATGCCTGTTACGGTCAGGGTGTCACCCTGCAGCACTGCCTGTGCACCAAGCGCACGAATACAGCCGATGGTTGCCTGCATATCCGCGCTGGTGCCGATGGGCGAGAGAACACTTTTTCCCGGGGCGAGCGCAGCGCACAAAATGGCCCGATGGGCCGCACTTTTGCTGGGCGGCGGTGACACCGTTCCCCGCAGTGCACCGGGAAAAAGCCGCACGCGGCTCACTGCATTTCCCGGCACAGCCGGGGCAGGTCCGCACGCGGTACCTTCTGTATACAGCAGTGGCCGATATCTTTCAGCAGTATCAGTTTCACACTGTTTCCAGTGGATTTCTTATCATGCGCGGTTGCGGAAATGAGGTCCTGCATGGATTCGGTACAGACAGACGGCAGGCCGTACCGGTGCAGCAGGGCCGCAATGCGGTTTGCTGTGCCAGGGGCGGTCATGCCGTTCTGTTCACTCATGCGGGTAATCAGAACCATGCCGACACCCACAGCGGCACCATGCGTCAGGCCATGATAATTCTGCAGCGTTTCCAGTGCATGGCCAAATGTATGACCAAAGTTCAAAATGGCCCGCTCACCAGTGTCACGCTCATCTTTTTCCACGACCTGCCGCTTGATGTCCACACAGGCGGCGATAACCTCCGGCAGGTATTTTCGGCAGTCCTCTGTTTCCAGTCGCTCAAACAGTGCGCGGCTGCGGATACAGCCGTACTTAATGACTTCCCCCATGCCATCAGAGAAGAAAGCAGTTGGCAGGGAGGAAAGCGTGTGCGGGTCAATGAGGACCAGAGAGGGCTGGTGGAAGGCACCCACTAGGTTTTTGCCTTCCGGCAAGTCTACGCCGGTTTTGCCGCCGACGGACGAATCCACCTGTGCCAACAGACTGGTGGGAATTTGGATGAACGGAATGCCGCGCAGCCATGTAGCCGCCGCAAAGCCGGTCATATCGCCGCACACACCGCCGCCCAGTGCCACGGCGAAATCACTGCGGGTAAGGTTCGATTGGGAGAACGCCGCGTACAGGCGGGAAATGGTGGATAGATTTTTGCTTTGTTCACCGGCGGGAAAAGTCACCAAAGAGGCGAGAATGCCCGCCGTCTGCAGAGAGCGCAGAACGGTGTCAGCGTAAAGGGGCGCCGTATGGGTATCGGCCACCACCACACAGCGTTTCGCCGCGGGCAGCAGTGTTGTGGCGTACGGCCCAATCTGCCGGATACAGTTATTTTCTATGAGAATGTCATAGGATGGATTTGTATGTACAGTGATTGTCATTCTCCCAGTTCCTCCTTAATCAGACGGCCCCGCCGCAGAAGCGCTTCCAGTCGTTTTTGGTCGCCGTCAGCAACAGCGTCCCGAATGTCGGAAAGGTTCTTTATCAGGGTATTCAGTTCCCCAGTCAGAGCAGTTTGGTTATCCAAAAACAGCTCCGCCCACATGACTTCATTGATGTTTGCCACACGGGAAACGTCACGATAGCTTCCAGCGGAAAAGCCGCGGTGTTCCGGGCAGCACGGGCTCATCACATAGGCGCAGGCCAGTGCGTGCGGAAGCTGGCTGGTAAAGGCAATCAACTGGTCGTGATGTTCCGGTGTGGTGGAGACACTGCGCCCAAAACCAAGCTGAAACGCCGTTTGCCGCAGCAGCTCCTGCACCGGTTCCGGGGCGCTGCACGGCACCAAAATGTAACTGGCACCCTTAAACATATCCGCGCGCGAAGCGGAAAAGCCGTGCTTTTCTGTGCCAGCCATGGGGTGAGCACCGCAGTAGACAAAACCCCCCTCTTTTGCCAGTGCGCACAGTCCGTGGCACACCTTTGTTTTAATGCCGCACACGTCCGTCAGAACCGTATGTTTCCCGAAGGCGGAAAGGTGTGCGCGCACAAAGTCAATGTCGGCCTGCGGGTACAGGCACAGATACACAATGTCGGCCTGTCGAAGGTCATCGTTGTCACCCTCCTTTGTGATGGCACCGCAGGCAAGGGCGGCCTCCACCGTGGCGGGGTCGGAGTCGATGCCGGCAACGTGACAGTCAGTGTATTTCGTAAAGGCTTTGGCAAGGCTGCCGCCTATCAGCCCCAGCCCGACAATGACAATATGCAAAATAACGCGCCCCTTTCGATAAAACTCTATAATTATAATGTACGGCCAAACAGCGGCGCAGCCTTTTTGATGCGTGCGGCCACATGGTCGAACTGGTCCGGTGTCAGGGACTGTGCACCGTCTGAGAGGGCCTTCTTCGGGTTATTGTGTACTTCAATGATAAGACCGTCCGCACCGGCAGCTACGGCCGCCATAGCCAGCGGTTCCACCAGCCAGGAAATGCCGCCCGCGTGGCTGGGGTCCACGACAACCGGCAGGTGCGTCAGACGCTTTAGAATCGGCACAGCCGAAATGTCTAGTGTGTTGCGGGTGTAGGTTTCATAGGTACGAATGCCCCGCTCACAGAGAATGACATTTTGGTTGCCTCCAGCCAGAATGTACTCGGCAGCCATCAGCAGTTCCTCAATGGTAGCGGAAAGACCGCGCTTCAGCAGGATCGGGGTCTGCAGGTGGCCAAGTTCCCGCAGCAGGTCAAAGTTCTGCATATTGCGTGCGCCCACCTGTATAATATCCACGCCCGCCTTGAGGAACAGGTCAATCTGCCGTACACTCATCAGTTCGGTGACAATGGGAAGGCCTGTTTCAGCTTTCGCTTCCTGCAGCAGCTCCAGTCCATCTTCCTTTAGGCCCTGAAATGCGTAAGGACTGGTGCGCGGTTTGTATGCGCCGCCGCGCAGGAATTGGGCACCACCCTGCTTGACACGACGGGCAATCTCCGTAATCTGCGGTTTGGATTCCACACTGCATGGACCGGCAATCAAGGCAAGCTGTTTTCCACCGATGGAAAGCCCGCCCGGCAGGTGAATAACGGTGTCATCCGGGTGAAATTTGCGGTTGGCCAGCTTGTACGGTTCCTGCACACGCTTGACGGAATCCACAATTTCGTTTGCACCGATGTTGTCAATATCAATCGCGGCGGTGTCCCCGATAAGGCCAAGCACGGTGCTTTGTGCGCCCACCCATGTATTGACGGATACACCGTAGGTTTCTTCTAGGTCCTTGATGAATTCCTCGCGCTGGCTGTCGGTGCAGCCGGGTTTTAAAACAATAATCATTTTCAACACGCCTCCTAAAGCGAATTCTCTCCTGCGGCTATAAAAAAAGACGGAGCTGCTTGCCAACTCCGTCTGAAGCCTGATAGGGATCGGTCCCTTTTTGAAAAATTTTAAAGGGAAAGCTTCTTCCAGAAATCTGCGCGCAGCAAAGTTTCCCGGGCAAAGAAATGACCGGAAAAAGAAAAGCTGCTAAATCGATGTGCGCAGAAAACAGACATTGCGAAAGCTCCTTTATGTATTGCGAAGTAAAAATATACGAAGCGGTTTGCATACGGCGGGCTTTTTTAACTATAATACAGCGGACGTGGATTTGTCAATGCAGTTTTACTACTTTAAATACAAAAAGTCTATTCCTCATCCGAAAGGACGGCATAAATCTGCTCGGCGGCGGTGCGGCTGTCCTCCGCGTGCACGGCAAAGTCGGCCGCGGCCTGATACAGCGGCATACGCTGGTCATACAGGCGGCGTGCCACGGCGTCTTTGTCCGGCCCCTCCAGCAGCGGGCGGGAGTGGTCGCCGGAAAGACGGTGAGCAATCACCTCATACGGCGGCTGCAGCAGCACAATCGTGCACGTTTCGCGCAAAATGCACGCGTTTAGGGGATTGGCAAGCACGCCGCCACCCGTGGCAATCACCAGCCCGGTCCGGCGTGACAGCGTTCGGCACAGTTCCGTTTCACGCTGACGGAACCACTTTTCCCCGTGTTCGGCGAACAGCTGAGAAACGGTGCGCCCTTCCTGTTTTTCAATCCAGCGGTCGGTATCCACCAGCTGCCGTCCTGTGCGGGCAGCCAGCAGTTTGCCGACGGTGCTTTTGCCGCAGCCCATGAAGCCGCACAGAACGATATTACCGAACTGCTGCCGCATGGCCTGCTCCGCTTCACCAATGATGGGCCGGACTTTTTCGGTGTCAAACCGGCAGGAGAACCAAAACTCTTCAGCGGCGGCGGCCTGCCACACCAGCATGCCCATACCGCTGGCGGCAGGCTTTCCCAAATCCCGCGCCATTTTCACAAGAATGGTCACGCCGGGGTTGTACACGGCATCAAAGACAGCTTTGCAGCGGGCAATGACCTCTCGGCTGACCGGACAGGTGCATAGGTTTGGGTACATTCCCGCACTGGTGCCATTGATGAGCAGGTCGTAAAACGTACGGTCCTGCGAAAGACCCGCACTGTCCAGCACACGTACCGGCACACCGCTGTCCGCAGTGCTCAAACTTTGCAGAAATGCTGTTTCACGCGCGCCGCGCCGCGCTTTTTTGCAGGCAGCATCTGCGGCAGAATCGTTTTTGTCGGGCCGTTCGTCCGTGTGGCGGCGCATGAGGACAGTCAGACCGGTTACGTTTGGCGCACGAAGGACCTCGTTTGCCAGCACATGGGCGACACCGCCGCTGCCCAGCAGCAAAATCTGCCCCTGCAGCGGAATGCCCGCCGTTTTCAGCGCGCGGAGAAAGCCGATTCCATCCGTTGTGCAGCCAATGGTCTGTCCATCCCGTACAGCTACAGTGTTTACGCTGCCGAAGCGGGCCGCGTCACCCTCCAGCTGGTCCAGCAGCGGGAGAATGGCCTGTTTGTGCGGAATAGTCACATTGAAACCGGAAAGCTGCCGCAGTGTGCCAGTGAACTGTGCAGAAAGTTCCTGCGGGGGGATATCCAGCTTGGTATAGGTGCCATTTACGCCTGCCAGCGGAAAAAGCCGACGGTGAATAAACGGCGACATTGTGTGGCCGATGGGGTGACCGACCACGGCAAAATGCTTTTGCTGCATCACATTTCCTCCTATACAAAATATTTACAAGAATAAAAATAAAAATTTGAGAAAGATATTGACAAAGGCGAATGATGCTAATAGTATGATGGATAGAAAAAAATCAATCCTGCGGCACTGTTCCGGTTTTTAAGCCCATTATACCCAGACCGGAACGGTTTGTCTATAACGGAAAGCTAAGGGAGGGAAACCAATGGTACTGGAAAAGGTCAAGCACATCCTTGCCGAGCAGTTTGATGTGGAGGAGGACAATATTACAGCCGACACAAACATTGCCGACGACCTGGGAGCCGATTCGCTGGATGTTGTGGATTTACTGATGTCCCTGGAAGATGAGTTCGATGTGGAGATTCCGGATGAAGAAATCGAGAATCTGAAAACAGTGGGCGATGTGGTCAATTATTTGGAAGAGCACATGTAAAAAGTCTGCGGAAGCCGCTGCCCTGCCGGGCGGGGGCTTTTTTTGTACCTGCGGCGGGGAAGTATCGGTTGCAATCCTACCTTTTTTTCACTATAATAGATTCATTCGGCCTGACCTTTTTCTGCCGTGCAGGCAGGTGGGTGTGGGCCTTTTCTTTCCGGCCCTGCGGCAGGTCCGGAAACAGGACTGATAAATCCCAAGCGAAGGAGAAAAATAAATGGCACAGCAGAAAAAACTGGTAGAAGAAATTACGCCGATGGAAGAAGACTTTGCCCGCTGGTATACAGATGTGGTAAAAAAAGCGGAACTTATGGATTACAGCAGCGTGAAAGGTTGCATGATTATAGAGCCGTATGGCTATGCAATCTGGGAAAACATGCAGGAAATCCTGGACGAGCGCTTTAAGGAACTGGGGCACGTTAACGTATGTATGCCGCTGCTGATTCCGGAAAGCTTGCTCAACAAGGAAAAAGAGCATGTCGAGGGCTTTGCGCCGGAGGTTGCGTGGGTAACACAGGGCGGCAACGACAAGCTGGAGGAGCGCCTGTGCATTCGCCCAACCAGTGAAACACTGTTCTGTGAGCACTACAAAAAGATTATTCATTCCTGGCGTGACCTGCCGAAGCTTTACAATCAGTGGTGCAACGTGGTTCGCTGGGAAAAGACGACACGTCCGTTCCTGCGTACCAGTGAATTCCTTTGGCAGGAGGGACACACCATGCATGCCACAGCGGAAGAGGCAAAGGCCGAAACACTGCGCATGCTGGATGTTTATACAGAGTTCTTTGAAAAAGTGCTGGCCATACCGGTGCTGCGCGGCCGCAAGACCGAAAGCGAGAAGTTCGCGGGCGCTGAAGCTACCTATACTGTGGAGGCCATGATGCACAACGGCGTGGCCTTGCAGGGCGGTACCAGCCATTATTTCGGCGATGGCTTTGCCAAAAACTTTGGAATTACCTTTACAGATAAAAACAATCAGCTGCAAACACCGTTTCAGACAAGCTGGGGCGTTTCTACCCGCATGATTGGCGGCATCATTATGACACACGGCGACGACAGCGGGCTGGTCCTACCGCCGGCGGTTGCGCCGATTCAGGTCGTCATCGTTCCAGTTGCGCAGCACAAGCCCGGCGTACTGGACAAGGCAAACGAACTGTTTGAGCAGCTGAAGGCGGCCGGTCTGCGCGTTAAGCTGGATGACAGTGAGCAGTCCCCGGGCTGGAAGTTTGCCCAGTATGAGATGATGGGTGTGCCTCTGCGTCTGGAAATTGGGCCGAAGGATATTGCTAAGGAGCAGTGCGTACTGGTACGCCGTCCGGATCGCAACAAGTCTTTTGTGCCGCTTGATGGTCTTGCTGACGCCGTAAAGGCAGAGCTGCAGAAAGTACACGATATTCTGTATGACAACGCGGCAAAGAACCTGCAGGCTCGTACCAGCATTGCCCGCACGCACGAGGAGTTCCTCGACATCGCGGCGAACCGTCCCGGCTTTATCAAGGCTATGTGGTGCGGCGACCCTGCCTGCGAGGAAAAGCTGAAGCAGGAGACCGGCGGCGTGAAGTCCCGCTGCATCCCGTTTGAGGAAGAGAACCTCGCCGATACCTGTGTCTGCTGCGGCAAGCCTGCCAAGCATATGGTATACTGGGGCCGTCAATACTAAGATACGGTACAGATTATTTTGTATATAATAGAGTAGACAGACAATCATAAGCAGATATGCGGGCACCAGTTTTCGGCTGGTGCCAAAACGGCTCTGCCGGAAAGGAGAACCATGAAGGCTTCCACTTTACTGAAGATTTGTGCGGCGGCCGGTGCTGCCGCTGTAGGCGCGGCGCTGTATGATGTGTACGGCAAAAGCACCGGCGTTATGCTGACCGGCGCGGGATACGCCGGCATTCTCTCCAAAGATGACAAACCGGCAGCGGCCTTTGCCTGTACCGGTATGCGCCCACATAAGATCGCTAGGCTGACAGCCCGTACCTGCGGATGGGTATGTGCGGCCAGCGCGAAAAAAGCTTTGCAGCAAAAACGGAAGGAGGCGGCTCGGCACGGATGATGAACTTTTTGTACGGTACAAATGCCGGATACTGTGAACAGACAGCGGTTTCAATGCGCTCGGTGTTCGAGAATAACCAGAACGATGCCATTTGTGTTTATTTGCTGTGTGAGAAAGTGCCGGAAGCACTGCGGCGTAAAATGTGCAGTGTGGCGGACGACTTTACCAACGCCCAAATCATCTGTATGGACCCGGAACCTTACATTGCGCCCATGCTGCAGGAATACCGCCTGCCTCGGTGGCGCGGCAGCAGCGTGCAATACATTTACGCCTGCCTGTGTGATGCGTTTCCAACGCTGGACCGCATTCTTTGGCTGGATGGTGACGTTGTCTGCTGTGCACCGCTGCGTCCTCTGTGGGAAACACAGATGGGGGACAGATGCGTGGCGGCATCGCTGGACTGCACACCGTTTCTTGCGCTGTATGTGGACAGGGTGTTCTATAATACGCCATTCTATTTCAATGCGGGTGTCCTGCTGTTTGACCTTGCGAACTGCCGCCGTCATGAGCTGCAGCAGCGATGCCGCAGCATTCTGCGCGGATATGGGGAACGCTTGCAGTACTGTGACCAGTCCATGCTGAACCTTGCGCTGCCGCCGAAGCTGGTGCACCGGCTGGACATGCGCTGGAATTACCCGGCTGGCGTACCGCGCCTTTCTATGAACTGTGTTTCAGCGCGCAGCACCAGTGAAAAGCCAACGTTTACCCTGCGGGAACTGGACGATACGCTGGCGGATGTGCGGCTGGTTCACTACATTGGCGGTTCACTGCCAACCAAGCCGTGGTATCGGGAATATGCTTCTCCCTTCAAGCCGGATTACCTGAAGTACCGTGCCCACACGCCATGGAAGGATGAGCCGCTGAAACCGTGGCCCAGAAAGACACTGAAGGATTCCTTTGTCACCGGATTTTCCCGCACATGGGACACACCCCTGATGGGCGGCCTGTCCAGTATTTATCAGTACCTGCATGGCTGGGGACCGCGTATTCAGCACAGTCTGAAAAAGATGTAAAAAACTGAAAATAAAGCTTGCATTCTCTGCCCCTTTATGATACTATAATTGAGTACGACTGCGACAGATATGCGTTGAAGCGGGAGGTTGCGGCCCTTATGCGGCCGGTTTTTCCGTGGAGTATGTCCGATTTTAAACCGGGCGAGAGAGAATCATGGGCAGCAGGTTTCCCCACAGTGGGAAACAGGTTTGTTCGGGCTTTTTTTGCTGACACCCGGGTCCCCCACTTTCGTGGGAGATCCGGTTTTTCGTTGGGTCAGGAAGAAACACCCGGCACAGTGTTTACAAAAAAGCACCTGCGGCCAGGATCTGTCCGCCAATTTTACAAGGAGGCGATCCAAAGTGGCAGTCAAAGAAAAAATGAGGATCCGTATTAAAGGATATGACCATCAGCTGGTTGACCAGTCCGCCGAAAAAATCGTGCAGACTGCAAAGCGCACTGGTGCCCGCGTAAGCGGCCCTGTCCCGCTGCCGACCGAGAAGCAGATTATCACCATCCTGCGCGCTGTTCATAAGTACAAGGACAGCCGTGAACAGTTCGAGATGCGCACACATAAGCGCCTAATCGACATCCTCAGACCGTCCAACACCACCGTTGAGGCTCTAATGGGCCTTGAGCTCCCCGCCGGCGTTGAGATTGAAATCAAACTGTAAGGCTTTACCTTATAAGTGGAAGACTCTCAACCAACCGGGCAGTCCCGAAAGGGGCTGCGTGCGGCCGAGGTCACGTTGGCATTTTGGCCAACCAATAACCTGCATAGGAGGAAACAACAAATGCAAAAAGGAATCATCGGCAAGAAGATTGGCATGACGCAAATCTTCGACGCAAAGGGAAATGTCATTCCGGTCACTGTCATTGAGGCCGGCCCCTGCGCGGTGACACAGAAAAAGACCGTTGAAAACGACGGCTACGACAGTGTTCAGCTGGGCTTCGGTGAGCTGAAAACCTGCCGCATGAACAAACCCATGAAGGGCCACTTCGACAAGGGCGACGTTGCCCCCAAGAAGACACTGCGTGAGTTCCGCCTAGACGATACCTCCGCTTTAAAAGTCGGCGACATCGTAAAGGCAGATACCTTCGCAGAGGGTGATCGTGTGGATGTACAGGGCACCAGCAAAGGTAAAGGCTGGGCCGGCGTGGTAAAGCGCTGGAACTTCGGCCGCCTGAAAGAATCCCACGGTACCGGTCCAGTCGCTCGTATGGGCGGCTCCACAGGCTGCTGTTCTGATCCGTCCCGTGTTTTCCCGGGCAAGAAGCGTTCCGGCCATTTGGGCGCTGTTACCACGACCGTGCTGAACCTGACTGTTGCCAAGGTCGACGCGGAAAACAACCTCATCGCTATCAAGGGCGCTGTGCCCGGCCCCAACGGCGGCACCGTCTGCATCCGTGACAGCGTCAAAGTGAAGAAAGCTTAAGGGAAGGAGGAACCGCAATGCCTAAGATTACAGTAAAAGATATGACCGGTAAAGAGGTCGGTACACTCGACCTTTCCGAGGCCGTTTTCGGTATCGAACCCAACGTCAGTGTTATGCATGACGTGGTGAAGAACCAGCTCGCCAACCGCCGCCAGGGTACACAGAGTGCCCTGACACGCAGCGAGGTTTCCGGCGGCGGCAAAAAGCCGTGGCGCCAGAAGGGCACAGGCCATGCACGTCAGGGCTCCACGCGGGCTCCCCAGTGGACTCACGGCGGCATCGTCTTTGCACCAAAGCCGCGCGACTACAGCTACACGCTGAACAAGAAAGTCCGCCGCTTGGCCATGAAGTCTGCCCTTTCCAGCAAAGTGAAGGATGACCAGATGATCGTTCTGGACAGCCTTCCGCTGGAAACTTATCGGACCAAGACCGTAGCTGACATGCTGAAGGCGTTGGGCGCTGACAAGCATGTGCTGCTGGTCCTGCCGGAGAATGACAAGACCGTCATCGCTTCCGCCCGCAACATCCCCGGCGTGAAGACCGCCCTGACCAACACCCTCAATGTTTACGACATCCTCAACGCTGACAAGTTCATCATTGTAAAGGACGCCGTAGCCCAGATCGAGGAGGTATACGCATAATGACTGCACATGAGATTATTCTGCGCCCGGTCATTTCCGAAAAGGCAATGAGCGGCGTCGCAAATAAAGCTTATACGTTCCAGGTCGCACCCCGTGCAACCAAGCTGGACATTAAAAACGCTGTCGAGGAACTCTTCGGCGTTAAGGTGCGCAAAGTGAACACCCTGCACGTCCGCGGCCATCTGCGCCGCCAGGGCCGCAACCAGGGTTACACCCCTGCCTGGAAGAAAGCCATCGTTTCTTTGACGGAAGACAGCAAATCCATCGAGTTCTTCGACGGCATGCTGTAAACCGAAAGATAAAGAAAGACCGGCTTTTCCGGCAACGTATGGGGGCAGGCTTCGGTCTGCGCGGTAGCCCCGCAAAAGGCACCGCTTTCTGTATCTGTTAAAATGCGGAACACCCCGCAAAGCCAAGTTTAAGGAGCGTGAAATCAGAGAATGGCTACTAAGAACTATACGCCCAGTACTCCGTCCCGCCGCAACATGTCGGTGACGGATTACGCAGGGCTTTCCAAGAAAGGCCCGGAAAAGAGCCTTCTGGATACCAATAAAAAGACCGCCGGCCGCAACAGCTATGGCCGCATCACCGTCCGCCACCGCGGTGGCGGAAACCGTACCAAGTACCGCATCATCGACTTTAAGCGTCAGAAGGCGGACATGCCCGCAACGGTTCAGACCATTGAGTATGACCCGAACCGCTCCGCTTTCATCGCACTGCTGCAGTACGAAGACGGCGAAAAAGCTTACATCATTGCGCCGGACGGCCTCAAGGTCGGCGACATGGTGGTTTCCGGTGCAGCTGCCGATATTAAACCCGGCAATGCACTTCCACTGGCCAATATCCCAACCGGTACTTACATCCACAACGTGGAACTGTATCCCGGTAAGGGTGCTCAGCTGGCACGTGCTGCTGGCATTATGGCACAGCTGATGGCTAAGGAAAACGGCATGGCGCTGCTGCGTCTGCCTTCCGGCGAACTGCGCAACGTGCCTGAAACCTGCATGGCCACTATCGGCCAGGTCAGCAACATCGACCATGAGAATGTGAAGATTGGTAAGGCTGGCCGCAAGCGTCATATGGGCTGGCGTCCGACCGTCCGTGGTTCTGTTATGAACCCGAACGACCATCCGCATGGCGGCGGCGAAGGCAAAGCACCTGTCGGCCATCCTGGTCCTATGACCCCGTGGGGCAAGCCTGCACTGGGTTATAAGACACGCAATCGCCGTAAAGCTTCCAATAAGTATATTGTGAAGAGCAGAAACGGCAAATAAGGCTAGAGAAAGGAGCTTTTAACTATGAGCAGAAGCATTAAAAAGGGTCCTTTTGTTGAGCCTGGTCTGCTGAAAAGGATCAAAGCGATGAACGATTCCGGCAAAAAGGAAATTGTAAAGACCTGGAGCCGCGCGTCCATCATTTTCCCGGAATTTGTCGGTCATACCATTGCGGTTCATGACGGCCGCAAGCACGTTCCGGTGTATATTACAGAAGATATGGTCGGGCATCATCTGGGCGAGTTCGCCCCTACCCGTACTTTTAAAGGTCATAATGGCAGTAAGACCACTGCCCCGACAACATCTGCCGGAAGTAATTCGAACGGCTGAAAGGAGTGTATCACATGGAAGCAAGGGCTAACCTGAAATACGCCCGTATTTCCCCCCGTAAAATGTCTATCGTGCTGGACCTTATCCGCAATAAGCCGGTGGACGAAGCTATGGCTATCCTCCAAAATACCCCGAAAGCCGCATCTGAGTACCTGGTCAAGCTGCTCAAGTCGGCCGTGGCGAATGCTGAGAACAACCACAGCATGGACGTTTCCCGGCTGTACGTGTCCAAATGCTATGCATGCCCGGGCCCGATCCTCAAACGCATCCGTCCGCGTGCACAGGGCCGCGCGTACCGGGTCCTGAAAAGGACTTCTCACGTGACGCTGGTGCTTAAGGAAAAGGAATAAAGCAGAGGAGGTTACACAATGGGCCAGAAAGTTAATCCGCACGGTTTACGTGTTGGTGTTATTGACGATTGGGATTCCCGCTGGTACGTCAATGAAAAGGACTTTGGCGATACCCTGGTGGAAGACTACAACCTGCGCACGGCGCTGAAAAAGCAGCTGTATGCAGCGGGTGTCCCGAAGATTGAAATTGAACGTGACGCAAGCAAAGTCCGCATTCATATTCACTGCGCAAAGCCAGGAATGGTTATTGGCAAGGGCGGCACAGAGATTGAAAAGCTCCGTCTGCAGTGTGAAAAAATGCTGGGCAAGCCTGTTTCCATCAATATTATCGAGGTTAAGAACCCCGATGTGAACGCACAGCTGGTTGCAGAAAACATTGCACAGCAGCTGGAAAAACGTACGTCTTTCCGCCGCGCCATGAAGCAGTGCATCGGCCGCGCCATGAAGATGGGCGTTAAGGGTATTAAAACACAGGTTTCCGGCCGCCTTGGCGGTGCAGAAATCGCTCGCAGAGAATCCTACCATGATGGTACGATTCCGCTGCAGACCCTGCGCGCCGACATCGACTACGGCTTTACAGAAGCTGCTACAACCTATGGCCGCATCGGCGTGAAAGTCTGGATCTATCGGGGCGAAGTTTTGCATGACAACCGCCGCAGTGATGCCGCTGACAACAGAAACAACCGGCAGTCACAGCGCCGTCCGTCCCGTAGGGAAGGAGGCCGCAGATAATGTTAATGCCTAAGCGCACAAAGTTCCGCAAAATGCACCGTGGCCGTATGACCGGCAAAGCTTACCGCGGCAACAAGGTAACATACGGTGATTTTGGCCTGCAGGCATTGGAGCCAGCATGGATTACCGCAAACCAGATTGAAGCAGCTCGTGTTGCTATGACTCGTTACTGCAAACGTTTCGGCAAAGTTTGGATTAAGATTTTTCCCGACAAGCCGTATACCAAGAAACCGCTTGAAACCCGAATGGGCAAAGGTAAAGGCGCCCCGGAATACTGGGTGGCTGTGGTAAAGCCCGGCCGTGTGCTGTTTGAAATGGGCGAAATCCCGGAGGAAACCGCACGCGAGGCTATGCGCCTGGCCGCCAGCAAGCTGCCGATTAAGACAAAGTTTGTAACTAAGAAGGAAGAGGAGGTTGCCCAGTCATGAAAGCTTCTGAAGTTCGGGATATGACCACTGCAGAGCTCGAGAGCAAGCTCAAGGACCTGAAAGAGGAGCTCTTTAACCTCCGCTTCCAGCTTGCGATTAACCAGCTCGACAACCCGATGCGTATCTCCGCTGTTAAAAAGGACATTGCCCGCATTAAGACCGTGTTGCGCGCTAATGAACTTAAAGACAGCGCCGAAGCGTAACCGGAAGGAGGGAAAACATCGTGAGCGAAAAGAGAAATAACCGCAAAACAGAGGTTGGCACCGTAGTTAGCAACAAGATGGACAAAACCATTGTGATTGCTATTAAGGATAGTGTCAAGCATCCGCTGTATAAAAAGGTCATTAAGCGTACCGTTAAGCTGAAAGCACATGATGAAAAGAACGAGTGCAATATTGGTGACCGCGTGCGTGTGATGGAAACCCGCCCGCTGAGCAAAGACAAGCGCTGGCGTCTTGTGGAGATTATCGAGAAGGCAAAATAATTTCTGTTTTGCCCTTTAGCAAAGGAGGAACGCACTGTGATTCAACAGCAGACTTACCTCAATGTTGCCGATAACACCGGCGCGAAGCAGCTTATGTGCATCCGCGTGCTGGGCGGTACCGGCAGAAGGTATGCGAATATCGGTGACGTTGTGGTCGCTTCCGTAAAGAAAGCAGCCCCGGGCGGCACAGTAAAGAAAGGCGACGTAGTAAAGGCGGTTATCGTCCGCTCTTCCAACGGCGTTCGCCGCGACGACGGCAGCTACATTCGTTTTGACGAAAATGCAGCCGTACTCATTAAAGATGACAAAACCCCGCAGGGTACTCGTATCTTTGGGCCAGTGGCACGTGAACTGCGTGACCACGACTATATGAAGATCCTGAGCCTTGCGCCGGAAGTTCTGTAAGGAGGTGTCACAGGATATGGCAAATAAAATGCATGTAAAAACCGGTGACACTGTTGTGATGCTCTCTGGCCGCGATGCCGGCAAGCAGGGCAAAGTCATGGCGGTCAGCCCCAGTGAGGGCAAGGTCATCGTCGAAAAGCTGAACATGGTCACCAAGCACGTCAAGCCCCGCAAAATGGGCGAAGAAGGCGGCAAGGTTACGGGCGAGGGCGCGGTTTACGCTTCCAAAGTCCAGGTGGTCTGCCCCAGCTGCAAGAAACCTACCCGTGTCGGCCACAAGATCGCTGCGGACGGCACCAAGACCCGCATTTGCAAAAAGTGCGGCAAAGAGCTGTGAGGGAGGAGACACCATTGGCTAGACTGAAAGATTACTACAAGAGCGAGGTCGCTCCTGCCCTGATGAAGAAGTTTTCCTATAAGAGCGTCATGCAGATCCCGAAGCTCGACAAAATCGTCATCAACGTCGGCGCAGGTGAGGCCAAGGAAAATGCCAAGGTCATCGATTCTATTATCAATGACATTATGGCAATTACCGGTCAGCGCCCGGCAGTGTGCACCGCAAAGAAGAGCGTAGCTAACTTTAAGCTGCGCGCCGGCATGAAAATCGGCGTAAAGGTTACCCTGCGCGGTAACCGTATGTACGAATTCATGGACCGCTTCTTCAATGTGGCCCTGCCCCGCGTGCGTGACTTCCGCGGAATTAACCCCAACTCCTTCGATGGCCGCGGCAACTACAACCTCGGCGTGAAGGAACAGCTGATTTTCCCGGAAATCGAGTTCGACAAGATCGATAAGGTCCGCGGCATGGACATCTGCTTTGTCACAACCGCGAAGAACGACGAGGAAGCCCGCGAGCTGCTGGCTCAGCTGGGCGCCCCGTTCGCGAAATAAGGAGGGTTTCCTGTGGCAAAAACATCTATGAAAATAAAACAGCGCCGCCCTGCGAAGTACTCTTCCCGGCAGTATAACCGTTGCAAGATCTGCGGCCGGCCGCACGGCTACCTTCGTAAGTTCGGTATCTGCCGTATTTGCTTCCGCAACCTTGCCTATAAGGGCGAGATTCCGGGCGTAAAAAAGGCAAGCTGGTAAGCAGCTAAGGAGGTAACGGAATGCAGATTACAGATACAATCGCAGACCTGCTCACCCGGATTCGCAACGCAAGCACAGCCAAGCATTCTACTGTGGAGATCCCGGCTTCCAATATGAAGAAGTCCATCTGCCAGATTTTGAAGGATGAGGGCTATATTAAGAACTTTACCGTTGCAGTCGACGGCAAACAGGGCGTCATTAAAGCAGAACTGAAGTATACAGAAGACCGTAAATCGGTCATTACCGGCCTGAAGCGTGTCAGCAAGCCCGGCCTGCGCATCTATTCCAGCGCAGCAGAGCTGCCCCACGTGATGAAGGGCCTCGGCGTGGCAATTATCTCTACAAGCCACGGCGTTATGACAGACCGCGCAGCACGCCGTGCCAATATCGGCGGCGAAGTGCTCGCGTTTATCTGGTAAAGAGGGGGTGCAAATATGTCTCGAATTGGAAGAAAACCCATAAATATTCCCGCGGGCGTTGACGTAAAAGTCAACGGAAGCGAAGTGACCGTCAAGGGACCGAAAGGCTCCTTGACCAAAACATTCCACCCGAATATGAAAATCGCGGTGGAGGGCAACGAGATTCTCGTTTCGCGCCCGGATGACACAAAGACAAACAAATCCCTGCACGGCCTTACCCGCAGCCTGATTCAGAACATGGTGGACGGCGTGACAACCGGCTTTAAAAAAGAGTTGGAGATTCGCGGTGTTGGTTACCGTGCCCAGAAAAAGGGTAAGAACATGGTTATGAACCTGGGATATTCTCATCAGGTCATTGTGCCGGAAGTTGATGGTATTACCATTGACTGCCCGTCCGCAAACCAGATTACCATTTCTGGCCCTGACAAGCAGCAGGTTGGACAGTTTGCCGCAGAAGTACGCGAAAAACGTCCGCCGGAGCCGTATAAGGGCAAAGGTATCCGCTATGTTGGCGAATTTGTCCGCCATAAGGAAGGCAAAGCCGGCAAGGGCGCTAAGAAGTAACTGAAGGAGTGAATATCATATGGTGAACAAGGCTGACAAAAACACTGCCAGACTGCGCCGCCACCGCCGTGTGCGCGGTAAGATTTCCGGCACTGCACAGTGCCCCCGCCTGAATGTGTTTCGCTCTACCAAAAACATCTACGCCCAGGTCATTGACGATATCAATGGGGTCACGCTGTGCGCGGCTTCTACTCTGGACAAAGAGTTCGATGGTAACGGCGGCAACAAAGAGGCTGCACGCAAGGTTGGTAAGCTGATCGCAGAGCGTGCCGCGGAAAAAGGCATCACAGAGGTCAAGTTTGACCGCGGCGGCAATCTGTTCCACGGACGTGTAAAGGAACTGGCTGATGGCGCCCGCGAGGGCGGCCTCAAGTTCTGATAAAGGAGGAGAAACGATTGGCTAGATTCGACTCAAGACGCAAAGAAGACGATGAGTTTAAGGAGCACGTGGTTACTATTAACCGCGTTTCCAAAACCGTAAAAGGCGGCCGTATCTTCAAGTTTGCTGCACTGGTCGTCGTGGGCGACGGCAAGGGTACAGTTGGCTTCGGTATTGGCAAATCCGGCGAAGTTCCGGATGCTATCCGCAAGGGCATTGAGGACGCTAAGAAAAACCTCATTAAAGTCGCTACTCACGGCAGCACCATCCCGCACGAGATTATCGGTGCCTACGGTGCCGGCCGTGTCCTGATGAAACCGGCTGCCCCTGGTACCGGCGTTATCGCCGGCGGCCCGGTGCGTGCTGTTATTGAGGCAGCAGGCATCCATGACATCCGTACCAAGGCACTGCGCTCCAACAATCCGTGCAATGTGGTGCGCGCAACGATTGACGGCCTGTCCCGTCTGCGTACAGCCGAGCAGGTTGCTGCGCTGCGCGGCCGCGCTGTCAGCGATATTCTGTAAGGAGGGCGCAACATCATGGCACAGTTAAAGATTAAGCTGGTCAAGAGCCTGATTGGCGCACAGAAAGACCAGATCGCTACGGCCCAGTCCATGGGCCTGCGTAAAATCGGTGACTCCACCGTGCAGCCAGATAACACCCCAACACAGGGTAAGGTGCACAAGATCACCCACCTCATCGAGGTAACCAACGCTTAAACAGCAAGGAGGTGCGAGTAAATGAAACTGAATGACTTAACAGCAGTACCAGGTTCCACACGCAGCACAAAGCGTCTGGGCCGCGGTGCCGGCTCCGGCCAGGGCAAAACCTCCGGCAAAGGCCAGAAAGGCCAGAAGGCCCGTTCCGGCGGCAGCATCCGCCCCGGGTTTGAAGGCGGCCAGATGCCGCTGCAGCGCCGTATGCCGAAGCGCGGTTTTCACAATATTTTTGCAAAGGCCATCGTTGCGGTCAATGTCGGCACATTGGACAAGAAGTTTGAGGACGGTGCTACAGTAGACACACAGGCTCTGCTGGACAACGGCATCATTAAGTCCGCTATGGACGGCATTAAGATTCTCAGCAACGGAAAAATGACGAAAAAACTGACTGTGAAGGCAAACGCTTTCTCCGCCGCGGCAAAGGAAAAGATTGAATCTGCAGGTGGGAAGGCCGAGGTGATCTGAGTTGTTCAAAACAATAAAGAACGCCTGGGGCATTCCGGATTTGCGCAAGAAAATCCTGTTCACGCTTTTTGTCATCGTGGTGTTCCGCTTCGGCGCTGTCATCCCGGTGCCTTTCCTTAACTCCACTGCTTTGCGCGGCATTATGAACAGCTCCGCTGTTAACAGTACTGCGCTGGGTTACCTGGATATGTTCTCCGGCGGTGCATTTTCCAATGCAACGCTATTTGCAATGAGCGTGACGCCTTACATCAACAGCTCCATTATTATGCAGCTGTTGGCCGTAGCCATTCCTGCACTGGAACGCATGGTGAAGGATGGCGGGGAGGCAGGCCGTAAAAAAATGGGGCAGATTACCCGCGTGGTAGCTGTCCTGCTGGGCCTGTTGCAGGGACTTGCTTATTACTTCTACCTGCGGAATGCTTCCTACGGCGGCACGCCGATTGTGAAATATACACAGGGCGGTGCCGGCGTCTTTACTGCGTTTGTCATAATCCTTGTCTTTACGGCCGGTACGGCCCTGATGATGTGGATGGGCGAACAGATCAACCAGAAAGGTGTGGGCAACGGCATTTCCATTCTGTTGTTTGCCGGCATCGTTGCCCGTATGCCAGTTATTATCGGCAACCTGGGCAAATACCTCAATATGGCATGGACAGACGGCAGCGCCAACGGACGCTACTTCTTCCTTGTTCCGCTGTGGGGCCTTATCTTCCTGGCCCTGATGTGGGTTATTGTCTTTATGAATGATGCGGAGCGCCGGATTCCGGTGCAGTACGCAAAACGGGTTGTTGGCCGCAAACAGTACGGCGGCCAGGCGAGCCATATCCCGATTAAGGTCGGCATTGGCGGCGTTATGCCCATTATTTTCGCAAGCTCAATCCTGTCTATCCCTACGACCATTCGGTTTTTCATTGGGGACAACAAGGACTTGGGCAGCTTCTGGAACGGATTCTTTGCAGCATTTTCCAGCACCGGCTGGGTGTACTGCATTCTGTATGTGATTCTTATTGTTGCATTTGGTTATTTCTACACGGCAATTCAGTACAACCCGATTGAAATGGCCAACAATCTGCGCCAGAGCAATGGTACAATTCCGGGTATTCGCCCCGGCAAGCCTACTTCTGATTTTATTGGTAAAGTTCTTTCCAAAATCACGTTCGTCGGTTCTGTTTTCCTCGCGATTATCGCCATGATGCCGATTGTTTTCGCAAATGCCACAGGGATGCATAACCTCTCCATGGGCGGTACTTCTATCATCATCCTTGTTGGTGTAGCACTGGAGACTGTGAAACAGCTGGAAAGCCAAATGATGATGCGTCATTATAAGGGCTTCCTTGATTGAGAAGGAGTTTAGCATGAATCTGATTCTTTTGGGCGCACCGGGCGCTGGAAAAGGTACACAGGCAGAAGTCATCTGCAGCAAGCTGCACATTCCTGCCATTTCAACCGGCAATATTATTCGAGAAGCGCTGAAAAGCGGCACAAAGATGGGGCTGGCTGCTAAATCCTATATGGACAAAGGCGACCTGGTCCCGGATGAAGTTGTTATCGGCATTGTCAAAGACCGTTTGAAACGGCCGGACTGCAAAAACGGTTTTGTGCTGGACGGCTTCCCGCGGACTATCCCCCAGGCCGAGGCTCTGGACAAAATGGGCGTTCAGATAGACAAGGTTGTTGAGATTCATGTCTCTGATGACCGCATTGTCGCCCGTATGTCCGGACGCCGTGTCTGTGAAGACTGCGGAGTCAGCTACCATATGCTGTACAAAAAGCCAACGGTAGAGGGCAAATGCGACGCCTGCGGAGGCACCCTTGTTCAGCGCGCGGATGACCACCCGGATACCGTGAAAGCACGGCTGAAGGAATATCACACAAAGACCGAACCCCTGAAAGATTACTATGACAAACAGGGGAAGCTGGTCATTGTAGAAGGCCAGGAGGATGTGGCCGACACCTCCCGCCTGACACTTGCAGCAATCGAGGCGTAAGTAAAGTATGATCATTTTAAAAACCAGTCGGGAACTTACCTGCATGAAACATGCCGGTCGCATCGCACAAAATGCGCTGCAGATAGCCGGCGCGTTGGTAAAGCCGGGTGTTTCCACTTGGGAAATCGATAAGGCGGCCCATGACTATATCGTAGGCGAGGGAGCTGTTCCCAGCTGCCTTGGATACGGCGGTTTTCCGGCGACCTGCTGCATTTCTGTAAACGACGTGGTTGTCCATGGCATACCAAGCAAAAAGAAGATTCTTAAGGAGGGCGACATCGTCAGCATTGACTTGTGCGCCACCTATGAGGGTTTTGTGGGCGACAATACCTGGACTTTCCCCTGCGGGAAGGTCAGCAAAGAAGCCCAGGACCTGATGGACGCTACCCGCGAAAGCCTTTTTCAAGGCATTGAGGCTGCAAAGCCCGGTAACCGCATCGGCGATGTGGGCAGCGCGGTTCAGCGGTATGTCGAAGCTCGCGGTTACTCGGTGGTACGGAACTACACCGGCCACGGAGTAGGCGCGAAGATGCACGAAGACCCCAGTGTTCCGAACTACGGCACGCCCGGCCGGGGCGTACGCCTGCTGCCGGGTATGGTTATTGCCATAGAGCCCATGGTTTGCCAGGGGACCTATGACGTGAAGACTTTGCCGGACGGCTGGACCACTCTGACTAAAGACGGCAAGTTGGCGGCTCACTTTGAGCACACCGTTGCCATTACGGAATCCGGCCCGGTCATTCTGACCAAGGGTGACTGAGGTGGCCGCCATGGAGATGAAGCGCGGCACCGTGGCCCGCAGTGCTGCCGGCCACGACAAGGGCAGCTTTTGCGCGGTGCTTTCCCTTATGGGGCCATATGCCCTGGTGTGTGACGGACGCCGCCGCACACTGGAAAAGCCCAAAAAGAAAAAGCTGATTCACCTTTTTCCTACCCGTACGGTTTTACCGGAGGAAGCCCTGCACAGCAACCGTGCGCTTCGGGCGGCTCTTCGGCCGTTTTGCGGCAGGAGCAGTTCCACGCCAGAGGAGGCTGATTTGTAAGTATGTCTAAGCAGGACGTTATAGAGACCGAGGGTACCGTAGTAGAGGCCCTGCCCAATGCAATGTTTAAGGTAGAGCTGCAAAATCATCACATGATTTTGGCCCATATCTCCGGCAAACTGCGTATGAATTTCATTCGCATCCTGCCCGGCGACAAGGTTACCGTAGAGATGTCCCCCTACGACCTGACCCAGGGCCGCATCACGTGGCGTACCAAATAAAGTAAATATCTAAAGAAGTTTTCTGCAAGGAGGGTACACCCATGAAAGTAAGACCTTCTGTTAAAAAAATGTGCGAAAAGTGCAAGATTATTAAGCGCAAGGGCAAAGTCATGGTGATCTGTGAAAACCCGAAGCACAAACAGCGTCAGGGCTAAGTGACGCGATTATCATTTTGGAGGTGCAACCAATATGGCTCGTATAGCAGGTATTGACTTGCCAAGAGACAAACGCGTCGAGATCGCCTTGACTTATATCTTTGGTATCGGCCGCAAGACCGCCACGGATATCTGCGCCGCGACCGGCGTGAATCCTGACCTGCGCGTGCGCGACATGAACGAGGACGACGCCGCAAAGCTCAGAGAATATATTGACCATCACTGCCGCGTAGAGGGCGACCTGCGCCGTGACGTGGCATTCGACATTAAGCGGCTGACAGAAATTAACTGCTACCGCGGTACCCGTCATCGCAAGGGTCTGCCGGTACACGGTCAGCGTACCAAGACCAACGCCAGAACCTGTAAGGGTCCGGTTAAGACGATGGCTAACAAGAAGAAGTAAAGGAGGGTTTCACCAATGCCAGCAAACAAAGGCGCAGCCGGCAAGAAGGCTGCTACCACGCGCCGCCGCCGCGAACGTAAAAATATCGACCGCGGTGCCGCGCATATCCAGTCCACATTTAACAACACCATTGTAACCATTACCGATATGCAGGGCAATGCTGTTTCTTGGGCAAGCTCTGGTGAGCTGGGCTTCCGCGGAAGCAGAAAGTCCACCCCCTTTGCCGCTCAGACCGCTGCTGAAACGGCTGCCAAAGGCGCTGTAGAGCACGGAATGAAGACCGTTGACGTTTACGTTAAGGGCCCGGGCTCCGGCCGCGAGGCCGCTATCCGTGCGCTGCAGAACGCAGGCCTGGAGGTCACCATGATTAAAGACGTGACCCCTGTTCCCCACAACGGATGCCGTCCTCCCAAAAGAAGACGTGTCTAATGAAAACGGAATCATAAAGGAGGAATAAGACATGGCCAGAAATATGCAGCCTGTCCTGAAGCGGTGCAAGACACTGGGCATCAGCCCCGCCGTTATGGGCATCAATAAAAATTCAATCCGCAACCCCAAGCAGGGCCGCCGCAAACAGAGTGAATATGCTACCCAGCTGAACGAAAAGCAGAAGGCAAAATTCATTTACGGCGTGCAGGAAAGACAGTTCCGCCATTACTACAAAATGGCAACCAACACCACCGGTGTGACAGGTGAAAACCTGCTGCGTCTGCTGGAGCGCCGCCTGGACAACGTTGTCTACCGCCTGGGCTTTGCAAACACTCGCCGCGAGGCACGCCAGATGGTCACCCACGGCCACATTACTGTAAACGGCAAGCGCCTGGACATCTGCTCCGCACTTGTTAAAGTGGGCGATGTTGTCTCCATCGCGGAGAAGAGCCGCTCATCCCAGCATGTAAAAGACATTCTGGAGAAGAATGCTGCTACTGCTGTGCCGAAGTGGCTGCAGATTAACCATGACAAGGTGGAGGGCACTGTCCTTGCCATGCCCGAAAGAAGCGACATTGACTTTGATATCAATGAAACGCTTATCGTTGAGTTGTACTCCAAATAATGCCCTGCAGGCACATGACACAGTGCGGTGGAGAATGCTCTGCCGTATGTCTAAGGAGGTTGCTTAATGATCGAGATAGAAAAGCCCAAAATTGAAATAGCAGACGTATCTGATGACGGCAATTACGGCAAGTTCGTGGTGTCGCCGCTGGAGCGCGGCTTTGGTACAACCCTGGGCAACAGCCTGCGGCGCGTGCTGCTTTCCTCTTTGCCGGGCGTGGCCCCTACCTCTATTAAAATAGACGGTGTGGTACACGAGTTTTCCACCATTCCCGGTGTAAAAGAGGACGTCACTGAAATGGTTCTGAATATCAAGAACCTTACCGCAAAGCTGCACTGCGACGGTCCCAAGACCGTTGAAATCTGTGCGGAAGGCCCCTGCGACGTAACAGCAGATTCCATTAAGTGTGACAGCGAAGTGGAGATTTTGAACCCAGAACTGCACATCGCCACCCTCGACGAGGGCGCAAAGCTCTACATGGAAATTACGCTGGACAAAGGCCGCGGGTATGTGCCCTCTGACCGCAACAAGCAGAACATGGCTGCCAATGTCATTGGCGTTATTCCGGTTGACTCTATTTACACCCCGGTGTATAAGGTGAACTTTAACGTGGAAAACGCCCGTGTGGGCCAGCGCATCGACTACGACAAGCTGACCCTGGAGGTTTGGACCAACGGCGTGATTACCGCGCAGGAGGCCGTCTCTTTGGCGGCAAAGTTCCTCACCGAGCACCTCAACCTGTTTGTCAATCTGTCTGATAAAGGCAGCAACGCAGAAATCATGGTGGAAAAGGACGACAAGGACAAGGAAAAGGTCCTCGATATGACCATTGAAGAGCTGGACCTTTCTGTCCGGTCTTTCAACTGCCTCAAGCGCGCCGGCATTAACACCGTGGGCGACCTTGTCAATAAGTCGGAAGAGGACATGATGAAGGTGCGCAACCTTGGACGTAAGTCACTGGAAGAAGTTATCTGGAAGATGGCTTCTCTTGGATACAATCTGCGCAAGGACGATGAATAATTCCCTATCCCATAGGTTAAAGGAGTGACATTCGATGCCAGGAACCAGAAAGCTCGGCAGAGCTACGGACAGCCGTACAGCAATGCTGCGTGCAATGGTGACCTTTCTTTTAGAGAATGGCAGAATCGAAACGACCGTCACCCGTGCCAAGGACGTTCGCGCCATGGCCGAGAAGATGATCACAATCGCCAAGAAGGACACGCTGCACACCCGCCGCCTTGTAATGGCCTTCATTACCAAGGAAGATGTTGCCAACAAGCTCTTTACCGAGATTGCTCCGCAGTATCAGGACCGCAACGGCGGTTATACCCGTATTACAAAAATCGGGCCGCGCCGCGGCGATGCTGCCCCGATGGCAATTATCGAACTGATGGAAACCGCTGCAAAGCCCGTCGCTGAAGCTGCACCAGCCGCAAAGGCTGAGGAAAAGCCTGCTGAAAAAGCAGAAGCAAAGGCTGACGATAAAGCAGAAAAGAAAGCCGACGAAAAAGCCGACAAGTAATTCTGCCTTGTAAAATTGCTATAAAAAGAGCTGCCTGCAAACGCGGGCAGCTTTTTTGTATGGTTTTGCAGATCCTTGTGCGGCGCTGACCTCTTTATGACAGCGGCGGTATCCAATCCGGCTGAATGCCAAGACCGGGCGTTTCATTCATCACAATGTGGTTTTCCAAAAACTGTGGGCCGCCGGTGTAGGGGCAGATGCTGCACAAGCCGGGACCGTCTAAGTCCACACGGGTAACAATGCGTTTGCCCGCGGCCAGATGAGCGGCCGCGCTGACGGCAAGGCTGCTTTCCAGCATACAGCCCACCATGCAGGGCACACCAAAGGTTTCGGCGAGGGAGCAAATTTGCAAAGCGCCGTAAATGCCGCCGGTTTTCATCAGCTTCAGGTTCAAAAAGTCGGCTGCACCTGCCTGCAGCACCGCCAGGGCGTCCCGTGGTGAAAAGACGCTTTCGTCTGCCAGCAGCGGGGTGGAAACATTTCGGCGCACAAAGGCCATACCTTCTATGTCCTGTGCGGGAACGGGCTGTTCGATTAGTTCCAGACCAAGACCGGCGTCTTCCATGCTGCGGATAAGGCGGACAGCCTGTGCCGGAGTCCAGCCCTGATTTGCGTCCACACGAATGGTGATGTCCGGACCGACCGCACGGCGAACGGAGGTCAGACGCTGTAGGTCCAGCTGTGGTTCCAGCCCTACCTTGATTTTTAGAATATGGAAGCCGCGCTGCACAGCAGTCAGGCTGTCGGCAGCCATTTGTTCGGGGCGGTTCACGCTGATGGTCAGGTCAGTTTCCAGTTCACTTTTGCTGCCGCCGAGCAGCCGATACAGTGGCACACCAAGTTTTTGTGCGCGCAGGTCGTACAGCGCCATGTCCACGGCAGCTTTGGCACTGGTGTTGTGCAGCAGTGCCGTGTGCAGGACTTGCATGGTGTTATCAAAGTCGTCAAGGTCACGTCCCAGCAGTGCTGGACGAATAAAATCCTCCACGGCACAGCGAATGGAGCCGATGGTTTCGCCGGTGATAGGCGCGCTGGGTGGTGCTTCACCGAAGGCGCGGCGGCCGTCGTTCGTAGTGACAGTGACCAATACGTCATGAATCTTGCTTACAGTGCGCAGGGCAGTCTTAAAGGGCGTGCGCAGCGGCACCGAAAATTCGGAAGTGCGAATGTCTGTAATTTTCATAAGGAACGTCCTTTCAGCGGAAAGCAGATGACAGGCGCAAAGAAAATGAATAATAGCACTGCCAGCCTGCAGAAATCAATGACTGGTAAGGCTATGGTAGCCTCTTTTTACGGCTCTGTCAACTTTTCTGCAGGACAAATAGGAAATTCTGCAAAGGACCGTGGCGTTCCCTTGCCAACGGACGAATGCAGAGGTATAATAATATAATAAGTAAAAATACAGGGATATACAGGAATGCAGGAGGGCACTTATGCTGACAGAGCAGAAAGAACAGTTTATCCGGTTTATGATGGATGCAGATGTACTGCGTTTTGGCGACTTTGTAACCAAAAGCGGCCGCAATACCCCGTACTTTGTCAATACCGGAAATTACCGCACCGGCGCACAGGCGGCGGGGCTGGGCCGTTTTTATGCCGGTATGGTACATGACAGCGGCTGCCGCTTTGACGCGATGTTTGGGCCGGCTTATAAGGGAATCCCACTGGTAACTGCCTGCGCGGGTGCACTGTACACCCAGTACGGAGAGGACAAGCCCTACTTCTTTAACCGCAAAGAGGCAAAGGACCACGGCGAGGGCGGTTGTTTGGTCGGCTATCAGCCGAAGGATGGCGACCACGTCATTATTATTGAGGACGTCATTACCGCGGGCACTGCTGTACGTGAAACCATACCTGTGCTGCGCTCGGCGGCAGATGTTTCCTGCAGTGATATGTTTATCTCCGTTAACCGCTGCGAAGTGGGACAGCACCCCGGCAAAACAGCAGTTATGGAAGTACAGGAAGAGTTCGGCATTACGGTGCACTCCTTAGTCACCGTGCGGGATATTCGCGAATGGCTGGGCAAGCACGGCGAATATGATGCACTTCTGCCAAAAATGGATAGGTATATGCAGAAATATTGTATCTAAAGGCAGCGTGCCGCAGCAAAAAATGCCGACAGATGTGGGGGACTGACTTCCCTGCATCTGTCTTTTTTGTTCTGCATACAGCAGAGAAGACCCATGAAAAAGGAGAGAATCCATGAAACTGATTTTTAAGTACCTCGGACACTACAAAGGGTGGTGCTTGCTGGACTTCCTCTCGGTTTTCGGCTTTGCGCTGACCGAGCTGGGAATACCGACACTGATGGCAAAGATGATTGACGGCGGTGTGATGAAAAATGATACAGGCTATATTCATAAAATGTGGCTGACCATTCTTATCATTTCGTTCATTGGTGTGACAGGAATCATTTTGCTCGGGTACTGCTGCGCACGCATTTCTTCCAATGTGACGGCGGATATGCGCAGTGACGTATTTGCGCGGGCCCAAAGCTTTTCCGATACCGAGTTTGGCAAGTTCGGCGTTTCCTCTATGATTACACGGACCAACAACGATGCCTTTCAGGTGCAGATGTTTTTGAATATGCTTTTGCGTACAGCACTGATGACGCCGGTTATGTTAGTGGCCAGTTATGTTATGATTCTGTACGCGTCAGTGAAGCTTTCTCTGATTGTGGCGGCGACTATTCCAATTATTGTGCTGGGCGTGGTCATTGTTGCGCGGCTGTCGAAGCCCATCAGCGAAAAACAGCAGGATTCCCAGGATGGAATGAACCGCATTACTCGTGAAAATTTGACTGGCATTCGTGTAGTGCGTGCCTTTACCAATGATAAATATGAGGAAAAACGCTTTGCGGGTGAAAATGAGCAGTACGCTAGTTGCTCCAAAAAAATGTTTCTGCTGATGCAGCTGACACAGCCGGCATTTTTTCTGATAATGAATATTGCAAGCGTGCTCATCTACTGGCGCGGCGCGCAGCTTTTGGGAATCGGCCAGCTGCAAATTGGCCAGCTGACCGCATTTGTGGTTTATTTGTTCCATGCCATGATGTCCACTATGCTGTTCTGCACTGTCTTTATGATGTACCCGCGTGCAGCCGTCAGTGCTCACCGGATTCAGCAGGTGCTGGACACTGTTCCGCTGGTGCGGGACCCGGTGGGTGGCCTGCAGATGCAAAAGCCGGTACGGGACCTCACCTTTGACCATGTGACCTTTGTGTATCCGGACGGCGACGAGCCGGTTTTGCAGGATGTTTCCTTTTCGGTGCGGGTGGGACAGACCATTGCCTTTGTTGGCAGTACCGGTTCCGGAAAGAGCACGCTGGTGAACCTGATTCCCCGCTTTTATGACGTGACCGGCGGCAGCATTCAGATAAACGGCACGGATATTCGTGAGTACAGTCTCAGCTCCCTGCGCGGCGCTATGGGCTTTATTCCGCAGAAAGCATTTCTGTTTCATGGAACCATTGCCGACAATATCCGTTTCGGAAAAGAGGATGCAAGCAAAGAAGAAGTGGAGCACGCGGCGAAAGTCGCGCAGGCGTATGATTTTATTATGGAAAAGCCGGGCGGTTTTGACGAAACCATTGAGGAGAACTCAGTCAATACCTCCGGCGGACAGCGTCAGCGGCTTTCCATTGCGCGTGCTGTTGTGCGCCAACCGCAGATTTATGTGTTTGATGACTCTTTTTCTGCGCTGGATTTTCGCACGGATGCAAATCTGCGCCGGGCACTGCACAGTGAAACCCAGAACGCGATTGTTGCCATTGTGGCACAGCGGGTGTCTACTATTTTGGATGCAGACTGTATTGTTGTGCTGAATGAGGGCAAAGTTGTGGGCATGGGCACACATCAGCAGCTGCTGCGTACTTGCCCTATTTATTATGAGATTGCCGCCTCACAGTTGACGGAAGCCGAGCTGCAGGAAAGTGCTGGGGAAGGGGGCAATGCAGAATGAAAAAGCGGAAAAAACAAGGGAAAAGTACTCTTAGTCAGCTGCGGCCGTACTTTGCGCCTCACAAATGGGGATTTTTGATGAGTGCGCTGATGGTCATTGCCCAAAGCGTCTGTTTGGCGATAATGCCGTCAGTGGAAGGCCGGATTACGACCCAGCTTGCCGCGGACGTGACAGACATGGCAAAGCACATTTCCGGCGCAGGCATTCACTATCAAGCGATACTGCATATCATTTTAATACTCGTTATCATCTTTATCATCAAGACGATTGTCGGGGCGCTGTCCATGATTAGTGTGACACATGCCACACAGGGCACCATGCAGACACTGCGCGATGCCCTGCAGAAAAAAATCCATACTCTGCCGGTCAGCTACTTCGATGAACACCCCTATGGCGATGTTTTGAGCCGTATTACCAACGATGTGGATACCATCAGCAACGCCTGCCAAATGACACTGCTTGACATTGTCGGCGGGATATTGTCCGTGGCGCTGGCGCTGGTCATGATGTACCGGATTCAGCCTGTTATGGCGGCCGTCGGTACGCTGATTATTCCGCTGGCACTCCTGATTACTTGGGTGGTTGTCCGGTGCAGCCAAAAACAGTTCCGCCAGCAGCAGGACGCAGTGGGACAGCTAAACGGCCGTGTAACGGAATTATACACAGGGTATCATGAAATATTATTATACAATAAGCAAAAATCAGCGGAGCAGGATTTCCGCAAGGTAAACCATCACCTGCAGCACTATGTGTTCCGTGCGCAGTTTTTGTCCTCTACCATGTCGCCACTTATTTTGCTGGTGACATATTTGATAATCGGCAGCACGGCGGCCCTCGGCTGCAATTATGTGCTGGCCGGTGGGCTGACACTGGGTGCACTGCAGGCGTTTATCAACTATATCTGGCAGCTGAATGACCCGCTTTCACGAATTTCACAGATGTCCGGACAAATACAGTCAGCTTTTGCCGCGGCCGGCCGTGTAACGGACTTTTTGGCACAGCCTAATGAGGTTCCGGAGGCAGACCCACCGGCGGAACTGGGAAAGGTGCATGGTCAAATATCGTTTCAGCATGTAAGTTTTAGTTATGGAGAGCGGGAAATCATTCACGACCTCAGCTTTACGGCTCAGCCCGGGCAAATGGTAGCCATTGTTGGGCCTACGGGTGCAGGCAAAACCACACTTATCAACCTGTTGCTGCGTTTTTACGATGTAGGCAGCGGCCGCATTCTGCTGGATGGCCGGGATATCCGTTCCTTCCGCCGGGATGACCTGCGTTCTGCTTTTGGCATGGTGCTGCAGGATACATGGCTGTTTTCCGGCAGCGTTGCGGACAACCTGCGCTATGGAAAATTGAACGCCCGCCGGGATGAAGTTGTTTCGGCGGCAAAGGCCGCTAATGTGCACCACTTTATCCGTACCCTGCCGAATGGCTACGATATGCGGGTGAACGAGGAGGGCAGCAACATTTCACAGGGTGAAAAGCAGCTGCTGACCATTGCGCGGGCACTGCTGAGGGACCCGCCCATACTTATTTTAGATGAAGCAACTTCCAGTGTGGACACACGGCTGGAAAAGTGCCTGCAGGACGCCATGCAGAATTTGCTGCGCGGACGCACTAGCTTTGTTATTGCACATCGGCTTTCTACCATTCGCAGCGCGGACCTTATTTTGGTACTGCAGGACGGACGCATTGTGGAACAGGGAACACATCAGTCGCTTATGGAAAAAGGCGGCTTTTATGCCCGTTTGTACAATGCACAGTTTGTACAGACAGAATAGTACATAATAAAATCGAAGAATAAAAAACGGACAGATGCCGCACCTTGCGGACCTGTCCGTCTTTTTTATCTGTTTATTTTGCCGTTCAGCCGCCACACAATGAACGGAACAAGTTCTAAAAAACTCTTTTTCAAAGTGTACGGCAGCAGTGGGAAAATATCAACGCGGGGCAAAAAATGTCCCCGACTTCCGGCAGGGAGCGGGGACGCGGCTTTTATAAAAACCCAAAGGGGAATGTTTGGTCTGCCGTGGTCCAAAGTCGGTATTCCGTCCATCTTTGGACTCCTGGCAGCAAAGGAAAAATGTAAAATGCGCGCAGCGCGCAAAGATAATCGTACCACTCCAGAAGTGCGATTTTTGTCGCTCTGTGGAACATCATTGATACGTTTTTTACTGTACCGGAAGGATATGTACGAGGAGTGAACGAAAGGCCAATATTTTGTCAAATATCATGTCGGCCGGCTTCACGTTCATGCAGATGACCTTGCACCGAGGGGAAATTTATTATAGAATGGAAGGGAAATAAAGCAGAAGGAGGAGAAAAATGCTGTGGATTGCGGTATGTGATAATGACAGTTGGGACCTTAATCAACTGGTAAAAGTGACGAATGCCTATTTTTCAAAGCACCCGGAACGCGAAGGTGTAGTCACGGCATTTTCGGATGCAGTGGAACTGGATTCCCAACTGCAATCCGATACGCTTTATGATATTTACGTTGTGGATATTCTAATGCCGAGCATCAGCGGCATCCGCCTGGGCAGGAAAATTCGCAGCGTACAAAAAAATGCCCCCATTATTTATACAACTTCTTCCGAAGAGTTCGCGCTGGATGCCTATCAGAATCAGGCACTGCGTTATCTGCTGAAGCCTGTTTCGCCAGAAGAGCTTTTTTCAGCGCTGGATATGGCTTGTATGCTGCTGGAAAAAGAAAAGGCGCATTTCATCCTAATTAACGGTCGTGACGGAAAAGAAAGCGTAGATAAGGAATCTATTATTGTAGTAGAAAATGTGGCGCGCTCGGCATTATATACCTTGAGCAATGGACAGACCATTTCCAGTGTCTGCAACCGCGGCAGCTTTGATCGGGCGGTTGCACCGCTTTCCAGTGACCCGGCTTTTTTAAAGCCGCACAAGTCTTTTTGGGTAAACATGCGGTTTATCCGTACCGTGCAGCGTGACAGCCTAGTTTTGGACAATAACCGGGAGATTCCCATCAGCCGCAACCGCTTTGCCGACGTCAACCGGAGATACCTGCGGTTTTTAGCACATGATGGGGAGGAATTCTAATGGAATGGCTTCAGCTTATACAGTACCGTATTTCTATGGCCTTTCTGCTGACATTTCTATATTTTTTTCTGCCCATGCGATATACAAAGCCGAAAACAATACTGCTTTTGCTGCTTTGCTTTTTGGTAACCAGTCCAGGAGACTATGCCCAGTGCTTTTTGCCGGACCAGATTCTGCCGGCTACCCTGCTGGAAATTTTGGTCCTACAGCTGTTTGTCCTGCTGCTCTGCCTTTACCGCGATTGGCGTGCGGTAATGACGGGTATCATGGCGGCATGTTATGTGCTGCCTGGAAATGTCCTGTGTTCCATGCTGTATTACTATGGAAGTATTGTCGGAAAGAACCCCGACTATACCAGCGCTGCCTTTGCTTTTACCGTGCAGATTGTAGTGCACGCTGTGTTCCTGCTCCTTCTCATTTTGTTTTGCAGGAAGCAATATCTTTCTGTCATAGAAGACAGTAGAATACATTGGGGCGGTATTTGCCTGTCCCTGGCATTGTATTATGTGGTAGTCTGCACCATGATGGTTTGGCCTACAAATTTTTACAAGTATCCGCAGAAAGGTGTCCCTATTTTACTGATGCTCGCCGCGATGATATTTACTTATTTCTTCGTTTTTAATTTAGTTTCTGCAGTTAAGCAAAGCGAGAAACTGAAACATAACAATGAGTTGCTGGAGGCCTATGCGGCTGCGTTAAAGCGAGAAGTGGAACATGAAAAAAAGTCCAAAATAGAGATGGCTATTCTCCGCCACGATATGCGCCACAGCGCAAACCTGGTTTTTTCTTATTTAGAAAACGGCGATACGGACAAAATACGCGGGATGCTACAGCAATATGTACAGCGGCTGGACCACACGGTTGTTGCAAACTACTGCAAAAATACAGCTGTCAACGGTGTGCTGACCGCTGCTGCCGAATTCGCAGAGAAAAAGAAGGTACAGTTTCAGTGCCGGGCAGATGTACCAAAGCAGCTGCAGGTAAATGAATTTGAACTTTTGACAGTTTTGCTCAATTTGCTGGAAAACGCCGTTAATGCAGCTGCCAATGTGAAAGAACCGGAAAAGCGTTTTGTCCATGTTCTGATGCACCCAGCTAAAGATAAGACAATCCTCGAAATCACCAATTCCTATGCGGGGACCGTTACATTTTCCCACGAAACTGGTCTGCCAGAATCCACGCGGGGAGAGGGACACGGTTATGGTCTGCGCCAGTGTACAGGCATTTTCCAGGAAAAGCCACGCTACGTTTGATTGTGAGGCTGAAGAAGGAATTTTTACTGTTCGTATGCTGCTGCCTTTGTGAGTACCCGCGGGGCGGGCAAGAGGCTTTTTCAGGGACCCGATAAATCGGGTCCCTTTTTGCGTACTTTTTTCGACTATTCTGCGAAACAATGTGACTATAGTGAAATTCATAAAAACGCAGGAGATTTTTCCTAAAAATCAGGGGATTTGTGGAAGCACATCCAGACATGTGTAAAACGTGTATGCTTTTGTGTAAAACGTGTTGCCACAAAGGCCGGTTCCTGTATTACAATGAATAGACAAAAATCAAATGGAAGACAGACTAGTTTATCGCTTGTATTATAAATATTTGGGATTCATATAAAATACATTGATTGTATTTTGGGCGGCCCTTTTCAGCAGGGCGGCCGTTGGCAGAGGAAAAAATATGACGGATAAAGAACTAAAAAAAATGAAGCGGACAGAGCTGCTGGAAGTGCTGGTGGATTTGTCCGAAGAAAATACCAGTCTGCGAAAGCAGATTGAGAGACTGGAACAGCAAAACGCTGCCCTGCAGGAAAAGTTGCAGGACCGGGAAATTCATCTGCAGAAAGCCGGTTCCATTGCGGAAGCGTCACTGCAGCTCAATGGTGTCTTTGAGGCGGCCCAGAAGGCCGCAGACCAATATCTCGAAAATATCCGGGGGCTGAACCAGCAAGCGGAAAGAAAAGCTGCACCATTCCAAAAGAAGGAGGGCAGAAGATTAGAAATCCATGCAGAAAACAACACAAACAAACCTGCAGCCAGCCAAAGCACGGCCGACAACCATACAACTGAAGCAGGAACTTCAGCGGGAACAACACAAAAGCCGGTATCATAAACTACTGCGCAGTACCATTTACATACTGCTGGCTGTTGCGGCGGCCGCAGTGTTGATTGCAACATTGGTCCTGACTGTGCTGCAGGTAACAGGCACAAGTATGGAGCCAACACTGCAAAATGGCCAAATCGTTGTGGCAGTCAAAAATGCAAAGTTTCAAAAGGGAAACATCGTTGCATTTTATTACAATAACAAAATCCTGCTGAAACGAGTGATTGCGAAGGCAGGCGATACGGTCATTATTCAGAAGGACGGCACTGTGCTGGTAAACGGCAAAGCTCTGAACGAACCTTACCTAAAGGAAAAGAGCCAAGGGAAATGTGACATCCAATTTCCCTATCAGGTGCCGGACGGCAAGATTTTTGTTCTGGGTGACCACCGTGCAACTTCCGTAGACAGCCGTTCTTCTTCCATAGGCTGTATTGAAAATGAGTTTATTGTTGGCAAGGTAGTCTTTCGCGTTTGGCCGCTTCCGCAAATAGGGATGGTTGGAAATTAAAAATTCAGAGGGAAAGGAGTTTTTATCCCTGCGAAAACAAATTTATCAAGACAGGTGGAAAATCGCTTACCACCATAAAAAAAGGAAAAATCTGTTCATAGCGGTATGTATCCTTTCCGTATGCACGGTTTTCGGTGTTTTTACGGCGCTGCGACAACCAGCCATTAGTATGGAAAAAGAAAATCCACTGCTGCAGGCGGAAGTTACCAAGGCGGTTTCCGGCAATGATATTCCGGTACATATTATGGCAACGGCGGATACCGAACAGGACTCCACTGTATTTTGCTTTACACCGGACGCTGTCAATGCGGAGCTGTCGGATACGTATCAGTTCGATGCCAAGAATGAAGTAAAAGTGGCGGCAGCCGATAAGACCACCATCCTCGATTTGCACCGTGTTACGGAAAGCGGCAAACCGGTTACCTACTGGTTTGCACTGGAGAAAGGCAAATCCGTAAAAGTAGACCTCAGCTGGACTGCAAAGGCTGCGGCGGACCAGAGCACAACACAGCAGGTAAAACTGTATGCCGCTTCCGCAGCAGACCTAAAAGCCGCAAAAGAGGCAATACAGGCAAAGCAGTCTTCCGGCACAGCGGAAACCGCCGATGGTTCTGTCAGCCAGCCGCTTGCGCTGAACTGGGAACCAGAAGCAGTTTCCTCTGAGGGAACATCCTCACAGGTGTCTTCTTCCAAAGCAGCTTCCTCTGAAGTGTCTTCTTCCGAGGCAACCTCTGCACAGGTGTCTTCTTCTGAAGCGGCTTCCTCTGAAGTGCCTTCTTCCGGAGCATCCTCCTCACAGGCGTCTTCTTCCAAAACAGCTTCTTCACAGACAGAATCTAAGGTGGTTAGACAAAAGCTTACCGCTTCCGTGTATACAGACAGCAAACGCACACAGGCAGTCAGCGACGGCACTTCCATTACAGTAGAGGGAGACCTGCCGCAGGGGACTACCGCAGTGGCTTACCCGGTACAGGTCAGCATGGAAAAGGCAAACGTGCTGGCGGCGTATGATATTACCCTGCTGGACAGCACCGGAAAAGAATTTGAACCGGCCAGCCCGGTGAAGGTGTACATCAACACACCGCGGCTGAAAAAGGCCGCCGGTCCGGTGGACATTTATCATGTACAGACCGGTACAGCCGATAAAAGTGAAAGCACTGCGGCTGTCAAAGCCACCGTCACGCAGGACAAAGCTGCCAGCACCAGAACCGCCGCAAAGGTCGCGGGCGCGGTGCTGGTGCAGCAGCAGGGCACGGTACAGTTCAGTGCCAGCAGTTTCTCCATTTACGTTGTGACATCGGAAACGATTTCGGTCGGCGACACAAGTGCGCTGTCTACGGCGTCGACTTTGGACGTGCTGGCGTGCAGCGGAAGGTCCGGGCAGCACCGGAGTGCGCTGTCTACGGTGTCGACTTTGGACAGCACTGCTATGGGCGTAACGCTGCAGATGTTTGACTATAACAGCCCGGCGAACATTGGCGGCGGCGGATATAACGGAACAACCGGTTCCATTACACAGGGGCTGTTGTCCAACAAGGTTGGTGAGAATGGGTTCCCAACCTGTGTGAATAATGGTTATAGCCTTTCTAACTGGTTCACCAAGGGCGGCAGCGGTACTTCCTATTCGAACGATGCTAACCATCTGTTCCTGCAAAGCGAGTATGACAAGACTCACTACCTTTACTATGATGGTTCGCAGAACTTTGCCTCCTTCGACAAGGCCAGCGGCAACTTTAAGGTTTACAACCAGCTGGGCACGCCAAATGGTGATCCCCGGTTTTTCTTTCAGCGCGGCAACTTCATGCCGTTCAATACGCTGAATATAGGAAACGTTCGGAACCATAACCGGTATGTTCGGAACCATAACCGGTATGACTATTTAGGTCATGAACTGCCTACGAGCGATGCCCGCTATAATGAAAATCTTTATGGCTTTAACGAGAGTAATAACTACTTCTTTGGCATGTATATGGAAGCCAATTTTGCGCAGCCGAAGAACGGGCTGGTAAACGGCAGTCCCATGCGGTTCGAGTTTACCGGTGATGACGATATGTGGGTGTATATTGACGGCAAACTGGTGCTGGATTTGGGCGGTATTCATGATGCACAGAGCGGTTATATCGACTTCAGCACCGGTGAAGTTGGCTTTTCAACAACGTCTCAAATCGGAGGAAATTACAAAGAGAACATAACTTCTATTAAAGACATGTTCAAGGCGGCCAACGACAATATGACCGCCAGCACGTTCGATAACTATTCAACGCATAAGATTCAAGTGTTCTATATGGAACGCGGCGCCGGTGCTTCCAATCTGCGCATTAAGTTCAATATGCCATCTGTCCCGAAAGGCAAGCTGAGCATTTCCAAACAGGTGGAAGGTGACGCGGATACGAATGCCACCTATCCAATGAAGCTCTTTGTTGACGGCAAGGTACAGGCAAATGCAGCCTATACTTTGAACGGTGACAGCACCCCATATAAAACGGATGAAAACGGAGTCTTTCAGTTGAAGACCCGCCAGACGGCTGTGTTTGACGGCATTGATGACAGTGCGAAGTATTATGTACAGGAACTGAACAGCGCCGATTACGCTGTTACTTTCAATGGTGCTAAGGCGGTGCTCCAAAAAGACAACACGACCGCACAAAGCGGTGATTATACGTTCGATTCCGATGGTTCCTTCGTGGCTGTTACCAACAAGGTGAAGACATCCGGGTTCATGCTGCATAAAGTGAGCAAGGACAGCAAGACTTCTCTGTCAGGTGCACAGTTTACGCTGTATAAAAACGATAAAGCAGACGGAACCGGCAGCTGGAGAGCTTATCTGGGCGCCGACAAGACCGGCGTCTATACCGTAGATGGGAGCGGGCAGGTGAACATTACAAACCTGCCCAGCGGGGCATACAAACTGATAGAAACCAAGGCGCCAGCTGGCTACAGTGCATTGGGCGAACCCGTTACTTTCAAGGTAGATGCCCGGACGGGAAGCATTACACCGGTGAACAGCTGGCCCACAGATGTTTCCTTTGAGAATAGCACCATGACTGTAAAAGATGAAAAAGGGTATGTCCTGCCGGAGGCAGGCGGAGCTGGCACAGGAAAATTCTTCGGAGGCGGTCTATTGCTGATGGGTGCGGCCCTGTGCACATGGTACCTCAAAAAACAGTACGCAAAAGGAAGCTGCCGATAAAATCAGATTCCCAGTGCTGTTTTTCATAAAGCAAACACATTTAAACAAAAATCAGTTTTAGGAAAGGTGAAGAATAATTTATGAAGAAAATGCTAAAACGTATGGCAGCAATTGCTGCTGCAGCTGTCATGACCGCCGCTGTTGCTGTTCCAGCATGGGCAGCAGACGGTTATACCATTACCATTCAGAACGAGACCGCTAACCATACCTATGAAGCCTATCAGGTATTCAAGGGCGACCTGAGTGAAAGCACATTGTCTAATGTACAGTGGGGCGATGGTGTCAAGGGTGCTGACCTGCTGGCAGCTTTGAAAGCAGACGATGCTACGAAAGCAAGCTTTGCCAGTGTAACAGATGCCGCCGGTGCCGCAAAGATACTGGACGGCAAAGATAACGATGCCGATTTGGTTAAGGCTTTCGCACAGGATGTCAACAAGAACCTTTCCACAGTTGCAGGTACCAGTACGTACAATACGACAGCAAAAAATTACACCATTTCCGGCCTTGCCGCAGGCTATTATCTGGTAAAAGATAAAAACGGTACACAGAGCGGTAACGATGACTACACCCGTGTGATGCTGGAAGTTGTAAATAATGTTCAGGTAAACCCGAAGAACAGCAAAGATGTTCCTACTGTTGACAAAAAAATCGTTGAAAACGGAGAAGACAAAGCAGCAAACGACTACAACGTCGGCGATACTGTTTCCTTTAAGCTGACCGGCACGCTGCCGAGCAACTATGCTGACTACAAAACTTATCAGTATAAGTTCAACGATACACTTTCCGATGGCTTGACTTATGACGCAGATTCCGTTAAAGTTACTGTAGGGGATACAGATGTTACCACATCCTTTACAACAACAGCTGATGAACAGAAGCTGACGGTTGCTTGTGCAGACCTGAAGAAGGTTACTGGTGTAGATAAAGACAGCCAAATTGTTGTTACATACACCGCGAAACTGAACAATAAGGCTGTGCTGGGCACCGCTGTCGGCAACAAGAATGAAGTTACTGTGACCTACTCCAACAACCCGAACAATGATGGTTCCGGCGACACGGGCACAACTCCGCCGAAAGATGTTACAGTTTACACCTATGAGCTGAAAGTTACCAAGGTTGACGGTGCTGACAATAAGACACCTCTGGCAGGCGCAGGCTTTAAGCTGTACAAAAATGTTGCTGACGGCGACAAGACCGTTGCCAACTATGCTGTTATCACAGACGGTAAAGTATCCGGCTGGACAACGGACATTTCCAAAGCAACAGAACTGGATACTACAGCAGACGGCGTTATTGCATTCACAGGTCTGGACACCGGTGACTATTTCCTAAAAGAAACGAAGACACCGGCTGGCTACAACACAACCGCTGATGTGGCTGTAAAAATTGGCACAACTGAACAGAACATGGTCGCAACAACTGGTATTGAATCTATGAATGTTGCCAACAACAAGGGCACTGTCCTGCCTGCTACCGGCGGTATGGGCACACGCATCTTCACAATCGTTGGTATCTGCCTGATGGCTGGCGCCGCCGTTCTGCTTATCACAAAACGCAGAATGAACAGCGAAACAAAATAATTTTGTTACCCTTCGTTTCATATCTCAATGAATTCCAATAGATAACTGGTTCCCAGCGTGCAGCTAGCCCGGCACACTGGGAACAGGGAGAGGCCTATGAAGAAACCAGCCAGAAAGAATAGAACTAGTATTCTTTTGATCGTTGTTTTTCTTGTAGGTCTCTCCGTGTTATTATACCCCTCAATCAGTAACTACTGGAACCAGTTTCATGCGTCCCATGCCATTTCCAAGTACGAACAGACCGTGTCCCATCTGGATGAAAACAGAAAAAAGCAAATGTTGACAGTGGCTCGCCGGTACAACGACTTACTGCGCGGCGGCGAAGACCAGCACCACATGACCGCCGCCCAGCAAAAGGAGTATAATAGCTTGCTGAATGCGGATGGAACCGGCGTTATGGGGTATGTAGACATACCGAAAATCCATGTCTCCCTGCCCGTGTACCACGGCACCAGCGACGCGGTTCTTGCCGCTGGTGCCGGCCACCTGCAAGGCTCCTCGCTGCCGGTGGGCGGTACCGGCACCCACGCAGTCATTACCGGACATCGGGGTCTGCCCTCCGCCAAACTGTTCACGGATCTTGACAAAATGCAGGCCGGTGATACCTTTTCCCTAACTGTGCTGGGCGAAACACTTTACTATAAAGTGGACCAAATTAAAATCGTCCTTCCCAGTGAGGTGGGCAGCCTGACCATTGACCCAAAAAAAGATTATGTTACACTGATTACCTGTACGCCTTACGGCATTAACACGCACCGCCTGCTGGTACGCGGCGTGCGTACAAATGGCCCCAATACCGTCAATGCGGCGGCGGACGCTGTGCAGATAGACCCCATGCTGGTTGCGCCGGTTGTTGCGGCGCCAATTCTTCTGGTCCTGCTGATTATGCTGCTGACTTCTACCGCAAGAAAACGCAGGGATAAGGGGACACCGAATTTTGGAAAGGATGAGAGCAAAAAATGAGAAAGAAACTCCGTTTCAGCGGATTTCTGGCAGTAGTACTGATGCTGCTGCTGTGTGTGATGCCGTTTAATTCCATGCATGCCGCGGACGTGATAGAACCAACGAAGAAGGGTTCCATTTCGCTGCAGTTTCAGGGCGGTGGTGCGGCACTTTCCGGTGTTCCTGTAAATATTTACCGTGTCGCATCCGTTTCCCAGGACGTCCACTTCACCATGACAGGCATGTTCCAGGATTACCCGGTTGTACTGGAAAACCTTTCAGATGATGAACTGACAACCGCAGCGTCGACCCTGAGAGATTACACAATCGCCGATAAAATCAAGGTGGACACATCCCTCAGCTCTGACGAAAGCGGGAACGTAAAGTTCCGGAACTTGGCTACCGGTATGTATCTGGTCATTCCCAACAGTGTAAAGATAAGCGGGACCGAAGACGAAGCATATACGTTTGCCCCGCTTCTCATTTCTGTGCCGGAATCCCTTGACAGTTCATGGAATTACGACATCGTTTCTATGCCAAAAGCGGAACGGAAGTTCATTACTAGTGATTCTTCCGCCAGCAGTGACGATACCCAAACAACCGGAAAAGTTATGAAACAGTGGGCGGACACCGGCCATTTGGACCAGCGCCCGCAGGAAATAACCGTTGAGATACTCAAAAACGGCGAAGCATTTACTACACAGAAGCTGTCTTCCAACAACAACTGGATGTTTACATGGCAGATAGATAACACAAAAGATACCTGGCAGGTCGTGGAAAGAAATGTACCGAGCAGATACACGGTACAGGTCAACAGTGACCAAACAAGCCACTCTTTTGTCGTGACGAATACCTATTCCGGCAAGGTACCAGGCAGAGGTCCCGGCGGTCCAACAGGCGCCACAACTCCCGTTAATGTGTCAAAATCGCAGGGCTCCCTGCCGCAGACCGGACAGCTTTGGTGGCCGGTTCCGCTTATGGCAGCTACCGGTATGGTATTGGTTGCGGTTGGCTGGTCCGTAAAAGCAAGGAACAGAAAAAAATCATGAAAACGAAGAAAACGAAATCTAAAGCAGGCAGCATTTTTATAGTGACGGGCATAGCGCTTATTTTGGCCGCGCTGGCGCTGGTGGTATTTAACCGCTGGGATGACTGGAACGCCGGGAAAATAGCGAGTGAAACGCTGAAACCCCTGCAGCAGCAGATCTCCACTTCTGTCGGTGGCGGCACAGCTTCCCCCAGTGAGATGCCTATGACCGAAGTGAATGGAAGGTCATACATTGGCATTGTCAGCATTCCCACACTGGGGCTGACGCTGCCGGTGCAGAATGAGTGGAATTACCCGAACCTGCGGAAAGCGCCCTGCCGATATCAGGGCAGTGTTTACACACATTCGCTGATTATCGCGGGGCACAATTACCAGGGCCACTTTGGCAGGCTCAATACGCTGAATGTGGGTGACGCTGTACAGTTTACCGACGTACGCGGCAATACATTTGATTATCAGGTTTCTTCTATGGAAACCATTGATAAATATGATGTCAGTCGCATGAAATCCGGCAAATGGGATTTGACACTGTTCACCTGCACCATTGGCGGAAAAAAACGTGTGACTGTCCGCTGTACACAGATGACCACAGCGGCTTCCGCACAGACATAAAACTAAACTCCAGGCCTCCGCCGCAGTGCACGGCGGGGACCTTTTTGTATTTTAGGCAGAAAAAAGCACCCAATTGGGTGCTTTTGCTGTATGAGAAGATTTACTTTAAATGTTTTTCAATGTGGAAACGCGGGCGGGCTTTTACTTCGGCGTACAGTTTGCCCACATAGGTGCCCACCACACCCAGACAGATAAGCTGCACGCCTCCCAGAAGCCACAGGGAACAGAGTGCAGCGGTTTGTCCGGCCAGCAGGCTGCCGGCAAAGTGAGAGATAAGCGCGTACAACAGCCCGACCACAGCCACCAGCGTTACGCCGATACCGATGTTGGTAATGATTTTCAGCGGCTTAATGCTGAAAGAGGTGATACCGTCTATGGCGAAGTTCAGCATCTTTTTCAGCGGATACTTGCTTTCTCCGGCAAAGCGCTCGTGACGGTTATAATAGACAAAGTCGCTGCGGTAGCCAATCAGCGGTACAAGGCCGCGCAGAAATAGGTTCACTTCTTTATATTCGCTGAGCGCCTCCAGCGCACGGCGGCTCATCAGGCGGTAGTCCGCGTGATTGTACACAATGTCCACACCCATGCGGCTTAAAAATCGGTAAAAAGCCTCGGCACTGGTACGTTTAAACCAAGTGTCAGTATCGCGCTTGTTGCGTACGCCGTATACTACGTCACAGCCCTCCTCAAACTTTTGCACAAACTGGGGCAGGACGCTGACATCGTCCTGCAGGTCAGCATCCAGACTAATGGCACAATCTGCTTCGTCTTTGGCAGTCATTAAACCAGCCAAAAGGGCGTTTTGGTGGCCGCGGTTGTGGGCAAGTTTCAGGCCGGTTACAAGCGGATTCTGTTGGTGGAACTGCTCAATGAGCTGCCATGTGTGGTCCTTGCTGCCATCGTCGACAAAAAGCATTCGGCTGCTGACATCCACAAGGCCTGCATCTATCATTTTGTGCAGCTGCAGGTTCAGTTCCTTTATGGTTTCGGGCAGGACTTTTTCTTCATTGTAACATGGTATCACTAAGTATACAGTAGACATATTCTTCCTCTTTTTACTATTTATCGGAATTCTCTGCTTTCCTATTTTAGCATTTTGGTATCTGCTTTACAAGATAAGGAATCAACCTACACCGTATATGAAAGAAAAGCGAACACTGTGTGAAAACGCCGCATGGAACGGTAGTGTTCCACCCATGTGTGATATAATGAAAGCCGCCGAAGCCAGGGCAGCATAGGCGGGCAACTGGGTGTCCGAGGGAAAGGATATGCCATGAAAAAACGCGAACTCAAAACCAAACATTTACAGGTAACGCCTATGACGGATGAGGAACTGCAAGAAGAAGCTGCCGGTCAGACGGAGGAACGTTTGAAACAGCTTTATACTGAAATAGGCAGCAGCTGCCGTGCCCGCCCGGAACAGCGCCTGTGGTATACGGTGTGGCGCATTACCCTGCGGGAAAGCGGGGAGCAGGCGGGTACCGTTGGTTTTTTAGGCGCACCGCAAAATAGTGCCGTGGAACTGCGCTGCAGGATAAACAGTGACTTTCGTGGCCAGGGTTATGCGGAAGAGGCCATACGTGCCGCCGCGGATTGGGCTTTTTCTCAACCGGATATGTATTTTGTTACAGCGTCCATAGAAAAGGACAATGCAGCTGCAGCGGCGGCGCTGGAAACCGTGGGCTTTGCCCGCTCCGGTCAAAAAAAGGATATGCTTTACTATGAGCTGGAGAAACCCCGTACCTGTTGGGGCAGTATTTGTTTTCTGTTCGGGTTGGCCATTGGTTATGCCTGTGGAATGAGTTCCACTGATATGTGCATCGGCATGGTGCTGGGCATGGTAATTGGAATGCCGTTTGACCGGCAGGACCGGGAAAAGCGGAAGACCCTGCGGGAGGCACGCATGGGGCACACAGGACTGCGCCAATAAACCAATAAATAAGAATTTTAAGATGCCGCAGGGTTCCACTGCGGCATCTTTCTTGAACAATCATACAAGAACATAAAACGTTTCATTCCGGTACTAGCTTTACGTCAATGGAGGCGTTGCTGGTCACAGCGGACAGACTGCACGCTTGGCCGGGGAAGGACCAGTCTGCGGGCAGACTGCTGCGGCCGTTGCTGGTGTGGCTGTGAATGGTGTAGTCCCGCGGGTCACCATGCAATGTGGCATGAATGGGGGCATTGCAGGTCTTTAGCTCGACGTTGTTAGAGGACAACTGTTCGGCGCGAACAGGGCTGTTGCTGGTGTGCAGGGACAGGCGTGTTGGAAAGCGGCAGTCCTCAGCCTGTAGACGGCCATTGCTGGTTTTGGCGGTGCAGCTTTCACCACTGCAGTTCAGAAGAAGCAGACGGCTGTTGCTGGTTCTGGCCTGCAAGGTGCGGCACACGGTACTGGTGATGAAAATGCAGGCATTGCTGGTTATAAAGCTGCCGGTGCCAATGCTGTGCAGGCTGTCGACGGTGATTTTGGCGTTGCAGGTCTGTATGGACAGACTGCCGCTAAAGTTGACAGGGACCTCCAGTATAAGGCTGCGTGCCCCGTGGAACAAATCGCGCCAGAAGAAGGGCTGCATAGTGATGGTGTGGCAGAAGGAAAATGTGCTGTTTTCCTCGGTAACGGCCACATGGTCATTTCCCAGTGGGGAAAACAGTACCTGTACGGTTTCAATCTGTGCATTTTCACGCACTTCTATCCGCAGGTTTTGGGCTGTAAGAATAATCGCGCCGACCGGTTCTTTGGAGGCGTAAATATGCTGACCATCGGAAGAGGCTGGCTTCCGCGGTGCAGTGCGTCCGTATTCGGCGCAAATGCTGGCGGCAATCTCTTTTGGCGAGCCGAAATCCTGAATGACGGATTCTTCCGATTTTCCGTTCTCTATGCCGTCGCAGATGAGCTCTCCGTAATACTCCAGTACGCGGCGGCGTTCCTCTTGACTTAGGTTTGTGAGACCGAGGGCAAGTTCTTTCAGAAAAGTTTCTTTAGTCATGGTTGGCTCCCTCCACAAAGGCATAAATTTGTTTCATTTCGTCGGCTTCATCCAGAAAGGCCTGTACCCGGTCAAGGCCGGGCTGCTCAATTTGGTAATACTTGCGAGTGCGGCCGTTATAAGCTTTCCGATAGGTGGAAACACAGCCGTTCGATTCCAGCCGGCGAAGAATGGGGTACAGGGTGGACTCGGAAATTTGAATACAGGCTGACACATCACTGACAATACGGTAACCGTAGGACGGCCCGCGTTTCAGCACCGCCAGTACACAGACGTCCAGCACACCTTTTTTTCTTTGTATGTCCATGGTACACTTCCTCTCTATAAAAAATATGGGCATATACTATGCATTGCATACTGTACGATACATAGTATATACAAAAAATGCGTGCTGTCAAGTCCTTGTGCGGATTTTTCTGCGGGAAAGGGCCATCTTATGGTAAAATAACAAAATGAATATAAAGTGAAAGCAGAAAGTCGGAAAGGGGGTGCGTAACAAAAACCTACAGAGGGATTTTGGACAAGCCGTGAGAGCGGGATGTGCCCTGCTGCTTTTTTGGATGATAGCACCGACTGCACAGAGGACATCGAAAACTGTGTATTATACTATACGGAAGGGTCAAAGGCCACAGGTATGCTGTTTCAGCATATTTGTGGTCTTTGTTGTTTGTAATAAAAAACAGTTTGTCTATTCCCCGGAGGATAACAAGAAGAGACGTCAAAATATACAAACAAAAAGGTAAACATCAGTGCTATACAGCAAGAGAGTGAATTATCAACACTTTTATGTCGCAAATTTAACCGACAACACATAAAATATAGACAGCCAAACAGGAGGCCCGTATAGGTTATATTTTTATAAACAGAGTTCTATAGCACATATACAGATTGGATTAGATTGCAACAACTTACACAAATATTTTCAATTTTATCAGAAAAATATGAATTATATTTCAAAAAATATTTGCAATATAGAAAAATGTATTGTATGATGTAAACGTAAATTAAAAAAGCACAAAATTTTTTGTAAAGGAAGCTGATAATATGAATGCAAAGAAATGGAAAAGACTCGTGGCAGTAGTGTTGTCAGCGGGCATTTTGTGCACTGTTACCTTGCCTACCTTCGCGGCAGATTCCATAAATGCCACAAAAGGAAATGCGACATCGTCCAGCTGCATAAAACTTCCGCAGGGTTTTACCACAGATACATGGAAGGAACTGCAGCTGATAAACCGCGTCCGCCACAATGAAGGCCAAGAAGACCCCTTGTCTGCTTACACCAAGCTGAACGCAGCGGCCCAAACCCGTGCACAGGAATCCGATACTCAGTTCTCCCACGTACGTCCAAACGGCACCTCCTGCTTCACTATTTTTAAACAGTATGGTATTTCCGCGTACAGCGTGGGCGAAAACCTTGCACAGCGCTTTACAGATGCCGGCTCAGTTGTGCAGGCATGGATGGAAAGTACCGGTCACCGCGCCAATATCCTGAATGCCAACTATGCATTTATCGGTATGGGCGAATACACAAAGAATTCCGTTACTTCTTGGTCACAGCTATTCACAACCGCCAGCTCCCGCCCAACAGGGCTGTCGGTTGAGAATCCACCCAAAGAAATTTTGGCCGGCCGCCGCCTGTTTGACATTGGAACTGTCCTGCGTTTGCAGTATGGCAGCACCACAACTTATCTGCCGCTGGATGACTGTATGTGCAGTGGACTGAACACCAGACGCACCGGTACCCAAAACATCACAGTCAATGTGCGCGGTGTCACAACTACTTTTTCTATCAATGTCATATCGCCAAACGGCATTTCCCTGACAGAGGATTCCGTTTACCTGCAGCCCGGTGCAACCACCACTCTGAAGGCAACGAAAAACAGCAATGGCTCCCAGGTAACCGAAGCGATTGCGTGGACTTCCAGCAACCCGAGCGCTGTCACTGTGGAAAACGGTGTTGTTCATTCCGTGGGCAATGGCAGTGCTGAAATCACTGCCAAGACAGCGACCGGTTCCGACACCTGTACAGTTTCTACCATCTCGGTTAAATCGGATACCACGATGGACTTTTCTATTCGGAAAAACAGTACATATACCTATCGCTTTGAGGTCATTGCCCCACGCGGTACACAGCCGAACATCACAACCGGAAACGGCGGTGTCCTCCGTACAGAAGGTTGCATGAAGCGTGTGGAAAACGGCCATGATGTGTATTACGTCAAAGTTCGCGCAATTGGTAAAGTCGGCGAAGAAACCGGCGTTTACACGACATTGCCTGGTCAGCAGGCTGTCCGTCACTGCAAGATTCGGATTGCGGCCTAATCTTTGTATATATGCTTTGGTATAGATGATAAGATGTTTGAATGTATCTCTCCATTATAGGGTCCCCTGAAAAAATCCGCTGTTTTCCAAAAGGCATACGGCAGATTTTTTGCTGCCTTGCAGCAGGGAAGGACCGTGGGGACCGCCGCTGCATAGAATAAGCGGGGGCTTTCCCCAGAAAGGAGTGCTTTTTAACATGGAAGAACCTTTAACTGGGCAAAAATGCGCGGTCCAGCCGCTGCCGCCTATTCCAAAGGACCCGGCACTGGCCATGGCATATATACCCGTACAAAAATTTGAGAACCTATATCAGCCGGAGGAGGGGTACCAGTCCGGTACTCTATTCCGGGATCTGAACAAACCCTTTATGGGGGGTGCCGCGAAATGACAGAACAGCAGCGCCTAATGCGCAGGATAGATGCCTGCCGGTTTGCCATGTGGGAACTGAAAATTTTTCTTGATACCCACCCCGACAACTGTGAGGCTGTGAAAAGTTTGCAGGAACGCCGGAAGATGGCTGCCGACCTGATAAAACAGTATGAGGATGCCTACGGGCCGCTGAACCAAAGCGACGCCACCGCCAGCCGCTGGGCGTGGGTGCAGGAGCCATGGCCGTGGGAGCTTACACAAAAAGAGGAGGCGGATAACTGATGTGGAACTATGAAAAACGGCTGCAGTATCCTATTCACATTAAAAATCCAGACCCGCGTATGGCGAAGATTGTGCTGGCACAATATGGTGGGCTATACATTAAAATGTGATAATCTAGAGCAAACAAAAATCAGGCGAAGTAAAATACCTCAACACTGCAGCTTATGCGGTCGAAAACAGCATGGTCGACAAACGACCGCATAAGCTTTGATTTTTCAGCCATCGGCACATCCGGCGATTGAATACGTGCCAGCTTGGATAGATTCTTTTTGCAGTATGCCTGCATATCTATTGCTGGAGTGGGACGTTTGAGCTCGCTTTCCAGCTTTGCAATTTGTTTGTTGATGCGCATTTTATTTTGCTTGTATTCATCCAGCGTATCCACTCCAGAGGCATAAGCATCCTTTACGCGGCCCAGCTTTTGCCGTTCACGGTTCAGCTGCTGCTGGAGAATAGAAATCGAGCTTTTGGTGCGTTCTGGGTGTGTGCGGTATATGAGAGATACGCTGCCGGAGGACAGGTCTTTTTGGATGACATAATACGTGATTGCCTCGATTTTGCTGAGGGAAATATAATGCGACTCTGTGCACTGACCGTGAGCAAAGGCACAGCACTGAAATCCTCCATGCGTAAAAGATAATGTAGAGCCGCAGTTGCTGCACTTCACAAGGCCCTGCAATGGGCTGTGCAGCGACGGGGTGATATGGTGTACATATTTGCCATGGAGCACCTTGTTTTCTGCAATTTTTTTCTGCGCAGCGTCCCACGTTTGTAAATCAATAATTGCCTCATGCCTGCCGTCAACAATTTTGACGGACGGGTCGTCGTAGTTCATGTTCGTTATGTGGTCAGGATTCCAGCGGATTTTTCCAATGTATACAGGATTACGCAAGATATAATCCACGGTGCGGTTTTCCCACAAGTTTCCGCGCCGAGTGCGGATGCCCATGGCATTGATTTTTATGGCGATTTTTTTAACAGGTACCCCCGCTGAAAAATCACTAAAAATCATCCGAACAAGCGGCGCGGTGTCCGGGTCTGGCACCAGTTGGCCGTCTTGCATCAGGTAGCCGATGGGCGCGATGGACACCGGGTGTCCAGTTTCAAACGCTTTGGTCATGCCGCGTTTGACTTCCCCAGCCAAACGGACAGAATAGTAGCCGTCCATCCACTCAATGATGCGCTCAATCAGGTTGCCGAATTCGCCATCAGCAATCGGCTCCGAGATGCTGACAACCGAGATACCCTTTTCCCGTTTGAGCAGGGATTTATAGACGATACTCTCTTCTTGGTTGCGCGCAAACCGGCTGAACTTCCAGACCAATATAACATCAATATCACTTTCCGGGGAACGGGCCGTGGCAATCATTCGCTGAAACTCCGGCCGTCTTTCGGCTTTACGGCCGCTGATACCTTCTGCTTCGCGGAAAATATATTCTTCCGGCAAAATCATGTCATGTTCTTTTGCGTATTTTTGTATCAGCTCCAGCTGACTTTCGGGGCTGTACTCCAGCTGGTTGTCAGTGCTGACGCGGATATAGGCTGCTGCCGTCTGCATGGTATCACCTCTTTGCAATCATGAGTCGGCACCCCCCAGCGGCTCTAATATTTTTTGCATGGTCGTCAAAGTAGGCACGCTGGGGCCGTTTTCGATGCGTGCTGCATTCGATTGTTTAACACCTGCCAGTTCGGCAAGCTTTCCATTTGTCAATGATACGCTCCACAGCGGAAAGCGCTTCCGTTCTTTGATATTTATATGATACCAAATTATATTAAACCTCATATTGAATTGGATATTTAAAAATTCGGTACAAAAAATCCCGACCAGATAAGGCCGGGATCGAACATAAGCCAGTGCGGAAAACTGGAGCGAAACCATGAACGAAAAAACGCCTGCAAAAACTTATCATGGAAGCCATCGAAGAGATGGATGATGTGCCATTGCTGTTAGAATTGTACAGCGCCGTAAAAGAGCTTACAGGCAAATAGTTATTCGTCTTTTTTGTGTCCGAGACTTGTTAAAAGTCGCGGATTATTTTTTTGCTTTTTTCATCAAGTGATATATAGGAAATAATGAAATCTTTGATAAATGCTGGACAATGAAAACCCGCAGTCCGACAAGCAGCCCGCCTGACTCAGCGGGTACGGAAAGCGGCCAGACAGCATAGCATAAAAAGAGGTGATACGCATGGCACGCAAGGCAGAACGCTGGACGCTCCGCTCGTCCTTTATCGACAAAACGCACAACGGTCAGCCGCAGCTGATGACCGAACGGGTTGTGGAACTGACAAAGGACCCAAAAACAAAGCAATGGGTGGTGCATGAGATATCATGCCGGCAGGTGATGCCGGAGGCGGAGCAAAAGAAGGCCAAAGCGGCCATGATGCGGCGCGCGTCGGAGCAGATGTCGGATTACATATCCACAAATGACAGTGTAATTGCCCCGGGAACCTATAAGCTTACGGACCTACTATGAAATTTCCGCCGAGAGGTCTTTGCCTACGAAGCGGGACCGGAAGGAAACAAAGCTGCGGCGCCTGTTAAATACAAACTTCGGATCAGGTGATTTTCACCTAACGTTGACTTACCGAAAAGGGGATAGACCAGCGGCCGAAAAGGTGCCAGGCATCATGGAAAAGTTTTGGAGAGATTTTCGGGCTTGAATATCAGTTTTACAGTATGGTGAAGTTATCCACGGCAGAGCGGAGAAGCGGTGCAGAGTCTATTCCATAGAATGAAAACATTGCGGATACCATCCAACTACCGCGTATGGAATGATGAACACAACAATCCCTGTAGAGTAAGGTGCAATGTCATATTGCTGATAGTAGATTGCAACGCCGCAGCAGGTGAGATAATAGCTCTCTTTGTTGAAATTCTTTACAATCAGCTCCCGGTAATTTTCAAAATAAATACCGGGATTTTGTTGATATTGTTTATCAGCCTGCTTTATAATCTGCTCTGTCAGCAATGCACAATAATCCTGACCGGCTGGGAACAGGCAGGAAAGCGGAACGTTTTTTCCGTTAGAAAGGTTCCAAGTGTCGGATGACCGGACGGTGCTTCCATGAGCACCGCCGGTATACTCGTACTGCTCGCGGTATACGCTGAGATAGCAGTTCTGATTGTAAGTCGTTTCATATTTGAGAACTGCGTCATATGGGTGAAAAGGAAATCCCTGCTCCAATGTGTCCTTATAGTAAGCAATGGCCTGCTGGTACAGTTCACCGGATGCATGCTGATAAAATGTATTCACCTGCTTTTGAATTTGAGCATTGATGCTGACTTGCACAGGCTCATTGTTCTGTAAGTATATTTTCGGATAGGAAATGGTAAACGTAAGCATGGTTGTATTGTCATATGTAAGAGTACGATTTATTTTGCACGTTTTCATACATGCGCATGCGTTAAAAGAATTCATGAGTCATTCCTCCTGTTTTGGATTTTTATTATTTTATTCAATCAAAACGGAGATTAACACAAAGTGAGGGGAGCATAAATGATGGTTTTACCAATCAAAAAACAATTTAAGGGCTGAATTTCAAATGGCAGCACCAGAGAATCAGAAGAAAATGAATGGGCTGTCCCGCTTTCGGACGCGAAACGGCAGAGTTTGAAAAGTACATATTGCCGAAATGGGGGAAATAAAAAACGGCTCCGTCCCAAAAGGGACGGAGCTAGATGTAGGCGATGTTACTTATTTACAACCGTTGCAGCAACCGCAGTTGCTCATCATCTGCTGGAGCAGCTGGAGCAATTCCTGACATGTCATAGCAGAAGCCTCCTTTTCAAGTTTGCTATTTCCTTTCGGAATACGTCTATCATATCAGAATTTATACAAGGCTACAATCATATATTTTTGGCAAACTTGTTAATGAAATAAATGGATAATACTTCGGCATTGTTTGGTTTGCACAAAGATACGAATGAAGGCGCAGCGCGTGAGCAGGCTGCACCGCCCAACGTGGGGTACGGCAGTCCAACAGGACGTGCCCACTGGTTCGTGACCGGAATATCTCTCCAAAGGCAGACAGTCTTGAAAGGCTGTCTTTTCGTATCCCTTCAATGAAACACTTTCTTGAAACGCCTTTCATATATATAATAGTATACCAGAATATGAAGGGAGCAAAAAAGTATGAATAATAGGTGTCCACGTCAGGGCAACTGTAATCGTATGCTCTTACAAGATTATGGACCGGAGCCGTTTGTAGTTGACATTGAAGCAATGACAAGGAGAAATAATAATTATCGTACGGCATTATGGACAGGGGACTATCTGCAGATGACTTTAATGAGCATCAGGGTGGGTGAAGATATAGGTCTGGAAATACATCCCGATACAGACCAGTTCCTTAGGATTGAGCAAGGCCGGGGAATTGTAAAGATGGGAAGCAAAAAGGATAATTTAACCTTCCAAAAACAGGTATGCCCTGGATATGTGATATTGGTACCAGCAAAAACATGGCACAATGTAATAAATACCGGAGATGTCCCACTGAAAATGTATACGATTTATGCACCTCCTCATCATCCGTGGGGCACGGTTCAAAAAACAAAAGCTGACGCACAGGAAGCAGAATAATTAGGCAACGTATCGCTTCGGCGGTACGCTGTTTTTATACCCCAAAACTGAAACATACTGCGGCAAGCACAATGTACCTGCAACCATGGGGTGCGGCGCACGGCTGACCGTCAGTATTGATGTCTTCTGCCACTCCCGCAAGCGGCGGCACTTAAGAAGATGTATCAGGGAATTACAAGTAGATTAAAATGAACAGTACTATATTATCGCAATTTAAAGTATGGTGGACCTCACGGCGAACTTGGCGCGTCTTTAAGGTATATTTCGCAGCGTTATGTCATGCCGTATCCGGAACTGAAAGCAATCCTTACGGATGTCGGAACTGAGGAGCTGGCGCACTTGGAAATGGTTAGCACCATTGTGTATCAGCTGACACGGAACCTGACGCCGGAACAGATTAAAGAGGGCGGCTTTCAGGACTATTTCATCAACCATACGACCGGAATTTTTCCGGCAGACGCAAACGGTATGCCGTTCAGTGCCATGACCATAGACGTTGCCGGCGACCCCATCACGGACCTGCACGAGGACCTTGCCGCTGAGCAGAAGGCACGCACAACTTATGACAACATCCTGCGCTTTGCGGAGGACCCCGACGTGCGTGACCCCATTAAATTCCTGCGTCAGCGCGAAGTGGTGCATTATCAGCGTTTCGGCGAGGCGCTGCGCATCATTACGGACCACTTGGACAGTAAAAACTTTTACGCCCTTAACCCGGCTTTCGATAATACAAAAAAGAAATAAAGAAATGCAAGAATAGGGCGCACCGTGCCAAGCGGCGCGCCGCTTTTTTATGCAGGCGGCAAAGAATATGGTATAATGACAAAGAGCGCGAAAACGACTGCGCCCGTTTCGGACTTTAGTGCGGCAAGGAGCAATGGAATGTTATTATCTGCTGAACATATTTCAAAAAACTATGGAACCAAACAACTGCTGCAGGACGCCTCCTGCTATTTGAATGAGAAAGATAAAATTGGCATTATCGGAATTAACGGCACAGGGAAAAGCACCCTGCTGAAGATTTTGGCGGGCACGGAAACACCGGATTCCGGTATCGTCACGGTACAGCGCGGTGCCTGTATTTCTTTCCTGCCTCAGAATCCGGAAATGGATGACAGCCGGACTGTGCTGCAGCAGGCCATGGCACAGGTGTCACCATCATTTCCGGAAGTAAACGAATACGAAGTGAAGGCCATTTTAACGAAACTTGGCATGAATGACTGCTCCACGAAAATCGGCACGCTTTCCGGCGGACAGAAAAAGCGTGTGGCGCTGGCGGCCACGCTGAGCTGCCCAGCGGATATCTTGATTCTGGACGAACCGACCAACCATTTGGACAGCGAAATGGTTATGTGGCTGGAGGACCGGCTGGCCCGTTTTACCGGCGGGCTGATTATGGTCACGCATGACCGCTATTTTTTGGAGCGTGTGGTCAACCATATCACCGAACTTTCCCATGGCAAACTTTATACCTATGAAGCAAATTACTCCAAATACCTGCAGATGCGGATGGAACGGCAGGACATGGAGCAGGCCGGCGAGCGAAAGCGGCAGGCATTTCTGCGGCGGGAATATCAGTGGATTATGCGCGGTGCCCGTGCCAGGGGAACTAAAAGCCGCGGCCGAATAGAGAAATACAATGCTGTGAGGGAGCAGGCAGCACCGGTTACAGACGGGCAGGTACAGATGGTCACCATGTCCAGCCGGCTGGGCAAAAAGCTCATTGAACTTTCCGACGTGTCCAAGTCGTTTGATGGAAGCTGCGTGGTCAGCCATTTTTCATACAATGTCAAACGCAGTGACCGCATCGGCATTGTCGGCCGGAACGGCGCGGGAAAATCCACACTGATGAACCTCATTGCGGGCAGGCTGCAGCCGGATACGGGCAAAGTAGACATCGGTTCTACCGTGAAGATTGGCTACTTCACGCAGGAGGGCAAGGAAATGGACAGCAGTCAGCTGGTTTACGACTATATCAGTGAGATTGCCGGTGAAGTGAAAACCGCCGAGGGCACGTTTTCGGCCGCACAGATGCTGGAACGCTTCCTATTTACATCTGACCTGCAGTATACGCCAATCGGCAGGCTGAGCGGCGGGGAACGCCGCCGGCTGTACCTGCTGGGCATTTTGGTTTCCGCACCAAACATTTTACTTCTGGATGAACCGACCAATGACCTTGATATTGCAACACTGACCATTCTGGAAAATTACCTCACTTCTTTTGCCGGTGCGGTCATTGCCGTATCCCATGACCGGTATTTTTTGGACAAGGTTGCGGGCAGCATTTTTGAGGTCGCGGACGGCGGTGACATTACCTGTTACAACGGTAGCTTTTCGGACTATCTGGAAAAGCGTCCCGCACCGCCGACGGAGAAAAAGGAGCATCAGCCTGCCGGGAAGCCAAAGCCGCGCGCCGCGGACAAACCGCAGCAGCTGAAAATGTCCTTTAGTGAACAGCACGAACTAAAAACGATAGATGATGAGGTTGCCGCACTGGAAGGCAAGGTTCATGCCAAAGAAAAGGAAGTGGAGGCTGCCGCCAGCGACTACACGCGGCTGGTGCCGCTTACACAGGAATTAGAGGACCTGAAACAGCAGCTGGACGAAAAAAATGACCGCTGGCTATACCTCAACGACCTTGCGGAACGTATCGGTGCGCAGAACACTGAAAAATAAGTATTTTTCGTTTTTTTACCGTTGTCCTGTTTCTGCATTTTTCGGCATACGATGATTCATGGAAAGAGAAATTTTGCTATATTTTGACGAAATGATTCAAAAAACTGCAAGAAAGCATTGACAAAGCACAAAAAAAGTTACTATAATCAGACAGTAGATGATGAAGCTCTTACCGGTTTCGTGTTTTACTGCCTTTTTGTTTTTTAGGGAATTCCCCGTTTCCGGAAGCCGCACGGGCTGCCGCAGAAAGCGGGTACAAATGAGTGTACAAGGGGGACTAAAGATGAAAAAGAGGATTTCAGGCAGCAGTACGCCTGCGTGGAAAAAACGTCTGTTTCGTGCAGCGGCTTTTTTGCTGGCGGCTGTTATGGCCGGCTCCATGGCGGGCTGCGGCAGCAGCGCAGGCAGCGCAGCGGCTTCCGCCGCCAGTACACGGTATCCGGGCACTTCCGCAGCCAATTCAGTGACGATTAATGTGCCTAACGAGCCGCCGGAACTGAACAGCATGCTGACAACCGACCAAGTTTCCGGCGATGTACTGCGTTTAACCGTATCCGGCCTGACAAAGCAGGACGCAAACGATACACCTCAGCCGGACATTGCCAAAAGCTGGGATATCAGCGCCGACAAAAAGACCTATACTTTCCACCTGCGCAAAGACGCGAAGTGGTCCAACGGCGAACCTGTGAAGGCAAAAGATTTCGTCTTTTCATGGTTAACGGCTATGACGGCTTCTACCGGTGCCCAATATGCCTATATTTTGACGGACAACATTGCTGGTGGGCAGGAATATTACGATAAAAAAATCACTGCAGATAAGGTCGGTGTGAAGGCACTGGACGACTATACGCTGAAAGTAGAGTTTAAAAACCCAATTCCTTACGCGCTGAGCCTTACCTCTTTCTTTGCCTACCTGCCCATTAACGAAAAGGGATATAAGCAGATTACCGGCGGCAATGCGGACAAGTATGGCAAAAGCCCCCAGACGCTGTTGACGAACGGTCCCTACAAAATGACAGAGTGGACACATGACGACCATGTGACACTGGTGAAAAACAACGATTACTGGGACGCTGCCAAAACGACCATTCCCAATGTAAAACTGACCATGCTGAAAGATGAGAACGCCATGATGAACGCCTTTAAGGCGGGCAGCGTGGATGAAGTAACTGTTAACGGCGACCAGATGGCCGCAATGAAGGCAGAGGGCGAGCCGGTCCACACCTACTCGGACGGCGGTACCGTTTATCTGGAGTACAATGTCAAGCGTACCAAGCTTGGTTTGAACAATGCTAAAATTCGCAAGGCCCTCGGCATGGCACTGGATACCGCCAAAATGTGCACCAATGTGCTGAAGGATGGTTCCACAGCGGCTACCGGCGTGGTGCCTACCGCCATTGCCGGTGCAAACGGCAGCTACGACAAAGCCCGCGGCACAGTCATAGCCGGCTATGACAAGGCAAAGGCCAAAGCACTGTTTGAGGATGGCCTGAAAGAAACCGGCCTTTCCAAGAACGACCTGAAGATTCCACTTGTTTCCAGTGATGACAGTAAAACACAGAAAATAACAGCTTACCTGCAGCAGCAGTGGAGCGACGCCCTCGGCATTACCGTTGAGCTGAAGCCTATGCCCTCTAAGTCCCGTTTCGCTGCCATGAGCGCCGGTGATTTCGACATGGTGCTGACCAACTGGTTCCCGGACTACAACGACCCCATGACCTATCTGGATACACTGGTGACCACAAACGGCAACAATAACGGCAAATACAGCAGTAAGCAGTATGATACCTTAATCCAGCAGGCTACTGCGGAGGCGGACGCCGCCAAACGGCAGAATATCCTCATTCAGGCCGAAAAGCTGATGATGGACGACTGCCCTATTTACCCGCTGTACTTTAAGGCACAGTGCTATGTTACATCTGGTAAGTTCACCGGCCTCACACGCACCGCATTCCAGGACATTGACCTATGTGACGGAGCAAAAGTCAGCTGAAGGCTATTCCAGTTTTACTTTATACAATAAGCGAAAGGACCTGCTGCCGCGCGCACCTGCACCGGCCGGCAGGCCCTTTTGCTGTGCTGCGGCAGTGGACAGAATGCGAAAAATGCGGTAAAACAGTAGGAGAAAAGCCCTGCCAACCGTGGGGCTGCACATAGGGAAGGAGCTCAATTTTTATGCAGCTGGAGACTTTACAGAAAAAAACCGCAGCACTCATAGAAGATGCGGCGGCAAATGTTTCGGTGCTGGTACAGGACATTGCCGGGCGCCAGCCACTGCTTGCTTTTGGGGAGCAGCGGCGGTTGGTTTCGGCCAGCACCATTAAAACACAGATTTTGCTGACGGTGCTGGACGAAGTGCGGCAGGGCAAACGGAACCTGCAGGACATGGTATCCATCGCGCCGGCAGACATTTTGCCGGACAGCACCGCTTTTGACCGTCCGGTTGCGGCGGCCTCTTTGGAAGAGCTTTTGTACTGGATGGTTTGTATCAGCGATAATACCGCAACGAATCTGATGATTCGGCTGGTCGGTATGGATGCCGTCAACCGCTACAGCAGCGAGGTGCTGCACCTGACAGATACCTCACTGCAGCGAAAAATGCTGGACCACAACGCCGTGCGGCAGGGCCGCAACAACTACACCAGCCCGCGCGATATGCTGTGTACCTATCGGGCACTGGCACAGAAGACCATTTTAACGCCGCAGCTGTGCAGCTATGCGCTTTCCCTGCTTTCCCGTCAGCAGGACAAAACAGTGGCGTTTCGGTATATTTGGGAGCCGCTGCAGGCTGCCCACAAAACCGGAGAACTGCGGGGCCTGGACCACGACACAGGCCTGCTGTTTCTGAACGGCCACACCTACTTTTTTGGCCTGTTTGCAACGGACGGTTCCTCTAATCGAGAAAATCAGCAGCTTTTGGGACGCTTGTTCCGTATGTTGGTGGATTATTTGAAAGGGGCGGCAGTATGAATGGTATAAATAGTATTTTCCTGCGCGGCGTGACCGACTTGTTTCGCAGTCCAGATGATATGGAGCGTGTGGACCAGGCGCTGTGTGGAACTGCCGCACGTGTGTTGGAACGGCGCGGAGAATGGTATCGGGTGGAAACTTCTTATGGCTACCGCGGATGGGCAGCAAAGGGAGATATGCGTGCGCTGAACAGTCGCAGTATTTGGGATGATGCCCCGAAACGTGTTGTCGTACAGGCCGCGGCAGATGTGCTGTCTCGGCCGCGGGTGCAGGGAATGTGCGTGCGCACGCTGGTACGCGGCTGTGTAGTAGGCCTGACCGATACAGATGAACGGGACGGCTGGCAGCAGGTCTGCCTGCCGGAAGGAATTACCGGATGGCTGCCCGCTTGCTTCCTTGCTGCGCTGCCGGAAACGGCCGGCGTACCGGAGGCAGACCTGCGTGCCTGCGTAACGGCATCGGCGCTTTCCTACCTTGGCACACAGTATCGGTGGGGCGGCAAAAGCCCGTTTGGCATTGACTGCTCCGGTCTTGTGCAGATGGCGTTCCAGCTGAACGGCATTACCATTTGGCGTGATGCGGAGATAAAGGAGGGCTTTCCGGTACACGAAATTCCCGAGGAGGAGATACGGCCGGCGGACTTGCTGTATTTTCCCGGCCATGTTGCCATGTATCTCGGCAGTGGGAAAATCGTCCATGCCACCGGCCACAAAGGGGACAGCTGCGTAACCGTGAACAGTTTGGACCCACGCAGCAGCCGCTGCCGTCAAGACCTTGCGGAGAGTATCACCGCCATTGGCAGCGCGTTTCCATACTAAAAATGTCCCTTACAGCACAGGAGCCCGCGGCGGTTCCTGCCTTGTAAGGGGCATCTTCTTCTATCTTACGGCGGCTGGAGAAAATAGACAAAAAAGCGGCGGGACATATTTGATGTCCTGCCGTTTTGGTACTACTATTATGTACGGTTTACAGACGACCGAAAGCATAGAAGTGCTGCCGCCAGTAAGAGGTATCAATACTGGAATACTGAACGGGGCTGCCAGCGTGAATCATCGTTCCGCTGCCGGTGTAAATACCCACATGGGTAATGGTCTCACCGCAGCTGTAGGTGCCGGTGAAGAACACAATGTCGCCCGGCCGTGCTTCGGAAACGGAGATTTTCTGGCACTGGTCATAAATGCCCTGTGCCGTGGTGCGGGACAGATTGTAGCCGCAGTGGCTAAATACCCAGCAAACAAAGCCGCTGCAGTCAAAGCCGCTCGGACTGTAGCCGCCCATTACATAAGGCGTGCCGAGGTGCTTTTCCGCTTCGCCAATCAGGTTGGAAAAAGAAGACGAGGACGAAGAGGAGGAATGGCTGGCAGACGATGTACTGCTGGCAACAGAAGAGCGACCGCGGGAAGAATAATTGCTGGACTGGCGGCTGGCACTGCTGTGCGTGGCACTGCTGGCGGCGGGGCTTGTACTGTCTGCTGTAGAACTGCTGGCAGCAGAGGAGGAACTGGAAGCGGAGCCGCTGGACGGGCTGTCCGCACTCTTGCCGGCAGTGTTGTCGGTGGAGCTGGCTGCTGCCTGCTGTGTCTGCTGCCATGAAGCGATAGAGGCGGAAAGCTTGGCCGCCTTTACGTCCAGAGAAGCGTTTTGGTCCTGCAGGTCCACTTCCTGTTGACCGATGTCTTTCAGAAACTGGTTTGTTTCACTCAATGTACTGGAAAGCTGCTGCTGTTTGCCGCTATAGCTTTCCTTTACTTTGGCTGCCTGCTGGCGCTTGGTGGAAATGGTGTCCTTTGCCTGTTTGACCGCTTCCTTTTCGGATTTCAGCCGGTTAATGAGTGTGGTATCATGCTGTGTTACCACGGAAATAGCTTCGGCCTTGTCCGAAAGGTCAGAAGTGTCCGATGCGGAAAGCAGAATTTGCAGGTTGCCTGCACCGCCGGTCATGTACAGGGCACACAGGCGCTGCTTCAGTTTCCGAGTATCAGCGTCTATCTGCTTCTGTTTGGCGGAGATGGTGTCCTGCGCCTGCTGCATTTGCAGGTCGAGGTCAGTCATCTGGTTAGAGCAGCTGTTAATCTGCTCCTCAATGGTTTCCAGCTGGGACTGCAAAGCAGCACCGTAGGCTTCTTTTTGGCTTTTGTCACTGCGAAGGGAAGCAAGTTCACTGTCGTTTTTCTGCTGTTGGGCAGCATACTGCGCCTGTTCGCTTTTCATAGTGTCCACGTCGCCCACAGCGTAGGACGGCACGGGTGTGAAAGCGGTTACACAGGCGGCAGCCAGCGCAACTGCGAGAATACGGGTCCGAATACGAGCGTGTTTATCCATATATCATCCTTCTTTACTGATAGTATCATTCTATCTATTATAAGATTTACATAATCTTTCGTCAAGCCAAAAAGATGAAAAAGGACTGACTTGCAAAGAGGCGGACAGGCCGTTATAATAAAAGTACGGCAGAAGAAATCTGCCTGCAGGGGAGCTTGGACCGCCAGGCTGAGAGGAAGCGCTGCCGCTTCGACCCTAGAACCTGATGTGGACAATGCCAACGCAGGAAACGAGTCGGATTTTCTGGCGGAGGAGCCCATTTTGGGTTCCTCCGCTTTTTCTGTTCCTGCGGACATCTTATCAAAAACAGGAGGAATTCCGTATGTTTGGAGAAATGCTTGAGAACGTGCGTACCAAAGCACCGCTGGTACACAATATTACGAATTATGTTACCGTTAATGACTGTGCCAATACCGTGCTGGCCTGCGGTGGCTCGCCCATCATGTCCGATGATGCTTCAGAGGTGGAGGAAATCACTGCCATCTGCGGCGGGCTCAATATCAATATCGGCACCCTGAACGAGGACACCCGCCGGGCAATGTTCGCCGCCGGCAAAAAGTCAAATCAATGCGGTCATCCGGTTGTGCTGGACCCCGTTGCCGCCGGTGCGTCCCGCATTCGCACCGAAACGGCCCTGCGGCTTCTGCAGGAAGTGCGGTTTGCCATTATCCGCGGCAACGTTTCCGAAATTAAGACGCTGGCGCTGGGGCGCGGCACCACAAAGGGCGTGGACGCGGACATTGCCGATACGGTTACCGAGGAAAACTTGGACCATGCGGTGGCGTTTCTTAAAGCTTTCGCGGCAAAGGCAGGCTGTGTTGTGGCGGCGACCGGTGCCATAGACATTGCGGCGGATGCGGACCGGGCATATGTTATCCGCAACGGTCATCCAATGATGAGCCGCGTCACTGGCACCGGCTGTATGCTCAGCGCAATGACTGCCGCCTATGCTGCCGCCAATCCGGAAACGCCGCTGGAGGCTGCCGCCGCTGCCATTGCAGCTATGGGGCTGTGCGGCGAGCGGGCACGTAACCGGCTTTCCGCCCGTGACGGCAACGCGACTTACCGGAATTATATCATAGATGAAGTGTATAACCTGGACGGAAAAACACTGGAGGGCGGCGCCAAATATGAAGTGCGATAAAAAAACAATGCTTCTGTACGCGGTTACAGACCGTGCATGGGTGGGAAAAGAAACCCTGTATCAGCAGGTGGAGGACGCGCTGAAGGGCGGCATTACCTGCCTGCAGCTGCGGGAAAAGGAATTGCCAGCCGAGGCTTTTTATGAGGAAGCGGTACAAATTCAAAAGCTGTGCCATCAGTACGGTGTGCCGTTCCTGATAGATGACAATGTAGAAGTTGCCCTGCGCTGTGGCGCAGACGGTGTTCACGTTGGTCAACAGGACATGGCCGCACAGGAAGTCCGCCGTCGGGTGGGGGAACGTATGATTCTCGGTGTATCTGCCGGAACCGTTGAGGAGGCTGTATGCGCCGAGCAGGCGGGTGCTGATTATCTGGGCGTCGGCGCGGTGTTTTCCACCGCGACCAAAGAGGACGCCGCGCCGGTCAGCCGGCAGACGCTGATTGCCATCTGCCAAACGGTGCATATTCCGGTGGTGGCTATCGGCGGCATAAAGGAAAATAACCTCATGCAGCTTGCGGGCACCGGCGTGGACGGTGTGTCCATTGTGTCTGCTGTTTTTGGAAGCCCGGATATCACGGCGGCCTGCCGAAAGCTGAAGGCCCTTTCGGCGAAAATGGTCAGCGGCTAAAAAACAATCAAAAGCCGGACGTTCGGGCGGGAAAAATTCCGCGGAACGTCCGGCTTCTTTATTCTATAAGAAGTATTCTGTCAGGTTAACTTCATGTCGCCGTCCTTCACCCAGCCAGCTTTGCGGCAGAAGTAATTGATAAGCGGGCACAACACAGCGGGCAGGATAAAGCTGATGAGGAACAGGCCAGCCCAGTCCATGTCGGTAATGGCGGCTTTGGTGCCTGCGGCGATATCCTTTACCCAGCCGGTGTAAACACCAATCTGTCCGACAAAGCCACAGGTTCCCATGCCGGAAGAAACCGGCGTGCCGTTCATCTGCAAATGGAACAAACAGGTTGCAATCGGTCCGGTAATGGCCGAAGTGACAATGGGCGCAATCCAAATACGCGGGTTCCGTACAATGTTGCCCATCTGCAGCATAGAGGTGCCGATTCCCTGCGAAACCAGCCCGCCCCAGCGGTTTTCACGGAAGGACATCACGGCAAAACCGACCATTTGGGCACAGCAGCCTGCTACAGCAGCACCGCCAGCCAGTCCGGTGAGGGACAGCGCCGCGCAAATGGCCGCCGAAGAAATGGGCAGCGTCAGCGCAATGCCCACCAGTACAGATACGACAATCCCCATCAGGAACGGCTGCAGGTTGGTGGCCCACATAATGAGCGTGCCCATCTTCATGGCCAGCGCGCCCAGTGCGGGTGCCCACCACCACGACAGCACCACGCCCACGCCGATTGTCACCAGCGGCGTGACAAGAATGTCCACTTTCGTTTCATGCGAAATTGCCTTGCCGACTTCCGAAGCGATAATAGCAACGAACAGCACCGCCAGCGGTCCGCCGGCTCCACCCAGTGCGTTGGAAGCAAAGCCTACTGCGATGAGGGAGAACAGAACCAGCGGCGGACAATGCAGAGCATAACCGATTGCAACGGCCATAGCCGGTCCACTCATGGCGGAGGCAAGGCCGCCCACCGTGTAGGATGTGCCGGCGACCGTTGCTACCGGTGCAGTGAGAAAGCCGATGTGGAACTGTGTGCCTAGTGTGCTAATAATGGTGCCAATCAGCAGGGAGCAGAACAGCCCCTGCGCCATGGCCCCCAGCGCGTCTACGCCGTAGCGCTGAGCGGAGATGACAATATCTTTTCGTTTGAGGAACGCTTTTACTTTTTCCAAGAAAACACCTGCTTTAAAAATATATATTTATGCGTTTACATGGATTTACATGTGTCTTGATACCAATAAATACAATCATACACAACCAGGCGTACCTTGTCAACCATTTTTGTTGGGATTTATTCGTCCAGTAAAATATGCAGGCGGTGCAGTGCGGTCTGCACCCGCTCAAACGCGGCTTCATCCGGACAGGCAAGCGTGTGCAGGTGAATGCCGTCCGTCAGGTTGGAAAGCAGCTGTGCATCTGACTGCGCACAGCGCTGCATAAACTGCTGTACCTCATACCGGCAGGAAATCTGCAGCGGGCCGGTCAGCTGTCCGTAAATGGGATGTTCCACAATGACGTCCAGCACAGTGCAGCCTTGGTCCACAATGGCTAGCAGTTCCGCCTGTGTTTGGACTGTATCGTGGCGGCAGGCAATCTGCCGTACCAGTCCTTCCGCCGGACGGCGTGTGGTATAGCCGCGGGGTGTGGCGGAAATATCCGCACCGCCGGCCCGCAGCAGGGCGATATCCCCCACAATGACCTGTCGGCTGACGGAAAAAGTTTCCGCCAATGCAGAAGCACTTACCGGCTTTTCTGCCCCCTGCAGCAGATGTACGATTGCGCTGCGCCGTTCCTTTGCATTCATGGTTCGCAGCCTCCTTCATTTTTTGTTCTGTATTGCTTATCTTACCATATCGTTTGTCAGATGAAAACAGTTTCTAGGCGTTTCCCCGGCAGGATATTGACAAAATACCGAATATATGGTACACTTGCCTCAAATATTCAGGGGAGCTTGTCTACAGCAAGCTGAGAGGAAGTTTTACACTTCGACCCTTTAACCTGATGTGGGCAATGCCACCGTAGGGAGTAAGGAAATACTTGCTTTTACGCGGAGAATGCCCGGTGTGGCGTTCTCCGCTTTTTGCTGCCCGGAATGAAAAAGAAGGAAGGCTTTTTATCAATGGAATACACAACACAGATGGACGCCGCAAAGAAGGGCATGGTCACCAATGCTATGCGGACAGTTGCCCAAAAAGAAAACATTCCGGCAGAAAAAGTGCGGCAGCTGGTTGCCGCCGGTCAGGCAGTGATTCCCTGCAACAAGAATCATGCTTCCCTTTCACCCAGCGGTGTAGGTTCGGCGCTTAAAACGAAAATTAATGTCAACCTTGGTACTTCCCGCGACTGCAGGGACCTCGACATGGAACTGGAAAAGGTCAAAAGTGCAGTGGATATGGGCACCGAAGCGATTATGGACCTCAGCTCCTGCGGCGATACACAGAAGTTCCGTCGTATGCTTACCCAGCAGTGCCCGGCGATAATTGGTACCGTGCCTATTTACGACGCGGTTGTGTATTATCATAAGGCACTGAAGGACATTACCACCGAGGAGTGGCTGGATATTGTGCGGATGCACGCACAGGACGGCGTGGACTTTATGACAATTCACTGCGGCATTAACCGTGAAACCGCCCAGAAGTTTAAACGCAACAAGCGCCTGATGAATATTGTTTCCCGCGGTGGTTCCATTATCTTTGCGTGGATGATGATGACAGGCAAGGAGAATCCGTTTTACGAGCATTTTGATGAAGTGCTGGACATTTGTCAGCAGTACGATGTGACGCTCAGCTTGGGCGATGCGTGCCGTCCCGGCTGCCTTGCAGATGGCACGGACGCTTCCCAGATAGAGGAGCTTATCACACTGGGTGAACTGACCAAGCGCGCATGGGCAAAAAATGTGCAGGTCATGATTGAGGGCCCCGGACATATGCCGCTGGACCAGATTGCCGCCAACATGGAGATTGAAAAGACACTGTGCCATGGTGCACCGTTCTATGTGCTGGGACCAATCGTCACCGACATTGCGCCGGGCTATGACCACATCACTTCCGCTATCGGCGGTGCCCTTGCTGCGTGGAAGGGTGCCGCGTTCCTGTGCTACGTTACGCCGGCCGAACACCTGCGTCTGCCGGACCTGCAGGATGTAAAAGAGGGCATTATTGCCGCGCGCATTGCGGCCCATGTCGCTGACATTGCCAAGGGTGTTCCCGGTGCCGCTGACTGGGACCGGGACATGGGACAGGCACGCAGAGAACTGGACTGGGAAAAGATTTTCTCCCTCTCCATTGACCCGGAGAAGGCCCGCCGCTACCGTGCCGCCTCCCAGCCGGAAAAAGAAGATACCTGCACCATGTGCGGGAATTTCTGTGCCGTGAAAAACATGAACCGGATTTTGGATGGCGAAGTGGTATCAATCTTTAACGAATAAAGGCCAAAAAGGCCAAGCCCTTATTCTGCCTTTTTTATACATTTTCCTCCTTGAAGAGTACGGCAAAACAGAGCAGAGCTGTGCCCGTGCGGGACTTCCCGCCGGACCGGGCTGCTCTGTTTTGCTGTATATGAGCAGATTCCACGGGAAAATTGGATTTTTCCCGTAAATAAGCGTCTTTTGTGAAGAAATATGGTATAGTGTAAACTGGACTTTAATAGTTTGAGGAGATGTCATCATGAAGAAAGGCCCAATCTATATTTTGCTGGCAACACTGCTTTTTTCGTCGATGGAAGTGGCGCTGAAAGGACTGGCTGGCAGCTTTAACCCGATTCAGATTACCTGCACACGGTTCCTTGCGGCGGGTATTCTGCTGATTCCCTTTGCACACCGTGCGCTGCGAAAGCGCAGCTGCACCATTGCCCGTACAGACTATAAATTTCTGGCGGTGCTTGGATTTTTAAATGTGGTGCTGAGTATGTCTTTTTATCAGCTGGCGGTACATAATGCGGAGGCTTCCGCGGTGGCGGTGCTGTTCTCCAGCAACCCCATTTTTGTCATTATGCTGGCGGGTGTGCTGCTGCACGAAACTGTGCACAAAAACCAAGTAGTCACGATGGTGCTGGAACTGCTGGGCATTTTGATTATTCTGAACCCCATGCATATGAAAGGGAACAGAACTGGTGTGGCGTTTGCGCTGATTTCGGCGGTGCTGTTTGCGCTGTACAGCACACTCAGCAAGAAAAAATGTGCGGACTACGGCGGACTGGCGGTTACCTGCGGCGGATTTCTGTTCGGCAGCGCGGAAATGCTGCTGCTGATTGCGGTATCCCACATTCCAGCCGTGGCGGGGGTACTGACAGCTGCCGGGCTGGGTGCTTTTTCGGCTGTCCCCATGCTGAGCGGCTATACCCTGCAGAATCTTCCCATTGTGCTGTATGTCTTTATCGGCATCACCTGTGGTGGGTTTGCCTTTTACTTTTTGGCAATGGAGGAAACTTCCGCGGCGGAAGCATCCATTGTGTTCATGCTGAAACCGGCCATTGCGCCTGTCTTTGCGGTGCTGATTCTGGGCGAATCCATTACCCCCAATATGCTGATGGGCATTGTGCTGATGCTGGCGGGATCGCTCATCAATGTGCTGCCGCAGATTTTGCAGCAAAGGGCTGCACATACAGTACCGGAAACGGATGAAACAGGGGTCGGCTGCTGACAGCAGCGCAAAACAGATACGATGATAAGGAGCAGAATATAAATATCACCGACATTGCAAAGATGGTGGGTATCACGGTGCGGTTCTGTCCTATCCTACTCTGGAGCAAATGCAGCAGATTATGCGCTGATTTTATAAAAAAGACAGGCACTGCACTGGATACCATTTCCGTATCCGGTGTGGTGCCTGCTTTTTTTGTTTTATTTTTTTCGGCTAAATACAATTCCGGCGTAAGCGGGTAGGTCCACACGGATGCCCTCATGGCCGCCCTGCCGGAATGAGAGAACCGCTGGATTGTGGTGGCCGTCACCGCCAAAATCTGTCTTATCTGTGTTGAACGCTTCCGTGTAGGTGCCATGTTCCCGCACCGGCAGAAAGTACCCAATGGCGGGACGTGCGGAAAAGTTCAGCGCAATGTACAGCTTTTCATGGTTCGGCTCCTCCAGACTGTCGCGGCAGTAGGCGAACAGACACCGGCCAACATTGGTAAGGTCCATCCACTGGAAGCCTTTCGGGTGGTAGTCGTTCTGGTACAGTGCCGGGTGGTTACGGTAAAAGTCCTGCAGGGTTGTGACAAAGAGGTGAAAGACACTGTGCTTAGGATAGGAGAGTAGGTTCCAGCCCAACCCGGCATTTTCGTCCCATTCTTTAAATTCCGCCAGTTCATTGCCCATAAAGTTCAGCTTTTTGCCAGGGTGTGTAAACATATACAGCCAGAACAGGCGCAGCTGCGGAAATTTTTCATCATAGGAACCGTAAATTTTATCAATAATCGTCCGCTTACCGTGAACGACTTCATCATGAGACAGCGGCAGCAGGAAGATATCGTTATAGAAATAGCTCATGGAAAACGTAATTTCTCGGGAAAAGCCGGGACGCTCGTCCGGCCGCTTCATCATATAATCCAGTGCGTCATTCATCCAGCCAAGGTCCCATTTATAGTCGAAGCCCAGTCCACCGTACTCGACCGGCGCCGTAACCTTCAGAAAATTGGTGGAATCTTCCGCAATCAGCATGGCGCCGGGGTGGCGCTGCTGCATGGCATAGTTGGTATTGCGCAGGAACCATACACCTGCCTCGTTGACGCCGCGGTTTTCCTGCCCGCATACATACAGCAGGCGGGAAACCGCATCATAGCGAATGCCGTCAAAGTGGTAGCAGGTCAGCCAGAAATCAACGGCGGATTTTAAAAAGCTGACAACGTGTGGCTTGGTGAAGTCAAAAAAGACGGTTCCCCACTCGCTTTCCCGCAGGTCGGGGTTCTCGCTTTCATACAAATAGAAGCCGTCAAATTTACTCAGTGCATAATTGTCACTAATGAAGTGGGCCGGCACAAAGTCCATAATAACGCCAATGCCTTCCCGATGGCAGCAGTCCACAAAGTGCATCAGCTGTTTTGGGGTGCCGTAGCGGCTGGTGGCGGCGTAGTAGCCGGAAACCTGGTATCCCCACGAGGCATCCAGCGGGTGCTCTGTTAGCGGAAGCAGCTCAATATGGGTAAAACCTTCCTGCTTTACATATGGCAGAAGGGTATCGATAAGTTCGTCATAAGTAAAGAAGCGTGCGATGCCTTTTTGGCCGTCTTTAATACGCCATGAACCGGGGTGAACTTCATAAATGGACAGGGGAGAGTTGTAGTTTTTGCCGCGGTGTGCCATCCACTGCTCGTCCGTCCAGGTGAAGCCCTCCAGCTGACAAATACGGCTGGCGGTAGCAGGACGCACTTCTGCGTAAAAACCGAACGGGTCGGCTCGGTCAAATAGGCCATCCGGCGTTTGAATGCGGTATTTGTACATTTGGCTTTCCTGTGCGCCCTCCACAAAAATACTCCAGAAACCCATAGGGGAGCGCGTCATCTGCCAGGCGTTCCAGTTGGAAAACTCACCGATGAGGAACACGTTCTGGGCATGGGGGGCATATACGGTGAAGCGCACACCCTGCTGACCATACTCACTGGTAAAGTGCGCTCCCAGTACGCGGTATGCTTCGCAGCTTTGTCCCTGCAGGTATTCGTGCAGAATCTGTTCAAACATAGTAACAGCCCTTCTTTCGTTTTGGCGTTTCTGCTGGCTGAAAAAAGTACAGACAGGTCTTTCTTCCATTATAGATGAAAAGACAGTGAAAAGCGAATGAGTTTTAAAGAAAATACCGAATTTTTACACTTCATGCAAAATGAATTTTTGTACCGCATAGGCGACGCCATCCTCATCATTGGAGCGGGTGACAAATTTAGCTGCGGCTTTCACCTCCGGCTGGGCGTTCTCCATTGCTACCCCCATGCCGGCAAAGCGTACCATGGAAACATCGTTAAAGCCGTCACCACAGGCTAAAAGGGACTGCCGTGTTAAATGCAGCCATCCCAGCAGCGCCGAAAGTGCCTGCGCTTTGTCCACGTTGCTGGGCATGACCTCCAGATAATAGGGGTCACTGCGGTAAATACTGCAGGAAGGGAACTGGCTGCGTATGTCAGGCTCCAGTTTTTCCAGATACGGCGGGTCACCCGCGAACAGAAATTTATGTACTGGAAAATCAATGCGCTGCATCAGGTCCGGCACTTCCTCTATTGCCATATGGTTAATGCGGCCATCGAACAGCACATATCGGTTATTACCCGTTTCGGTAATAATGGTGTCGGGGCTGTAAATCATGGAAGTCAAACGGTACTTTTTATTTAATCCGCACAGCTGCGGCAGGACGTTCTGCGGCAAAGAGCGCTCGTACAGCGTTTCACCGGTGCTGCAGGAGGAAATTTTTGCACCGTTAAAGGAAATAATACATCCCCCAAATCGGTCCATCTGCAGCTGCTTTGCCAGCGATGCGATACCGTTTATTGGACGGCCGGAAACAAGTGCCAGCCGTGCACCCATCTGCTGTGACCGCAGGAGGACCTGCTGCGTGTGGGGCGTTATCTGTTTTTGAGTAGTGGTTAGTGTGCCGTCAAGGTCCGTTGCCACAAGCTGATAATCAGTCATTTTATTTATTGTCTCCTGCCTATTCTAAATCTTTTTATTGGTTTTTCTTTCTATTTTACGCAGAAAGCGTCCGTTCTGCAATGGATAGGAAAGAAAACCTGCTGTCTATTGCCGCCGTTTTTTGTAGAAAAGAGAAAACCACGGCTGTACTTGCGCTTTTTCGGCTCGACCGGTATAATAAGAGCAGAAATTGCACTTTCCAAAAACGAGGCTGACAGGAGGAATTTTATTTGCGGCTGTGCTATCAAACGGTTTTGTTCGACTTCGACGGGACAATCTGTGATACAGGCGAAGGCATTATGGACTGCGTGCGGCTGGCGCTGCAAGAAATGGGGTACCCGGTGCCGCCGACGGCGACACTGCGGCGCTTTGTCGGTCCGCCGGCGGAACAGGGGTACATGACTTACTGCGGCATGAACCGTGAACAGGCGCTGCAGGCGGTGCAGCATTTTCGCTGTCATTACAATGTGGACGGCTGGAAAAAGACCAGCATCTACCCCGGCATTCCGGAACTGCTGCGGGACCTGAAGCAGGCGGGCGCAACCGTGTGCGTGGCTTCTTCCAAGCCACAAAATATGGTGGAGCGAATGCTGCCCTGCTTCCATATTCAACAGTATTTTGATGTCGTGAGTGCGGCGGACAATAGCGACCGGCATTCGGACAAAGATACGGTTATCCGTCATGCTTTGGCGCTGAGCCATGCCGAAAGCGGAACCAGCACGGTCATGGTGGGCGATACGCACTTTGACGCCGTTGGTGCCGATAAAGTGGGCCTGCCCTTTATCGGTGCCGCCTATGGCTACGGTGGTCCGGAGGATTTGCACGCTGATGGGCGTAAGGTGCCGCTGGCAAGTTCGCCGGATGGCCTGCGGCAGTATCTGTTCCACGACTGAAAGTTTCTTTCGGTATATCGCATTGGAAACAAAATAAATACGAAAGAAGGTACTGGTCCGACGCTTTGGCAGCGCGGAACCAATACCTTCTTTATTGTTGTTTATTTTTTCGCAGATACTGAATGCTGCGCACAGCACAAAGCAGCAGTCCCGCGGTCAGAACCAATGTGATGACCAGCAGCGGAATGTCCAGTCCGAAACGGGTGTGCAGGCGGCTGCTTTCGTCCAGAATGAGCAGGACCAGCAGTACCGCAGCCAGCACAAGGGAAAGTACAGCGGTGCGTACAAAGCCTGTGCGGTTGGGCTGTCCGGCTTTTCCGCCTGCGAAGTGTTCTACCAGCAGGTCCAGCACCCGCGTAAACTTATCACGCATGGCGGTCCTCCTCCGGTGCGGGAACGGCGATGGCCGCGGTGGTGCCGCCGGTCAGACGCAGCAGGTCCGCAAGGGGCAGCTCCACCTGTGTGCCGATTTTTCCGCCGCTGACGTAAATGGTGGGGAAGTTCTGCGCACTCTGGTCAAATACCGTGATAAACTGTTTTTTCATGCCGATGGGGCTGCATCCGCCGCGAATGTAGCCGGATACTTTGTTAATATCCTTCACATGAATCATTTCCACGCTTTTGGCGCCGACACTGCGTGCGGCGGCTTTCAAGTCCAGTTCTTCGGCAACGGGCAGCACAAACACATAGTACGCTTTGTCCGCACCGCATGTCACCAGCGTTTTAAAGACCTGCGCCAGCGGCTGTCCCAGCTTGCGTGCGACCGCTTCGCCGTCAATTTTGCCGTCCGAGTGGTCGTAGAAGTGGGCAGTATAGGTGACCTTTGCCTTGTCCAGAATTCGCATGACATTGGTCTTCTCGTCTTTTTTCTTTGCCATAAAAAAGCCTCCTGTCAGGTGCCCCTATTATACGCCGCAGTGCCCCTCCTGTAAACCGTATGCCGTATTGCCGAAGGGCGCAAAACCGGTTATTGGCCTACCTACAAATAAAAAACAAAAAAACAGTTGACTTTTCTAAAACACCGTGGTATTATATATGAGTGCCGTTCAGAACGGCATGCGTTCAACAGAATATCGCGGAGTGGAGCAACCCGGTAGCTCGTCGGGCTCATAACCCGAAGGTTGTAGGTTCAAATCCTGCCTCCGCAACCACCAAGCAACTGATTTCCGTATAAGAAATCAGTTGCTTTTTTTGTCGCCGAATAGGCATGATAACCCCCAGTTCAACTGGAGGTAGGAAAAAGATGTCAACGTGCTAATTTGAATGTATAAAGACTGGAAGCCGCTGATTATATACTCTGTGGCATCTACATATTGGAATATGACCAACCAAACCCCGAAGCCATTTTACGGCTCCGGGGTTTCTGTGTCTGCGGCCTGTGGAAAGTGTGCAGAAGGGAATGACAGAAAGCGTAGGAACTGCTAAAGTATGAATAATTTATTTCAGAAATCGAAATTTTGTGTAAATAACACCTTGCGCAATGTCAGAAAAACAGATATACTTAAAAATAGAACCCGACACAATGATTTGCCGGGCAGTTTTATTTTTTGAAGGAAGGAAATAAAATGGAGGAAACCAAGAAACAGGCGTACCATCCCAAGGGAGACTTTTTTAACCTGAAGGGGAACGGGACAAACGTCCATACGGAAATTATGGCCGGTATTACGACGTTCTTCACCATGTCGTATATCCTGTTTGTTAACCCACAGGTGCTTAGCAAGACCGGCATGGACAGTCAGGCGGTGTTCCTGGCTACCATCATTGCCGCGTCCATCGGCACCCTGGTCATGGCACTGTTCGCAAATGTTCCGTACGCACAGGCGCCGGGCATGGGACTGAACGCATTCTTTACCTACACGGTGTGCATGTCCCTGCACTTCACTTGGCAGCAGGCATTGGCAATGGTGTTCATCTGCGGCCTTATCAACATCATCATTACCGTTACCAAATTCCGTAAGCTCATTATCAAGTCGATTCCAAAGAGCCTGCAAAATGCTATCAGCGGCGGCATCGGCATCTTTGTGGCATATATCGGCCTGAAGAATGCAAACCTTATCCAGTTCTCAACGGACAGTTCTTCCATGGTGGCTATCAACGGTCAGCCATACAGCGCGACCGCAGCCTACAAGGGAATTACCTCGGTGGCTTCCAATGGTGGTGTGGTTCCGTCTATCGCTACTTTTAACCAGCCCTCCGTGCTGGTGGCACTGTTCGGCATCATTCTCATTGTGATTCTGCTCATGCTGAACGTTAAGGGCGCCATTCTCATTGGCATTATCGCCACAACAGTAATCGGCATTCCGTTTGGCGTTACGGATTTCTCCGGCGCGTCCATTACGTTTGGAAGCCTTGGCACTGCTTTTTCCAAACTGGGCACCACTTTCGGCGCTGCGTTCAGCTCGCAGGGCATGGGTTCATTGTTTAACGACCCCAGCAAGTTCCTGTTGGTTATTATGACCATCTTTGCGTTCAGCCTTTCCGATACATTTGATACCATCGGCACCTTCATCGGTACAGGCCGCCGCACCGGTATTTTCAGTGAAGAGGACGAGGCGGCACTGAACGACAGCAAAGGCTTCAACTCCAAAATGGACCGTGCGCTGTTTGCGGATTCCATTGCTACTTCCATCGGCGCTATTTTCGGCACATCCAACACAACAACCTTTGTGGAAAGCGCTGCCGGTATTGGCGCTGGCGGCCGCACAGGACTGACTAGCCTGACAACGGCGATTATGTTCATGCTGTGCACAATTCTTGCTCCGGTAGCGGGCTGTATCCCAGCCGCGGCTACGGCACCGGCACTGATTATCGTCGGTATCATGATGATGAGCTCCTTCAAGGAAGTTAACTGGCCGGACATGGAAGAGGCCATTCCTGCCTTTGGCGCGGCTATCTTCATGGCACTGGCTTACAGCATTTCCTATGGCATTGCGGCGGGCTTCATTTTCTACTGCATTGTCAAGGCTGTCAAGGGCAAGTTCAAGGACGTCCATCCTATCCTGCTTGTTTCTGCCATTTTGTTTGTACTGAACTTTATTGTATTGGCCATTTTGTAAGCGGACTTCCGGTTAAAAAAGAGAGAGTTTTTATAAAGCAGCCGTTGGATTTTTAGACGGCTGCTTTTCTGTCTGTTTTATTTATTTCGGTGCTTTCGGTGCGGTTTAAAATTTGAACATTGTTTCTGCAAAATGGCACGCAGGTCATCGGCGGTGCCTTTGGTAAAATCATGCTTGTTGACTAAACAGACATGGTTTGCGCCTAGGTACAGATAAAAGTATCGGCTGGTTTCGTAGACCTTGGCAATTTGCACATAGGGGTAAACACCGGAGGAAACGCCGGTCACCCGAAAATCCTCTGCCCGAAACTGGTAGCGCACTTTGCGCGTCTTCATTTTGCGGTAAGTTCCATCCTCCGCTTGAAAAACCTTATGCGGGATGCGTAAAATATAGATCACACAGAATACGGCGCCGAGTATGGCAAAGATTCTGACCAATGTAGAGGAATCCTTTGTTGCGATAAACAGGCACAAGGCCGCTGCAATCAGCAGAAAAATCCAAGTTCCCTTTCGATTCAGCAGCAGGTCTACCCGGCTAAAGCGCTGCAGCGCCTTTTTCACACACTTTGTTGTGTTTTCCACCAGTACTTCCGGTCCCGCCAATGGAATGCCCCGCTCGCGGGCTGCCGCTTCCTTTTCTTCCTGCCGCCGGCGGTAGTCCGTTATGCGCTCCAGCATAACAGCTTTGCGCCGCTTTTCATGGGTACGGCTTACGCGGCCGACAATGTACAGTACTGCCACCAGTGCCGCCAGGAACAGCAGCGGTCCTGCCAGAAATAGTGCAGAAAAAGCGGAACCGCCGCTTTCCTGCTGTTTGGGCAGATACTGCGTTACCTGAAGGCTGTCTGCCAGTGCCTTCAAACTGGCATGCTGCGGTGCCGTAAGTGCGCCAATTTCCCGATAAGTTCCCAGTGTATAGCTTCTGCCATTCGCAATGGTTAAGTAGGCGGCCTCCTGGACCTTTTTATTGTCCAGTGTACCGTTCATTTCCACATACACATACGGCAGCCCTGCAGCACCGGTAACGCGCTTGGAGGAGGACTTTATGGAGTCTGAGCCGTTTACGGACGACTCCGGCTTGTTCAGTTCTGACATTAGCGACTGCACCGCGGTACCGGACATATCCTTCATATTGTAGTATTTTTGAGTGCTGGAAGTATCCTTTTTCCGCAGATAAATGGTGTAGGCACTGTTTGGGGCGCAGATGAGCAGTATTTCATTCTGCTGCTGCATATCCTGTTTCTGCCGAATCCAGTTTGTAATGCCCGCTTTGGCAAGTGAGGGGTCCGAGGGGTCCGTGTTCTGCGTAAAGGCGTACAGGCCGGTGGGCACAGTCAGCTTCAGGTGCTCATCTGTCAGCTGTATCGGTGTACCGGAGCGGGAAGATGTCGTGGAGCTGACGGAAGAACTGCCGGCGGCTGCAGCGGGCAGCGTGCCTGCCGCGCCAATGCAGAGGACCAGCGCCAGCAGCAGGGCTGCGGCTTTTTTTCTCATGGTGGAAAACTCCTTTGTCTGCAAAATTGAAACCGTTTTTTCTGTTTCCATTATAACACAATCCCACCGGGCAAAAAAGGCGGCCGCAGAGTGCTGGAGGTAACATGACTGCACAGCGGGTACATTTACAAACACTGTGATTTCCTCTATAATCTTACTAAGAGGTACAGGAGAATGAATAAACAGGATTGCATTTCAATATTCATCCTGTAGGACACGGATTATAAAAAAGAAAGAAGATGACGGCCCCGAATGAGTAAAATAACCAATTTGTTGGAACGCATTGACGGTGCTGTGTGGGGACCAGTTATGGTCACTGCGCTGATAGGCACCGGCATTTTTCTAATGTTTCGACTTCACTTTCTGCCGTGGCGGAATCTGGGATACGCGCTGCGCTCTGTCTTTGGGAAGGATTCCCATAAAAAGAATGGTTCCGGGGACATTACGCCGTTTGCGGCATTGATGACAACGCTCGCTGCCACCATAGGCACCGGCAATATTGCCGGTGTGGCTACGGCAATGGTGATGGGCGGCCCGGGCGCACTGGTATGGATGTGGATTTCGGCAATGGTCGGGCTGGCAACGAAGTACACCGAGTGTACACTGGCGGTCCGGTTCCGGGAACGGGACCAAAACGGCGAGATGTGCGGTGGCCCCATGTATACCATAAAAAATGGATTTCGCTGCAAAAAGCTCGGCATGGTACTGGCTGCACTGTTTGCAGTGTTTACGGTGCTGGCGTCATTCGGTATCGGCGACCTGACGCAGGCAAACTCCATTTCTTCTGCTATATACGGTACCTTTCATATACCAACATGGATAACCGGCCTGGTTATCACCATACTGGCATTCGTTGTACTGGTCGGCGGCATTCAGTCTATTTCCAAAGTGTCGTCCATACTGGTACCGGCAATGGCTGTACTGTACATGATGGCTGGATTTGCCTGCATTTTTAGCAGAATACAGAATGTGCCTGCCGGCCTTGCACAGATTTTCCACATGGCCTTTACGGCACGTGCGGCGGCTGGCGGCGTCGGCGGTACGATTGTGGTGACCATGATGAATGCCATGCGTGCCGGCTGTTCACGCGGTGTCTTTTCCAATGAAGCGGGCCTTGGCTCCGCGGCCATTACATCAGCAGCGGCTACAACAGATTATCCGGCCCGTCAGGGGTACATCAGCATGACCGGAGCTTTCTTTGACACCATCGTGGTCTGTACGGTGACCGGCCTAAGCATTGCCGCTTCCGGCGTACTGGGGACAAAGGGACCGGACGGGCATGTACTGAATGGTGTGGAACTGACCATGCAGGCGTTCCAGAGCGTGCTTGGTCCTATGGGCGCATGGATTGTAGCCATTAGCCTGACACTGTTTGCGTTTTCTACAATTATCGGATGGGAATATATGGGCGAAGTGGCGCTGAAGTTTCTGGTAAAGAACCCCTCTGCCAGCTATGTGTATCGGGTGCTGTTTGCCTTTATGTCTCTCATTGGCTCTACCGTGGAGATGCAGCTCGTTTGGACACTGTCTGACATTACCAACGCACTGATGGCCATACCAAACCTCATCAGCCTGCTGGCGCTGAGCGGTGTGGCAGTAAAGGAAACGGTCATTTATCAGAAGAAAGTTGTTGTTCCGGAGCGGGAGGCACGCAGAGTCCGCCGAAAACAGAAATGTGTACAGAATACCTGACAAAAACATACAGAAAGCCCGCCGTGCGGAGAAGCAGTTTTCCGTGCGGCGGGCTTTTTGATTGTTGTTTATTTTGTACCCAACAGTAGATAGACACCGGCACTGCACACACAGAACAGCGTGATAAGCAGTGCAAGGGCACAGGTTACGGCACGGGGACGGTGCTCTTGCAGTACTGCACCGATACCCACGGTGCCGACCAGGACCGTGGGGAAAATGTATCGGAAGCTTTGGGTGCAGGCGAAGGGCTGTTTAAAACAGAACCAGATGTAAAACGCCATGCAGGTGCCGTACAGCACACCGCAGAACAGCACTTCTGAGCGGTACGGCTGCAGACTGCCGGATTTTCCCACCTGCACAGCGCAGCGAACCATGCAGACAAAGGCAGCTGCAGCCAGCAGGATGTTAGTCCAGAACAGGACCTGAGAAAAGCACAGTCCGACACCTCCCGTGAACAGCTTTGCCTCATCAAAGACGGACGTTTTAAAGAGTGCTGTAAACAGGTTGTGCTCAAAGACTTGGTTTTGCCAGTCCCAGTTTTCAAAAACGGTCAGGTGCTGCCAGTCTATACTGAACAGCCGCTGAAGGGGCGTATCAGTACCCAGATACTGCGGGTTGTTTTTTGCCAGCGCGGAGATAGCGCCGAACGGCATTTGAAAGCGGATTTTTCCGTACAGGCTCCACCACAGTCCCAGCGGTGCACAGACCAGCAGGAACAGGCCATACTGTTTCCACAGGCCGCGGCGCTTTCCCTTTCCTTTGATTAGACGAATCAGAAACAGAACCGCCACGGCGGGTGCCGCCAGCACACCGGCGCTTTTCGCCATCATGGCAAGACCAAGGAACAGGCCCAGTAGAAGAATGTTTTTTACGGTTGGACTCTGGTACCAGCGAATGGCATACAAAATGGAGGCCATGGTCAATGCCAGACACAGCACATCGTTGTTGATGCTGCCGGCCAGCAGAATGAGCATCGGGTGAAAGCAGAGGATGGCGAACGGCAGCGTGAGCGCCGCACCTTTTAGGTGCAGTGCCTGCAGAATGCGGTACCCGAGAATGATGACGGCGCAGGAATAGAAAAGCGACAGGAATTGCACATTTTCTATGGCGGTCTCCGTATTGGTGCCGAAGAACATCTGCAGCTTTACCCACATGGCGCTGAGAAAATAGTGCAGCGGCGGATGGTAGAACTCCCAGACCTTATTGGGGGCAAAATCCGGCAGGGCAAAATTGTGGTCTACAAAATATAAAATATATGCCTGGTGCCCTTCCGACTGAGACACCGGAAAAACATCGTGCTGACGTGTCAGATAAGAAGTATATAAAATATAGCAGGCGTGCAGAAAGAAAGCACCTGCGCCCAGCAGAATACAGGTGGCCTGGTCGGACAGCCACTGCTGTCGGTATTCCCAGAAACCGGCGGCGGCCAGCATCAGTAGCAAAAGCAGTGTCAGCGCGGACAGCGGGTGGCTCGACAACAGGCACAGCATTGCGGCACAGAGCACACACGCGGCGGAGAATATCACTGTCAGGACGGACAGCAGATGGGAACTACCGCATATGCAGTATCGTGCCATAAACCACGCTGTGCCCAGTGCCGTGCAGATGGCTGGCAGCAGAACACTGCGCAGGGGCAGCGGAGCTTCCGCCTGTCCGGCTGAGAAACTGGCGTACACCAGCATGCAGCCTAGACACAGCAGTAGGTATGGATGGGAGAAGACGGACGGGCGTATTTGTTGTCTGTTCATACCATACACCATCCGTCAGTCCTGTTTTTCTTCTTGATAGTCCGTGTCGGTATTCACATTCCATACGTTTGTCTTGTCCGCGCGGCCAGAAAGAATATTGTCCACAGCCTCAAAGGCTGTCATCATGGAGTGGTCCATGTTGTTGTAGCGGTGCTGCCCGTTGCGGCCAATGCAGTACAAATTTTGGTACTGATTTAAGTAAGTAATGATGCGGTCCATGTGCGCGTAGGTGTCAAAGTAGGCGGGGTAGGCTTTTTTCACGCGTTCGCGGTGGAAATCCAGAATATCGTCCGCACTTGCCAGAATGCCCATTTTCAGCAGCTCACCAGCGGCAAAGGCCATGCAGGATTCTTCAGTCATGTTCCAGAAGGCGTCACCCTCGGTGCAGAAATATTCCAGCCCAATCCATATGGTGTGTTCCGGGTCTTTCACCATATAGGGGGACCAGTTGTTGAAAATTTGCAGCCGTCCCAGCTTAATGCCGGTGTCCTGTATGTAAATCCAGCAGTCGGGTACGATATTACCCAGCGTTTTGCGGCCGGTTTCGTTTTTTAGGTTCAGCTTTTTCACCAGAAGCCCCAGTGTGACAAAATCGCGGTAAGGAAGGCCAGCCGCCAGTTTGGAGATTTCTTCCGGAACCGCATCCATGCCGCCGATAAGGTCCTTGACCGGCATAGACGACAGGAAAATGTCACCGGTTATGTTTTGTATTCCTTTCGGGGTTTCCACGGTCAGGGAAGTTACGTGGCCGTCCTGTGTATGGATGCCGGTTACATGGCAGTTTCGGTACAGTGTGCCACCCATCCTTTCCACCTCAGCGGCGGTCTGCTCCCAAATTTGGCCCGGACCATATTTCGGGTACTGGAACTGTTCTATCAGAGAAGTTTGGGTATCGGTGGATTTTTTGCCAGCTGCTTTCTGCAGCATATCTTTCAGCACGGCGGAAACGGACAGGCCTTTTACGCGCTGTGCGCCCCAGTCTGCGGAAATCATGCGCGGCGGGCGTCCCCACACCTTTTCAGTGTATCCCTCGAAGAACATACTGTACAGCGTTTTGCCAAAGCGGTTGATGTAGAAATTTTCCAGATTGTTTTCCGGCAGTTTGTGCAGACAGGCGTGCAGGTAGCTGCCGCCGGCCTGCAGGGTGCTGGCAAGACCGAGGTTCCGGAACGTCTGTGGCTTCATAGAAATGGGATAGTCGAAGAAGCGGCGGTTGTAATAAATGCGTGACACCCGCTGCCGTGTCAGCATGACGCGGTCCTGTACTTCGGGGTCTGGTCCGTCCGGCGTCAGCGTGCAGGGACGGTTCAGCACTTTGTCGTCGTAGGCCGGTGTGCCCTGCGCGGGCAGCCGCTGCGCCCACCAGCGGTTGACACGGCTTTCTTTGGAGAAAAAGCGGTGTCCACCGATGTCCATGCGGTTGCCGTGCCAGCGCACTGTACGGGAAATGCCGCCAACGGCGTTGCTTTCTTCCAGTATCGTGACGTTATAGTCGTTGCCTGCGCGGGACAGCAAATCATGCGCGGCGGTCAGGCCTGCCGGCCCGGCGCCGATAATAATAACCTGTTTCATATATAAATGGAACCTCCACGTCTTTATCCCTGTTTTTTCACTGATTTTCCTTTTCTATTATAAAGGCAACTATGTGAATTGAAAAGGGGGAAAAGTAAAGTCTGTAAAAAATGTACCGCTTGACAAACATACGCTCATGCAGTATAATCTTTTTGCTTGTAAAGCATATGGCTTTACAAGAAAGAACGGAGGCATCGTTATGGCAAAGGATTTGGAAATTTCACTGCTGCTGGACTACTATGGGGCTATGCTTACCCCGAAGCAGCGGAAAATTCTTGCCTGCTACTACAACGACGACCTGTCCCTGTCGGAAATTGCCCAGAACGAAGGCATCACCCGGCAGGGGGTGCGGGATGCGGTCAAACGCGGGGAAGCACAGCTGCGGGAAATGGAAACAAACCTTGGCCTGCTGCGCTGTTCCCGTGACCGTATGGCCGCCTACGCCAAACTGCGCGGGTATGCGGAACACATTCGTGACTACAACAGCCGCTTTGTTTATGACCGTTCCATTACAGAACAGATTACAAACCTTTTAAAGGTCCTTGACCGGATGGAAGCAGCAGAGTAAAAAGGAGGAGCACCAATGGCATTTGAAAGCCTTTCAGATAAACTTTCCGCCGCGTTTAAACGGCTGAAAAGCAAGGGAAAGCTTACCGAAGACGACGTGAAGGCCGCCATGCGCGAGGTGCGCCTTGCTCTGTTGGAGGCCGACGTCAACTACAAGGTGGCAAAGGAATTCACAAAAAAGGTGAGTGAGCGTGCCATCGGCAGTGAGGTTATGGAAAGCCTGACGCCTGGCCAGATGGTTGTCAAAATTGTGGACGAAGAACTGACCAACCTGATGGGCGGCGGCGAAGCGCGGCTCAACATCCCATCCTCCGGGCCGTGCGTTATGCTGCTGTGCGGCCTGCAGGGCGCCGGCAAAACCACCCACGCGGCAAAGCTGGGACGCCTGCTGAAGAAAAAAGGTCACCGGCCGCTGCTGGTGGCGTGCGATGTTTACCGTCCGGCCGCCATTAAACAGCTGCAGATTGTTGGGCAGCAGGCCGGTGTGCCGGTCTTTGAGGAAGGACAGGGCGACCCGATACGCATCAGCAAAGACGCTGTGCGCCGTGCGAAGGATTACGGCAACGATTTTGTACTCATTGATACTGCCGGCCGTTTGCAGATAGACGACAAACTGATGGATGAGCTGAAAAACATCAAAGAAGCGGTGCATCCCAATGAAATCCTGCTGGTCGTGGACAGCATGACCGGTCAGGAAGCAGTCAACGTGGCGAAGTCCTTTGATGAAAAGCTGGACATCACCGGCGTTATCCTTACTAAGCTGGACGGCGACACCCGCGGCGGTGCGGCGCTTTCCGTAAAAGCAGTGACCGGCAAGCCTATCAAATTTGCCGGTGTGGGCGAAAAGCTGGATGATATTGAGGTGTTCCACCCGGACCGCATGGCTTCCCGCATTTTGGGCATGGGTGATGTGCTGACACTCATTGAAGATGCACAGACAAAGCTGGACGAAAAGCAAGCGGAAAAAGCCGCCAAGCGAATGCTGCAGAACAAGCTGGACTTTAACGACTTACTGGCGCAATTCGACCAAATTAAAAAAATGGGACCAATTCGCGGTGTTCTGGAAAAAATCGGCATGGATACCCGCAAGCTAAGCGACTCCCAGCTGGATGACCGTATTGTGGACCGTGAAAAGGCCATTATCCTTTCCATGACACCGCAGGAACGTGAAAAGCCCTCTCTCATAAATCCATCCCGCAAACGGCGCATTGCCGCCGGCAGCGGCACCCGGGTGGAGGATGTCAACAAGCTGCTGCGTTCCATGGAACAAATGCAGAAGCTGATGAAGCGTGTGAAGGGTAAAAAAGGCCGCCGCCGCTTTATGCCGCCGATGAACATGCCCGGCATGCCGGGCGGAATGCCTTTTAACTGACCGGATAATTCGGGGAAACCGCGTTTTTCCCAGGTTATAAATTCCTTTATTATATTTATTTTGCGTAGAAAAATTCTGGAGGTACAAACTTATGGCAGTCAAGATTCGTCTGCGCCGCATGGGCGCAAAGAAAAGCCCGTTTTATCGTATTGTTGTGGCAGATTCCCGCGACCCCCGCGACGGCCGTTTCATTGAAGAAATCGGTTACTACAACCCGCTGAAGGAGCCTGCCGAGGTTAAGGTAGACGCCGACAAGGTGCAGAACTGGATGAAGAACGGCGCACAGCCGACCGATACCGTAAAGCGCCTGTTCAAGAAGAACGGCGTACTGTAAAAAAGGGGAGGGCCCTTCCATGGAAAAACTTCTGACTGCCCTTGCGCAGGGATTGGTGGAAGACCCCTCGGCTGTTCAGGTGACGGTTGACGCGCCTGCACCGGACGGCACGGTTACTTATCATCTGCATGTGGCGGAACCGGATATGGGCCGTGTTATCGGCAAGCAGGGACGCATTGCACGGGCTATCCGCGTGGTTATGCGTGCGGCTGCCACCAGACAGGACACCAAGGTGTCTGTTGAAATCGACTGATTGATGCAGAACAAAGCTGCCGCAGGCGTTTTTGGCTTGCGGCATTCTTTTTGTCTGTGGCGGACCGGTGAAAGGGAGGAAAAACATGAAGACAGAGTATCTGGAGGCCGGCAGAATCGTTGGCACCCACGGCGTACGCGGGGAGCTTCGTTTGGAACCATGGTGTGACTCGGCATCATTTCTGCGGCAGTTCCATACGCTTTACTGGGAAAAGGACAAGAATCCCGTACAGGTGATGTCCTCCCGTGTGCACAAAAACCTCTTGCTGCTTACGCTGGAGGGTGTGGCAACCCTTGAACAGGCGGACGCTCTGCGAGGGAAAGTGCTGTGCTTCCGCCGAGCGGATGTCAACCTGCCGGAGGGCACCTATTTTCAGCAGGATTTGCTGGGCCTGACGGTTACGGACGCACAGAGCGGCCAGGTGTACGGTACCCTGACACAGGTGTATTCCACTGGCGCCAATGATGTATATGAAGTAAAAGATACGGACGGAAAGACTGTACTGCTGCCGGCAGTGCCGCAGGTAGTCAAAAAGATTGACCTTGAAAGCGGCACACTGGAAATCCTGCCAATGGAGGGAATGTTCCATGCGGATTGACCTAGTTACCCTGTTTCCGGAAATGTGTGAGGCCGTGCTGGCGGAAAGCATCGTTGGCCGCGGGCGCAAACGCGGTGCAGTTCAAATTGTGCCGCACCAGCTGCGCAGCTATGCCCATGACCGGCACAGTACGGTGGATGATACCGTCTTTGGCGGCGGAAAGGGAATGCTGCTGCTGGCGGAGCCCATTGCGGCCTGCTTTGACGACCTCACCCGGACACTCGGCGAAAAACCGCATATTATATTTATGAGCCCGCAGGGCAGGCCGCTTAATCAAAAGCTTTTGAAAGAACTAAATGGCTACGAGAATCTGTGTATTCTCTGCGGCCACTATGAGGGCGTAGACGAACGTGTGCTGGAAACTTATGTTGACGAGGAAGTTTCGCTGGGGGACTTTGTGTTGACTGGCGGAGAGCTGCCGGCGCTGTGCCTGATTGACTCGCTTGCCCGGCTGCAGCCAGGTGTACTGGCCGCCGCCGAATGCTACCAGGAGGAAAGCCACTACAATGGCCTGCTGGAGTACCCGCAGTACAGCCGCCCACAGGTGTGGCGCGGCAAAAGTGTACCGCCCCAGCTGATGACCGGGCACCATGCCAACATTGCGTGCTGGCGGCGGCAGCAAAGCCTGCTGCGTACCCTGCACAAACGCCCGGATATGCTGCAGAGTGCACCGCTTACCCCAGCGGACCGTGCTTTTTTGCAGCAGTACATGGAACAGTGTAAAGATGGAGAATAGTAGTTATAAATAATCGTTAAAAGTATAAGGCAGAGAGCCTAAAAGTTTTCAACAAACCTGTCAATATGCACGAAGGAACTTGTGCCGGAAAGCCCCCAGCTTAGGTATTAGTCCGAATTTTCGACGCAGTGATTGACCGCACTTTCAAATGTGCTATAATACAACTGTAAGCGCAAAAGCTTGTCTTTTTGTTCCGTGTGTATATTTTTAATGCTGAAAATTTTTAATCGTTAGGAGATAATTGGAATGTGTGTTAAAGAAGTATTGGTCCAGAATCAGGTCGGACTGCACGCCCGTCCTGCTACCTTCTTTATTCAGAAGGCCAACGAATACAAATCTTCTATCTGGGTTGAAAAGGAAGAACGCCGTGTCAACGCAAAAAGCCTGCTGGGCGTACTTTCTCTGGGAATTGTCGGCGGTACGACAATCCATATTATTGCGGACGGCCCCGATGAAGAAGAAGCTGTCAACAGCCTGGTCGATTTGGTCAAGTCCGGCTTTGCTGAATAATTTGTACTGCATACTGCCCCGTCTTCATGGTCTTTTCCGTGACGGGGCAGCTTTTTTATACCACTAAAGAAAAAAGGGGGCGGGACATTTGCTTAGTGAGGAAAAGCGCCGGGAACTGCGCCGGCGGGCCATGAATTTGCCCCTGCATCCCGGGGTATATATCATGCACGACCACAGCGGACAGATTATTTATATTGGTAAGGCCAAAGCACTGAAAAATCGTGTGAGCCAGTATTTTGGCAGTGAGAAGAATCATGCGGAAAAAGTGCGCCAGATGGTTGCCCATGTGGACTGGTTTGAGTATATCCTGACAGATAGTGAATTTGAGGCACTGGTGCTGGAAGCAAGCCTGATTAAACAGCATCAGCCAAAGTATAATATTTTGCTGAAGGACGACAAAGGCTATCATTATATTCGTGTTACGAAGGAAGCATGGCCGCGTGTTTCACAAGTACAGCAGAAGATGGACGATGGTGCTGTTTATCTGGGACCGTATGTCAGTTCCTGGGCAACCCGGCAGAGTGTGGACGAAGCCCTGAAAATTTTCCGTTTGCCTAGCTGCACCCGCCGCTTTCCGCAGGATATAGGCAGGCGGCGTCCCTGCCTAAACTATTATATTAAGCAATGCTGTGCACCCTGCCTTGGAAAAATCAGCCAAGAAGAATATGGCGAGCTGGTGCGGGAAGCGGTTGACTTTCTGCGCGGTGGCAGTGCTTCTTCTGTGCACCAGCTGGAACAGAAGATGCGGGAGGCAAGCGAGCATTTGCAGTTCGAGCGTGCTGCCCGTCTGCGGGACCGGCTGCTTGCTATCCGCCGTATGGCAGGCCGGCAGAAAGTGGTGGCAGTTTCTGTTCCGGAACAGGATGTCATTGCGCTGGCACAGGGGGCCGACGCCGCGTGTTTTCAGGTGTTCCGCTTTCAGGATGCCCGTCTGTGCGACCGTGAAAGCTTTCCGATGGGACCGGTTGGCGAACCGGAAAGTGCCCGCGGCGCTTTTTTGGAACAGTACTATACCATTCGGGACCGCATTCCGCCGCGCGTGACACTGGATGGTCCCGCGGAAAATACTGACCTGCTGGAGCGATGGCTGAGCGAAAAGGCCGGCCGGGCCGTGCATATCACCGTGCCGCAGAAAGGGGAACAGGCTCATCTGGCAGAGATGGTGCGCAGCAACGCGGCGGAACAGGTGGCACAGACCACCGGCCGCACCGGCCGCGAAACCAGTGCGCTGGACGAGTTGGGCCGTCTGCTGGGGCTTTCGCACCCGCCGCAGTACATTGAGTCTTATGATATTTCCAATTTAGCGGGGGAGGATAACGTGGCCGGTATGGTCGTGTTCGCAAATGGTCGGCCGCTCCGTTCTGCTTACCGCCGGTTCCGGATAAAAACCGTAGAGGGACAGGACGATTATGCTTCCATGCGGGAAGTGCTGTTCCGCCGGTTTCAGGAATATGAGGCACATAAAGAAGAGGATGAGGGGTTCGGCCACCTGCCGGACCTTATTCTGCTGGACGGCGGCAAAGGACAGATCAGTGCCGTGCAGCCGGTACTGGAACATTTTGGTCTACAGGTGCCGCTGTTCGGTATGGTTAAAGACAATAGCCACCGCACCCGGGCCATTACCGGCAGCGGCGGGGCAGTTGCCATTAACAGCCACCGTGCCGCCTTTACGCTGGTTTCCAGCATTCAGGATGAAGTACACCGCTGGGCCATCAGCTACCACCGCCAAAGCCGCAAAAAACATACTTTTTCCTCATCCTTAACACAGATAGAGGGTATCGGTGACCGGCGCGCAAAAGCCCTGCTGCACCATTTTCGTACGGTGTCTGCCATTCGGGAGGCTACGCTGGAAGAGCTGGCAGGTGCGCCGTGCATGAACCGTCCCGCCGCGGAAAAAGTGTATGCCTATTTTCGGCAGGAAGAAAATTGCACGCCGCCGAAAAATTGATTTTCGCCTTTTTTTCGCTGAAAGTTGACAGGAACGCCGTGGAATGCGATAATAGAGTTCGTGACAAAACGCCACCACACCACGAAAGGAGTTCGGATCCATGCGCGTAATTACCGGCACGGCCAGAGGCCGCCGCCTTGTTACCCGGGAGGGTTCCGAAACACGCCCCACACCGGAGCGTGTGAAAGAAGCAATTTTTGACATCGTTCAGTTTCAGGTGGAAGGCCGCCGGGTGCTGGACGCGTTTGCCGGTTCCGGCCAGCTGGGCATTGAGGCACTTAGCCGCGGTGCGGACCATGCCACCTTTTTGGACAGCAGCCGGGAAAGCATACAAGTCATTCAGAAAAATCTGACCATAACAGGTCTTGCGGATAAAGCCAGCGTGTACCAGACGGATACCCTGCTGTATCTGCAGCGCCGCGGGCAGCGATATGACCTGTGTTTTCTGGACCCGCCCTACCGTACGGGCCTGCTGCAGCAGGCACTGCCGTTGTGTGCGGCAGTCATGAACCCGGGTGGCCTGATTTTGTGTGAGCACCCTGCCGATGAAGAACTGCCGCAGAGCGCCGGCGATTTCTGCCACCTGCGGGAGTACCGCTACGGGAAAATCAGGATAGCTACATTCGTGCATAAGGACGTATCAGTATGAGGAAAGAAAAAATTGCAATCTGCCCGGGCAGCTTTGACCCGATGACGCTGGGACACTTGGATATTATCCGCCGCTCCTGCAAACTGTTTGACAGAGTAATCGTTGCGGTACTGGACAATCCGGCCAAACACACTGCCTTTACAACAGAAGAACGGGAAGAAATGATTCGCCGCTGCACCAAAGAGATGCCGCAGGTGGAAATCGACAGCTTTCACGGTCTTCTGGCCGAGTATGCACATCAAAAGCACGCTGTGGCCGTGGTCCGCGGCCTGCGTGCTCTGTCCGACTTTGAGTATGAGTTTCAGATGTCCCTTACGAATCGGAATCTTAACCCAGACTTGGAAACCATCTTTTTTAACACGACCGCAGAAAATATGTTTCTCAGCTCCAGCGTAGTGAAGCAAATCGCCACGTTCGGCGGCGATATTTCAAAATGCGTACCGCAGTGTATCCTGCCGGATATTATGGATCGCATTTACACAGGAGGAAACAAGGAATGAGTGATGAAAATACCGTCAGCGCAGAGGAACTGATTGACGAGCTGGAACAGATGCTGGACGGCGCATGGCATTTGCCGCTCGGCCGTGGAAAAGCCGTGCTGAACGGTGAAGAAGCCCGCCAAATTCTCAGTGAACTGCGTGACACTCTTCCGAGGGAGGTAAGCCAGGCACGCGCGATTGTAGCTGACCGCGCAAAAATCCTTACGGATGCCCAGAAGCGTGCAGAGCGCACCATTCAAGAGGCGGAAACACGCGCACGGGATATGACCAGCAAGCAGGCGGTCCTTCGGCAGGCACAAAAGATTGCCACGGAGATGCTGACTGTTGCCCAAAAACAGACACGTGATATGCGCCATGCCAGCAGCCGGTATGTGGATGACCTGATGCGCCGTGCGGACGATTCCCTGACCGAGAATCTTTCAGAACTGCGCACAGCGCGCAAAAATATTCAGGAAATTGCTGCTCACACGGGAAAAAATCATTCCAGACAGTAAAACAGCCCAAAACTGGCTCCTCCACGCCGCTTCCTGTGTCGTGGAGGCTTTTTTATTCTGAATAGGAAAGAAGACAGACAGATATGTGGATTCTCTATGCGTTTGGTTCAGCGTTTTTTGCCGGTATTACAGCGGTATTGGCGAAAATCGGGATTAAAAATGTCAATTCTCATTTGGCAACGGCGCTGCGGACAGTTGTTGTGCTGGCCTTTGCGTGGCTGATGGTGGTTGTGGTGGGTTCCGGCGGCCAGATTGGCAGCCTGTCCGCACACACATGGACGTTCCTCGTCCTTTCCGGCTTGGCAACGGGTGCCAGCTGGATTTGTTACTTCCGTGCGCTGCAGCTGGGTGATGTCAATAAAGTAGCACCGATTGATAAATCCAGTACGGTACTGACCATGATTCTGGCATTTCTGTTTTTGGGCGAACCATTTTCAGCCAATATGCTGATTGGTATGGTGCTGATTTTAAGCGGTACCCTGCTGATGATACAAAAGAAAAAAACAGAAGCACCGGCTGCCGGGGGCAAAAGCTGGCTTGTGTGGGCGGTGGCCTCGGCGGTTTTCGCCAGCCTGACGGCTATTCTCGGTAAGGTCGGCATACAGGGGGTAGAATCGAATCTCGGCACCGCGATACGTACGGTGGTGGTGCTGGCGCTGGCGTGGGGGATTGTGTTCGCACGCGGCCTGCAAAAGCAGATTTCCGTAATTGATGGGAAAAGCTGGCTGTTCCTGGCACTTTCCGGATTGGCAACGGGATTGTCATGGCTGTGTTATTACCGTGCGCTGCAAATGGGCAGTGCCAGCTTGGTAGCACCCATCGATAAACTTTCTATTCTGGTTACGGTGCTGTTCTCTTACCTGTTCCTAAAAGAAAAACTGAGTTGCAGGGCCGCGGTGGGACTGGCACTTCTAACGGGCGGTACGCTGCTGCTGCTGGTTCACTTTTAAGGAAGCAAAGTATCTCATTTGGCGGTTACAGTTCTGTTGCTTCTCTGCAAAACGAAGAAAAGACGTGAAAAGGCCGGTCCCAATGCGCGGGACAGCGGCCTTTTCCCTTTTTTATATTTTCTGTACGAATAGGGCCGCCGCAGGCAGTATTCTCTCTTTCTTTTGTTTGCGTTCTGTATCATTCTATGATAAAATGGCAAAAATGAAAGAGAGGTGGGAAGTATGTGGGAACAACTGACAGGTGTCATGCCGTTTGTTTGGCTTGTCATTATCATCATTGCCGCAGTCATAGAGGGCCTAACGGTTCAGCTTGTAAGCGTTTGGTTCGCCGTGAGCGGCATAGTGGCGGCGGTTGCGGCTTTCTTCGGTGCGGCGCCGTGGATACAGGTCCTTTTGTTTTTGGCAGTGTCAGCAGTCCTGCTGCTGTGCACACGGCCCTTTGCTCGCCGCATGACGCGTTTTCAGAAAGTGCAGACAAACGCTGACCGCTATGTGGGAAAGACCGGTATTGTGACAGAGGAAATCTGCAATACAGATGACCGCGGCCTAGTCAAGATTATGGGCAGCGTGTGGACCGCGCGCTCGGAGGACGACAGCATCATTCCCGCAGGCAGCATCGTGGCGGTGGCCCGAATTGAGGGTGTCAAGCTGATTGTCCGCCGCAACTGACCTGTTTACTTTCGTCCAGCAGCCTGTTTTTTGAGAGGAGAGATTTGTTATGACTCTAGCATCACTTGTCCTGATTATCATTCTGGTTTTGGTCCTTTTAGTCATTGTTTCCAACATCAAGATTGTGCCGCAGGCCCACTCTTATGTGGTGGAACGTCTGGGTGCCTTCCACGCTGACTGGCGCACCGGTCTGCATCTTAAGATTCCGTTTATTGAAAAGGTTTCTAAAAAAGTGTCCCTGAAGGAACAGGTTGTCGACTTCCCACCACAGCCGGTTATCACAAAGGATAACGTTACTATGCAGATAGACACCGTTATCTATTTTCAGGTGACAGACCCAAAGCTGTACACTTATGGTGTGGAACACCCGCTGTCCGCGATTGAAAACCTTTCTGCCACCACCCTGCGCAACATTATTGGTGACTTGGAGCTGGACCACACGCTGACCAGCCGCGACTACATCAATACGAAGATTCGGACCATTCTGGACGAGGCAACGGATGCATGGGGCATTAAGGTTAACCGTGTGGAACTGAAAAACATCCTGCCGCCAAAGGAAATCCAGGACAGCATGGAGAAACAGATGAAGGCCGAACGTGGGCGCCGTGCCCAGATTCTGGAGGCCGAAGGCCATAAGCAGAGCGCTATTCTGGTGGCTGAAGGTGAAAAAGAAAGTACCATCCTGCGTGCGGATGCCAAGAAGGAATCCATGATTCGGGAGGCACAGGGCCAGGCGGAGGCTGTGCGTGAAGTACAGAGCGCCTATGCCGACGCGCTGAAGCTGCTGACAGAGGCCAATCCGAGTGACCGTGTCATTGCGCTGAAGAGCCTGGAAGCTTTCCAGAAAGCAGCTGACGGCAAGGCTACTAAAATTATCATTCCGTCCGAGATACAGGGTCTTGCGGGTCTTGCGACGTCCCTAAAAGAACTGATCACGGACCCGAAGGATGACCAAAACAACGCACCCGCGGCAAAGTAGAATAGAATTTTTCGTGAAAAAGCAAGACGAACCTTGCAATTATGCACGTTTTCCCCTACAATAGAGGTATTCTACAGGCAGGGGGGCGGAAAACAGATGCATCATCTTTTTTCAGGTTCGCCTGCTTTTCTTTCAAATAGACTGTACCGGTGGCGGCACAGCCTATTTTTCTTTTTATTTTATTAAATTGATATGGGAGTGATTGATTACCATGGCAACAAAAAAAGTAGCGGTCATTATGGGCAGCGACAGCGATTTTCCCACTGTCAGCAAGGCAATCGTCAAGCTGAAAGAACTGGACATTCCCTGTGAGGCGCATGTGATGAGTGCGCACCGTACCCCGGACGCAGCCATTGCTTTTGCACGCGGCGCAAAAGCGGCGAGCTTTGGCGTGATTATCGCGGCGGCCGGCATGGCGGCGCACCTTGCGGGCATTCTGGCAGCCAACACGACACTGCCGGTCATCGGCATTCCCATGAAGTCTTCAAACCTCGGCGGTATGGAAGCACTGCTGGCCACTGTACAGATGCCCAGCGGCATTCCAGTTGCAACGGTCGCCATTGACGGTGCTGTAAATGCGGCGATTCTTGCCGCGCAGATTCTGGCGCTTTCGGACGATGCGCTGGCGGGCAAGCTGCAGCAGGCCAAGAAGGATATGGCGGCTGGTGTTGCCAAAAAAGATGCAGCTGTTCAAGAGAAAGTAAAGGAACTGTAAGCCGTTTTTCTGTTCTGTGCCGCCGCCCGGCCGGGAAGGCGGACAGAGGACCCATGGAGGGGACAAATGAATCAAAATAGTTACAGTGACAGCTACCGGCAGGCCGGTGTGGACGTGACGGCGGGCTACAAATCCGTAGAACTGATGAAGCAGTATGTTGCCCGCACCCTTACGCCAGGTGTTGTTTCGGGTATCGGCGGTTTTGGAGGACTGTTCCAGCCAGACCTTTCCGGCATGCAGGAACCGGTGCTGGTCAGCGGCACGGACGGCGTGGGCACCAAACTGAAGGTCGCGTTCCTGATGGACAAGCACGACACCGTTGGTATTGACTGCGTAGCGATGTGTGTGAATGACGTCATTTGCTGCGGCGCGCAGCCACTGTTCTTCTTAGACTATATCGCTACGGGGAAAAACATTCCGGAAAAGACCGCGGCCATCGTCAGCGGCGTAGCAGAGGGCTGTGTGCAGTCCGGCAGCGCCTTGATTGGCGGCGAAACAGCAGAACATCCCGACCTGATGCCGGAGGATGAGTACGATTTGGCGGGCTTCTCCGTTGGAATCGTGGACAAGGCGAAAATCATAGACGGCAGCAAGGTGAAACCGGGCGATGCACTGATTGGCCTTGCTTCCAGCGGCGTGCATTCCAACGGCTTTTCCCTGGTGCGCCGTGTACTGCACCTGACGGACAGCGCCGCAGCACAGCGCCGTGTGCCGGAACTCGGCGGAACCTTGGGCGAAACTCTGCTTACCCCGACACGCATTTATGTAAAATCCATGCAGAAGCTAATGCAGGCAGTGGAAGTAAAGGCTGTGTCCCATGTGACAGGCGGCGGCTTTTACGAAAATATCCCGCGCATGCTGCACCCCGGCCTGACGGCAAAGATTGAACTTGGCTCCTTTGCAAAGCTGCCTATTTTCTCCGTTATCCAGCAGGCGGGGAAGATTTCTGACCATGATATGTACAATACCTTTAATATGGGCATTGGTATGTGCTGCGCCGTGGCAAAGGAAGACGCCCAAAAGGCAGTCACCGTGCTGCAGCAGGCCGGTGAAACTGCTTCGGTTATTGGCGAGATTGTCGCTGGGGAGGACGGCGTAGTGCTATGCTGAACATTGCTGTGCTGGTTTCCGGCGGCGGTACCAACCTGCAGGCCCTTATCAACGCGCAGGACCGCGGAGAAATTCCGGACGGCCGCATTACACTGGTCGTTTCCAGCAATCCCGGCGCGTATGCGCTGCAGCGTGCCGAAAAGGCGAACATCCCGACAACTGTCCTGCGGCGGCGGACTTTTGCGCGGCAGGAGGACTACGACACAGCCCTATTGCAGGTACTGGACCAAAACCACACCAGTTTGATCATTCTGGCAGGTTTTATGACCATCATCAGTGAGCAGGTTATCCGTGCGTACCGCAACCGCATCATTAACATTCACCCATCGCTGATTCCCTCTTTCTGTGGGGAGGGCTTTTATGGGCTGCATGTGCATGAAGCGGCACTGGCACGCGGTGTCAAAGTAACCGGCGCCACCGTTCATTTTGTAAATGAAATTTGTGATGGCGGACCGATTATTTTACAGAAAGCGGTTGCCGTGCAGTCCGGCGATACACCGGAAATTTTGCAGCGCCGTGTGATGGAACAGGCTGAGTGGAAGCTGCTGCCAAAGGCGGCTGCGCTGTTCTGTGCCGGCCGGCTGCACGTGACAAACGGAGTCGTAACCATTGACGAGGAGGCAGAAGCATGAAACTGACAGATTTGGCACAGGAGCTTTCTTCCTGCACATATCCCGGCCGCGGCATCATTCTTGGCCGAAGCGAGGACAACGGCAGCGCGGTCATTGCGTACTTTATTATGGGCCGCAGTGAAAACAGCCGCAACCGTATCTTTGTTCCGACAGCGGACGGCATTCAGACCAAAGCATTTGACGAAGGCAAAATGACGGACCCGTCCCTCATCATTTATGCACCGGTGCGGCAGTATCAAGATAAAACCATCGTGACAAACGGCGACCAGACTGATACCATCTATGATGTCATGCAGGCGGGCCGCTGCTACCGCCACGCACTGCTGCAGCGCACGTTTGAGCCGGACAGCCCCAACTTCACCCCGCGTATCAGCGGTGTTGTAAAGCCGAACGGTGGTTTTAACCTGTCCATTTTGAAAAGCGACAACGGCGACAAAGACAATACACTGCGGTATTTCTATGAGTATGAAAGCTGCCGCGCGGGACAGGGACGTTATATCCACACCTACCTCGGTGATGGCAGCCCGCTGCCTAGCTTCGATGGAGAACCGACACTGGTTACGATACCGGGAAATCTGGAAACTTTCACCCGCACCGTATGGGACAACCTGAACAGTGACAATAAAGTTTCCCTATATACCTGCTTTATCGATTTACAGACCGGCAAGCATACTTCTAAAATCGTCAATAGAAATGTTTGAGGAGGGCAATGTATGAAAGAACTGGAATTGAAATATGGCTGCAACCCGAACCAGAAGCCTGCGCGTGTCTTTATACGGCAGGGTGAACTGCCCATTCAAGTATTAAATGGCCGTCCCGGCTATATCAATTTGCTGGACGCACTCAACTCTTGGCAGTTGGTGCATGAGCTGAAAACAGCCACCGGCCTTGCCAGTGCCGCCTCTTTCAAGCACGTTAGTCCAGCGGGTGCCGCGGTGGCAACCGAACTTTCCGATACATTGAAAAAGATCTATTTTGTAGATGACTTGCAGCTTTCTCCGCTGGCATCAGCCTATGCCGCCGCACGCGGCGCGGACCGGATGTCCTCCTACGGTGATTGGGCCGCTTTGTCCGATACCTGCGACAAAGAAACCGCTCTGTTTTTAAAGCGGGAAGTGTCCGACGGCGTCATTGCCCCTGGCTACACCGATGAGGCTTTGCAGATATTGAAAAAGAAGCGCCGCGGCAGCTACAATGTGGTGCAGATTGACGCTTCTTATGTCCCCGCGGACGTGGAGCAGAAGGACGTTTTCGGCGTTACTTTTGAGCAGTGCCGCAATAACTTTAAAATCAACAATGCCCTGCTGGAAAATATTGTGACGGAGCAAAAGGACCTGCCCGAAAGTGCCAAGCGCGATATGCTCCTTTCTCTTATTACACTGAAGTATACCCAGAGCAACTCGGTCTGCTATGTAAAGGATGGCAAGACGATTGGTGTCGGTGCTGGCCAGCAGAGCCGTATCCATTGCACCCGTCTTGCCGGTAATAAAGCGGACGTTTGGTGGCTGCGTCAGCACCCGAAGGTGCTTGCCCTGCAGTTTGTGGACGGCATTCATCGGCCGGACCGCGACAACACGATTGATAACTATATTTCCAACGAGTGGGAGGACCTGCTGGAAACGGACAACTGGAAGCAGTTTCTGAAAGTAAAGCCGGAACCGCTGACATGCGAGGAAAAGAAAGAATGGGCGGCGAAGCTTTCCGGTGTAACACTGGGCAGCGACGCTTTCTTCCCCTTTGGCGACAACATCGAGCGCGCACACAAAAGCGGCGTGAAGTATGTGGCCGAACCTGGTGGTTCTATCCGTGACGACAATGTCATTGATACCTGCAACAAGTACGGAATGGTCATGGCGTTCACCGGTATGCGCCTGTTCCACCACTAAGAACGGCAGAAGAAGGGGAGCATTGCAATGAAAATTCTGGTAGTCGGCGGCGGCGGCCGAGAACACGCCGTTATCCGTCAACTGATGGAGAGCCGCCGCGCGGACAAAATTTACTGCGCACCCGGCAACGGCGGCATTGGCTGTGATGCTGAAAACGTGCCGATTGCAGCGACAGATGTAGCGGGTATGGTGGACTTTGCGAAGAAAAACGATATTGACATGGTGTGTGTCACGCCGGATGACCCGCTGGCGGCGGGTATGGTCGATGCCTTTACCGAGGCTGGCATTCCAGCTTTTGGCCCGAACCGCGCCGCGGCGCAGATTGAGGCCAGCAAGGTATTCAGTAAGAACCTGATGAAAAAATATCATATTCCCACAGCGGCGTATGAAGTTTTTGATACACCGGAAAAAACGCTTGCCTATGTTCGGAAACAAAACCGCTATCCGGTCGTTATCAAGGCGGACGGCCTTGCGCTGGGCAAAGGCGTTATCATTGCGCAGAACTTTGATGAGGCAAAGGATGCCGTGCATACCATCATGGAGGACAAGGTGTTCGGCAATTCCGGCAATCAAGTGGTTGTTGAAGAATTCCTGACTGGTCCGGAAGTCAGTGTGTTAGCCTTTGCGGACGGCAAAACGCTGAAGCCAATGGTCAGCAGCAAGGACCATAAGCGTGCGCTGGATGGAAACAAGGGCAAAAACACCGGCGGAATGGGTACCATTAGCCCGAACCCTTCCTATACCGATGCCATTGCCGACGAATGCATGAAGACTATTTTTATGCCGACATTGAAGGCCATGAATGCAGAGGGCCGGCCGTTTAAGGGCTGCCTGTATTTTGGACTGATGCTGACGCCGGACGGCCCGAAAGTCATTGAGTACAATTCCCGTTTCGGTGACCCGGAGGCACAGGTTGTGCTGCCACGGTTGAAAACGGACCTTGTCGATATTTTTGAAGCGACCATCAACGGCACACTGGATAAAATCGATATTCAGTGGAAAAAGGAAGCCTGCGCCTGTGTCATTATGGCGAGCGGCGGCTATCCGGGCAGCTACAAAAAAGGACTGGAAATTTCCGGTCTGGACCAGAACGGCCAAGTGGAGGGCGCAATGGTTTATCATGCCGGCACGCTGAAAAAGGACGGAAAGTTTTATACCAACGGCGGCCGTGTGCTGGGCGTTACCTGCACCGGAGCCACTTTGGAAGAAGCACTGCAGAAATCTTATACGGCTGTTGCAAAGATTCACTGGGATGGTGTACAGTACCGTCATGACATTGGCCACGCCTAAAAACACAATCTAGCCAAGACAGCAAAGTCACCGCAGAAACGTTTCTGCGGTGACTTTTTTGTACAAAAGAAAAAAGAATTGCATTAAAGAGCGGCGGCAGAAATTTTCTGCCGCCGCTCTTTAATGCTTAAATGCGTTTATTTTGCCAGTGCACGAGTCAGCCATGCGTCTGCAATATCCATTGCCAAGTACAGGCCGGACTTTTCACTGTTCTTTACGATTTGTTTGCGGGACTGCATGGCTGGGTCCGTCAGCATCAGCTGTACGGCTACTTTGTCAGCCACATCCATGTCCTTTACCTTTTTTGTGCTCTTAATTTCCAGCCGGCAGACATACCGGTCCTTCATGCTGCCATAGTACAGTACATTGCCGCTGCGCACCAGCGGTTTGCCTTTGTACATGGGGAACTTTGGTTCCGTTTTCTTTTCGCTCAATAGGAGGCCTCCTTTTTAGGCGGAAGTTAGGTTCAGGTCTGCAGATAAGATTTTACCAGTACCTGCAAAAGTTCATCTCGGTCGACCTTGCGGATAAGGCTGCGCGCGTTGTTGTGGGTGGTGATATACGTTGGGTCTTCCGAAAGAATATATCCCACTATTTGGCTGATGGGGTTGTATCCTTTTTCCTGTAAAGCCTGGTATACCGTCGTCATAATTTTTTTAATATCTTCTTCCCGGTTGCCGCCAATCGAAAAGGTCATGGTCTTATCCTGCATACGATCACCTCCTAATATAAAGTTATCATACATCAGAAAGTGGTAAAATGCAAGGCAGGAAATGTGAATAATTGGGCATGACTTTTTAAAAAGCAGTGTATTTTTGCGGTTTTTTGGGAAGAAATGTGCATATTACTCGCGCAGGGCGGCACCGATTTTCTCCAGTTCCTTCATTATGCGGTGCAGGGAGCTGTTTATCTGTTCGTCCGTCAGGGTAGTGTCCGGGCTGCGTAGGACCAAGCTGAAGGCTACACTCTTTTTGCCGCGGGAAATCTGCTCGCCGCGGTACACATCAAAAACGCTGATGGTTTCCAGCAGCTTACCGGCGCCGCGGCGGATAGCCTTTTCCAGGTCACCGACAGGCACTTCGGCGTCACAGATGAGCGCAAGGTCACGGGTGACAGCCGGGAACTTCGGCAGGGTACGGTAGGTGTGCTGCGTGTGGGCGTGCTTGCGCAGCACCGGCACGTCCAGCGTAAAGGTATACACGCGGGTGTCGAGGGAATAGTTTTCCGCCGCAGTGGGGTGTACTTCCCCGAGAATGCCCAGGGTGTCCTCACCGGCGGACAGCTTTGCGCAGCGGCCGGGGTGGTAGCTGCATGCGTCTTTGCAGGCAGTGATGTCCCAATCGTCAACGCAGAGCTTTGCCAACAGTGTTTCTACCATGCCTTTGGCAGTAAAGAAGTCATAGCCCTCACCGTACATGCCGCAGATGAGTGTGGGACGCTCCTCCGGCAGGGCGTCCGGGCCATCAGCGGGCAGGTAAACGTTGGCCAGCTCGTACAGGCACGCCTGCGGGTTGCGGTTGTTGTAGTTGCGCGACAGAATCTGTAGCACGGAGGGCAGCAAAACCGTGCGCATAATGCTGGTATCCTCACCCAGCGGATTGCGCAGGGTAACGGAAGTACGCAGTGGGTCGTTTGCCGGCATGAGAATTTTGTCATATTCTTTGGGAGAAATAAAGGAATAGGACATAATTTCGTCCGCACCCAGTGCCTGCATTTCGTTGTGCACAGTGCGCAGAAAATGCTGCTTGGGTGTCAGTACACCCTCGGCGCCGCCGGGCAGCTTTTTGCTTTGAATGCTGTTGTAGCCGTAGAAACGGGCGACTTCTTCTGCAATATCCGCCTTATGCTCCAGGTCGGGGCGGAAGGTCGGCACCAAAATATCGTCACCGTCGAATTCACACTCCAGCTTCAGAAGAATTTTCTTCATCATTTCGGGGGCAATATCCGTGTGCAGGAAGCGGTTGGTCCAATCCGGCTCGAAACGGATGCGGTGTTTTTCCTTGCTGGAGTGGTCGTCCACGATGATGCCGTCCATGACGTCGCCGGCGTCCAGCATTTCCACCAGTTCGCAGGCACGGTTAATCGCGGGAATACAGTTGTTGGGGTCCAGTCCCTTTTCATAGCGGCCACTTGCCTCGGTACGCAGGCTCTGGTCACGCGCGGTCGTGCGAATACTGGGGCCGCTGAAGCAGGCGGACTCAAAAACGATGGTCGTGGTATTGTCCGTAATACCGCTGTTCTCGCCGCCCATAACACCGGCAATGGCCATGGGCTTGCTGCTGTCAGTGATGACCAGCTGCTTTTCAGTCAGGGTGTGCTTGTCGCCGTCTAGGGTCGTGATGGTTTCACCCGGTTTGGCATGGCGTATACGAATGGTGCGATCCTGCACGCTCTCCAGGTCGAAAGCGTGCATGGGCTGACCGTATTCCAGCATGACGTAATTTGTAATATCCACAATGTTGTTGATGGGGCGTACACCCATGGCGCGCAGGCGTTCCCGCATCCACAGCGGCGAGGGTTTGACACGCACATTTTTTACAACACGGTTTGTATAAATGGAGCACAGGTCCGGTGCCTCAATCTTCACGTCCAGCAGGCCGGTACAGTCACCGGCACCGCCCTTGACAACCGGCGTGTGCAGTTTGAGCGGTAGGTGGAAAGTTGCCGCTGCCTCACGTGCCAGGCCGATGACGGAGAAGCAGTCCGGCCGGTTGGAGGTGATTTCAAACGCAACGGTCGTGTCATTCAGACCCAGCGCCTCATGAATATCCATACCCAGCTGCAGCTTGCAGCCGTCCGTTTCCGTCAGCACCATAATGCCATCCTCTATGGTGGAGGGGAAGTCATGGGTAGTCAGACCAAGCTCGGCAATGCCGCACAGCATACCGTTGCTTGCCACACCGCGCAGCTTGCCGCGCTTAATTTTCTTGCCGCCGGGCAGGGTGCTGCCGTGCAGTGCGACCGGCACATAGTCGCCGACCTTCAGGTTTTGGGCGCCGGTGACAATCTGCAGCGGCTCCTCGTTTTCATTTACCGTTGTTTTGGTAATCCACAGGTGGTCACTGTCTGGATGGCGTTCCAGCGATAAAACTTTGCCGACCACCACTTTGGAAATCTCTTCACCTTCGGTGCTCCAGCTTTCCACTTTGCTGCCGCTGAGGGTAATAGATTCTGTGAACTGGCGCAGCGGCATGGGGGGCAGGTCCACAAATTCTTTGAGCCAACGCATTGAAAGATTCATTATTTAATATATCCCACACTTTCCGTTATACACTGAGTAATTACACCGCTTCAGAACTGTTCCAAAAAGCGGACGTCATTTTCGTAAAACAGACGCATATCATCGATGTTATACCGACGCATGGCGATGCGTTCCAAACCGATGCCGAACGCAAAGCCGGAGTACTCCTCCGGGTCAATGCTGCAGTTGGAAAGGACCTTCGGGTGCACCATGCCGCAGCCGAGAATTTCAATCCAGCCTTCGCCCTTACACAGGCGGCAGCCTTTGCCGTGGCAGTTGAAGCACTGTACGTCCACTTCGGCGCTGGGCTCCGTGAAGGGGAAGTGATGCGGACGGAAACGTACTACGCTGTCCTCACCGTACAGGCGCTTAATAAATGTTTCCAGTGTGCCCTTCAGGTCGGCAAAGGTAATGCCGTGGTCCACGACCAGCCCCTCTATCTGGTGGAACAGCGGGGAGTGAGTGGCGTCTACAGCGTCACTGCGGTAAACACGCCCCGGCGCGATGATGCGGATAGGCGGTTTCTGGCTCTGCATGGTGCGCACCTGCACCGGGCTGGTCTGGGTACGCAGCAGGACCTTGTCGTTGATATAGAAAGTATCCTGGTCGTCGCGGGCCGGGTGGTCCTTTGGAATATTCAGTGCCTCAAAATTGTAGTAGTCATACTCTACTTCCGGGCCTTCTGCGATGCTGAAGCCCATGCCGAGGAAAATCTCTTCGAGGTCTTCCAGTGTCAGCGTTAGCGGGTGTTTGCAGCCCAGATGGCGCTGTTTGCCGGGCAGGGTTACGTCCACCGCTTCGGCCTGCAGGCGATGCTGCAGTTCCAGCTGCTTCAGTTCCTCCCGACGCTCTGCAACAGCGTCCTCTATTTTGGCGCGCACGTCGTTGGCCAGTTTGCCGACCACGGGGCGTTCTTCCGCGGACAGATTTCGCATCTGTTTGAGAATGCCCGTTAGGGAACCTTTTTTTCCAAGGTAGCGCACACGCAGCTCGTCCAGCCCCTTCTGGCTGTCGGCGCCGTGCAGCTCCTGCAGCGCTTTGCTGCCGAGTGCCTGCAGTTCTTCTTTTATCATGTTACGGTCCTCATCCTTTCCGCCGCAAATAAAAAAAGCCCCCGCCCCACATAAGGGGCGAAGGCTTGTAAATCTTCGCGGTACCACCCTAATTTTATACTTTTGCAGCCGATAACGGGGCCGTCCGTTCCCGCCTACTAAAAGGTGCAGTTCAGCGGGAACGCTCAAAAGGGAACTTCACAAACCCGGTGCAGGCGGGCACGTTTTCAGCCGACGGCGTGCCCTCTCTGTTCCTGTGCGGCGGGTGCTACTTCCTTTGTCACAGCGTTTACGGGGATATTTAAATTTATTATAGCATGGGTAGCCCGGAAATGCAAGGTGGAGCGTCTCCGGCCGTTGTATTTCTGCTCCGCCTATGTTACAATATTTAGCATATAAAGAACTGCCATAAAAGCTAAAATGCGGAAAACCGGAGGAACCCTGCAAATGGACATTTTCTGTGAAGAGATTATCAAACGTAAATTCAGCGCAAAGGACGCGGGCATTTTGCTTTTGTGTCTGGTCGGCGCCGTTGTCATTCTGCTGTTACCCATGATTTTCACGCCGCTGCTGTACTTCTTTATCTTTATTTTGGCCGGTGTTGGTTTTGGCCTGTATTACCTCATCACCAGTATCGACTGGGAGTTTGAGTACAGCATTACAAACGGCGACTTCACCTGTGATAAAATCATTCACCGCCGCAAGCGCAAGCCGCAGTTTTCCATTAACCTGCACGATACAGAGGAGATTGGAAAATACGACCCGCAGAAATTTACCGGCAGAAAATTTGATTACGTTTATCGGGTGGGTCGAACTGTCGGCGGCACCGACGGGGAGTGGTATTTGGCTGGCCATTACGGACAATACGGCAGACTGCTGGTGGTTTTTAGTCCCAGTGATAAAGTACTGAATGCGATTCATCCGTTCATCAAGCGTACAGTGGACACTTCCGCGTTGCCGAAACCGCAGGCGGCGGACAAACCGGCATGCTGACGACAGGGCTTGACTTGTGTGAGATTGACCGTATTCGGCACTCCATGCGGAACCCGCGCTTTTGCGGGCGCGTTTTGGGAGAATGGGAATATGAGCAGCTGAAAGAACGCGGGTTTCCGCCGCAGAGTGTTGCGGCTTCTTTCAGCGCAAAAGAAGCGTTTGGTAAGGCGATGCACACGGGCCTTGCCGGCTTTTCCCTGCGAGAAGTGCAGCTGATGCGCAAGCCGAACGGTGTACCGTACCTCGCATTAAGCGGCGCGGCGGCACGGCTGGCGGACGGGTGGCAGTTTTCGGTCAGCGTGACGCACACTGCTGCTACGGCGGCGGCGGTCGTACTGGGTGAACGAAAGGACGCTGAAATATGAATTGGATTCCTGAACAGCTTGCTTTTTCTGTTGCGAAGCAGCGCCCAAAGGACAGCAACAAAGGCACCTTCGGGCGCCTTTTGTGTATCTGCGGCAGTGCGGGTATGGCCGGGGCCGCTATGCTGTGTACAGGTGCGGCCCTGCGCTGCGGCACGGGACTGGTGGACGCCGCTCTGCCGGAGAGTATTTACCCCATTGTGGCGTCCCGTCTGCCGGAAGCGGTGTATACCGTTTATCGGGAGGACGACTTTTCACCGGTACTGCACTCCCTGCGGAAAGCCTCCGCCTGCGTGCTGGGGTGCGGCCTTTCCACTGCGCACCCCGAACGGGTGCGGAATGTATTGCGTGCCTGCTGTGATCCGCTGGTGTTGGACGCCGACGGTCTGAACTGCATTGCAGAAGATGTTTCCGTGCTGGACACAGTTTCGGCGCCGCTGGTGCTTACGCCACATCCGGGAGAGATGGCACGGCTGCTGCATTGCTCGGTCGAAGATGTGCAGGCGGACCGCGTCGGTGCGGCCGCTTCTTTCGCGGCAGAGCACAAAGTCATTCTGGTGCTGAAAGGCGCCGGCACACTGGTTGCTGCTCCAGACGGTCGTTTGCTGAAAAACCCGACCGGTAATCCTGGCATGGCGCGCGGCGGAAGCGGTGACCTGCTGGCGGGCATGATTGGCGCTTTTTTAGCACAGGGAATAGAACCGTATACGGCCGCTGCCGCCGCAGTCTATCTGCACGGACTGGCAGGGGACCGCTGTGCGGCGCGTTTCTCTCAGCAGGCGATGCTGCCGCATGATATGCTGAATGAACTGCCGCGAATTTTTTTACGGATTGAAAACACCCGCCGGATCTGATACTTTTATCAGAAACAGAATTCTTCATCCCCGCATACACTGTGGCAGAAGAGCGGAAAAATGTATAGATTTTACCGCTTCTGCCAATGCTATCTGCAGAAAATAAAACGCGGAGCGTGAGATGTATGCAGGTTAGACGTGGAGATATTTTTTACGCAGATTTAAGCCCAGTCATTGGTTCCGAACAGGGTGGTGTGCGGCCGGTCCTCATCATTCAAAACGATGTGGGGAACCGTTTTAGCCCAACGGTCATTGCGGCCGCCATTACCAGCCAGCGCGGCAAAACCGAGCTGCCGACACATATCCACCTGAACGCCGCCGCCACCGGCCTTGCCCGTGACAGTATCGTTCTGCTGGAGCAGGTGCGCACATTGGATAAACACCGCCTGCGGGAGCACATTGGCCGTGTCGGGGAGGAAAGCATGAATGCGGTGGACCGTGCCCTATCTGTCAGCTTTGGTCTGATTCCACAGCCTCGCCACCGTTTTTCCGGTGTCCCTGCCGCAGCAGCACAGGTTTCTCATGGAGCTGCTACATAAAAACAGCGCCGGGAAAAGAAAACAAAACAGACAAAAGCAGCGGCCCGCCGTTTATGGCAATGGAACCGCTGCTTTTTTACTGCTGTCCTGCAGGGACAGCGGACAGGGACGATATTTCATTATACGGCGCGAAATACGCCGACACCCACCAGCCCCGGGCCGGTGTGTACAGCCATGGAAGCATTTATCTGTTTTTCAACTACAACTTTCCCATTTGGGAAAAAGGCCGGAAGCCTGTCCCGCAAAATATGTGCTTGACTGGCCGCTTCACCGTTCATCAGTGCCAGCCACACTTTTTGATTGGTTGCCAGTTTCCCGACGGATTCCAGCATACGGCCGCTGCCGTCTTTTTTGCCGCGTACCATGGCGGCGGTATAGTAGGTTCCTTCGTCATTGCAGGAGATAATGGGACGGATATTCAGCACTTTGCCAATTAGTCCAGTTACGCGGCCAATTCTGCCGCCAGCACGCAGGTAATCAAGCGTGTCCATGTAAAAGAACACTTTGCTGGCGTACTGTCCATTTTTCAGGGCAGAGGTAATCTGCTCAAAGGACATGCCCTGCTGAATGGCACGGGCGGCCCACAGTGCATAGAATCCGGTGCCGATAGAGATGTTCTTGCTGTCAAATACAAAGATGTCCATATCAGGGAACTCTTTTGCGGCGTTCTGCACGGTCTGGAATGTACAGCTCAGTCCACTGGAAATACAAATGGAGATTACTTTGCGGAAGCCCTGACTGTGCAGCTGTTCCAGCACGTCACAGGTTTCCTGCACATTGGGGGCAGAAGTGGTGGGAATCTCCTTGGGAAAACGGTTGTAAACCATCTGTGGGGTAATCTCTGTGCTGTCAGCATAAGCCTTGTCCTGGTATATGACGCGCAGGTCCATGGTTGTAATGCCATATTTGTTTTTCAGGTCTTCCGGCAAGTCACTGCCAGAATCAACAAGAACTGCGATTTTTTCGCTCATCATGTATCTCCTTTTTCAGGCGGCAAGGCTGCCTGCAGTATTCTTCTCTTGTATAGTATGGCAGTTATTGGTGCGGAAAATTCCACTTTTCACAAAGGAAACGAAGAAGAAATTCCGCTAGGTGGACTTGCTGCCCGATTTATTGTATAATATAGCGACCGCAGAAACACGGCCTGTGCAGATGAAACAAACTCACAACGGGATGGGAACATCCATTTTTGTAATACATAAAAATGAAGGAGGAAATAATATGACAGTGCTAAAAGGGGAAGGCGTAAGCAAAGGTGTTGTATTCGGCAAAGTTCGCTTTTTCCACAGGAATTCGGCGGCTGTCGAAAAACGCACGGTGACGGATATAGAAGCAGAGACCAAACGCTTTGAGGATGCCCGTGCGGCTGCTGTGACACAGCTGGCCAATTTATATGTAAAAACACGCAATGAACTGGGGGAAGAGAATTCCCTGCTGTTCCAAATCCACCAAATGATGCTGGAGGATGTGGATTACGGCAATTCCATTACAGATAAAATAACAAATGAAAAGGTTTGTGCAGAGTACGCTGTGCAGGAAACCTCCAAAGAATTTGCGGAGATGTTCTCACAGATGGACGACGAATATATGCGCGGCCGTGCGGCGGATGTTAAGGACGTTTCCGCGCGTGTAATTGCCATTTTGACCGGCAAAGAGACCGGCGGCCTTACCGGCAGTGCGCCATGCGTGCTGGCGGCGGACGATTTGGCCCCCAGTGAAACGGCCCAGCTGGACAAGGCACAGGTGCTGGCATTCATCACGGCAGAAGGTTCCTATAATGCCCATACGGCAATTTTTGCTCGTACCATGGGCATTCCGGCAGTCATTGGTCTAAAAGACCAGCTGGCATCGGAGCTGGAAGGCAAAGAGGTCATTGTGGACGGTTCCACCGGCTGTGTCTATCTGGATGCGGACAAGGCAACCCGTCAGGCCATGAACGAAAAGCATCAGAGCGAGGAAGCACGCAAGCGCCTGCTGTCCCTGTACCGCGGCCGTCCTACCGCAACCAAGAGCGGCCATCATATCGACCTGTGTGCCAACATCGGCAACCCGAAAGATATGGCTGCCGTACTGGAAAATGATGCGGAGGGCATTGGCCTGTTCCGCAGTGAGTTCCTGTATCTGGAAAGCAGCGATTATCCAACCGAGGAGGAGCAGTTCCAGGCTTACAAAGCGGTGGCGGAAAAAATGAACGGCAAACGGGTGGTTATCCGCACGCTGGACATTGGCGCCGACAAGCAGGCAGACTATTTCCACCTGCCCAAAGAAGCGAACCCGGCTATGGGTATGCGTGCCATCCGTATTTGTCTGACACGTCCGGAAATTTTTAAGACGCAGCTGCGCGCCTTGTACCGCGCCTCTGCCTACGGAAAAATCGCCATTATGTTCCCGATGATTACTTCTTTAGAGGAAGTACAGCAGTGCAAACAGATTGCCGCACAGGTGCGCGGTGAACTGACACAGGAGGGAATTCCGTTCTCTTCTTCCGTGGAGCTGGGCATCATGATTGAAACACCGGCTGCTGCGGTCATCAGTGATGACCTTGCCAAAGAAGTGGACTTTTTCAGCGTTGGCACCAACGACCTGACACAGTATACACTGGCCTGCGACCGCCAGAATCAGGATATTGCCCGGTTCTGCAACACGCACCACAAGGCTATCCTGCGTCTGATTCGTATGTCCGCTGAAAATGCCCACAAGGCCGGTATTTGGATTGGCATCTGCGGCGAGCTTGGTGCAGATGAGAGCCTGACACGGACCTTTGTCGACATGAGTATTGATGAGCTTTCCGTTACGCCGACCTCAATTTTGGGCCTGCGTGCGGCTATTTCTGAAATCGAATAACGGCATTCTGACAGAAAAAAATACAAAAAGCGGCTTTACCGAACAGGACTTTCGTTCCTGCGGCAAAGCCGCTTTTTTATTGTCAATTTTGTTTATCAATCGTACCGTGCTTTTCCGCTTCCGGACAGCGGCGGCAGTCTTTTGGAAAAACATATGGCGTCTTCCAGTCCGCGGTATCTGCCGTAGTTTTCACATGGCTGATAGCCGCAGCGCAGGTAAAACTGCACAGCCTTTTGATTTGCCTTTCGTGTTTCTAAAATGAGGCGTGTATAGGAAAGCCGACGAGCCTCCGCTTCCAGATATTTTAGGATACGGCTGCCAATGCCATGGCCGCTTTGACAGGCGTACACACGTTTAACCTCCGCAGTGTTGTCGGACACTTCACGCAGGGCACCGCAGCCGACCGGTCGACCTTCCAGCTGGGCCACCGCAAACAGCGCCCGCGGATTTTCCATGTCCCGGAAGTCAAAACCGGAAGCTCCGCTGCACCCGGTTAACTCCGTAAGCTTTGCAGAAAGTTCACCCATCAGCTGCTGCGCCTCTGGGGACGAAACGGGCATTTTCTGTATGGTCACTTTTTCCTCCATAAGAAGAAAGTTCTACCGGCAAGTGGTTACACTGTATCACAATTCATTGGTACAGACAAGTAGTATTTGTTGAACAATTTGAAAATAAACGGATTTTGAGGCGAAAAAGTGCCCTGCCTTTCCAGCGGCAGCCAGAGAAAGCAGGGACGCTTTGTTATACGGAAAATGAAAAATTAAGCTTGTGTGGAAGGAACAACGGCACCGCTGTACTTCTTGTTAATGTAGTCCTGCGTTTCTTTGCTGGTCAGGGCTTTATACAGGGCCTTCAGTTCCGCACGGTTTTCGTCGCCCTGCCGTACAGCCAGCACATTGGCGTAAGTTTTAGCGGCAAGGGAGGAGTTCTTTTCCATGGCCAGTGCGTCGCTGACTTTCAGCCCGCCGCTGATAGCATAGTTGCCGTTGATAACAGCGAGGTCCACGTCCTGAATCGCACGGGGCAGCTGCGCGGCTTCAATTTCCTGAATCTTAATGTGCTTCGGGTTTTCGGCAATGTCCTTCTGTGTGGCAGTAATGCCGGCATTTGCTTTCAGTTTGAGAATACCGTTATCCTGCAGCAGAAGCAGAGCGCGGGCTTCGTTGGTGGTGTCGTTCGGTACGGCAATGGTTGCGCCGTCCTTCAGGTCGGCCAGCTTTTTGGTCTTACCGGCATAAATGCCAAACGGCTCGTAGTGGATCGGGCCCATGGAAACCAAATGGGTGTTTTTTTCTTTGTTAAAGCTGTCCATGTACGGCTTGTGCTGGAAGTAGTTAGCGTCCAGATTTTTGCCCTCCAGTGCGAGGTTCGGCTGTACATAGTCGGAAAACTCCTTTACGACCAGCGTGTAGCCTTCCTTGGCCAGCTGCTGTTTGACAACACCGTTCAGGATTTCTTCATGCGGCGAAGGGGAAGCACCAACGATGATGGTTCCTTTTGCCGCAGCAGTGTTGGTGGAAGCCGCCGAAGAAGAAGCGCCGCCGCAGCCCGCAAGGGTGCCTGCCGCCAAAACGGCTGTCAGTGTAAATGCCAGTAATTTTTTCATAAAGAATCCCTCCTGAGAAATAAATGCAGTATGTGCCGATGATACCCTCTCAAAACGGCTGTATCAAATGCCGCAGAACAGCTGCTTTTCAGCGCTTGCGTCTGTCGGAACTGTCCGCCACTTTCAGGCCGACGCCCTGCAGAATCTGGGTGATGACGACCAGCAGCACGACCGTTGACAGCATGGTAATGCTGTCATAGCGGTAATAGCCATAGTTGGTGGCAATGGCACCCAAGCCGCCGCCGCCGACAAAGCCCGCCATGGCCGAGTAGCCGAGGATGGTGGTCGTGGCGATTGCCGCATTGCGCAGCAGACCGGGCTTTGCTTCCGGCAGAAGCACTTTCCAAATCGTCTGCCAAGTGGTGCAGCCCATGGACTGGGCCGCCTCCACCACGCCGCCGTCCACATCGGCCAGCGGGCTTTCTACCAGACGCGCGACGAACGGCGCCGCACTGATGGTCAGCGGGACAATCGTCGCGTTGGTGCCGATGGAAGTACCAACGATGGCCCTTGTAAACGGTATAATTGCTACCAGAAGAATCAGGAATGGAACGCTGCGCGTAATGTTGACAATCACATCAATGACCTTGTGGGCAGCAGCGTTTGGCCGGATGCCGTCTTTGGCGGTCACGACCAGCAGTACACCCAGCGGTAGACCGATGACATAGGCAAACAGGGTGCTGAAAAGAACCATATACAGCGTTTCTAGAATACCTTGCCCAAAAATGGGAAGCATATCACTGCTCATCTGTTGTCACCTCCTCTACAGTCAGGCCGCGTGCTCGACAGAAGGTGACCATTTGGTCGCCCAGTTCTTGGTCCTCAGGCAGCTGCAGAATCATTTGACCAACCGCCTTGCCGTTTAGGTCGCGTGTGTCCGCATACATAATGTTGACTTCCGTTTGGAAGTGCAGCACCAGCTGTGCCAGCACCGGTTCATGAGAATCCACACCGTCAAACACAAGGCGGATTTGCCGGCGGCCCAGCATCTGCCCTTTCCGTCCGGAAGAGGGCAGCACCAGTTTTTTGGCGGCGTCCGTTTTCGGGTTAGCAAAAATGTCGCGCACAGGCCCGCTCTCCACAACACGGCCGCCGGAAAGGATAGCCACACGGCCGCAGATTTCCTCAATGACGTTCATCTGGTGCGTAATGACCAAAATTGTAATACCGTAAGCATTGTTTATCTTTTTCAGCAGATGCAGAATACTCAGGGTAGTCGCGGGGTCCAGCGCACTGGTTGCCTCGTCACACAACAGCATTTTCGGCTCGGTGGCCAGTGCGCGCGCAATGGCCACACGCTGTTTCTGTCCGCCGGAAAGCTGGCTGGGGTAGCTGCCGGCCCACTCAGAAAGGCCAACAGTATTCAGCAGCTCTGCCGCATGTGCCCGTGCCTTCTGCTTGGGCACACCGGCAATTTCCAACGGGAAACTTACATTGCGCAGTGCAGTTCGCTGCATAAGCAGGTTAAACTGCTGAAACACCATGCTAATGGAGCGCCGTGCTTTGCGCAGCTCAGCAGGGGAGGCAGTCAGCATGTCCTGTCCATCGAACAGGATACTGCCGCTGGTCGGCTGCTCCAGTAAGTTAATGCACCGCACCAACGAGCTTTTTCCGGCACCGCTCATGCCGATGATGCCAAAAGTTTCACCGCGCTGAACGGTTAGGTCCACATGCTGCAGGGCGTTTACGGTACCGTCACGCGTAGTGTAGGTTTTACACAGGTCGTGAATTTCCAGAATAGGTTTTTCTTCCATACGATTCCTCTTTCCCAGCTCCGCAGGACAGAGCAGATGTACCAGCAGATAATAAAAAAGCGGCACAGCAAAAAAGCTGCTCCGCAGAAAGTCTGTTTCAGTTACAGAAAACACACGGGTTTTTTGCAGAGGAAACATCGGCTGACAGTTCTGCGGCAGTACAGTGTGGCACACATACAGCACATCATGCGACTTCCTCCTTTGCAAAACCTTTATTATCTATAAACTTTATCAATTTAGTATAGATTTCATGGTAACAGTGTACACATTTCGGTCTGCTTTGTCAAGCGTTTTAATTAAGAAATTTAACATTCAGCCATTTTGCATGGCGGAGTTCACAAATTTGCAGAACCCACGCAGAAAAACAGCTTTTTCCGCACAAAGGTGGATTTTACGGTGCAGCGGACATTCCAAAATGCATGAATCAGTCCTCCGGCAGCCACTCATAAATGCCGCAGATGCGCGGGATAAACTCGTGAAAAAACAGCTTTGGGTTTTGCGGTGAAACGAGGAAATGGCCCTCTACGCGGTAAACACCATCCTGATAAACAGCGTTTGCCAGCCGTGACGTACCACATGCGCCGCAGTTTTCACAGGTTGCTTCATCTGGGTCCTCAAACTCTACCCATACACATTTTCCATCCAGTCCGGTAAGTCCTTTCAGTTTTTTTCCCTTCATCGGGCATCTTCTCCTTTTTTGTGCTGTTTCCAGTATACCCCACGTGTGCCGGTTTGTAAACGTATGTGGGCAGTGAATAAACAGAAAATGCAAACAGAAGCGAGAAAACGGAAGAATGGACGAGAAAAACCCACACGTGGCTTGTGCATTATGGCGCCCAATATCATTTCTGTTGAAATTTGATGGAATTTTCAGAAATAGATTGACAGATTACGAATTAAACACTATTATATCTGTTGTTGCGTTTGCATCTGACGAATATCCGGTCCTGTTCTGCTGCCGCAGCGTGAAAGCCTCTCGACTGCGAAAAATCCTTTGCGGGGCGCAGCGGAGATACAGCTCCGGGGGTAGCGTTTAACCATGCCTGGCTCAACGTAACTAAACAACCGCAAAGGGGATGCATTTCTATTGGAAAAAGCACCAATCATTGCACTAAAGGACATTGCCGTTGCCTTTGACGGCGAACCGGTCCTGCAGGACTTCAACCTCAGTATTCGGGACGGAGAGTTCGTCACGCTGCTGGGACCGTCCGGCTGTGGCAAAACCACCACACTGCGCCTTATCGGCGGTTTTGTCAAACCGGACCGCGGCGACATTTTCTTTAACGGCCGGCGCATCAATGACGTTCTGCCCTATCGGCGGGAGGTCAACACTATTTTTCAAAAGTATGCGCTGTTTCCGCACCTGAACGTGTACGACAATGTCGCCTTTGGTATGCGTGTACACAAACGTCCGGAAAAAGAGATACGCACCGCTGTGCGCAGTATGCTGGAGCTGGTGAACCTGCGCGGCTTTGAGCACCGCAGCGTGGAGCGCCTTTCTGGCGGGCAGCAGCAGCGTGTGGCCATTGCGCGGGCACTGGTGAACCACCCAAAGGTTCTGCTGCTGGACGAACCGTTGGGCGCACTGGACATGAAGCTGCGCAAGGATATGCAGGTGGAGCTGAAAAAGATTCAGCAGCAAACCGGCATTACGTTCCTTTTTGTCACACACGACCAGGAAGAAGCCCTTTCCATGAGCGATACGGTTGTTGTTATGGATGCCGGCCGTATCCAGCAGATAGGCACACCGCAGGACATTTATAATGAACCAAAGAACGCCTTTGTCGCCGACTTTATTGGGGAGTCCAATATACTGGACGGCGTGATGATGGAAGATTATTTGGTGGGGTTTGCGGGCTGCCGTTTTCACTGCGTGGACAAAGGCTTCGCCCCTATGGAGCAGGTGGACGTGGTCATTCGTCCGGAAGATATCGATGTTGTTGCGCCGGACAAAAGCCCGCTGCACGGGGTCGTCACCAATGTTACCTTTAAAGGGATGCACAATGAAATTATTGTGGACGTCGGCGGCTTTAAGTGGATGATACAGTCCATTCACTATACGGGTGTGGGGGAACACATCGGTTTGGAAATAGAGCCGGACGATATTCACATTATGCACAAGTCCAGCTATTCCGGTTCTTTCGGCGACTACAGTACGTTCAGCGACGAAATGCAAGAGGATATCCTTACCTCGGAGGAAGCGGAGGCCGAAGAAAAGGCCGGTGGGAAAGAGGAGGCACAGCCATGAAGTCCAAAAAAGCGCTGTCTCCGTACCTTGTGTGGATGATTCTGTTCACAGTTGTTCCCATGCTGCTGGTGCTGTACTTTGCCTTCACGGACCACAGCGGTGCTTTCACGCTGAAAAACCTACAGCAGGTGGGGCAGTACAGCAACGTCTTTCTGCGGTCCATCTGGCAGGGAGCGCTGGCTACGGTTATCTGCCTGTTGCTGGGATATCCGCTGGCCTATATCATTGCACACATGAAACTAAAATCACAAAGCGCGGCAGTTTTGCTCATTATGCTGCCCATGTGGATGAATTTTTTGCTGCGCACTTATGCGTGGATGACTCTTTTGGAGGACAACGGCATTCTCAACACCATGTTTGCGGCGCTGGGCCTGCCGAAAGTGCACATGATAAACACCGCCGGTGCGGTGGTGCTGGGTATGGTGTACAACTATATTCCGTATATGATTCTGCCGCTTTACACGGTTCTTACCCGCATTGATACCTCTGTACTGGAGGCGGCACAGGACCTTGGCGCCAACCGGACGCAGGTTTTCTGCAGGGTAACGCTGCCCATGAGTATGCCGGGCGTCATTTCTGGCATTACCATGGTGTTTGTGCCCGCAGTCAGCACCTTTATTATCAGTAAGATGCTGGGCGGCGGCAGCAATTTGCTGATTGGCGATGTGGTAGAGATGCAGTTTCTCGGCTCGGCTTACAACCCGAACCTCGGTTCGGCTATCTCGCTGGTACTGATGCTGCTGATTATCATTTGCCTTGGCATTATGAATCAGTTCGATGAGGGAGAGGAACAGGAGGCGGTGCTGCTGTGAAAACGGCCTCTAAAGTTTATATGTTCCTGATTTTTCTGTTCCTGTATGCGCCCATTTTTGTCCTTATCCTATTTAGCTTCAATAATTCAAGCGCGATGAGCCGTTCGGTATTTTCCGGTTTTTCACTGCGCTGGTACCGGCAGCTTTTTGGGGATAGCATGATTCTGGAAGCACTGCGCAACACGCTGATTATCGCCGTAGTGGCGTCGGCAGCTTCCACGGTGCTGGGCACGCTGGGCGCAATTGGTATCAACAGCCTGAAAAGCAAATGGGCACGTCGCATGACCATGAACGTGACGAACTTGCCGATGGTCAATCCCGAGATTGTCACCGGTGTATCTATGATGCTGCTGTTTGTTATTGCTACCCGTGCACTGGGCACCAGCCTTGGCATGGGCAGCCTGATTATTGCGCACATCACGTTTTGTCTGCCGTATGTTTTGCTTTCTATACGGCCAAAACTGCTGCAGATGGACCCACACTTGTACGAAGCGGCACTGGACCTTGGCTGTACACCGGCGCAGGCCTTTTTCCGGGTCGTGCTGCCGCAGATTGTGCCGGGCATTGTTTCCGGCGCCATTATGGCATTTACGCTGTCGATTGATGACTTTGTTATCAGCTACTTTACCAGCGGCACCACACAGACGCTGTCCATTTATATTTACTCCATGACACGCAAACGCATCAGCCCGGAAATCAACGCGCTTTCTACGATGCTGTTTGTGGTGATTCTGGTGCTGCTGCTGGCAGTGAACATCGGTCAGTCTGGCAGCGCCGCGCGTGCGGCCCGCCGCCGGGCGGCACAGGAGGAGGCGGAAGTACTGTGAAAAAACGGGTATTGTCCCTGCTCCTGGCGGGAATTCTGACCTGCGGCAGTGCTGTACTGCCGGCCTCTGCCGCGTCCGAAGGTACGCAAAAAACGAATGCTGCGTCCGGTACAATTATTCATGTGTATAACTGGGGCGAGTATATCAGCAGCGGTGCGGACGGCAGCATGAACGTCAACGCCGCGTTTACCCAAAAGACCGGTATTCGGGTGGATTACACCACATTTGATACCAATGAGTCGCTGTATTCCAAACTGGCGGGTGGCGGCGCACAGTATGATGTCATTATTCCGTCAGATTATATGATTAACAAGCTGATTAAACAGAATATGCTGGAAAAGCTTGATTTCCGGAATATCCCGAATTACAAATATATCGATAAACAGTATCGAAACCTTTCCTATGACCCACAGAACCAGTATTCTGTGCCGTACACATGGGGAACGGTAGGCATTTTGTACAACAAAAAGCACGTTAAAAAAGAAGAAACCAAGTCTTGGGACGTGCTGTGGAACCAGAAATATGCGGGCAAGATTTTGATGTTTGATAATCCGCGGGATGCCTTCGGCATTGCCCAGAAAAAGCTGGGCCTTTCCTACAACACCACGGACACCAATGATTGGGAGGCGGCCGCTACACTGCTGAAACAGCAGAAACCGCTGGTGCAGTCCTATGTAATGGATCAGATTTTTGACAAAATGGATTCCGGTGAGGCGTGGGTGGCGCCGTACTATGCCGGCGACGGCGAATCTTTGATGAGGGAAAATCCCGATATTGGCTTTACCATTCCCACAAAAGAAGGCACCAATTTCTTTGTGGACACCATTTGTATTCCGAAAGGAAGCAAAAATAAGGCGGCGGCCGAGGCGTATATCAATTTCCTGTGCAGTCCCGAAGTTTCCGCGGCCAATATGGAAGCCATCGGCTACTCTACACCGGAAACAGCTGCTCGAAAGTTGCTGCCAAAAGAAATGGCGGACAGCACCATTTGCTATCCGCCGCAGGAAATCCTGGAAAAATCGGAAGTGTTCACGAACTTGCCGGACAGCACGCTGACGCTAATTGATAATTTGTGGACCGAGGTCAAAATGGGCAGTTCCGGTGACACGCTGACACTCATTTTGGTGCTGTGCGCGTTTCTGGCAGCCTATATCGTCATTGTCGTTTATAAAAAGCAAAAACGAAGACGCGAAATGGAATAAAATAGAAGCACTGTTTTCGGTGAATGGACGCCGGAAACAGTGCTTCTTTCATTTTTTATGCTGATGTTAGACAGAAATGCCAAACAACTTTTCTGCATTATGACAGCCGGCGTCCAGAACTTCTTGTGCGGAAATGCCCCGCACAGCGGCAATGACCTCCGCGGAATAGGGAATCATGGTAGAGTCACAGCGGGCACCGCGCAGCGGCACCGGTGCCATATAGGGGCAATCGGTTTCGTTCAGCAGACGGTCCAGCGGAACCGCGGCCGCCGCACGCAGCGGCTTTTTGGCGTTTTTAAAGGTCACCGCACCGCCCAGACCAATGTACATACCGAGCCTCAGAATTTCCTGCATGGTTTCCACACTGCCGGAAAAACAGTGGACAACACCGCGCGGCCGATATTTTTGCAGCAGCTCCAGTGTATCGGCATGTGCGTCGCGGTCGTGGACGATAACGGGAAGGTCATAGCGGGCAGCAAGTTGCAGCTGAGCGGCAAAGGCTGCTTTCTGCACGTCGTGCGGCGGGTTGCCCTCGAAATGGTAGTCCAGCCCGATTTCTCCCATAGCGGCAATGCGGTTTTCCTCTTTGTGCTGCAGCAATGCTTCCAGCTGGGGCAGCCATGCGTCCGCGGAGGAGCCGATTTCCTCCGGGTGAATACCGACTGCCGCGTGAATGTATGGATAATGCTTTGCCAGCCGCACCGCATTACCGCAGCCTTCCAGTGTAGCGCCGCAGTTAATAATGTGACAAATGCCCTGCTGGGGCAGTGTGTGCAGCAAAATATCGCGGTCCGTGTTGAAGGCGGTGTCATCGTAATGTGCGTGACTGTCAAAAATATGCTGATAAGGCATAAAGATAAGTTTCCTCCTTTGCAGAAAAACAGGGCTGCCGCCAACCAGAGCAAACAGTCCTGCTTTTTGTATCTTTGTCTGTATGAAAGTCGAGGTTAGCCGCGGTCCATTGCCTGCCACTCTGAGCGCAGAATGGACCACAGAACAACGTCCACCGGGTGTCCCTGTCTATTCAAAAGGAACTGCCGCAGAACGCCCTCCCGCTGCATGCCGCTTTTCTGCATGACTTTACCGGAGGCGGGATTTCGGATATTGTGATAGGCATCAATACGGTTGTAGCCGACCTTTGCGAACAGGAAATCCTCCACCGCAATCAGCGCTTCCGTCATCAAACCATGGCTCCATAAACGGTGCGCCATGCAGTAGCCGATTGTCGCACGCAGGTTCTTGTCGTCCTGTCCTACAGCGTCAATGCAGCCAATGGGTTCGTTGGTTCGTTTGTCGGCAATACACCACCGGTAAGTTTCGGATTTGGCGTACTGCATGACCCACATACACAACAACTGCTCTGTTTGGGAAACCGATCGGTGCGGCGGCCAAGTCAGATACTGTGTCACCTGCGGGTCACTGGCCCAATTTTGGTACATGGCCGCAGCGTCCTCTATGGTAAAGCGCCTGAGCCGCAGACGGTAGGTCGTCATTTCCTGTGTACCGATGTGCTTCATAAAAAATCCCCTTACCGAATTTTGCTGCCGGCCGGCACACCGTCTAAGAAAACAACCTTTACGTCATTTTCACCGGCGTCTGCCGCGAGAATCATGCCCTGGCTTTCCACTCCGCAGAGCTTGGCGGGTTTGAGGTTTGCCACCAGCACAACCGTTTTGCCAACGAGGTCCTCCGGCTTATACCACTGGGAAATACCGCTGCAGACAGTGCGCGGTGTCCCGGTTCCGTCGTCCAGTGTCAGCTTTAAAAGCTTTTTGGCGCGCTTGATTTTTTCGCAGTCCATGATTTTTGCGGCGCGAAGTTCTACCTTGGCAAAATCGTCAATGCCAATCTGTGCAACACCCGCAAGTTCTTCCTTTACTTTGCCTGCGTTGTCCTGTGTGTTTTTGGCGGCGGGGTTGGGAATCAGGCGGTTCAGTTCTTCAATTTCCTTTTCAACGTCAATGCGCGGGAACAGGGGCTGGCCCTTTGTTACGGTGCAGCCTGCCGGGAAGTGGCCGAAGCTGCCGGCACGCGCATAGGTGCAGTCCTCTTTGGAAAGGCCGAGCTGTTCCTGAATCTTTGGTGCCGTGCTGGGCATGAAGGGTGTCAGGAGAATGGATACAATGCGCAGTGCTTCGCACAGGTGGTCCATCACAGCGGCCAAGCGGGCCTTTTTGGTTTCGTCTTTGCCCAGGGTCCAGGGTGCCGTTTCATCAATATATTTGTTGGTGCGGGCAATAAAGCGCCAAATTTCCTCCAGTGCTCGGCTGAACTGATAGGCGTCAATGTCGGCGTTACATTTGCTGCGCAGAGCGTTGCCCATTTCCTCCAGCTCATTGTCCGGTGCGGCGGTTTCCTGTTCCTGCGGAATCGTGCCGCCGAAATACTTCTGTACCATGGCGGTTGTGCGGGACAAAAGGTTGCCGAGGTCGTTTGCCAGGTCGGAATTGATACGGTTAATCAATGCTTCATTTGTGAACAGCCCGTCGCTGCCGAAGGGAATTTCACGCAGCAGGAAGTAGCGGATAGCGTCAACGCCATAGCGTTCACACAGCACATACGGGTCCACAACATTGCCTTTGCTTTTGCTCATCTTTGTGCCGTCACCAAACAGCAGCCAGCCGTGGCCGTACACCTGCTTTGGCAGCGGCAGGTCCAGCGCCATCAGTATCGCCGGCCAGATAATAGTGTGGAACCGCACAATTTCCTTACCGACAAAGTGCACATCGGCCGGCCAGTATTTTTTAAAGTCGCTGTCATCATCACTGCCGTAGCCCAGTGCCGTAATGTAGTTCGGCAGGGCATCCACCCACACATATACCACGTGTTTGGGGTCGAAGTCAACCGGCACGCCCCAGCTGAAACTGGTACGGGAAACACACAGGTCCTGCAGGCCCTGGTTGATAAACGAAATCATCTCGTTTTTGCGGCTTTCCGGCTGAATAAAGTCCGGGTGGTCCTTGTAGTACTGCAGCAGCCGGTCACCGTACTTGGAAAGGCGGAAGAAATACGCTTCTTCCTCAGCCCAGTTGACGGCACGGCCGCAGTCGGGGCATTTGCCGTCTTTCAGCTGTGTTTCTGTCCAGAAAGATTCACAGTCTGTGCAATACCAACCCTTATACTTGCCCTTGTAAATTTCCCCTTTATCGTACAGCTGCCGGAAAATTTCCTGCACGCCTTTCACATGATAGCTGTCAGTGGTGCGAATGAAGCGGTCATTGGAAATATTCAGCAGCTTCCACAGGTCCTGAAAGACCTTCGTTGTGCCATTTACATATTCCTGCGGGGTAATGCCGGTGGCTTCCGCTTTCTGCTCGATTTTTAGGCCGTGCTCGTCGGTGCCGGTCAGGAACATGACATCATAGCCCTGCATTCGCTTGTACCGGGCGATGGCATCGCTGGCCACGGTGCAGTAGCTGTGACCGATGTGCGGCTTGCCGGAAGGATAGTAAATGGGCGTTGTGATGTAAAAAGTCTTTTTCTCCATGTTTCTGCCTCCGCTATATTTTGAACAGATTTATCTATTCATTATACACGCATTTCAGGTCGATTACAATTCCTGACCTGTTTCTTTGTGCAGTTTTCCTACAGATACAAAAGACCGCCCTCCCCATTTCCGGGAAAGCGGTCTTTCTTTGTTTTGCTTGGTTTAACTGGTGCTGTTGGTTTCATAAATAAACTGCCGGAGCAGACGGCAGTTCTTTTCCATTTGGGCGACTTCCACCCAGCCGACCGAGCGGAGCGTTTCACCCTTAAAAGTGCCATCCGCGGGAATCTGCTGCGTTTTCTGTTTGGAAAGCAGCATAGGCAGGCTGGTGATGGATATACCGGCAAGGGAACTAGCCGACATGTTTGTCCACACCAGCGGCAGAAACTTGTTCATCGTAGCGGTCAGCTTGAAAGGTCCGGAAAGCGCCAGCTTTTTCATCAGCTGACCAATCACTTCCCGCTGACGCTGGGCACGGCCGTAGTCATTGCCATAGTTGCGGATACGGGTGTAGTACAGTGCCTGTACGCCTTTCAGGTTGTACTTGCCGGGGGTAAAGTGGGTGGCAAGGTTTTTGTTGAACTCAATGCACAGTCCCTGGTCCAGTGTGACGTCAATACCGCCGACATCGCTGATAATGGTCGAGAAAGAGTCGAAGTCCACGGCCAGATACTTATCAATTTTAATGCGGTAGTTGTTTTCCAGCGTCTGCATGGTCAGGGCAGGGCCGCCGTAGGCAAAGGCGGCGTTCAGCTTTTGACGGCCGTGGTTTGGAATTTCTACATAGGTATCACGCAGGAAAGAGGTCATTTTTATCTTGTTGTGCGTATGGTCAAAGGACAAAAGAATCAGCGAGTCACTGCGGTGCACATCGCCGGAAGCGAGGTCCATGCCGATGAGCAGGACATTGGTCACCAATGGACTGGACATCACTTTCCAGTCGGGCGCGTGTTCGGGGGTACGCACATAAGTACTTTGGCTGACGGTGTTGTGGGTGCGGTTCATGTTGGAAAACAGCGCGGTAAGCCACGCAAAGGAGAGCACCAGCAGCGCCAGCAGGATGCAGATAACGTTGCGGAAAATGTGATGTCCACCGCGTTTGCGGCGGGCTGTACTGCCGTAAGGGGTATGGCGGCCGGAACCGGATGGAGAGACAGACCGGCGGCGGTCTACGGTCGTGGCCTGGTCGTCCGGGTCAAAGCCATCGTGGTAGCGTACCTGTGTTGGGCGGGTACGGCGGGCATTTGCGCGCCGGCGGCGGGCGCTGTAGGCGGAAGCGTCCACCAGCGGTTCGTCCGTCCGCGGCCGGCGGGAAGAGTGGGAGTAAATATTGCGGTTGTCTGCCGGGGGGCGGTCCTGCTGCCTGCGCTGCGTATATGGGTCACGCTGCGGTGGACGGCGGGAACCGCCGTTCTGCGGTGAATTGGACATTGGTTTTAAAAACCTCGTTTTCTGTAAAAAATTTTGTACCCTCATTTTACCGAGCACCTATGGGAATGTCAAGTTATGTAAACTTTCTGTAACCGCGCCTACAGCGGTTCCTTCTTTCCGGAAAATGTGGTAAACTTGACTGAAGAAGTAAAAAGCTCCTGTTTGCTGATGCTACGAAGAAGAAGGGATTTTTCATGCGTGAAAAGAAGCGAAAACTCGTCATTCGCGTGGTTGCGCTGGTTTGTGCGGTACTGATTGCGCTCAGCACGCTGGCAGCTGCTCTTTTTTGACGGCGGACATAACAAAAAAAGGCTTCAGGGACCAAACGGTTCCTGAAGCCTTTTTCCGTACACCAGTAAGCAGGGGCTGTTATTAACAAAGAAAACGAATCCCAACAGGAGGAAGAAAGATGGTTCTATCAAAGAAAAACAGGAATTAGTCCTGGAACAGGGCAGTGGAGAGATAACGGTCACCGGTATCCGGCAGCAGGGCGACAATGGTCTTGCCCTCATTTTCCGGACGTTTTGCCAGCTCGGTTGCGGCCCAGATAGCTGCACCGGAGGAGATGCCGACCAGTAAACCTTCCACTTTTGCCAGCTCACGGCCAACCACAAAAGCAGGGTCGTTTTCTACAGCGATGATTTCATCATAAATCTTGGTATCCAGTGTTTTGGGGATAAAACCGGCACCGATGCCTTGAATCTTATGCGGGCCGGCATGGCCTTTGCTCAGAACCGGAGAAGTTGCGGGTTCTACGGCGATTACCTTGACGTTGGGGTTCTGCTCTTTCAGGTAGGAGCCGGTGCCGGTCAGTGTGCCGCCGGTGCCAACGCCAGCCACAAAGAAGTCGACCTTGCCGTCGGTGTCACGCCAAATTTCGGGGCCGGTGGTTGCCTTATGGGCAGCCGGGTTAGCTGGGTTGACGAACTGGCCGGGAATGTAGGAATTGGGGGTTTCCTTTGCCAGCTCGTCGGCCTTAGCGATAGCGCCCTTCATGCCGGCGGCACCGTCTGTCAGCACCACTTCTGCACCGTAAGCCTTCAGCAGGTTGCGGCGTTCAATGCTCATGGTTTCAGGCATGGTCAGAATAATGCGGTAGCCGCGGGCGGCAGCTACGCTGGCAAGACCGATGCCGGTGTTGCCGCTGGTTGGTTCGATAATGACTGAGCCGGCCTTCAGCAGGCCCTTCTTTTCGGCGTCATCAATCATGGCAAGTGCAATACGGTCCTTTACACTGCCGGCGGGGTTCAGATATTCCAGCTTCGCAACGACCTTTGCCCTCAGGTCATGTTTCTTTTCATAGTTGGTCAGCTCCAGCAGCGGGGTGTTGCCAATGAGTTCTGTAAGGCTTTTATGAATGTTTGCCATGATAAATTCCCTCCATCAATTATGTTGTAGTTTGTATAGCGGTTTGGCCCACCGGAACTTTCATATAATTCATATACGATTTGTATTGATTTGCTTGTATGGCTAGAGTATAGCTGCTTTTGCGGTGGATGTCAATAGGTTTTGATAAAAACATTATTACTTTTATATCTTTGGTAATGATTATCCTAAAAAGCAGCGGCGGTGCTATGATTTCCTTAATGAATATAAAAAATCCGTCGGGGCATTTCGCCTCGGCGGATTTTGCTGTTTTTGAATTTTTAAGAAGCCTGTGCAAGGGTACTGTCTGTCGGCTGCGGCAGGCAGCTCTGTGAAACGCCAGTCCCTAGGGGAACCGCTTTGCTGGTCAGCTTTTTCTGGTTCATCCAGCTGTAAAAGCGGTTCCAGCGTACGGTATCGATTTGTCCCCATACAGCGGCACCATCGGTATATTTGCCGGCCAACCATGTGAGCGAGCGCTGTACCAGCGGCTGCTGATTTTTCACAGCGGGCACGGCCGCACACACCAGTTTTGCCGTGGTGTCTGGGTGAGCTGCCGCATACAGGTATCCTTCCCGTACAGCCGAAAGAAAATCTTTTGCCGTTTGTGGGTGCTGTTTCAGGAACGTGTTGTTCCCAGCCAGCAGGCAGGGGTACTCGTCCAGCGCGGGGACGGTGTCACGGTAAAACAGAAAATTCGCGGTTACACCGGCCTGCTTGCACGCAAGGCCGTCCCAGCTGTAGCTGCCACAGTAAGCAGCGCCGCCTTTCAGCGCGGCAGCGGCGTCCGCCGAAGCGATGCCGGTCTTTACCAACGCGGCCTTGCCGCCGTCCGCGGCAACGGTTTCTTTCAGCATGGCCCCTGTCAGCGGGATGTCCGCAGCTATCTGGCAGGTGGTGTTTTCCAGTTGCTTGGGACGTACCGTCTTTTTAGCGGCAGATGTCAGAATACCGGCATCGCTGTGCTGCAGCACAGCGGCTACCGCAGTTACGGCTTTGCCGGAACAGAGTGCGTTCGCAAAGGAAGTGCTTTGTTTGGCGACAGCGAACTGGGCGGTGCCGGAACTGGTGAGGTCCAGCGCTGCAGCGGAAGTGTCCGCTGTGCGAATGGTTACATTCAGCCCGTACCGGCCGAAATAGTCCTGCTTGTCTGCCGCGTAAATGCCGCCCAGCAAAGGAGCCGCGGTTTCGGAATCCACAGCGAGCGTTAATTTAATCTGCGGCAGGCTGCTGCGGGAAGATGGCGCTGTGCTGTCGGAAGCCGCCGAAGAAACAGCCGGTGTTTTGGACGAAGAAGTGGCGGATGAATTTGTGCCGCCCATACCGGTGCAGGCGGCCAGCGAAAGGCCCGTCAGCAGAGCCGCCAGAAGAGCGGCGGCTGTTCGTTTGCAGTTCATAAAAAGTTCCTCCCCGAAAATGGATACTGCAGAAAATGCGGAAAACGGGAATCCGTTTTATTTATGGAATTTTTCAGCAATATCCAGAACGGCGTCAATCACATACTGTACTTCTTCGTCCGTCATGGTCGGGTACAGCGGCAGGCTGATGATGCGCTGATAGTGCTTTTCTGTATTCGGGAAGTCACTGGGCTTAAAGCCATAACGGCTGGTGTAGGCGCTCATGTTGGTGACCGGAATGAAGTGAACGCTGGTGCCGACGTTGCGGTTGTTCAGTTCCACAATGAACTGGTCGCGGTCAATGGTGAGGTTTTCCGGCACAATGCGCAGCACATACAGGTGCCAGCAGTGTGTGGTGTATTCCGGTACGAACGGCGGGTCCAGTGCGTCGCATTTGCTGAAGGCGGCCTGATACTGTGCGGCAATCTTCAGGCGCTTCTGCTGCATTTCCTCCAGACGGTCCAGCTGACGCAGGCCCAGTGCGGCCTGAATATCAAACATATTATATTTGAAACCGGGTTCGCAGATATCATACTTCCAGCTGCCGCCTTTGGCGTAGCGGTTCCATGCGTTTTTGCTCATACCCTGGCCGGCCCAGATGCGTGCTTTTGCGTCAATCTCATCATTATCGGTTACCAGCATGCCGCCCTCGCCGGTGGTTAGGTTCTTGGTGGCGTAGAAGCTGTAGCAGGCAGAGCCCTTCAGATGATTGCCAATCAGGCGGCCCTTATAGCGGCTCCACAGCGCGTGGGCAGCGTCCTCGCTGACATACAAATGATACTTGTCCGCCAGTGCATAGATAGGGTCAAGGTCGCAGACCTGGCCGCTGTAGTGTACCGGAACGATTGCCTTGGTCTTTGGGGTGATTTTCTTTGCCACTTCTGCCGGGTCAATGCAGCCGGTGCGGTAGTCAATATCTGCAAAAACCGGCTTTGCGCCGCAGTGAATGACCGTGTTTGCGGTGGAGGCAAAGGTCATGGGAGTGGTGATGACTTCATCGCCGGGGCCAATGCCCGCGCTTAATAGGGAAACGTGCAGGGCAGCAGTGCAGGAGTTGAGTGCGAGTGCGTGCTTTGCACCTACATATTTTGCAAAGGCCTGCTCGAACTGCAGGGTGCGCGGTCCTCTGGCAATCCAGCCGGATTTCAGTGTATCAACAACTTCACCAATTTCAGCATTGGTGATGTCCGGACGGTTATAGGGAATAAAGTTCTCTCTGACGCGAAAGTTACTCATAGTTTGTCCTTCTTACTTATTTTATATAATAAATTTTTAGAACAAAAACCTGCACCAGCGCCGTGCAGACACTTTTGCAGTTCTAAATACATGATAATCTATAATACCTGCAAAGTCAATGCGGAAAAGGACTGTGTACCCTATAAAACATTTGACGATACCGCCTGTTTATACTATAATACTTAAGTTAAGGCAGTATGTGTTTCCACCCTTTGCTGGGCTTTTTGGCACAGACTGTTTAGATTGCTTCGCTAAAGAAGGTTATGGCAAATGAGTGAGTCTTGCTTTGTCCACCCCAGCGCCTGTGTTGATGACGGCGCCCAGATTGGAAACGGTACAAAGGTTTGGCACTTTTCCCACATCAGCGGCGGTGCCCGCATTGGGGAGGATTGCACACTGGGGCAGAACGTGTTTGTGGCGGACGGTGTTACCATCGGCAGCCACTGCAAAATCCAGAACAATGTCAGCGTTTATGAGGGCGTGCAGCTGGGCGATTACGTTTTCTGCGGGCCGAGCATGGTCTTTACCAACGTGTCGCGCCCGCGGTGCCGTTACCCGCAGCGCGGCGCTCAATTTTACAAGCCCACACCCATTGGCGACGGCACTTCCATTGGTGCAAACGCAACCATTGTGTGCGGCCACACCATTGGAAAAAATGCATTCATCGCCGCCGGCAGCGTGGTCACAACGGACGTACCCGCCCATGCCATTATGATGGGCGTGCCGGCACGGCAGCACGGCTGGGCCTGTGAGTGCGGTGCCAAGCTGGACGAGCATCTGCACTGCCCCAAATGCGGGCGGCAGTACGCGGAAGGCAAAGACGGCCTGCATGAGGTGAATGGCTGAATGCGGAGAACGGCCCTTTTGGGCCGACTGTTTTCAGGAGGAAACAAATAGTATGGATGAAATAAAGTTCAATGACCTTGGCGCCCAGTACCACGCGCTGAAAAAAGAGATTGACGCGGGGATTGCGGACGTTATTGCGGGTACACACTTCATTTCCGGTCCACAGATAGAGCAGCTGGAAAAGGAACTGTGCGCCTATACGGGCCGCCGGTACTGTGTGACCTGTGGCAACGGCACGGACGCACTGCGTATGCCGCTGATGGCCTGGGGCATACAAGCAGGGGACGCCGTCTTTGTTCCTGCCTTCACGTTCTTTGCCAGCAGCGAGGTTGTCAGCCTGTGCGGCGGTACACCGGTCTTTGTGGACAGCCGCACGGATACTTTTGACATGGACCCCGAGGACCTGAAAAAGAAAATCGCTGCCGTGAAGGCAGAGGGCAAGTTGATACCCCGCGCGGTCATTGCGGTGGACCTGTTCGGCCAGCCGGCACAGTTCCCGGAAATCGAAAAGATTGCCGCGGAAAATGGCCTGAAAGTGCTGGAAGATGGTGCGCAGGGTTTTGGCGGGCGCATTGGCGAAAAGTGCGCCTGCTCCTTCGGAGATGCCTCTGCCACCAGCTTTTTTCCGGCCAAGGCGCTGGGCTGTTACGGCGACGGCGGCGCTGTCTTTACGGACGACCCGGAACTGTACAAGGTGCTCAAATCCATCCGTGTACATGGAAAGGGCAGCATGAAGTATGAAAATGTCCGTATCGGCGTAAATTCCCGTTTGGACACCCTGCAGGCGGCGATTCTGCTGCCAAAGCTGCACGCCTTTGATACCGAGAACACACATCGCATCCGTGCCGCCCAGCGTTACACGGATGCTTTGAAGGACAAGTTCCAGACGCCAACCGTGCTGCCGGGTTACCACTCGAGCTTTGGGTACTATACCCTGCGCGCCGCGGACGAAGCGCAGCGCACCCGTGTGATGGATGCCCTGAAGACAGCGGGCGTGCCGTCTATCATTTATTATCCCTGCCCGCTGCACCTGCAGAAGGTCTATGCGCCGCTGGGTTACAAGCCGGGCGACCTGCCGGTGGCAGAGAGCCTTGCGAAGACCGTCTTTAGTCTGCCGATGCACGGCTATATCACCGATGAAACCATCGATTACGTATGCGGTGTGCTGCAGAAGGCATAAGACAATCCTGTAAGAAAATTTGCATTTTATATAGTTCTTCAATTCTATCAAAAATGAGGGAAAATTATGGCAAATGTAAAAGCAGACCTGCTTGATAAAATTAACAGCAAAACCGCCAAGGTCGGTATTGTCGGCCTTGGGTATGTCGGCCTGCCACTGGCGGTTGAGTTTGCCCGCGCAGGGTACACCACCATTGGCTTCGATGTGCAGAAGAAAAAAGTGGATTCCGTCAACGCTGGTCACAACTATATTGGCGATATTGTCGGTGACACCCTGAAAAAAGAAGTAGAAACCGGCAAGCTGCGCGCTACCAGCGACTTCTCCTTTATTAAGGAAGTAGACGCAGTGGCCATTTGTGTGCCTACGCCGCTGGACGCTCATCAGCAGCCGGATATCAGCTATGTGAAGAGCTCCACCGAAAGCGTTGCCGAGTATGTGCATCCCGGTATGGTTATCATTCTGGAAAGCACCACTTACCCGGGCACAACCGAGGAACTGCTGAAGCCAATCCTTGAAAAATCCGGCCTGAAGTGCGGCGAGGATTTCTACCTTGCCTTCTCCCCGGAACGTGTGGACCCCGGCAACCAGCAGTATAAGACTAAGAATACACCGAAGGTCGTTGGCGGCATCGGCAAGGACGCCACAACTGTGGCGGCGTCCCTGTACCGCAACGTGCTGGAGGGCGGCGTGTATGAGGTCTCTTCTCCTGCTGTGGCAGAGATGGAGAAACTGCTGGAAAACACTTACCGCAATATCAACATCGGTCTGGCAAACGAAATGGCCATTATCTGCAACCGTATGGGCATTAACGTCTGGGAAGTCATCGACGCGGCAAAGACCAAGCCGTACGGCTTCCAGGCATTCTATCCTGGCCCTGGCCTGGGCGGACACTGCATTCCGCTGGACCCGTTTTACCTTTCCTGGAAGGCGCGTGAGTATGATTACCATACCCGCTTGATTGAAACTTCCGGTGAAATTAACACCTCCATGCCGGAATATGTGGTGGACCGTGTTATGAAGGTCCTCAGCAAAAAGAAGGTTGCCCTAAACGGCGCCAAGGTCCTTGTACTGGGCGTTGCCTACAAGAACAATATTGACGACTGCCGTGAAAGCCCGGCCATCAACGTCATTTCAAACTTCATTAAGCAGGGCGCCAACACAACTTATTATGACCCCTATATTCCGCAGTACACCCATAAGGGCGTTGTACACAAGAGTGAGCCGGCCCTGACCGACGATATGCTGCGCAATGCGGACATCGTGGTTATCTGCACCGCTCATTCCTGCTTCGATTATGACCATATCCAGAAGACTGCAAAAGAAGTCTTCGATACCCGCAACGCCATGAAGGACGTAAAGGACCGCAGCAATATCGAGCTGCTGTAAAATAAACAGGACAGCGCCGCCGTACACGGCGCTTTGGTTTTGCGCTTTTCCCACGGAAGAGCGCAAAATTTATGTAAAGGAGAGTTTTATCATTATGGCTAAATTACGCTTTATGCTTATCGGCTGCGGCCGAATCAGCAAAAACCACATTGCGGCAGCTGCCGCCAACAAGGACACCATGACACTGGCCGTTGTGTGTGACGTTGTACGCGCGCGCGCCGAGGAAAAGGCCGCCATGCTCAAGGAGCAGGCAGGCTATGAACCGCTGATTTATACAGACTATAAAAAAGCTTTGCAGGAGCAGGAAATTGATGTATGCGCCATTGCAACCGAAAGCGGCTTCCACGCACAGATTGCACTGGAATGCATGGCACACGGCAAGCATGTCCTCACTGAAAAGCCCATGGCGCTTTCCACCGCGGACGCTGAAAAGATGATTTCCACCGCGGAAGCAAAAGGCCTGACGCTGGGCGTCTGCCACCAGAACCGCTTCAACGCACCTATCCAGCAGCTGCACGCCGCACTGGACGCGGGCCGCTTCGGCAAGCTGGTCAGCGGCACAGCACGCATTCTTTGGAACCGCAATATGTCCTACTATCAGCAGGCACCGTGGCGCGGCACATGGGCACAGGACGGCGGCACACTGATGAACCAGTGCATTCACAATATTGATTTGCTGCAGTGGAGCCTCGGTGGTGAGCCGGACACGGTGATGGCTATGACCGGCAACTACCTGCGTGATATCCAGGCGGAAGATTTTGGCGCTGTCCTCATTCGCTTTAAGAACGGGGCCATCGGCATTGTAGAGGGCACCGCCTGTGTATACCCGAAGAACTTGGAAGAAACGCTCTCCGTTTTTGGTGAAACCGGCTGTGCCGTTATCGGCGGACTGGCTGTGAACCGTATTGAAACTTGGAATTTTGCAGATCCTGCCCCGCAGGACGAGGTCGTTAAGACTTTGGTCGGCAAGGACCCGAAGGATGTATACGGCAGCGGCCATAATGCCCTTTACGCAAACTATATTCACGCGGTCAACACGCACACCCGTCCGCTGGTTTCCGGCTACGAGGGCATTAAAGCACTGAAGATTATCCTGGCTGCTTATCAAAGCCAGAAGACAGGCAAAGCGGTTAAGTTTGACGGCCTGTCCTTTGCCACCACAGATATGTGCAGCGAAGACGTGAAAGTACGCTGAGGCAAACCAGTAAAGGAGGCCCAAACAGACGATGAAAGTGGTTACAGTAGTCGGTGCCCGGCCGCAGTTTATTAAGGCCAGTGTGGTTTCCGCCGCGCTGGCACCCCTGTGCCAGGAAGTTCTGGTGCATACCGGACAGCATTATGATAAAAATATGTCTGCAGTCTTTTTTGAAGAACTGCAGATTCCACATCCAGCCTATAATTTGGGTGTCGGCAGTGGCACCCACGGCCGCCAGACCGGCGAAATGTTGATTGGCATTGAGCAGGTGCTTTTTAAGGAAAAACCAGATGTCATGCTGGTGTACGGCGATACCAATTCCACACTGGCGGGCGCGCTGGCCGCCAGCAAGCTGCACATCCCGGTGGCACACGTCGAAGCAGGCCTGCGTTCCTACAATCGGCGTATGCCGGAAGAGCAGAACCGTGTTTTGACGGACCACATTTCCACCCAGCTGTTCTGCCCAACGCAGACGGCTTGGCAGAATCTTCAGAAAGAGGGCATTACCGAGGGCGTTTCGGTTTCCGGCGATGTTATGCTGGACAGTGTCCTGCACTTCCGCAAGGTCGCAATGGATAACCCCGAAAAGCGAAAAATTCATGAACAGCTGGGCATTGAACCCAAACACTACCGTTTGGCAACTTTGCATCGTGCGGAAACAACGGACGGCGGTCTGCCCGCTATTGAGCGTATTTTTGACGCGTTTGAACAGCTGCCGCAGCGTGTGGTAATTCCGATTCACCCGCGTACCCGTTCACTGGCCGAACAGGCCCTTGCAGACCGCGGTTACCGGAACATTCAGCTGATTGACCCGGTCGGCTATTTGGAGATGCTGCTGCTGACCAATGGTGCCTGTCAGGTGCTGACCGATAGTGGCGGACTGCAGAAAGAGGCATGGTTTATGGAGGTGCCTTGTGTCACGCTGCGCAGCGAAACAGAATGGGTGGAAACCCTTGTCGGCGGCTGGAACGTGCTGGCAAAGCTGACGACTGAGGACATTCTGAGCAAAGCGTTGAACACAGTGCCGGACCCGGCCGCGCGTGCTGCACAGCCCTTCGGTGACGGACACGCCAGCGAGCGGATTGCCCGCGCTGTCTGCGGGCGGGAAGGGTGAGTTCCCCGATGAATATCATTTACCTGGAACATTACGCGGGTTCCCCGAAATTCGGTATGGAGTTTCGTCCCTATTTTATGGCACAGCGCTGGGTGGCGGCCGGTCATACCGTGACCATTGTCGCCAGTTCCTACAGCCACCTGCGTACCAAAAATCCGGACATGAAGGGACGGCCGTATCTTATAGAAATGGAGAACGGCATTCGCTGGTTTTGGATTGCTGGACCGTCGTATGAAGGCAATGGTGTGGGCCGTATCCGCAATATTCTTTCCTTCCTGCACGGCGTAAAAAAATACCAGAGCGAAATCTGCGCGGTGGGGAAACCGGACGTTATCATTGCGTCCAGTACCTATCCGCTGGACATTTATCCGGCAGTATCTATCGCAAAACGCTTTCATGCGGAGGTCATTTATGAAGTACATGACCTGTGGCCTTTAAGCCCTATGGAGCTGGGACACATGAGTGCGCACCACCCGTTCATCATGGTTATGCAGCATGCGGAAAACAAATGCTGCCGGTCGGCGGACGCAATCGTCAGCCTGCTGCCGTGTTCCAAAGAGCACTTTGTGGAACACGGCATGGCGCCGGAAAAATTCTATTGTATCCCCAACGGCATCGTCAAGGCGGATTGGGAAAAGCCGCTGCCGGAACACCCTGTGTACGAGCAGCAGCTGAAGCGCTGGCATGAAGAGGGCTGGTTTCTCATTGCGTACACCGGTGCGCATGGTGTTGCCAATGCGCTGGACAGCTTTGTGGAAGCGGGCGAAAAGCTAAAAGGCAAAAAAATCAAGCTGCTGCTGATTGGCCCCGGCCCAGAGCGCGAGCGTCTGAAAAAAAAGGCTGCTTCGCTGGAAAACGTGGACCTGCTGGAGCCGGTAGGACGTACCCAGGTGCCAGAGCTGCTGGCACAGATGGACGCACTGTATGTCGGATTGCAGCGGCAGCCGCTGTTCCGCTTCGGCATTTCGCCGAACAAGCTGATGGATTATATGATGGCGGGCAAGCCGGTTATCTTTGCCATTGAGGCCGGCAATGATATGGTCGCCGAGGCCGGGTGCGGCATATCGGTTCCGCCGGAGGACAGCACGGCAATCGCCGATGCCGCCGAAAAGCTAGCGGTTACGCCGAAAGAGGAGCTTGCCGCTATGGGTGCCCGCGGTCATGCCTATATTTTAAAGTATCACGAGTATGACGCGCTGGCAAAACAGTTTTTGGACGTTATGCAGGAACATCTGAAAAAATAAAAGACAGAAAAGCCCATATCCGCCGGAACATTGTTTTCCGACAGGTACGGGCTTTTTTACGGATTACAGTGTCGGACGGCCGTGGACCGATACTGTCATTGGCAGGAATTTTCTGTGGAATGGCAATTATTCTTCTTCACAGCAGCAATGGCACTCTTCCGGACGGCAGCAGTGGTGGCAAAAAATGGACGGGTCTCCGGCACAAGCGCGGGTGGAGTAAGTGACAGGAATTTTTACACAGATTTTCTGGCAGATAAGAAATTCACACAGATGAGTGCAGCGGTTTTCATGGCAGAGAACGGTGGGGTCCCCACAGCATTCTGTTTCTACACGGCCAATTTGTGTATGGGGTTTCAGTGCGACTGGCAGGCTGACTTCGACCGTGTGGCGGCCGACTGTCTGGCAGGAACCGGAGGGACGTATTACAGGCGGCAGCGGTGGATCATGGGTCTGGCTGCTCCAGGTATCGCCGCTTTCATAAGTGGTTTTCATCGATTCATTTCCTCCTCAAAATCTATCAGCAGGGGTACAAAAATTTTTTAATTGTGTACACTCCATAATATGCGCCGGCAGGCCGGATGTCACCGGCAGAAAAAAGGCATTTTCACTGTACATCTGTACAGCGAAAATGCCTTTTTATAGATTTGATTTTAGGAAAGACGTATCGGAAATTTACCAGCGGCAGTGTTCACGTCCGGCACCTGCCGCAAAGTGGTAGCGCACGATGCCGAGGTCAATGTCGGAGTAGAATCCGCCGTTGGAGGCAACGTCAGCTTTGCCATTTGTTAGGGTGAAGCAGAATTTTTGCCGGTTCAGCGCGGTAGGCGCCAGCATGGCAGCCTCCATACCGGCATGGAACCAGTCCGGCATGGGTCCCTCAACCTTGCAGAGTTCCTGCATGGGTTTGCTTTTGTGGGGAACACCCTGTGTTTTTCCGTAACCGATGGGAATAACACAGACCAGTTTTTCACCGGGTACTACCTTGGCAGCACACTTGGATTTGCGGAATGAAGCGGCCACCCAGCAGCTGTTTAATCCCAGCTGCTGAGCTTTTAGGACCAGTCGTTCCCCATAATATCCGGCAAGCTCACCAAGGTCAAAAGATACTTTGCCGACCATCCCGAGATAGTTGGTTATACCGGAAAAGTTACCAAAACGGGCGGTCAGCCCGCCAAATGCTTCCGGTTCATCTGTAATCAGCTGGATGTGCAGCCCACTTTCGCGGTTGCAGGTATCCACTTCAATCTGCAGCTGTTCCAGAATACTGCTGCTTATTTTCCGGTCTGTATAGCTGCGCACGGCGTGCCGCGCGCGGATTGCTTCTGCCAAATTCATATTTTTTCTGTCAATCCTTCTGTGAATCCTTATTTTTAAATATGTCTTTTGTATGATGAGAAAGTACCTGCTGGTATAGTGACGGAATGACTGCTGCAGCCTGCGGCGGCAATAGGCGGGACAAAAAGCAGGCAGGCCCGTACAGCGGCGGGGAAAAAATCAGCAGTTTTCCCGCCTGCATTCCGCGGAAAGCGGCCAGTGCCACCCGGCGAGGATTCGCCGCGAAAGACGCGTCCTGCCGTCCGGCAGCTGCGGAAAAGCCGGTCTTTGTCGGGCCGGGGCACAGAACACTCACACTCACCGGCGTGTACCTTAGCTCCGCCCACAGCGTTTCGCCGAACTGCAGGTCATACGCTTTGGTGGCGCTGTATACAGCGAAGCAGGGGTCCGGCGCAAAGGCGCTGGTAGAGGCGGTAATCAAAATTCTGCCGCGGCCGCGCCAGACCATATCTGCCGCAAAAAGACGTGTCAGCAGTGTGGTGCTGGTTACGTTCAGCGCAATGGTGTCGGCCATTCCCTGTATATCCGCCTCAATGACTTCCTGATGGCGGGCACTGCCAGCGTTGCTGACCAACTGGTCCACAACGATTCCTTTTTCCTGTAAGGTGTCATATACCTGCTGAGCTGCTTCCGCTTTGGAAAGGTCGGCTGGCAACACTTCAACAGTGACGTGAAAAGTTTGCCGCAAAAGCTGCGCCAGCTGTTCCAGCCGGCTTTGTGTGCGCGCGGTCAGTACCAGCCGAAAACCGTGTGCGGCAAACAGGATTGCCAGTTCTCGGCCGATGCCGGACGACGCGCCGGTAATCAGGACCGTCTGTTTTGGTCCCAGTTCCCGCCGCATTCAGCCGGACACCAGTACGGAGCGGGCGAAAGCTTTCATACGGGCAAGGTCCTCCTCGTCCGGGTGGGTGCGGTGCAGAAAGTGGAAGCGGCCGCGGCAGTGAAATTCCCGGCGGTCCAGCGGAATATTTCGGGCAGCAAGCAGCTTTTCCACCGTCTGATAGGTGGAAGTGGGCAGTGCCGCTGTACTAAAATTGACTACCTTTTTTACTTGTGTGCTGTCAAGGGAGGCAATAAACTGTTTCACTTCCCGGTCTACGGTGCCGGCATAAACGGAGCTGCCGAGGAACAACAGGTCCGCCGGTTCGGTCAGCGGGGTGGATACCGGCAGGGCAGGCACGCCGGCCACCTCCGCCGCGGCTTCCGCCAGCTTTTTGGTATTCCCGCTTTTGGTGTAATAACGAATTGCGATATTCATGATAGGGAACCCCCCTTTTTACACAGAGATGTGTGCAGTCTGCAACTCATTTGGTTGCCATATCGTACATTGCCTGCAGGCAGATTTGGGCGTGCTGCATAAAGCGGGCAAGGTCAATGCTTTCATTGGTATTATGCAGGCGGCGGTCCGGCTCGTCTGGGAAGAAAGGTCCAAACGCAACGCCGCGGCCATTCAGTTCCCGCGCGTAGGTGCCGCCGCCGGTTGCGTATACAGTGGGTTCTTCACCCATGACAGCAGCATACGCGCCTTTCAGCAGGCGGATAAGGTCGCTGTCTTCCGGCAAGTACAGCGGACGGTTTTCGCAGGTGCGTTCGCAGGTGAGGCCGTAGGGAGCGGAAATCATTTCCAGATGTTCCAGAATGTCATCACCGCTGGCTGTAACTGGGTAGCGGATATCAAGGCCGGCGCTGGGGGTACCTTCTCCAATACGTACCAAGCCGAGGTTTAGTGTCAGCGGACCGGAAGGCTCATCGCTCTGCTGAATGCCGGCGGAAGCGCCGTCATATTCGGTTTTTACCTTGTCGGCGAGGAACAAGAGCACACTGCCCATCTGGTCCTTGTCCAGCACTTTGGAGAGCAGCATAATCAGCTTTTCGGCGGCATTGACGCCTTCCTGTGGCTGCATAGCATGGGACGCCACACCGACCGCATCGATACACAGGCCGTCCGGTGTACGGGTGCAGCGCAGGGTGTCCTCGTCCGCCGTCAGTTCCAGCAGCGCATTGGCCTGGTCCTCGGAGCAGACCACAACAGCGGAAGCATTTGCGGGGACCGCATTTACTACGTCGCCGGCCGTAAACAGCCGTACAGCGGTTGACTCTTTTCCACCGGACAAATCTATACGCAGAATGCCCTTTTCCCGGTTGCAAATGCCGTAGTCACTGTCCGGCGTAAAGGCAAAGACCGGCATAGGTTCCGACTGGTAATACGTTTCAATGTCGTTGCTGGCCACTTCTTCACCGGCACCGAAAATAACGCGGATACGGCGCTTGGTTTTTACGCCCGCATCCTTGAGGGCCTTCAGACAGTACAGGGCTACCACCGCGGCACCCTTATCGTCCGCGGTGCCGCGGCCGTACAGCAGGCCATCTTTTTCCACGGTATCAAACGGCTCAGTTTCCCAACCGTCACCGGCGGGTACAACATCTACATGACACAGCACATCAGCGTATTCGTTGCCTTCACCGTACACAGCATGGCCGGCATAGTTGCCGACGTTCTTGGTTTCCAGTCCAAGGTCGTCCGCAATACGCAGAATGGTCTGCAGTGCGCGTGCACTTTCCTCACCGAACGGCTTTCCGGGCAGCGGGCTGTCGACAACCGAGGGGATTGCCACCATTGTCTTCAGCGTTTGGTGCATCTGTTCTTTATAGGGCAGAATATGTTCTGCAAACAGCATAGTAAAAACTCCTTTGTTTTTAATTTTATTCCGTGGGTATCCGCATTCTTTGGCGAGTGGAAAGAACCCCAGGAAAAGAGAAATTTTGCCCCGTTTCTGCGGCAAGGCACAGGGCCGGAAAGCAGAAGCAGGGACACTTCTACAGTATAACACAAAAACGCATTCGCAGGCAGGAAAATTCAGAAAATACTTGCGTTTTTTCTGAAAAACGGATATAATAAATATTGTATTCTGTACTGTACAGAGAATGAAAAAGCAAGGCAGAAATCGTGCGGCAGGATATGCAGATGGGCGGGCTCTGTGCGGCGGGGCGCCGTGAACCATGTCAGGCGGGGAACCGAGCAGCATTAAGCGGAGTGGCCCTGTGCGATGCAGGTTTGTCTGTCCATCTGTATATCCGGCAGTACGGCGGCGCGAAGGCGCCTGTCTTGCTTTTTTGTTATATATACGCATATATTCACCGAAAGAGGCAAAAAATGGGGCAGTTCCGCTGTCGGAAAGGAGTGTTGCGTATGTATCAGGTGCTTTACCGCAAGTGGCGTCCGCAGGTTTTCGCGGACGTAGTTGGACAGCCGCAGGTCACCAAAACGCTGAAAAACGAACTCATTGCCGGGCGGGTGGCGCATGCCTACCTGTTTACCGGCTGTCATGGCACCGGCAAAACCACCTGTGCCAAGATTCTGGCGAAAGCGGTCAACTGTCTGGACCCACAGGATGGTGAGCCATGCGGAAAGTGTGATATCTGCCACGCCGCACAGGATGGCACCCTGATGGATATTGTGGAAATTGACGCCGCCAGCAATAATGGCGTGGACAGTATCCGCACGCTGCGGGAAGAGGCAAACTTCACACCGGTAGCCGCCAAGTACCGTGTGTATATTATTGATGAAGTGCATATGCTTTCCACCAGTGCATTCAACGCTCTGCTGAAAACGTTGGAGGAGCCGCCGGCACACGTCATTTTTATTTTGGCAACCACAGAAGTACAAAAGCTGCCTGCCACCATTCTTTCACGCTGTCAGCGTTTTGACTTTCACCGCGTTCCGCCGGAAGAGATTGCGGCTCGTCTTACTTATATTTCAGGGCAGGAAGGCGCCTCGCTGGAACCGGAAGCGGCAATGCTGCTGGCACGTTTGTCGGACGGCGCTGTGCGTGACGCGCTTTCTCTGCTGGACCAGTGCCTTGGCCGCAGCCGGGAAGTGACGGTACAGGTTGTCAATGAAGCAACAGGTCTAACCAGTCGGAACCATTTGTTTCAGCTGGCAGATGCGGTTTATCAGCATGACAGCGCTGCGGCGCTGTCTGTGGTAGATAAGGCACACAGGGATGGCAAAGACATGGCTCGCCTTTGCGAGGAACTTTCCGCCCATTTTCGTTCTTTGATGCTGATTAAGACCATGCAGAATGCCCGTCCGCTGGTTGCCGTAACCGAGGACGAATATACGCGGTTGGAACAGCAGGCGCTGAAAATTCCATTGCCAGTTATCCTACACGGACTGGATACACTGCAGGATGCGCTGGAGCGTATATACCGTGGCACGGACCGCCGTACCGAAATGGAAATGAGTATGCTGCGCTTGTGCTGTCCGGAGCTTGATGACAGCCGGGCTGCGCTGGTTCGGCGCATTGATGCACTGGAAAAGCGGGCACCGGTTACGGCCGCCGCCGCGCCTGCCCCGGTGGAGCCGGTGCAGGTGCCGCGGCAGGATACCGCGGCAGAACCAGTGCCCACAGCGGAGCAGACACCACCGGCCGCTGTCATTCCGGAACCGGTAAAGCCGACAGAACAGACGCCTGTTCCGGCTGTGCCGCAGACAGCCTCCCCACAAACAGCGATTGTTCCCCGGAAGAGTTCCGCCCGGCAGACGGCGGCTCAGCTGGCGGAGAACGCGGTGCCGTTGACCGAGTGGCCGGAAATTGTGCAGGCACTGCAGCAGTACTCCAAGTCTATCGCCACCGCATTCCGCGGCACCAAAGCCTACGTCAGCGGCGACTATGTACTGATTGATGCGCATAACGATTTGGCGTTTCAGCTGCTGCGGGAATCTTCCCAGCGGGACAGTATGCGCCGTGCCATTCAGCAGGTGACTGGCAGAACGTACCGGCTGGGGCCGTACCGCCCCGCACAAAAACAAAAAGAAGAAATTGACCCGTTAAAAAAGCTGGAGCAGCGCGCGCGTGCAGAAGGCATTCCGGTCATTGAAAAATAAAGTGAAAATCATGACATTTCCCCTTGACCTTTTCGGGTGGAATGTTATATGATTTGACGCAGGACAACATAAAGATTCAGGAAAATAGGACATATTCGGAGGTCTTCAATATGAAAGCAAGGGTTCCCCAGAGCAAAAGTCCGCAGAACCTGCAGCAGATTGCCAAGCAGGCACAGAAACTGCAGGAAAAGATGAGCGAACTGAACCAGGAGCTGGACGAAAAAGAATATACGGCTACTGCCGGCGGCGATGCGGTCAAGGCAACAGTGCTGGGCAAAATGGAAGTAAAAAGCATTGACATCAAGCCGGAAGTCGTTGACCCGGAGGACGTGGAAATGCTGTCTGACCTTGTCATGGCTGCCGTCAATGAGGCGCTGCGCGCTGCCGCTAAGGATAAAGAAGAGCAGATGGAGTCACTGTCCGGCGGACTGAATATGCCGGGCTTGTTTTAATGGCAGGGGGGTATCAGGTTGCGCCGCTGGCACGTCTGGTGGAGCAGTTCGAGCGGCTGCCGGGCATTGGGCACAAAAGTGCTCAGCGCCTTGCGTACCATGTGCTGGGCATGAGCCGCGAGCAGGTGCAGGCCTTTGTGGATGCCCTGCTGGAAGCACACGATAAAATTCATTACTGCAAAGTGTGCTGTAACTTGACCGACCAGGAGCTGTGTCCTATCTGTCGGGACGAACGCCGGGATAATTCCGTTATATGCGTAGTGGAAGACCCGCGCGACGTTGCCGCCATGGAGCGTACCAATGAGTACAACGGAACCTATCATGTCCTGCACGGTGCCATTTCGCCGTTGTCGGATGTTGGTCCGGACCAGCTGTGCATTAAGGAACTGCTGGCCCGCCTGCACGATGGAAAAGTGAAGGAAGTTATTATGGCAACCAACCCGACAGTAGAGGGCGAAGCCACTGCCATGTACATATCGCGCCTGATTAAGCCGCTGGGCATTAAAGTAACACGCCTTGCGTACGGCATTCCAGTCGGCGGCGATTTGGAATATGCGGATGAGGTGACGCTGCTGCGTGCGCTGGAAGGGCGCAGTGAGCTGTAACGACTGGAAACGGGGGTGAACCGATGCGGAAAGAAAACTTTAAAACGATTGCCCGCAACAAAAAGGCATACCACGACTACTTTGTGGAAGAATCTTTTGAGGCGGGTATCGAACTGTGCGGCACAGAGGTAAAATCTCTGCGCGGCGGCGGGTGTAACTTAAAGGACGCATGGTGTTCGGTAGACGATGGCGAACTGGTCGTTCACGGAATGCGTATCAGCCCGTATGAGCACGGCAATATCTATAACCGCGACCCGGTGCGCACCCGCCGGCTGCTGATGCATAAAAAGGAAATTATGCACCTGTTTGGTAAGGTAAAACAGCAGGGGTATTCGCTGATTCCGCTGTCCGTCTACTTTAAGGGCAGCCTTGTTAAAGTGCAGGTGGGCCTGTGCCGCGGCAAAAAGCTGTATGATAAGCGCGCTGATTTAGCTGCCCGTGCCGCAAAGCGGGACATTGACCGCGCCATGAAAGCACACCTGCAGTAAACGACCATTTATGGTCTTGCATTTATAAAAGAACCATAGTATACTGAAGATGGCCGGAACAGCGGCCAATTTTATGGGGATGTAAAGGTTTCGACGGGGGCTGGGAACCCCGGCAAGCGAGCAGCGGGGCGGGACCGCTTCATCAATCCGTACCTTAAATTTAGATGAGAAATCTTCTAAAAACAACAGCAATGTCATGAACGTTAACTTTAACAATTATGGGATGGCTGTTGCAGCTTAAATAAAAGCTGCCGTCCTCACTGGGAATACCGCGGCCCGGCTGAGGGCGTAACCTAAGCGGTGAACGTGAACCGAACGATGCCCCTCGTTCGGTCATGATTTAGGGGCTGCCGGTACACTGAGCCTGCCAGTGGGCGCTGTGCACCGGGAGAATGAAATCACCGGCTACGCTCGTAGAAAACCGAGGCAAACGGCTTTCGGACAGGAGTTCGACTCTCCTCATCTCCACCAATCAAATACTGTGCGAACTTTTTATCATAAGTATACTGCTTTATCTATATGTAAAAAGGGTAATCGCACAAATAAAAAACACCCCCAGTGGACGACTTTCGCGGCTGTCTACTTGGGGGTGTTTTTATGTTTGTATAGGTATATATTCTAAACAAAGAATCACATTTTCCATCTATATTCACAGTTTAAGCATGTAACCCAAACACCTTTCGCATGAATATTTTCGGCAGCCAAACTATAAGTCCAACAATAGCAGCTCCAATGACAGCTTTTCCTATTCCAAAACCTTTTTTATTTGCACTTAAAGACGTTACCGCCATCCGTGGCTCTGCTGATACTTGACGATTGTGTCCACGTTGGCAAGCTCGATGGAGTTTAGCCGGCTGCGGACATTAGATTCGTTACAGCTTGGGTCACGGACATACCACGTTTTATTATTGAAATAATTGCTCCAGTGCGCTGTTTGAAAGTTGTATCCGTGCCGCGCATAAATTTCATTGAGAATTGCATTCACTTGGTCTTTATCAAAGTACTGCAGTTGCTCCACGGAAATGCAAGCCGTGTCGGTCGGCCACAGATAGCCGGAATCTGAAACATTGTTGTAATAGTCCTGCACATTCCCTTTGCCTAGGCCCGCACCGGAAGCGTAATAATAGTAGTTATTCACGACCTGCGGCTTGGAAGAAACAGCGGATGATGGTGCCTGACTGGAGGAAGTCGGTGCGGCGGACGACACCGCAGAAGATACCGCGGAGGATTCCGCACTGCTTCGCATAGAGGAAGATTGTGTCTGCTGGGCTGTTTGTGCTGCCAGATTTTGATCCCCTTTTTTCAGCATTGTGACACAGATAATCAGCACAATCAGCACGACTGCCACCAATACGGAAATGAGAATTGGCATCAGATGACGATTGTTTCCGCTGTGCTGCTGTACGGCATACCGGCCTTCATTGGACTTGTTTTCCTGCTCAATGGCTTTCTCCTGCAGGGGGTATCCACAGCCTGGGCAAAAATGCACATGGTCAGGTACATCTCTGCCGCAATTTGGGCATTTCATAAAATCTCCACCTTTTTACAACAATTTTTACAGTACAATTTTAGCATGGTTTTTGTCAATTTTCAACGATTCCCTTTTTTGAGAGTGCATGAGGAACCGCTTTTCTGCCATGTGAGTTTTCCTGTACATTAATGGCGTGATAATTTGGATTTACCTCAATCCATGGCTCACCATCTAAAAATCCAGCATTTTAGTGTTATCCTATTGCATGGGGGGTCGTGCGTTGTCGCGGCTTTTAAAGTGGATGGCACGCATGACTTTTTCGTTTTGTCCGGGATGTTTTTTACATAAGTCCCGGTATGCATTGCATGTTTCAATATCTCTGTATTGGGAAACATCCTCAAATGCTGCCTTTGTGCTGGAAATCTGTCCCGAAAATGGGTTGTGAATGAATTTACTCAAAAAATGGCCTTGCTCCTTTTTATGAGGAACAAGGCCATTATGTTTGCTTCAAGCTGTTTCCAAATCACTTTGATTTGTCCATCAGGGGCAGTCCAGAGGGGAGTGCCCCAGCTTTTCTGAACAGTCGGTCGAGATGGCGGCAGGCCGCAGGATGTATGTTTCAATGGCCAAAGCCACGCCGTCTTCGGTGTTTCGGCGCGTCACGGCATTTGCCGCTTCTTTTACACGTTCGCACGCATTGCCCATGGCAATGCCGAATCCACTGGCCCGGAGCATCTCAATATCGTTTTCACTGTCACCGAAGGCCATGATATTCTGATTCTGTATTTTTGTTCCAGATGAATGCAGGCAACGGCAAAAACCCAAGAGCCCCGCTGCTTTTGATGTTCCGCGGTTCATGATTTCAAAGCCATTCGGCGTGTTAACCAGGGAGAAGATGCCCCACGAGGAGAACTCTGCCCACAACTTTTGTTTGAAAGTGGAGGGGATATTTGGAAGATTGATTTTTTCAATGGGACCTGGCAGTGCATCACCGAATGAAAGGCTGCTGATTTCCGTGCCGATCTTTTCGACAACTTCCGCATGGAATGGATTCAACAAGAAATCAGACTGGTGCAGAAGTTTTTCGCGCTCGACGTAAATCTTTCCATCAGCCCACAGTTCGGCCCACAGTTTTTTCGGAATCGTCCGGAAAACGGCGGCAGCATTTTCCCGCGGAATACAGTTGGAATACATGATTTTCTTGTCTTTGAGGCGATAGGCGAGAGCACCGTTTGACGTTATAGCAAACTGCACGGCGGGCAGAGCCATGACAGCTTCCGGCATGGCGGAAATGATTCTTCCACTTGTGGGAACGACCAGGATATGTTCGGCGACCACTTGGTCGATGACTTTTGCAGTACTTTCCGTTATGCTGCGGTGGTCGTCAATCAGGACGGTACCATCCATATCAAGCGCAATCAGTTTGATGTTCACATCGAATCTCCATCCTATTTCAGCCTGTTAATGGCATTGCGCGTTTTTACTATATATTCTTTGGTCTGCTTCATGTCGCTTTTCGCAAGGCCGAGATAAAGAAGGTCGGTGACGATAAGAGAAGCGTTTCGGGAAGCGATAGCGCCGAGCCGCAGTTCGCGTTCCGTGGTGGGAATATACAGCAGGATGTCAGAAAGCTTTGACAGCGGTGTCTTGCGGAATTGAGTGATAGCAATGGTCATGGCACCGATTTCTTTGGCAAACTTCATAGCGGTATTCACTTCATGCGTTCTCCCACTGTAGCTGATGGCAATGGCGGCGTCCCGGTTCGACATATGGGCGGCGGAAGCGAGTTGGTCATGGAAGTCGTTGTGGTAAACGACGCGGCGGTTGATGCGCGAGAGCTTTTCCATGAAATCCATGCAGACAATGCCGGATCCGCTTACTCCGAACAGGTAAATCGTCTGGCATTTTAAAAGCGCCTGAACGGCCCGGTCGAGATTTTCGGTATTCAGCAGGCGGTAAGCCTGATCCTGGAGCATCATATTCAGGCCTTTGGATTTGTTCACGACGGTTTCCATGGAATCCTCTTCCTTGATGACGTCGTCGAAGTTTATGGCCGCTTTGCTGCTGTCGCGCGCAAGATCCACTTTCAAAGCGGTAAAGCCGCGGTACCCGAGCTTGTGCGAAAAACGAATGACAGCGGCGGCGGAAACTCCAACCATGCCGCCCAGGGCCTGCGCGGAGCTTTGGACAACCTCGTTGGGATTCTGCAGGATGTATTTCGCAATTTTTTTCTCAGTCGAAGTGTAGCTCGCCATTCCTTCCTGCATTTTATAAATACAACTCATTCGCTGCTTCCCCTGTTCTGTACTTTCTTTATTGCTCTTTCTCAGAATGCTGTTTCAAAGAACGAATCGCCTTCGAAATATTTCCATTTGCATTTTTTAATATTATACCACAGTTTTCTTTCGGCAGGTGAGTGATTGCCATACAAATCGCGATTTTTACTTTGCCTCCGCTTTGTTCCAGATAGCGGAGTGCTTCTTCATAGCTGCATTTGCTACTGGACATGATGATATGCTTGGCGCGCTCCACCAGTTTTTCATTTGTCGGCTGAACGTCGACCATCAGGTTCTTGTAAACTTTTCCGTATTTTATCATCAGAGAAGTGGAAATCATATTGAGAATCATTTTCTGCGCGGTGCCGGCTTTCATGCGCGTGGAGCCGGTAATCACTTCCGGCCCGACGATTGCCTCAATTTTGGTGTCTGCATGTTCGGAAATCTTGGCATTGTGGACGCAGCTGATGGCTCCGGTCAGCGCGCCGATGGAATTGGCATAATCGAGGCCGCCGATTACATAGGGGGTCCTTCCGCTTGCGGCAAGGCCGATGACGGTATCATCTGTGGTGAGACCGGCTTTTTGGAGGTCGCCTTTTGCGAGCTCTGTGTCATCTTCGGCGCCTTCCTGCGCTTTCAGCAGCGCTCCGAATCCCCCGGCAATCAGCCCCTGAATCAGAGACGGGTCAACGCCGTAGGTTGGGGGGCATTCGCTTGCATCCAACACGCCAAGGCGTCCCGATGTACCGGCGCCAATATAAATAACCCGCCCACCTTTCATCATTCGAACATGGATGCGGTCGACGAGCTCTGCAACCTTGGGAAGGACTTTTTTTACCGAAAGGGCAACAGTCTGGTCCTCCTCGTTAATAACGTGCAGAATATCGATGGTGTCCATTACGTCGATGTTCTGGCTGTTCGGGTTCACTTGTTCTGTTTCGAGCATATTTAAGTTAATCGACATATTGATTTCTCCTTAATTTTTCCCGCACCCGGCATCCAGGTGTCCGGAGCGGGGGATTTTTCAGGCCCTGTCTTTCGATGCAGTCTGTGAGCTTCCATCACTATTATATCAGTTTGAAACTAAATTTCAACATTACTTTATAATTTATAAAATATTAATTCAAAAATATTTTAAAAATCTATCCTGATGCTGCTTTGCTGATTTAAAAATGATCAACAATAAACACAATATTATAATTCGTTTATCTATAAAAACATATAAATAGTATCAACTTTGCAGGAGGACATACGTTTTAAAAGAAAACCTCATAAAATAAAGTAAAATATTATTTCATAAAATATATAAATTTTACGAAATAATATTGACATATAAAATTTAATGCGTATAATGAGAGGCAGACAGAGCAAGCAGCGGATCGTTTGATTTTAATCTCAAAGGGAAGGGAAGCATGAAAGTATTATGAACTATCAAAACACTGCTGAACAGGTTCTTGCGGCGGTCGGCGGAAAAAGCGATGTCGCCGCTAACATGACGTGTATGACACGTCTGCGCATCAGCATATCTGACCACGGAAAGGTCGATACCCCCGCACTGAAAAAAATCGACGGGGTGCTGGGAGTGGTCGACTCCGACACGGTGCAAATCGTTTTCGGTCCCGGCACAGTCAACAAAGTTGGCATGGAATTTTCAAAACTGACAGGCCTTGCACTCGGGTCCGATGAAGCGAGTGGCGAGATGAAGGATGTCAGGGAGGTTGCAAAAGAAAACAAAGCTGCAAACAAGGCGAAATACAATGGCCCGGTTCAAAGGTTCCTAAAACATATCGCCAATGTCTTTATTCCTATTCTTCCGGGCATTATTGCGGCAGGCCTTATCAATGGCATTATCAATGTCATCAATGTTTCCACCAACAATGCGATGGCCACGGTCTGGTGGTACCAGGTGATTCATGTAATAGGCTGGGCACTGTTCCTGTACCTGCCAATCTTTGTGGGCATGAACGCAGCAAAGGAATTTAAAGGCTCGGCAATTTTAGGCGCGCTGGCAGGTGCCTATTTCGTTGCTCATCCGCTGATGCCTCTTCTTGCCAAAGCAAAAGACGGGTCGCAGATTTTGCTCCCGCTGACTGATAAAGTATTTAACCCAGGCAACGGCGGCCTGATTTCCGCATTGATTGCCGGTATCTTTTTGCTTTTCTGGAAAGATGGATCCGCAAGATTATGCCGAATATTCTGGATACGTTCTTTACCCCGCTGCTGACTGTGATTATCGGCGGTTTGATTACCGTCATTGTGCTGCAGCCGATTGGCACATGGCTTACCAATGGAATTTACTTCGTACTCGACTTCCTCTATAAGGATGTAGGCGCTATTGGCGGATATATCCTTTCGGCCGGATTCCTCCCGATGGTTGCCGTTGGACTGCACCAGGCTTTGACACCAATTCATGCTATGCTGAATGACCCAGCCGGACTGACGAAGGGCATCAATTATCTGCTGCCGGTTCTTATGATGGCAGGCGGCGGCCAGGTAGGCGCCGGACTTGCACTTCTGCTGAAGACAAAGAATAAGAAACTCAAAAGGGTGGTTGGCGATTCGATTCCGGTAGGAATTCTCGGCATTGGTGAACCTCTGATGTATGCCGTTACCCTTCCGCTCGGCAGACCGTTTGTCACGGCATGCCTCGGTGCCGGCTTCGGAGGCATCCTGGCTTCGCTGTTCCACATCGGCACGGTTTCCCAGGGCGTATCTGGCCTGTTCGGACTTCTGATTGTTGTTCCTGGGCAGCAGCTGGAATATGTGCTTTCCATGCTGGTCGCTTATGCGGGAGGATTTATTCTCACATGGCTGTTCGGTGTAGATGAAGGCCGCATCAACGAGGTCTATGGAAAAGAGTAAGCCCCGTATCCATTGGTATAAGCCTGCAGATTAAAATCATGAAAGATGTGAATGGGACAATGAACAATATCTACAGCTTTAAGGCGTATCAAGGCCAGGGCGAAAGGTATATCACGTGCAAGGACTTGAAAAGCGCGGGGTTTTTTGTCAACATAGTGAAAAGAGTGACGGACTAGCTGCTACAATCCGCTGTAAAAAGGCTTTACAGCCAATGACTGTGCGGCAACGGAAGTCGGCGGCAAGACCCTGGGCCTTGTTGCCGGGACCCCGGGCGTTTTCCGTACATAGCTTGTTTCGCACAGCGGGAATGCCTACGGAATCAAAAATTCATTTCAATGGAGTGTCAGTCATGAATGGCTTTGGAATTTCCTTATATCTTAGCACTGGCTTGGACCGCAATGCGGCAATTTTAAAAAAAGCGCACCGCGCCCATATGCAGTATGCTTTCACTTCCCTGCAGATTTCCGAAGAAAATACGGAAAATAAAATGGAAGAAGTCAACAGCCTCCTGAAACTCTGCAAGGCATCCGGGATTTCGCTGATTGCGGATGTCAGTCCGTATACGCTGAAAAAAATGGGGTGTAGCAGCTTTCAGAAGCTGAAAAAAACAGCCATTTCTTATCTCAGAGTGGACTATGGCTTTTCGTGTGAGGAGCTGGTGGAACTTTCCAAAGATTTTCACCTGGTCTTTAATGCCAGCACGCTCAAGGACGACGAAATTGCTGAGCTGCAACGACTGCACGCTGATTTTACAAAATTCAGCGCCTGCCACAACTTTTATCCTGAGCCGCTGACCGGATTATCGGCCGAACGGGTGAAAAAAACCAACGAACGTATGCACAGCCTCGGAATGAAAACGATGGCTTTTGTAGCGGGGGACAGTTCGCTAAGGGGACCTTTGTATCAAGGGCTCCCTACTCTTGAAAAGCAGCGCAACAGCCATGTACTGCTGAATATGCTCCAGCTTTTTCAGGAGTGTGACACGGACATCTGTCTCGTGGGAGATATCGATGTAAGCGACATGGCATACCGGCAGATTCAGGAGCTTGCGGAAGGATATATCAGTCTGCAGGCCGAAATAAAGCCGGAATATTGTTTCCTTACCGAGAGGCTTCATCATGACCGTCCGGATTCCAGTGATTATGTGATCCGGTCCCAGGAATCGAGAAAATATGTTTCAGAAGGCAGGACGTTTCCCGCCGAACCGCTATGCAGGCCGAGAAAGAAGGGAAGCATTTTTGTAGCAAATGCAGACTACCTGAGATATGCTGGCGAACTTCAAATCGCACGGCGAGATCTGCCGCCGGAGGCGAAAGTAAATCAGGTTGGCACTGTGAATTCTGCATGTTTGCCATATCTTTCCTATATCCGAGATGGCATGGGATTCCAATTCGTTTTGCCGTCTTCCTCAAAAATTAGCTAATATCGTGTGAATTCCAATTTATGCGTATGCCGGGATACGGCATACAGTCCTTTAAAAACACTCAGAAAACAGTTGGAAAGGATGAACAGTCAGATGAAATTGTTTCAAAAGTCACAGTCCGCCCATGTCATCTTAGCACCGCAGACAGGGAGGGCTGTTGCACTTACGGAAATTCCGGATCCAGTCTTCTCCGGCAAAGTCCTGGGCGATGGTGCTGCTGTGATTCCGTGCGGCAGTCAAGTGCTTGCGCCTGTCACGGGGACTGTTGTCCAGATTGCTTCCACTCTCCATGCAATTTGCATGGAGAGTGATGACGGCCTTGACATTTTGATTCATTTGGGTCTTGATACCGTCAATCTGAAGGGAAGAGGCTTTCAGTGCCATGTCCAGACAGGCCAGCACGTCAAGGCAGGCACTTTGTTGATGGAAATGGATGTGGAGCAGATTCGGAGCGCCGGGCTTAACCCGGTGACTCTGTGTATTATTACCAATATGGAATGCGTCCGAGAATTGACGTCCTATACCGGCAAAACCGAGGCGGGCAATACCGTACTGCTGTCTTATGTCCGTTCCTAGGCCGCATGGTTTTGCGGTTCGGGCAGAAATTTGGCAATATCAACAGGGAGAATACACGTTATGAAGATATTAGAAGCATCAAACTATGAGGGGATGAGCCGCAAGGCGGCCAATATCATTTCCGCTCAGGTCATTCTGTTTCCGCGCAGCGTCCTGGGCTTGGCAACAGGCTCCACGCCGCTCGGCATTTACCGTCAGTTGATTGACTGGTACCAGAAGGGCGATATTGACTTCAGCCACGTGACGAGCGTCAACCTGGATGAATACTGCGGCCTTGGGCCGGACGATTCGCAGAGTTACCGGTACTACATGAATACGAATTTTTTCCGCCATATCAATATCCGCACGGAGAACACTTTCGTGCCGGATGGGCTTGCGGAGGATTTCGAGGAGGAATGCCGCCGATATGACGAAAGAGTTTCCGCCCTCGGAGGGATTGACCTGCAGCTGCTGGGAATCGGTGAGACCGGCCACATTGGGTTTAATGAGCCGGATGATACTTTCGACAAAATGACCCACCAGGTTGCCTTGAAGCAGAAAACTATCGAGGCCAATTCGCGCTTTTTCAAAAGTCCAGACGAAGTTCCCCAATATGCCCTGACCATGGGCATTAAGGCCATCATGCAGGCAAAGAAGATTCTGCTTGTTGCCAACGGGCCCAAGAAGGCGGATGTGTTGGAAAAGGCACTGTTTGGGCCGGTTACGCCGGAAGTTCCGGCATCGATTCTCCAGCTTCACCCTGATGTCACCGTTGTGGCGGACAGCGAAGCTCTGCGCGCCATCCATGAAAAGCATCCTTCGGGGAAATAAGCTATGATTTTAAAAAATGCAACAATCTTTGATGAAAATTTTGAATTAAGAAAGGCGGATATTGCCGTCTGCGGCGACAGAATCAGCCGGATTGGAAATGGCCTGGAGGGAGACGACTGCCGCGACTGTTCCGGATGTGTGGTTTCTCCCGGCTTCGTCGACATTCATATTCATGGATGCGTAGGAGCCGATACCTGCGACGGAACACGGGAAGCCATTGGAAAAATGGCGGCCCATCTACTGACGGAGGGCGTAACTTCTTTCTGCCCGACAACCATGACGGTTCCGCTTACGCAAATTCGGAAGGTGCTTTCCGTCGTTCGGGACTGTATGGAGCATCCGCCGAAAGGCGCGGCTGTCTGCGGCGCTAATCTGGAAGGCCCATATATTTCCGCTGAGCGGAGGGGCGCCCAGAAGGAGACCGACATTCGGAAGCCGGACTGGAAGGAATTCCGGGAGCTTTATCAGGAGAGCGGAGGCATTATCAAACTGATCGATATGGCGCCGGAATGCGAAGGCGGACAGGAATTCATCCGGTACGTCAGTCCGTATTGCAGGGTGTCTCTTGCGCATACCGAAGCGGATTACGGGACGGCGAAGCAGGCGTTTCAAAACGGGATTACCCATGTGACGCACCTGTTCAATGCGATGACTGGGCTGCACCACCGGAAACCGGGGGCGGTCGGCGCTGTGTTTGACGACAGTAGCGTCCGGGCGGAGCTGATCTGCGACGGGTTCCACATTGCCCCCGCAGTGCTGCGGATTGCTTTCCGTCAGCTCGGGGAAGACCGAACGGTAATCATAAGCGATTCGATGCGCGCAGCAGGAATGCCGGACGGGGAATCGGAACTCGGAGGACAAAAGGTATTTGTGAAAAATGGCCAGGCTCGCCTGGTGGACGGCACGATTGCCGGTTCGACGGCGAACCTTCATCAGGAAGTGAAAAACTTGATTCGGTCCGGAATCCCAGTGCGGCAGGCGATAAAGTCTGCGACGATGAACCCAGCCCGTGAAATTGGCCTGGAACAAGAAATTGGGAGCATCCAAGTAGGAAAAAGGGCTGACCTCGTCATTATGAATCAAAACTGGGACATTGCGGCTGTCATCCATAATGGATGGCAGGTGCAAAACAATACGTAGAACATTCGGAACAATTCAAGCAAGGGCAAAATGAATCAGCCCGAGACGATCGGAATTAAGAATCTCAGGCTTTGCCGTTTGGAATGCTTTTCCTAAGGCGCGCAACACCATTGGAACTGCCAAAGTGTCATCCATTTTATGAAGCACGCCACTGCACATTTTCTGAAGAAAAGCAGAAGAAATCAAAGAATAAATCATGAGAAAAAAGCCCAGCGAAAGCTGGGCTTTTTTGTTGCAAATATGTGAAGTGTGAATAGATACAGGAGTTGCGCGTAATGGAAATTCCTTGTATACTTATTCTATAGGCTTAGTTGGAATATTATGAATTGCCGTACTTCCTATGTGCTGTATGTCTATAATATTATCGCTCCAAACCGCTTCAATCTCACTTTTAACTTGATGGTATTCACCACCCCATTTTTCATTATGGGGAAGTAGCCTTACTTTATATCTCTCTACGCCTTCCATAGCATATCTCCATCAACTTCACTTATTACACACTGGCGAAACCATCTTCGGAGTTAGAGTAATCTTATTTTTAAAAACAGTTCTCATCTATAAATAACAAGGCGAGTTGTGAAAACAACTCGCCTTGTTATCAATTTTTGGTGGACGTTACAGGACTCGAACCTGTGACCTTCCGCACGTCAAGCGGATGCTCTAGCCAGCTGAGCTAAACGTCCATTTCTCAACAGCACTTGTATATTATATCTCATGTTTCGGGAAAATGCAAGCTTTTTTCAAAAAACAAACGAAATGACGCGGCTTGTATTCCTTTGGGTATTCTTCTATAATAGAAATAGAAAAATGAAAATAGAAAAACAATACAGGGGGAATGGCTGTGTCTACAGGACTGGTGCTGGAAGGCGGCGGCCTGCGCGGTGTTTATACGGCGGGCGTGCTGGACGAATTTATAAAAAACAAGATTCAATTTCCGTCGGTCTATGCGGTTTCAGCTGGTGCCTGCTGTTCCCTCAGTTATCTGGCCGGTCAGTATGAGCGCAATAAAAATATTTTTTACCGCTATGTGCCGGATGACCGTTATGTCAGTTTTAAAAATCTGCGTACAACGGGTTCGCTGTTTGGGTTCGATTTCATTTTTGGAGAACTGTTCCACACGCTGGACCCATTTGATTATGATGTGTTCCGCAAATCCAAAGTAAACCTGATGGTCGGCACAACCGACTTGATTACCGGTACGGAATCCTATTTTTCCAACAAAGATATGGACGACCGCTTTCTGCCGGTGCAGGCTTCCAGCTCCCTGCCGTTCTGGTCGCCGATTGTTTGGATAAACAACCACCCGTATATGGACGGCGGCCTTGCTTCTCCGGTCCCGTACGAGCGCTCCATGCAGGATGGAAACGAGAAGAATGTCGTTGTGCTGACGCGTGACCTTTCCTACCGGAAACGCTTTGGACCGGATTATCCGCGTGGCTTGATTCATGTGCACTACCGCGGCTATCCGAATTTTGTCCGCACACTGGAACGCCGCGGAGATGTTTATAACCGCCAGATGGCCGTTATCCGCCAACAGGAACGTGCGGGCCGCATGGTCGTTATCCGGCCGACTTCTCCCATTAACTTGGGGCGTTGCGAGAAAGACGCGGAAAAATTGCTGAAAGTGTATCATCTCGGCCGGCGGGACGCTGCGGCTAAACTGCCCGCGGTGAAAAAACTTCTAATGGAAAAATAGCCAAATAAAGAACGGAGAATCGCTTGTATCTGCGAGTTCTCCGTTCTTTTTATTTAACAGTTTTTGTGGCGTAAAAGGTCGGTACATGGAAGTCGTGCAGGCGGCCTTCACTGTTGATGTCCTCATAAATATCCGTCAATGTAAAACCGGCCTGCAGCTGTCCGCCAATTTCCTCCTCGATTGTGTGGGAAAACTGAATTCCCCAGTCGTTTTCAACGGAGGTTTGGTAAAGCGCCTTGTCTTTCAGCGGATTGAACGGCAGTTTGCATGCAAAGTCTGTTTCCTCTTCATTGAAAACATAATTGATGCCGTTGTCAAAGCCCGCCAGCAGGATGCCGCCCTTTTTCAGGACACGGAAGCACTCTTTCCAAAGCGGCAGAATGTTTTCAATATAGCAGTTGGAAACCGGGTGGAAAATGAGGTCAAACGAATCGTCCGGCAGGGGCAGAGGATGTGACATATCGGCCCGTATCACTTGAATGACGTAGTGTTCGCGCTGTGCCACCATGCGCTCACTTTGCAGCTGCGCGCTGGAATAGTCCAGCACCGTGCATTCCGCACCGGCGGCTGTAAATATAGGCATTTGCTGACCGCCGCCGGACGCAAGGCCGAGCACTTTTTTGCCCTTTAGGTTTCCAAACCAGCTTTTGGGGACCATTTTCATGGGGGTGAGCTGTACGGACCATTTTCCGGCTTTGGCATTCTCAAAGGCTTCATGAGAAATAGGCTGTCCCCATTCCCAGCCGTCGTGTACCCATCTGTCTACGAATGCGGCGTTTGATTTTGTGTAGCTTTCATTCATTTTTATCACCTGCTTTTAGAATTTGAATATATACTTTGGTACCTTTAGGCGCGTTCGGAGCGTTTTCCAATAAAAAACGAAAGGAAGAAAATAACGGCCGCGACCAGTACGATTGTGCCGCCTGTAGCTGTGCCGGTGTAGTAGCTGATAATTAGGCCGGAAATGCCGGATACCAGGCTGATGCCAATGGACCAGAAGTGATAACTGCGCATGGAATGGGCGAGGTTACGGGCAGCTGCCGCCGGCAGCACCAAAAGGGAGTTGATAAGCAGAATGCCTACCCACTTAATGGTGGAAGTCACCAGCACGGCGACCAAAACAACAAAGATGTTCTGCAGGAGCCGGACCGGGATGTTCTTGCTGGCGGCGAGGTCGGCATTGACACTGGTCAGCAAAAACGGGTTAAAGAAGAGAATCCACAGCAGAATGACCGCGGCCAACAGCACAGCCAGCAGGGCGATTTCCTGCGGCTGTACCGTCAGAATGTCGCCAATTAGGTAGCTGGAGTATTTGGCAAAGCCGCCGGTTGCGGAAAGCAGAACAATGCCCAGTGCCATGCCGACGGACGCAAAGACGCTGATAATGGTGTCGGCGCTGGAAGTGCCGCTGCCGATAACCGCCGAAATGCCCAGCGCGAATAATAGGGCGAACCCCATCATAGACAGCAGGTAGTTGTCCGTACCCAGCAGGACGCCAATCGCAATACCGGTCAGGGCCGAATGGCCGAGCGCATCGCTGAAAAAGGAGAGCTTGTTATTGACAATCATGGTGCCCACCAGACCGAACAGCGGCGTGATGAGCAAAATGGCCAGCAGCGCATTTTTCATATAGACAAATTCTGTCCAGTCAAAAGGCAGGATGGTGTCGATAAATGAATAAATGGCATTCAATGGAAATCACCTCCCGCCAGTTTCAAACCGAACGCTTCCTGCACAGCGTCAGTTTTCATTACCTCAGCGACCGGACCGCTGACCACAATGGTGTGGCTGATGAGCGCGGCACGGGTTGCGTATTTCATTACATGGGAAAGGTCATGCGAAACCAAAATAATCGGCATTTCATGCTGTTTGCGCATATGTGTAACAAGGTCGTAAAACAATTCGATGCCCTTGCGGTCCACAGCGGAAACCGGTTCATCCAGCAGCAGCAGGTCCGGCATGGGGTGCAGGGCAAAGGCAAGCAGTACACGCTGCAGTTCGCCGCCGGAAAGCGCGCCCAGCCGTTTGGGCAGCAGGTCCGGTGAACCGCCCACGCGCCGCAGCATTTCCGCGGCAAAGTCACGCTGCTCTTTGCGGTGGCCGAGCCATACCGGAAAATGGGTTAGGTTGGCGCACAGCATATCCTGCACAGTCACAGGTGTGGCTCGGTCAAATACTAGGTTTTGCGGGACATAGCCAATATGCGGGTCCGTCAGTTTTTTGCCACCGGCATCGTGGAAAGTGATGGTGCCGGTGTAGGGAATACGTCCCAACAGCGCCTTGAGCAGGGTGCTTTTTCCGGCACCATTCTGGCCGATGAGGGCCATGATTTCGCCGTGGTGTACGTCCAAATTCACATCATGCAAGATCTGCGCACCGTGGCGGCGTACGCCCAAATTCCGAATGATGGTGTTGCATTTACAGGTTGTCATGGTAGAATCTCTCCTTGTACAGAACAAATAGCCAATCGGGCGGGGGAAAGGTCCCGCCGCTCTATGCCAGCGCCTTTTGCAGCGTTTGTGTATTTTTCTCCATGGCCTTTAAATAAGCGTCACGGTCATAACTGCCGGTCACAGCCGGGTCCAGTTTATAAAAAGCGGCGCCGCTTTCCTGCGCGATAATCTGTGCGGCGGACTGTTCGTACTGCGGTTCCGCAAAAACCGCCTTTACGCCGCTTTGCCGAATCATGCGGATGGTTTCCGCAAGTTCTTTGGCACTGGGCTGGCTGTCCGGTTCCCGCTGAACGGTCTGTACGATGTTGAGGTGAAATTCCTTGGCGAAATACGGAAAAGCCTCGTGAAAGGTAATGATGTCCCGGTGCGGCAGGTGGTCCAGTTCCGTATGCATACGGGTGCGCAGGGTTCGCAGCTTTTTTAGGTAGATATCAGCATTGGCACGGTATTGTGCGGCATGGGGCGGGTCCGCCTTTTCCAGTCCGGCGGTGATATTCTGTACCTGCTGCATATAGTTGCTGATGCTTACCCACAGGTGTGGGTTGACTTCACCGGTCTTATCCGTGATGTGAGATACACCGGTGCTGCTGTCCAGCACGGTCAAATGGGGCAGCTGGTCGGTTACGCGGGACATGAAGCTTTCCATGCCGGCACCGTTAATAATGAATAAGTTTGCCTGTGACAGAGCCTGCATATCGGCACTTTGCAGCTGATAGTCGTGCAGGCAGCCGGTTTGCTGGCCGGCCATGTTGTCCACCTGCACGCCCTGTATGCCATTTGTAATATTGATGGACATAATATATACAGGGTAAAAGGAAGCCATAATGTGGAACGACGCCTTTTGCGCAGGGCGGCGCGCACAGCCTGCGCAGGTACCCAGCAGCAAAACTGTCGCCAAAAATGCAGTAGTGATTTTTTGAAGGAACTGTTTCATAGCAACACACACTTTCTAAATGCAAATAATTTGCATTCCCGAGTATAGCACGGCAAAAACGGGATGTCAAGAAGGGGTGGCAAAGAAAAAAGCAAAATAAAAAACCGCTGGGAATATTCCCAAGCGGTTTTTGTGACCAAACCTATAAGCCGGGTTCTGTTTAGACGGTCATCTATCTTGGCCGGGCGTTGCCGCCGCGGCTCAGTGCCACCTTCCCGGGACGCGCCGGGCCGACGCTTTGTGTCCCTCTGCGGTGTTGCTCCGGATAGGGTTTGCATAGCCGTCAGGTCTCCCTGACGCTGGTGAGCTCTTGCCTCGCCTTTCCATCCTTACCGCGGAAAACCGCGGCGGTCGTTTTCTGTTGCACTTTCCCTGGGGTCGCCCCCGGCGGCTGTTAGCCGTTATCCTTGCCCTATGAAGCCCGGACTTTCCTCGGAAGTTTGCTTTCGCGCATCCCCCGCGGCCGTCCAGTTTGCTCACAACTTCTTTATTATAGAAGAAAGTTTACGGCGCGTCAAGGGCCGACAGGCAGTTACCTCAGGATGCCATAGCCGCCGACTTCCTGAAAACCAATGTGTTGATAAATGTGGCTGCCTTTTTTCTTCACTTTCTGCTAAATTTCCAAAAAGCAGGTGGCTTTTGGAAATTTAATGGTAAATATATTTTACACGAGGGCATTTTTGACAAATAAGCTGCTGAAAAGTTTCCGTCGTTCCAAGGGTGAAGCCATCTTTTGCGGCGACAACCGCGATAGACTGCTGAACAACCAAAATAATAAGATTTTTCGTTTCGTTAATCTGTGTAATCTGTGTGTAGTCAAAGAATGACTCACCGCTGTTGGAGGACGTTACCCGAATACGGTCAGAAAATGACGTTGTCACTTCCCGTGGCTTGCCACCGTTTACAAGCAGCTGCTGTTTATATCCGCGCTTCGCCAGCGTATTGCGCAGAAGAGGTGTGTAAAAGAACATAAACACAGATAAAACCAGACAGACAATGAACGGAACCGTTTCTTGTTCTGCGAAAAAGCAAACCGCTACGGCTGCCAGCACGGAGGCTGTAATCAGTGCCACAGCCTTTGCTCCTTTGCGGAAAACTGCGTTAACATATTCCCGGTAGAGTTCCGGTGACCAAACAATATGGCTGACAAAAAGATTTTCCATAGATACTCCTCATTAGGCGGGGGGTGTTTTTCTTGTTAATAGGTATATTCGTCCAACATTTTCTGTTTGATGTCCCACAGCGGACGGGAGAGGTCCACATAGTAGCGGTGCGGGTTGTCAAAGCGGAGCACTTCATCCCACAGGGTACCCACCTGCTTTGTGCACTCATCCTGCAGCTGCTTCAGAGTCTTTTCCTTGGCAATGCACTTGCCATGGTCGAAAATCTTCTTACGCAGCGGGACAGCATGGAAGTTAGTGATTACCTTGCGTTTCCAGACGTGCACGGGGTCGAAAATCTCATACGGTTTTGTGTCGTCAATGGTTTCGTTGTACAACGTGATGACATCGGCAATCGCCTTGCCGCTGGTGCGGTCGAACAGGCGCCACAGTTTTTTAAAGCACGGTGTGGTGATTTTGCTGACATTTTCACTGACCTTGATTTTCGGGGTAATATTACCGTTTTTGTCTTCTACGGCGGACAGCTTGTACACGCCGCCGAAAACCGGATGGCTGCTGCTGGTAATGAGCCGTTCGCCGACACCGAAGGAGTCCACCGGTGCGCCTTGAATCAGCATATCCTGAATTAGATGCTCGTCCAGAGAGTTGCTGGCACAGATTTTGCAGTCCGGGAAACCGGCATCGTCCAGCATCTTCCGGGCCTTTTTGGTCAGATAAGTAATATCACCGCTGTCAATGCGAATGCCGGCAGGACGGTAGCCGCGCGGGAGCACTTCTTCATTGAAGATTTTAATGGCGTTCGGTACGCCGGATTTCAGTACGTTATAAGTGTCGACCAGCAGGGTGCAGGCATTGGGATATTCCCGGGCATAGGCACGGAAAGCGTCCTCTTCGCTGTCGAAAAGCTGTACCCAGCTGTGTGCCATGGTGCCCATGGCCGGAACACCGAAGTCACGGTCGCAGATGGTGCAGGCCGTGCCGCAGCAGCCGCCAATATAGGCAGCACGTGCGCCCAGTGTGGCGCCGTCGGCACCCTGTGCCCGGCGGGAGCCGAACTCCATAACCGGGCGGCCCTGTGCGGCGCGCACAATTCGGTTAGCCTTGGTGGCAATCAGGCTTTCGTGGTTAATGGTCAGCAGAATCATGGTTTCAACAAACTGAGCCTGAATAACCGGCCCGCGCACGGTCAAAATCGGTTCACCGGGGAAGATGGGCATGCCTTCCGGCACAGCCCACACATCACACGCAAAATGGAAGTCCTGCAGGTATTGCAGAAAGCCTTCACTAAAAATTCCGCAGCCGCGCAGGTAGGCAATGTCCTCCGGCTCGAAGTGCAGGTTCTTTAGGTAATCCATCATCGGCTGTACACCCGCCATAATCGCAAAGCCGCCGTTGTCCGGTACCTCACGGAAAAACATATCAAAATAAGCAATTCGGTCCTTAAAACCATTGTTAAAGTATCCGTTTGCCATTGTGATTTCGTAAAAGTCTGTCAGCATGGTCAGGTTCGTTTTTTCCATGATGTTTCCTTTCGTTTTAAACGGTTATCTATTCTGTCATCTTGTGAGATTGCTGCATACTATAAAAAGGAAGTGATAATGCCCCTATTATATCAAAAACGAGAGAGAATAACAAACAAATTTTCATTTTTTCAACAAAAGCCATGCAATAGGAAGAAAAAGACGTCACTTCGTATTTTTTCAATATAAATAGTCATAATAGTAGACATTATTTGTGCAAATTATGAAAAAATATTGTTAATATCCTTGCATTGGGGCCAAAATTCGATTATACTATAAATGAATTTATTTGTTATGACCGTGTTCCTACTAAAATCTGATTGTATGCGGCCGTGCGCTCTGGCTGTCAGCTGTGCCCGGCTGCTTTGGCAATCTGCTGAAAACAGGAGATGAACGAAATTGAGATTACGCAAGCAGGCGCTGGGCAGCCGCAATTTGGTAGGCGCCCGCGTGGAAGCAACCCGCAAAAGCGAAGGGATGAAACAAAAAGAGCTGCTGGCACAGCTGCAGGTGCAGGGGGTAGATATGAACGCTTCCGGCCTTTCTAAACTGGAAGGTCAGCTGCGCTATGTTACGGATTTTGAACTGGTAGCGCTTGCCAAAGTTTTCAACGTCTCAGTAGATTGGCTGCTGGGGCTGACCGACAAACGCGAACCGTAAAATTAAATGAGCAGGAGTCGCTTTTTGTCCCACAGACGGAGCACTGGGCGGCCTACTTTATCTGTATTTTCTGCGCCCCGTTTCCTTTTGGAAGCGAGGCGCTTTTTGTGCCTAATAGAAAGTATGGTGGCCATCTTGCCATTTTAGGTAGGCTGTGCTATGATAATGGCATTCTTCTTTCATATGGTTGTTATAGTATATCAAAATGTATATAGTCCCCGGCGGCGTTCAGATACCTGAAAAAGGAGAACGGCTTTTACGGGCTGGCAGGGAGGATGAACAAAAACTATGAACGTGTTGGTAATCGGATGTGGGCGCCTGGGTGTCCGTCTGGCGGCCATGCTGGACGAACGTGGCCATGAGGTCGTTGTGGTCGATGAGTCCGCTGGTGCATTGGAACGCTTGCCGGATAGCTTCAGCGGACAGTCCATTACTGGAATGCCCATGGACATGAGTGTCCTGAGAAGTGCTGGCATTGAAAATTGTGACGCGGTCGCGGTGGTTACGCCGGATGATAATTTGAACATTACCATTTCACAGGTGGCGCGCGAATTTTTCCACATTGATAATGTAGTGGCCCGCATCAGTGACCCTATGCGGGAAAGAGTTTTTGCAGCGTTTGGGCTGCACACAGTCTGTCCGACTAAGATGGCCTGCGCGTCGCTTTACAATGCACTGACAGAACCATGGGAGAGCCGGGAGCTTACGTTTGGTACAGCGACCGTTTCTTTCCGTGTTTGGGCAGCTGACCATATGGTCATTGGGCAGCCGCTGTCAAAGGTACCACATTTTCAAGACGAAACGGTCTTTGCGGTGGTTCACCGCAACGGCCGTCTGGAGCTGGCGGATGCTGTCAGCAAAGAACAGGAAATTACCATGGGCGACCATATCATTCTGGCGTCTATAGCGGACTAAGGGGGCAGGCAAGATGAATATTGTCATCATGGGCGGCGGAAAACTGGGCCGTCAGCTGGCCCGCAATATGCTGGACCGCAAATGCACGGTACATTTGATTGAAAAAAACAAGGCACGCTGTATGTGCCTTGCGAATGAACTGGACATAGAGATTATCTGCGGTGACGGTACAGAGCTGGAAGTCCTGCAGCGCGCCCGGACCAAGGATGCCAATTGCTTTCTGGCGGTCGGCGGCAGTGACCAGGACAACTTGGTCGCCTGTCAGCTGGCACGGCGGGAATTTGGTGTGCAGAAGGTCATTGCCCGCGCGAATGACCCGCGGAACCTGCCGGTACTGCGGACACTTGGTACAGAAATTGTAGTCAGCAGCACCGAAATTATCACAAACCTGATTGAACAGCAGGTGGACATGGCGGAAATGCGTTTGCTGGCAACCCTAAACAAGGGCCGTGCGGCTATCTGCGCGGTGACGCTGCCGAAAAACACACGGTTGCGCGGTGTCGCTCTGAAAAACCTGAAGCTGCCGAATGGCTCATTGGTTATTTCTGTCGTTCGGGGCGAAAAAATGGTTGTGCCAAACGGTGAAACAATTTTTCAGCCGCTGGACGAGATTGTGGCTGTCTGTGAAGGAGATTCGCAGGCAAAGCTGCAGGATCTGTTAACGGCAATCACTACCAAACAGAGTGTGACTCACTAAATAAAACAGCAAAGCGGCGGCAGTGGTTGAAACTGCCGCCGCTTTTTAGCGAACCGTACAGGCAAAGACTTGATAAAAGGGATGCTTTTGTATACTTTATTGGCAGATAAATGAAATGATTTCAGACCATGTCTGCTGCATTTTGTGGAACTGGCGGTTGTGCTCCGGCACTTTTTCCGCATAGTGATGCATGTCCGTATACAGATTATGAAAATCGCTGTTGTTGAAATAGGAGCAGACGTAGGGGAGGGACTGCTCCAACCCGGTCAGGGAATTTTTCATAATCTCTGAAAAGTTTTCCGGCTGCGTCAGGTATGTATACAGTGGCTTGTAGCGTGCCCAGCCGATGCAGGCTTTGTAAAAGCGGTTATTGACTTCTACCGAGTCATACAGAGAAATCTTTTCCAGCGACAGCGGCAGAACACCTTTCAGCAGCGAGCCGTAAAAAGAGAAGCCGTCGTGAAATGTGTAAACGGGAATCCGCTTAACATTATAGTTGCTGAGGCAGGTGCTTAAAATACTGTCCTCACCGCGCGCGCCCGGCGGATTGTAGAAGGGCAGTACCCGCTCCGGGTTTGTCAGGTTGATGCCGATGTTGCTGCCGCTGATGAACTTGGCACCGTTTACTTCCGGCACCAGCTCTGCCTGATGTGTACTTAAAACATTTTTGTCCGCGTAAGTGACGCCGCCGCAGCGAATCAGCCGGCTGACGTCTTCCCATTTCAGGACGTCACTGCTCAGTGCGTCGGTGAACTGGTGGAAAATGTTTTCCGGCAAAATACCATCAAATTCAATCGCCGGGACCGGCGTTAGGTAGCCGCAGTGGTAACCATAGGTAATGTCAGAAAACTGCAGGTACTTAATGTGTTCCTCCATAACGTGCTGGCCGCTCCACAGGGTAGCGCCGCCCGATTCCGTTACGGCAAGCGGATATTCATCATCGTCCAGAAAAATCAGGCCGTCCACCTTTTCCCGCAGTGCCTCAAATAAAATGATATTTCGCTGTACGGCATAGCCAGTGCCGAACGCCTGGCCAACCTCTTTCGAGGAAAGACCGGTGTCTTTTGCCAAACGGTCCTTTTCGGCCTGAATATCCTCCGGGCCGATAAACCGGCAAATGTGAAATGTCTGCCGCTCTTCCTCCGTCAGATTGTCGTAGTCCGCTCTCGTAGTGTTGCTGTAAGAGGGGTCGTAAGCGACAAACAGGGAGATAAGCATGTTGTGGTCATATAGAAAGTTGGTTTCCTGCAAATGATAGATATATGCGCGCAGAACATTTTGAAAGCCAATGCGTCCTGTAGCGAACCCAATCGCTACGTGAATTATTCCGTCGACCATACTTGTTCCTTCTTCCATATTATAATATACCTATCCTATTATATAACTCGGCGGATAAAAATGCAAAAATTGTAATTTCGGTGAACAACCGAACAGGCCCTTGGCAACCGGACAGCCGACTTCACTTTCCACAAATTGTATTGTAAGCATTAAACCTTCGCCGTGTATGTCCTTTTTCGGTGCGGTAGATAAAAAAAGAAGCAGAGATTTTTTGGTATCTATTTCTTTACACTCTCATACTATAGTATGGAAGCAGGATGAATGTAAGGCTGGCGACTGTATTTTCGGTGCATGAACCAACAACAGAAACAGTTTAATAAATCAGCGGCCGATGCAAAGCGGATACAAATAATCCGAAGGAAATTTGCATTCCGGAACGGGGGAAAGCGCAGAAACGACACACGGGAATAACAACCGGCATACAAAAAACAGCGAACAGCGGATGCGACGGAGTCAGCCACAGCGTTCGGATAGCTCTGGAAACGGCGAGTCTTTCCTGCTGTGTTCGGCTTTTTAAAGGACAGAATAGTGTTGTCATCCTTTTGCAGGAAAGAAAAGGAATATGCATAAATAGCTGTGTGAAAATGCGGAATACCAAAAAAAGCAGAAGGAATTTCCATGAAAGCCTGATACGGGCATTCAGCATGGCACTGCTTTCAGCGAAAAATCAGACCGAAAATTCCGTATTTTTACCGTAAAAAGTAGGGAATCAGCTATGCCAAGGCAGCTTTTGCTGTTTTGAAAGAAAAGCAGAGAATGCTTTCCCCAATGTATACAGTTTTTCCTCCTATTGTTGAAAGCGAATATTGCACATTTACGTCTTGCATTTTTAAAAAGATATGGTTATACTATAGTGCAGGACAGGGACGTTCATGACAGATATTGTACATGGGCGCCTTTCCTTTTACAGAATCGTCCGGTCCGGGCTTTTACAAAAAGCACGTTTCCAGCGGGCTGCGGCGGCGGACAACAGTGCGGCAGACCTTTTGCGAACGGAGATAAAGGACTTGGTTTCCTTTTTCCGTGCGCAGGTTTTTAGGCCGCCTTGTCCATCGTCGGCCCGGGCAGCGGTGCTTTTCCCTGCAGAGACGGAAAGACGACGAACGCTGGTACGGTTTCCGTACAGGACGCCGGCAGCATGAAAGGCTTGTCCAATGGCGGTACGTCCCATCTCGGTACACAGCGAATGCTGTAGAGGTCCTGCTCGTAGGCAGCCGAAACGTGTCCTGCCTGCACATCTTTTGCGGCAGAGTCCGGCTTTTTGCACGGTCCCCGAAAGGGGAGACCAGCAGCTTGGATTTTCCCCGAAAAAGTGCGGCGGCAGGTACTGCGGTTTTGGTTTATGCGGGTTTTCAGGACATTTGATTATAGCAGAACTGTATAGCACTGACGGATTGTGCCGACCTGACAATCTGGCTGTTGACGAAAAGACTTTTCCGTTTCGCGGCAATTTATGCGGCGGGAAAAGTCCTTATTCCGAACTGAAATAAGCTCCGGGCAGAGGAACTGTTTTTACATTCCTGTATGCCGGGGCTTTTTTGTTGCCTTTTTGCCAAAAATGCAGCTATTCATTATAAAAAACAGCGTAAGCTGGACTTTTCAGCAGCTGTGTCTGCTGCCGGTAATCTGGTATAACGCGTTCCAGTTCCGCGTAAAACGCGCGGGAATGGTCCGGATGCAGAAAATGGACATATTCATGCAGGACAACTGCCTGCACACAGAAAGCAGGTGTTTCCAACAGGTGGGTGCTGAATGTGACTACATGCTTTGTCGGAATGCAGCTGCCCCAGCGGGAAATCATGCGGCGTACCCGCAGGGTAATGTTTTGTGGGAGACAGCGGTCTGCCAGCAGGTCCTGTGCCTGCAGGGCAGCCTGTGTAAAAATGGCTTGGCAGGTATCCCGCAGCCAGCGGTCCATTTGCGCTTTCCGCTTTTTGGCGGTTGACTCCGCCGGCACCCGCAGGAAAAGTGCCGCGCCCTGCCGCTGTACACTGGCAGGAAAACCGGTTTGAACCTGTAGTGTCAACATTTGTCCCAGTACACGAAACTGCTCGCCGCTTTCATATTGATGGACCGGAGGCTGCAGAACCGCACATTGTTTTATCCGCTCCCGTGCAGAAAGCAGGAAGCGGCTTTTTTTCTGCAAAATATGTTCCACTTCGGCCGCCGGCACCCATTCTGCGGCGGAAACAACAGCGGTGCCGTCGGTGCGGACGTGGATATTGATATTTTTGACAGGTTTCCGTACCAATAAATAAGGCATTTGTATTTCGCCGCAGCGAATACTGCCACGGACAACGGCATTTTCCATCGCTTTCGCTCCTTTTCTTCTATCTTAACACACGAGTGCTCCCAGGAAAAGTTCCACACGGGACTTGACAGTGCGCATTTCCCGAAACACTATGCATTATACACGATTCAGTACATAGCATTTCGCTGCAGACGAAATGAATACCGTGGACGTACGGCAAATGCGCTATGCCGAAAAAAGCAGTTGACATTTGTTTTAAAATTGTTTATAATACTTAATTATTCATGTACTGCAATTATTAAAGCTACTTTACAGTTGCGGTGCTGTCATTTTCAGGAGAGGGGGCGAGAACGTGATGAATGCCAAACACAGCAGACTGTTTGCGGCGGCCAGCAGAGTACGCAAAACCAGCGGGCGGATGCATCGACTGTCCGGCATTACACCCGGCGAGTGGTTTGTATTGTGCCATCTGTTGCATTTACAGCAGGAGCATGATGTGCGTGCCAGCGACCTTGGCCGCCAGATACACATGAGTCGCTCGGCCATCAGCCAAATGCTGCGCTCGCTGGAACAAAAGGGTCTAATAGAGCGCACAAACAGCGAACGTGACCGCCGTGTGGTGTATGTTCGCATGACGGACAGCGGCCGTGACCGCTACCAGGAGCTCACCGCGGTTATGGCAGAGAAAATGGACCGTGTGCTGGGCAGCCTTGGCGAAGAAAAAGAAGAACAGCTGACTTCACTGCTGAACGAGCTGGCCGATGCCATGCAGGACGAGCTGACATAACCACGGCAGTGCTGTATACCGTTTTTCACGCAGAAAGGAAGGAAACTATGCGCCGAATTTCCCGCTATTTCAAAACCTATTTCGGCCCGATTCTGCTGGCAGTACTGCTGCTGTTTGCGCAGGCAATGTGCGATTTGTCTCTGCCAAACTACATGAGCAATATCGTCAATACCGGCATTCAGCAGGGCGGCATTACCAATGCTGCCCCCAGTGCTGTCAGCACAAAAGGACTGCAGTTTTTCAAAAATTTTATGTCGCAGGATCAGAAAACGCTGATTGACAACAGTTATCAGCTGGTTCAAAAGGGCACGGATACTTCCAGCTATCCGCAGAACAAAACCGAGGATATTTATGAACTAAAGGACAGCGCCGACCGTCAGGCGGTCAGTAACCTGTTCGGTGAAACGACATGGACTTTTATCAATACAATGAAGTCCCTGCAAAGCAAAATGGGCAGCAAGGCTTCCACCACGCAGGACAGCTCCACACAGACAGATGTCAGCAATATCGATTTTTCCAAGCTGTACCAGATGGAGCCGATGCTGGCGCGTGTGCCACAGCAGACCTTTGCGGACGCCCGTAAAAAGGCCGCCGGTGTGCAGGACAGTATGAAGCTGCAGAGCGGCGCTGTGTTGGTTAAGGCTTTCTACCAGGAACTGGGTGTTGACACAGCGCAAATCGAACAAAACTATATCATACGGGAAGGGCTGTATATGCTGCTCTTTACGCTGGGCAGTGTTGCCGCCGCCATTTTGGTGGGGCTGCTGGCCTCCCGTGTTTCGGCCGGCATGAGCCGTGACCTGCGCCGTGACGTCTTTAACCGTGTCAATGCTTTTTCAAATACCGAATTTGATAAATTCAGCACGGCGTCCCTCATCACGCGCACGACCAACGATATCACACAGGTGCAGATGGTCGTGCTCATGGGAATCCGCATGCTGTTCTACGCACCCATGATGGCCCTCGGCGGCATTACCATGGCCGTGCGCAAGAGCGTTTCTATGACATGGATTATTGCGCTGGCGGTCATTGTGCTGATTGGTTTGGTAGGCGTGATTTTCTCCATTGCGCTGCCGCGCTTTAAGAAAATGCAGAGTCTGATTGACCGCATGAACCTTGTGGCCCGCGAAAACCTAACTGGTTTGATGGTGACGCGCGCCTTCAGCAACCAGAACTTTGAAGAAAAGCGCTTTGATAAGGCTAACCGTAACCTGACGGACAACCAGCGCTTTGTCAACCGCCTGATGGCGATTATGATGCCGGTTATGATGCTGGTTATGAACGGCATTTCTCTGCTCATTGTTTGGGTAGGCGCTCATCAGGTAGCACAGAGCCGGATTCAGGTGGGCGATATGATGGCCTATATGCAGTACGCCATACAGATTATCATCAGCTTCCTGTTCATTTCCGCTATTTTCATTTTCCTGCCGCGTGCTTCTGTATCAGCGGGCCGTATTGCCGATATTATTGAAACCGAACCTGCTGTGCAGGACCCGCCGGAGCCAAAAGCGTTTCGTCCAGAAAAGAAGGGCTGCGTGGAGTTCCGCCAGGTTTCTTTCCGGTATCAGGGGGCACAGGAAGATGTTCTGCACAACATCAGCTTTACCGCGGAACCGGGACAGACAACGGCCTTTATTGGTTCGACCGGCTCCGGAAAAAGCACGCTTATCAATTTAATTCCTCGTTTTTATGATGTAACGGAAGGTGCGGTTTATGTAGACGGACTGGACGTTCGGCAGGCTTCCCAGAAGGACCTGCGCGCACGCATTGGCTATGTCCCGCAGAAAGGCGTGCTGCTTTCCGGCACCATTGCATCCAACCTGCGTTACGGCAAGGCGGACGCTACTGATGAAGAACTCAATGCCGCGGCACAGGTGGCACAGGCTACGGAATTTATCAGTACCATGCCGGACGGTATGCAGACATCTATCTCACAGGGTGGCAGCAACGTTTCCGGCGGCCAAAAGCAGCGGTTGTCCATTGCCCGCGCTTTGGCAACCGGCGCGCAGATTTATCTGTTTGATGACAGCTTTTCTGCGCTGGACTTTAAGACGGACGCTGCGCTGCGCGCTGCCCTGAAAACACAGATTTCCGGCGCGACAGTGCTGCTGGTGGCACAGCGTGTTTCCACCATTATGGACGCGGACCAGATTATTGTACTGGATGAAGGGAAAATTGTGGGGCGCGGAACACACCGCGAACTGCTGAATACCTGCCCAACCTATTACGAGATTGCCTCCAGCCAGCTGACAAAGGAGGAATTAGCATGAATACAGAGAAGCCCTCCCGTCCACAAAGGCATCACGGTCCCATGGGCGGCCCGCCCGTGGGTGTACCCGGCGAAAAAGCAAACGACTTTTTCGGTACGCTGAAAAAACTTGCCCATTATCTTGGCAGGTATAAACTGCAGATTCTGCTGGTTCTCCTGTTTGCCGTATGTTCCGCCGCTTTTATGATTGTCGGGCCGAAAGTTCTTGGCAAGGCCACTACGGAGGTTTTTACCGGCCTCATGAACCAGATTTCCGGTACAGGGCAGGGTATCAATTTTACCCGTATTGGGCAGATTCTATTGTTCCTGCTGGCACTGTATCTGGTCAGTTCTGCCTTTAATTATGCGCAGGGCTGGATTATGACCGGCGTTACCATGAACGTGACCTATCAGCTGCGCAGGGATATTGCCGGCAAGATTCAGCGGCTGCCATTTTCCTACTATGATACGACAACCAACGGCGAAGTCCTTTCCCGCCTGACCAACGATGTGGATACCATCTCGCAGAGTCTCAACCAGTCCATGACACAGATTATCACCAGTGTGACGCAGCTAATTGGTATTTTGATTATGATGTTCTCCATCAACTGGCAGATGTCGCTGGTGGCGCTGTGCATTATTCCGCTGTCCGGTTTGGTTATTCTGTTTGTTGTCAAGCATTCACAGAAATACTTTAAACAGCAGCAGGACTACCTTGGCCATGTAAACGGTCATATCGAGGAAATGTATGGCAGCCATGTCGTTGTGCAGGCCTTTAACGGACAGGAAAGAAACGAAAAAACATTTTCCGGCTATAATGAAAACCTGTACCATTCGGCATGGAAAAGTCAGTTCTTTTCCAGCCTGCTGCAGCCGATTATGATTTTTATCGGCAATGTCGGATTTGTGGTCGTCTGCATTCTGGGCGGCTGGTACGCGATCAAAGGGTTTATCACGGTCGGCGATATTCAGGCGTTCACGCAGTATGTACGTCAGTTTACGCAGCCTATTCAGCAGGTGGCCAACATTTCCAACGTCATGCAGTCCACAGCGGCTGCGGCGGAGCGTGTTTTTGATTTCTTAGAGGAAAAAGAGGAACCGAAGGACAGCCCAAATGCCATCACGCTGAATATAACGGATAAGCCGGACACTGAGCTGAATGTTCATATCCGCGGCAGTGTGCAGTTCGCGCACGTCAGCTTTGGCTATACACCGCAGAAAACCATTATCCATGACTTCTGTGCCCAGGTAGAGCCTGGTCAGCGGGTGGCAATCGTCGGCCCGACCGGTGCAGGAAAGACCACTATGGTTAAGCTGCTGATGCGCTTCTATGATGTCGGCAGCGGTGCCATTCTGGTGGACGGCTACGATATTCGTGACTTTAAGCGCAGCAATTTGCGGACGCTGTTCGGCATGGTACTGCAGGATACATGGCTGTACAACGCGACCATTCGGGAAAATATCCGCTACGGCCGGCAGGACGCTACAGATGAACAGGTGCTTACCGCGGCAAAATGTGCGCAGGTGGACCACTTTGTCCGTACATTGCCCGGCGGATATGACATGGTGCTGAATGAGGATGCCAGCAATGTCAGTCAGGGCCAAAAACAGCTGCTGACGATTGCACGCGCATTCCTTGCGGACCCGCAGATTTTGATTTTGGATGAAGCTACTTCCAGCGTGGATACCCGTACAGAGATTATGATACAGAAGGCAATGGGCGAACTGATGAAAGGCCGTACTTCATTCATCATTGCGCACCGACTGTCCACTATCCGTGGCGCTGATTTGATTTTGGTCATGGACCACGGCGACATTGTGGAACAGGGCACGCACACTTCCCTGATGGCTAAGGGCGGCTTCTATGCCAAACTTTACAACAGCCAGTTTACGGACTGAAAAACGGCATGCTTTTTGGACCGCTTGCAGGATAAAACCTGCGGTGGCCCATTTTTTATTCTCGTTTGTAGAGGAATAGACAGAACGGACAAAATAGATGGATTTTCCGCCCTGTTTGTGAGAATTTTGCAGAAGAACAAACGTAAGGCCATACCGATTTTTTAACTACCGTACTGTTGAAAATGTGGAAAATTCAACGCCAAAACCGGAAAATGGCTGATTTTGCGCACGATTTAGTTGAAAACACGGTTGAAAATGTTGAAGACTTTTTAACAGGTAAAGATTTACAAACTTTTTTAACATATATTATGTAAACTAACAAGGCGGGCAAAAAAGATGGGAAGAAAAAATATAACAACGGATTTTCCAATTTAGAATAATAAATTGTACAAAAAGCATTAGAATGGAAAAATATTGTGTGGGCGGAGGGAGTGCCTGTGAGAAATCACGTGAAACCAAAATGGATTATCCTTTCAGTTTTAGCTGTAGCGCTGGCTGTGGTCATCGTGCTGGCCGGCGTGCATGCACTTCAGTCTCTGCATAAAGCGCAGCATCAGCCCCGGGCAGATGTACTGGCGGAAGAAATAGTGAATCAGCTGGGATATCAAAATCAGTATACGCAGGTGCCATCCGCGTCTATACAAAAATATTATCCGATAGCAGCGGGCATGGTGGAAAGCCAGGGCATGTGGATTGCCAAGACAGGGGGTAGTGCCGATGAGCTGTGCTGCTTCCAGCTTTACCGTGCCGCAGATGCAGAGAAAATGAAGGCGGTTATTGCGGACCGTTTGGAGCAGAAGGCAAAGGCATTTCACGGCCTGAACAGTGACCAGTATCAGCAGGTGCAAAAGGCCGCTGTTTATCAACAGGACCGATATGTGCTGGTGGCCATTTCCAGTGACCCTTCCGGAGAGGTGCATTTATTCCATAAGCTCCTCAAATAAATGTAAGTTTGTCAAACATATTGGACAGTGAAGAAGTGGAAAAATTCAGCAAAAGAGAGCCAATGAAGCAGTTTGGCAGCAGTTGCTTCCAAGAGCGCAGGATGGCCCTTTTTTTGATGGAAAAAAGCGGTTGGTAAATCTAAAATTATTATCTGTCTGGATGCATTCCATTCGCACCCCACGGCGTGCAAACCACTGAACGGATTTTTTAAAAAATCGGCGGAAGAATATGTATTATGTTCCGGGTAAGCGCCAAGAAAACGCAGGTGAGAGTATTCGTCAATCGCCAGCTATATATTGAAACAAGTGCAGCTCTGGACCAGCAATACAGCGCATGGGGACTATCTTTACATCTATTTAGACGCGTTCCCATTTTTCTCATGACACGAAACAGAAATTCCGGCCAGCGTCGATATCCGTATTTTCACAGGCGGTGCCACAACTTAATAAGGCCAAGCTTCGGGTTTCTGCGCCGCATATTCTGAATTAACTTTAGTTCTTCTTCTGTATGCTGATTCGGATGACTGTGAGGCCTGCGTGACTGACAACGGAGAGTACCATCGTACCGCCTTTTCCAAAAATAAACATAGGAACGGCTGTGGTTATATTTCCGACCCGCTCGGCCGACACTAAATTCGCATTAGGGATTGCTTGTATTTCATATCTTGTGTTACACTGTTCATGCAGAAATGGGTACTTCCTTTCGGTTGAATGAGATGAAGTAACTTAAATTCTAACCGATTTTGAAACAAATCATATACAGCTATCTTTTTTATACCTGAAATGTGCCTAGAATCTCCTGAATCCCCATTCTGTTTTTGCGTGCCGATACCATTACTTTCCACTCAATTTGTTAAATCACTATAGGTTCACTTTTACTCCAGAAAGGAAACTTCGTTATGGTCACCATTAAGCAAATGGCCGAAAAAATCGGTGTCAGCCCCACTACTGTTTCCAATGTCATTCACGGAAATACCCGGGAAGTTTCCCATTCCACGATCCAGAAAGTTCGTCAGGTCATTCGGGAATCTCATTACATTCCCAATATGACTGCACGCAATCTTGCCAGCAATCAGACACATATCATCGGCATTATCCTCTGCTTTGAAAAAGGAAGTGGTGCACAGGCACTGGCAGACCCTTTTAATGGCGAGTTGGTCGGTGCGATTGCCGCTGCCATTGAGGAGAGGCAGTTTTATATGATGGTGCACATCACCAATGCGGAGGATGAAGCCATTCAGCTTGCCCTTTCATGGAATGTAGACGGACTTATCATCTGCAGCATGCACAAGGATCAGTGGTGCCGGATTGAAGAAGTTACGCATAAACCCGTGGTTTTCATCGATTCTTATTTTGATGGCAGAAAAGATTATGCAAATATCGGGCTGGAAGACCGATTCGGCGGCTACCAGATTACCTCTTACCTGATTGCGCACGGGCACACACGCATTGCCTTTTCCTCAGATAACCTCATCGGCGTTGACCATGAGCGCTATCTGGGTTATAAAACTGCATTGGAGGAGCATGGCATCCGCTGTGAAAAAGGCTGGATGATTCCCTCCTCCCATGAGGATAAAACCAAAGCACCGGCAGAACTGCTGCGCCGGAGAAATGATTTCACAGCTGTTTTCTTTGTCTCTGATTATTATGCGATGCTTGCCATGAATTATTTACAAGATAACGGCGTGCGCATACCGGAAGACCTTTCCGTCGTCGGCTTTGACGATAATATACTGGCACAGAATACCCGCCCGTCGCTGACCACCATGCACCAGGAACCAGCAGAGAAAGGCCGGCTGGCAGTGGAGCTGCTCCTAAACATCATGCAGGGACATCCGCCGAAGCAACGAAATATCCACTTGCCTACACACCTGGTTGAGCGCGGCAGCGTGCGCACCATCACAGATGAAACTGTTGAAAACAAGGAAAAAGGACTTGCACAATGAAAGGTGAAAAACGAAATGGGCTATCCGGAGAGGCAAACTCAGTTCACAAATATGGAGTTTACAGGGCCTACGGGCACTTTTGGGTTTCACCGGGAAATAAAAATATCGGCTTTCATGATGAATACATTCCGCGAATTACCGTAATTTATGGGTGTGAATTTAGAATAAAGACAAAAAAGAAAGGCTGCGGAGAATTTCTCCACAGCCTTTCTTTTGTTGTCACACTGACTTTGCCCCGTCTGTGCAGCTTTTATGGCAGCCATCACACTACCGTGAAAACCGGTTTCCGCAGGCTCCTTTGCTTTGCTTATTTCCTCTGCTAAAATCCATTGTAACCGCTTCCCTGAAAATAAGGCAATGCTCTGTTCTGCACGATTGGACTATACCCGATAAAACGGACAGTAAAAAAAGAGATCTTTTTATGCCCAGAAAATATACAAAAGTTGAGTTACTGAACGAAGAGGTACTTCGGTGCAAAACAGCCGGAAAGAAACCAATCGGGAAATAGCAGAAAGTTATGAATTGAGCAAACAACAAATTAAAGGGTTGGCGAAACCAACAGGCAAAAGGGGATAAAGACCAGTGACTGATAGGGCCGATTACGGATTGTCAGCGGCGTGGAAAGCAGACCTACGGATGCCGCCAGGCGTAATGCGAAAATATGATTTGCTTTCGCCAATACGTCGGCATTGGCCATTGTACATTACAAACAGGCGGTATATAAATATCCGAACCTGTTAAAAAGGACTTTTGAGCAGCCGCTGCCCAATTACTTCTGGGTTACGGACATTACCTACATTCCTAACGCAAAACGAATGTCGTATTTGTGTGTGCTGATACAATTAGTTTTCGTATGTTTATACGGATCAATTTGTTAGATTGCTATAAACCGGAAAAAACGATTCCCGGTGTGGGCCGTACGCACCGCTTTGGGCACCAAAAAGAGCAGTTCCCAGTTTCGGCGATTTTATGCGTAGAAAATCAAAAATATTAAAACTTATGCGCAAAAGTATTGCAAAACGAAAATATATGATATATAATAATCACATAAAATCAGCTTATACCAGATAAACTTTTGCGACAAAGTGATAATTGTGGCATATTGGGAAATGCTGATTCACAATCTTTTGGAGGAAAAGGAGTTGTTTAAAAATGAAAGGTAAAAAGTTGCTGGCATTAGTAACGGCTGGTGCAATGTGTGCGGTTGCATTAACAGGATGCGGCGGAAACCCAGGAGCTTCTTCCGGAGCTGCTGGTTCCACTGCGGCGGACACCTCTGCAGGCGGAGTGCCCAGTGATAAAAATGTGAGCATTAATATTTTCCAGTTCAAAGTTGAGGCAAAGGATGCCTTTCAAAAAGCCATTGACGCTTACCAAAAGAAGCACCCGAATGTTAAGATTAACATGGAAACCGTCGGCGGCGGAGACGATTATGGCGCCGCGCTGAAAACAAAGATGAAGTCTGACCCGCCGGTCATCTTTAACATCGGCGGTCCGCAGGACGTGAAAGACTGGAACAGCAAGCTGGAAGACCTTTCCGACCAGCAATGGATTTCTCATTTGCCGGAGGATTCCCTAGCCGATGTCAAGGATGGCAGCAAAGTTTTGGGAATGCCGTTTGACCTTGAGGGCTATGGCATTGTCATTAACCGCAAAATGTTTGAGGATGCCGGTGTGTCTTATGATTCAATGCTGACCTTTGATGGCATGAAGAAAGGCTTTGATACCCTAAAAGCCAAGATTGAAAAGGGCGACATGAAATCCAAATATCCGCAGTTGGAGGCGGTTATGGAGTATCCGGCCAAGGAAACATGGGTTATCGGTGACCATGACATCAACCCGGCTTTGGGGCAGGACTTTAAGAATGCAGCCGAAGCATTTAACGCCAAGGAGCTTCCATTTAAGGCGGCGGACGGCTACAAGAAGATGATCGATTTTCAGGCAAGCTACACCACCAACGCAAAGAACCGCGGCACTCTGAATTCTATCGATTATAGCACTTCTTTGGAGGGCGGCCTTGCTATCGAGCGTGTTGCTGCCATTGAGCAGGGCAACTGGATTGCACCGTCTGTTACCAATGTGGATGCTAACGTGCTGCAGAAACTGGATGTGCTGCCGCTTCCGGTGCCGGGCTTCTCTGACGGCAAATGGCCGGTTGGCGTGCCGATGTACTGGGCTGTGAATAAAGATGCGGATGCTGACAAGAAAGCTGCTGCAAAAGATTTTCTGAACTTTATGTATCAGTCCGATGAAGGCAAGCAAATTATTATCAATGACGCGAAGTTCGCGGTCGCATTTGACAACTATGGCAGCCTGAAGCCGTCAGACCCGCTAAACCAGCGTATTATGAAGGCCGTGGAAGAAAAGAAGACAATTCCTGGCTGGGTTTACAACGGCGCACCGGCAACCTGGACACAGAAAGTGGCAGGCGCCAATGTGCAGAAATACCTGAGCGGTGAGGAAACATGGGACCAGGTCGTGAAGAACTGCAAGGACCAGTGGAAATCCATGAGAGCTTCCTGAGCAGATAAAAACTGAAAGTGCCTGAATCGGGAGTCGCCGCTTTCAAACGGCGGCTCCTGTGCTAAATGAAATCAAGTCTAAGGGGGAATCACGGATGCAAAAGAGCAAAACACGGTTTTGGCTGTTTTTGGCGCCTGCGCTGATTGCTTTTGTGCTCGTTGTGCTTATTCCCACAATCATGGGATTCTGGTATGCCTTCACAGACTGGAACGGAATCTCAGAGCGTGCCAACTTTGTGGGAGCTCGTAATTTCGTAACCATTTTTCAGGACCAGACTTTTCTGCACGCTTTTGGATTCACGGCTTTGTTTGCCTTGTGCGCAATGGTACTAGTCAATGTCGTAGGCTTTGCTCTGGCGCTTCTGGTGACACAGACTTTTCCCGGCGCAACTGCCCTGCGCGGCATTTTCTTCATGCCAAACCTGATTGGCGGGCTGCTGCTCGGCTTTACATGGCAGTTTATATTTACATCTGTCTTTACGGCAATTGGCAAAGCAACCGGAATGCATTTTCTGATAGGCTGGCTGTCCAATCCGCAGACCGGCTTCTGGGGGCTGCTGATTTTAACCGTCTGGCAGCTTTCCGGCTACATGATGATTATTTATATTGCGCAAATCCAGCAGATACCAGAATCTATCAAGGAGGCAGCACGCATTGACGGCGCCGGTGCGGGCAGTATGCTGGTTCACATTACGATGCCGCTGATGATGCCTGCCTTCACAATCGGTTTGTTCATGACTATCTCCAATTCCTTCAAAATGTTTGACCAGAACCTGGCATTGACAGCCGGCGGCCCTTACCGCGCAACCGAGATGCTGGCGCTGAATATTTACAACTCCGCCTTTGCGGAAAATCGCTTGGGCATTGCACAGGCAAAGGGTATCATTTTCCTGATTGTCGTTGCCGCCATTGGCATTACCCAACTGATGCTTACCAAGCGGAAGGAGGTTGAGATGTAATGGAAAACACCCAAACAGCAAAAACCGGAATGCACCGCAAAAATAAAACCAAGAAGGCGACATTCGTTGTCATCGGCATTTTACTGGGCATTCTGTTTTTATTCCCAATCTTTATTCTGATGCTGAATTCCTTTAAGAATCAGCGTGGAATCTTTATGAATGTGCTGGGCTTTCCGGATGCAAAGACCTTTACACTAAAGAACTATGTGCAGGCTTTTCAGTCTTTGGATTATGTGACGTCGTTTATGAATTCACTGGTCATCACGGTCGTGTCCACGGCGCTGATTATGCTGGTATCCTCCATGGCAGCATGGGTGCTGGTGCGATACAAGACAAAGGTGAGTTCTGTCATTTTCATGCTGTTCGCCGCTGCCATGCTGATTCCCTTTCAGTGTGTGATGCTGCCGCTGATGAGCCTTGGCTCCGCTCTACACATGATTAACCGCGTTGGATTGGTTATCATGTATGTTGGCTTCGGTACCAGTATGTCCATCATCATGTTCCATGGTTTCATTAAAAATGTGCCGGAAGAACTGGAGGAGGCCGCCACGATTGACGGTTGCAATTCCATTCAGCTTTTCTTCATCATTGTGGTGCCGCTGCTCAAAACCATTATGATTACAGTCGCCATCCTGAATGTGATGTGGATTTGGAACGATTATCTGCTGCCATCCCTGGTGATTAACAAACCCGGCTGGCAGACTCTGCCGCTGAAGACCTATCTGTTCTTTGGGCAGTTCTCCAAGCGCTGGGATTTGGCGTCTGCTGGACTGATGCTGTGCATCATCCCAATCGTTATTTTCTATCTTGCCTGCCAGAAGTACATCGTCAAAGGTGTGACAGAAGGAGCAATTAAATAAAATATTGAATGAAATGTGCGAAAGACCGGATTGCGCTGTGCATCCGGCCTTTTTGCTGAAAAGCAGGGAATTTATGAAACAGAAGATTACAGGAGGACATTACTATGATTAGACGCTATTCATTCGGGCATCCGTTTCAGACCGATGCGGTGGTGAAAGACCTGCCGCCCATACATGGGCCGGTGCCGTATTTTACAGTGGAAAATGATGACTGCACACTTGCCTGCCCACTTAGCAGCGACACGATTGTTTATGGCTTAGGTGAAACCGTGCGCGGTATCAATAAACGCGGCTGGCATTACTGCAGCAACTGCTCAGACGAACCGCAGCACACAGAGGGCAAACAGTCCCTGTATGCGTCGGACAATTTTCTGCTGCTGGCGGGGAAAGGGCAGATGTTCGGCGTATTTCTGGATTATCCCGGGAAAGTCGATTATGACATTGGTTACACCAATATGAACCATATGGCGGTGACTGTGGGGAATGCCGACTATGACCTTTATATCATAGAAGGCAAAAGTGCAGAGGAGATTGTGCATCAGTTCCGTGGGCTGATTGGCAGAAGCTATATTGCGCCAAAGTGGGCTTTTGGCTATGGACAGAGCCGCTGGAGCTATTACAGCGAAGATGAAGTACGCGAAGTGGTGCAGAAACATCGGGAAAATCATGTACCGCTCGATATGGTATACCTTGATATTGATTATATGGACCATTACAAGGACTTTACCCTGAATGACAAAACCTTTCCGGATTTTGCCGAGTTTGTGCAGGAAATGCGGCGGCAGAATATCCACCTTGTGCCGATTATTGATGCCGGTGTTAAGCAGGAAAGAGGCTATGATGTTTGTGACGAGGGGCTGGAAAACGGCTATTTCTGCAAAAAAGAGGACGGCACTCCTTTTGTGGGCGCGGTCTGGCCGGGCAAAGCTTATTTTCCGGACTTTTTAAATCCGGAGGTGCGCGCGTGGTTCGGCGGAAAGTACCGCTTCCTGCTGGATAAAGGCATTGACGGATTTTGGAATGATATGAATGAACCGGCGCTATTCTATTCGGAGGACGGACTGAAAGCCGCCTTTGCGGAGATGAAAAAGCTGGAAGGCAAAAATTTGGATATGGATAAGGTCAACTATTTCCGCGAGCTGGTCACCGGTTTGTCAAACAACCCGAAGGACTATGAGAGTTTCTACCATAATTGCGGCGGAAAGCGGGTGCGTCACGACAAGATTCATAACCTTTATGGCTATAATATGACGCGTTCCGCCGGGGAAGCCTTTGAAAAATACTGTCCGAATAAACGGGTACTGATGTTCTCCCGTTCCTCTATGGTGGGAATGCACCGTTACGGCGGTGTCTGGACAGGTGATAACTGCTCATGGTGGAGTCATTTGCTGCTGGAAATTCAGATGATGCCATCCCTGAATATGTGCGGTTTCCTGTATTCAGGTGCGGACATTGGAGGCTTTGGGGACAACGCCACGGCTGACCTGCTTCTGCGCTGGACTGCATTTGGCGTCTTTACACCGCTTATGCGAAACCACTCCGCACTGGGTACCCGCTGTCAGGAAGTCTACCGCTTCCCGGAGGTACTGCCGGTATTCCGGAACCTGATTGGCATTCGCTATGCACTGCTGCCGTATCTTTACAGTGAATATATGAAAGCCACACTACAGGACACTATGTACTTTAAACCGCTGGCATTCGTTTACCCGCAGGACGAGGACGCCGCACGGGTGCAGGACCAGCTCATGCTGGGCGACGAACTGATGGTGACACCGGTTTACACACAGAATGCCGTGGGCAGGACGGTCTATCTGCCGGAGCCGATGAAACTGGTTCGGATGCATTCCGCACAGGAAATTCAGACGGAGCAGATGAAAAAGGGATACCACTATATTCCAATCGCTCTGGATGAGATTGTCTTTTTCCTGCGTTCAGACCGGATGATTCCTCTTGCAAAGGGCGGAGAAAGTGTACCGGAAGTCGATTTTGGTGACTTGACGCTGCTTGTCAATGTGCAGCACTGTGCCGCTTATCAATATTACAGCGATGACGGCTGCAGCAAAGATTATGATAACCCAAAAAATCGCACCTGCATTACGATGAAAGCCGATGGTACGGTTTCCGCAGAGGGACAGCTCCCAGTAAAACTTGATGTAAAGAGATAAAAGCCCTGACGCAGAATAGCTGTGATTTAAGCGGCCTTGCTCCGGTTTTTAAACGGAGTGAGGCCGTTTTTTAAGTTGATACGTTCATAATAGTAAAATCATCAGAGGCAAGCTTCACTACCGTTATAAAAAAGATGATACAAGCCAGTGAACGCGACCGTCCGAATGTGCAGTTCCTATGTTCTTGTCTAGTTCACTGAATGGGGAGATGGAGAGCCCTTCAAAAACTACATTGAGCAGCATCCCGCGCCGACTCTCCATGAAGGCGGCATCGTCGTGATGGATAATTTGCGCTATCATAAAATCAAAGGGATCAAACAGGCTATTGATAAAGCTGGCACGCATATTCTTTACCTCCGCTATGTTCCATAAACTCCTCAAATAAATTACTTGCAGGAAAAAACAGAATATGTTATAATAATAATTACTTCATGCAGAAGTAGTTCAGTGGCAGAACATCAGCTTCCCAAGCTGAGAATGCGGGTTCGATTCCCGTCTTCTGCTCCAAAATAAAGCTCCCCGAAGGCCGGTGTCAATGTGGCTTTCGGGGAGCTTGCTGTTTATCGAATCAGCACATCTCCGGCAGAAAATACAAAATGCCGGATGCTGTCGAATTGTACGATACTGCGATACTATTATATAGAAGAAAAAGAACGACAGAAAGGTGGACTGTTTTTTATGCAGATTCCTTCTTTGCAGCAGGCAGAGGCACTGCTGGGACAGGCACGAAACAGCAATCCTGGCCCATGGATTGCCCACAGCAAAGTGACGGCGGACTGCGCACAGCGCATTGCCGCTGCCTGTCCGGACCTAAATGCGGATGATTCACATATTCTGGGCCTGCTGCACGACATTGGCAGAGGACACGGCATTTCGGGAATTCGGCACGTTTATGACGGCTGGCAGGATATGAATCAAATGGGGTACCCGGATGTGGCACGCGTCTGTCTGACACATTCTTTTATGTATCAAAGTTTGGATTCTTTTATGGGGAAGATGGATATTACTGATGCCCAAAAGGACGAGCTGACGGCAGCACTTTCCAAAACCCAGTATAATGACTATGACCGCCTTATTCAGCTGTGTGACGCACTGGCCTACCCGACGGGACCAACGCTGCTGGAAACACGGCTGGTGGACGTGGTCCTGCGCCGCGGATGCAGCCGGTTTACCCGGCAGAAATGGCTGGCTACTTATCAGCTGAAAGGATACTTTGAAAGAAAGACAAATCAGAATATTTATCAGCTGGTGCGGGCAAACATTGGCATTGAATACGCTTTATAAAATAAGGGAGAGAACATATGATACAGCTTTCGGTTTCTTTTTCAGCGGCACATATTGCCATACTGATTGGAATTATCCTTTTGGTCACGCTGGCGGCGGAACTGATTCGTTTTGTGTTTTACCGCCGAAAGATGCATTTTATCTGTCCGGAGTGCAAACACGTTTTTAAACCGACGCTGCTGAATTTCCTTGGCTCCGGCGCAACAAATACCGCCTCCGCCGGAAAGATGCTGACCTGTCCCAAATGTGGAAAACGGTCTTACATGGAGCCGGAAAAGGACCGCTGGCAGTAAAAGATGACGAAAGAAAAAAGTCTGCTGCCGGCAGGAATATCTGTGGGCAGAGAGACAAACGATAACAGGAACTGAACATTTCCCTTCGGTAGAGTATGACAATTTCGCAGATGTGTCATACTTTATGACTTTATTTTCAGGTTGTCTAAGGACAAAAGCCCATTTCATTCTTATAATGATTTTCAGATACAAAGGGATGCAGGCTGGCATACCCGGTTAAAAAAGTCTTGAAAATGCAGCACTTTTTGCTTATTTTTTCTTTATTAGGAGGATATCAATATGGCAGATGCAGGTCTGAAAGAACAGCTTCAAAAGTTTGGTATTAAAAAAGCTTTGAGTTATCTGGGAAAAGATCCCGATAAAAACATCCCAAAACTTTTGAACATGATTGATAAGTTCGATACGGGTAATATGTACCTTGGTCAGCGCAAGATGTTCCATCGCTTTGTCGACAACCCTGACAACAACTGGTACCAGCTCATCAAAAAGCTGTGGGACGTGGTGGACACTCATGTTCTGCAGACTGTATTTTCCAACTTCATTGTCAACGCTACCCTCATTGGCGGCAAGAAACAGGACAAAATCCGCAAACAGTACGGTTGCAACGTCCCGTTTACGATTCTGCTGGACCCGACCAGTGCCTGCAACCTGCACTGCACCGGCTGCTGGGCCAGCGAGTACGGCCACAACTTGAACCTCACCTATGATGAGATTGACGATATTATCAATCAGGGCACCGCAATGGGTACTTATATGTACATCTATACAGGCGGCGAACCGCTGGTGCGCAAAGATGACCTGATTAAGCTTTGCGAAGCACATCAGGACTGCGTGTTCCTCTGCTTCACCAACGCAACACTGATTGATGACAAATTTGCAGAAGATATGCTGCGCGTCGGCAACTTCGTGCCAGCTATTTCTGTTGAGGGCGATGAAGAAACAACCGATGCACGCCGCGGCAAGGGCACCTTCCAGAAGGTTGCCAAAGCTATGAAGATTCTGCGTGAACACAAGCTGCCCTTTGGTGTTTCCTGCTGCTACACCAGCCAGAACGTAGACACCGTCAGCCAGGAGAAGTTCTTTGACTGGATGATTGACCAGGGCGTACTGTTCAGCTGGTTCTTCACTTATATGCCTGTCGGAGTAGGCGCACCGGTTGACCTGATGGTTCCGGCTGACAAACGTGAGCTGATGTACCACCAGATACGTAAATTCCGCAACACGAAGCAGCTCTTTACGCTGGACTTCTTCCTCGACGGCGAATATGTGTACGGCTGCATTGCAGGCGGCCGCTATTACCTGCACATCAACGCAAATGGTGATATTGACCCCTGTGTGTTTATTCACTACAGTGACTCCAATATTCACGACAAGTCCCTGCTGGAAGCATACTGCAGCCCGCTGTTCATGGAATACCACAAGAACCAGCCTTACAACGAAAACATGCTGCGCCCCTGCCCGCTGCTGGATAACCCCTACCGTTTGGAAGATGTTGTCAAGAAGTCCGGCGCGCATTCTACCGACCTGGTGGAAAAGGAAGACGTACACGAACTGTGCGCAAAGTGCGAAGCGCAGGCAAAGGCTTGGAAGCCGGTCGCCGACCGTCTGTGGGTCAGCAGCGAAGGCAATAAGCATGGCCTGGGCTGTGAAAACACCATTCTGCCTGAAAATCGTATCGACCACAGCAAGACACGCCTGCTGCGCGACGTTATCCAGGAAGACATTGACGAGGACAACGCAAAGATTGCTGCGAAGAACGCAGATAAAAAGTAATCCATTATACGCAAATGAAGAGGTCTCTGCCGCAAACAGGCAGAGGCCTTTTTGCTGGTCTAGACAGAAAATTGCCCGTAAAAGGAAGCTCTTTTAAGGAAAAGAAAAGGAATATGCCCTTTTCTTGCAGGGTGATTTATGCTAAAATGAAAAACACGAAAAAACATAGTGGCGTTTTTTGCAGCGGGCCGGGAAACCGGCGGAACGGGGGTAAAATGTCTAACGTAAGCAGAGTTTTTGTGGAAAAGAAGCCCGGCTTCGACGTGGAAGCACAGCACATTCGGGAGGATCTTGTGCACAGCCTGGGTCTAGGCAGCATTACGGCACTGCGGCTGATTAACCGATACGATGTTTCCGGGCTGACTGCGGAGCAGTTTGCAGAGGCACGTAGCACAATCCTTTCGGAACCGAATCAGGACATGGTACACGATGAAGAATGCCCGCTTGTGGGCTGGCAGGCTTTTGCCATGGAGTACCTGCCCGGCCAGTACGACCAGCGCGCCGACAGCGCGGCACAGTGCATGCAGCTTTTAACACAGGGGGAGCGCCCGCAGGTTGTTACGGCGAAAATCATTGCGGTGCAGGGCGGTCTGACTGCGGATGAGATGAAGCGCATGGAGGAATACCTGATTAACCCGGTGGAAAGCCGCCTTGCCAGCATGGACAAGCCGGAAACGCTGGAAATGAAAGTACAGCGTCCGGCCAACGTTCAGCGGGTGGAAGGCTTTACCGTATGGGATGAACAGCAGATGCACGCCTATTACGGCAAAATGGGTTTTGCTATGACGCTGGAAGACCTTCTGTTTGTACGGGATTACTTTGAGAAGCAGGAACACCGCGACCCCTCTGTTACGGAGCTGCGTGTCATTGATACTTACTGGAGCGACCACTGCCGCCACACAACCTTTAATACCCACCTAAAAAATATTCATGTCGCCAGAGGTGCGGTCAGTTCAGCTCTTGAACAGGCGCTGCAGGCGTATTATGATGTGCGGGACGAAGTGTACGGCAAGGACACCACGCGCTCGGTTTCTTTGATGGATATGGCAATTATCGGCATGAAAGTGCTGAAAAAGCGCGGCCAAATTCCGGACCTTGACCAGAGCAAAGAAATCAATGCCTGCTCCATTGAGGTGCCGATTACCATTGACGGAAAAACGGAACCGTGGCTGGTGCAGTTTAAGAATGAAACGCACAACCACCCGACGGAAATTGAACCGTTCGGCGGCGCAGCCACCTGCTTGGGCGGCGCTATCCGTGACCCGCTTTCCGGACGTGCTTATGTCTATCAGGCCATGCGTGTGACCGGCAGCGGCGACCCGCTGGTGTCGGTGGAAAAGACACTGAAGGGCAAGCTGCCGACACGCAAGATTACCACCGGTGCCGCTCATGGCTATTCTTCCTACGGCAACCAGGTTGGCCTTGCCACCGGTCAGGTGCAGGAACTGTATGACCCAGGCTATGTTGCCAAACGCATGGAAATCGGCGCGGTTGTCGGCGCGGTTCCCAAAGCAAACGTCGTGCGTGAAGAGCCGGTTCCCGGTGATATCATTGTCCTGCTGGGCGGTGCGACCGGCCGTGACGGCATCGGCGGGGCAACCGGTTCCAGCAAAGCACATACAGAGGAAAGCGTTGAGGAGTGCGGCGCCGAAGTACAGAAAGGCAATCCGCCGACCGAACGCAAGGTTCAGCGTATGTTCCACAACGCCGCGGTTGCACATATGATTAAGCGCTGCAATGACTTTGGTGCCGGCGGTGTCAGTGTCGCCATCGGCGAGCTGGCCGATGGCCTGCGTATCAATCTGGATAAAGTACCGAAGAAGTACGAAGGACTGGACGGCACGGAACTGTCTATCTCCGAAAGCCAGGAACGCATGGCTGTTGTGCTGGATTCAAAAGATGTAGATGCCTTTATCGCGGCGGCAGATAAAGAAAATCTAGCGGCAACGGCAGTGGCGGTTGTCACGGAAGAGCCGCGCCTGCGTATGTTCTGGCGGGGCGATGAGGTAGTCAACATTACGCGCGCTTTCCTGGACACCAACGGTGTAACACAGGAAACAGACGTTGAGATTGAACCGGTGGACCCGCAGCAGAACTACCGTGAGCAGGTTCCGGAGCGCCTTGCCAGCAAACCGCTGGCAGAAGCATTCCGCGACAACCTTGCCCGGCTGGAAGTGTGCGGACAGAAGGGCCTTGCGGAGCGGTTCGATTCGTCCATTGGCGCCGCAACGGTGCTGATGCCGTTTGCCGGACGTTATCAGATGACGCCGGAAGAAGGCATGGCCGCCAAGATCCCGACAGCGGGCGAAACCGATGACGCGACCGCGATGGCTTACGGCTTTATTCCCGGCATTTCCAAATGGAGCCCGTTCCACGGTGCCGCATGGGCTGTAACCGAAAGCCTTTCCAGGTTGTGCGCAATGGGTGCCAACCCCCTAAAGGCACGCCTGACTTTCCAGGAATATTTTGAGCGCATGACAGAGGACCCCAAACGCTGGGGCAAGCCGACAGCGGCACTGTTGGGTGCCCTGTCTGCTCAGCTGGGCATGGGGCTACCGGCAATCGGCGGCAAAGACAGCATGAGCGGCACCTTTGAAACGCTGGACGTTCCGCCGACGTTGGTAAGCTTTGCCCTGACGATGACGAAGGCAAGCAAAACCATTTCTGCAGCCCTGCAGGGCGTGGGACATACACTGGTCCTGTTCCCGCTGCCGACCGATGAGGCAACACTGCTGCCGGATTGGGAAGCGTTAAAAGATTACTACCGAAATGTTTTGGCAATGATGCAGGACGGTGCCATTCTGTCCGCTTCTGTGGTCAAAGAAGGCGGCACCGCGGCGGCAGTTTCCAAGATGGCCTTTGGCAACCGCATTGGCGTTTCGCTGGACCGCAATATGGAGGACGCGCAGGCGCTCTTTGCACCGCGCTGTGGCACACTGATTGCCGAACTGGAAAATGGCACGGCTTTCCCGAAGGGTGCAGTCGCAGTTGGCCAAACCATTGAGACACCGGAAATTGTGCTGGCAGGCAGTCATATGACACTGGAGAACCTGCAGGCTGTTTGGAGCGGTACGCTGAATTCGGTTTTCCCGAGCAACGCACGGGAAGTCCCAGTTACGCATGATATTCCGCTATACACCAAGCGCGGCGGCGCAGCGTCGGCTGTCAAGGCAGCGAAGCCCCGTGTATTCATTCCGGTGTTCCCGGGCACAAACTGCGAGTATGACAGCGCCAAAGCCTTTGAACAGGCGGGTGCCAAGGTGGACGTTCTGGTGGTACGGAACCTGACGCCTTCTGCGATTGAAGAAACGATTGCCGCTATGGCACAGGCGATTGCAAAGTGCCAGATTATCATGCTGCCGGGTGGATTCTCCGGCGGCGATGAGCCGGACGGTTCCGGCAAGTTTATCGCCACCACGTTCCGCAGCCCGCGTGTCGCGGAAGAAGTCCAGCGCCTGCTGGAGCAGCGGGACGGCCTGATGCTGGGCATCTGCAACGGTTTCCAGGCGCTAATTAAGCTGGGACTGGTGCCCTATGGGAAAATCACTGCGCCAAGCGAAAAGGCACCGACGCTGACCTTCAACACACTGGGCCGCCATGTTTCCCGCATGGTGTACACGCGTGTGACCAGTGTCAAATCCCCGTGGTTTGCGGCAGTGGAGCCGGGGCAGGTCTTTACGGTGCCGGTGTCCCACGGTGAGGGCCGCTTTGTCGCCAACGATGAAGTGCTGCAAACCCTGATTGCCAACGGCCAGGTTGCAACCCAGTATGTCACGCCGACGGGCATTCCCAGCGGCAGCATTGAGTGGAACCCCAACGGCTCCGTTTGTGCCATTGAGGGCATCACGAGTCCCGACGGCCGTATCCTTGGCAAGATGGGCCATAGTGAACGCCGCGGCACCAATCTGTATAAGAATGTTCCCGGCGAGAAGGACCAAAAATTGTTTGAATCGGGTGTAAAGTACTTTGAATAATTCCCTGAAGCGTACCTGGGCAGAAATTGACCTGGATGCAGCGGCTCACAACTATCAGTCTATCCGCGCAGCCATGCGCCCCGGCGTAAAAATGTGCTGTGTGGTGAAGGCGGACGCGTATGGCCACGGCGCCGAACAGCTGGCGCACCTGTATGAGCGTTTGGGTGCGCAGTGGCTGGCAGTTTCTAATCTGGAGGAAGCTATCCAGATACGCGCCTGCGGGGTAGGACTGCCTATCCTGATTTTAGGCTATACGCCGCCGACACAGGCAAAAGAGCTTTCTCGGCTCAACATCGCACAGGCTGTGCTTTCTGAAAAATATGCGCAGGAACTGAACGCGGCGGCGGAAAATGCCGGCGTAACTGTGAAAGCGCACATTAAGCTGGACACCGGCATGAGCCGCATCGGCTTCCTTTATCAGGACCCGAAACGAGATGCAGATTCCCTGCAGCAGGTTGTGCGTGTCTGTGCACTGCCACACCTGCAGCCGGAAGGCATTTTCACTCATTTTGCAGCTGCAGATGAGGGGGCAGACGGCGAAGAATTTACACATCGGCAGAATGCCAGCTTTACTGACGGCATTCATAAGCTGGAGCAGGCCGGGGTTCGGTTTGCTGTTCGGCATTGTGACAACTCCGCAGGTTTAATGGATTATCCACAGTTTCAGCTGGATATGTGCCGCCCGGGCGTCATTCTGTATGGCATGATGCCCTCTGATAAAGTGCGCACCCAGCTGGACCTGCAGCGTGTCATGCGGCTGAAGAGCGTGGTTTCGCTGGTAAAAACACTGCCTGCCGGTACGCCTGTCAGCTATGGCTGTACGTACCGCACACAGCGGGAAATGCGTGTGGCTACCGTTCCAGTCGGCTATGCGGACGGTTATCCGCGTATGCTTTCCGGCAGGGCAGATGTGCTGATTCATGGCAGACGTGCTCATAGTTTGGGCCGTATCTGCATGGACCAGATGATGGTGGACGTTACGGATATTCCAAATGTGCAGGAAGAGGACCCGGTTACCCTGATTGGCTCGGACGGCAAGGAGTGCATTACGGCGGATGAGCTGGCCAGTCTGGTGGGTACCATCAATTACGAAATTACCTGCGGCATTAGTAAGCGGGTACCGCGCATTTACTATAAAAACGGCCGTGCCGTTGCAGAAATGAATCTTATCTGCGGAAACTAAATAGAACATCTGCAAAATATTTTAGGACCTGTGTGGGCTTTGTGCCTACACAGGTTTTTTGCCGCTTAGGTTATATTTTGGAGGAGAAATTATGAACAAATCGAAAAATGGAAGTTTGTGTAATATTAGCATTGAATATGGTGCACACATTTATTAAAATATAGATATAGTCAGTCGAAGAATTTATATAAGATGCTAGAGAGATTTCCTATTCAAGGGAGGGAAAAAGTATGGTTTCTTTTTTTGTGGCACTGGCTCTGCTGGTTGTCGGCTACCTTACATACAGTAAAGTTGTCGATAAAGTTTTTCAGCCGCACCAATCGCCCACTCCATGCCAAGCACATCCGGATGGTGTTGATTTTGTTCCTATGAGCACCCCGCGTGCGTTTTTGGTCGAACTGCTGAATATAGCAGGTCTTGGCCCTATTTTCGGCGCTTTGGCGGGTTCCCTATGGGGACCGGTGGTGTACCTTTGGATTGTGTTTGGCACAATTTTCGCCGGCGGTGTGCACGACTTTTTAAGCGGCACACTGTCTATGCGGCAGGACGGCGCCTCCATTTCGGAAGTTGTCGGCCGGTACCTTGGCAAAGGAATGCTGCAGGTCATGCGTGTGTTCTCCGTTATCCTGCTGGTTCTCATTGGTGCCACATTTACTACCGGCCCAGCCGGCCTGTTTGCGGAACTGACACCGAACACACTGACTACGAAGTTCTGGGTTGTTGTTCTGCTGATTTATTATTTTCTGGCGACGATGTTCCCGGTAGATAAAATTATCGGGAAGATTTACCCGATTTTTGGTGTCATTCTCATTGCCATGTGCGTGGGCGTTATGGGCGGTGTTTTTGCCGGCGGCTATCCAATTCAGGAATTGACGCTGGCGAATCAGCACCCGGCAAAAACACCTATCTGGTCCATGATGTTTGTCACTGTGGCGTGCGGCGCGTGCTCCGGCTTCCACTCCACACAGGCACCAATCGTTGGCCGCTGCATTGACGACGAGCGCAAAAACCGTAAAATTTTCTACGGCGCCATGGTCGCTGAGGGCGTTATTGCGCTTATCTGGGCAACTGTTGGTGTTGCGTTCTACGGCGGCACAAAGGGACTGTATGATGCCGGCCTGGCTCTGCACAACAACCAGTCCGTTATGGTTTATAACATCGGCAAAGGTCTGCTGGGCCCAGTCGGTGTTATCCTGACGGTTATCGGCGTTGGCATCTGCCCAATCACTTCTGCAGATACCGCTTTCCGCAGCGCACGTTTGACAATCGCTGACTGGTTCCATATTGACCAGAAGAGCATTCCGGCTCGTCTGAAGATTTCCATTCCGCTGTTTGCAGTAGGCGCACTGCTTACACAGCTGGACTTTTCCGTTATTTGGCGCTACTTTTCCTATTCCAACCAGACGCTGGCCATGATTGTCCTTTGGACCGGCGCAGCGTATCTGTGCAAGTGGAAACCAGGTACTATGTATTCTCTGGTCGCAGCCATTCCGGCAACCTTTATGTCCGCGGTCACCGCTACTTATTTGTTTATGGCACCGGAATGCCTGCATCTTTCGACCGCGATTGCTTATCCGGCCGGAATTATCTTCGCGATTTTCTGTGTCATCCTTTACATTGTAAAGGGTGTTATTCCGAATATGAAACCGACTGACCGCCTCACCGGTACGCCGGCATAAAGCAAAGCGGACAAAAACACATAGAATCGCAATGCTAAAAAAGACACCGTCGCAGAATTCCTTTCTGCGGCGGTGCCTTTTTCGTAGAGCTTACTGCCACTGCAGCGGCAGGCGCAGCAGGTGATGGTATAATAGGCAGGTCAGCAGCAAAACGAGGACAGCTGTACCACCATAGATAAATGCAGCACTTCCCGAAAACGAGAATGTCAGCAGAATGGGCGGGAAAACAGCCAAAAAACCAATCAGCAGCGTAAACAGCATCGGCATTCCTTGTTTCACCGGCACCATTTCACTGGTCCAGTCAAACTGCGGGCGGGAAATGTCCAGCAGCAGACCGACCACTGCGATGAACAGCGAATAAATACACGGCAGCACAAAAGTAAAAATTGCCTGTACAGGCGGCAGGTGCAGACCAAACAGCAGCAGAAGGCCGCTGACAAAAACCGCCGGCAGCAAAATGGTCAGATTGACCGCTATTTTAGCACGGAAAACCACCTTTTGGGAAACCGGCGCGGAACAGGTAATCCACCGTGTCTTTCCTTCCAGTGAAACGGAAGCGGCGGTTGTACAGCTCATACAGACAAACATGGATGGAAGCAGCGGTGCCAACCGCCGCAGCCATACGGCAATGATTGGTATACCCGCCATAGACGCCACTTTTTCGGGCGAAAGGAACAGCAAAACAGCACTGAACAGAACAATGAGAATTGGCCCGGGCATGGTATTCAAAACATAAACCGGACAGGAAAAGTAACGATGCAGTTCCTTGTGGTAGAAAGCAGAGGTCGGCGAAAGGATTTTTCTCTTTTCTGCCTGTAAAACATTCTGCTGTCTGCCAGTGTGCTGGTTTTCCAGTGCAGCATGCAGGGCGGGGTAATTGTGTGTCAGTATGGATACAAGCAGGGCGGTGATGCCCGTGGATGCCAGTGCGAACAGCAGGTAAGCGCCCCAGTTTCCATTGTTTACTGCAAGTGCGTACCACGCCGCGGGCGGATAAATTTTTCCGGCAGCGCGCGAAACTGAAACCGCCGCAGCCTGCAGCTGTGTTCCGGGGTGGTCACTGCCGAGGAAGAAGAAAAGCCCAGCCATGATAGCGATAAACAACAGTAATCCAAGCAGAATGGACAATAGGTTTTTATGACGGGACCGTACAGAAGCCGCTGTTATAGCGGCGCTGAGGACAGCCCCGACTGCGGTGGGCAGCAAGGGCAGCAAAAACAGCGCCGGAATCAGCATCAGCCAATAGGAAATGTCTTTTCCGCCGGCCATACCGCAGACAATGCCTGCCGGCAGGAAAAAAGAAGTGCTGAACAAAAAGCTAATGCAGTAAATACTCAGCAGACGGCTTTGCACAACGGCACGAACAGAGACAGGCAGTGCCATGACCAAATCGTAGTCGCTGCAGGTAAACAAAGCCGGTCTGCTTTTTTGGAGCGTTGAAATCAGTGTAATCACAACGCAGATAACAGCGGTCAGCGGTGCAATGAGAGCGGCCATCTTTGCCAGCACAAGGCCCATTGCCAGTATGACACTGTAAAAAATGAGCAGCAGGGACAGAAAGCAGAGAATAGCGAACGATGACATTCCTTTTTTGACATGGGAATGCCGCATTTGGTTCCACCCCAGAAAGCCAAGCATCTGTACTTTCAGCAGTGTCAGGGTGTTATGATTCATGGCCGACCACCTCCAGGAAGACATCCTCCAAACTGCTGTTTCCGCGTACGTCTTCGGTTTTGCCACTGGCTATCAATTTTCCGTCCTTCAGAATGGCAATTTTGTTGCAGAGCTTTTCGGCAACTTCCAGTACATGAGTGGAAAAGAAAATGGCACTGCCGCCGGCACACAGCTCGTGCATCATGGCCTTTAGGTGATAGGAGGCTTCCGGGTCCAATCCGACAAACGGTTCGTCTAGTACCAGCAGTTTCGGTGTGTGCAGAAAAGTGGACAGTACGGCCAGTTTTTGCTTCATGCCGTGGGAATAAGAGGAGATAAGATCCCCAAGTACCGGCGTCAGCCCCAGTAAACTGCTGTACTTTCGAATGCGTTTCTGCCGCCGGTCGGCGGGCACACGAAAAATATCCCCGATAAAATCCAGATACTGAATGCCGGTCAAATACTCGTACAGGTCCGGATTGTCCGGAATATAGGCAGTTACGGATTTGCATAGGACCGGTTCTTCCCGTACAGAGTGGCCGTCAATCCGAATTTCGCCCGCATCGAAGGGCATGACGCCCACCACCGCGCGGATAGTCGTTGTTTTGCCGGCACCGTTTTGGCCGATAAAGCCATAAATATCGCCCGGTTCCACCGTCAAGTTCAGGTGGCCCACCGCCGTTTTTGTGCCAAAGCGTTTTGTCAGGTCTTGAATTTGCAGCATTGGTTTCATCATTGTGGTTTTCCCTCTTCCAGTTTTTTCGGCGGTGTTGCAATCACACCAATCGAGTGCATCTGCCGTCCGGGTGCGGGCTGGTTTTTCTGCATTTCCGTCAAAATTTCGCCGATTTTTTGCAGTACGGTGACTATCTCTTCGCGCGTTGCCCATACCGGACAAACTGTAAAGCTCAGCGCGTCCTGTGTGGGGTCCGCGTCTTCCCGCTCTGCATATTCACGAAATTCCTGCAGCAGGCCGGCCATATACTGCGTGAATAGGTACAGAAGTCCTTTGGCAGGGTCTTTTTTCAGAAGTGTTTCCCCCTCAGCCTGCAGGTCTATTTTTAGGGCATATACTTTTTCCACTGTGCCGCGTACAGGATTTTTAGCGATGACTTTCAGAATGCCGTCCTGGCACATTTGGTTTAGATACCGGTACAGCGTGGATTGTGAAATATCCCCCAGTACCGGCCGCAGCTGTTTGGCGGTAGCCTGTTTTTTGGTGTATATTTCCAACAGAAGCCGGCTTTTTGCCGGGTGAGTGAAGCACGCTATGAGCTTATCCAGCATTGCAGAGGTTCCTTTCATTGTCATTTTCATTATATTATCATGTGTGATAATATAATACAAGAGAGAATATAAGATTTTTCGGATGGCTTTTTGCAGGCACTTATATGGCTTTCCTGGACATTCGGACAGTAAAAAACCGCTCTGCTGGAGCTTTGCAGCAGAGCGGTTTTTATATCTTTTTATAATAGTTCACCGTACCGGCGGATATACAGTTTCTTTGCCGCGGTAGCTAGTACCATATAGGCTGCGACGAACAAAAGCAGCCACGGGAAATAGGCACCCGGCAGCGGCGTAAAGCCGAGAAACGAATGCAGCGGTGTGAAGGGGAGCAGGGTAACCAGCCCAATGCCGCAGGCGGTCATCAGCAGCAGTGGACGTGAGGCACAGCTTTGAATAAACGGAATTTTCGGTGTGCGAATCATGTGGATAACGGACGTCTGTGTCCACATGGATTCCACAAACCAGCCTGTCTGAAAGACCGAAACAAACAGGGCACGCATGGCGGGGTCTGTAATGGCGCGGTAAGACTGCCCACCGCAGACCGCTGGACAAAGGATAAAGTACAGCACAAGGTAGGTCGCGATATCAAAGACCGAGCTGGTCGGTCCCATCCAAACCATAAAGCGGCCAATCGAGGAGGCGTCCCATTTGCGCGGCTTTGCTAAGAACTCACGGTCTACATTGTCCCATGGAATTGCAATACAGGTAATGTCATACAGCAGGTTCAGAAGCAGCAGATGCTCCGGACGCATGGGCAGAAACGGAAGGAAAGCACTGGCAGCCAGCACGGAAAAAATATTGCCAAAGTTGGAGGAGGAGGACATCTTGATGTATTTCATCATGTTGCCGTAGGTCCGGCGGCCCTCCAGAATTCCTTCTTCCAGAATCATCAGGTCTTTTTCCAGCAGAATGACGTTGGCACTTTCTTTTGCAATATCCACAGCGGTATCGACTGAAATGCCAACGTCTGCGGCTTTCATAGCGGCGGCATCATTGATGCCGTCACCCATATAGCCAACGGTGTGGCCGTCCTCCCGCAGGACGCGCACAATGCGGGCCTTTTGGGTAGGGGAAAGCTTCGCAAAAATGGAGGTGTTTTCGGCACGCCGCTTCAGGTCGTCATCGGTCATTTGCTCCAGTTCCTCACCCAGCAGAATACGGTCTGCCGAAATTCCGACCTTGCGGCAGATGCAGCGGGTGACTTTGTCGTTGTCACCGGTCAGAACCTTGACCTGCACACCATATTTCTGCAGGGCACAAATGGCTTTAGCGGCGGTTTCCTTCGGCGGGTCCAGAAAAGCGAGGTAACCAATCAGCACCATGCCGCTTTCGTCCTGTACAGAGAAAGCGCCGACCGGAGAGGGGTTGGTTTTCTGTGCAACCGCAATCACGCGCATTCCCGCGTTGTTCAATTCGCCGACTTTGCCGCGCACCATTTCCTTTATATCTTCGGTCAGCGGAATGACCTGTCCCTTATATTCCGCATAAGAAGAAACAGAAAGCATTTCTTCTACGGCACCCTTGGTAATCATTTGTGTTTTACCGCTTTTGTTGGCAACTACAACACTCATGCGGCGGCGGTCAAAGTCAAAGGGAATTTCGTCCACTTTGATATAGCTGTCGGAAATGCCGTTCAGCAGGGGCGTGGTAGCTTCCAGTTCACGGGTGCGGTCAATGATGGCCAGGTCCATTAGGTTTTTCAGACCGGTCTGATAGTAGCTGTTTAAAAAACCGTGCCGCAGGACGCGCGCATCCTCTTTTCCTTCCAGGTTCAGATTGTATTCCAGGGCGACTTTGTCCTGTGTCAGGGTGCCGGTTTTATCGGTGCAGAGAATGTCTATGGAGCCGAGGTCCTGAATGGAATTTAGGTTTTTAATGATGACTTTCTTTTTGGACATAGACAAGGCGCCGCTTGCAAGGCAGGTGGTCACCAGCATGGGCAGCATTTCCGGTGTCAGGCCCACGGCAACCGAGATAGCAAACAACAGGGCGCTCATCCAGTTGCCTTTTGTAAAGCCATTGATAAACAATACAATGGGTACCATGACCAGCATAAAGCGAATGAGAATCCAAGAAACCGAGTCGATGCCTTTTTCAAAACTCGTTTTGGGCGGTTTTGCGGAAAGTTCCTTTGCCATGCTTCCCAGCATGGTTTGATTGCCGACGGCGCACACAATACCGCGTGCGGCACCGCTGATGACAGTGGTGCCCATTAGGGCGGCGTTGGGATTGTCGGTAACCGTTCCCTTTTCGTTTGTTTGGCACACATATTTTTCCACTGGTTCGCTTTCACCAGTCAGAGCGGACTGGCTGACGAACAGGTCTTTGGCGGCAGTAATGCGGATATCTGCTGGAATCATATCGCCGGCGCTCAGGTGAACAATATCACCAACCGCTACTTCGTCCAGCGGGATTTCACGGCTGCCGGTGTCAGAACGTTCCACACAGGTAGTGGTGCGAATCATTTCGGACAGTTTTTCGGCGGCGTTGCCGCTGCGCGTTTCCTGCACAAAGCGGATGATGCCGGAAAGCAGGATAATGGACAGAATAATAATGACGGTTGCCGGATTTTTCTGTCCGGGTGGTGGCAGAATAATATCCGTTACGGCAGAAACAATTACCAGCAGCAAAAGGATGCCCGTAAACGGGTCCGCGAAAGATTTAACAATGCGCAGCAGCAGCGGCGTCTTTTTGCCGTGGGTAACAATGTTGCTGCCGTAATCTTCCCGGGACTGGGCGGCCTGCTCTTCGGTCAGGCCGTGTGGGGTGGAGTGCAGCTGACAGCAGGCTTCTGCCGGGGTGTGCTGCACGGCGTATAGGAGCCGCTCGCTGACGGTATGTGTTTTTGTCGATGCGGTGCGGAGTTCCAATTTCTTTTTCATAGGGTCTGTACCTCCATTCTTTCTGTAGTGCTGAAAAAATGCATGGAAGTATGACACACTGGTTTGGGCAAAAAGGAACAAAGACCATTCAACCGGTTCCTGTTCCGCGGATGCAGAAAAACAGACCGCAAGGCGGTGGTTTTCTGTACCCGGTTCGCCCGCCAGGTTTTGTGCCGCTGCTACTTCCTGCGTCCATTCTTCTCACCTCCGAAAATAATTTATCAGCAGGATACGGTACCGGAAAATAATTGCCCGAAAAGCAAAAATCCCATACGGGAGCCCAAAGCACCTGTATGGGAAAAACTGCTGTTTCCGCACCGATGTTTGAGCTTTAGCTTTACAGGGCGATGAAACTGCATTATGTTATACCTTGTTGTCGATATAACCTGTTCAAACCTTCTCATAGTGTCTCCACCACTCCGCGGCAGCAGTCCGTATCCCTGTAGGAGCCTCACCTACCAGATATCGAATCCATACTATATTATAGGCAATGCACTGTTTTTGTCAATCCTTTTTTGTTTAGCTGCAGCTGTCGAAAAGGCAGAAAAGCAGAAACGGGCAGATGCCGTTTTCGGCTCTGTCCGTTTCTGCAGATTAAAGTCAGGGTATGTATGTTTGCAATCAGGCACCCCGTCTGTTTTTACAGCTGGGCTGCGGTGATAATTGCCATTTTGTAAACTTCCTCAGCATTGCAGCCGCGGGAGAGGTCGTTGATTGGTGCGTTCAGGCCGCCGAGGATTGGGCCCATTGCTTCAAAACCGCCAAGACGCTGAACCATCTTATAGGCAATATTGCCGGCGTCGATGTCCGGGAAGATATAAACGTTTGCTTTGCCGGAAATTTTGGAACCGGGAGCCTTCAGGGAAGCAACTTCCGGAACAACAGCGGCGTCGAACTGCAGCTCGCCGTCAGCCGGGAAGTCGGGGTTGGTAGCCAGCAGCTTTTCGGTAGCAGTGCGCATTTTGTCAACGCTTTCGCCCTTGCCGGAACCCTTTGTGCTGTAGGACAGCATAGCAACCTTCGGATCAATGCCGAACAGGCGGGCAGTTTCTACAGTGCCCTGCGCAATTTCCACCAGGTCGTCAGCGTTCGGTTCGATGTTGATGGCGCAGTCGCCCATGGCATAGGCTTCTTCTCCGCCTTTGCCGTCCGGACGGTCCAGAACGAAGCAGCTGGTTACGATTTTGTGGCCGGGCTTGCATTTGATAAGCTGCAGGGCCGGGCGCACGGTGTCAGCGGTGGAATAGGTTGCGCCGCCCAGCAGAGCGTCCGCATAGCCCATTTTTACGTACATGGTGCCGAAGTAGTTGGACTTTTTCAGATTGGCGCGGCAGGTAGCCTCATCCATTTTGCCGCGGCGCAGTTCGACCATCCGTGCCACCATTTTTTCAAAGTCCGGGAATGTGTCGATATCGACGATTTCAATGCCGTCAATGTCCAGGCTGGCCTTTTTTGCGGAGGCATTTACTTTGTCCGGGTTGCCGATAAGCACCGGAGTTAGGAAGCCTTCCTTTTTCAGGCGGCTGGCAGCTGTCAGAATACGGGGGTCCGGGCCTTCTGTAAAGACAATGCGGCGCGGATTTGCTTTCAGCGTTTCAATCATTTTTTCAAGCATGAATTTTTCGTCCTTCCATTTCAGATAATTTACAGTCTACTGAAGGCAGGCTGCGGTTCATCACATACAACTTTATTATACACCATACAGCAAAGAAAACAAAGGAAAAAGGAACAAATAGTCGAAAAAAATAAAGAATATTTTTGTCCTTTTTTCAATAAAAGTGTGAAAATTATGTCATACAGGCACTGCAAACCCCACAAGGGGTGGGACCATTGAAGGGAAAGTTTTGGCCTTATGGGGTACTTTGGCCGGCCTGCCGCCCGCAAGGTCACGGACAGCTGCAGGCATGCCTGTAAATCCTGCTGCTGGCAAGATTGACATGTGCTGTATAAGATGATACCATAAAAACAAATGCTATACTGCTGTTTTTGCACGATTTCTTTAAAAAACAGGCGGTACCGACAACAGGCAGACAGGAAGTAACGCTTATGAGTACACTGAGTATCAGAGATATTGCAAAAATGGCCGGTGTGTCAGTTACCACTGTATCCCGCGTCCTAAATAATTACCCGGACGTAAGCGAGGGAACAAAGCGGCGTGTACAGCGTGTCATTGCGGAATGTGACTACCAGCCGAACAATGCGGCCCGCAACCTGAAACGCACCCACAGCAATGCGGTCGGGCTGCTGATGGAAGGCAGCGCTACCCCATTTATTACGGACCTTTCCGACATTATAGAAGCAGAAATCAATGCGCACGGCTACACATTGGTACCACATCGTGTAACCAATGGCGTCAGCGGGGTGGATACGGCAGTACAGTTGGTTATGGAAAAGCGGCTGAAGGGCTTGATTATCTGCGGCGGCTATTTTATCCATTCGCTGGAGCAGCTGAAGCGCCTGCCGGTACCAGCGGTTTTCTGCACCACAACCCTCAGCGGCATTGACCACAGCACTTATTCCAGCGTGCACGTTGACGACCGGCAGGCCGCCATGGAGGCAGTCAATTATCTGGTTTCCATCGGGCACCGCGATATTGCAATCCTTGGCGGCATAGAGAACGATTCCGGCGGTGTTTCCGGCCAACGTCTAAGCGGTTACTATGATGCTCTGAAACAGCACCATATTCCACTGGACCCGACACTGGTGCGTTACGGTGGCCTGTTTACCATGCAGCGCGGCTATGATGCCACCTGTGAACTGCTGTCCGGCAGCCGGCAGCCCAGTGCTGTTTTCTGTGTGGCGGACTCACTGGCAGTGGGTGCCTGCAAGGCAATCTTCAATGCGGGCCTGCGTGTACCGCAGGATATTTCTGTTATGGGCTTCGATGGCACCGACATGGCCCGATTCTATGAGCCTTCCATTTGTACCGTGCGCCAGCCAAAAGAAAGCATTGCGAAAAAGACGGTGGAAGTTCTGATTAGTCTAATGGAGAAAAAAGGGCCGAACCGCCATATCATTTTTCCAACTGAAATCGTTACCGGAGGTTCCTGTGCATCTCCTGGGAATTCGGTGAAAAGTCATCAGTAAACGGCAAAATTCCATGAAAACAATTTGCACAGAACAAGGCGACTGCTTCGGCAGCCGCTTTGTTGCTTTTGAAGAATAAAGCGTCAATACAGACAAAAAGAATTTGTAATAAGAAAAGAATTTAAAAAAAATCACAAAAAATACTTGCATCTGCGGAAAAGCTGTGCTATAGTAGAGTCAATCCCGAAAACGTTTCCGAAACAGTTCACAAACATGCCGGATTGTGGCGGAAATAAAGAAAGCAGTCATGAAAGCAGGGAGAAATGGGAAACCTATTGGTTGTACGCGAAAAGGAGTGTGTGACAAAATGAGAAAGAGTGCAAAACGGATTTTTGCAGCGGTTCTGGCGGCTTCTCTGGCAGCCGTTTCCTTCGCCGGTTGCGGCGAAAGCACAAGTTCCTCTGCAGCGGGCGGCGCAGCGTCTGGTGCCTCCACAGCAGCGGGGCCGGCAAAGGGCAGGTTTATTACCTAAACTTTAAGCCGGAGCAGGCGGATCAGTTCAGCGCCATTGCAAAGGCCTACACCGAAAAAACCGGCGTGCAGGTAAAGGTACAGACAGCAGCATCCGGTACTTATGAGCAGACGCTGAAATCCGAAATGGCCAAGAGCGACGCACCGACCATTTTCATCTGCAACGGTCCGGTTGGCTACAAAACATGGGGCAGCTACTGTGCCGACCTTACCAATGCTGATATGACAAAGCACCTGACCGACAACTCCCTTGCACTAAAGGACGGCAGCAAGGTTGTTGGCCTGCCGCTGGCAGTAGAAGGCTATGGCATCATTTATAATCAGGCAATTATGGACAAATACTTTAAGCTTGACGGTGCCAAGGCCAAGAGCGTGGACGAAATCAACAACTTTGCAAAGCTCAAGGCTGTGGTTGAGGACATGACCGCGAAGAAGAGCAAGCTGGGCATTAAGGGCGTGTTTGCAAGCACTTCCCTGAAGAGCGGCGAAGATTGGCGCTGGCAGACACATCTGGCCAACGTACCGATTACCCATGAACTGCAGGATTCCAACATCAATGTGAACTCCAGCGTGAAAGAGATCCAGTTTAAGTATGCCAACGAATACAAAAACATCTTCGACCTCTACCTCAACAACTCTGTCACAGATAAGAAAATGCTGGGCAGCAAGAGCGTCGGCGATTCCACCGGTGAATTCGCACTTGGCCAGGCAGCCATGATGCAGAACGGCAACTGGGTATGGAGCGACATCGGCAAGGTGGACGGCAATGTGGTAGATAAGAACGACGTCAAGTTCCTGCCTATCTACACCGGCCATAGCGGTGAGGAAAAACAGGGCTTGTGCATCGGCACAGAAAACTTTGCCTGCATCAACAACAAGGCTTCCGCAGCTGACCAGAAGGCCTCTCAGGACTTCCTCAACTGGCTGTACACAGGCGAAGGCATGGACTATGTAACCAAGAACGCTACTGACGGCGGCCTCGGCTTCATTGCTCCATACGATACCTTTAAAGGCAAGTCCCCAGATGATCCGCTGGCAAAACAGGTTTCCGAGTGGCAGAACAAGTCCGGCATAAAGACCGTTCCGTGGGATTTCACCTGCTTCCCGAGCCAGAACTTTAAGAACAAGTTCGGCGCAGACCTGCTTTCCTATGCACAGGGCCAGAAATCTTGGGACGACGTGAAGAGTGACGTTGTAAAGACATGGAAGACAGAAGCGGCGGCCTCCACGCAGAGCTGAGTCTTTTTTCAGCGGCTGGCTGACTCAGCAGCTGGTCGGAATTGAAATAGTGGGTGCAGTTGCAGAAAACTCACTCACTATTTTTTTGTTCCAAATAGGTTTTTACTTCCATTCTATCCCCGATATATGGACTTATCATATAATCGTACTGAAAAATACTGAAGGAGGAATCCAGTTATGCAAAAAATGCTGCGCAAATACTGGGCGGTCTTTACATTGCCTACGTTTATTTGCTTCGCTATTGCGTTTCTCGTTCCGTTCGTCATGGGCTTAGGGCTTTCCTTTGCCAAGTTTACAACGGTGACAGACGCAAAATTTGCCGGCTTCTCAAATTATATCCGTGCTTTTTCCGGTGATGATACGTTCCTGCCGGCACTGGGCCGCACAGTCCTGTTTACCATTGCCACGGTCGTGTTGATTAACCTGTTCGCGTTTCTATTTGCGTTGCTTCTTACCCGCAAGATGCGCGGCACCAATGCGTTCCGCACCATTTTCTTCATGCCAAACCTTATCGGCGGCATTGTGCTGGGCTATATCTGGCAGCTCATTTTCAATGGCGTGCTGGCCCGCTATAATCTGACTTTGACCAGTGACGGCAAATACGGCATTTACGGACTGATTATCCTGATGTGCTGGCAGATGACCGGCTACATGATGGTTATTTACATCGCCGGTCTGCAGAACGTCAGCCCAGACCTGATTGAGGCAGCCGAGATAGACGGCGCCACATCATGGCAGACGCTGCTTCATGTGAAAATCCCCATGGTTATGCCAGCCATTACGATTTGCATGTTTATGACGCTGACCAATTCATTTAAGCTTTTTGACCAGAACCTCGCACTGACGAACGGCGCCCCGGGCAACGATTCCGCGCTGGTTGCGCTGGATATTTACAAAACCTTCTATAACCGTCCGGGCTATGAAGGTGTTGGTCAGGCAAAGGCAGTGGTGTTTGCAGCGATTCTGGCAGTCATCGCCATGCTGCAGCTGCGTGCTACCCGCAGTAAGGAGGTCGAGAACTGATGCTTAAAAAAAGAAAAACAGCAAATGTAATCATTACGATTCTGCTGATTGCCCTTTCATGTATGTTCATCGCGCCAATCCTGATTGTCCTGATGAACTCCTTTAAAGGAAAGCTGTTCATTTCGGACCAGCCATTTACATTTCCAACTTTTGCGAAGCAGGACCTCGGTGAAGCGGGCATTCAGCCAAAAACATTTGTCGGCTTTAAAAACTATATCAATGGCGTTGAAAAAATTCACTTCTTTGACGCACTGGGCCGGTCTGTATTCATCACGGTGTTTGCGGTCATTTTGATTGTTCTGTTTACTTCTATGACAGCGTGGTTTATCACGCGTGTGAAAAATCACTATACCAGCACGCTGTACTATTTGTTTGTGTTCTCTATGGTGATTCCGTTCCAGATGGTTATGTACGCGATGACGAAAGTGGCTGATGTGCTGCATCTGTCCAATCCGGTCGGCATTTTGGTATTATATCTGGGCTTCGGTGCAGGTATGTCCGTGTTTATGTTCTCTGGTTTTGTCAAGGGAGTTCCCATTGACATAGAAGAGGCGGCCACCATAGACGGCTGCAATCCGCTGCAGTGCTTCTTTAAGATTGTATTTCCAGTTATGAAGCCAACAGCGGTTACTGTCGCTATTCTGAACACCATGTGGGTGTGGAACGATTACCTGATGCCTTACCTTGTAATGGGCAAGGATTATCCGACCATTCCAATTGCCATTCAGTACCTGCAGGGCGGCTACGGCAGTATTGATATGGGTGCCATGATGGCCATGCTGATTCTCGCTGTTATTCCGATTATTATTTTCTACGCGCTATGCCAGAAATATATTATTGAAGGTGTTGTGGCCGGTGCCGTGAAAGGCTGAAAAATACCGCTGCCATGAAGAATGGACAGGGGAAGGGGAAAAGATATGTCTATGTTACACAAACAGGCGCCACTTGGGCGCGGGGCAGGTGTGCTGCTGCCGGTGGCCAGTCTGCCGTCAGCACACGGTATTGGTACGTTTGGTGAGGAAGCGTACCGCTTTGTCGATTTCCTGCAGGCGGCTGGTCAGCGCTACTGGCAGGTGCTGCCGCTGGGACCGACCAGCTATGGGGACAGTCCCTACCAAAGCTTTTCGGCGTTTGCCGGCAATCCCTATTTTATCGACCTTGACACCTTTGTCGAGGAAGGGCTGCTTACCCCGGAAGAAGTGAATGCGCCGGACTGGGGCAATAACCCGGAATTTGTTGATTACGCAAAAATTTATCAAAACCGCTTCGCCGTACTGCATAAGGCATTTCAGCGCAGCAATTTTCGTCAGAGCGCGGATTACCGCACTTTTTGCAGCAGCAACGAGGAGTGGCTGGACGACTACAGCCTGTATATGGCGATTAAAATGCACTTTGGCGCTCATGAATGGCTGAAGTGGCCGGAAGATATCCGCATGAATGAACCGAAAGCTGTGGAAGGTTTCCGCCTTTTGCTGCAGGATGAAATTGATTTTTGGAAGTTCTGCCAATATCAGTTTTTCCGTCAGTGGTATAAACTGAAAGCATACGCAAATGTGCGCGGTGTTCGCATTATCGGTGACATTCCGATTTATGTATCATTGGACAGTGCGGACGTCTGGCGGCATCCATCCCTATTCCAGTTGGACAAACAGCGCCGTCCCACCGCTGTGTCCGGTGTGCCGCCGGATAATTTCAGCGCGACCGGGCAGCTGTGGGGCAACCCGCTTTACCATTGGGAACACATGGAGCAGGACGGCTTTGCGTGGTGGAAAAAGCGGATGGCTTTTTCTGCAAAGCTGTATGACATTGTGCGTATTGACCACTTTATCGGCATGGTGCGGTATTATGCCATTCCTTATGGCGAACCTACCGCTATGTACGGCGAATGGCGCCACAGTCCCGGCGAAGCATTGGTCAGGGCCATTAGCAGTGTCATGGGGGATTCCCATATTATTGCCGAGGATTTGGGCTGTGTCGTACCGGAAGTGTATCAGCTGCGCGACGAAGCCGGCTATCCAGGCATGAAAATTTTGCAGTTTGCATTTAACGACACCAGCAAAAACGGAAATCTGCCCTGCCACTATACGGCAAACAGCGTTGTTTACAGCGGAACGCACGATAATGAAACGCTGAAGGGCTTTTTTGCCCACCAGCCGCGGCGCGCTCTCCACTTTGCGTGTGACTATCTGCACGTTAAAAAGAGGGAGCACCTGCCGGCGGCCTGCATTTGTGCCGCCTACGAAAGTGTGGCGGATACCGCGATGATTCAAATGCAGGACTTACTTGGCCTTGGCAATGAGGCCCGCACCAATTATCCGGCCACTATCGGAAATAACTGGCGCTGGCGTTTGCAGCGGGGGCAGGTTACTGAAGCTCTTGCGGTACAGCTGCACGACCTGTGTGAGCTGTACGCCCGCTTGCCGGAAGCTGCCAGCACAGACCAACCGAAAAAAGAACCATCCGCTGAAAAAGTGCCGGAAACAGAAAAAATACAAAAAAGTTCGAATGATAAGATTTAAAGGAGGAATTGAAATGCAGCCATTTCAGGAGGCAATCGTTCATAAACTGCGGGAAATGTATCATACGGACATGAAGTCAGCCACAACCAAGCAGCTATACAATGCGGTCTCACAGGCGGCTATGGACACCTGCCGTGACACGTGGGCGCAGCCGGTGCAGGGCAAAACAGCATGTTACCTTTCTGCGGAGTTTTTACTGGGACGGTTGATTCACAGCAACTTGATGAACTTGGGACTGCTGAAAGAAACAGAAGACCTGCTGAACTCTGCCGGCATTAACCCCAATGTATTTGAAGATGTGGAAGATGATGCGCTTGGCAATGGCGGTTTGGGAAGACTTGCCGCCTGCTTCTTGGACAGCGCCGCCACACAGGGCATTCCGCTCATGGGGTATGGCATTCGCTATCGGTATGGTCTCTTTAAACAGCGTTTTGCCTACGGCTATCAGGAAGAGGATGCCGATGACTGGCTGGCATGGGGTGACCCGTGGAGTGTGCGCCGTGAGGACCAGAAGGTTCGTGTGAACTTTGGGGACCAAAGCGTTTGGGCTGTGCCATATGATATGCCGATTATCGGCTACGGCGGCAAAGTAGTGAATACACTGCGCCTGTGGCAGGCAGAAGCAATTCAGCCTTTCAATTTCCGTTTGTTCAATGACCAAAAATATCAGGAAGCCGTTCAGCAGAAAAATGATGCTGAAGCGATTTCCGCGGTTCTGTACCCCAATGATGACACGGACGCGGGCAAACGTCTGCGTTTAAAACAGCAATACTTTTTCTCCAGTGCCTCTCTGCAGAGCATTTTTGCGGACTATACCGCTAAGTGCGGGACAGACTACAGCAAATTTGCGGAACAGTATGCCATTCAGCTGAACGATACGCACCCGACCGTTTCGATTCCGGAACTCCTGCGTTTGCTGATGACACAGGGACATATGGGGTTTGAGCCGGCATTCCAGGTGGTACAAAAGACATTTGCGTACACGAATCATACCATCATGGCCGAGGCACTGGAAAAATGGAACCTCAGTCTGTTCCAGTCCGTTTTGCCGGAAGTTTATCCCTACGTTGTGATGATTCAGAACCGCCTTTCCAATGAACTGGTCAAAAAGAACATCACGGAAACCGGAAAATACAACATCATTCAGGACGGCATGATTCATATGGCCCGCATGGCCATCTATTCTACCCATTCCACGAACGGTGTTGCCAAGATTCATACGGAAATCATTAAGCACAGTGCTCTGCCGGAGTGGTATGCGCTGTATCCGGAACGCTTTAACAACAAGACAAACGGCGTTACACAGCGCCGCTGGCTTGCTCTGTGCAACCGGGAGCTGGCGGACTTTATTACCGAACGTATCGGTAGCGGCTGGGTAACTGATTTTTCACAGATGTCCCGGCTGAAGCCCTATGCCGAGGACCAATCTTCCCGGCAGCGTTTCCTGGAAATCAAGCAGGAAAAGAAAAATCAGCTGGCGGATTATATGTACCGCAAAGACCGCTTTGGCCTCAACACAAGCAACATTTTTGATATTCAGGTAAAGCGTCTGCACGAATATAAACGGCAGCTGCTTAATGCTTTTTCCATTTTGGATATGTATTTTGGCATTAAGGACGGCCGCATTCAGGGTTTCCATCCAACGACCTTTATTTTTGGTGCCAAGGCAGCCCCCGGCTATTACCGCGCCAAAGGCATTATCAAGTTTATCAATGAAGTAGCTAATCTTGTGAACTATGACAATGCGGTCAACCGCAGAATGCAGGTAATCTTCGCCAGCAACTACAATGTTTCCTATGCGGAAAAGCTCATTCCCGCCGCGGATATCAGTGAACAGATTTCCACAGCCGGAACAGAGGCTTCCGGCACCAGTAACATGAAGTTCATGATGAACGGCGCAGTTACATTGGGTACTTACGACGGCGCCAATATTGAAATTGTGCAGAATGCCGGAGAAGAGAACAACTATATTTTCGGTGCACGGGTAGAGGACCTGGACAAAATAAAGGATACATATGACCCCGTTAAACTGTATGAGAAAAAACCGCGCATCCGCCGTGTGGTGGATACCCTGATTGACGGCACACTTACGGACGGCGGTTCCGGCTGGTTTGCGGAACTATATGATTCTCTGCTGAAAGGCGCCAGCTGGCACAAACCGGACAATTATTACCTGTTGCTGGACTTCCTGCCTTACTGTGATGCCCGTCTGCAGGCAAACCATGACTATGCTGACCGGCAAGCCTTTGCGAAAAAGTGCCTGCTGAATATTGCGGCGGCAGGACCCTTTACCAGCGACCGCACCATTCGTCAGTACGCGGACGAAATCTGGCATATATAATTGCGTACCCATTCTTTGCGCAAATAAAAGCGGCCCCTGCCGTAGGACAAAATCCTGCGGCAGGGGCCTTTTCTATTTCTTCTGTTTTTGTTTGTGAGAAACCAGCCGCTTTTTTCCAGCTGACAGCAGATATTCCTTTTAATATGTATAGGCGGGATATGCCAAAGGTACGGGGAGAGGCAGTGCCACTTCATCCGGGGACCGGTTGCAGTAGCAAATCTGCATTTTTCCGTTGGTACAGTCGATACGGCTGATGCCACCGTTTTTCAGTACGGTTTTTCCGGTGCCGGCACTGCCGCCGGAAAGCACATACAGCAGTGCGTTGATGGCGGCACCATGCGATACCATAACAACGTTTTGAAAAGTGCGGCCGCTGTAATCCGCCAGTACAGCAAGCATACGGTCAATCAGATTATCCCGGCTTTCCAGCGGAATAGAAGCGCCGGAAAGGTACATTTTCCGCCGCTCCACTGGTGTCATGCCGGACAGCGGGCCGAAGTCACGCTCAATCAGGCGGCGGTCCAGCCGCACTGGATAAACGTGTACAGCGGCGGCGATGAGTTCAGCGGTCTTTTTGGCACGCTGCAGCGGGCTGGACAGAATGCAGTCAATTCCGAGCGGGACAAGCGCTCTGCCGCACAGCTCAGCCTGCCTTTTTCCGGAAGCATTCAGGTGAATATTTTCCCGTCCTTGAACCCGCCGCTGGCGGTTCCAGTTCGTTTCACCATGACGAACCAGATAAATTGTCATACCAGCAGCCCTCCCGCCCTGTATTTGCACAGCCTTTCGCTTTCTTGCAACTTTCCCTTTACAATACTATTGTAACTATTGTAGCAAAAAAAATCGAAAAAAGAAAGCTGAAAAGTGTGGAGAAGGCGGTTCTCATTAAAAAAGGAAATAGTTACAAATCCGTTTATTGACAAATGACAAATAAAGCCGGTATAATCAAATTACAAAGTGTATCTGCCATTTTTTATAAAAATTTCTGTATAAAGGAACAAGGATATACGCTTTTAGACAAATTTTTGGCAGTCGGACCATAGTCATCCTTTGTACTTAAAAAGCAGGACACCGCCAATCATCAGTGCAGTGCCAGCATATTTCTGCCAGCCGAACGGTATGCGGGTAGTGCCGAACCACCCCATCGCGTCAATAAGTGCCGCGGCCGTCAGCTGTGCAATGAGAATGATGCACACAGCAACGGTTGCACCCAATCCTTTCATAGCGAGCATGACGGTAATGGTAATCACCATGCCCAATACGCCGCCCAGCAAATACAGACGGCTGGTGTGTGCCAAGGCAGAGAAGTTTCCTTTTCCAAGTAACAGCACAGCCAGCAGGGAAAAGGCGAACGCAATGCCCTGCACCAGCAGATTGGCCTCGTATAGGCCAATGTGTTCCCCCAGCCGTGTGTTTAGTACACCTTGAACACTCATGGCGGCGCCAGCCAGTACACTGCACAGCAAACCCAGCATGACGGTCGCTCCTTTCTGGTATTAAATTTTGAAATGCTGTTTTCTACAGACAATGTTCCCGCCGGACAGCAAAAAAATACGGTTCCCGGCACAGGAACCGAAAAAATGTGCCTATTCCTTTCTTTTGACAGAGTTTTCAGAAAAAAACTGGTATTCTTTTATATCCCCAACAGGCAAAACAAAAGAAAGGCGGCCTTACTTTATGCCACGCAGAAAAAAAGAGGAAAATATGACCTATGAAGAACGAATCCAGGACATTGACAGGCGCATTGCCCAGTGCAAGGAAACAGTTTCACAGCTACGCAGTCAGCGCCGACAGCTGGAAAAGGAACGGGATGAAGAAGCCATGCAGCGCATTTATGCCTATATCCGTTCCTCAGATATGAGCCCCGCTCAATTTTTGGACCTATTGCAGGAACAGGATACGCAGGATACAGCAGGGGAGGAGAAAACGGAAACGTCCCTCAATCCTTAATGCGAAATGTGGTTTCTCCGGGACAGTCCGGCAGCTTTCGACATTTGATGTGTTCTACTTCGGCCCAGCGGTTCCCGCTTTGCACTTCCTGCAGGAAGTCTTTCAGGGCACGGGGACTGCCTTGTGCCTCTATAGAGACACTGGTGTCCCATTCATTTTTTATCCACCCGGTCAGTCTGAGCTTTTCGGCGGATTGGCAGACCGTATAACGAAAGCCAACACCCTGTACCAGACCGGTCACCCGTAGTGCATACCGCATGATTGTTTTCGTCTCCTTTTTTCTTTTTATTATAACGGCGGCGGTGCTTTCCTGCAAGCGAGTACTTTCCGGTACAGAAGAAGGTTCTTTGCAAAAAGACAGGCGGAGAACCCGCTCGGTCAGCACACGGCCGGCAGTCCCTGCGACTGCTCAGCTGTCGGCAGAGCAGAAAGGAGAGAAGAGACATGAAATCCAAACGAAGGAAACAGGTTACAACCCTGTTGACAGCAGCGGTCGCTTTTGCGGCAGCCGCTGTCCTTACCATCATGCCGGCGGCAGCCGAGGACGGCGGCTCCCTAACACCACAGTCGTCAGCCAGCAGTTCTGCCGTGCAGCCTGCTTTGCAGGGACAGACACAGGCAAAGCAGGAAAACAGCATGGACAGCAGTCAGCCAAATTCCTCCTCACAGGACACGCAGGATTCACAAACAGCGGATACAGCCAGCGATGTACAGGTTACTTTGGACACAGTCGAACCGTACACCTTTACGGAACTGGGAAAACGCTATACCGTGCTGATTCGTACAAAACCGGATAGATGGCCGGCGGTTGTCAGCAGCAATCCTTCTGCGGTAACAGTCAGCAATCCCACATGGAACGCAAAGGTACAGGGCTATCTGTGTACGCTGACCGCTGTGGGTGAGGGAAATGCGCAAATTCAGGTACAGGCAGGCCATACGCAGAAGGTAATAGAAACGGAAGTGAAAATACCGCCTGTGCAGCTGTGGACAGATACTTCTTCCTATACGTTCCATACAGCGGGTCAACAGTATACTGTATTGATTCGCACTTCTCCGGCAACGAAACCCATTGTGGTCAGCAGTGACACAAGCGTTGTGACAGCCGCGGCCCCGGTGTGGAATGCCGGAGCAAAAGGGTATCTGTGCAAGCTGACTGCCGTGAACACGGGAAATGCGCAAATTCAAGTACAGGCAGGCCATACACAGAAGGTAATGGAAACGGAAGTGAAAATGCCGCCTGTGCAGCTGTGGACAGATACTTCTTCGTATACGTTCCATACAGCGGGCCAACAATATACCGTATTGATTCGCACTTCTCCGGCAGTGAAACCCATTGTGGTCAGCAGTGACACAAGCGTTGTGACAGCTGCGGCTCCGGTGTGGAATGCCGGAGCAAAAGGGTATCTGTGCAAGCTGACTGCCGTGAACACGGGAAATGCGCAAATTCAAGTACAGGCAGGCCATACACAGAAGGTAATGGAAACGGAAGTGAAAATGCCGCCTGTGCAACTGTGGACAGATACTTCTTCGTATACGTTCCATACAGCGGGCCAACAATATACCGTATTGATTCGCACTTCTCCGGCAGTGAAACCCATTGTGGTCAGCAGTGACACAAGCGTTGTGACAGCTGCGGCTCCGGTGTGGAATGCCGGAGCAAAAGGGTATCTGTGCAAGCTGACGGCGGTAGGCGAGGGCGACGCAGAGGTCACTGTTCGGGCAGGCAGCTCAGAAAAAAAGATTGCGGTGCGGTTTGTGACGACCATTGGCCGCGACACTCTTGCCTATACATTCCATACGCCGGGGCAAACCTACCACATGGGGCTGTCCACTTCTACAGGCGAACAGCCGCAGATTGTTTCCTCTGACCCCGATGTTGTCAAAGTGGTCTTCACGGTTCCTAACCCCAGCCATCAGGGATTCCTGCTGTGTAAGCTACAGGCAGGCGAAAAAGAGGGAACCGCCGACATTACCATCACGGCGGGGAGGGCCAAGGCAGTAACAACCATTACCAATGACTTTCGGCCGGTTAATCTTTCTATAGATACCAGCTCTTATACATTCTATTATCCGGGCCAGCGGTATACAGTGCTGGCGACTGTAGCCGACAACACACCAGCAATCGTTTCATCCGAAGATTTATCTGTTGTTTCTCAACAGCTGAAAAGTGACGGGAACGGCCGCTGGCTGATTCAACTGGTAGCCCAGCGGAGCGGGGAAACAAAAATCCATGTGCGTGCCGGCAGCAGCGAAAAGGTGCTTCCGGTGAAGGTTTCGGACGAGCGACTGACCATAACAGCAAATGCTTCGGGACATACGTTTTATGGATTGGGGCAAAGCTACACATTCTTGTTCCATACCTCGCATAATTTGGCGCCGCAGTTTTCTAGTTCCAACAATTATGTAGCCGTTGTGCAGAATTTGGGGTGGAATGCTTTACAGCAGGGCTATCAGTGCAGAGTAACTTCGCGGGGGACCGGTTCCGCTTCCATTTCTGCTTACATAGGCAGTGCCGCCAGAACATCGGTCAGTGTCAGTGTTGTCAATACAGATGAAAGTCAGATGCGGCAGCGTGCACAGCAGTACAGCAGTTCCACAAAATATCTGTTCCTTGTCAACACCTCCACACACCGGGTAGGTGTTTATACGGGACAGAGCGGAAACTGGAGCCAGCTGCATTACTGGGCCTGTACAACCGGCGCTTCGGCAACACCAACGATTCACGGTGTCTTCCACATACAGTCCCGCGGCTACTACTTTGATTCCGGTTCTGTGCGCTGCTTCTACTATACACAGATTTACGGTGGCTATATGTTCCACTCTGTTTTGTATGCGCAGACCGCTTCTCCCAGCCAAGTGGTGGACGGCCGCCTTGGGCAGGCACTGTCCCACGGCTGTATACGCTTGCAGCTGGAAAATGCAAGGTGGATATATATGTATGTGCCGTTTGGTACAACCGTTGTCATTTACTAAACAATAGACAATAAAAAGCAGCCTTTTGCCGACAGCAGGTTTGTGCCGGCAGGGGCTGCTTTTTCTGTATGTTCTTATTTAAAAACTGTGCAGGCGCTTGACAGCATCAGGAACCGCCTTCAGTAACTGGTCAACGTCCTCTTCTGTGTTCTGCACCCCCAAGGAGAAGCGAAGAGAACTACGCGCAGCTTGGCGGTCCAGACCGATTGCCTGCAGTACATGGCTGGGCTCGATACTGCCAGCCGCACAGGCGGAACCGGCGGAAGCACAAATGCCCTGCTGGTCCAGCAGCAAAAGGAGTGCCTCGCCGTCCGTTCCCGGAAAACACAGGTTCAGGTGGCCCGGCAGACGGTGACTGCCGCCATTCCGAAAACAGCCGGGCACAGCGGCCAGCAGGCCCCGCTCCAGCCGGTCACGCAGGGTGGAAACGCGTTTCGTGTCCTGCTCCAATGCAGCGGTGCGTTCCCGCAAAGCGGCGGCTGTGCCGACAATGCCAGCCGTATTCTCGGTTCCGCCGCGCCGTCCCTGTTCCTGTGCGCCGCCGCACAGAAGATTGGCCGGATGCAGCCCGCGGCGGATGTACAGCACGCCGCAGCCCTTTGGCCCGCCGAACTTGTGGGCGGAAAGGGAGAGCAGGTCAATATTGTTCAGATGTACATTGATAGGCAAATGTCCCGCAGCCTGTACAGCGTCCGTATGGAATGGCACATCGGCGGTGCGGCAGATATCGGCCAGCTGACGCACCGGCTGAACGGTGCCAAGTTCATTGTTGGCGTACATGATGCTGACCAGCGCAGTTTTAGGCGTTAGGGCAGCCTGCAGGTCTTCCGGACGAACATAGCCGTCCTTTGTTACCGGCAGGTAGGTGACGGAGAAGCCTTTTTGTTCCAGCGCCTGACAGGTATGCAGGACAGCATGGTGCTCAAATACAGAGGTAATGATGTGGCGGCGGCCGGATTTAGCCTGTTCAGCGGCCATGCCGCGCAGCGCCCAGTTATCACTTTCCGTACCGCAGGCGGTAAAATAAATTTCCTCCGGTGTGGCACCCAAGCAGGCGGCAATGCTGTCCCGTGCCTGCTCCACGGCTTTGCGGGCACGGCGCCCAAGACTGTACAGGGCAGAGGGGTTGCCGTAGAACTCCGTCAGATACGGCATCATGGCTGTTAGTGCTTTTTGTGAAAGCGGCGTAGTAGCCGCGTTATCTGCATAAATGATTTTCTGCATGATTTTTCATCCATTCTTAATCTGCATCCACTGCGAAACAGCAAGCCTGTCGCAGCGCTCATTTTCCGGGTGGCCGGCGTGGCCTTTCACCCAGACGAATGTAACTTTGTGGCGTTCCAGCTGCGGCAGCAGCTGCTGCCATAGGTCGCGGTTGAGGGCAGGTTTGCCGTCCGCTTTTTTCCAGCCGCGGCGCTGCCACGAACGCAGCCAGCCTTTGCTGACCGCGTCACATACATAGCGGCTGTCTGTGGTCAGCGTCACTTCGCAGGGCTCCTTCAGGCAGGCGAGAGCCTTAATGACGGCGGTCAGTTCCATGCGGTTGTTGGTCGTTTCCGTTTCACCGCCGCACAGTTCCTTTTCGGCAGCTTTATAGCGCAGCACGGCACCCCACCCACCAGGACCGGGGTTGCCGGAACACGCGCCGTCCGTAAAAATATCCAAATGTTTCATTTGCACTTTGGCGGCTCCTTTTTTGTTGGCATATCCTATCAGCTTTTGGAAAACATTTTTAGTATACCACAGCGGCACGGATGTTTCCAGAAGAAGCGAAAGCGTTTCCGCTCTTGACAGGGTATGAAAATCAAGCTAAAATAAAATGAAGTTGTATATGCATATCTGCTCTGGCCTTTGGGAGTGGCTGACTTTGAGAAGCCAAAGCAGAGCTGCATATATGTTTTTGAGCGGAGTGGTTCTGCGGCCGGTGTATCCGGTACGGAACGGCAGGTCGTTTTTTCGCGGAGCAACGGGCGCTGTGTTCGGAACGGAAAGGATTTTTCCTTCAAACCGGCTTTTGCCGGTGCGTCCAGCTGCCAGATGTACGGCCTTTTTAAAATGAAAAATGCGGGGGCCCAGCGGAAAGGCCCGTGCGGCAGCTTTGCTGTTTTTGCAGCCGGAGGACCGGTTTTGTTTTGTGTACGGTTTTTCGGTATAGGTATATTTGTATGGATTTTGGACCAGTATCTTTTTATCAGGGGGCCGTATTCTGTCTGCTGAACGGCGGCTCTTTTGTTTTTCTGCAGGAACAGGACAATGCTGTGCCTGTGGGATAAAAATCGGGATTTTTTATATTTTATATTTTATTATACTTTTAATATATATTTTGTACCATTGTACGGAAACGGAATACGAAAAATTTCAAAGAATATGCGAAGGGACAAGGTCTGTCGGAATGCCAAAGCGGGCAGCCTTTTTCCCGGGAAAATGGAGGTTTTTTTGTGTCAGACGAAAAAAAAGAAAAGAATTTGATACCGGATACGGCACAGGCGGAAACTGCTTTTCAGGAGGAACAGCCGCGCAGGAAACCAGCCGATCAGGTGATTGGCGGCGAAAGTGTACTGCTGCCAGAACCGGCACCGCAGCCGGAACAGAAACAGCCGGCACCGAAAGCGGAGAATGAGCCGCGCCGCCGTCCGCGCCGCCCGCACCGTCCGCCGCAGCCAAAACAGCCGGTGGCTTCCGCTGCGGCACCGCAGGCGGAGCATGAGCCACGCCGCCGTCCGCGCCGTCCGCGCGGAAAAAGCGGTGCTTCCAGTAAGCCGGTCATTCGTATGGCCTTTTTGGGCGGTCTAAACGAAGTCGGCAAGAATATCACGCTGGTTGAGTGCCAAGGCGATATGTTCCTGCTGGACTGCGGCATGGCTTTTCCGGATGACGATATGCTGGGTGTGGATTTGGTCCTGCCGGACTTTACGCTGGTCGAAAAATATGCGGACCGTATTCAGGGCATTGTGCTGACGCATGGTCATGAGGACCACATCGGCGGGTTGCCGTATCTGCTGAAAAAAGTGAATCTGCCGCTGTACGGCACGCCGCTGACGCTGGGCCTTGTCAAGGGAAAACTCAAGGAACACGGTTTGCTGAATAAAGTAAAAATGAACGTTGTGCACCCCGGCGATACTATCCGCTTTGGCTGCATGGCAGTGGAACTTATCCATGTCAACCACTCCATTCCGGACGCCGTGGGTCTTGCCATTCATTCCCCGGCAGGCACCGTTGTGCATACCGGTGACTTTAAGATTGACTGTACGCCAGAGTGGGGTGAAATGATTGACCTGGGCCGTTTTGCACAGTTGGGCAAAGAGGGCGTGCTGGCACTGCTGTCCGACTCAACCAACGCGGAACGCCCCGGCTTTACCAAAACGGAACAGATGATTGCCAATTCCTTTGAGGCCATGTTCCAGCGTGCGGAGCATAAACGTATTATCATTGCGACTTTTGCCAGCAATGTCAGCCGTGTGCAGCAGATTATAGACTGTGCGGTCAAGTATGACCGCAAGGTCGCGCTTTCCGGGCGCAGCATGGTGAACGTGATGTCCATCGGTGTGGAAATGGGCTATCTGCATGTGCCGGACGGTGTCATGATTGATATTGACCTGATTAAAAAATACCCGAAGGATAAAATCGTCCTTATTACAACAGGCAGCCAGGGTGAGCCAATGAGTGCCCTGTCCCGCATGGCCTACGCTGACCACCGCAAGGTGGAGGTCGGTCCGGACGACTTCATCATCATTTCCGCACGGCCGATTCCCGGCAACGAAAAGAGCGTCGGCAATGTCATTGATGAGCTGATGAAACGCGGCTGTGAAGTAGAGTATGGCTCCATGTACGAAGTACACGTTTCCGGACACGCCTGTCAGGAAGAGCTGAAACTGATGCAGGGCATTGTCAAGCCGAAGTACTTTATTCCAGTGCACGGTGAGCAGAAAATGCTGCACCAGCACGCGGCGCTGGCCTATTCCATGGGCATGAACCGCCAGAATGTCTGCATTGCAGATATCGGTGACGTCATTGAGCTGTCAGAGGACCATATGCGGCATCTGCCGAAGGCCGTTCCAGCAGGCAACGTGCTGGTGGATGGTCTTGGTGTCGGCGATGTCGGCAGCATTGTTCTGCGTGACCGCAAACATCTGGCGGAGGACGGCCTGATTGTTGTGGTGTGCACGATTGCTTCCGAAACAGGCCATGTCGTTTCCGGGCCGGACGTTGTTTCCCGGGGCTTTGTGTATGTGCGGGAAAGTGAACGGCTGATGGACGACGCCAAAGATTTGGTCTATACTGTGCTGGAGCAGTGTGCCGATAACGGTATTCATGACTGGGGTACGCTGAAGACTAATATCAAGGATTCCTTGTCCCACTTGCTGTATGACCGCACACGCCGCAGCCCCATGATTCTGCCAATTATTATGGAAGTGTAACGTGTTCTGGTGGGCAGAATTTGCAGTCCCATGCAAAAAAGTGTATAATGCTTGCAGCCGCAGCCCTGCGGCAGAAATGGGGCGGGCGTTCCTCTGCCTGCCAGAAGAGGGAGATCAGCTGTGAAAAAGAAAATCTGGGCTGCCTCACCGGTCTTTTTTGTCTTGTCCGGCGCTATGCTGGTGATGGCTTTCCTTTCTCTGCGGTATAGCCATACTGTCTTTGTTATAGAACTGTGCATTTCCGGAGTGTCCGTTGCAGTGACGGCTTTGTCAGTGCTGAAATTTAAAAATTATGTTGCGGTGTCTATTGCTGCGGCCAAACAGGTGCTGACGGCCGAGGACGAACAGGCAATGGAGACGTTTACCATGCCGGTTGTCCTGGTGGGGCAGGCCGGGGATATCATCTGGGTAAATCAGGCATTTTTAAAAAAGGTTTCTTCCCAGCATGAGGTGCGCGGCGAGAATATCGACCGCATCATCTATCCGAATGCGCTGAGCCAGATCACCGCGGCTTCCGGCACAAATGTCACGGTGGACAGCCGCCAGTATTCGGTCTTTGGCACGCAGGTTAAAAATGAAAGTATCCTTTATTTTGTAGACGATACGTACTACAAAGAAGTAAACCGTGAATATACGGAAAGCCGCCCGGTCGTTTGTCTGGCTTTGTTTGACAACCGGGAAGAGCTGGCGCGTGACTCTGCCAGCAGCGAGGACAGCCGCATTGCCGCGGATGTGGAAGATGTGCTGTTCCGCTGGGCACAGTCCATGGGCGGCTTTTCCAAGCGCTTGTCCGGTGGGCGCTACCTGATTATGACAGATGAGCGCCATGTGCGGGAGGCGCTGGACCACCGCTTTGCGATACTGGATAAGGTGCGCGAGATTAAGACCAGCGACAACCGCAGTGCCACCATTTCCATGGGTGTTGCGCGGGGGGCTGCCTCCCTGCAGGAAGCGGAGGAGTGGTCCCGCAAGGCACTGGATATGGCACTGGGACGCGGCGGTGACCAGGTAGCCCTGAAGCAGAAAGATGAGTCCTATGAATTTTTCGGCGGTCTGTCCAAAGGCGTGGAAAAGCACGATAAGGTGCGGACGCGTGTCATCGCGGCGACGCTGTCTGACCATATCCGTCAAAGCGACTGTGTCCTGATTATGGGGCACAAGTTCGGCGATTTGGACTGTGTGGGTGCCGCGGTCGGCATGTGGAGTGCCGCAACCAATGCCCTGCACCGTCAGGCAAGGGTTGTATTGGACCGCAGTCAGTGCATGGCACGATCTTTGGTGGACCATATTGAGCAGGCGGGCGAGACGAATATCTTTGTTTCACCGGAAGAGGCACTACCCATGCTGACTTCTCACTCACTGCTGGTGGTGGTGGACACCCATAATCCGGATGTAGTGGAAAGTCCGGAACTGCTGGAAAAAGCACAGCGCGTGGTGGTAATTGACCACCACCGCATGATGGTAAAGCATATTGAAAATGCGCTGGTCTTCTATCATGAGCCGTACGCAAGTTCGGCGTCGGAGCTGGTAGCGGAACTGGTGCAGTACATAGGGGATACCGCTTTGTCCCGCACAGATGCCGAGGCCCTGTTGGCGGGCATTATGCTGGATACCAAAAACTTCGTCATGAAAACCGGCGTGCGTACCTTTGAGGCGGCCGCTTATTTACGGCGCCGCGGTGCGGATACCGTGGTGGTGAAGAGCCTTTTTGCCGATAATATTGAAGTATATAAAGCAAAATACAGGATTGTTTCCAGTGCGCAGATTCATAACGGCTGTGCCATTGCTTATGTAGAAAAAGAGTTTCCGGACATTCGCCTAAGCTGTGCGCAGGCTGCCGATGAACTATTGTCGATTCAGGGCGTAAAGGCTTCCTTTGTTATTTTTCCGTCCGGCGGCACTGTGAATGTTTCTGCACGCAGCTTGGGGGATGTGAACGTACAGCTGATTATGGAGCAGATGGGCGGCGGCGGCCACCTGTCGATGGCGGGTGCACAGGTTACCGGCATGACTGTACAGCAGGTATGTGAAAAACTGCTGGAGGAGCTGGCAACCGGCATAGGACAGCCGCAGATAAAGGACAGCGCCGGAACAGCTAATTAGAAGGGGGATATTCGATGAAAGTCGTATTATTGCAGGACGTAAGGTCATTGGGGAAAAAGGGAGAGCTTGTCAATGCAAGCGACGGCTATGCACGCAACTACCTTCTGCCGCGCAGCCTTGCAAAAGAGGCAAACGCACAGGCAATGAATGAGCTGAAAAATGCGGAAGCCTCCCGCGCCTATAAAACAAAGATGGAGATAGCCGCCGCAAAGGCAGCTGCAGCCAAACTGGAGGGCAAAAGCGTCAATATGACAGCAAAGGCCGGCAAGGGCGGCAAACTGTTCGGTTCTGTTACACCGCGGGAAATTGCTGCGGCCATTCGGCAGCAGTTCGGCGTACAGGTCGACAAACGCAAAATCACGCTGGATATGGAAATCAAAGCATTCGGTACGTTCCATTGTGATGTAAAACTGTACAATGGCATCTCCGCTAAAGTATCCATTGTGGTAACGGAAGCCTGACAGGCCATTGCAGAACGAATGCTTCCAATAAACGATAGAATATAGGCAACCCCCGCCGGCGCAGAACAGTACGCTGCAGGGTTGCTTTTCTGTACAGTGGAAAAAGGCAGATAAAAAACAGGAAGGGGGAAAGCGGATTATGGCAAATAATACAACCGCATCTTATACCGGCAGCACACAGCCGTTTGACCGGGAAGCCGAACAGGCTGTGCTGGGCGCTGTTTTGCTGGATTCCTCCTGTTTGGATACTGTGATGGAGATTCTGCCCAGTCCGGACTATTTCTCGCAGAGCAGCAATGCTGACATTTACGATGCCATGCTGTCACTTTCCAACGAGGGCCGGCCGGTGGACTATGTCACGCTGCTGGATTATCTGCGCCGGGAACCCGGTTTTGAGGAGAATGACGGCAAAGGCTATCTGCTGGAACTGGCACAGATTGTTCCTTCTATCTCCAATGTGGAAACATACGCGCATATTGTACGAGATAAGTATGAACTTCGCATACTGATTCAGACCGCGCGTTCTATCCTGGAGGAGGCCGCCGCCGGAACAGAGGACTCTTCTGTCCTGCTGGACTCTGCCGAGCAGAAAATTTATGATATCCGCCGCGGCCAAAATATGCAGGGCCTGCAGCGCATCAATCAAACACTGATTGAAACATTTGACCGTTTAGACCTCATTACTTCACCGGAAGGCGAGCAGTATCGGGGCATTCCCACCGGCATTAGGGCGTTGGACGATACCATTACCGGACTGAACCGCACGGACCTTATTCTGTTGGCCGCCCGCCCCGGCATGGGCAAAACCAGTTTTGCGCTGAATATTACCCGGCACGCCGCGGTTACCTGCCACAAACGGGTTGCCTTTTTCTCACTGGAAATGACACGGGAACAGCTGGCCTCCCGTATGCTTTCCACCGAGGCACAGGTCAGCGGTGTCAAGCTGCGCAGCGGCAAGCTGGACGATGACGAATGGCCGCGGCTGATTGAAGCGGGCGATGTTTTAAGCCATACGGAGATTTACTTTGACGACAATTCCGCCATCACTGTACCCGAAATGAAGGCAAAGCTGCGCCGACTGAAAGATGTGGATTTAGTCGTTATTGACTACCTGCAGCTGATGTCTTCCGGCGGTCGTATTGACAATCGTGTACAGGAAATTTCCGCTATCACACGAAACCTGAAAATTATGGCCAAGGAGCTGAATGTACCGGTCCTGTGCCTGTCCCAGCTGTCCCGTGAAAGCGAGAAACGCACAACGCATAAGCCCATGCTAAGTGATCTGCGTGATTCCGGCTCTATTGAACAGGATGCTGATATTGTCCTGTTCCTGTATCGGGAAGGGTACTACGCCAACAGCGGCGATACACCGGCACCTACACCTGACGAAGACCAAAACAGCGGTGAGTGTATTGTGGCTAAAAACCGCCACGGCGAAACACGCAGTGTGCCGCTGCACTGGCAGGGTGAGTTTATGCGCTTTACTTCACAGGAACTGGTTCGGCAGGAACCTTAACACGGACCGAAAGGAGAGAGCTGTATGGCAGCCAAAGAAACAATGACCGCAAAGGTAATGCGTACGCTGCGGCAGTACCAAATGCTTCCCCCGAAAACGGCGGTGTTGGTGGGGGTTTCCGGCGGCGCGGATTCTACGGCGCTGCTGCATTGGCTGGCCCTCCATGCACAGCAGCTGGATATTTCAGTTGCGGCAGCCCATGTGAACCACGAGCTGCGCGGGGCGGAAGCTGACAGCGACGAGGCGTTCGTGCGTGACCTTTGTGCCAAGCTTGGCATTCCACTGCATATACTGCACGCAGATGTACGGGGAGAAGCGCAAAAAACAGGAGAAGGACTCGAAGAATGCGGCCGTCGCCTGCGGTACGCATTTTTTTATAAAATCTGCAGACAATATGCAGGCTCGCGCATCGCCACCGCTCACACACTTTCGGACAATGCGGAAACCATGCTGTTGAATCTGGCACGCGGTGCCGGTGCAAAGGGGCTGGCGGGTATTCCGCCGGTACGTGAAAATGTAGTGCGTCCGCTGATTTCCGTTACGCGTGCGGAAACCGAACAGTACTGTCGGGAACATGGCTTGCTGTATCATACGGACCGCACCAATGCGGACGTACGATATATGCGCAACTGGGTACGGCTGAAGATTGTACCGCAGTTTCACCGCATTGACCCCAACTTTGAGGAAGCTGCCGGCCGAGCGGCCTGTGCCCTGCGGGAAGATGACGAATGCCTGCGCGAACTGGCACAACAGGCACTGCGGACGGCGGAATGTCTGGGCGGTTGGCGTGCTGGCGTGCTGGCGCAGCAGCCGGCAGCTGTACGGATGCGGGCACTGTATTCGGCGGCCCGTAGTGCCGGAACCGGCAGGCTTTCCCGTCAGCATCTGCAAATGCTGGACCATCTGCTGGCCAAGGGCGGCGGCTGTACCCTGCCCGGCGGCTGTTCTGCGCGGGTGGAACGGGGAATTTTGCTGTTTCCGGAGCCGGCGGAGGGCTATGCGGTGCCGCTGCAGATGCCGCAGACATCCTTGCCGAATGGGCGGATTTTGTGTATACAGACCATTCCAAAAGAGAAAATTCCGAAAGAAATACGCAAATGTGTCTTTTCTAATTGTCTTGATTATGATACAATAACTTCTGATACCATGGTTCGGTCCCGCCGTGCGGGCGATTCCTTTTCACCGGCAGGGCGGGGTGTGACCAAGTCCCTGAAAAAACTGCTGAATGAAAAAAAGATTCCGCCTTCGCTGCGGCAGGGACTTGTTATTCTGTCGAATGGTCAGAATATTCTTTGGATAGAGGGCTGTGGCCCCAGTGAACAGGCAAAGGTGACTCCCCGCACCCGGTGTGCAGCGGTTGTTACAATAAAGGAGTGCATAGGAAATGGAAAATCAGATGCTCGGTGATATTCAGGAAGTATTGTTTAGTGAAAAACAGCTTGCCGATATTGTGGAACGCGTGGGCGAGCAAATCAGCGAGGACTACCAAGGCAAAAAGCTGCTGTTGGCCAGCGTCCTGAAAGGTTCCGTTGTCTTTATGGCGGACCTGATGCGTGCCATTAAAATTCCCTGTGAAGTGGACTTCATGTCCGTTTCCAGCTATGGCAACGGCACCAAAACTTCCGGTATTGTCAAGATTACCAAGGACCTTGACATCAACCTGGAAGGGTATGACCTGCTGGTCGTGGAGGATATCCTTGACAGCGGCGTTACGCTGAACTACATACTGCACATGATGCAGGCTCGTAACCCCAACAGCATCCGCCTGTGTACCCTATTTGACAAACCGGAACGCCGTACGGTGCCGGTGAAGGCAGACTATGTGGGTGCAGAGGTACCGGATGCGTTCATTGTTGGTTATGGCCTTGATTACGCACAGAAATACCGCAATCTTCCCTTTGTAGGGGTCCTGAAACCGGAAGTATACGGCGGATAAGGAGGAATGCAGGGTTGGAAAACAAGAAATCGCTGCGCAACCTGATACTGGTTATTGCCATACCGGTGATGCTGCTTATCCTCTTGGCAGCGCTGTTCGGCGGTATGGAAACGCCGCCTAAAACTTACACGTTTTCCGATGTTATAGGATTTTTTGCAGACCAAAAAGTAACGGAGTATTCACTGGACTTCGGTACCGGAGAAATGAGCATTAAAGTGAATGGCACGGACAGTCCAGTTTCCTTTATGGCGCCGGATTCCCAGTATATGCAGGAGCGTTTGGACCCATATGTGGAGCAGTACAACAAAAAGCACCCGACTGCCCGCATGGTCCAAAAGCTGCAGCGTCCCAAAGAAAACAACTGGCTGCTTTCTTTCCTGCCGTTTGCTATAGCCGTTGCCATTATGTTGCTGTTTACCTACCTGATGATGCGCAAGGTCAACACCGGTTTGGGCGATGCTGGAAAACAGATGAACTTTGGCAAGGCCAAAGTAAAAAAGCTGGAAGATGAAAAGCGCAAGACCACCTTTGCCGATGTGGCCGGCGCAGATGAGGAAAAGGCAGAGCTGCAGGAAATTGTGGAGTTCCTAAAGAATCCACAGAAGTACAATGCCCTCGGCGCGCGTATTCCCAAAGGCGTGCTGCTGGTGGGCCCTCCCGGTACCGGTAAAACACTGCTGGCACGCGCTGTAGCCGGTGAAGCCGGCGTGCCGTTCTTCTCTATTTCCGGTTCCGACTTTGTGGAAATGTTTGTCGGTGTGGGCGCTTCCCGTGTGCGTGACCTGTTCGACCAGGCAAAGAAAAACAGCCCCTGCATTGTCTTTATTGATGAAATTGATGCAGTAGGCCGTCAGCGCGGCGCCGGATTGGGCGGCGGACACGATGAACGGGAACAGACACTGAACCAGCTGCTGGTGGAAATGGACGGTTTCGGTGCCAATGAGGGCGTCATTATGATTGCTGCCACCAATCGTCCGGATATTCTGGACCCGGCTTTGATGCGTCCCGGCCGTTTTGACCGGCAGATTATGGTTGGTTATCCGGATATTAAGGGCAGAGAGGACATCCTGCACGTACACGCGCGCGGAAAGCCCCTTTCACCGGACGTGGACCTGAAAGTGATTGCAGGTTCCACCGCTGGTTTTACCGGTGCTGACTTGGAAAACCTGCTGAACGAGGCCGCTTTGTTGGCGGCCCGCAGAAACCTGAAGGCAATTACCATGCAGGAGATAGAAGAGGCGACCATTAAAGTGGTCGTGGGCACCGAAAAGAAGAGCCATGTGATGAGTGACCGTGAAAAGACACTGACGGCCTACCACGAAGGCGGCCATGCGGTTGTTACCTATTACTGCCCCACACAGGACCCGGTGCATCAAATCAGCATCATTCCGCGCGGCATGGCGGGCGGTTTTACCATGCAGGTACCGACCGAGGATCGTTCCTACCGCTCCAAAAAAGAGATGGAAGAGGATTTGGTCGTTATGATGGGCGGCCGTGTGGCAGAGTCCCTGACAATGGGGGATATCTCGACCGGCGCCAGCAATGATATTGAACGTGCAACGAAAGTTGCCCGGTCTATGGTCACAAAGTACGGAATGTCTGCTGTTTTGGGCCCCATTACCTATGGCCGTGATGACAGTGAACCGTTCCTTGGCCGTGATATGGGACACATCCGCGACTATTCTGAACAGACAGCCGCGGCGATTGATAAAGAAATTAAGAATATTATGACGACGGCTTATGACCGCACCGAATCTATTTTGCGGGAGCATATGAACCAGCTGCATGAAGTGGCGCGGTACTTGTTCCTGCACGAAAAGATGGACGGCAAACACTTCCGTCTGCTGATGGAAGGGAAAATCGATGGCGAGGGCAACGAACTGCCCGGCAGCCGCCCGCAGCCGCTGCCGCAGAACTGAAATGCGGCAAAACTGAACAAGTCAGCAAAATCAGGGGGGTGCAGTCATTCCCCTGATTCTTGTTTTCACGGTTTTCTTTGTTATAAACAGTTTTTACAGGAGAGAATTGAATGCCAAAAAAAAATCAAAGCTATGGAAACGAAAGCATCTCCATGCTGAAAGGCGCCGACCGGGTGCGCCTGCGTCCAGCCGTTATCTTTGGTTCGGACGGAATAGAGGGGTGCGAACACTCCGTCTTTGAAATTTTGTCAAACTCCATTGACGAAGCGCGCGAAGGCTATGGCCATGAAATTACAGTGACACGCTACAGTGACTGGTCCGTACAGGTGGAGGACCATGGCCGCGGCTGCCCGGTGGACTACAATCCGCGGGAAAAACGCTACAACTGGGAATTGGTTTTCTGCGAAATGTACGCCGGCGGCAAATACCACAATGGTGAAGATGCCAGCTATGAGTACAGCCTGGGACTAAACGGCCTTGGTTTGTGTGCAACGCAGTATGCCGCCGAGTACATGGACGTGGAAATACACACCGGCGAAACCAAATACACTCTGCACTTTCAGCACGGTGAAAATGTCGGCGGCCTGAAAAAAGAGCCCAGCACTGCGCCCAGCGGTACGAAAATCCATTGGAAACCGGACCTGCAGGTTTTTACCGATATTCGTATTCCGGTGGAATACTACGAGGATACCCTGCGCCGGCAGGCAATTGTCAACAATGGCCTGAAATTCGTCCTGAAAAACCAAAATGGGAAAAAGTTTGACACACAGGAGTTTCTGTATGAAAATGGTATCGCTGACCATGTGAAAGAAATGGCCGGCGATGATGCGCTGACCAGTGTGCAGTCATGGCAGGCGGAGCGAACCGTCCGTGACCGTGCCGATAAGCCGGAATATCATGTTAAAGTCAACGTGGCACTGGCTTTTTCCAACAAAACGCATCTAACGGAGTATTACCATAACTCCAGCTGGCTGGAACATGGCGGTGCGCCGGATAAGGCTGCCCGCAACGCCTTTGTGTACCAGATTGATTCCTATTTAAAGCAAAATAATAAATACAATAAGAACGAGAGCAAAATTACCTATGCGGATGTGGAGGACTGCCTGATTCTGGTTATCTCCTCTTTCAGTAACCGCACTTCCTATGAAAACCAGACCAAAAAAGCCATTACCAATAAGGGCATACAGGAAGCGATGACGGAAATGCTTCGTCATCAGCTGGAAGTTTATTTTATTGAAAATCCGCTGGACGCCGATAAGATTGCCGCACAGGTGCTGATAAATAAGCGCAGCCGAGAGGATGCCGAAAAAACACGCCTGAACCTAAAGAAAAAGCTGACCAGCAACATGGATATTACCAGCCGTGTTGCAAAGTTTGTGGACTGCCGCAGCAAGGACGTTTCCCGCCGGGAAATCTTTATCGTGGAAGGCGATTCCGCTTTGGGCGCATGCAAACAGGCACGTGACCCTGACTTCCAGGCGATTATGCCGATTCGCGGCAAGATTCTAAACTGCCTGAAAGCAGACTACAACCGTATTTTTAAAAGCGACATCATCACGGACCTTGTCAAGGTGCTGGGCTGCGGGGTGCAGGTCAAAAGCAAGGCCAATAAGGATCTTAGCTCTTTTGATATGGACAACCTGCGCTGGAATAAAATTATCCTCTGTACTGATGCCGATGTGGACGGCTTTCAGATACGCACCCTGCTGCTGACCATGCTGTACCGCCTGACGCCGGAGCTGATTCGGCAGGGAAAGGTGTTCATTGCTGAGTCGCCGCTGTATGAGATTCACTGTAAAAATGAAACTTACTTTGCCTATGATGAAGTAGAAAAAGAGCGCTTTTTAAAGCAGCTGAAAGGCCAGAAGCTGACCATTCAGCGCAGCAAAGGATTGGGCGAAAACGAACCGGACATGATGAACCTGACAACCATGAACCCCGTGACACGCCGGCTGATTAAAGTGATGCCGTCAGATGCCACCGCGACAGGCAAGACGTTTGACCTGCTGCTGGGGGACAACCTGTCCGGACGCAAGCAGTATATTTCAGAACATGGCCGCGAATATGTAGAGGAACTGGACGTCAGCTGAGAAAGACCATATCGTGAAAGACAGGGAAGTTTATGCCAAGAAAAAAGAATGAAAAACGCCGGGCGCCGGTGCCAAAAGCACACGGCGTAATTATCGGTGCGGGCAGTGTTGTGGAACAGCCCATTGTCTCCACCCTGCAGAAAAACTATATGCCCTATGCAGTCAGTGTTATCATCAGCCGCGCCATTCCGCAGATAGATGGCTTTAAACCGAGTCACCGCAAGCTGCTGTATACCATGTATAAAATGGGACTGCTGACTGGTGCCCGTACCAAAAGCGCCAATATTGTCGGCCAGACAATGCGGCTCAACCCGCACGGTGACGCGGCTATTTATGATACCTTGGTGCGGCTGTCCCGCGGCAATGAATCGCTGCTGCACCCTTATGTGGACAGCAAGGGCAACTTCGGTAAAGCCTACAGCCGGGATATGGCATATGCCGCCTCCCGTTATACAGAAGCGAAGCTGGACCCCATCTGCAGCGAACTTTTTCGGGACATTGATAAAAATACGGTCGATTTTGTCGACAACTACGACGGCACCATGCAGGAGCCAACACTGCTGCCCGCCACTTTTCCCAGCGTTTTGGTCAATGCCAATACCGGCATTGCGGTCGGCATGGCCAGCAGTGTGTGTTCCTTTAACCTGCGGGAAGTTTGTGAAACGGCCGCGGCGCGTATCATGCACCCGAAGCATGACCTGCTGAAAACACTGCAGGCGCCGGATTTCCCCGGCGGCGGACAGATTTTGTACGATGAAGAGCAGATGCGGAAAATTTACCGCACCGGCCGCGGAAGCATTCGTGTGCGCAGCCGTTATGCGTATGATGCCGCAGAGAACTGCATTGATATTACCCAAATTCCGCCGACCACGACCGTAGAGGCCATTGTAGAGAAAGTAATTGAACTGGTCAAGCAGGGCCGGGCCAAAGAAGTGGCGGATATCCGCGACGAAACCGGACTTGCCGGCCTTAAAATTACCATTGACCTAAAGCGCGGGGCGGACCCGCACAAGCTGATGGCGAAGCTGTTCCGGCTGACTCCGCTAGAGGACAGCTTTTCCTGCAACTTTAACATTTTGGTGAACGGTGTGCCGCGCCTGATGGGTGTCGGCGAGATTTTGGATGAGTGGACAAAGTTCCGTATCGATTGTGTGCGCCGCCGTACGGAATTTGACCTGCAGAAAAAAATGGACAAGCTGCATTTGCTGAAAGGCTTGGAAGCCATTTTGCTGGATATTGACAAAGCTGTGGCAATTATCCGCAAAACAGATGAAGAAAGTGAAGTCGTGCCGAACCTGATGAAAGGTTTTGGCATTGATGAAATACAGGCGGAATATGTAGCGGAAATTAAGCTGCGTCACCTGAACCGAGAGTACATTCTAAACCGCACACAGGAAACCTCTAAGCTGCAGGGGGAGATTGCAGAACTCAATGCAGTGCTGGACGACCCAAAAAAGATTAAGCAGATTATTGTAAACGAGCTGAAAACCGTCACAAAAACCTATGGACAGCCGCGGCACAGTATCCTCCTGTACCATGACGACCTTGCAGAGAAGGAAGAAGAACTCGACGAAATTCCGGATTATCCGGTGCACCTTTTCTTTACCAAAGATGGATATTTCAAAAAAATCACACCGCAGTCACTGCGAATGAGCGGCGAGCAAAAGGTGAAGGAGGGGGACAGTGTTACCTGCCATATTGAGGCGACAAACCGGAGTGAGCTGCTCTTCTTTACGGATAAATGTCAGGTATATAAAGCAACTGCCAGCGACTTTGGGGACACCAAAGCAAGCGTGCTGGGAGAGTATATTCCGGCTCAGCTGCAAATGGACGAGGGAGAGAATGTGCTTTTCATGGCGGTTACCAAGGATTACAGCGGTTTCCTGCTTTTCTGCTTTGAAAACGGCAAAGTTGCCAAGGTAGACCTTTCAGCCTATCAAACCAAAACGAAACGCCGGAAGCTGGTGAATGCTTACAGCGACAAGTCTCCGCTGGCAGCACTTCTGATTCTGCCGGAAGATACCGATGTGCTGTTCACTTCTACACAGGAGCGTAAACTGCTGGTGAACACCGGTGAAATTCCGGCAAAGGCAACGCGTTCCACACAGGGCGTGCAGGTTATGACACTGCGAAAGCACGCGCTGCTAAAATCCGTTAAAGTTTATGAAGAAGGCGACGTACAGAGGCCCTCCCGATACCGCAAGAAGCTGCCGGCAATCGGCGCACTGCCCGATGCACGGGAAATGCAGGGGGAACAGCTGAAACTGACCGAATAAAAAACGCCCCGGGCTGCAGCGCCGGGGCGTGTGCTTCCCAGTGTGCAAACGCGAAACATGGGGGCACGATTGATAGTTTGTGCGGTATTCTTATAGTTATGCTTCTATTACATCCATCAGCCGCATCTTTTGTTTCCAAAAAGAGGAGTGCTCTGCAGTCTGACTCAAAGACTGCGGGGCACTTTTTGTTTTACCATTCGATTTATGGGGAGAAAAGAAAAAGAAATCCTTTACAGGTTTAATTTAGTATGATAATATGATGATACGATGAAACTGACGGAGAAAGCACTTTGAATTTGGAGGATATTTTATGAAAACGTTCAGAAAGCTGGCATCACTGTTCCTGGCGGGAATTATGGCGGTTTCCTTTGCGGCGTGCGGTGGGACAGGTTCCTCTTCCGCTGCCAGTGCGGCAAGTGCCTCGGCGGCGGACAGTACGGCTTCGGCAGCTGACAATACCTTTACGGTTGGATTTGACCAGAACTTTCCGCCCATGGGGTTTAAGGGCAGTGACGGTAAGTTTACAGGATTTGACCTGGATCTTGCGGCGGAGGCCGCCAAGCGCATGGGAATGGCCATAAAGTACCAGCCAATTTCGTGGGACGCGAAGGACGCGGAGCTGACCAGTGGAACGATTGACTGTATTTGGAACGGCTTTACCATCAGCGGACGTGAAAACAATTATACATGGTCCAAACCTTATATGGAAAACGACCAGGTCTTTGTTGTAAAGGCCGATTCCGCGGTGAAGTCCCTTGCTGACCTCAAAGGAAAAACAGTGGAAGTGCAGACGGACTCCGCGGCACAGGCGGCTTTGAAAGAAAAGACAAATATCAGCTCCGCGTTTGCCAATGTGCAGACCACCGCAGACTACAATACGGCGCTGATGGATTTGGACATGGGTGCCGTTGATGCCGTTGCCATGGACAGTACCGTTGCCGACTATAAGATTACATCCGGTAAACTGAAACTGAAAATTCTCGGCGAATCCATTCAGAAAGAACAGTATGGCATTGGATTTAAAAAAGGCAATACGGCACTTTGCGCAAAGGTTTCCAAGGCAATGGATGAAATGAAGAAGGACGGAACCCTCACAAAAATTTCTAAAAAGTGGTTTGGCAAGGACGTTACCACATGGGGCAAGGCCTGAAACGGACGGCCCATTATCGGTTAAGGAGAGAATGTTATGTCGTTCAGTTCTATTGTATTGCAGCTTGCCCAAGGTATGGGTGTCAGCGTAGAGATCTTTTTCATTACGTTGGTGTTTTCCCTGCCGCTTGGTCTTCTTATCGCCCTTGGAAGAATGAGCAAAAATAAAATTGTTTCTGCAATTATGAGCGTTTATATTTCCATTATGCGCGGTACACCGCTGATGCTGCAGATGATGGTCGTTTATTTCGGGCCGTATTATCTGTTTGGCATACATATTTCCGGTTCGTACCGAATGTCGGCGGCACTGATTGCATTTATCATCAACTATGCGGCTTATTTTGCGGAAATTTACCGTTCAGGCATTCAATCCATGTCACAGGGCCAGTATGAGGCGGCAAAACTCCTTGGCTACTCCAGACAGCAGACATTTTCCATAATTATCCTGCCGCAGGTCTTTAAGTGCATTATTCCCGCGCTTAGCAATGAAGTGATTACCCTGGTAAAGGATACGTCCCTTGCCTTTACCATCAGTGTGGTTGAGATGTTTACGACCGCGAAAGCACTTGCCAGTGCAACAGCCAGCATGATGCCGTTTGCGGCGGCAGGCCTGTTCTACTACATCTTTAATTTCCTGGTTGCGTGGGTTATGGACATTATCGAAAAGAAACTGGCTTATTACAAGTAAGGGAGGAAAAATGGGCTATGGCACTGCTCGAAATGAACCATATACAAAAATCCTTTGAGGGGCTGAGTGTCCTGAAGGATATCTCTCTTTCGGTCGACAAAGGCGAGGTCTTTTCGATTATCGGGCCATCCGGTTCCGGTAAAACAACGCTTCTGCGGTGTGCCACCATGCTGGAAACCATTGACGGCGGTGAGATTCTCTATCATGGACAGCGGGCGACATGGACCGAAAACGGGAAAGTCGTTTATGCGCCGAAAAACGAACGAAAACAGATTTCCTCCATGTTTGGGCTCGTATTTCAGAACTACAATCTTTTTCCGCATATGACAGTCCTTAAAAATATTACAGATGCACCGGTGCGTGTACAAAAACGGGAAAAAGAGGAAGCCAAAGCAACGGCAATGGAACTGCTGCGGAAGGTAGGTATGGAGGACAAGGCAGGTGCTTATCCCTGTCAGTTGTCTGGCGGGCAGCAGCAGCGGGTCGCGATTGCGCGCGCGCTGGCACTGCATCCCAGTATTCTTTTCTTTGACGAACCCACCTCGGCCTTGGACCCGGAGCTGACAGCAGAAGTCCTGAAGGTTATCAAATCTTTGGCGGACCTGCATATTGCCATGGTGATTGTGACCCATGAAATGTCTTTTGCAAAAGATATTAGTGACCGCATTCTCTTTATGGCGGGCGGCGTGATTGTGGAACAGGGCACACCCGATGAAGTTTTTTCTTCCAACAACGAGCGTACCCGCAGTTTCCTCGGCCGGTACGGAACACTGGCCGAAAATTAGCAATATTGTGGTGTATTGTAACTTTTCAGCTGCATATGATAATGACTGTAAAAAAGCTTGCATTCCGCGTATATTCGTGTTAGAATAGAAGAAGTTTATTAAGGGAAGAAGGGCGCTTTCTATCAGTGCACCGGTTTCCCGCAGTTGTTTCGGAGGTTACAGTCCATGACAGTTTCTGAGATTGTTTTGGGTATTATTTTGCTTCTTGCTTCGCTGGCCATCATTGTGGTCGTTTTGCTGCAGGAAGGACACGAGAAAGACTTGGGTGTTGTCACCGGCGGTGCAGATACCTTTTTGAGTCAGAACAGTGCCCGCTCTATCGACAGTTTCCTTGCGCGGTGGACAAAGGTTATTTCACTTGCGTTTTTTGTCTTAGTCATTGCAACCAATGTATATATGTATATGACAAATAAGTAAGAGATGGATAAAGCCCCGCAAGGCAGCGGGGCTTTTTTACGTCAGAATCTGTCCGCGTCAGCGGTCATATGGCAGATGGAGGTTTCCTATGGTCGAAGATATTAAAAAAGGAATATTGGAGGCTCTGCAGAGTGCGGGGGAGGACCTGTCTTCCCGTTTTCTCATGCGGAAACTCGGTATCCCGGAAAAATACAGCACTACTTTTTATACCGCACTGAATCAGCTGCGCCGCGAAAAAAAGATCAGCGTGAACAGCCGCCATATTGTTCGTCTTCATGGTGACCCTACCCAGCGGATTCCGGCAACCATCGTTTCGCTGTCCCGCAGCTTTGCGTTTGCCCGGCCGGACGACGGCGGTGACGATATGTTCCTGCATGGCGAAGATTTGCACGATGCCTTTTTGGGTGACTCGGTTGTTTTAGGCAATGTCCGTCAAAGCCCCAAAGGCTCCAGCTGTGAAGTGCTGGAAATTACCCAGCGTGCCGGCAATACCGTGAACGGCACGATTGTGCGCAGCCCATATGGTGTGGAGCTGCACCCGGATGCGGCTATCCGCTTTGATATTCCCATTGCCGACTTTGCACACTGCGGCGCCGAGGTAGGGGACAAGGTGCAGGCGGACATCAGCCGCCTGCCGCACTCCTCTCGCTTTTCCGCGAAGGTCGTGAAAAATTACGGCCATGCCGACTGCGCCAAGATCTGTGCAGATGCCATTTTGGACGCCAACAGCGTGAAGGTTCCGTTTTCACCGGAGGCTCTTGCAGAAGCAGAAGCCATTGGTTCCCGTCCCATTACCGAAGCGGATATGCAGGGACGTGCGGACTATCGGGGCTGGCCTATCTGCAGCATTGACAGCGCCAGCGCCAAAGATTTGGACGATGCCATCAGCATTGTGCGTACACCTCAGGGGTACCAGCTGGGTGTTCATATCGCGGACGTTTCCTATTATGTGCGCCCCGGCACAGCACTGGACGAGGAAGCACGCAAACGCGCCACTTCCGTTTACCTGCCAGACCGTGTTGTCCCCATGCTGCCGGAAGCTATCAGCAACGGTGTGTGTTCCTTGAATGCCGGCACGGACAAGCTGACATTCTCGGCTGTTATGGACTTTGACAAGGCCGGTAAAATGACGCATTATGAATTCCATAAATCCATCATTAACAGTAAAGTCCGCGGCGTATATGACGAAGTCAATCAGATTTTTGATGGCACCGCTGGACAGGATCTGCTGGACAAATATGCACCGGTGCTGGACAGCCTGGCCGCCGGACGGGAGCTGGCTGGTATCCTGAAAGCCAATGCCCGTGCCAACGGCAACTTTGATATTGACAGTTCTGAGTCGGAATTTATACTGGACGAAAAAGGACACTGTATTGATGTTTTGCCGCGGCACACCGGCCCTTCCGAGCAGATGATTGAACAGCTGATGATTGCCGCGAATCAGGCGGCCGCTAAGCTGGGCCGTGAGCAGCAGCTTCCGTTTGTTTACCGTGTGCATGAAAATCCGGACCCGGACCGTGTGGATGCGCTGAAAGATTTGCTGGTGACCATTGGCTTGAATCCGGTGTGCCTGTCACATCCGGCAGACGTAACGGCCAAGGACTTTGCGCAGGTTATGGCACAGGCAGCCGGTACGCCGCGGGAAAAGGTGGTTTCACACCAGCTGCTGCGCACGATGGCCAAGGCCCGCTATGATACCAAACCGCTGGGGCATTTCGGGTTGGCTTTGCAGGACTACTGCCACTTTACTTCTCCTATCCGCCGCTATCCGGATACTTCTATTCATCGCATCATGGGTGCCTACCTTGCCGGTGAAGATAAGGCGAAGATTAAAAAGGAATACACGGATTTCGCGCAGGAATCCGCTAAACATTCCAGCGAGCGTGAAATCTGCGCCATGAACTCTGAACGCAGTGCGGACGACTGCTTTGCGGCAGAATATATGGCTCAGCATTTGGGCGAGGAGTACGACGGCATTATCAGCGGTGTGACCATGCGCGGCGTATTTGTGGAACTGTCCAACAGCGTAGAGGGCTTTGTGCCGGTTGCGGACTTTACCGACAAACATTTTGAGTTTGACGGCCGTCTTTCTCAGGTGGACGAGGCTACCCGTGAACGTCTGACCATCGGTGACCCGCTGCGGGTTGTCAATGTGGCCGCGGACGTTTCCAGCGGACGCATCGACTTTACACCGGCCGGCTATCATTTGGTTGAAGATAAAAAAGCATAATCTGTCCCTCATCCCCATATTCTGTAAGCAGGGGGTGAGGGACATTCTGTTTGCAGGGATTCTTTTGGCAGCTTTTTTGTTCTGTGCAGCGATGCTGGCCGCCGGACACAGTCCGCACCCCTTCGCAGGGGCCGCGGGCAGTGTCATAGCGGGACTGGCGGCGCTGTTAGTGGTCAATCTGGCGGGTGGGCTGACCGGCGTTACGCTGCCGGTCAGTCCGCTGGTTGTGGGTGCTTCCGCATTCCTGGGTATTCCGGGAGTCACCACACTGCTTCTGTTGAACCTGTTTTTTTGATAGCAGGCAAAAATAAGGTGTGAAAAAGGTACGGCTGACGTTTGCCTTGTCAGCTGTACCTTTTTATTTTGCAAAGAGTTTGTCTGTCAGTGCCAGTCCTTAACCAGTGTCGCCGCAGCGTCATGGTCATCAATCAGCAGGGCCAGCAGCATTTGATATACCCGCTCCGGCGATGCCTGAAAGTTGTTCTGAATGAGTTCTGCCTGCCGCTTTTCCGGTACCGCCAAAGTAAAGGACATCAGGTCCCCTTTGCCGCCGGAAATGTGACAGTATACCTGATAGCCCTGTCCGCATTTCGTAATTTCAACAGCGTTTTCACGTTTGCGGCGCGCCTGTGCAAGCAAACTGACGGCGGCCTTCACGGCCTTATCCCGTACGGAAATAGGCAGTGCCGTGTCCAGCTGGCAGGCAATCTCATGTGCCTGTGCGCTGGCAATATAGCAGCCGTCCTGCAACAGCAGGTTGCCGTTTTCGGTCAGTTCCTGCAGGGCATCGGTTACTTCAAAGTAGTTTGCAAGGCCCATGCCCTGCACGCACTGCAGAATATCATCCCTGGAAAGAGGCGCGTTGACACTGGAAAGTAGGTAGCACAGCAGGATTCGGATTTCTTCTCTGGTGCGCAGACCACCGGGTTCTACGCCTGCGGTAAAAGCGTCATAAGCCATACCGGCCACACCTCCATTTGTTTCATTCTAACACAAATATCGGCGACTGTGCAACTGAACCGGGTATTCTTTCTGAAAAAGACGGCTAAGAATTCTTTGTGCGCAGCAGCTCCATAATTTTTCCCCGGGTTTCCTGATTGGCCAGCCGGTACATGGCAATCAGCTGTCGTTCCTCTGGACAGAGGTCGTAGATGTGGGATTTATTATGGTCAAGGTCGGCAAATACGCCTGGAGCAGAGTCGGAAAACTGCGGCGGCGCTTCTTCATTGCCAAACAAATCAGACAGCGACACATGGTAAACGTCGGCGAGCTTTTTCAGGGTGGAAAGCGGCGGTGTGCTGCGGCTGGTTTCATAGTAGGCATAGGTGGAACGGTCAATTTGCAGGATAGAACTGATGTCCTGCTGGGTATATCCCCATTTTGCCCGCAGAGTGCACAGACGTTTGCCCAGGCTTGTGCGCAGGTCCATTTTCCAGTTCCCCCTTTCTATTAGTGTATACTGATTGTAGAATAAAAATGGTTGGGATTCATGATTTTGTGAACAGATATCACATAATAAAAAATTTATACAGGGAGGAAATAAGAGAAATTTGTTTCCATAAACTGACTTATTTCCCTCGGTGGAAAAATTTCGCTTATTGGTGTCGGGCCCCTGTGTTTTATGCTTGTGAAGCAGTAAAAATCATGGTATGATAAATCCATCCATTCTTTTGGTCATTACATCGGGAAAGGAGAAAAAGCAATGCTGTATTGTCCGAAATGTCAGGTTCTATGTGAAGATCAGTGCCCGCTTTGCGGCAGCCGGTATCTTCTGGACCCGCAGGAGGAGGACCCTGTGCGTCTGGCAACGGCGGAGAATCCGCAGGCCGGTCAGCTGGAACAGCTGCTGCAGGCGCGGAGCATTCCCTATGAAAAGCGCGCGGCGCTTTCTGCCGGAACACAGCAGGCCTTTAATTTTTATGTGCCTTTCTGCCGGAGCGAAGAGGGAAAACAGGCGGCTGCCGTTGTTTTTCCCAGTACGCCGACGGTGTCCACACCGGATGCAGAACAAAAGGACAAGGCTGACAAACCGCGGACTTACCGTGTAAAGGGCGAGGAGTTTGAAGTCATGCCGCGCAAAAAGCGGATATTTTGGCGGGCTTTTTCCGTTGTCCTGTTTCTGCTTCTCATTTTTATAGTCGTTTTTGTCACCGACCAGGCGGCCGGTTGGGTAAAAGGCCTGTTTTCCTAATACAGCCGAATAGGCCGTTTTTCTTTTGCCACAGTATCTTTTTAAAATAGCAAGGAGTGTATACAATGGGACCGAATTATCAGCCGGATACGCTGTGTATCCATGCAGGCTATTCCCCAAAGAACGGAGAACCGCGCGTTGTGCCAATCGTGCAGAGCACGACTTTCCGCTACACCACCGCTGAGGCGATGGGACGCCTTTTTAATCTAGAAGACAGCGGACATTTTTATACCCGTATCTCCAACCCAACAACAGAAGCAGTGGAAAAAAAGATAGCGGAACTGGAGGGCGGCGTTGGCTGTGTGGCAACCTCCTCCGGTATGGCGGCCATTTTCCTTTCGGTACTGAATATCTGCAAGGCCGGTGACCATGTGGTCAGTTCCAGTGCGGTTTACGGCGGTGCCTTTAATCTGTTTAATAAGACGATGCGTGATATGGGGATTGATTTTACCTTTGTTCCGCCGGATGTCACAGAAGAACAGCTGGAGGCTGCTATGCAGTCCAACACTCGTGCAGTTTATTGTGAAACGCTTTCCAACCCGTCGCTGGTCGTTACGGATTTGGAGCTATTTGCAAAGGTAGCACACGCACATGGTGTGCCGCTGATTGTGGACAACACCTTCCCAACGCCTATTAACTGCCGCCCGTTTACCTTTGGCGCGGATATTGTGGTTCATTCCACGACAAAATATATGGACGGTCATGCCGTGCAGATGGGCGGAGCCATTGTGGACAGTGGAAAATTTGACTGGACAAACGGCAAATTCCCCATGCTGACAGAACCGGATGAGTCTTACCATGGATTGATATACACCAAGGCATTCGGAAAAGCGGCGTACATTACAAAGGCCCGCACCCATCTGCTGCGGGATATTGGCTGTCAGCCCGCACCGGAAAATTCGTTCCTTTTGAACCTTGGGCTGGAAACACTGGCACTGCGTATGGAGCGTCACTGCTCCAACGCTCAGAAGATTGCCGAGTTCCTGGACCAGGATGACCGTATCAGCTGGGTGAACTATCCGGGACTAAAGGACAGCCCGTACCATACGCTGGCACAGAAATATCTGCCGCATGGCAGCTGCGGCGTTATTTCGTTTGGCGTAAAGGGCGGCAGAGCTGCTGCTACAAAATTTATGGAGTCTCTGCAGCTGGCCTCTATGGTGGTGCATGTGGCAGACCTGCGCACCTGTGTGCTACATCCGGCCAGCACCACACACCGTCAGCTGACAGATGAGCAGCTGGCAGAAAACGGAATCAGCCCGGATATGATTCGTATGTCTGTTGGTATTGAAAATGTGCAGGATATTCTTGCGGATATCCAGCAGGCACTGGAAAAGGTGCAGCAGAAATAATCCCGCGGCGGGAAAGGAATCAAAGCCTTGCAGAAAAAAGGAAAAAAAACAGATATTTTAGACTTATACGAGGAAACAGTTTATGCACAGGACAACTGGGAAAAAACACCGACGGCGGTATATGAACAGCGCGGCATGCCGATAGCAGATATCACGGTAGGAATCCTTTTGCTGTTCAGTGCGGTAACGGCTCTGGCGATGGGGCACGCGTACTGGTATTTGTATCTCCTCTTTTACGGGCTGGGTGCGTTTGTTTTTCTCATGGGTGTTTTTCATGTGGCCCGCCCCATTCTGCGTCGAGAGGGCAGTGACCTAATCGGTGTCAGCTGCGGCTTTATCCCAAGGGAGCATCGCCTGCCGCGCACGGCCCTGAGACGCATTATTCCCGAACCTGCGCCGGGTACCAAGCAGTACTCCAAGTTCCTGCGCTATTATGTGGAGCTGTATCCGGTTTCCGGCAAAAAAATTGATTTGGGGGAGCGCCATCTGAAAGAAGACGCCGCGCTTTCACTGGACGAATATCTGGCGTCCAAAGAAAAGCAGGCTGCCGCCCCGGAAAAAGCAACACCCATCCGTTCGCTGCTGATTTTGGAGATTGTACTGATTGCAGCTGGACTTGTGGGATTGATTTTTATTTTTAAAATTTAAAAAATTACCTCCGCCGGATTCCCGTCTGCAATGAATAGATCCCACTGCCGGTGGGTACATTAAACAGCGGAGGTGTTAATTTTATGAGCCCAAAGGAATTGTCCTATGTAGAAGATGCACTGGAACATGAGCAGTTTTTGCAGACACAGTGCGAAAACGCAGCGTCGTCCATGACGGACCCGCAGTTGAAACAGTGCGTAAAGCAGATGACGAACAAACATCAGCAGACGTTTCAGCAGTTTTTAGGCCTGCTTTAAGGAGGTACGGGACATGGATGACAAGAATACAATGCAAGAACTGCTTTCAGCAGAAAAAAATGCCTGTGACCTGTACCTGCACGGCAGCATTGAATCCGGTACGCAGAACGTGAACCAGGCTTTCACCAAGGCACTTCAGGATTCCCTGACTTTGCAGGGGGACCTGTACAAGAAGATGGCGGATAAGGGCTGGTACACGACACAGCAGGCACCGCAGCAGCAGATGCAGCAGGTAAAACAGAAATATAGCAGCCAGAGCCAGAGCCAGAGTCAGAGCCAAGGTTAATATCCTCTGGCCGGTCCGCAGACTTTCGAGTCTGCGGATTTTTTATGTTCGGCGGTTCCTTTTTCTTTTACGGTACATCTTTTTCCTTTTCGCATATTCTAAGAAAGAACAAGTGCGTAAGTGAAAGGAGCCAGGTTTTATGTGTGGAATTGCCGGATGGATAGATAAAAATCAGTATTTGTCAGATCAGCAGACGGCGCTGGACGCTATGTCCAGAACATTGGAGCGCCGTGGACCGGATGACCATGGCCAGTACACAGAGCCGAATGTTTGCCTGCTGCACCGCCGTTTGGCGGTTGTGGACCCGCAGAATGGGCATCAGCCCATGGTAACACATACCGCGCGGGAAACCTATGCGCTGGTGTACAACGGCGAGCTGTACAATACCGATGAACTGCGCAGTGAGCTGGAAACACTCGGCTGCCATTTTTCAACACACAGCGATACCGAGGTGCTGCTGCAGGCCTATGTTGCATGGGGAGCGGATTGTGTGCAGCGGCTGAACGGCATTTTTGCTTTTGCTGTATGGGAAAAGAACAGCCGGCGCCTGTTCGCTGCGCGTGACCGTATGGGCGTTAAGCCGTTCTATTATTATCCATACCCCGGCGGACTGGTGTTTGGGTCTGAAATAAAGGCCCTGCTGGCCAATCCAATGGTGGAGCCTGTCGTGGACAGCGACGGTCTGAATCAGATATTCCTGCTGGGACCGGGCGCTATCCCCGGCCGTGCCGTGTACTGCGGCATGGAGGAGCTGGCACCGGGCTGGTCACTGACCTTTCTCCCGGAGGAGGGTGTCAAGCTGCATCGTTGGTGGAAGCTGCACGCGAAAGAACATACAGAAGATGAGGCAACCAGTATCGCACACGTGCGTGCCCTGCTGACGGACAGTATTCGCCGTCAGCTGGTGTCCGATGTACCCTTGTGTACGCTGCTTTCCGGCGGGCTGGACAGTTCCATTATTTCGGCTGTCGCGGCACAGGAGTACAGGAAACAGGGCAGACAGCTGAACACCTATTCGGTGGACTATGTGGATAACGCAAAATATTTTCAGAGCAATCTGTTTCAGCCTGCACCGGACAGTGAGTTCGTGGGGGAAATGGTGGACGCCATTGGCTCCAAACATCACAATGTTGTGCTGGACAACGCGGCACAGGCGGACGCACTGCTGGACGCCGTGCGTGCGCGGGACTATCCCGGTATGGCGGATATTGATTCGTCGCTGCTGTTGTTCTGCCGAGAAATTAAAAAGGACTACACAGTTGGTCTTTCCGGTGAGTGTGCAGATGAAATTTTCGGCGGGTATCCATGGTACCACCGGGAAGAAATCCTGTTTGAGGATACGTTTCCGTGGTCACGTTCGGTCAACCTGCGTACCAGCATTCTGCAGCCGGGCGTCCTGAAAGGGGACAGTGCTGCCTATGTGCGTGCGGAATATTTAAAAACAATCAATGACACAGAGAAGCTGCCGGGAGAAAGCAAAAAAGAAGCGCGTATGCGGGAAATGTTCCGCCTGAATACTGACTGGTTTATGCAGACGCTGTTAACCCGCAAAGACCGGATGTCCATGTACAGCGGCGTGGAAATGCGTGTACCGTTCTGTGATCACCGGCTGGTGGAGTATACCTATAATCTGCCGTGGGAGTTAAAGAGCCTGCACGGACGGGAAAAGGGCATTCTGCGTGAAGCCTTCAGTGATATGCTTCCACAGCGGATTGCATGGCGCAAAAAGAGCCCCTATCCGCGCACATTCAGCCCGGCGTATTCGCAGCGTGTTATGGAACTGTTCCGGCAGGTTATGGAAAAGGGCAGCCCGCTTACTGATATGCTGAACTTTGACCGTCTGCGTGACCTTGCGGAACATCCGGATGACCTGTCGGAGCCGTGGTATGGGCAGCTTATGCGTGTACCGCAGATTTTTGCTTATCTGCTGCAGATACACTGGTGGATGACAGAAAACCATGTACGAATTGTGCAGTAAAGAATCGTAACGATTATATTTAAAAAGCAGCAAAGCCACCGAACTAGGCTTTGCTGCTTTTTGCGGTATTAGCATAGTTTCTAAAAAGTTTGTAAACTCGATGAATGACTTTAGAAAACACTTTCCGGTGTTTATTCCATACATTCTTCAAATTGCATTTATAGTGCAGTTTATGTTAAAACTTTACAAGGTGGTGAGTGGAGTGGACAAGGATAAGATTATGCGGCTGGCAATATGCGACGATGAGCTGCCCATGCGGCAGCAGCTTCAGAAAAGAACAGAAACTTTTATGGCAGAACGGCAGATACCTTATACGCTGGATACTTTTGCAAGCGCAGAGAAACTGCTTACAAGCGAAAAAATTTATAACATTGTACTGATGGACGTACGGTTTACCGGCATGGATGGTATGCAGGCGGCAATGGCACTGAAAGCGCGCTGTATGGATACGCTGATAATTTTCATCTCCAGCTTCGTGCAGTATGCACCGCTTGGCTATCAAAGCACCATTCGGTATATTTTAAAGTCACAGCTGGATGTGTATTTTGCAGAGAGTTTGGATGCCGCAATCAGCCAAATCCATTTGCAGTCGGACACGGTCGAGGTCTGCTATGGAAAGAAGTCTTCACAAATACCATTAAGTCAAATTCTGTACCTAGAAAGCGCCAACCGAATGATTCAATTACATCTGGAGGCAGATTCGAAAGAAATGTTTCCATTAAAATGTTATGGAAAACTTGAAGAATATGAAATGATTCTTCAAAAAAGAACTTTTTGCATTGCCACAAAAGCTACTTAGTGAATTTGAGAAAAATCAAGCGTATGACAGAAAATTGTTTCTTTTTGAAAAACGGTGAAAGTGTGCCTATTAGTCGAAGATGTTTTTCAGAGTCAGAAAGAATTTACAAGCTGTTTTTAGCGGAAACATCGGGCAATCTGCAGATTATCCCATGATTTTCATGGCCATGTGGTTAGTATCCGCAGCTATTTGGAGCAGGGTGAACAGGAAGCAGCACTACGGTATGTTTGCTCAATTTCCGAAAAAGCAATCCATGCTATTTTGCCGGTACATACCAATGTGCAGACAGTGGTCACACAGAATTATAGCTATTTTTCTTTGTCATGTCAAGATGGAATTTTTCACTTTTTAGTGTCATTTGATGAAAACAGAATGAATTCTTCACCAATTTCAACATTTTGAATACCAGTTTCAACAAGATGACTTGAAAAAGGAAAAATTGGTGATATAGTGATGGAGAAAAAAGGGAAAACAAGAAATGGCATTGAAAGCATGGAATGAAAAACTTGCAGATTTTAAATGCATGGAGATGTAAAATGTTAAGAAATTTACAGAAGACAAACCTTAAAGTCCTTTTTAGGAATCGGCGATTTTATATTGTGCTGTGTGCCGTTCTGGCTTATGTGCTGTTTCCAACGTTGGTGGAATCGATGCAGATGTACAAAACGGATCAGGCAACGTTGTCAGCCGCGTATGTTTACTTTGGACAGGCACAAGTTAGTGTAGTACATACTTTCGACAGTTATGGATTGTTCTTTATCATGCTTTTTCCTTTTGCGGTTTCCTTGGCGTATTCCGACTGTAATTTCGAGGAAAAGCAATATGGGAGCGACCGCATTGTCATTGCGAGGGTTGGCCGCAGCCATTACTATACCGCACAATGGCTGACTGTTTTTATTGCAGGAGCATTGATTATTTGGATTCCCTTGGTGATTCAAAAGCTGGTATTCATGACTGCAATTCCGTTGGATTCTCTGAAAATAACTCCCACCTATCCATTGGATCCTTACACTGCGTTTTATAATCTATCGTATTGGAAACCATTGTTCTATAATCATCCTTATATCTATTTTTTTCTGTATGATTTTATAACAGCATTTTTGGGGGGACTTTTTGCATTGCTTTCTTATGTCCTTTCTGTTCATACCAAGCTGAATCATTTTCTAGTATTGACTGTCCCGGGAATTTGCTATATCATTGCTGGCTTGCTGGGCGGTCTTGGGAACGAAAAATATATGCCTATTGCATGGATGGTACCGCCTTTCCGGGCGGCAGGTACAAAGCTGTCCTATCTCCTATGCGGAGCGGCTGTGCTTTTGCTCTTCGATTTAGCAGGGCTGCTTGTAAAAATTCATGTGAGGCGGGATGAGGTATGACGCTGCGCGCACTTAGAAAAGTCTATCTTCGCAATCGGTCGACCGCTGTGGTGCTGCTGGTCCTGCTGGCTTTTACAGCCTTGGGGATTTTCAGACCGAATATGCTGGCGCAGTTTGCGTGGGAGCAACATCCGAAGTTTTATTTTGCTGCAGCCGCAGATTCACTTTTTTGAGCAGGAAACCGTTTTCTGCAGATTGCTCTCGAAAAGAAGGCTGTGGCTGCTTCGGCTTGCAATTGGCGCGGCGAGTGCGGTTCTTTATGTTGTGCTGCTGTACCTTTTGCTGTTTATACGAGCGGCCGTTTTTGGGCAGCTGACGCATTATGCGGAAAACGCAGCTTTCTTTCTGTTCGCGTTTGTGTCGCAGTGTGCAGCTTACGCCTGCATTACCTGCGTTTACCTATTCTTCGCGCAGGTATTTTCGAATTGCATTTTGGGCTGTGTTGTCAGTTATGGCCTCGTTTTGTATGACTTTATCGTCTTGCAGGGGGCTTTGGATTGGGGTGAACTAGGCATTATGGAAGCGATTGCTGTTGTTCCGGGACATACGAATGCATATGGAATCAACTTGATACGGAATGCGGCTGTCATCGTGGCGGTTGCTGTAATAGGCGCAATCGTTTGTCCCGGATGTGATTGTCTCCCCAAGGAGAAAGGGGAGCAGAAATGACGCTGAAAAGGCTGCTCTATCAAAGCTATCGCTACGTTGTTACCGGTGCTGCCTTTTTGCTGCTTCTGTTTCCGAATTTAAGCGTTGCTGCACAAATGCACGGCAGTCTGGAGTTCTATTTTCTGGCTTGCTACGGCGGTATTTGCGATGTGGAAGATATTCTGTCAATCTCCAATTTACGATGGATGATTCCCAATGTGGTGTCGGTCTATATGCTTTCCAACCTTTTTTAGAGGATTGCCGTATTAGTTATGTGTATGTTTTTACGCGCTCGCAGAAAAAGTCGGGGTGGCTGTTTCGGCAGATGCTCCATTTGCTGAAGAGAGAACCTGCAGTACCTTTGGTCTGCTTTTTGCTGTCACACTGTTAATTGGTGTTTTTAACGGGTTAAAACCGCAAAACGGCATACACACGGTAATTTTGCTGTTGACATTGTATTTGCTTAATGTAGGTACTGTATTCCTTTTTGCTTTTCTGCAAAATGCCTTTTCCCTCAAACTAGGCGGTGCTGCTGCATTCCTTATAGTGCTGCTTTTATATTTAGTGCCAATTTTTCTGTGCTGTATACTTTACGGTCAAGCTGCATCACTGGTACCCTTATATATCCTGCTGCCCGGTGCCAGCCAAATGCTCTTGTGGCACACACTTCCGTTTACGGTTCCCGGTCAGGAGATATTTGGAATTGTGCCAGTCCCCGGTGCCGCCGCGGGAGGCTGCATTTGTGCAATTATCCTGTGGTGTATTGCTTGTTATTGGCTGCACCGCCAGTGGTTTTGCAAGCAGGACATGATTTCATTGATGAAGGAGGAACAAGGATGGGCGTTACAGTAGAAGTGAAAAATTATACGAAAACAATTAAGGGGCAAACCGTTCTTTCAAATGTGACTTTGCAGTTGGAAAGCGGTGTCTGCTATGGACTATATGGTCATAATGGGTGCGGCAAGTCTATGCTTATGCGCGCGATTGCGGGGTTAATCTGCCCTACAGAGGGCAGTGTGATGGTTCTTGGAAAGGAACTGAATAATTCCAATTCTTTCCCAGACAGCTTAGGACTGATTATTGAAAACGTTGGTTTCTGGCCTTATTTTACGGGACTGGAAAATCTTAAATTACTGGCTTCCATCAAAGGGCAGATTGGGGAGCCGGAGATTCGGGATTCCATTACACGCGTGGGACTTGACCCGGATGACCGGCGGGTCTATCACAAGTACTCACTGGGCATGAAACAACGGCTGGCCATTGCACAGGCGATTATGGAAAAGCCCAATTTAATTTTATTGGATGAAGCTACCAACGCATTGGATGAAAACGGCGTTGCGTTAATCCGAAAAGTTGTGCAGGAAGAAACCGAACGCGGAGGAAACAACGTCATTTTTAGAGGGAAAGGGTTTTCGCACCGGTGCAGACCTTGTGTCAGGTTCTGATATTATCGTGCAGGGAAAATGGTCGGGCGAGCGGAAAGCAACCAATGATGCGCTTTATACCCCTGTAAACGTGGAAAAAGTGAATAAAGGCAGTGCTTCGTTAGTAGGAAAAACGATTTTGGTTGTACAGCAGATGAATGTAATTGAAAATACTGAGCAAGCATTTTATTATGACGCGGCACAAAATGCAATGATTCCATTGCAAAAAGATGTTGAATATTTATTACTGCTCAAACATGTACCATCGGATGCATCAAAAACTGTGGACTCCATGCAGTATTATCCTGTCAGTGAATCTGCATTTGGTATCTATCGATTGTCTGACAAAAAGCAACCGCGTATTTTAAAATCCACAGAAGAAATAATTCACTTTAGCGAACTACAGAATTTTGACTTATATACCTCAAAGCAGGCACAGCTAGACAAGTATTATACATATAAGGCTGACGTTTTTGCAGCAATACACTAATAACGTTTAATAAACTAGCCATGATGTTCTATAGTTGTGACCTGAATTACTGAGCTGATAAGCGACATCTGAAGCCACAGATTTAAACACAACTGTTAAAAGACAACTATAGAATTTATCAATGGTGGATGACAGAGAACCATGTTCATCTGGTGTAATGTCCGTTCTGTATGCAAAAGGTTCCCTCTTTTTTGTGGATATGGTATAATCATAGCCAGAAGTTAGGAAGGAGCCGTAACAGGATGGAATATAAAGAAGAGTTCATAGAGATTTTTCAAAGCAAGGTCAAACGTGAGGGAGCGGCTGAGCTGCTGGAATGGCTGCAGAAGCGGACGGACTTTTTCACAGCACCTGCCAGCACCCGTTATCACTGCGCCTGCCCGAGTGGTTTGGTACAGCACAGTATCAGCGTCTATAAGACCATGATGAACTGGTTTGAGCCGGAAACGGACAGCGAGGAAAGCTACGTTATCTGCGGGCTGCTGCATGATATCTGCAAGGCGAATTTTTATAAACAGAGTACGCGCAATGTCAAAAATGACGAAACTGGCAAATGGGAGCGCCGCCCTTACTACAGCATCGACGACCAATTCCCCTACGGTCACGGTGAAAAGTCTGTCTTTCTCATCGAGCGCTTTCTGCGTTTGCGTACCAGCGAGGCCATGGCTATCCGCTGGCACATGGGTGGATTTGACGATGCGGCACGCGGCGGCTGCAAAGCAATTTCACAGGCATACGAAAAGTATCCGCTGGCTGTAAAGCTGCATTTGGCCGACTTCGAGAGCACCTATCTGCATGAAAAGGGAACGTCCGTTGTGCCGAACAATCACCCGCACAACAAGCAGGCCCCAAAGGTCTGACTCAAAACCAAACATGGTATTTTTTCTGCGCCGAAGGCATACAACAGCCTCTGGCGCAGTTTTTTATTTTTCAAAAAAGTACTTGACAAAGCAGCTGTACCAATGTATTATTGTATTAGGTTGTTAGTACACTAGTACAGAAGGAGGAAAAAAGATGGCTTGGCAGTTCTCTTCAGACCGACCAATCTACACCCAGCTGGCGGACCAGATAAAGCTGCGTGTGGTGTCTGGCAGGTACCCTGCCGGCAGCAAGCTGCCCAGCGTGCGGGAGCTGGCGGCGGAGGCCGCCGTCAATCCCAATACCATGCAGCGGGCTTTATCACAGCTGGAAACGGAGGGCCTGCTGTTTACCCAGCGGACCAGCGGCCGCTTTGTTACGGATAAGGAGGAAACCATTATGGACTTGAAATCATCCCTTGCACAGAAAGTTATCCAGGAGTTTCTGCAAAAGATGGAAAGTCTTGGGTTTACCCAGGAGGACGCTGCACAAATGGTGCAGAAGGCGGAAAAGAGAGAGAGGGAGGTATCCTGATGGAACCAATTTTACAGTGCAGCGGGCTGTGCAAAAACTATGTCGGAAAGACCGCCCTGCAGAATGTAAACTTGAAAGTTGAACGCGGCCGCATTGTGGGATTGCTGGGACCGAACGGCAGCGGAAAAAGCACCTTGATTAAACTGTGCAGCGGCCTGCTGACACCCAGCACCGGCATTCTTTCGATTGCCGGCATGGCGCCCGGTGTGGAAACAAAAAAGATTGTTTCCTATCTGCCGGAACATCGCTACTTAAGCGACTGGATGTGCGCGAAGGACCTGCTTACTGTTTTTTCTGATTTTTATGCGGACTTTGACATGAGCAAGGCACTGGATATGCTGCAGCGGCTGGGCATCAGCCTTTCCAGCCGCCTGCGTACCATGAGCAAGGGAACCCGTGAAAAAATGCAGCTGATTTTAGTGATGAGCCGCAATGCCCAGCTGTACCTGCTGGACGAACCCATCGGCGGTGTGGACCCCGCCACCCGAGATTACATTTTAAATACAATTATTAGCAACTACAGTGAAAATGCTACCGTTATCATCAGCACTCACCTGATTGCAGATGTGGAGAAAATTTTGGACGAAGTTATTTTCCTGCGAGAGGGCAGCGTGCTGCTGCACACACCGGCGGACGAACTTCGTGAGCATGAGGGCAAGAGCGTGGACGCCTGCTTCCGGGAGGTATTCAAATGCTGAGTAAACTGATTCATTATGATTTTCGCTCGACCGGGCGTGCCTTTGGGCCGACCTATCTGGTTGTGTTGGCGCTGTCCGTACTGTACACGATTTTGAACCATATTCCGCACGCGAATTCCCGCCCGCTGACTGCTTTGTTTGATATTATTTGCGGGCTGTATATTCTTTCTTTGTTTGCAATGTTCCTGCTGACGCTGATATTCTGCATCAAGTATTTTTATGATAATCTTTTTAAAGATGAGGGCTACCTAATGCATACCCTGCCGGTTACGCCGGCACAGCTGCTCTGGAGCAAGATTATCATCGGCGGTGTGTGGACACTGGCTTCCTGTGCCGTCGCGTTTGTAAGTCTGTGGATTGCCTCTCTGCCCGGCATTCGTTCAGATATTCGTTATGACAGAGAATTTCTGCAGTTCTGCCAGCAGGCACTGAATAAGCTGGCGGAAAATCCGGAATACATTGGCGTGCTCCTGCTGTCAATACTGACGATAATTGCAGGTTTGATATTTGTTGAACTGCTTTTCTATACCTCTATGAGTATCGGCAGCTTGGTGAAAAGACATCACCGCATTGTCGCCGTGCTGGTGCTGATTGGTTTTATGATTGCGCACACTATTTTGCTCGGCATCCTTTCTACGCTCTCTGACATACAGGAAGTGCAGAACTTTGTGGAACGAGTGAGTTTCTCGCTGAATGAGGTACAGGAAATGTGTGCGACGCTTGGCTGTGTGCTGGCGTATTTTGTATTGTTCATCGGCGTTAATTTTGTCATTAACAATGTCATTATGAAGAAACACTTGAACCTAGAATAAGAGAATTAGCACTCTTAAAGATAGAGTGCTAATGTTTACAAACGATAAATAGAATATTCACATACCGTTCATCTTCTGTGGATATACTAGCGCTTGTAAGGTGAAAGGAAGGTTCCCGCAGCGGGACCTTACCGGCGCCCTCGGGCGCTTTTCCTTTTGCTGCTTCGTTTTTTGAAGGAGTGTGAAGACCTATGAACGCACAGAATTTTACACAGAAATCACTGGACGCGATTCAGCGGGCGCAAAGTCTCGCTTTGTCGCACGAGAACATGCAGATTGAACAGCTGCATTTGTTAAGCGCCTTGCTCACACAGGAGAATGGGCTGATTCCGCAGCTGCTCAAAAAAATGAACATAGACCCGCAGGCATTTCTGCAGGACGTCAACGCGGAGATTGAAAAAATGCCGGCCGTTTCCGGTCCGGGGCGGGAGCCGGGCAAAATCTACATTGCACAGGATGTGGATACTGCTTTAACGGAATCGGAATCTGCGGCCAAGCATATGAACGACGAATATGTTTCCGTGGAGCACCTGTTTATCGGCCTGCTGCGCCGCGCCAACGGTACACTGAAAACACTGTTTAACAAATACAATCTTACGGAAAGCCGTTTTCTGGACGCACTTTCCAGCGTACGCGGAAATACCCGTGTCACCAGCGACAACCCGGAGGAAACCTATGCGGCGCTGTCCAAATATGCGACCGACCTTGTGCAGGCAGCCCGTGACCAAAAGCTGGACCCGGTTATCGGACGGGATGCGGAAATTCGTGATACCATTCGTATCCTTTCCCGCAAAACGAAAAACAATCCAGTCCTAATTGGTGAACCAGGTGTTGGCAAGACGGCGATTGTAGAGGGTCTGGCACAGCGGATTGTACGCGGAGATGTGCCGAACAATCTGAAAGACCATAAGCTGTATTCGCTGGACATGGGCGCTTTGATCGCCGGTGCCAAGTACCGCGGCGAGTTTGAGGAACGCTTTAAGGCGGTACTCAATGAGGTGAAAAAGTCAAACGGCCGCATTATTCTATTTATCGATGAGCTGCACACCATTGTCGGTGCCGGTAAAACCGAGGGCAGCATGGATGCCGGAAACCTGCTGAAGCCCATGCTGGCCCGCGGCGAACTGCACTGCATTGGTGCCACGACGCTGAATGAATTCCACCAGTATATCGAAAAGGACGCTGCACTGGAACGCCGTTTTCAGCCCGTTATGGTGAGTGAACCGTCTGTGGAGGACACCGTGTCTATTCTGCGCGGCTTAAAGCAGCGCTATGAAGTGTTCCACGGCGTAAAAATTACCGACCAGGCGCTGATTGCCGCCGCAACGCTTTCTAACCGCTACATTACGGACCGGTTTCTGCCGGATAAGGCCATTGACCTTGTCGATGAAGCCTGCGCTACGGTGCGAACCGAAATTGACTCCATGCCGGCGGAGGTGGACGATGTTTCGCGTAAAATCATGCAGCTGGAAATTGAAGAGGCTGCCCTGAGGAAAGAGGACGACCGCTTGAGTCGGCAGCATTTGGCTAACCTGCAGAAAGAGCTGGCGGAACTGCGCGAACGGTTCAAGTCCATGAAAGCCCAGTGGGAGAACGAGAAGAAGGACATTGGAAAAGTCCAAAATCTTCGTTCTGAAATTGAAAAGTGCAATGCCGCAATAGAGGAAGCCCACCGCAACTACAACCTTGAAAAGGCAGCGGAACTCCAGTACGGCAAACTGCCGGAACTGAAAAAGCAGCTGGAAGAACAGGAACAGATTGCGGAAAAAGAGGACGACCACCATTTGCTGCGTGACCGTGTGGACGAAGAAGAGATTGCCCGCATTGTCGGCCGCTGGACCGGCATTCCGGTCAGCCGCCTAATGGAGGGCGAACGCGAAAAGCTGCTGCGCCTGCCGCAGACACTGCATGAGCGTGTCATTGGACAGGATGAAGCGGTGAATAAAGTCAGCGATGCCATTCTTCGTTCCCGTGCGGGCATTCAGGACCCGAACCGTCCCATTGGTTCGTTCCTGTTCCTCGGTCCTACTGGCGTCGGCAAAACAGAGCTTGCCAAAGCATTGGCACAGGCACTGTTTGACGATGAGCGAAACTTGATTCGTATCGATATGTCCGAATATATGGAAAAATTCAGTGTGTCGCGCCTGATTGGCGCACCTCCCGGATATGTCGGATACGAGGAGGGCGGCCAGCTGACCGAGGCTGTGCGCCGCAAACCATACAGTGTGGTGCTGTTCGATGAGGTGGAAAAGGCGCATCCGGACGTCTTTAATATCCTGCTGCAGGTGCTGGACGATGGCCGCATTACGGACAGCCAGGGCCGGACAGTGGACTTTAAGAACACCATTCTCATCCTGACTTCCAACCTCGGTTCACAGCAGATTCTGGAGGGCATTCAGCCCGATGGCACCATCAGTGAAAAGGCACGGGAGGAAGTTCACGGCCTGCTGCGCCACCAGTTCCGTCCGGAGTTCCTGAACCGTTTGGACGAAATTGTATTTTATAAGCCGCTTACAAAAGAGGAAATCAGCCAGATTGTCAATCTGCAGATTGCGTCTCTTGGCAAACGTCTGCGGGGCAGAGAGCTGGGGCTGCAGCTGACCGACGCTGCCCGCACCTATGTTGTGGACCAGGGGTATGACCCTGTATATGGCGCCCGTCCGCTCAAGCGCTTTATCCAATCCAATGTGGAAACACTGCTGGCCAAGAAGATGATTGCAGGCGACTTTGCGCCGCGCTCGACCATTGTTGTCGATTACGATGGGCATCAGCTGACGGCCAAAGCGGTTTTAAACGCCGAAACTGTTTCCGAAAAATCATAATTGCCTATTTTGAGGACTGCCGCAGCTTTTGCGGCGGTCCCTTTTGTGTGCCGGTTCCGGTACAGCGGAAAGTCACACTTCCGGACAGAAAACATTGACAAAATCCGAAAAATGGGTATCCTTAAATGATATAAAGCTTTTTTGAAAGACAGCAGAAGCCGGAGGGCCGCGGACATTCATGAATGCAATCATTACTGACAGACTGACAAAGTCATATGACCATACAACCAATGCGCTGGATTCACTAACCATCACTGTACCGGAGGGAAAAGCCTGTGCGCTGCTTGGGCCGGACGGTGCAGGCAAGACAACAGTGGTTAAACTGCTGGGCGGGCTGATAACGCCCAGCAGCGGACGCTGTATGGTTATGGAAATAGACCCAGAGAAGAATCCGGCTCGGCTGCACAGTGTGTGCGGTGTTGTGACGCCTTCTGCACACCTGTACGGCTGTATGACCGGACGGGAAAACCTGGCCTTCTTTGGGGAAACCGCTGGCATGACCGCCTCTGACGCACAGGTCCGTGCGGCGGAATTGATGAAGGACTTGGGCATTTGGCAGGCGAGAGAAACGCTGGTGCGTGACTTTCCAAGCGGCGTGATGCAGCGGCTGTCCCTTGCGCGTGCGCTGATGATTCACCCGAAGGTCCTGCTGCTTGACGAGCCTTTTCAGGGGCTGGACCCAGAAAGCACACAGGCAGTGCTCGGTCTGCTGACCGGACTGAAACAGCAGGAGGGATTGACTATTCTGCTGTGTACCCATCACCCGGCCTATGCGCAGCTTTTGTGTACGCAGTTTGGCATTCTGCGGGAGGGTGTTATCCTTGCCGCGGGCGGGACAAAAGAGCTGTGCCGGAAAGCGGAGTGTTCCATACGGGCGGGCGTCTGTCTGCCGGAGCAGGACAGCCTTACTGGATTTATAAAAGGGGCAGATGGCTTCTGGCAGAAGCAAATAGAAAAGGAAAGCGATATGCCGGACCTCCTGCGGGAAATTGTAGCGGCGGGTCATGACGTTTATGAGGCACATCTTTACCGTCCGACGCTTGCGGATGCGTATACCGCTTTGCTGGAAAAGGAGGAATCCCGTTGAAACTGCCGAAATGGATACGAAATGCAGCAAACAGACGCGAAAAAGTATTGATTAAAAAGGATTTTCGGGAAATGTGGCAGAACCTCGGGGTGCGTGCCATGCTGGTAATCGTTCCGCTGCTGTTTGTCGTCTGCCTGCCGATTCTGTTTATGGTGCTGGCCTATATTTTACCGGATTCTAGTATCAAAGATATGCAGCAGATGCGAATACTGCTTTCCGAACGGCAGAGCTATATGAACGACCGACAGGCGCTATTCTATGTGTTTTCCTTTTGCTTGGCACCTATGCTGTACCTGATTGTTGTGCTGATGACAGCCTGTGTCACAGCGGCCAGCAGCTTTGTCGGGGAGAAAGAGCGCGGAACGATTGAAACCTTGTTCCTTACACCGCTGACTACACGAGAGATTTTTCGGGCCAAAGTGTTGGGATGCACGGCGCTGTCCGTGGTTGCTTCGCTGATTTCCTTCATTTTATATGCCATTGTAATGTCAGTGGGGGATATTCTGCTGGGCGTGACTGCATTTTGGGCGGACCCCAGCTGGGCTGTGATGTTTTTCCTGCTGACACCGATTCTCATTCTGTTTGGGGTGTTGTTTATGGTACTGGTTTCCGGGCGCAGCCATAGCTTTCGGGAATCGGTGCAGATATGCGGCTATGTGCTGCTGCCGCTGACGCTGTTGTATGTCGGGCAGTTTTCCGGATTCTTCCGGATGAATGCCGGGCACTATATCCTGCTCAGCGTATTCCTCGCGGTTATGGATTGTATCTTATGGAAAGTGACAATGGCACATTTTACGCTGGAAAAAATGCTGGGTTAAAAATTTTGGTACAGAACAAAAGGAGAGTAAAGAATGCAGCCCGATGAAAAAGAAACAGCCGTTTCCGCTGCCGCTGATGATGTACCGCAGACGCCGGACGCACAGCCGGAACAGGAGTCAGCCCATCCTGACCATAAAATAACAGGTGTTCTGTCGTGGATTATGACTATGGGCATTACGGTTGCAGCGGTTCTGCTGGTTTGCACCTTTATTGCGCGGCCTGGCCGCGTTAGCGGCAATAGTATGCAGAATACCTGCCATGACGGCGATTTTGTTATCCTGTGGGAGCTGAACTATCAGCCGCAGCATGGGGATATTGTTGTGGTAAACAGCAACAATGCGCTTGGGGACAACCTGATTAAACGAGTCATCGGCGTGGGTGGTGATCACATTGTGGTTTCCAACGGCGTGGTTATTCGCAACGGCCAGCGCCTGCAGGAATCCTATGTGAAAGAACAGACGTGGTCCGGCCCCAATGTGGATATTACTGTCCCCAAAGGACAAATGTTTCTTATGGGTGACAACCGGAACCATTCAGCGGACAGCCGCTATATCGGAACGGTCAGTGACAATATCATTGTCGGCAAAGTGACAGTGCGCCTTTTTCCCTTTAACGCCATTCGTACATTTCAGTAGAATAGAAAGCGAAAAGCCGGCAGCGTGCCGGTTTTTTTAATGCTCACTTTTCAGAGAAAAATAAAAGCCGGCACTCCGGAGAGGTTCCGGAACGCCGGCAAATTTGATTAGACATGATAGATGAGGTCGGCGTAGGTGGGGAACGGCCAGTAAGAAGCGCCGGTTAAGGTTTCCATCTTGTCCGCATCGGTGCGCAGGGCGTCCATAGTGGGCAGAACCGTCTCTTTGTAAGCGCGTGCGCTTTCCTCAAAGTCAGTAATGGCAGCAGCGGCGCTGACGTTTTCTTTCAGCTCCTCTGTTTCATCATACACGCTGGCGCTCAGTTCACTCAGCTTTGTTACACGGTCATATTCCACGTGACAGTTCATTTTGGGGTTTAGGGCCTTTTTGTGGGTAAAAGCAAGGCTCAGGTCATCCATGTACTTTTCAACTGCCGGTAGAATTTGCTTATTGGCCATGTCAATCATGGTCAGTGCCTCGATGTTCAGCGTTTTGCTGTAGTTTTCCATAGACACTTCATAGCGGGAGTGCATCTCGCTTTCCGTGAAGATGTGGTGTTTGGCAAAGAGCTTTACATTCTTTTTGTCCAGAAAATGCGGCATAGCATCAACTGTGGTTTTCAGGTTCAGCAGGCCGCGCTTTTCAGCTTCCGCAACCCAGGAATCTGTGTAGCTATCACCATTGAAAACGATGCGCTTGTGTTCTTTAATGGTTTTGCGCACCAGTGTGTCGAGGTCCTTCCGGAAGTCTTTGCTCTTTTCCAGTTTGTCGGCAAACTGCTCCAGTTCTTCGGCGACGATGGTATTCAGCGCGACATTCGGGCCGGAAATGGAAACCGCGGAACCCAGCATACGGAATTCGAATTTATTTCCGGTAAAAGCAAAGGGAGAGGTACGGTTGCGGTCCGTGCTGTCCTTGGGGAAGCGCGGCAGGGTATGTACGCCGACTTTTAGGATTTCCTTGTCCTTCTGGCTGTATGGCTTGCCCTGTTCCAGGCACTTCAGAATTTCCGTGAGCTCGTCGCCGAGGAAGATGCTGATGATAGCCGGTGGGGCTTCGTTTGCGCCCAGACGGTGGTCATTTCCGGGGCTGGCAACCGAAATGCGCAGCAGGTCCTGATACTCATCTACTGCTTTAATGACGGCAACGAGGAACAAAAGGAACTGTGCGTTCTCCATCGGGGAATCACCGGGCTCCAGCAGATTTGTGCCGGTATCGGTGGATAGAGACCAGTTGTTGTGCTTGCCGGAACCGTTGACGCCCTCGAAGGGTTTTTCGTGCAGCAAGCAGTACATTCCATGGCGCTCCGCCACCTTCTTCATGGCTTCCATGGTCAGCTGATTATGATCCGCCGCAACGTTGGTATTGCTAAAGATGGGTGCCAGTTCGTGCTGTGCGGGGGCAACCTCGTTGTGTTCGGTTTTGGCCAGTACGCCCAGTTTCCACAGTTCATTGTCGAGGTCCCTCATAAAGGAGGCAACTTTCAGCTTGATGCTGCCAAAATAGTGGTCCTCCAGTTCCTGGCCGCGCGGCGGGCGAGCACCAAACAGGGTGCGGCCGGTCAGCACGAGGTCCTCACGTTGATTGTATAGGTTCCGGTCGATGAGAAAATATTCCTGTTCCGGACCGACGGTGGAATTGACCTGCTGTGTCTTTGTGTCACCAAACAGGCGCAGAATGCGCAGCGCCTGTTTGTTCAGTGCTTCCATAGAGCGTAGCAGCGGTGTCTTTTTGTCCAGTGCCTCACCGGTGTAGGAACAAAAGACCGTAGGAATATACAGCGTTTTGTCCTTGACAAACGCAAAGCTGGTTGGGTCCCATGCGGTGTAGCCGCGTGCCTCAAAGGTTGCGCGCAGGCCGCCGGAGGGGAAGGAGCTTGCGTCCGGTTCACCACGGACCAGTTCCTTGCCGGAAAACTCCATCAAGACAGAGCCGTCACCGGCAGGGGAGATGAAGCTGTCATGCTTTTCGGCGGTAATGCCGGTCATGGGCTGAAACCAGTGGGTAAAGTGGGTGCATCCTTTTTCCAGTGCCCAGTCCTTCATGGCGCTGGCCACAGTGTTGGCGATGTTGATGTTCAGGCTTTTTCCTTCCTGAATGGTGTTTTCCAGCGCCTTAAATGTTTCACGCGGAAGCCGTTCCTGCATGGTTCGTTCGTCAAAGACCATACTCCCAAAAATTTCCGGTACGCTTGCTGCCATTGTTTCAATCCCTCCAAAAAGTTAATAAAAAAAGCGCAGCGGTTCAAAAACCGCAGCGCCATCGCTGTTATGCCTTGCATTATAGGCCTGCACCGAGCGTTTGTCAATAGAATCTTCTTGTTTTGCAGCAGAAGACTTAAGGATTGTCATTCTCGTTTACTGCACTTGAAAAAATGAAGCGGAAAACTGACAAATATGCAGGAGGTATATATGAATATGCAGAAATGTGGGAAAAAGCGTCGGCACTACAGGTGCACCGCTTATTCGCTGCCGCGCCGGTCTGTTTGACCGCGCGGCATAAAAAAGAGAGTGCACACGTTCAATACGCGTACACTCTTCCACTTTGGTGCCGGTGGTGGGGGTCGAACCCACACGTCATTGCTGACAACGGATTTTGAGTCCGTCTCGTCTGCCAATTCCAACACACCGGCGTTGTTTTTTATTATACCGCAGAGCAACAGAATTTGCAAGCTTTTTGTAAATGAATAAAAAAACAGCGGTCATTCTGCAATGAAAAGAACGCCATTTTTTTGGCAGAATGATAATTGAAAAAATTTTTACAGCATGATAAAATATAAGGAAATTATGGAAATTACGACAAATTTTCAAGGAGAGAAGGCGGCTTCCTCTGAGATATCACAGGATTTTAGGAGGAACCAATATGACAGGACAGCATAAAATTGTTGCAGAAGCACATCTGATGGGAAATTTTTCTCTTACAATCGGGGAAAAGACAATTTCCTGTAAAAAGCGCCGCCCTACTCTGGTATGGCTGTTGCTGGCTATTTTGCTTTATTCACATGAAAAGCCTTTACAGGAAGATGAGCTGATACGGGCGCTGTGGAAATATGAAGTAGACGGTACGGACACAATGAATGCACTGAAAAATTTGGTGTACCGTACACGGGAGCTGCTGTGCCATTCCTTTGGCAGTGAGGCTGGAAAATATATTTTGTTTGACTGTGGCACATACTGCTGGAGCCCGGCACTGGAAACGCACACGGATGTCGACCACTTTCAGCGATTAAATCAAGTCATTCGCATGACGCATTCCGTCACCGAAAAAGGCCAACTCTGCAAAGAAGCAATGCATCTGTATGCAGGTCCGTTTCTGCCCGGCGTGGAACGGTCAACAGACGTACAGGCTATTCGTCATAAACTGGAGGACCGGTATGCGGAATGTACCGCTGCCATGTGCGGTGTGCTGGAACAGCAGAACCAAACGGACAACCTGCCGGAATTCTGCCTGGAGGCACTGAAGCGGGCACCCCTCAACCTGCAGCTGCACCGCCTGACCATTTTCTGTTACCTAAAGGCAGAACGATATTCTGAGGCACTGTCCTATTATAATCAGGTGACGGCTCTGTTTTACCGGGAGAAGGGACAGGACATTTCTCCGGAACTGCGCGACCTTTACCGCCTGATTTCTAAAAATTTCCGACACGCGCCTATGGATATTTCCTCTATCCGCGATGAGCTGCAGGAGCCTTCCCAAATACAAAGTGCCTATTTCTGCGATTTTGAGGCATTTCGCAATCTGTACCGTGTCGATGCCCGTGTCTGTATGCTTAGTCATCAGCCGGCGACCATTGTACTGATGACGCTTGCCAAAACGGACGGTTCGCTGCCGGAACGGGTCAGTGTTATCCGCGAACAAAATGCACTGAAGTCAGCTGCGATGTCTTCTCTGCGCAGTGGTGATGTCATTACTTCCTACAGTGATACGCAGTTTTTGCTTTTATTGCCGCAGACCAATTTGCAGCAGGCGGGGAAGGCTGTTGAAAAAATTCTGAAAAGCTACCATAAACTTTGCCGAAATAAATATCTGCAGGTTCTTCATAAAATGATGCCGGTGAAAGCTGCTCCGCAGGTAGCATCATCTGAGCCGGCAGAAACAAATGAGAGAGAAGATTCTAAGAAATGCTGAATGAAAAAAAGCCGGTTTTGGCACAGGGCGCTGTTGTAACGGGAAACGTTACATTTGGAAAAGACTGTTCAGTTTGGTATAATACAGTTATACGCGGCGATACGGCCCCCATTTCAGTTGGAGAAGGAACGAACATTCAGGACTGCTGTGTCCTGCATGTGGATGAAGGAAGGCCGCTGTACCTAGGAAACGGCGTGACCGTTGGCCATGGTGCTATTCTGCACGGGTGCACTGTAGGTGACAACACAGTCATCGGCATGGGTGCTGTTTTGCTGAACGGCGCCTCCGTTGGAAAGAACTCGATTGTTGCGGCGGGTGCACTGGTGTCGCAGGACCACACATTTCCGGACGGTGTCTTGCTGATGGGCTGCCCGGCAAAGGTAAAACGTGCGCTGACAGAGGAAGAGATTGCAGAAAATCGCCATAATGCGGAACATTATATACAGCAGTCGAAAATCCAGCTGTCGGTGGACTGATATTCTTTACAATTTATGATAAAATAAAATAGAATAAAATAAAGGATACACGCCGGCAGACGCTGCTGAACAGCCGCCGGGCATAGGAGGACAAAATGGAGCAACTGGATACTGCCATTGTTGGGGCCGGACCTGCGGGAATTTCTGCGGCACTCAATGCAAAAATCAGGGGACTGTCCTTTGTATTGTTTGGCAGTCCGGACCACAGTGGGAAAGTCGCCCGGTCGGAACAGATACAAAATTATCCCGGTTTCCCGAATGTTTCGGGACAGCAGCTGACGCAGGCATTCGCGCGTCAGCTGGAGAATATGGATATTGCTGTTACAAAGGAACGTGTTACATCAGTGTACAATATGGGAAATTCCTTCATGCTGCTGGCAGATGAACAGAAAGAGTACACGGCGAAGACGGTCATTTTAGCAATGGGCATGAATGCCGCGGTACAGCTGCCCGGAGAAAAGGATTTTTTGGGGCGCGGCGTCAGTTACTGCGCAACCTGTGACGGAAACTTGTACCGCGGCAAAACGATTGCCGTTGTTTGTGATACACCTGCCATGGAAACAGAAGTGGAGTTCCTTGCGGGGCTGGCTGGAAAGATGTACTATCTGCCGCTGTTCCAGACATCACAGTTTCAGAGGCCCAATGTGGAACGGCTTTCTGCGAAAATCCGAAAAATTACAGGGGACAGCCGTGTGACGGGGCTGGAACTGACAGATGGAAGCAGCCTGCCGGTGGATGGCATCTTTTTCTTAAAACAGGCGCTTCCTCCAATGGCACTTCTGCAGGGACTAAAAATGCAGGACCGACATATTGCGGTGGACCGGCAGATGCGTACCAATGTTTCAGGCTGTTTTGCTGCGGGTGACTGCACCGGCCGGCCGTACCAAATTGCAAAAGCCGTAGGAGAGGGAAACACCGCTCTGCACGCTGTGCTGGAGGACCTTGCCGGCCGCGGATAATTACGAAAAGCCTTTATTCCTGCCTGTTTTCCAAATGCGGGCAGGATTTTTTTATGAGTAGGCGAAGAACAGGCTGCTAAAAACATCCTTGCTATTTTCGACAATATGGCTTATGATTTCATTGTCGAGGGCAGAAGTCTGTTCGTTTTCCAAAGACTTCTGCAGTAAAAAATAATATTGGTCATATTAGGATGACCGATGGCGAAGGAGGACACAAACAATGAACGTTGATTATGCAGCATTGAAAAAAGACGGCTTTATGCTCCAAAAACAGAAAGACTGCTTTTCTATGCGGCTGCATACCTCAGGCGGATATTTGTCTATTGAGCAGATGAAAACGATTTATGGAATTGCCGAGCGGTACGGAAAGGGCTATGTTCACCTCACTTCCCGCCAAGGAGTAGAAATTCCATTTATTAAACTGCAGGACATTGCGGCTGTCCGCAAAGAACTGCAGGAAGGCGGCATGGAACAGGGTGCCTGCGGTCCCCGTGTGCGCACCATTACTGCCTGTCAGGGCAGCACGGTTTGCCCGAACGGCCTAATTGATACACAGAAACTGGCTAAGAAACTGGACGAGCGCTATTACTGCCGTGACCTGCCCCATAAATTTAAGATTGGTATTACGGGCTGCTGCAATAACTGCCTGAAAACGGAAGAAAATGACCTTGGCATTAAGGGCTGTTTGATTCCATCATGGAATGAGCAGGACTGTATCTACTGTGGTGCCTGTGCAAAGGTCTGCCCTAATCAGTGCATTGCGGTTGACAAGGAAGCCAAAATGGTTACGATTGACCGGGACAAGTGCAGAAAGTGCGGCAAATGCGTCCGGTCCTGCCCGAAAAAGGCGTGGACAGGAAAAGTAGGTTACCAGTTGAACTTTGGCGGCACATTCGGGAACCACTTCCGCAAGGGCCAGCAGCTGCTGCCAATTTTGTACAGTGAGGAGCAGGTCATTCGGGCGGCGGATGCGGCACTCGATTATTTTCAGAAAAACGGCCGGCCGCATGAGCGCCTTGCCCTGATGCTGGAACGCGTCGGAACGGACGGCTTGGTTGAAACGCTGCAGGAAGCAGTGCGGTAAAATCTATTTGCAGACAAGAATAGAAGAAAGAAAAGTGCACGGAAAGCAGATGCTGCTTTTTGCGGCACTTTCCTTTTATGGGGAAAAGAGAGGACTGGGTGTTTTGCGTATCAAAATCTTTACACGGGCCATGTGCGGTGTGCTGGCGGCAGCGCTCCTTGCCGGATGTGGTACGGCGGCTGCTTCATCTGCAGTTTCTTCCTCGGCAGCACCGGTGAAAAGTGCTGTGTCAGCGGATAGCTCCACACAGCGGATAGTCACGTTTCAGGACGCTCTTGGCTATACCGTTTCCGTAAAGTCGTGGAAACGGGTGGTGGCGGCTTACGGCAGCTTTGCAGAAACATGGAAATTGGCGGGTGGCAGCGTGGTGGGCGTGACCAGCGATGCCATAGAAGAAAAACGAGTGCAAAAGACGGACGGTCTGCAGGTCGTCGGTTCGGTCGAAAAGCCAAATCTTGAAAAAATTTTGGCAGCTTCACCGGACTTTGTCCTTCTTTCGGCCAGCCTGCCGGAACATACTAAGCTGCACGCTGCTTTGACGAAAGCGGGTATCCCGCACGCTTATTTTCGTGTGGAAACCTTTACAGATTATCTTTCTATGCTGCAGCAGCTTTGCAGCATGACCGGCCGGTCGGACCTTTACCACAAAAACGGGCTGGAGGTACAGGAACATATACAGAAAATCATCCACACCGTGCAGGGCCAGCCCAAGCCGACGGCACTTCTTATCCGAGCCTATTCAACCAATGCAACGGTCAAAGGGGAAAACTCCATGACAGGCGCCATGCTGAAAGACTTGGGCGCGGTGAACGTTGCCACGAACCACAAAAACTTGTTGGAAAATCTGAGTATGGAGTCCATTCTGTCTGCCAATCCGGATTTCATTTTTACAGTAACTATGGGGAAGAGTGACGCAAAGGCGCAGGCGCACCTAAAGCAGACGCTGCAGTCAAACCCCGGCTGGGCAAGCCTTTCGGCTGTCAAGAATAAGCGGTATTATCAGCTGCCGAAGGACCTGTTCCACTATAAACCAAATGACCGCTGGGGGGAAAGCTATGCCTATCTCGCAAAAATCCTCTACCCGAAACTCGCGTCCCAAATCTCATAACCGAACAGCGCTGCTGCTGATGGCTGTCGCCGCCGCGGCTGCAGTACTGCTGAGCTTGTGCTGCGGCAGTCAGCCTTATTCCCTGCAGCAGATGATTTTCGCGGTGTCCCACCGGGATACGGACAGCACAGTGTGGCAGGTCCTTGTCAATGTACGTGTACCGCGTACGCTTGCGGCGGGACTGGCGGGATGTGCCCTGGCGGTTGCTGGTGCGGTCATTCAGGCAGTTCTCAACAACGCCATGGCAAGCCCAAATGTGATTGGCATCAATGCAGGCGCAGGCTTTTTTGGCCTGTTGGCGGCGGTATTTGCTCCGCCGGCGATGGGACTGGTGCCCATTTCCTCTTTTTTGGGTGCCTTTTGTACGGCTCTTTTTATCTATGCGCTGGCTGTTCGTGCGGCCTTTTCCCGTACAGTGCTGATATTGGCGGGCATTGCGGTGGGCAGTATGCTGACAGCGGGCATTAACACCATTACCCTGCTGGAACCGAACGCAGTGGCCAGCTCCAGCAGCTTTATGCTGGGCGGCTTTTCCGGTGTTGCACTGGAAAATGTTCAATCCGCTTTCTTTTATATTCTGGTAGGATTGCTGCTGGCCGGATTCCTTGCGGAAAATTTAGATGTACTGCAGCTGGGGGAGGAAAGTGCCGCTAGCCTGGGGCTAAATGTACAGCGGACACGCTTTCTTGCCATCTTGGCGGCGGCTTTGCTGGCAGGTGCCGCGGTCAGTTTCGCGGGCCTGTTAAGCTTTGTGGGCCTTTTGGTGCCGCATATTGTTCGGCGCTTGGTGGGCGGCCGGAATGTCTGGGTGCTGCCGGCCTGTGCGCTGTCCGGAACAGCGTTTGTGCTGCTGTGTGATACACTGGCGCGGGTGATATTTGCGCCTTTTGAATTCCCAGTGGGAATTATCCTGTCGCTGCTGGGTGGTCCGTTTTTTCTCAGCCTGCTGCTGCGGCACAGAAAGGGCCGATTGTATGATTGATTTTTGTCACGCAAAAGTGGGGTATCCGGAGCGGGCAGTTTTGTCCGACCTCACCTTTTCCATACCGAAAGGACAAATTACATCACTGATCGGGCCGAATGGCTGCGGCAAAACCACTTTGCTGCGGACCATCGCCCGTCAGCTGCCGCCGCTTGATGGCAGCATTACGCTGGGTGGACGCCTGCTGTCCGACTTCAGCCGGAACGAGTTTGCCCGCACGGTTTCTTATCTGCCGCAGGTGCGCAGGCTGCCTGCCATTACGGTCCGGCAGCTGGTCAGTCACGGACGCTTTCCGTACCTCGGTTTTTCCCGCAGAATGCGGGAAAAAGACCGGGAGGCAGTGGATACCGCCATGCGGGAAACCGGCATTTTTAAGTGGGCCGACCGTGACCTGCGGGAACTTTCCGGCGGAGAAAGGCAGCGGGTGTATGTCGCTATGGCACTGGCACAGGATACAGATATTATTCTGCTGGATGAGCCAACCACATATTTGGACCTGCACCGTCAGTTTGAACTGCTGGGCCTTTTGACAGAGCTGAACCGACGGGGCAAAACGATTGTTATGGTTCTGCACGAACTGTCATTGGTTCTGCGGTACAGTCATCAGGTTGCACTGCTGTTCAATGGACGGCTGGAAGACTTCGATACACCGGAAGCACTGGTGAAGTCTGGGCAGATTGACCGTGTCTTTGGGGTGCATACCTGCAGGGTCGGGGACGGTTATTTTTTTACACCGAATTTATAAAAAAGCTCCTGCCGCTGGCGGGAGCTTTTTTGTGTAAAGAGATCGGCAGAATAATTCTTTCTATCTGCAAATAACGGAATTTTATTTTTATGAATAACGCATAAAAAAGGCAAAAATAAAATTGACATTTCAGCAGTAATCCTCTATGATAAAAGAGTAGGATCAGAAGAGAAAAAGTCAATTCTTCTTTTCTGCGGCAGGTGGCAGGGCACAGATGCTCCCGGAGGAGGTGCCGCTCAGCTGTGTGTCTTCCAACAGGACCGCAGGCTGTACACAGGCATTCCCGTAGCGCTTTTTCAGGCCGTCCAATGTGGCGTCCAGATTTTCAGCGCGCATTCGTTTCTTTTCGTCCCGGAACAGGCTAGTTTGTATGTTCTGTCCTGCCGGCAGCAGATCCGAAACCGTAATGCCCACACTGCGCACTGGCAGCGACCAGTGATAGTTTGAGCAGAAGAGCTGGTAGGCGCTTTCGGCAATTTCACGGGTGATGTTGGTATACTGCGGACAGGTGTGCTGTCGGGTAAATGTGTGCAGGTGCGTGTCGCGTACGCTGATGGAAACCGTGCGTGCAGAAAATCCCTGTTCCCGCAGGCGATGAGCAACGCTGTCCGCGAGAACCAGAAAAACGACTTTCACGTCTGTATTGCAGGTTAGGTCACGCGGGGTTGTGGTGGAGTTGCCGATGGATTTAACGGCGGAACGGCTTCCCCAGCGTTCCACAGGGGACGTGTCCAGTCCGTTGGCATAGCTCCACAGCAGCGGCCCGCTTTTTCCGAAGCGTGCCTGCAGTACTTTCGGCGGCATGGCCGCCAGGTCACCGATGGTGTGCACACCGTATTCCAGCAGTTTTTGCTGGGTGGCTCGGCCGACAAACAGCAGGTTGCTGACCGGCAGCGGCCAGATTCGGCTTTTCCAGTTGTCTCGCAGAAAGGCCGTGGTGGCATTTGGCTTCTTGTAATCACTGCCCAGCTTGGCGAAAACTTTGTTCCAGCTGACACCGACGCTGACGGTAATGCCCAGTTCCTGATGAACGCGGCACCGCAGTTCGTCTGCCAGCCGGACACCCTCCCGCGGAGAGGAAACGCTGCCGGTCACATCCAGCCACGCTTCATCCAGACCAAATGGTTCTACCATATCGGTATACTGCAGGTAAAGCTGCCTTGCACGGTCGGAAAATTTTCGGTACAGTGCAAAACGCGGCGGCAGCACAGCAAGATCCGGACACTTTCGACGTGCCTGCCACAGTGCTTCACCGGTCTTTATGCCGCAGTCCTTAGCTGGCTGGTTTTTGGTCAAAATGATGCCGTGCCGTCGCCGGGGGTCGCCGCCCACCGCAAAGGGGCGGTTCCGCAGCTCCGGATGGTACAGCATTTCTACAGAGGCATAGAAACAGTTACAGTCACTATGCAGGATGATACGATCCAAACTGAGTTCCTCCTTTTTTCAGAGCAAAGGACATTAGAACAAACGTTTCACACTTATCATAACACAAGAGGGGCGGTTCGGCAATCCCTTTTGTGGGGACCAACATGGTGAAAATATGTTATTTTTTATAAAGAATGCCTTCAAAATCATCCGGCTTTTAAAAAAGTAAATTTTTAAAGACAAATGCCTCTGCATTTGTTATAATAAAAACAAAGGAATGTGATAGAAGCATACTCGCTGTATAAAACGGCTTTTCCTGTGCTGTCTTTCAGCTTTTCAAGTTTATTAAAAAAGGAGAATATATCAATGGCTATTAGAGGCATACACTCACCTGTTACCGATATCCGCCGCAAGGTCTTTACTGAGGTGGCACGTCTTGCTTATGAGGGTGGAGATTATTCGCGTATCGAAGAACTCCCTTATAAAATTGTCCCTGGAAATGATGCCAGCTACCGTACCAGTGTCTTTTTGGAGCGTGCCATTGTCGGTGAACGTCTGCGGCTTGCCATCGGCCTGCCGCTGCGTCCAGCGGACCAGCATGCCCCCATTTCGGACGGCATTGTGGAAAGTGCGATTGCAGAGAAGTACTATGACCCGCCGCTGGTGAACGTGATCAAGTTTGCCTGCAACGCCTGCCCGGAAAAATCCGTTCATATTACAGAAATGTGCCAGAACTGTCTGGACCACCCCTGCCGGGAAGTCTGCCCCCGTCACGCTATCAGCGGTGAAAACGGAAAGAGTGTTATCGACCAAGAACTCTGTGTAAAGTGCGGCCGGTGCGTCAACGTGTGCCCGTACCATGCTATCATCCATATAGAGCGCCCGTGTGCGGCGGCCTGCGGCATGAACGCTATTTCTTCCGATGAGTACGGCCATGCAACCATCGACTATGACAAGTGTGTTTCCTGCGGCCAGTGCCTGGTCAGCTGCCCGTTCGGCGCTATTTCGGACAAGGGTCAGATTTTCCAGGTTATCCACGCTATTAAAGAAGAGGGCGAGATTTACGCCGCAATCGCACCGGCCTTTGTCGGACAGTTTGGTCCGGAAATGACACCGGAAAAACTGCGTGCTTCGTTCCAAAAGCTTGGTTTCACCGATGTGGCAGAAGTTGCGGTCGGCGCTGACCTCTGTACACTGGAGGAAGCGCATGATTTCCTCGACAAGGTTCCGGAGAAACTGCCATTCCTCGCAACCTCCTGCTGCCCGGCGTGGTCGGTTATGGCAAAGAAGGAATTCCCGCAATTCGCTCCCCGCATTTCTATGGCGCTTACGCCAATGGTCCTGACAGCACGCCTGCTGAAAAAAGAGCATCCGAACTGCAAGGTGGTCTTTGTTGGCCCCTGTGCCGCAAAGAAGCTGGAAGCCAGCCGCCGCTCTATCCGCAGTGATGTCGACTTTGTGTTGACGTTTGAGGAAGTCATGGGTATGTTCGAGGCGCGCGGCGTCGATTTGGTCGCGGCACTGCCGGACAGCCAGCTGAACGAAGGCACAGCGGCCGGCCGTGGATTTGCTGTCAGCGGCGGTGTGGCTAAGGCTGTTGTAGATGTTATTAAGAAGATTGACCCGGACCGTGACATAAAGGTACAGGCGGCACAGGGACTGCGGGAATGCCGCCAGATGCTACGCGTGGCAAAGGCCGGTAAATACGACGGCTATCTGCTGGAAGGCATGGCATGCCCCGGCGGCTGTGTAGCTGGTGCGGGAACACTGCAGCCCGTTGCAAAGTCTTCTGTACAGGTAAAGCAGTATGCCAGTAAGGCAGACAAAAAGAACGCATTGGAAAGCCCCTACGAAGATATTGCGGACAAGCTGGACTGAGTTTTCTGCATCATCTGTACACAAGAAAAAACAAAAGTGCCTTGTCCGGCAGTGCCGGCGGGGCACTTTTTTAGAGGCAAAGGAGGACAAAAACGGCAGAATGCAGAAAATGAAACGAATTGTACAGCCGCTGCTTAGGTGGTTCCAGCGGAATGCACGGGACCTGCCGTGGCGGCATCATCCCACACCGTACCGAGTCTGGATATCCGAAATTATGCTGCAGCAGACACGTGTGGAAGCGGTAAAAGGATATTTTGAGCGCTTTTTGAAGGCGGCACCGGATATTCCTTCCCTGGCGGCACTTCCGGAGGAACGGCTGCTGAAGCTGTGGGAAGGGCTGGGCTATTATTCCCGCGCCCGTAACCTGCAGAAAGCGGCAAAGGTAGCTGTCGAAAAATACGGTGGACGATTGCCTGCTTCCTATCCGGAACTGCTGACACTGCCGGGAATTGGTCCCTATACTGCCGGTGCCATTGCGTCCATTGCGTTTCACCTGCCGGTTCCGGCGGTGGACGGCAATGTCCTGCGGGTGTGGATGCGTTTGACAGCGGACAGTGCCGATATTTCGGACCCCACCGTCAAGCGCTGCGTAGAAGCGGGCGTTCAGGCAATTCTGCCGGAAGAGCACAGCGGTGATTTTAATCAGGCAATGATGGAACTGGGTGCCACTGTTTGTGTACCGAATGCGCCGCCAAAGTGTGAAAGCTGTCCGCTGGCGGAGCTGTGTGCGGCACATACTGCCGGCGGAGAACAGCAGTATCCGGTGAAGAAGCCAAAGCCGCCGCGCCGAATAGAACAGCGGACACTTTTTTTGCTGCAGCAGGGGGGACGTTTGGCACTGCGCCGCCGGCCGCCAAGGGGACTGCTGGCTTCCATGTGGGAACTGCCCAGCGAGAATGGTGCGCTGGACCAGCGGCAGGCGGTGCAGGCTGTGCGTGCGATGGGGTTGGAGCCGGTCCGTCTGCTTCCGCTTCCGCCGGCTAAACATATTTTCACCCATATCGAGTGGCACATGACGGGCTGGCGTGTCCTGCTGGCTCCGCCTGTATCGGCGCCGGACCTTGTGTGGGCCAGTATAGAAGAACTGCGGGAACGCTATCCGCTTCCCAGTGCTTTCCGTCCCTATCTCAACGCTTTTTTGGAAAAAACAGAGCAGAGCGGGGACACAAATGCATATTCCGCACAGCGGAAACAATAAAATAAAAGAGTGTGTTAAAAAGGAGGAAAGCTATGCAAGATGAAAAAAGGTTCGCTGTCCTTATCGACGCGGACAATGTTTCGGGCAAATATGTCCGATATATTCTGGATGAAATCAGCAACAATGGTGTTGCAACGTATAAGCGCATTTACGGGGACTGGACAAAGCCTTCCCTCGCTTCCTGGAAAAATGTGCTGCTGGAGAATTCTATTATTCCGTTTCAGCAGTACGGCTATACAGCAGGGAAGAGTTCGACCGATTCGGCCATGATTATTGACGCGATGGATATTCTGTATTCCGGTCATGTGGATGGTTTTTGTTTGGTTTCCAGCGACAGCGACTTTACCCGTTTGGCGGCCCGCCTGCGGGAGGGCGGAATGGTTGTAATCGGCATGGGCGAAAAAAAGACACCGGCGCCCTTTATTGCGGCGTGCAACAAATTCCGCTATTTGGAAGTGCTGGAGCAGCAGGCGGAAGAGAATGAAAAAGCCTCGGATGCTCCGACCAAACCGGAAATGGTGCCGCCGGACAAAATTATTAACAGCATCTATAATATGGTGCGGGATAACGCCGATGAGGACGGCCGTGTGCTGATTGGCGATGTAGGAAATATGTTGGTGCGCCGCTATCCGGATTTTGATGTGCGAAACTACGGCTTTAAAAAGCTGAGCCAGTTTATCGGTTCCCTGGATATGTTTGATGTTGTTAGTGTGCTGGCAGAAAACGGCCGCAACCGCATTTATTATGTTATGGAAAAATCCATTCCCCGCCGGAAACCGAAGATACATGTGTGACCGGTGCGAAAACAAATTTTTTATTGCCGCGAGTAACAAATCTTTAACTGGTATTTTATTCTGGTCCGCTTTATAATGAGTATGTACACATACGTTCCAGAAAATGTTCATTCATGGGTAAATTCCCCTGTAAGCAAAGCAACCATTTTCCGGACAGATGAAAACAGCCTGCCCATTTTGACGGCAGATGCGCTGTACAACGCAAAAAGGAAGTAGAGTAGAGAAAATGTCAGAGAGAAAAAAAGTGAGTGCGGTCGAGCGGCAGAAAAAGCGCACAAGACGCCACGCCGCAATTGTTCTAATCTGTATTGTATTGGTTGCGGCGCTTGCCGGTGGTACTTATGGAATTACCCGTCTGTTGGTGCACCCGAAAACGGGAACAGCAGTGTCTTCCTCTGCCGTTTCCAAGGCGTCCACTGCGAAAGATTCTTCCACCTCGGCTTCTTCTGCTGCGGCTGCTTCTTCCGCACAGGCCTTTGAGGTCAACAAGACTGGCCTGACGGGATATCAGGCGCTGTATCCGGACCTGTATGCAAAGACAAAGGTTGGTCAGTGGAAAGATGCCGCCGATAAAACCGTGTACCTCACCTTCGATGACGGCCCGAGTGACCTGACCCCGCAGCTGCTGGAGGTCCTGAAGAAGAACAATGTCAAAGCAGCCTTTTTCATCACTCATCAGCCGGAACAGCAGAAAGACCCGAACTATGATAAATACCTAAAGGAAATTTATGATTCTGGCTGCACCTGTGCTGTGCACAGCGCCTGCCATAACTACCGGAAAATTTATGCTTCTCCGGAAGCATACCTTTCTGATTTCAACAATATGTACCAGATACTGAAGAAAGCAACCAATGACCATGTGGCACCATTCTTCCGCTTCCCTGGCGGCAGCAACAACCCCATTATGTCCACTTCCACACGCAAGGCAATCATTCAGGAAATGACCAGACGCGGTTTCTTCTTCTATGACTGGGACGTCGACTCAAAAGATGCACAGGGTGCAGACGCCAGCGGTATTTACGCAAACTCCATTCGCGGAATGCAGGAGGGCGGGAACATTATCCTCATGCACAATACGTCGGTGAAAAAAGCTACCCTCAGCGAAGTGGAGAACATCATTCAGTATGGCAAGCAGAACGGCTATACGTTTAAGCCACTGGATGGGACATTGGACCCGAGTATGTACGGATTCTCGAACCAGTATTTCATTCCGCTGCTGAAAGGCAATCCGAACTTTAAGCTCAGCACAAAGCATGAAGCACGGTTTGCCTCTCTGCTGAACAATGGCACTTCCGTCTCCGGCGCAGGCGTTTCCAGCGCAGGCAACTGAATCAGAATAGTTTGGCACTGTCCACAGATGGACAGTGCTTTTTTCTGCTTTTCAGCGAAAAATCAAAGATAGATATAATAAAAATAGCAGCTAAATATAGCTGAGCATCATGCATGAAGTGGGCACCTGAATATGCAACTTTTGCTTGTATATTGGCGAAAAACATGATATGATAAATCTGCTAATTAAAAATAGGTTAAAAACAGGTTAAGATGACCTGCAGCGAGGAGAAAAGGACCTGCCATGATTACTTTTTCCACTTTTCTGCAGCAGATTGCCAGCAATCCGCCGTTCCTTATTACGGTGCTGCTTGTTTTAGCTGCAATTATGGTCAACGGTGGTACAGATGCGCCGAATGCGATTGCTACAACCGTTTCTACACGTTCCATGTCGCCGCGGGCGGCAATTGGAATGGCGGCTGTCTGCAATCTATTGGGCATTATCATTATGACTCGGCTGTGTCCCACTGTTGCTGAAACCATTTATAAAATGGTCGACTTTGGCACGGATTCACACAACGCCCTTATCGCGCTGTGCGCTGCTATGATTGCGATTGTTGTATGGGGCGGCGTCGCGTGGGCCTTTGGTATTCCTACCAGCCAGAGTCACTCGCTGATAGCTGGCCTGACGGGCGCTGCGATTGCTGTACACAATGGACTGAATGGTATCCACTGGAACGAGTGGGTGAAGGTCCTGTATGGGCTGGCATTGTCCGCTGTACTTGGCTTTGGGCTGGGCTGGCTTATCTGCAAGCTGACCGAAGTAATCTGCCGCAATATGGACCGCCGCAAAACGGGACATTTCTTTAAGGGTGCACAGATTTTCGGTGGTGCAACGATGGCTTTCATGCACGGCGCGCAGGATGGGCAGAAGTTTATCAGCGTGTTCCTGATGGGCCTTCTGCTGGCAAACGGCCATACGGCTTCCGCCGGGGCACAGCTGCAGATTCCATTTTGGATTATGGTTATTTGTTCTTTGGCTATGGCACTGGGTACTGCGACTGGCGGCTACCGCATTATTAAGTCCGTGGGCATGAATATGGTCAAGCTGGAACGCTACCAGGGCTTTGCGGCAGATATGGCCGGCGCTGTGTGTCTGCTGATTTCCAGCCTGACCGGCTGGCCAGTCAGCACAACGCATACCAAAACAACAGCCATCATGGGTGTAGGTGCTGCCAAACGAATGTCAGCAGTTAACTGGGGTGTGGCGAAAGATATGGCCATGACATGGATTATGACATTCCCCGGCTGTGGTCTGATTGGCTATGTTGTGTCTAAAGTGCTTATCGCAGTTCTCTGATTTTTCAATTACTCTGTAAAAAATAGTTGCTCTATTTTAGAGATGCAATTCGGCAATTATCAGCAAAGGAGTGCTATCCGCCGTGTCGAAAAAAACCAGTCCTTATTATGACAGTTTCGTAACGCAGATGAAATACGCCTGTCAGGCGGCTAAAAAGCTGCAGGATATTCTGCAGCACTTTAATATCGAAAACCTGCCGCAGAAGCAGGAAGAAATGCACATGATTGAGCATGCAGCGGACCAGGAAAAGCATACCATGATGAATCAGCTTGCCCGCGAATTCATTACGCCGATTGAGCGGGAAGATATCATTGACCTTGCGCAGGCACTGGACGAAGTGACCGACAAGATTGAAGATGTTCTCATGCGTATTTATATGTACCACATTAACGATATCCGTCCGGAAGCGCTGGAGTTTGCAAATTTGATTGTACAGTGCTGTGACCACCTGTTGGCTGCCATGCAGGAGTTTTACAACTTCCGCAAGCAGACACATATTCACGAACATGTGGTGGAGGTCAACACGCTGGAGGAAAGCGGCGATAAACTGTACATTGACACCGTTCATCAGCTGTACGGTGAAGACGGCAAGACAGCGGTGAAGATTGGCTGGGTACGGGCTTTTGACCGCTTTGAGGATTGCTGTGATGGCTGCGAACAGGTGGCAAACCTGCTGGAAAGTATCATTATGAAAAATACCTGAATCCTTTACAGGCTCTGCTGCGGCAGAGCCTGTTTTGTTGGAAAACAGCGGAAAAGGGCCGAACACAAAACAGTGTCCGGCCCTTTTCTTTATATGAAACGGAAAGACGTGTTACTGTTCCTTCCACTGCACACCGGCCCGATGCAGGTCTGTTTCCAGTGCACGGTATCCGTGCTGGAAGCAATGCGTCTGCAGACCGAGCGCTTTGGCGGCGGCGATGTTGTCAGGGTTGTCATCGATAAAAAAACATTCTTCCGCCTGCAGGGAGTAGCGGAAAAGCAGCGTTTGATAAATCGCGGGGTCTGGTTTTACCTGCTGAACGTCCGCCGAATACACGGCACCGTCCATAATTTGAAACGCCGGAATACGGAAGCTGTAAACGTGCAGGCGCACGCCTGTGTTGCTGAGAATATAAATCTTATAACCTGCACGGTGCAGTTCCAGCGCCAGTTCGTTTGTTTCGGGTATCGGCCGAATATAGGACTGCCAGCCGTAGAAAAGTTCCCGGGCCGGCCGGCGCAGATGCGGCGGCAGCTGTGGAAGCAAGGTATGAATAGCCTCTGTTTCGGTAATTTGGCCAGCATCTAGCTGCTGCCATGTTTTGCCGCCGAACAGAACATGTGTCACCAGATGACAGTCATCTGTGCCTGCCGAATCGGGCAGAAAAGCCTTTGTGTAGCGTTCTGGACAGTAATCAAGCAGGACCTGCCCCATATCGAAAATGATGTTTTGAATCGGCATTCTAAAAAGATTCCTTTCCGTTGCTGCAGGGAAATCCCCGCCTTTTACGCCCTATTTTAGCATATTGGCGTCCGTCCTGTAAAGTTGCTTTTTCAACAGGATTCGTGTAAAATAAATCGCAGAATCCAGAGCGGAAAGGAGAATGTTATGAGCCGCTATGTCCGCAGTCCCCGTGTACAGAAACGAATACGAAAACAGAGAAGGCGCTTGCTGCTGGCGGCCGGCGCGGTTGTGCTGGCCATCGTTTTGCTTTTAACGGCTATTCTGCACAGCTGTTCATCCCATAAAAATGCAGAGGAACAAGTATCGTCTTCGATTGTAGAGGATATGATTATACAGGACCGCTATGAAGGGGAAAAAATCATACCCAAATATGCGGTGGCAAAAAATACCCTGTCTGACAGTAAGTTCAGCGCACTCAATGGCATCACCTCTTATGCAGGTGCGGTCAACGGCGTAGATGTCTCTTCTTGGCAGGGCAGTATTGACTGGAAAGAAGTGAAGGCCTCCGGCATGGATTTCGTCATGATTCGTGTCGGATACCGTGGCCAGACCACCGGCACAATTCAGGCGGACAGCAGGTTCACGGAAAACATGAAGGGCGCTTTGTCAGCTGGGCTGAAGGTCGGCGTTTATTTCTACTCACAGGCGATTTCCAAAGCAGAAGCGGAAAAGGAAGCTGACTATGTGATACAGCAGATAAAGCCCTATCAGGTAACATGGCCGGTCGTCTTTGATTGGGAGCCGGGAAACGATGAAACGATTTCCACTATTTCGGAGGCCGGCGGTCTGCGTACCAACAGCGAAACGCCGGAAGAAGTTACACAGTATACGGCGGCTTTCTGCAAACGCATCCAGGCAGCCGGGTACAAGCCAGCCTATTACTGCAACAAAACCATGGGATATACGGTTTTTGACCTAAAGGAACTGGAGGCATATCAGATTTGGTATGCAGAATATAAAAATCTGCCCAGCTTTTACTATCATTTTAACATATGGCAGTATACGCAAAAGGGAAAAATCAACGGCATAACCGGTACGGTTGACCTCAATATTTCTTTTCAGAAATATGCGTAAGTGGGAAAGCGACTTTGTCAGACAGGCGCTGCGGCGTCGGGAGGAATTATGCAGGTAAAATATGCGATTTTTGACATGGACGGCACTCTGCTTGACTCCATGCATGTATGGGACAACTTGGGGGAAGACATTCTCAGTAGGCACGGCATTTCTGCGCAGAAAGATATGCACACCCGTCTGCGTGCCATGACCGTTGAGGACTCGGCACGCTATTTCCGTACGCTTGGGGTACAGGAGAGTATGGAAGCTATTATGGAGGAAATAAACACGATCCCCTATGAGAGGTACCGCACAGAGGTACAGCCAAAACCGGGTGCAGTCGCATTCCTGCAGCGGCTTCATCAACAGGGAACCCCTATGTGTATTGTTTCCAGTACGGACGCCCGCAGTATCCGTGCGGTATTTGACCGGCTGGGCGTTACACAGCTTTTTCAGTTCATTTTGTCAACAAATGACTTTGGCAGCGGCAAGGACCGTCCGGAGATTTTCCAGGCAGCGGCCCGCGGATTGGGCGGCACGCCTGAAGAAACTGTGGTCTTTGAAGACGCATTGTATGCGATTCGGACCGCCAAAATGGCGGGTTTTCCGGTCGCGGCATTGGCGGACGCGGAAGCAAAACCGGAAAAGCCGGAAATTCAGGAGCTGGCAGATGTATATTTGCCGGACCTCCGCTATTTTCCATGGGAAACGGCAGACGGTCTGCCGGAAGTTTCCTGCTGTGCTGTGATTGTGGCGGCGGGCGCCTCCACACGAATGGGCCGTCCCAAACAGGAGATTCCACTGGGCGGTAAGCCTGCATTGGTGCATACGCTTTCTGCTTTTGAACAGGCGAAAACGGTTCAGCGTGTCATATTGGTCTGCCCACCCGGTCAGGAAGCACATTTCCGCGCGCTGGCGGTGAAGAATCACTGTACAGACAAGCTGGCGGCCATTGTGCCGGGTGGTGATACCCGCCAAAAGTCCGCGGCGGCCGGAGCCAAAGCGGCCGGAGCGTGCAGACTGCTTGCCATTCACGATGGTGCCCGTGTGCTGGTAACACCGGAAGAAATTGACCGTGCGGTAGCAGATGCTGCCCAATACGGTGCGTCTGCGCTGGCGGTGCCAGTGAAAGATACGATTAAAAAATCGGACGAAAACGGCCTCATTATTGACACGCCGGAACGTCGGAACTTATGGGCGGTGCAGACACCGCAGGTTTTTTGTGCCAAGGCATACCGCAGCCTGCTTTCCGGCGGTGGGCAGAACCTGACGGATGACTGTCAGCTGTTTGAGCATGCCGGATATCCGGTACACCTCTGCCGCGGCAGTTATACCAATTTTAAACTCACCACGCCGGACGATGTACCGGCGGCGGAGGCTGTTTTGCGCAAAAGGGGCGAAAAATGATGCGCATAGGACATGGATATGATGTACATAAACTGGTGCCCGGCCGCCGCCTGATTCTGGGCGGGGAAGAGGTCCCGTATGAGAAGGGCCTGCTGGGCCATTCGGACGCGGACGTGCTGGCGCACGCTGTATCGGATGCATTGCTGGGTGCCGCGGCACTGGGGGACATCGGCTGTCTGTTTCCGGACACGGACCCGGCTTACAGCGGTGCCAACAGTTTACAGCTTTTGCAGGAGGTCTGCCGCCATGTGCGGGCGAACCGATATGAAATAGAAAATATCGACGCCACCATTCTTTGTCAGCGGCCGAAACTGCGCCCGTATATTACTGCCATGCGGCAGAATTTGGCACAGGCCTGCTCCGTTCCTGTGGAACAGGTTAGTGTCAAAGCCACTACGGAAGAGGGACTTGGATTTACCGGTGCGGGGGAAGGTATAGCGGCCCATGCGGTGTGTCTGCTGCGGTAACGCACGGCGCAGTTCTAAAGGACAAAAAAGGCAGAAAGCAAGGTGGCTTCATATTCTGTAGTATGTAAACTACAAAGAGGTGATACCTTGTGGGTCAGCAAGTTGTTATAGATGTAGGTTCCGTCACATATGCGATGAAAAGCCGTGAGCTTTTGCGCAATAATGGCATTCGGGCCTATGTAGAGCGCCTGCCGCGTACGCCGAATACCTCGGGCTGCGGCTATGGTGTATATGTTCCCAACGGGGTAGAAGAAGCTGAACAGATTTTACAGGAAGCAGGCATTCATGTACTGGGACGCAGAGAGCGGGTGCAGCAGAAATGATTTATTTGGACAATGCCGCTACCACATACCCAAAGCCACCACAGGTTTCTGCGGCAATGCAGCGTGCCCTGCGAATGTATGGAGCTAATCCCGGCCGGGCCGGACACCGTATGAGTCTGCGTACAGCGGAAGCTGTGTTTCAGGTGCGGGAGCGTGCCGCTCGCTTTTTCGGTGCGCCTGGTCCGGAAAATGTCGCATTTGTTATGAATTGTACGCAGGCACTGAACATGGTTATCAAAGGAGCGGTGAAGCAGGGCGGCCATGTGGTCACTTCCTGTTTGGAGCACAACGCGGTCATGCGGCCGCTGGAAACGCTGCGCCGCCGCAACGTCATTACTTATACAGAAGTGCAGGTCGTGCCCGGTGACAATGACGCCACCATGGACGCTTTCCGCAAAGCCATGCAGGAAGATACCTGTCTGTGTGTGTGCACCCATGTTTCCAATGTGTGGGGCATTCGCCTGCCGGTGGAGCGTATTGCGGCGCTGTGTCACGCCTATCAGGTGCCGATTTGTGTGGACTGTGCCCAGTCCGCCGGCATTTTGCCCATTTCTATGGCGGAAAACGGTATTGACTACCTCTGTGCGCCGGGGCATAAGGGTTTGTATGGGCCAATGGGGACCGGCCTGCTGCTTGCGCTGAACGGCGCTTCTTTGGATACACTGATAGAGGGCGGTACCGGTACAGCCTCGGAAAGTTTGGTGCAGCCGGAGGAAATGCCGGAACGGTTTGAGAGCGGAACTGCCAATGTCCCCGGCATTCTTGGCCTTGGTGCGGGCATTGCCTTTGTACAGAGGATGGGCATACAAAATCTTTACGAAAAAGAAAGCCGGCTGGCGTGCGGCGTGTACGACCGCTTCAAACGCTCCGGCAAAGTGGAGTTGTATACGCCGCGGCCGGAACCGCCATATTTTGCGCCGCTTTTATCGTTTAATCTACCCGATATGGACAGTGAGGAAACGGCTGCCAAGCTGGACCGGCACGGCTTTGCCGTGCGTGCGGGGCTGCACTGTGCACCGCGCGCACACGCTTTTTACGGCACGTTGGACCGCGGCGCCGTACGAATGTGTCCTTCCGCCTTTACCGGCAGAGCGCAGACGGAAGCTTTTGCGGATGCGGTCCTCCAAATTGCAGGCGGCAGACACTGAAAAGCCGCCGTGGGAAGAAAAACATTTTGCATATCTGCCGGGATATGATACAATAAAAGAAGGATTGGAAAGGAGGGACCGCCGTGGGTCAGCTGGCGATTTTCTGGGGAAATATACAGAATGCGTTCAGTAATTTCCGCGTACAGGACATAATCGACATTCTGTTGGTTACTTTTGTCATTTACAGTGCAATCAAATTCATGAGGGAAACCCGTGCCGGTCAGCTGGTCAAAGGCATCCTGATTATTTTGGCTGTATGGGTGGGTGCGAATGTACTGCAGCTGTATATGATGAAAACACTCTTCACGTATGTTATCCAGTATGGGCTGGTATGTCTGTTTGTGGTCTTTCAGCCGGAACTGCGCAGTGCGCTGGAGAAAATGGGACGCGGTCACCACGGCGGCCTGCGTGCGCTGATGAGCGGGCGCAGCACGGTTGACCAAGAGGTGCAGGAACAGTGGCGGCGTGGTATCCGCGCGGTTGTGGCAGCCTGTGATAGTATATCCAAAAGCAAAACCGGTGCCCTCATTGTCATGGAGCGTGAAACCAAGCTTGGCGACATTATAGATACCGGTACCATCGTTAACGCAGTGCCCAGTGTTCCCATCATCTGCAATATTTTTTTCAATAAGGCGCCCCTGCACGACGGTGCCATGATTGTTCGGGATGGAATGCTGTATGCGGCCGGCTGTATTTTGCCGCTGACAAAGCGCAACAATGATGTGGCCATTGAGCTTGGCACCCGTCACCGTGCCGCGATTGGCATGAGTGAAAATTCGGACGCGGTTGTCATTGTTGTTTCCGAGGAGACAGGCCAGATTTCCATTGCCCTGGGCGGGACTATTACCCGCAACTATACGCGTGAGTCCCTGCAGAATGAGCTAAACAGTCTGCTGCTGGAACCCGAAAGTACTCGGGACCGGGGATCGTTCTTTGCTTCTATTAGGAGGACGAAAAATGAAAAATAAAAATAAAGAAAAAATAAAACGCCCACAGAAGAAAAACGGATACAAAAAGCTGAATGGCCTGTTCTACAACAACAAATTCGTCTTGATTCTATCACTGGTACTGGCGGTTTTTCTGTGGCTTGTGCTGGCCTGCAATGACACCGAGCATTTCCCGAAGCGCATCAATGAGATTCCCATCAATGTCCGCCTTCCGGATGAGGCACAGCAGCAGGGGCTGACAGTTTATTCGCCCAGCAAAACAGATACCGCTTCCGTCACCATAACTGGCAACACCCTTTCAGTCAGTCAGGTGCGCAGCAAGGACCTGGAAGTAGTGCCGGCCAGCGTGGCACAGATTACCGCGCCCGGCGACTATAGGGTAATGCTGATTGGCAAGAACATCAGTGCGCTTTCCAACTTTAGCTTCAGCAAAATTTATCCGTCTGAGTGGACGATTCATGTGGACCGCGCGGCAAAGAAAACGTTCTCTATCCACATGCCTGCCAATATGTATAAAATCGACACTTCCGGCTACTACAGCCCCGGTCCCACTGCGGATACGGAAAATGTGACCATTTCCGGCCCGCAGACGGAGGTTTCCAAAATTGACCACGTGTCCGTTGACTACAGCGGCAGCAATACCGTGCTGACGGATACCAAAACTTTTGCGGCACCACTGGTGCTGTACGATGCTTCCGGCAAGACCATTGTGCCGGACCAGTACCTTACTATGAGTGTGAACCAGGTAAATGTCACCATTCAGGTGCAGCCAAAAAAGACAGTGAAAGTTCTGCCGACTTTTACAAACCAGCCTGCTGGGCTGAAATTGGACGCGGACAGCGCCTTCACAGTCAGTCCGGCCAGCATTTCGATTGCCGGGCCAAAGGATACCATTTCTAAAATTACAGAAGTCAGTTTGGAAGCGATTGACTTTTCACAGGTTAATACCACCCACAACAGCTTTAACCAGCAGATTTCACAGATGCCAAGCGGCTGTACGAATCTAAGCAGCAGCGCCACGGCGCAGGTTACACTGAAAAACATGAGTCAGTACACCAGCAAAGACTTTACCGTTACGGCCTTTACCAAGATGAATGTTCCCTCCGGAATGAAGACAGAGGTGGAAACCAAGTCGCTTAACATCAGCATTATCGGCAAAGCAAGTGATATTGCCACCCTGACGGCGAGCAATATCACAGCGGCGGTGGATTTTTCGAATATTCAGCAGGCCGGTACGACGAATGCACCGGTATCCATTAAAATCGGCGGCGACAAAACCTGCTGGGCCTACGGAACTTACCAGGTAGGCGTTACGCTGACAAAATCGTAGCCTTTTAGAAAATTTTTCGGCAGCCGGATAAGGGCATTTCATTCTGCCTGTACCGGCTGCCTTTTTCATACTGCCACATACCGAATTTGCCGGAAAACATTGATTATTGTGGATTGAAATGATAAAATAATATATTATACATCATTTATCGTTATGAATAAATGGTTACAGAATAGAGAAAATGCCCGGATTTTTCGGGCAGAAAGAACGGGTGAACTTCTTTTGGCACTCAAAAAATGGGTCGTTGCTTCCATCGACCGCCGTGCGGCGCGCCAGCTTTCCCAGCAGACTGGCATTCCGGCGGTGACGGCGGCATTACTGCAGTCACGTGGCTGCAGTACACCGCAGCAGGCCGCGGACCAGATTAATGGGGCACCGCTGAGTGACCCGCTTCGTTTAAAAGACATGGACCGGGCTGTTCAGCGCATTCAAAAGGCCATTGATTCCTTTGAAAAAGTGACTGTTTATGGCGACTATGATGCCGACGGTGTTACTGCCACTGCCATTTTATATTCCTATTTGGAGTCCAGCGGTGCAAATGTTTCTTTTTACATTCCGGACCGAGAAAAAGAAGGCTATGGGCTGAATATGGCCGCAGTGGACAAGTTGCATGAGCGGCAGGTGGACCTGCTCATTACCGTAGACAACGGCATTTCTTCCCTGCCGGAAGTGGAGCACGCGCGGGAACTGGGCATAGACGTCGTCATTACGGATCATCATCGGTCACGTCCGGAGCTGCCGCAGGCACAGGCCGTAGTGGACCCGTTTCGGCCGGACGATACCAGTGAAGACAAATGTCTGTGCGGTGCGGGACTGGCCTTTAAACTGGTGCAGGCACTGGAGGGGGAGGACTCCGACCAGCAGCTCCTGCTGGAAACTTATGCGGACCTTTTGACCATTGGAACCGTGGGAGATGTTGTGCCGCTGACGGGTGAAAACCGGACGTTTTTGCGGACTGGCCTTCGTTTGCTGCCGCAGACGGATCGTCCCGGTCTGCGTGCACTGCTGGAAAAAGCGGGTTTGGAAGACCGCGAGCTGACAGCGGAAAATATTGCTTTTGGCATTGTGCCGCGCATCAACGCGTGCGGACGCATCGGTTCGCCGGACCGCGCGGTCCGGCTGCTTTTAAGTGAGGACCCGGATGAAGCCTGCCTGCTGGCGGCAGATATTTGTGACGACAATGATTACCGCAAGCAGCTGGAGGCGGAAATTTATGAAAGTGCCCTGCAGCAGCTGCAGCAGGAACCGGACCGTCTATTGGACCGAGTGTTGGTTGTAGAAGGACGCGGCTGGCATACAGGTGTCATCGGAATCGTTGCCAGCCGCCTAACGGAAACATTTGGCAAGCCAAGCATTGTCCTTTCGTGCGGCAATCATGAAGCAAAAGGCTCCGGACGCAGTGTGGAGGGCTTTTCTCTGTTTCAAGCCATCAGTGCCTGCGCGGACCTGCTGACAAAATTCGGCGGGCACGCCATGGCCGCCGGCATGACCATGCCGGCGGAAAACACGGCGGAATTCCGCCGGCGCATCAACGCCTACGCCGCATCACAGGGGACTATGCCTGTGCCGGTGCTGCAGCTGGACGGCGTGCTGAAACCGGCCCGTATTTCCCTGGAGCTGCCGCACGCGGCCGACCTATTGCAGCCGTTTGGCACTGGAAACCCAAAGCCGCTGTACGGTCTGTTTGGAGTGCGCCTGCAGGAAATTCAGCCGGTCGGCGGCGGAAAACATCTGCGGCTGGTTTGTTCGGCCGGCGGAGTACGGCTTCGCTGTATGAAATTTGGTATGGAACTATCCGCTTTTCCTTATCACCCGGGGGACATGTTGGATCTTGCAGTGGAACTCATCGGTGATGTATATAACGGCCGAGAAACGCTTTCGATTATCGTGCGGGACATGAAACTGTCCGGCTGTGATGAAGAAGCACTGCTGAAGGGACGGGAGCTGTTTGAAAAAGCCAAGCGCGGTGACCCGCTGACGACAGAAGAGTTTGACAGCCTTTCACCGGACCGTGCTGCCTGTGCTGGTCTGTACCGCACACTGCGTGCGTGCGGCGGCTACCGCGGTGGTGCGGAGGGCGTGTCTGCCCTTGGCAAAATGCCATTTGCCCGCCTGCTGGTTTGTCTGGAGCTTTTTCAGGAACATGGGCTGGTTGAGGCACAGGCATTTGGTACACAATATACCGTAACCATGTGTACGGTCAAAGGGAAAGTGGATTTATCAGACAGCGGTTTTCTGCGCGGATTGCGGGCGCAGGTTCAGATGGTCCCGCAGACTTGAGAGGAGATGGAGAAACACTGTGGAGAGTACGGAAAATACATACGATGATTTAACAGCGCTTTTGTCACAGAGCGAGCACGACTATGATATGGAACTTATCCGCCGAGCATATGATTTGGCCCTTTCTGCACATGGCGACCAGAAGCGTCTTTCCGGCGCTCCCTATATTTCTCATCCGGTTGCCGTAGCGTGCATTTTGGTACAGCTCGGTATGGACAGCGAGAGCGTGGCGGCCGGTTTACTGCATGACGTGGTGGAGGACACCAAGGTCAGTTTGGAGGAACTGCGCCGCCTGTTCGGTCCGGAGATTGCCGGTCTGGTGGACGGTGTTACGAAAATCACAAAGATGGGACTGATCCCGTACAAATCCCGCGAGGTACAGCAGGCGGAAAATCTCCGCAAGATGCTGATTGCCATGAGCGAGGATATCCGCGTTATCATCATCAAGCTGGCGGACCGCCTGCACAATATGCGCACGGCCTGCTATTGGGGACCGGAAAAACAGCGGGAAAAAGCACTGGAAAGCATGGAGGTCTATGCGCCGATTGCGCACCGGCTTGGTATTCGTGCCATTAAAGAAGAGCTGGAGGACCTTTCCCTGCGGGTACTGGACCCCTATGCCTATAAAGAGATTGAAAGCAGTCTGGCACTGCGGCGGGAAGAGCGGACTGCTTTTATTGAAAAGACAAAGAAAATCGTTCAGGACCGCGTTGCGGAAACGATTCCCAACGTCTATGTTTCCGGCCGTGTAAAGAGCATCAACGGCATTTACCGGAAGATGTTTATACAGGGCAAGAATATGGACGAAATTTATGATATTTATGCGGTGCGCGTCATTGTGGATACCGTTAATGACTGCTACAACGTGCTGGGCATTGTACACGATATGTTCCGGCCGCTGCCAAACCGCTTTAAGGACTATATTTCCACCCCAAAACCGAATATGTATCAGTCCCTGCATACAACGGTCATCGGCAAAGACGGCATTCCTTTTGAAATTCAGATACGCACATGGGAAATGCACCACACTGCCGAGTACGGCATTGCCGCCCACTGGAAGTACAAACTGGGTATGACGGACGGCCATCATTCTCACGACAGCATGGAAAAGCGTTTGGAATGGATTCGGCAAATCCTGGAAGAACAGAAAAATTCGGCGGACGCTACGGACCTAATCCGCACCATCAAGTCAGACCTGACGCCGGACGAGGTGTATGTCTTTACGCCGCGCGGAGATGTCATTGACCTGCCTTCCGGCAGCACCGTCATTGATTTTGCCTATGCCATTCACAGTGAAATCGGCAACCGTATGGTCGGCGCGAAGGTAGACAAACGCATGGCGCCGCTGACTACCCAGCTGAAAACCGGCGAAATCGTTGATATTATCACCAGCAAAGAGGCACGTGGTCCCAGCCGTGACTGGCTGAAAACTGTCAAGACCAGCGAGGCGCGAAATAAAATACGCACATGGTTTAAGCGGGAAAAGCGCGACGAAAATATCATGGAGGGCCGCAGTGAACTGGAGCGGGAACTGAAGCACAACGGTGTTGTGCTTTCAGCGGAAGAGCAGGAGCTGCTGCTGATTCGGCTTGGCAGCAAACAGAACTGTGCCACGGTGGACGACGTTTACGCAGCAATTGGATACGGTGGTATTCAGCTGTGGAAAATGATGCCGCGAATTCGGGAAGAATACCTAAAGACACATCATCCGGAACCACCGAAGGAACTGGTCAGCCATGCCCAGCCTGCTGCCCGCAAGGCGGCCAGCGGCGTCATTGTAGAGGGTATGGGTGACTGCCTTATTAAGTTTGCCCGCTGTTGTAACCCGCTGCCCGGGGACGATATTATCGGCTTTATTACACGCGGATACGGCGTTTCCATTCATAAAAAATCCTGCCGCAATGTTCCGCACCCGATTGCCAGTGCAAGCGAGCCGGAACGCTGGGTTGCTGCCCACTGGGCCGGTGATGTGCGCGAGGAGTTCCAGACAACACTGGAGATTTTGGCCAACGACCGTTCCGGCTTGCTGGCAGATGTGACACAGCAGCTGTACAATATGCGTTTGTTTATTCACTCGCTGAACTCCCGTGAACTGAAGGACGGACGTGCGGTTATCTCCGCTGGTATTACCGTAAACGGACTGGACCAGCTACAAAGCATCATCGGTCGTCTGCAGGCGGTAAAGGGTGTAGAATCCATCCGCCGCACATGATTCCCGGCTTTTTTACGGTTCGTTTGCAATTCTTTCATATTTTTCGCATAACATATAAAGTGCAGCCGCGGGCTGCCAGAAATCGAGGAGGTACCTCATGCGGATTCAGTGCATTCCCGGTGGTATGATTCCCACCAACTGTTACCTGCTGACGGACAACGCCACCGGAGAAACCGCTATTATTGACCCCGGTTTTTATGATGCGCAGCTGAAAGATGCCGTCAAGCAGAAAAATGTTTCCATGATTTTGCTGACGCACGGCCACTTTGACCATACACTGGGGGTAGGTCCTCTAGCAGCGCAGACGGGTGCAAAAATCTATATGTATAAAGATGAAGCGGACTTTATCGGCAATCCGCTCAACAGTCTAAGCAGTATGGCCATGTGCACCATTCCCACCTATCAGCCGGACGTCCTGCTGAAGGACGGTCAGACGCTGACACTTGGCAGTCTTACAATTCGGGTACTGCATACACCGGGCCACACACACGGCGGCTGCTGTTTCCTAGTAGGGGATGCCTTGTTCTCCGGCGATACCGTTATGTGCGGAACGGTGGGCCGCACGGATTTCCCAACAGGCAGCTTTTCGGATATTCTCGCTTCCGCACAGCGGCTGCGCGACCTGCCCGGCGAGTGGCGGGTGCTGCCCGGACATGAGTTCGAAACAAAGCTTAGCTGGGAACGAAAGAATAATCCCTATATGGAAGCCGGTCAAAATGGATTTAATACTTGAAAATAACGCCTATCATTATGAACTGGAAAAACTCTGCCGTCTGTTTTATCCGGAAGAACCTATCCGCGTTATGGAGGATGGCACACTGCCGCCGAATCCAGCACCGCTGACTGCTGTTGCCCGTGTGGAGAAAACAGGGAACAGTGTACAGCTGAAAGCTAGCCTGTCGGAAGGCAAAGCGGTTTTGCGGGCGGAGCGCGCCTATGAGCCCGGCCTTTTCGGTGACCAAAATCCAGAACGGCAGCTGGCGGAGCTTTTGTACGGCTTGCTGGTTCAAAAAACTGGCTTTACGCCGCGCTGGGGTATTCTGACGGGTATTCGGCCGGTAAAAATGCTGCACAGCCTGATAGACCGTTGGGGACAGGACAAAGCGCTGCAGATTTTTATGGACGCATATCATGTCAGCCGTCAGAAAACGCGCCTGGCACTGCTTACCCTGCACAAAGAGAGCAGCATCTTGGCACAGAAAAAGCCAAACGGCTTCAGTCTGTATATCGGCATTCCGTTTTGTCCCAGCCGGTGTGCGTACTGTTCATTTGTGTCGATGTCCGTTGAAAAAACCATGCAGCTGATTCCCGACTATGTAACCTGCCTGTGCCGAGAAATTCGTGCGGCAGGCAGGGTGGCAAAAGGACTGGGCCTTGTCCTGCAGGCGGTATATATGGGCGGCGGAACACCGACAACGCTTTCTGCGGAGCAGATGGACGCGGTTCTGGCAGCCGTGCAAGATTCGTTTGATTTATCTGCCTGCCGAGAAGTGACAGTAGAAGCCGGACGGCCGGACACCGTTACACCGGAAAAGCTGCGTGGTCTGCGCCGCCGCGGTGTAACACGCATCAGCATCAACCCGCAGACCATGCAGGAAAAGGTGCTGCAGGCGATTGGCCGCCGTCATACGGTACAGCAGGTGCTGGACGCCTTTGCCATGGCCCGCGAGGCAGAGTTTGACAATATCAATATGGATTTAATTGCCGGCCTGCCGCTGGACACACCGGAAACGTTTGCCGATACGGTGGACCGCGTGTGTGCCCTTGGCCCCGAAAGCATTACCGTACACACACTGGCCCTCAAGCGTGCGTCCCGCATCTTTCAGCAGGGGGAGCAGCGCGCTTCCGGTGCGATGGTTGCACAGATGCTGGATTATGCCGGCCAAAAACTGCTTTCCGGCGGCTGGCAGCCGTACTATCTGTACCGTCAAACACGCATTTTGGGTGGTTTGGAAAATGTCGGCTTTGCCAAACCGGGATTCGAGGATTTTTACAATACCGTTATTATGGATGAAAGCCAAACCATTCTGGCCTGCGGTGCGGGTGCAGGCAGCAAAATCTGTGCACCGGACGGACGGCTTACCCGTGTGTATAATTTCAAGTATCCTTATGAGTATATTACGCGCCATAAGGAAATACTGGAGCGGAAAGAAAAGGTGGAACAGATTTATGAAACATTTGCGCACACCTGAATATGTACGATTCAACAATAATTTAGAGGACATCAACCATATGGCACAGCGGGACCCGGCCCATTTGGTGGCACTTGCAGACCGGCATTTTCATAAAAGTGTGCAGGACGTTGCCAAAAAGACCATTGCGCGCGGCTGCCGGGTCGTTTTGCTGGCCGGGCCGAGCAGCAGCGGAAAAACGACAACTGCCCACCTGCTTTCGGATGCACTGTGCCAGTTGGGACATGAAACACAGATAATTTCTCTGGATGATTTCTACCATCCGGAGGAGGAAGCGCCTCGGCGGGAGGACGGCACCCAGGACTTTGAATGTCTGGAAGCACTTCGGGTAGACTATATTCAGAAGTGCCTGCATGATTTGGCTACCTCCAACAGCTGCGAAGTGCCGGAATTTGATTTTGTGCATCATCGTCCTGCCCAGCAGACACGGCATCTAAGCCTTTCCCCGGACGGCATTGCCATTATCGAGGGGCTTCATGCGCTGAACCCAATTTTAACGAAGGACCTGCCGCGCGGCAGTACAGAATGTGTGTATATCAATGTCAAACAGAATATATGCACGCGGTCCGAAGTTTTGCTGGAAGCAAAGGAAGTACGCATGATTCGCCGCATTGTGCGGGATTATAACTTCCGCGGCACTTCCCCCGAGCGGACGCTGAAAATGTGGGATTCGGTTATGGAGGGCGAACGCAGGTATATTGCACCTTTCCGTGCCGGTGCTGACTTCACCATCAATTCCCTGCATGCCTACGAGCTGGGGGCTTTGCGCAATCAGGCGTTGATGCTGCTGCGTACAGTGGTGGAGCCGGGCGGTTGGATTGCCGATGAAGTACAGCGCCTGTCCTTTGCGCTGATGCTCTGCACGCCGGTCAGTCCTACACTGCTGCCGCCGACTTCATTGATTCGGGAATTTATCGGTGGAGGGCTGTATTCCTGATAAAATGCGATTTGTCCTTGCTATTTGGTTATAAAGCGTGCTATAATTTCTAAAAAATTATATACAATGTGCAAAAATAAAAAGGAGCGTGACAAGAATGGGCCTGTTCGAAGATATGGTTCTCAACGCAAAGACAGCAGCTTCTGCAGTTGGCAAAAAGGCTAATCAGGTTGTGGATATTTCTAGACTGCGCTTGAGTGCGGCAGATTTAAACAATGAAATCAGCAAGCGTTTCGAGGCGCTGGGACGTGTTGTATACGATGCCCGTAAATCGGGCACTTCTTCTGATGAGCTGGTCGGCGAATGCGTGCTGGCGATTGATGAATTGTATGAGCAGCTGGATGCTGTCAACGAGCAGCTGGCCGCCCACCGCTGCCGTATCACCTGCAGCGCATGTGGCCAGGAAAATCCCGCCAGTGCTGTGTACTGCAGCAAATGCGGCGGAAAGTTGCAGCGGGACGAACCGGTTCCACCGCAGGATGCTCCCGCAGAGGACAGCGCGGTACCGGCTCAGCCGGAAACACCGCCGACAGAGGAAAAACAAGCTGATGAAAAACCCGCGGACGAACAGCCCGCAGGGGAAGACAATCAGCAGGATTGATTTTTTAATATGCTGGAACTGCCGTGCAAACATCTGCACGGCAGTTCTTTTATACCTGTTCGGTCCGGCGGATATTTTCCTGCTTCCGTTCATAGAAATGGAAAAACAGGAGAAACGGAAGTGGCAGGATGAAGCGGAAAAGCCAGAGCTTTTTAAAAGGAGCCGCCGTGCTGGTTGGGGCAGTTATGGTTGTGAAAGTGCTGGGTGCACTTTTTAAAATACCGCTGAGCTGGATTTTAACGCCGGTAGGCAGTGCCTACTTTGGCAGTGCCTATTCGCTGTATTTTCCCATTTACAGTTTGGCGGCAGCCGGCTTCCCCACGGCGGTGGCACGCATGGTCAGCGCCCGCTGCGCACAGGGGCGTTTTCAGGACGTGCGCCGGCTGCAGGGTGTGTCCATACGCTTGTTTACTGGCATTGGTCTGTGTGCGTTTACACTGATGATGGCACTTTCTGTTCCGTATGCACGGCTGGCCGTGCGGACCGGTCCGCAGACAGTTCTGCCAGCAGTGTGGGCGCTGGCGCCGTGTGCCTTTTTCTGCAGCATGATTTCCACCTACCGCGGGCTGTATGAAGGGCTGCGCAATATGACGCCCACAGCGGTTTCGCAAATCATTGAAGCAGCGGGGCGGCTGGTATTCGGCCTTGGTATCTGCGCGGCGCTGGCATCTGCCGCGGCGCGGGAATACGCCGCACACAAAACAGTGTGGGGCGTACCGCAGCCTTCCGCCGAATACGCGCGGCTGGCGGCACTGCCTGCCTGTGCGGCCGGTGCTGTGCTGGGTGTGACGATTGGCAGTATGCTGGCATTTTTCTTTTTGATGATTTACTACCGAAAAAATGGGGATGGTATTACCGACGCAGAACTGCGCCGCTCACCGGAACCGCCAACAAAACGGGTACTGCGCCGGGAACTGCTGCATACGGCCATTCCCATTGCGCTGGGCTCGCTTGCGGTCAACCTTTCCACACTGGTGGACGCTACCCTTCTCAACAGCCGTCTGGATGACCTGATGCACCGTCTGCCGGAAGCTTTGCTGAATTTTTATGGGACACTGCTTCCGCCGGAAGTCGTCCGTATGCACAGTGTCCCGTCATTCCTGTACGGCTGTTACACCAATGCCAACACGCTGTTTATGCTGGTGCCGACCGTGACACAGGCGTTTGCCATGAGTGCGCTGCCCAGTGTGACAGCGGCATGGGCCGGCGGTTCTCATAAAAAGCTGGAAACGTGCGTTCATGCGGTGCTGCGGCTGTCGGCTATGGTGACACTGCCCATGGGACTGGGCCTTTCCGTGATGGGGGAACCGGTCTGCCGGCTGCTGTTCGGTACACAGAACGCACCGGAAATTACCGGACGCATTCTGTCTGTACTGGGTATCGCGTCTATTTTTTCCGCACTGTGCACACCGGTACAAAGTATGCTGCAGGCAGTGGGAAGGGTGGACCTGCCGGTCAAGTTCCTGTTTGCGGGCCTTGCGGTCAAATGCGTTCTCAATTATTTTTTGGTTGGTGACCCGCGCTTTCAGGTTATGGGGGCAGCAGTCGGTACACTGGTGTGCTATTTCTTTATTCTGACAGCGTCCCTCATTGCTCTGCGCCGCGCGACAGGGGTGAAACTGCATCTGTTGTCCTACTTTGGCAGGCCGCTGCTGGCCGGGGCACTGACTGCGGTGTCCGCAAGGCTTTTGTGGCGGGTGCTGATGCTCCGTTTGCCGCAGGCCGCAGCAACTCTTCTAGCGATTCTGGGGGCCGTTCTTCTGTACCTTTTGTGTGCCTTTGCATTGGAAATTGTCACAAGAGAGGATATACGCTCGCTGTTCCGGCAGAAATTCCCTAAAAGCCTTGCAAAAAAGGGCCGTATCGTGTAAAATAATAGCGTTCTGGCCTGAATACGGGAAAGAAGGGGTTCCTGCTGTGGCGTTTCAGCAAAAAAACCGGTATGATTTAAAAGACCTGCGCCGCATTATCGAGATTCTGCGCGCGCCGGGCGGTTGTCCGTGGGACCGTGCGCAAGACCATCACTCTATCCGCAATGATTTTATTGAGGAAACGTATGAGGCGGTCGAGGCGATTGACCGAGAGGACAGCACCCTTCTGCGGGAAGAACTGGGCGATGTCCTGTTTCAAGTTTTGTTCCACTGTCAGCTGGAGCAGGAAGCTGGCCGTTTTTCGTTCGATGACATTGTAGACGGCGTAGCCAAAAAAATGATTGTGCGCCACCCGCATGTTTTCGGAACCGTAAAGGTCAGCAGTATGTCTCAACTCCTGCAGAACTGGGATGCAATTAAAGAAAAAACCAAAAAACAAACCAGTCAGACAGAGGTCCTGCGCAGTGTTTCACCTGCGCTGCCGTCGCTGATGCGTGCGGCAAAAATACAGAAAAAGGCACAAAAAGCCGGTTACCCGCCGGAGCAGCCACCGCAGAAGGCTGTTTCTCGGCAGGAGGCAGGTGAACTGCTTTTGCAGGCGGTGCGTACGGTGCATGCCGCAGGGCTGGAGCCGGAGCAGGTGCTGCAGGAAGCGACCGAATCCTATATTGACTCTTTTTCACAATGGGAGGCAGCGCAGACATTGCAAAAGCCGACCAGTGAAGACAGGAAATGACAAATGGAGGAAACGTAAAATGAATAAAACAGAACTTATCAATGCTGTTGCAGAGAAAACTGCTGTATCTAAAAAAGATACTGAAAATATTATCAATGCTGCTATCAGCTCCATCATCGAAACAGTCGCCGACGAAGAAAAGGTACAGCTGGCAGGCTTCGGCACTTTTGAGTGCCGCAACCGCAGCGCACGGCAGGGCCGTGACCCCCGCACCAATACGACCATTGAGATTCCAGCTTCCAAGGCACCGGCATTCAAGGCTGGCAAGGCATTTAAGGACGCTGTGAATAAGTAAGGTCCAACAGGATGGTATGGGCAGCTTACCGGCATTGAACGGGGGCTGCCTTTTTGCTTTCTGAACAGGACATATAAAAAGTTATAAATCATGTACAACAGCAGAGATAAAAACACGGTCCGGTTGGTAGTCCGGGCGCGGCTGTGACCGTCAGTAACCTGCCTCCTTGGTTGTCCTTTCTCCGCTTTCTATATTTAAGGAGGCAAGTTTTATGGAACAGATTGTATCACGGCTGACTGTTTTTTTCGAGGATCCATTTTGGGTGGGTGTATGCGAGCACAGTGACAGCGGCGGCTATGGTGTCTGCCGCGTTGTGTTTGGCGCGGAGCCGAAGGACTATGAGGTTTACGACAAGGTGATCTGCGGCTATTGCCGTTTGCGGTACGGACATACAGCCCTTGCTGCCGAAGACAGCACCGAAAAGCGAAACCCGAAGCGGATGCAGCGGGAAGCCGCCCGGCAGATGAAGGTCCGCGGCATCAGCACAAAAGCGCAGCAGGCACTGAAGCTCCAACAGGAGCAGGGCAAAGCGGCGCGCAGGGTGAAGAGCCGCGCACAGAAAGAAGCCGAAAAAGAGCGCCGGTTTCTGCTGCACCAAGAAAAACGCCGGGAAAAGAAAAAAGGCCGGTGATCTTTCAACAAATTCGTTCCGGAAAGGGGAAAATCTTTTTATGCGTCTGGATAAATTTTTAAAAGTATCCCGTATCATTAAACGCCGTACGGTGGCAAATGAAGCCTGTGACGCCGGCCGGGTGTTGGCAAACGGCCGGTCGGCTCGTGCTTCCTACGATGTGAAGGTCGGCGACAAGCTGGAAATCACATTGGGCGGCCGCGCAGTTAAGGCGGAAGTGCTCAGTGTTGACGAGCACGCCACCAAGGACAGCGCAGCTTCTATGTACCGGATTCTGGAAGAATAGAGAATAGCCAGTCGCCGCGGCGCATATACCTTTTTGTATGAATCAGGAGGTGAATGCGCCATGTACGACGAAAAACGGGAAGAAAAAAGTCCTTCCTCTGCAAAATCACCGCATATTCTTACGCTGGAAAACCGGCATCAGCTGCGTGCAACCGGCGTTTCCAATGTCGACAGTTTTGATGAGCAGACGGTGGTCGTCTACACGTCACTGGGACAGCTGGTTGTACGGGGGGAAGAACTGCAGATTGAAAAGCTGAATGTGGAGACAGGCGAGCTGACTCTGACCGGCACGGTCGCTTCCATGACCTATGTGGGCGACGAAAAGCGCGGCAGGCCTTTGTCGCGCCTGTTCCGGTAGTGGATGCCACCGGCAGCCAGAATGTGCTGGCGTTTTTGCTTTTTGTCCTGCTGGGAGCAGCGCTGGCGGCGGTCTGGTGTTTCCTGCGTGCTGTGCGTATACAAATGCGCGAAAAGGCTGTATTCTGCATTGTGCTGGAGGCGGCTTTCGGTGTGCTGTGCGCGGTGTGCATCAAGCTGCTGGCACTCGGCGTTTATTGGGGTGAAATCCGCGGATTCCTGTTGATTGGGGCCGGGCTGGGCTTTTGGGCTGTTTACGAAACAGTGGGCAGGCTGCTGACGTTCCTTGTGGGCGGTATTCTGCGCTTTTTGGTGCGCTTCCTTCTGCGTCCGCTGGGAAAGCTGCTGTGCTGGATTTTGCGTATGCTGACAAAACTGCTGGAGGTTCCAATAAAGTTTGTCAGGAAAGTAGCACTTTGGGTAAAATGTGCCTTGAAATCTGCCCATCGGTTCGTGTATAATAAAAAATGTGCAAAAAGAACTGTGAAAAACAGAAAACTTGCAGAACGCAGGATGGTGAGGTTGCATGGAAAAACACCGCACGCAAAAAAAGCCGCGCCAAAAGCGCAGCGTCCTTCTGACGCTGGCGCTGGTCGTGTTCTGTGTGTATATGCTAGCGGCTATCGTCAACCAGCGAATGCAGATAAGCAGCCAAAAAGCAAAACTGCAGAGCATTCAGGCAGAAATACAGGTACAAGAAATAAAAAACAGCGACGTTCGCCATGAGCTGCAAAGCCAGGGTGCCAGCAGTGAATATGTTGCGCGTATCGCCCGCGAAAGCCTGAACATGGCCAAAGCAGGAGAGAGAATCTTCATCTGTCCGGGCGGCGACTGACCGCCGACAGAAAATTTTGAAGGAGGAACAAAGAGTTTTATGCAGCTTGAGGTAGGTACTGTTGTGGAAGGCAAGGTCACCGGAATTACGAGTTTCGGTGCGTTTGTGGAACTTCCTACCGGCCAAACCGGCATGGTTCATATTTCCGAAATTGCGCCCACGTTTGTGCGCGAAATTCGTGATTTTGTTTCGGTGGGGCAGACCGTCAAGGTGAAAATCCTGAATATCGGTGAGAATAATAAAATCAGCCTTTCCATGAAACAGGTGGAAGGGCAGAATTTGGGCGGAAACAACCATCGGCCGCCACAGCAGCAGCAGGGAGGCCGCCCGCGCCAGCAGCACCACCGCAAGCCGGAACCGCAGCAGCATCGCCCAGGCAACTTCGAGTGGCAGCCGCGCCGCAATGAACCAGCTGATTTTGAAGATATGATGACACACTTTAAGCAGACAAGCGATGAAAAAATATCGGACTTAAAAAAGACACTGGAAGGTAAGCACGGCGGATATTCCCGCCGCGGCAATGGCTTCCACTGACTCTATGTTCCTTTTAAGGCAGCATCTGCACAGGGGCAGGTTTTGTTCCCGCGTGCCGCGATGCGGCCTTTTTTATTGCTGCTTTGCAGAAAATACAGGAGGATAAGCATACATGCTGTTTATCAATGCAAACATACATACCATGGAAGGCACTCCGATAGGGGGCGGGTGGCTGCAGACAAAGGGCGGCGTTATCGCCGGCATGGGACCGATGGCCGATGTCCCGTCGGGAGAAAAGACGTATGACTGCTGTGGTGCGGATATGTACCCCGGCTTTATGGACGCTCACACGCATCTCGGCATGATGGAGGATGGGCTGACCTTTGAGGGAGACGACCTCAATGAGGATACGGACCCCACCACACCGCAGCTGCGCGCCATTGATGGCTTAAACCCGCTGGACCGCGACTTTCAGGAAGCCGCCGCCGCCGGTGTGACAACCGTTGTAACCGGACCGGGCAGTGCCAATCCTATCGGCGGCCAAATGGCTGCCATAAAAACCTGCTGCCCGGACGGCTGTATCGACGACAGCATTTTAAAGGCACCGGTTGCCATTAAAATGGCACTGGGTGAAAACCCGAAAGATGTTTACCATGACAAGGACACCGGCCCCGTTACCCGTATGGCAACCGCTGCATTTATTCGGGAAGAGCTGCTGAAAGCACAGCGCTATGAAAAGGAACTGCACCGCAGTGAAGAGGACGAGGATGCGGAGCCGCCGGAATTTGACATGAAGGCAGAGGCACTGCTGCCAGCCCTGCGCGGCGAAACAGAGGTCCATTTCCATGCGCACCGTGCGGACGACATTTTTACGGCCATTCGCATCGGCAAAGAGTTTCATCTGGATTATGTCATTATCCATGGAACGGAAGGGCATCTTATTGCGCCGCGGCTGGCAAAGGAGCACGTGCGTGTGCTGAGCGGCCCGTTCCTTGCGGACCGCAGCAAGCCGGAACTGCGCAGCCAGACACCAGCCTGCCCGGGTATTCTTGCCAAAGCCGGTGTGCAGGTGGCCATCATTACGGACCATTCGGTCATTCCCATTCAGTACCTCCCGCTCTGTGCGGGACTGGCTGTGCGGGAAGGCATGGAACGAGAGGCCGCTCTGCGGGCGATTACCATTGAACCGGCGCGCATCTGCCGGCTGGATAACCGTGTGGGGTCCCTGCGGCAGGGCAAAGACGCGGATTTTTCTCTGTTCGACTGTGACCCGCTTTCCAGCTATTCAAAACCGCTGCTGGTAGTAGAAAACGGCAGCATCGTCTATGAACGCGGCTGACAACGGAGGTACCAACATGAGAGAATTAAATGCCCAGTGCATTACCGACACCATTGCAGAACTCTGCGTCAAAGCCAACCGCAGCCTGCCGACAGACTTGGAAAGCTGTATTCGGGAAAAAGGCCAAGAGGAAAGCAGTCCTATCGGCAAAGCCGTTTTTCAGGACCTGTGTGACAATATGGAAGCCGCCCGCCGACTGTCCATACCGGTGTGTCAGGATACCGGTATGGCGGTCGTCTTTGCGGAAGTTGGGCAGGAGGTACACATCACCGGCAGCTTTGAGGAAGCGGTCAATCGGGGTGTAGCCAAAGGTTATACCGAAGGACTGCTGCGCTGTTCCGTTGCGGCGGACCCAATCCGCCGGGGCAATACTGGTGACAACACACCAGCTATTCTGCACACACGGCTGGTGCCCGGTGACAAGGTGCATCTGACCGTAGCGCCGAAAGGCTTTGGCAGCGAAAATATGAGCCGCTTAAAAATGCTGACGCCAGCCGCCAGCGAAGCGGACATTATCGGCTTCGTGGTGGAAACTGCACGTTTAGCCGGCAGCAATCCCTGCCCGCCCATGGTACTGGGTGTAGGTATCGGCGGCGATTTTGAAAAGTGCGCCGAACTTGCCAAAGAGGCATTGTGCCGTCCGGTTTCAGAAAAGAATCCGGACCCGTATTATGCACAGCTGGAGGAGAAAATGCTGAAGGCTGTCAATGACCTGCACATTGGGCCGCAGGGCTTCGGCGGTGACATTACCTGCCTGTCGCTCGCCATCTGCCAGTTTCCCACACACATTGCGGGGCTGCCGGTGGCTGTGAATGTAGGCTGTCATGTGACACGACACGCTGACGCAGTGCTGTAAAATAGGGAATACCCGCGAATTTATAGATTTTTTGTAAAATTCATAATAAATTTATTCTGAATGCTTTTATTCTTTTGGGGAATGTGCTATAATATTTATAGAAAAACAGGGAATCCTGCTTTTCAAGTAAAGTTCCCGCAGAAGGAGATGTCTTCAGTATGAATGTTACCATAACCGGCAGAAAAGTGAACCTGCGCGACAGTTTTAAGGAGCTTGCCCGTAAAAAGCTTTCTCGTTTTGACCGCATTTTTGATGAAAATGCAACCGCAAAAATTGTGGTCACCGTGGAGCGCAACCGCCAGACCGTTGAAATCACCGTTCACAGCAACGGCATGATTTTCCGCGGCGAAGCTACGGACTACGATATGAACACCGCACTGGATGAGGTCATCAGCTCCCTTGGGCGGCAGATTCGCAAAAACAAGAGCAGGCTGGACAAGCAAATTCACTCTGCCGCACTGGACCAGTACATACAGCAGTATGTCAATGCCAATGCCGAGCCGGAGGAAAGCTACAAAATTGTGCGTACCAAGCACTTTGTGGTGAAGCCGATGAGCGTAGATGAAGCGATTCTGCAGATGAACATGCTGGAGCATCAGTTCTTTATGTTCCGCAATCAGGACACCGAGCAGATTAACGTGGTCTATCGCCGCAAGGCCGGCAACTATGGTCTTCTGGAGCCGGAAAATCCGGCAGATGACGAATGAATCATACTTTTACAAAAGACAGATAAACAAGGCGGGGCCGGGGACAAACCGGCCTCTCTTGCTGTCTGCAGGAGGATATATGGAAGATTTTAAGTTAACAGCCCCATGCCTTTTGGGTGTGGAGGGCCTTGTCAGCAGGGAACTGCGCGATATGGGTGCACAGAATGTGCAGGCACAAAATGGTCATGTACTGTTCGACGGCACCCCGCAGATGCTGGTACGGGCCAATCTATGTTCCCGTTTTGCGGAACGGATACAGGTGGAAATGGGTACATTTCCTGCCTGTACGTTTGACCAGCTTTTTGAGGGCGTGCGTGCTCTGCCATGGGAATGCTGGATAGGCAGGGAGGACGCGTTCCCCGTCAAGGGGCATTGCCTTTCTTCTCAGCTGCACAGTGTGCCGGACTGCCAGAAAATCATCAAAAAGGCGATTGTGGAACGTTTGAAAAACCGTTACCATGTCAGCTGGTTTAAGGAAAGCGGCAATTTGTATCAGGTGCAGTTCCTGATTATGAAAGACCAGGTGCGTGTTATGCTGGACACTTCCGGCATTGGCCTGCACAAGCGAGGTTACCGGAGAAAGGCGGCACAGGCACCGATTAAGGAAACGCTGGCGGCGGCGCTGGCGGCCTTGTCCCGTGTGCGTACGGACGCAAACCTATATGACCCCTGCTGCGGTTCCGGTACCATCTTGATTGAATCGGCTATGTATGCCATGCATATGGCACCCGGTCTGCGTCGTCACTTCACGGCCCAGCAGTGGCCGCAGATTCCGGAAGAACTGTGGGAGCAGGAGCGCGGACGTGCACAGGACCTTATCCTGTGGGACGCGGCTTTTACCGGCTACGGCAGTGATATTGATGAGGAAGCGGTTCAGCTGACGCTGGAAAATGCCCGCAAGGCCGGTGTCGGTGACCGCATTCAGGCACGGCAGGCAGATTTGGCCGATTTTGCCCCGCAGACGGAGCATGGCTGTGTCATTTGCAACCCGCCTTATGGCGAACGCCTTCTGGACCTTAAACAGGCAGAAGCCTTGTACCGCAACATGGGCCAAGTTTTTCCGGCACGCCGCGGTTGGAATTATACTGTTATTTGTTCCGATGAAATTTTTGAGCACTGCTTTGGACGGAAAGCCGATAAAAGCCGCAAACTGTATAATGGCATGATTAAATGCCGTGCCTATATGTTCTATAAGCATCCATAAAAGGGAATATACGTATGGAATCTTGGCACTCTAAGAAAAAGAGTGCCATTTTTATTCCAAATTAGAACCAAAAGGCACTTTAATTGTAAATAATTTGTGAAGTCGGAACTTTTTTTGAAAAAGGACTTGATTTTTCGGAAAAATCGGCTAAAATAATGTTTAGCACTCAGGGAAAGCGAGTGCTAAACTAACTAGTAAATAATTTCTACCATGTAACTGTTAAGGAGGATGCATTTTTATGACAATTAAACCTTTGTCCGACAGAATCCTGATTAAAATGGAACCCGCAGAAGAAACCACAAAAAGTGGTATTTTGCTGACCGGCTCTGCAAAAGAGAAGCCTCAGGTCGCTGACGTTGTTGCAGTTGGCCCTGGCGGATTGGTAGACGGCAAGGAAGTTAAGATGACTGTTAAGGTCGGCGACCGTGTACTGACCAGCAAGTATTCCGGCACCGAAGTGAAGGTCGACGGCGAAGATTACACCATTGTTCGTCAGTCCGATGTTCTGGCAGTTGTCGAATAATTTTTGAATACCTGGTGCTGCAGGATGTTGCAGACACCGAACAATACATTTGGAGGTATGAAGTATGTCGAAACAGATTATTTACGGCGAAGACGCACGCAAGGCTTTGATGAAAGGCGTCGATAAGCTTTCTGATACCGTTAAGATTACCCTCGGCCCGAAGGGCCGCAACGTTGTGCTGGACAAAAAGTACGGTGCACCGCTCATCACTAATGATGGTGTAACCATTGCCAAAGAGATTGAATTGGAAGACCCCTTTGAGAACATGGGTGCACAGCTGGTTAAAGAAGTCGCTACGAAGACAAACGATGTTGCGGGCGACGGCACCACAACTGCTACTGTTTTGGCACAGGCTCTCATTCATGAAGGCATGAAGAATGTTACCGCCGGTGCAAGCCCGATGGCAATCCGCAGCGGCATGCAGGAAGCTGTTGATATAGCTGTTGAGGCAATTAAGAAGAACAGCCAGGCTGTCAAGGGCAAGGATGACATTGCGCGTGTTGCAACCGTTTCTTCCTCTAGCTCCTTTGTCGGCAACCTGATTGCTGACGCAATGGAGAAGGTCACCAGCGATGGCGTCATCACCATTGAAGAGTCCAAGACTGCTGAAACTTACAGCGAAGTCGTAGAAGGCATGATGTTTGACCGCGGCTATGTTTCCCCATACCTCGTCACCGATACCGACAAAATGACCTGCGAACTGGACGACCCGTACATCATCATCACCGATAAGAAGATTTCCTCATTCCAGGAGATTCTGCCGCTGCTCGAAAAGATTGTCAACACCGGCAAGAAGTTCCTCATCATTGCGGACGACGTTGAGGGCGATGCCCTGACGAACCTGCTGCTCAACAAGCTGCGCGGTACCCTGAGCTTCTGCGCTGTGAAGGCACCGGGCTTCGGCGACCGCCGCAAGGAAATGCTGGAAGATATCGCTACCCTGACCGGCGGCAAGGTCATCAGCTCCGACTTGGGCGTTGAGTTCAAGGACGTTGAACTGAATATGCTGGGCCGTGCACGTCAGGTTAAGGTTGACAAAGAGAACACCATCATTGTCGACGGCTGCGGCGACAAGAAGGACATTGAAGCCCGTGAGGACCAGATTCGTGCACAGATTAGCGAAACCACCTCTGACTTTGACCGTGAGAAGCTGCAGGAGCGCCTGGCAAAACTGGCCGGCGGCGTAGCAGTTATCAAGGTCGGTGCTGCAACCGAAGTGGAAATGAAGGAAAAGAAGCTGCGCATTGAGGATGCTTTGAATTCCACAAAGGCAGCTGTTGAAGAGGGAATCGTTGCCGGCGGCGGCACTGCTTTGGTCAATGCTATGCCAGCAGTTGAAAAACTGCTGGCTAGCAAGTCCGGCGATGAGAAGACCGGCGTTTCCATCGTGCTGAAAGCTCTGGAAGAGCCAATTCGTCAGATTGTCGCGAATGCTGGCATGGAAGGCTCCGTCGTTCTGGAGAACATCAAGAAGGAAAACAAGGTCGGCTATGGCTTTAACGCTGCAGACGGCACATATGGCGGTATGCTCTCCTTCGGTGTTGTTGACCCAACAAAGGTTACCCGTTCTGCTCTGCAGAATGCTGCTTCTGTTGCTGAAACCGTGCTGACAACAGAATCTCTGATTACTGATAAGCCGGAACCCAAGGCTCCGGCTGCCCCGGCTGCTGACCCGAACATGGGCGGCGGAATGTACTAATTCAAATATACGACTCTGCAAAGAAGTCATGTATTTTTTACCAGTGGCAGGAAAGCCGCTGCAGTGTGCCTGCGAAAAGGTGCGCTGCGGCGGCTTTTTTGTGCTTCCTGTCCTTTCTAGCCCGCATCTTTCAGGCAAAAATCATTGCAATCCCAGTATGATTGTTCTATAATAAAAGCATCAGTGGTGAAAGGTGGTGGAAAGTGGTTCCCTTTCTATGTAAAGTGGTTCCCTTTCCATATGGTAAAGAATTATGTTGATAGGTGAATACCAACATAATATTGACGCCAAAGGGCGTGTGATTGTACCTTCCAAATTCCGGGAGGATTTGGGGGAGCATTTTTATATCGCCAAGGGTCTTGACCATTGCCTTTTCGTCTTTTCACCGAAAGAATGGGAACGCCTGCAGGAAAAAGTTTGTGCCATGCCAATCAGCAAGGCCCGCGGACTGCAGCGTTTCTTCTTCTCCGGCGCGGCGGAAGTCATGCCGGACAAGCAGGGCCGTATCCTTATCCCACAGCCGCTGCGTGACCATGCCAGCTTGACACGAGACGTCACCTTTATTGGTGCCGCCAGCCGGGCGGAAATTTGGAACACAGACGCGTGGAACGCCTTTAACAACAACCTGACCGATGAAAGCATTGCAGAGGCAATGGATGAATTGGACCTGTAAGAAAAGCAGATGGAGGCAGCATGGAATTTGAGCATATCCCGGTTTTGTTTCACGAGACGATTGAAAGTCTCGCGGTGCAGCCGGATGGACGCTATATTGATGGTACAGCAGGCGGCGGCGGCCATAGCGGGGCAATTTTAAAGCAACTGACCGGTACCGGACGGCTGCTTTCCATTGACCGTGACCCAGATGCCATTGCTGCCTGCCGGGAACGCTTTGCGGACAACCCCCACAGCATTCTGCGGCAGGGAAACTTTTCGGATATGCTGACACTGGCTGAAGAGGAGAAAATGCTTCCGGTGAACGGCGTTTTGCTGGATTTGGGCGTTTCTTCTCATCAGCTGGACGATGCAGAGCGTGGCTTTTCTTATCATCAGGACGCACCACTGGATATGCGAATGAGTCAGTCCGGCCCGAGTGCCGCGGATTTGGTCAACACACTGCCATGGCAGCAGCTGGCGGAAATCCTCAGCAGGTATGGGGAAGAGCGTTTTGCGGCCCGTATCGCGCAGAATATTGTGCGGGAACGGGAGAAACAGCCGATTCAGACCACCTGTCAGCTTGCGCAGCTGGTAAAGGACAGCATTCCGGCCGCTGCACGGCGCCGTCCGGGACACCATCCGGCCCGCAAAACTTTTCAGGCGCTGCGTATCGCTGTTAATGGGGAATTGGATGCTTTGCAGGCGGGCCTGACCGCCGCTTTTGATGCGCTGGAACCGGGCGGCAGGCTGTGCGTTATCACATTTCAGTCGCTGGAGGACCGTATTGTAAAGCACCAGATGGCAGAATGGTGCAAGGGCTGCACCTGCCCGCCGGACTTTCCGGTATGCGTCTGCGGCAAAAAACCGCGCGCGGAGCTTTTGTACCACAAGGGACTGACACCGAATGAAGCGGAGCTTGCGAAGAATCCGCGCAGCCGCAGTGCCCGTTTGCGGGTATGTACCAAGCTGCCGGAAAGCAAAAAATCTGCTCTTTAATTAAGATAAAAAATCATTTTTTTGCTCCTTTTGCAGAAAAATGAAAGGTATATCAAAGAGGAATTATAGAAGGTGACACTATGCGCAGTGTAGAAGCATACGATTTCTCCATCTTTGAACGGCGGAACGCCGAAAAGTCCGCCGCGAAAGAAAAAGAGCAGGACTCTGCTCCAGATAATATAATTGAACTGCCAAAGGAAAAAGCAAAAAAAGCAGTGAAAGAGCGCCTGCACGCTCATCCAGTGCGCGTGGCGGTACTTTGTATTGGTATTGTGCTGCTGGTTGCTGTTACCGGTGCTTTTGTATATGGACAAGTTCAGCTTTCTATGCTGGCGGTGCAGATTAGTGATATGGACACCTCATTAAATGAACAGCGGAGTTTGTACACACAGCTGCAAATGAAGAGTGACGCGCAGGAATCCCTTGCTACGGTCGAAGAAATTGCCCAAAACAAGCTGGGAATGTCCCGCATCGATTCCAGCCAAATGGAAAGTGTCGAGATGAATGCCAGCGATAAGGCACAGGTTGTACAGAAGTCGGGGGACTGCGCATTGTCCCGTTTGTGGGAACAGATTTGTGCGCTTCTGTCATAAAATGCCCGGTTCAGAAATAAACTGAGAAATGAACAATGGAAATGATGAAAAACCAAATTCATATGATTTTTAAGGAAACAAACGGATATACATATAATGGCCGGGTGCCGGTCCGGCTGTGGAGCGGGGGAGAGTTAAGGAAGCAATATTCTTTAACTCTTCTTTCTTGTACGGCAGTATTTTTATGGTGTAGGAGGAAAAACAATGGCAAAAAGCACAACGTCTAAAATATGGCGCCGTACCACGCTGGTGCTGGCAGTCCTGATTATTTTCGGTTTTGGGACCGTGCTTTTCAGCCTTGTTAAACTGCAGCTGGTGCATGGGGAGGACCTCAAGTCACAGGCAGTGGAAAATCAGCTGAAAGACACAACGATTGCGGCCCAACGCGGCACGATTTATGACTGTAATATGAAAAAGCTGGCACAGAGCGCTACCGTGTGGAAAGTGGCGCTGGCGCCGGCGGAAATCTACGCCAATTCCGCCAAGGCTACCGATGCACAGAAAAAAAATATTGCAGAGCAGGAGGAAGGCGTAGCTGAGTGCCTGCACCAGGCGCTGGGGCTGGACAAAAACACAGTTTTAACTGCTCTGCGCAAAAATAAGAACTCTTATTGGCAGGTCGTTGCCACTAAGGTGGAAACGGACCAGAAAAATAAGATTATTTCCTATGAGGAAAAGTTCTACACAGACCATAAAAAGAAAATCGGTATTTCCGGCGTTATCAGCTTGGTGGAGGATTATAAGCGCTACTATCCGTACGGCGATTTTGCTAGCAGCGTGCTGGGCTTTACCAACAACGATGGCACCGGCGTGGAAGGCCTGGAGGCAGAGTATAACAGCGAGCTTGCCGGCGTGAATGGCCGTGTTATTGCCGCTAAAAGCGCCAACCAGACCGATATGCCGTTCCAGTATCAGCAAAAGGTCAACGCACAGAACGGCTCCTCACTGGTGCTGACCATTGACGAAGTGGTACAGCACGCATTGGAAAAATATCTTGATGAGGGTGCAAAGCTGAATAAGGTCGGAAACCGTGCCTGCGGCATTCTGATGAATGTAAAGACAGGTGAGATTTTGGGAATGGCCACACGCGGAGGTTTTGATGCCAACAGCATTTTGGCTTCCAGTGTCGCGGAAGAGGGCACCTTTGACCCCAACGATCCCCGTGTGCTGACCGCCAGCGAAAAGGCGCGCATTGCTAAGTTGCCAAAGGAAAAGCAGGCTGCCGCCGAACTGGAGGCACTGCAGCAGAAGTGGCGTAACAAATGCGTCAGTGATACCTATATGCCAGGCTCCGTTTTCAAAATGTGTACTGCTTCCATGGGCATGGAGGAAGGCATTGTGACCGAGAGCACGCCGTTTTTCTGCAGCGGCGCTATTACTGTGGAGGACCGTGTGATTCACTGCTGGAAGTCGGGCGGCCATGGTGCGGAAACATTTGAACAGGCTGTGCTGAATTCCTGCAACCCCCAGTTCGCAACCCTTGGCTTGGAACTGGGCAACCGCACCTTCTTTAAATATTTTGAAGGCTTTGGTTTTACGGCACCCACCGATATTGACCTGCCGGGCGAACCGACAAGCTACAGCTACTATAAAGCAGAGGATTTAAACAAAGTTTCACTGGCGGTTGAAGCCTTCGGCCAGAACTTTAAAATCACGCCAGTTCAAATGATTACTGCCTGTGCGGCAGTGGCAAACGGCGGGTATTTGGTACAGCCGCATATGGTGAAGGAAATTGTCAATTCTGACGGCAATATTGTAAAGATGGCCTCCACATTGACTAAACGGCAGGTCGTTTCCACCGACACCAGCAAGCGTGTAGCCGCTATTCTGCAGAAAGATGCGCTGGCTGGCACAGCAAAGAACGGCTATGTTCCCGGTTACCGTATTGCCGGCAAGACTGGTACCAGTGAAAAGGTAGATAAGGACAATCAGCTGAAAGCAAAGACTGGAACCAAGGGCAATTATTATGTTGCTTCTTACTGCGGCTTCGCGCCGGCAGATGACCCGCAGTATGCGCTGCTTGTGTTCTGCGATGAGCCAAACGGCAGCAGCTATTACGGCAATGCGGTATCCGGTCCTATCTTTAATAAAGTCATGAGTGAAGTTTTGCCGTACCTCGGTGTAGAACCAAAGTATACCAGCGAAGAGCAGCAGAATCTGGCTGTCAAAACGCCGGATACAGTCGGCAAGAGCGTCAAGGCGGCACAGTCCGCAGTCGCCGGTACAGAGGGCGAATTAAAAGTACATATATACGGCAACGGCAGTACGGTTCTGTCACAGCTGCCGGCTTCTGGTTCCAGCATTCCGCGCGGCGGCACCGTAGCGCTGTTCACCAGTGCGGAAAGCAGCAGCCAGACCGTTTCGGTACCAAACCTTGTGGGTGACGGCAGCAACTCCATTAGTTCCGTAGAAAGTCTTGCTTCTGAGGCGGGTTTGAACATCTCCGTCGTTGGTGTTTCCGGCTCCGACAGCGCCAGCTCCGCGGTGGCTGTTTCACAGAATATCGCGGCAGGGCAGAAGGTACAGCCCGGTACGGTCATCAATGTGTCCTTTGCGGAACAAAGCGACTCAGGTTGATGAAATTTGCGCGTGGTGCGCGGTAGAATAGACAGGAGAGCCGCATCCTGAGCCTTGGTGCCTGTGCTGCGGTGCAGAAAGGGAGCGTGCGTTTTTATGGAAAGTCGGTCGATTGTCGTATCAGGGGAGCCTATGGTATCACTTCTGAACCGGCTTCTGCAAAGCTGCGGCTTGACGGACCTGCAGGCAGTGCTGCCCGGCAAGGAGAAGAAAAAAGTGCTGCTGGTTGCGGACAGGGAGCCGATGCTGCGCTATGTAAGCGGGTTCCAGCGCTGTTTGGCATCGTATCCGCTGCGGGAGGACCCGCGTCTGCACAGTGTGCAGCTTTTTACATACTCACTGGAAAGCGACAGTGCGGACTACAATGCCCGCGGCCTGCACGTTACACCGCAGGGGTATACTGCTTTTGAAATCGTTGGTGTCGGATGCATTGGCCGTGTCCGGCTGAAGAGTCTCGCGGAAGGGGAAGAGGAGCGAATCCTTGCGGCTGTAGCTGCGGCGGTTGTCTGCGGTGCCCCGCTTGCCAAGGTTTTGAGCTGCCTGCAGGCATAAAAAACGTTTGGTGCTTTTCCCGTTTTGTGGTATAATACGAAGGTCAGACTGCGGCAGCTGTACAGGAGAGAAGCAGGGGGTGGTAGAAGCCTTCTGCGCGGAGGGTGAAAAAGAAATGGACGTTTTAGCAATCGTTTTAGCGGCGGGCATTGCATTCGCAGTGACCGCTCTGTTGGGAAAGTGGCTGGTGCCCTTCCTGCATAAAATCAATTTTGGACAGACAATCCGCGAAGTAGGTCCCAAATGGCACCAAAAGAAAAACGGCACCCCTACCATGGGCGGTTTCATGTTTATTGTTGGTATTTTGGTAGCTTTGCTGGTCTGCCTGCCCATGACACTGGCCGGCAGCCGCAGCCTTGGCAGCAATATGCTTGGTACAAAGGTTATCGGCGGCTATTTGATGGCTTTGGGGTTTGGTGCTATTGGATTTATTGATGATTATATTAAGGTCGTAAAAAAGCGCAATTTGGGGCTGACCGTTAAGCAGAAGCTGCTACTGCAGTTTATTGTTGCGGCAGCTTATCTGGCAGCCCTAAAGGTGGGCGGTGCTACCTCCGCTACCATGGTTCCATTTATCGGCCGTGTAGACATTGGCATTTGGTACTGGATTATTGCATTCCTCGGCATTGTAGCCATGGTGAATGCCGTGAACTTTACCGATGGCATTGACGGACTCAACGGTTCCGTCACATTCTTTGTGTCAGTATTTTTTATGATTATCGCAGGTATGCTGAAGTCCGCAGGTATGGGCGTGCTGTCCGCCGCGTGTGCGGGCGGCTGCCTCGGATTCCTCATCTGGAACTTTAATCCGGCGAAAGTCTTTATGGGGGATACCGGCTCCCTGTTCCTGGGAGGCATGGTGTGCGCTATGGCGTTTGGGCTGGACATTCCCATTCTGCTGCTGGTGATGGGTATTGTCTATCTCATTGAGATTTTGTCCGTTGTTCTGCAGGTTACCTATTTTAAGGCAACACACGGCAAGCGTCTGTTTAAAATGACGCCGATTCACCACAGCTGTGAAATGAGCGGCTGGAGTGAAGTGAAAATATGCGCTGTGTTCAGCACCATTACGGCATTGGCAGGACTGGTCTCCACTTTTCTAGCCATGAATGCCTACGGCATATGGTAAAAGTACATTGACGTATGAGAAAGAAGCTGTGGCCGCTTGTCCGGCCGGAAAGGAGAGATGAATATGGCAGCACCCAGAAGCAGACAGACAGCACACCGCAGACGTCCGTCTGCCAGGCAGAAGACAGCGCGCCGCCGTTCATCCGCTACAACAGCCACGGCATATGCAGACAGCACACCTGCGGCGCCACGTGCGCCGGTACAGGCATCGGCGTATGTTTCCCGCAGTAGGTGGAAAAGCAAACTGAAAATGCTGTCTGTGCGTTCCGGAATGGACCTTACCTTCTTCTTCCTGGTGCTGGTACTGGTTGCTTTTGGCCTTGTCATGGTCTTTTCGGCAAGCTATGCAAACTCCAGTTACCGTTACGGAACACCTTATCACTTCGTTATCAATCAGGCCATCTATGCAGTTATTGGAATGGTCATCATGGTCCTGCTCTCTTACTTCGATTATCATCACCTGCATAGGCTGGCTCTGCCCATCTATATCATCACGGCCCTGCTTTTGGGCATAACGGTCGTCTTTAAGGGCAGTGCGCTGGTGCGTCCGACGAATGGTGCCTACCGCTGGATTACGATTGGTTCCTTTCAGTTTCAGCCCTCTGAAATTGCGAAGTTCGCGTTGATTTTGCTACTGGCGCATTTGCTATCCAACCGGGACGCTGACCTGCATGACAAGAGCGCAAAGCGTTTTCGCGCGCTGATTTATGTGGCGGCGATTGGGGTTATTTGTGCGTTGGTTGTGGCAGAAAAGCATATGTCCGCCACGATTATCCTGCTGCTGCTGGCAGCCATTATGCTGTTTGTCGGCGGTCTGCCGAAAAAGTGGTTTATTATTGGCGGCATTGTTGTTGTTGGCGCATTGCTGATTGTTGCAAACCTGCCGTATTATGCACACGTTTCCACGCGTATGGAAGTGTGGAAAAATCCATGGAATCCGCAGCTTTCCTCTAATGATGCGTGGCAGACGCAGCAGTCCTTATATGCCATTGGTTCCGGACGGCTGCTTGGTTTGGGGCTTGGCAAAAGCCGGCAGAAGTATTTATACCTGCCAGAACCGCAAAACGACTTTATTTTTGCGATTGTCTGTGAGGAGCTGGGCTTTATTGGCGCGGTGCTGATTATCGTGCTGTTTGCACTGCTGGTGTGGCGCGGCGTGATGATTGCGCTGCGTGCAAAGGACCGGTTTGGCATGCTGCTGGGCATTGGCCTGATTATGCAGGTCGGACTGCAGGTAGTCCTGAATATTGCGGTTGTTACCAACACCATTCCGAACACCGGTGTCAGCCTGCCATTTTTCAGCGCGGGTGGTACGTCGCTGGTGATGCTGCTGGCACAGATGGGGCTGATTCTGTCTATTTCACGTACATCCAATATTGAAAAATCTTAGCGGCGGCCGTGGCGGCAAAGGCGTTTTTCTGCTTTTGCCGCTGTACTGTCTGCCGACTAAAAGGTTAAAGGAGCAATGTCTGTATGAGAATACTGTTTGCCGGCGGCGGTACAGCAGGACACATCAACCCGGCTTTGGCCATAGCCGGATATGTGAGAGAGCAGGAACCAGACGCACAGATTTTATATGTCGGCGCGAAGGGCGGCATGGAGGAGCGCCTGGTGCCGCAGGCCGGTTTTGCCTTTCAAAGCATCGTGATTTCCGGTTTTCAGCGCAAGGTGACTTTGCAGAACATTGGGCGCAACTTGAAAACAGTGGTGCACCTGTTTTCCTCCACAGCCGAGTCCAAAAAAATCATACAGAAATTCCAGCCGGATATCTGTGTCGGCACAGGCGGGTATGTGTCCGGTCCGGTCATTCGGGAAGCGCTGAAGCTGCATATTCCAGCGGTCATTCACGAGCAGAACGCCTTTCCGGGTGTTACGAATAAAGCGCTTAGTAAAAATGCTGACCGCGTTATGCTGGCCAATGCGGATGCACAGAAGTACATGGCGAAGAACGCGCGCTTTGTTCTGACCGGAAACCCGGTACGCATGGAGGTTATCCGCGCGGACCGCACAGCCGCCCGCCGCACCCTGCACTTGGACAGCCGCCCGCTGATTCTTTCGTTCGGTGGCAGCCTTGGTGCCCGCAAAGTGAACGAGGCAGTGCTGGACCTGATAACAGAATCGGCGAAAACGGACCGCTTTCAGCACATTCACGCTTACGGTCAGTACGGCGGCTGGTTCCCACAGAAGCTGGAGGAACGCGGCGTGCATTTGGCCGACCACCCGAATTTCGATATTCGTCCATACATAGACAATATGCCGGAATGTCTGGCGGCGGCGGATTTGGTTATCTGCCGGGCCGGTGCCATCACGCTGAGTGAACTGCAGGCAAAAGGCCGTGCCGCCATTATTATTCCCAGCCCCAATGTTGCGGAGAACCACCAGTACTATAATGCCATGAGCATGGTTAACCGCGGCGCGGGCGTCATTTTGGAAGAAAAGGACCTGACCGGCGCCGCACTGGTGCAGAAAGTCCGCACTCTTTTTGAGAAGCCGGATACCATCCCTGCTTTGGCAGTCAATGCGCGAAAAATGGCGATTTTAGACACAAACGCGCGCATTTATGCGATTCTGCAGGAAGTTTTGAAAGAGCGCAAAATGCGGTAACAGAAATTTCTTCGTACCAAATAAGCAGTGCCCTGCATAGTATGGCAAAGATTATGTGGGGGTGTTGTTAATGTCAAAATTACGCATCAGCGGCCCGTGCCGTCTGCATGGGGAGGTGCAGGTGCACGGTGCGAAAAACAGCGCTCTGCCCCTGCTGGCGGCCTCTCTGTTGTGCACACAGCCGTGTTTGCTGCGGAACTGTCCGCATCTTTCGGATGTAGATACTGCGATTACGATTCTGCGACGGCTTGGCTGCCGGGTATCAGCGGAAGGGGACGCGGTTTCCGTGGATGCACGTACCATGTCGTCCTGCACAATCCCAGATGCCCTGATGAGAGAAATGCGCTCCTCTATTATTTTCTTGGGGGCAATCATTGGGCGTATGGGGGAGGCTTCCCTCAGTTTCCCCGGCGGGTGCGAGCTGGGGCCGCGTCCCATCGACCTGCACCTGCAGGCGCTGCGGCGGCTGGGGGTGCAGATAACGGAAGACCATGGCAGGCTTCTCTGTACGGCGCCGAATGGGCTGCAGGGGGCACAGATTACGCTTTCCTTCCCAAGCGTCGGAGCAACCGAAAATGTGCTGATTGCCGCCGCAACGGCAAAAGGAACAACGGTACTGGAAAATGCGGCACACGAGCCGGAAATTGAAGATTTAGCGGGCTTCCTAAATGCCTGCGGCGCGCGGATTGCAGGGGCAGGCACCAGTACAGTTACCATTGAAGGGGTACAGCGCCTTTCCGGCTGCGCTTATCGGGTGATACCGGACCGTATTGCCGCGGCAACTTATCTGGCGGCAGCGGCGGCTACAGGCAGCAAGCTGACGCTGCGCGGCGTGGTTGTACGTCATCTGGTTCCAGTGCTGCCGGCTTTTGAAGAAGCTGGCTGCCGCTTGACGGCAACCGGTGACACACTGACACTGGCACCGCCAAAAGTGCTGCAGCGTGTACGCTGCATTCGCACCATGCCGTACCCCGGTTTTCCAACGGATGCGCAGGCACCACTTATGGCAATGACTACTGTGGCACAGGGAACCAGCGTCTTTATAGAAAATATCTTTGAGGAACGTTATAAGCATGTAGGCGAACTGCTGCGCATGGGAGCCAATATCCATGTAAATGGCCGTGTAGCAGTGGTGGAAGGGGTGCCGTCTCTTTCCGGCGCACCGGTGGAGGCAGCGGACCTGCGCGGGGGTGCAGCACTGGTCATTGCCGGGCTGGCTGCACAGGGAACAACCATCCTTTCGGGTGTTCATCATATCGACCGGGGCTATGAGGGCATTGAGCAGATACTGCGGGCGCTCGGCGCGGAAATTGAGCGGATTCCGGAGACGGAGGACTGAGAAAATGGCAAATGACGTGAATAACAGAGGAAGACCCTGCAGACATATGTCTGCAGGACAGCGGCAGCGCGCTTACAACCGAATGCGCCACCGCAAGCGCATGAAAGTACTGTTTTACATTATTGCGTTTCTGGCGGTCATTGTAACCGCCGTCATTTTGTGCTTTGTGTTTGTTTTCCGTATCCAAAGCGTTGTGGTAGATGGAAAATCCCGTTATCCCACCGGTCAGATTATGTCTGTCAGCGGGGTAAAAAAGGGGCAGAACCTTTTTTCCGTGGACACTTCGTCGGCCGCTAAGAAAGTAGGAAGTGCCTGCCCCTATTTGACAGAGGTAAGCGTCAACCGGCGGCTGCCGTGCAAGGTAGTCATCAGCGTAAAAGAGGGGACACCCTCCGGTGCGGTACAGTGGAACGGCAAATATATCATGATGGACCATACTGGGCGGGTGATGGAGGTCCTTTCTTCTAAACCTTCCAGTGTGCCGGTCGTGAAAGGGCTGGAAATCAATTCGGCACAAGTTGGCGGTTCAGCTGTATTTAAGGACAGCCAGAAAAGCGGCCTGTATCAGCAGGTGGCAAAGGCAATTTCTGACAACAGTTTTGCCAATGTCACCGTCATTGATGTATCAGATATGTATGACCTCAGTGTAACCTGCCGCACAACGACAGGAAAGAGTTTACAGATAAAGCTGGGCAATTCCACTTATCTGGGAAAGAAATTCCGTTTTGCGAAAGCAACGATGGCACAGCACCTTTCGGGTGAAGCGGGCGTTTTCAACGTTTCTTCTGTTAGCAAAGAGAAATCCATTACATGGTTTACGCCAGCATCTGTTGCCTCATCGGCATCAGCTGCATCGTCGGCCTCCTCTTCGTCGGCTTCGTCCAAAAGTACGTCTAGCAAGGAAAACTCATCCAGCGTTTCAAAAAGTGAGGGTGAAGACTCCTCAGGCAGCGGGGAATAGGCTTTTTTTCGTACAGCTTTTGTGAAAAGCTGATGAAAGCAAAAAAAATCATTGAAATTATGCGCAAAACGTGATAAATTAGTTCTATGATTGTATGGTAGAAGCAATATGATAAAATGACAGAATTCGTGCGGCGCTTGCTGCAGGATGATCAATAAGGAGGAACCGGCAAATGCCTTTTGAAATTGACAACGACTTCGAAAACATCGTTCAGATAAAAGTGGTCGGCGTCGGCGGCGGCGGCGGAAACGCCATTGACCGCATGGTTACCATGGGAGTACAGGGAGTAGAGTTTATCAGTGTTAACACCGATAAACAAGCCCTGTTCCGTTCCAAAGCAACCCAGAAGATTCAGATTGGTGAAAAGGTAACACACGGCAAAGGCGCCGGCAGCAACCCGGAAATGGGTGGTAAAGCTGCAGACGAGAGCCGCGAAGCAATTACAGAAGCGGTGCGCGGCAGTGACATGGTCTTTATTACTGCAGGTATGGGCGGCGGCACCGGCACTGGTGCAGCCCCAGTTGTGGCAGAGATTGCCCGCGACCTCGGCATTTTGACCGTCGGCATTGTGACAAAGCCGTTTGCCTTTGAGGGCAAGCGCCGTATGCAGCAGGCCGAAGAGGGCATTGCACAGCTGCGCGAGCACGTGGATTCCCTGGTCGTTATCCCCAACGAGCGCTTAAAACTGGTTTCGGAACAGCGCATTACGCTGCTGAACGCGTTCTCCGTTGCAGATGATGTGCTGCGGCAGGGCGTGCAGAGTATTTCTGACCTGATTAAGCTGCCTGGCCTGGTCAACTTGGACTTCGCCGATGTGACCGCCGTTATGAAGGACGCCGGCTACGCACACATGGGCGTCGGCCGTGCTTCCGGCAAGGACAAAGCCGAAACAGCCGCCAACATGGCTATTTCCAGCCCATTGCTGGAAACCAGCATTGCCGGGGCAAAGGGTGTTATTATCAATATCACTTCTTCTCCTGACATTGGCTTGGATGAAATTGAAACCGCTTCTTCTATGATTAGCGAACAGGCGAGCGATGATGCAAACATCATTTGGGGCGCCGCGTTCGATGAGAACATGGACGATGAGATGAGCGTTACGGTTATCGCCACTGGCTTTGAAACCAGCGGCGGTGAGGAATCACTGGCAGATGACGGCAGCAAGGCTTCCGATGCAGATGCAGACATCAACATTCTGAACGGTTCCTTTGGCGGCAGCAAGTCTATGGCACATAACGGACCGGCAAAGAAACAGCAGGCACCAGCTGCTGCACCTACGCTCAAGAAGGAAGTAAAGTCTACGCTGGACGATGACGACGAGGGTTTTGTGGATATTATGTCCATCTTTAACCGCAATAAATAAAACAAAGAAGTATTTTAAAGGGCTGGAGCCTCCGTGCGAAAGACGCGGAGCTGGCCCTTTTCTGTTTTCATTAGGAAAAACGCAGGAGAATGAGATTTAGCGCCTCCGATTGCGTCCGGCAATGAAATACCGGAGAATCCCTTGCCTGTTCCGGCGTATTGCTTGTAAACTATTTTGTTTGCTGGTATAATGAAAAATAGTTCAATACAAGGTAGGAGGTGGCACTGGTGAAACCGGACCCGTTTCAGGACCCGCCGAACGCCCGTCGGGCGTATCCAGAGAAAACAGGAGATGTAAAATTGCCATGCTGTCTTTTTACAAAACGGTTGGCGACCAGATGCAGCAGCTTCCTGCCAGTGAGATGGGCTGCTGGATAAACTGCATAGACCCGCAGGACGAAGAGGTATCTGCCCTTATTCGGAACTATTCTGTGGAGCCGGACTTTTTCCGTGCTGCAATGGACGAAGAGGAAAGTCCACGTATTGATAAAGAAGATAACAATACCTTGATTATTGTGGATATTCCGGTCGTAGAAAGCACGGAAAACGAGAAGCTCTTTTATTCAACACGCCCACTGGGCATTATTATTACAGAGAAGAATGTGATTACCGTCAGCCTGCAGCCTAACCCGGTGTTGGATGAGTTTACAGACGGCGCGGTGCGGAATGTACAGACGAACTTAAAGACCCGGTTTGTCCTGCAGCTGATGCTGCGCATTGCGACAAGATTTCTGCTGTACTTGAAACAGATTGAGCGTATCAGCGATACCATGGAAAAAGAACTGCGCCGCTCGATGAAAAACAACGAACTGGTACAGTTGCTGGATATTGAAAAATCACTGGTGTACTTTTCTTCTTCTCTCAAACAGAATGAAATTACTATGGAAAAAATCATGCGCGGGCGTGCAATTAAGCTGTACGACGAGGACCAGGACCTGCTGGAAGATGTACTGATAGAAGTTCGGCAGGCTATTGATATGTCGAATATTTATATGAATATTCTTTCCGGAACAATGGACGCTTTTGCTTCTATCATCAATAACAATCTGAACAATGTGATGAAAGTGCTGGCCTCCATTACATTGATTTTTTCCCTGCCAACGGTTATTTCGGGCATTTACGGCATGAACGTTTCCGGCCTGCCGTTGCCGCAGTTTTGGTTTCCTATGGTGCTGACAGGTGTCAGTATGGTGATTGCAGCAATTATTTTGAAGAAGAAAAGAATGATGTAAAAGCGTTTCTGCCGCCGGCGGAATGCGCGGGAGGTGCCTGCTTTGCAGAAGAAGATAACGATTGACGCACAAAAAATGGCGGAACAGGCGCCCCTGCTCCATGCCGGCGACCAGGTGCTTTTAAGTGGTGTGATTTACACCGCACGGGACCAGGCACACAAACGGATACGAAGCCTTATGCAGGCGGGCAAGGTCCTGCCGTTTCCGCTGCAGGGTGCTACTGTTTACTATGCGGGTCCGACACCTACCCCGCTGAATTTGCCCATTGGTGCCTGCGGGCCTACCACTTCCGGCAGAATGGACCCCTATACACCGGCCCTGCTGGATGCAGGACTAAAAGGAATGATTGGCAAAGGCGGACGCAGCGAAGAGGTCTGTCAGGCCATCTGCCGCAACAAAGCGGTTTATCTGTGCGCGGTGGGCGGCGCGGGAGCGCTGGCGGCACAGTGTGTCAAACAGCTGGAAGTGGTTGCGTTCCCAGAACTGGGCTGTGAGTCGGTAAAACGGCTGACTGTGCAGAACTTCCCGCTGCTGGTGGCGATTGACTGCCACGGCGGCAGCCTGTTTGCTGACAGATAAAAAATACTTGTGATTTACCCTAACTGATGATATACTTCCAGTATCTAGGGACTATCCTCTCCGGGCGGAGAGGATTTTTTATACACGGCTGTGCCGGGCAGGCCTCTGCATGGCGGCCGGCAGGAGGATTTTTTATGACTGATTTTTTGGTTCGTCATTTTGTACCGAATCATGAACATACAGAAGAACAGCAAGTACGTGCCTCTTATGGCCGATTTGCCGGCATAGTTGGTGTAGTGACGAACCTGCTTTTGGCCGTGATGAAGTTCATTGCAGGTACGTTGTTCCACAGCTTGGCCATTACGGCAGACGCTGTCAACAACCTGTCCGATTCCGCTTCCAGCATTGTGACGCTGATGGGCTTTAAATTGGCGGAAAAGCCGGCCGATGAGGAACACCCCTTTGGCCATGAACGCATTGAATATATCAGCGGCCTGATTGTTTCTATTGCGGTTCTGTTTGTGGGAATTCAACTGGTGGAGGAGGCTGTCGGCAAAATTGTTTCGCCGCAGGCAGCCAAAATCGGTGTACTGTCCATTGTCATTTTGCTGATTTCGATTGCAGTGAAGCTGTGGCAGTCTGTTTTTTACCGCAAGGTTGCCAAACAGATTGATTCCGCAACGCTGACCGCAACCGCCGCAGACAGCCGCAACGATGTCTTCTCCACAGCAGCCATTTTGTTTGGCATTATCATTACAAAGCTGACGGGCTTTAACCTGGACGGCTATGTAGGGCTGGCGGTTGCGGTCCTGATTATCGTGACAGGGATTCAGCTTATCAAAGAAACCAGCAATCCGCTTCTGGGGCAGGCGCCGTCTAAAGAATTGGTCAATAGCATTTATAAAGATATCACATCCTATGATGGCATTCTGGGGGTACATGACCTGACCGTACACAATTACGGACCGAACCGCTGGTTCGCTTCTGTCCATTGTGAAGTCGACGCACACCAGGATGTTTTGGTCAGCCACGATTTGATTGACAACATTGAACGCACAGTGGGGCAAAAACTGGGCATCCAGTTGCTGATTCACATGGACCCCATTATCGCGGACGACCCGCGCACCAATGAACTCTGTCATCAGGTCAGTGAAATGGTCAAGGCGGTGGAACCGCGGTCCACCATTCATGATTTCCGTGTGGTGTGGGGACCAACGCACTCCAATTTGATTTTTGATGTATGTGTGCCATTTTCCTGCAATCTGACTGACGAAGAGGTTCGTAACCGTGTAAAAATGGGCGTGCGTGCGCTGAGTGACACGTATTATCCGGTGGTTACGGTGGATCGGGATTATGTGCCGTGCAGTGCCTCAGAGCACGGTGAAAGAGCGTAATGGGTAACATTCTTGAAGGAGAAAAAGTGGATTTCAATCAAAAGTGTAGCGCAGTCAGAACAGGAAGACTTATCTTGCTTCCAAAAACGATGAAGGAGATGCACAGTATACGAAAAAGAAACAGACGCTGAAATGAAGCACGCCTATTTCAAAATGATGGAAACCATGCAGCATCTTCCCGGACATGAGGAATGGGGCACGGACTGGAATATCAATCTGCATTCCGGGAAAACAATAGGCGGAATCTGTTGAACAGCGGCTTTGTTCGCGATGGCTTTGGTGCGTAAGGACCGCTTTATAAAAAATTCTGAAAAACAATTTATGGGAAGGCCACTCTGCTGATTTTGCATTGTCAGCGGAGCGGCCTTTTTCGTTACGGGCTTGTTTGGCAGCGGATTCTGCGGGTTCATTTTTGGAATCAATAGAAAAAAGAAAGCAAAGAGAAAAAGGCCAGCAGTATAAAAGGAACGGAGGCCCATTTGCCAAGAATACGCATACTGGAGCTGGGGCTACAGCGGCGGACCAACGGCAAAGGTGTATCCTTTAGGGGCACCCGAATGATTCTCTCAATTTCGTATGAATTGATTGGATTTTTAATGTCGGTTAGGGAGGTAATGATAACCAACAGCTTATCCGCCATGGAAGTCTCTCTTCCAAACTCCGATATTTCCATACTGGATACACATTTCAAGAAAAAGCCATAAAAAATAGGATTAGTACCATTTTTGGTACTAATCCTATGTCATAATGGGGAAAGGTAGGAAATTTCCTGTAGGGACAAGAAAAATGAAAACTGTTTCAGGCATAAAAATGGTCTGCAGGTAAGCTTTGCAGACCAAAGTTCCAAAATGGAGAGATTAAGGAAAGTTCAAATAAAACTTATCTAATTTACATTCCATGTCAGAAGAGATTAACTCAAAACCTTAGTATACCCTATACAAATAGTAAATGCAAATAAAAGAATCGGCAAAAAACTTGACAAATGGGGGAAATAGGATATACTTGTAGATACAGAAATATAAAATACAAATAAACTTATCTAAGGGTAAAATAAGGAGGCATTAAAAACGTGAGAATTACGGCACAGTTGGAACTAAAAAGTCCTCAGTTTCCGCGGGACCATCGGAGAGCTTGTATGTCCCAACTAAAAACGGGGCTGACAGATTACAGTGGCGGCGAATTCTTCCGGAAGCTCTACGATGGCAGCGCAAAAGCAAAGCCTTTGTGTTTTGCAGTAGGATTTCCGCGCGGCATTCGGTTTGAAAAGGACCGGATTGTTTTGCCGGAAAGAAGTAATCAGGTGTACATTACATACAGTACGGGCGATATGGAGACTGGCATTCTACTTTACAATGCTTTAAAGCGTGTCAAAGGCAAAAGCAGACCTTTAGCGAATGGCAATGAAATGACGCTGAAACGGCTGTATATGCCGCCGGAAGCCTGCATCAGCGGTACACAAATGCTTGTAAAAACATTATCACCTATCTGCGTACGGTTGAGGGACGGCGGGCAGAAACAGTATTGTTCCGTGGAACGGCCGGATTTTGAAGAAAAGCTGCGGGAACAGCTGATGCGACGCTTTCAGAACAGCAACAGCATTACTGATGAAATGTTGAAGACATTTCACTTTCTGCCCATCCAAATGAAAAAGACAGTCGTTCTGCATTTCGGGCAGAAGATTGAATGCAGCATAGGCACTGCCGCGATAAGCGGAGCGCCGGAACTGCTGTTTGAATTGTACGAAAACGGACTTGGAAGTAGGTGCTCAAATGGTTTTGGGCTGCTGCAGATTCTGCAGCAGCGATAATAGGGAGATGAGAATATTTGGCGGAAGAAGAGAAGCAAGGAATACATTTGCATATCAACGATGCGCTTTATAATGCCGGGCTGTTGGGACTTTACAGAGTGCTGAATCGAATGCCGGCAGACAGCAGCGGAGAACCCTATTATCGGCTGGACAGTGAAAACCTAATTGTCCGGCAGGAGGCATTCTCCGAAGAATTTACAAAAGCGTATTTTGAGGAACTAATAGACCGCTATGGCAGCGATACCGTATATGAGAATTTAATAAAAGAACTGGAATGGATTTTATCGCCAAATGCGCGGGAAGCAGAAGATTTTCCCAAAAAGCTGAAGAAATGCATTAGTTCACTTTGTGAAAAGCTCAAGCGAAATTCTTATACAGCAGGATTTGAAATCTTAAGAAAATATTACAACACAAAATATGACTTCTGGGGAATAGTAAAGTCTATCAAAAATGAGGAAAATCAGCAAAAACAGCTGAATATGCTGCAGGAACTTTACGAACAAATGAAACAGGAAGACGTTCGCCATGTGCTTTGCTTGAAAGATATTGTATATACACGCGTGCAGAATTACTGGACAGGCGTTTCATTCTTGCATAAAACGAAAAATAAAGAACCTTTTGAGCAGGCATTCAGTGATTATTTCCTTGTACCGATTGCCACATATAAACCCAAAAAAGGGAAAAAAGTAATGTCTTGTTTTCAATGCGGAAGAGCTTTGCAGGCGAAGGCTTCTTCTACGGCATGGGTGAATGATACCATGCCGGACGTTAAGCGGAAAACAGACAGCTTCTGGAACTATGTACCGGATATTATGATGTGCCCTTATTGTATGCTTGTTTATGCCTGTGTACCGCTTGGATTTACGACATTTGCAAGTGAAGGTGTGTTTGTCAACGACTGCCGCAGCATTCGAACGCTGAACACGGCAAATAACTTTCCGGACAGCAGCCAAGACCTGCAAAAAGATGCTTTCGCAGAAGTCATCAATCAGTTCCTTCTTACAGCAGATGAAACACAGGCGGAAAATTGGCTGCAGAATGTACAGGTTGTCCGCCGTTCCGGCGACACCTATCGGGTTAATACACTGACGGCAGATATGCTGGAAGATTTTGTCGGTTTGAAAGGAACACTTGGAAAACTGTTGAAAGCAAATCCGTACTTGTTCCATCAAACATTGGAACATATCTTAAATGGACAGGAACTTTATGGATTGATGCTGCAGGGGTACCGCAATTCTCTGGAACAAGGCTACGGACTCGGCATTTACAACTGGCTGTTGGAAATACAAATTAAAATGTTTTGCAGAAAGAGGGATAAGGAAGCTGTGAAAACACAGATGAGTTTGAAGAGCCAGGCGTATCGCGCCGGCGCGGTTCTGAAAGCGAGAATTTGGGAAGTCAATATTGATACCGGAAAACAGCGGGCAAATGGCAAACGGCTGATAGGCGTTACATATCGTCTGTTGAATGCTTTACAGGGCGATAATCAAAAACTCTTTTTTGATACCATTGAAAGGCTGTATATGTCTTTTGGGTTTGAGATACCGAAAATCTTTTTCTACGCTATTCATAATGATGAAAACTTTCAAGTCATTGGCCATGCGTTTGTACAGGGACTGAACAGTGCATCGAAAGAAAATAAAACAAATGAGGAAAACAAAGGGGAGGATAAAGCATGAAAAAGAACGGGCTTACAGTAAGTATGATATTTGAGGCAGAAAGCGGAAACTACGGAGAGAGCACCGGCAATATTACGACACTGAAACATATGACGCGCGCAAACGGAAAAATGTATACTTATGTTTCACGTCAGGCCCTTCGGTACAGCATGATTCAGCAACTGGAATGGGATAAAACACCTGTGGCAGCCTCTGGAAGCGGTGACAAGACTGTTGTTCAGTTTCAGCCGGATACTTCCGTGAAAGATTATCCAGAGATTGACTTATTTGGATATATGAAGACAACGAAGGGAAATAATGCAGATACGCGTTCTGCGGTTGCTCGGTTAAGCAATGCAGTTTCACTGGAGCCTTATGCGGCAGATATGGATTTCCTCACAAACATGGGTCTTTCCAAACGTGCAGAAAAGGGTACAAGCAATGCCATTGCACAAAGTGAGATTCATCATGCGTTCTATGCTTACACCATTACGATTGACTTGGACCGTGTAGGAATCGATGCAAATGATGGTACCGAGCTGCCAAATGAGGAACGCAGTAAGCGTGTAACAGATTTCCTTAGTTGTGTGGAATTCCTGTACCGGGACATTAAAGGCCGCAGGGAAAATCTTGCACCGGTGTTTGCTATCGGCGGCGTGTATGAACGCAAATCCCCATTCTTTGAAAATCGCATCAAGATGACGCACGACAAGCTGGATGTTGATATGTTGGCCGAAACAGTCAAAGCCATTGGTGAACCGACGATGGCAGGTTATGTAGATGGTGAATTCAGCAACAATGATGAGATTCAGGACAAACTTGCACCGGTCGGTGTTGCGGAGTTCTTTAAGGAACTGAAAGACCAGGTGAAAGATGACTATGCGGGCTGTTAGAGTATTGGCTGAGCAGAATATGGCTTCCTACCGGATGCCGCAGAGTCTTATCATCAAAGAAAGCTATCCGCTGCCGCCTTACTCTACAGTCATTGGTATGGTACATGCCGCGTGTGGCTTTACGGAATATATGCCGATGCAGGTGAGCATTCAGGGCGACTTTGCCAGCAGTGTACAGGAAATGTATACGCGCTATGAGTTTAATAAAAATATGTCCTATGAGGCAGGGCGGCAGAATATTTTGATGCAGAGCGGTGACCAGAACTACGGCATGACACGTGGACTGGGCAGTGTGGAACTCCTGACAGACGTGCAGTTGATACTGCACATCATTCCGGAGGACAACACCCTGTGTGAAACCATTGCGCATGGCCTAAAATATCCGAAGAATTATTTGAATCTTGGCCGATGGGAAGACCTGCTGCGGATAGACGACGTATGTATTACCGACCTGCAGGAGGAGCAGGTACAGAATAACAGTATCGTGCTTGCATGTTCTGCATGGATTCCCGCGGATATTGAAGAGAACCTGAAACGTACGGTGCGTTTAAAATATCCGTCCATTGGTACTAGCTATCGACTGCATAAGACATATGAAATTTCCAACCTTGGCTTGCGTTCCTGGAAAGAAACAATTCCAGCGCGTTATGCCGGATGTGGTACGGTTATCGGAAAGGGTGGCCGTCTTCTTACGGACAGAACACCAGTTGTGCAAAAAAATATGCCTTACGCAGACCGAGAAGTCATACCGGTTTTTCCGGCTTAAAAAAGTGCCATTCGCTTTTTCGGCGGATGGCATTTACTTTCAGAAAGGATGATGAAACCTTGATTCTTTATGCGAAAAGTGCAGACTGTCAGACTCTGCAGGAACATACGGAAAAATGTTTGGAAAAATATAAAGAACTGAAAACACTTTATCCGGCTTTGTTTTCAGCGAGCGACTGGAAGATCCTATATTGGGCAGTTAAATTTCACGATATTGGAAAAGTGGACGCTCATTTTCAAAATAAGATTTTAAAAGCGATTGGGAAGCCAACTGTTCCAGCGGAAGGATCTGAATTCCCGCACAATTACTTAAGTCCTGCGTTTCTCAATACGGATTATTTTTTTGATGAACTTGGTTTTAACAACCTAGAAACAGAATTGCTTGTTAAAGTTATTTTTTATCATCACGCACGGGAATCAGTTATTGGAAATTATAAAAATGAATTGACTGCATATATAGCCGATGTGCTTCAGAAACGTTGGAATGAAGTACAGGCGGAGGGCGGGATTCCTTTATATGATGGACTGTCAGCAGACTTACAAACAGAGTATATAGTAGCCATTGACTATCATGGCGATGAGATTTGGCTCAATGACGAACTGCAGGAACGCTATATGAAGCTGAAGGGCACGATGAACCGAATTGACTATTGTGCCAGTGCAGGAGTGAACATCGAACAGAGCCCGAAAGATGATGATGGTTATCTGTACTCGGAAAAAACAGAGCAGTTTATGCAAAGGAGCGGCTTCACACTGCGTCCGGTGCAGGAATACCTGAAAGAACACAGCGACCAAAATGTGATTGTTCAGGCAAGCACCGGATGCGGAAAAACAGAAGGTGCACTGCTGTGGCTTGACGGCAAAAAAGGTTTCTACACGCTTCCGCTAAAAGCAAGCATTAATGCTATTTATCAAAGAATAACGGAAAATATCGGTTATCACAAAGCAGCAGTCCTGCACGGTGACGCAAGAGCGGTTTATTTGGAACAAATGGAAAATGAAGAAGCAAATGATGAACAGGCACTGCAGAAATATCGGCTTGCAAGACTTCTGACTGCACCGCTGACCGTTTGTACCATAGACCAGCTGTTCCGTTTTGTGTATAAAGCCAACGGCACGGAAGCACCTGCCGCCGCGCTTGCCTGCGGAAATCTAGTTATTGATGAAATACAAACTTATTCTCCTGAACTAATTGCGTCTATTTTGTACGCGCTTCATTTTATCAGCGATATGGGAGGGCATTTTTGCATCATGACTGCCACTTTCCCGAAAATCCTTTTCCGTTTGATGAAGCAGCATGGCATTCCATGTCCGGAAAAGGACGCACTGCCGAATTTCCATGGCAGCATGCCCTGCCGCCACAGAATAAAACTGCTGTATGAACGGGAGTTTCCCTTGGCACAGATATGTGAACAAGCCAAGACAAAACGTGTGCTGGTATTGGTGAATCGAGTAAAGCGGGCACAGCAGGTGCAGGCACAGCTGAAGGAACTTGGAACAGAAGCGAATGTTCTGCATAGCCGTTACCTGCGAAAGGACAGAAGAACACTTGAAAAAGAAATACAGAACTTTGCGCCGAACAATCCAAATAGGGAAGCACAATGTGGTGTATGGATTTCCACCCAGGTCGTAGAGGCTTCGCTGGACATTGACTTTGATATACTGTATACCGAACTGTGTACTGTAGATTCTTTGCTGCAGCGTATGGGACGTGTGTACCGCAGCAGAAAGTATGACCTTGGAAAGGTCCCCAATGTATATATTCTGGAAAATCAAGATATTGGTTCACCGAAGCATCCTATTGTGGACGGGCAACTGTACCAGTATACATTGGAGGCTGTGCAGAAATATGACGGCTGCCTGCTGCAGGAAAATGACAGGCAGGACGATAAAACAGATATGATGGACCTTGTTTATGATGAAGATAAAAATCCGCGTATTCTGCAGTCAAATTACGGCAAGGCCATTCAATTTAATTATAACTTGCTGGAAAGTGGAGAAATGTATAAAGTTGACAATCAGGAAATACGGTTTCGTGATATTGATTCTGTAACAGTTATGCCCTACAGAGTTTATGAGCAACTCGAAGGAAGCGGCGAGCTTGCACAGATTCGTCAAAAAATGAAGCATGGCAGTTACAAGGGAAAAATGGAAGCACAGGAATTCTTTATGGACCATACGATTGCTGTGCCCGATATGGGACTGGATATTGATAGAAATCTGTCTGCTAATGAGAAGCGCTTTTATCCGCACAGCGGTGTGTGCCTTTATAACGGAGAATATGATTTTGACGAAACAACGGGCCAAGGTATTGGATTAATCAATCAGTATAAAAACAAAAAAGGCAGAGAAGAGTTTGATAATTTTCTATAAAGGGGGGCAGCACTACGGACAAAAATATCAGTGGTATGATGGTTTATTACTACTTTGTATGTCAAAGAAAGCTGTATTATTTCTGTAAAAACCTGCGTATGGAACAGGACGATGAAAATGTCGCAATCGGAAAAGTACTGGACGAAACGGCGTATAGCCATGCGGAGAAGCATATTACGGTCAACAACCAAATCTCGGTCGATTATATTGAAAAAAGCCGTATACTGCATGAAGTGAAAAAAAGCCGTTCCATAGAGGAAGCGGGTATCTGGCAGCTGAAATATTATCTCTGGTATTTTAAACAGCGTGGTGTGGAGCACCTAACCGGAAAAATTGATTACCCGCTGCTGAAGCATACAGAAAGCATTGCGCTGACAAAGGAAGATGAAGCGCATCTTTTGAATGTAATGAAAGAAATCAATGCCATACAAGGAATGAAAACACCACCGCCCCGTAAGACGAAAAAAATTTGTAAAAAGTGTGCATATTACGACCTTTGCTTTATATGAGGAAGATATGAAAAAGAGTATTTACATTTATACAAATGGCGAATTGCATCGTAAAGACAATACACTTTCCTTTGCTCCATATGGAGGGAGCGCAAAGAGTTTGCCAATTGAGGAAATCTCGGATATTTACCTGATGACTGAGATGACTTTAAACTCAAAGATACTGGAATTGCTCTCAAAGTATGGAATCATGGTGCACTTCTTCGATTATTATACGAATTATGTAGGAACCTATTATCCCAAAGAGAATCTCTTGGCCGGAAATGTTCTGGTACAGCAGGCGAAAGCATATTTGGATGAATCACACAGGCTGCGGCTGGCACGAGAATTTGTACAGGGGGCTACCGATAATATTCTGCGTAATCTACGCTACTATAAAAACCGCGGCCTGGACCTTGCAGAAATTATGGATGCCGTGCAGATTTTGCGTGAAGGCTCCGATACAGCGGCAGATATTTCGGAACTGATGGGTTATGAGGGAAGAATACATACCGCTTATTATTCTTCGTTTGAAACAATCACCGGGAATAAAACTGAATTTGAAAAACGTGTCCGACACCCGCCGGACAATATGATGAATACCATGATTTCTTTTATCAATGGTATGATTTATGGCAGATGTCTAAACGAGATTTACCGCACGCAGCTGAACCCAACAATTAGCTTTTTGCACGAACCTGGCACACGGCGTTTCTCTCTCAGTTTGGATGTATCAGAAATTTTCAAACCACTTATTGGCGACAGACTTCTCTTTTCATTAATCAATAAGAATCAAATAACTGAGAAGGACTTTACTAGGGAACTTAACTGCCTGCATTTAAAGAAACGGGCATCCCAGGTAATCGCACGAGCGCTGGACGATAGGCTGAAAACGACCATTTTCCATAGAGAGCTAAAAAAGAAGGTGTCTTATCAGTACTTAATGCGATTGGAGTGCTACAAGCTTATCAAAGATATCATGGGCGAAAAGCCTTACAAACCTTTTGTTATGTGGTGGTGATATAAGTGTATGTCATTTTGGTTTACGATATAGCGGAAGAAGAAAACGGAACCAGACGGCAGCGCAACATTTTTAAAATATGCAAGAAATATCTCATCCATATACAAAATTCTGTATTTGAAGGAGATACTAATCCATCACATTTGGCGCGTATGAAGAAAGAATTGATGCCGTGGATTGATAAGAATCTGGATTCTGTTATTATATTCAAAAGCAGGGAAGAACGTTGGCTGACAAAAGAATTTTATGGAAAAGATGAGTCAGACGTTACATCTAATTTTTTGTAAAAAAATCTGTCGACCACCGATACTGAAAAAATAGCGTAGGTACGACAGCAGGGAAAGGAGAAAATTGCTTGCATAATAAAGGAAACGATGCTATACTATAGAAAATACGTAAATAATTTATATGTTTTGAGCTAGAGTAATCCGTTTTTCCTGCAATCGACTCTTTTAATCTCTCCATACTGGAATGTAAATCCCAGCAGGTGACTCTCGCCCGGCGGCCGCCCGACGCTTTTAATCTCTCCATACTGGAATGTAAATACTCACGAACCACTCGGTCAGCTGTCACGCCAGTGCTTTTAATCTCTCCATACTGGAATGTAAATCCACTGGCGGCCGACCTTGCGGCTTGCGGGATGTCGCTTTTAATCTCTCCATACTGGAATGTAAATCTGCAAAGCGCGACCCACATAACGCGGCGATTAGCAGCTTTTAATCTCTCCATACTGGAATGTAAATGTCTGCCAGCATGTCCGGGAATTCCTCATCTGTTGTCTTTTAATCTCTCCATACTGGAATGTAAATCGCTAAGTCCGCTGCGGCTGACATACAAGCCAACCGGCTTTTAATCTCTCCATACTGGAATGTAAATTACCTATTTTGTTTTTAAGTGCCAACTTCGGATTTTCTTTTAATCTCTCCATACTGGAATGTAAATCATAAGTATGTAGCGTGATTGAGGTTTTTCCCTCGACACTTTTAATCTCTCCATACTGGAATGTAAATCTAGGCATCATGCGCGATGCTGCAGCAGGAGAGTTCACTTTTAATCTCTCCATACTGGAATGTAAATCGCAGTACAGACTGCTGAATACTGCGGACTTTCTCCGCTTTTAATCTCTCCATACTGGAATGTAAATCACACGGTACGCAGGTCGTGATATAACATTAAGATATCTTTTAATCTCTCCATACTGGAATGTAAATAAAAAAATCATAGTGGGATAGCTCGACGGAGCAAAACTTTTAATCTCTCCATACTGGAATGTAAATATGCCTCTGCCGGACAGTTCTGCGGCCCCCTTGGCACTTTTAATCTCTCCATACTGGAATGTAAATCCCGGCGGCCGTCCGACGCGCATCAGGTTGTCCCGCAGCTTTTAATCTCTCCATACTGGAATGTAAATCGCTTGCTAAAATTGCAGCAGCTTACAACTTACCGGCTTTTAATCTCTCCATACTGGAATGTAAATGCTTACAAACGACCAGTTTGTGGAGTTGACCGGACTCTTTTAATCTCTCCATACTGGAATGTAAATACTAATCAACTTTTTCAAGCCCTACTTCGTAAAATCTTTTAATCTCTCCATACTGGAATGTAAATTCAATATAATCGTGCAGATTGCACAGTTCATCTACACTTTTAATCTCTCCATACTGGAATGTAAATACCAACTGCAGGATGTAGCCTGCTATGTATGCGGTCCTTTTAATCTCTCCATACTGGAATGTAAATCATAAATTTCAATCAGTTTCTTGTCGTCTGCGATAACTTTTAATCTCTCCATACTGGAATGTAAATACTTTGAAAGCACCTTTATAATTTAAAACTATGATTCCTTTTAATCTCTCCATACTGGAATGTAAATGCCCGAAGATGCGGCGGCGTATCTGCAGAACGAAATCTTTTAATCTCTCCATACTGGAATGTAAATTGTCTTTTGCCATTTCTTCAGCTGATGTACCCTCAGCTTTTAATCTCTCCATACTGGAATGTAAATAATCGGAGGAATCCTTTTTCGGCGTTTTTAAAAATCCTTTTAATCTCTCCATACTGGAATGTAAATACCTATGGCCGCGCCGGGCGTCTGTTACATTTGCCACCTTTTAATCTCTCCATACTGGAATGTAAATCATGAGATATGGCATAAGAGTATGCAGCTATACGCCTTTTAATCTCTCCATACTGGAATGTAAATCTGCATACCCAGCCCGACGAGGATAGGCGACACGACTTTTAATCTCTCCATACTGGAATGTAAATGGACTATCCCCGCAGGTATGAAAACATCGTCTCTGCTTTTAATCTCTCCATACTGGAATGTAAATATGGGCTTAAGCGGGTTGACGGGTTGACAAAAAGCACTTTTAATCTCTCCATACTGGAATGTAAATCAGCAGTAGCGTGCATCAAAACAGGACGGCATTACGCTTTTAATCTCTCCATACTGGAATGTAAATATGATGAGCTGGTACACAAACAATGCTTGTGTCATCCTTTTAATCTCTCCATACTGGAATGTAAATATATCAGTGAAAACCTGAATGAATATAAGATTACTCACTTTTAATCTCTCCATACTGGAATGTAAATATGATGAGCTGGTACACAAACAATGCTTGTGTCATCCTTTTAATCTCTCCATACTGGAATGTAAATCCGGGCGGCAAGCAACATCTTTTGACCGCACCGGTTCTTTTAATCTCTCCATACTGGAATGTAAATTCCTGCTGGGTGATATTTCGGATGTCCGACATTTGCTTTTAATCTCTCCATACTGGAATGTAAAGCAAGCGTAAAAAGGAAAAATGATAGAACCGGGAAAAGCGTCATTCAATAATCTTAAAAACTTTAGTAGTGGAAAGCTATGGGATGATGTAAGCTCACCGGAGTATGCTTAGGTTGATACTGTACAGCATAAAAGAAATGCAATTCATTCGTTCAGATACAGAGATAGGAACTTCACAGGAATTTTTAGATGGTATTGGATTATCTTTATGATTTTGCAGAAAATGTGCTTTCGCACTTTCCATCGCTTGATGATTATAATCATATCCAGCGGGCTGTGTGATGAATCCACATGTCGATTGATTATGTTCCTGGAAACCCTGACATCAATAAAGAAAACTCGGGCCAGAACGGTTATATCGAATGAAAAGCCGCTCCCTTTTTCGGGAGCGGCTTTTGGTTTAGTCCATGTCTTCTTCGTTGGCTGTGGATTCCTCTGGGACGGGGCCTGTATTTTTCTGTAGGTACTTCTTTGCTGCCAAACGTATGACGGGCAGCGAGTGGTTTAGTTCATGAATGCATTTTGCTTTGTTGACAACGTATGCAATACCGCCGCACAGTGTCAGCAGGCCGAAAACCAGTGCCAGTGCACCGCCTGTTTTTGCAGCCTTGTGAAGGGATTGCTGACGGTCATGAAAATCAGATGCACAATACGGACAGAACATAATGAAAACCTCCTTTAGTCACCAAAACTGATACCTATATCCCGCGCCGTCTGAATCACATCACAGTCGGGCGGCACGGTTTTGAGTTTACCGGCGACCTCACAAAGCGGCACCGGAACGATGACATTGTTGCGCATGGCAACCATATAGCCGTACTTTTTCTGCTTAATCAGCTGTGCGGCCGCCACGCCGAAGCGGGTGGAAAGGACACGGTCATAGGGGCAGGGATTGCCGCCGCGCTGAATATGGCCGGGCACAGTCACACGAATCTCGTGACCGGTTGCCTGTTCCAGGTCGTGCGCTAAACGGTAGGAAACAGAAGGATACGGTTCCGCAGCACGTTTTGCTTTCAGCTCTTTTTTGCTCATCTGTGCTTCTTCCTGCGACAGAGCGCCCTCTGCTACAGCCAGAATGGAAAAGCGTTTGCCTTCCTTGCTGCGGTGGTTAATCATCTTTACGATATTGTCTACTTTATACGGAATTTCCGGCAGCAGGATGGCATCCGCGCTGCCGGCCAAACCAGCGTGCAGCGTCAGCCAGCCAACCTTATGGCCCATGACCTCCACAATAAAGATGCGTCCGTGAGAAGTGGCAGTGGTGTGAATGCAGTCCAGCACGTTGGCCGCAACGTCTACGGCACTTTGAAAGCCAAACGTGATGTCCGTGCCCCAGATATCGTTGTCAATTGTTTTGGGCAGGGTAATGACCGAAAGCCCTTTCTGACTTAATAGATTGGCGGTTTTGTGCGTGCCGTTGCCGCCAAGGACTACCAGACAGTCCAGCCCCATCTTATTATAGTTATCTTTCATGTTTTTTACTTTGTCAGTGCCGCCTGCCATGGAACGCATTTGTTTGAAAGGCTGACGACTTGTACCCAAAATGGTACCGCCAAGGTTAATGATACCGGAAAAATCATGAGGTACCATTCTGTGGTAGTTGCCCTCAATTAAACCGCGGTAGCCGTCCTCAATTCCGTAAATAGTAATATCACTGCCGAATGTGCACAGCAGTGCCTTTCCCAGCCCGCGAATGGCTGCGTTTAGTCCCTGACAGTCCCCGCCGCTGGTTAAAACTCCTACTTTTAACATTCCAAACACCTTTCTTTTCTGAAAACTGTGAAATACAGAGATGCGCCTTCTCAGCCATCTGTTTTCGCAGGGCTTAAAAGCGGGTGGAAGGGCTTGCTGCGGTCCTGCTCGGCAAGCCGATGCACAGCCTGCCGTGCCAGCTGACTGAATGCAATTTGGCAGTTGCAGGCAGTCTTGCCGCGCCGGTCAATGTGCTCATATTCCTTATTGCTCTTCATTCGGCGGGCGTTGATGTTGTCGTGCAGCATCAGGTCCAGAATATCGAAGCTGCGCTGTTTGAGATCCGGGTCCTCGATGGGGAAGACCAGTTCCACGCGGCGGTCAAGGTTACGGGGCATCCAGTCGGCACTGCCCATATAAATTTTCGGGTCACCCGCATTTTCAAAGCGGAAAATGCGGCTGTGCTCCAGCAGTTGCCCAACAATGCTGATGACCTGAATGTTGTCACTGACGCCGGGAATGCCGGGAATCAGGCAGCAAATGCCCCGCACAATTAACTGTACGGGCACACCGGCCTGGCTTGCCTTGTACAGCAGGGAGATAATTGCAGGGTCCACCAAAGAATTCACTTTCGCGGTAATGCCGCTGGGCAGGCCCTGGCGGGCGTTTTCGGTTTCACAGCGAATGCGGTACTCGAAGAAACTGCGCAGGCCGTGGGGAGCCACCAGAAACTTGTTGTACTCCGGCGGGCGGCTGTAGCCTGTCAGCACATTAAACAGGCTGCTGGCGTCAATGCCGAAAGGTTCTTTGCAGGTGAACAAGCCAATATCTGTATAAATTTTGGCGGTGCTGTCATTGTAGTTGCCGGTGCCCATGTGCAGGTAGCGGTGAATGCCGTCTTCCTCACGGCGGACGACCAGCGCGATTTTACAGTGCGTTTTCAGTCCTGCCAAGCCGTAAATGACATGGCAGCCGGCCTTTTCCAGCTTTTTTGCCCAGTTGATGTTGTTTTCCTCGTCAAAGCGGGCTTTCAGTTCCACCAGAACGGTTACCTGTTTGCCGTTTTCGGCGGCCTTGATGAGTGCCGCAATAATAGGGGAATGGCCGCTGACACGGTACAGCGTCTGCTTAATGGCCAGTACGTTTTCATCTTCGGCGGCCGCACGGATAAAGTTTACCACAATATCAAAGCTTTCATATGGGTGATGGACCATGCGGTCCTTGTCCCGAATGGCTTCAAAAATATCGGTATAGCCCCAGAAATCCGTCGGCGGATAGACCGGCACAATGGGTTTGAAGCACAGGTTTTCACAGCCGGGCAGGTTTGCAAATTTAGAGAAAAACGTGAGGTCCAGCGGGCCGGGCAGTTCGTAGATGCTGTGTTTGTCCACGTCCAACATTTCCAGCAGAAAATCCCGAATGGCGGGGTCACACTTCTGCAGCAGTTCCAACCGGACGGGTGCACCGCGTTTGCGCTTCTTAATGGATTTCTGTACTTCCATCAGCAGGTCGTCAGATTCCTCATCAATGTCGAGGTCGCTGTCACGTGTAATGCGGAACGGACAGCACGCCCGAATGTCCCGTGCCTCAAACAGGTGCTCCATGCCATGCATGATGGCATTTTCCAGCAGGACAAAGCAGCGTCCCTCTTTGCCGGGCAGCTCCAGATAGCGGGGAAGAATGGACGGCACCTGCACAACGGCAAAGCAGTCCTCTTCGCCTTCTTTTCCCGCCAGTCGCACCGCAATGTTCAGGCTTTTGTTGGAGAGAAACGGGAATGGGCGACTGCGGTCCACTGCCAGCGGCGTAAGCACCGGAAACAGAATTTTATGAAAATACTCTGAAATGTACTCCAGCTGGTCTGAGTCCATTTCTTCGGGGGAAAGGAAGCGAATGCCCTCTTTCTTAAGGGCCGGCAGAATAGAGCGGTGCAGGCAGGAATACTGCTTGTCAGTGAAGGTGTGTATTTTTTCGGAAAGCGTACGGTACAGTTCCTTCGGCGTCAGGCCACTGGGGTCCGGATTGTGATATTTGCTGTTGATTTGGTCCAGGACACCGGCCACACGCACCATGAAGAATTCATCCAGGTTGCTGGCGGTAATGGACAGAAAACGTACGCGTTCCATTATGGGGTTTTCCTTTTCAAAGCATTCTTCCAGAACACGCGCGTTAAAGTCCATCCAGCTTAACTCCCGGTTGTAGTAGGGCATTGGCTGGGATTCTGTTTTTACGGCGGATTTGTCGTTCATTTTTGGTTCCTCCGTTTGTTTGCTTTTATAAGGTTAAATAAGGGTTTGCTTAATTTTCAGTACTGGAGAAAGGCCGAACACTTCTTTAAAGAAAACGGAGCACTGCTCGAAAGCCCAGTTTTCCAGGTAGATGTTCTGGTTGGTTTCGGCGGTCACGATCATTTGGTCATCCATCAACCGCACTTTAATAGAATGTATTTTTTGCTTATGGGAAGTATCCAGCGCGTTGGCAAGGCGGAAAATCGCTACCAGTTTGGCAATGACTGTGCGTTCGGATTCCGGCATGGAAATGTACTCCACTTTACGAAAATCAGGTACAGAATATTCGTTGTAGCAGGCCACATATGCTGTCCGCAAAAGACCGCGGCTGGTGATGCCGTAGATATCAGTTTGGCGAATAATGTCAAAGCTTGCCTCCAAATGGTCCTTGACCGAAACATAGTGGCCGCACTCATGCAGAATAGCGGCAAGCTCCAGTTCCAGCCGCTGTTCTTTTCCCAGACCGTGCAGGGGCTTCAGGCGGTCAAACATCGTGCAGGCAATTTGACGGACGGCGTCCGCATGGGCACGGCTGCAGCGGTATTTGTCCGCAATGCGGCTGGCACAGGAGATAGCGTTGGTACGCACATAGGCGGTGTATTCGGTCCGGCTTTTTGCCTGCAGCAGCTGCCGCATCAATGCGTCCCACAGACTGACCTTCGGGGAAAACACCTGCTGTGCCGTGGCACCGCGAATGAGCTGCATATAGATTGCCAGCGCAGAATATAAAATTTCGGCGGAGTTCTCTGTTACGCCGAACTCCTGTGCGATTCTGTCCGGGCGAAGGGTGCGTACATGTGCGTACAGTGCCTTTATTTTTTGAACGGGAATGATGAAAATGCCTTTCTTTTCTTCTACACCGCAGAGTTTGGCAATCAGCTTCATGTCATTGCCGGTCAGAATAATATTGTGCAGGTCAAACTGCGCCATGTTTTGGTAGACAAAGATAGACCTCAGATATTCTTCCACCACCGTACTGAAATCTTCCGCCTGTTCCTGTACGCTGCCCAGCATATCGTGCAGTTTCAGTGCACCTATAGGCAGGTTCTGGGAGTAGACCATGGCGCTGCCGTCATACACAGCGGTGCCGATGGTGCCGGAGCCGATAAAGGCAAACAGGGAACAGCCCGGCTGCATGACGCCGGCGTTCTGCAGTGCCGTGAGAATCTCCGAATAAATCAGCGTCTTTTCCTCGTCTGCTTCCAGAACGTCTACGTGCAGATTATTCTGTACTTTCAGCTGGTCCAGCACAAAGCCGCGGTTTTCCGCTTCTCGCAGTGCCGTGGTGGCCACTGCCCGGTACTGCGTAATGCCATATTCTTTCATCAGGGAGGTAAAACCTGCCAGTGCATGACTCATTTCCCGGAAACATTCAAAGCTGATTTTTCCTTTGGTGAAAACCTCGTGGCCCAATGCCAGCGGGTAGGCAAGCCGGTCCAGTTCGCAGATTTTCCCTTTGCACAGCTGGGCGATACGCAGCCGCAGCTCACTGGAACCAATATCAATCACCGCCGCTGCTTTCGGATATTTGCGTTTGTTCATTTCTGTATCGCCTGCCCTTAAACAATGTTTTGCGTGTCTGCTATCTATATTATATAATAATCCGTATGGGGATTCAGAAAAATCATGTAAAAGATTGTAAACCCTGCTGTGTACCGGTGCTTTTTCTGGTTTTCCTCTATAGCTAGATTATACCAATTCTTTTGCGGCGGGGCAAGAAGAATCTTCGGCTTTTTAACCCCTTTTTGCCAGCATAAAGGGCGCACTTTCATATCTATGTAGTATCTATGCAGAAGGAGGAACAGTGAAATGAAACTGGCACTGATACAGATGATAGTCCAGCAGGATAAACAGAAGAACTTAAACCATGCGGCGGCCATGGTAGAGCAGGCGGCCCAAAGCGGCGCACAGATGGCTGTGCTGCCAGAGATGTTTGTCTGTCCATACGAAAACAAGTCGTTTGTCCGAGCAGCGGAGAAAAAAGGTGACCTCATCTGGCAGACACTATCCCGCATGGCATCCCAAAACCACCTGTGGCTGGTGGGCGGCAGTTTTCCGGGAGAAGCAGACGGTTGCCTGTACAACAGCTGCTTTATTTTTCAGCCGGACGGCAGGCAGGCCGCGTGCCACCGAAAGCTGCACCTGTTTGATATTGCTGTGGAGGGTGGGCAATCTTTTCGGGAGTCCGATACCTTTTCTCCCGGCAGCGAGATAACCGTGTTTGATACCGCGTATGGAAAAATCGGTGTGTGTATCTGCTTTGACTTTCGTTTTCCGGAACTGGCGGGCCTCATGCAGCGGCAGGGTGCCCGTCTGCTGATTGTTCCCGCTGCCTTCAATATGACGACCGGCCCGGCGCATTGGGAGCTGCTGTTTCGTCAGCGTGCCGTGGACAATCAGCTGTTTACGGCCGGTGCGGCACCTGCACGGGACGAAATGGCTCCGTACGTTTCTTACGGCAATTCCATTCTCTGTTCACCGTGGGGCGATGTGCTGGCCCGTGCCGGCAGCGGGGAGGAAATGCTGTTGTACGAGATTGACTTTGCTGGGGAAGAGACGGTCCGCCGCCAGCTGCCGCTGCTTTCAGCCCGAAGGGAAGACCTGTATACCCTGCGGCAGACCGGCCAACAATAAAACATATGCAAATACAACAAAAAAGCCGCAGGTCAAAAACCTGCGGCTTTTCGTGGCGGAGAGGACTATGGCGGCCGGCGGATCTGCAGCAGCGGGAAGGACGTATTCTGCGGCAGGGAAATGAGAACAAAAAGGTGAAAATATTCCGCTATGTTACAAAAGATACTTTTGATGCCTACAGTTGGTCAATAATTGAAAACAAGCAAAAAGTGCGCCCAGACGCGGTGCAGTGAGAAGTTAAGGTCAAACCACGCAAGACAGCGCGTGAAGCAACCTGCCTAACCGAAAGGCGAAAGCCGACACGGGAACATAGCACGGCAGGAAAGCGGTAAGTCACCCAAAGGCAATCGGGTGCGACTGAACCGCAATGCTAAGCGGATATAAGGATAAAACTGTGTTTGTTGAAGGCAAGTTTCGAGTTTCAGTTTTGTTTTTGACGGAGGAAAGTGCCTGAAACCTCTGACACGAGTACAATCGTATAAATTTTTGGTACGATTGGTTGTCAATAACTCGTGTAACACGCGGGAGAACCCGTAGTAAAGAAACGAAAGCCTATCCGATAACCCGCAATACCAACTCACTGTGCTAACTGGGGATTGCCTAAGTCGGAACGACTGAAAAGTCTATGCGTAATGCCGCAAGGCGAAAAATCTCAAGACGAAAGTTTAGAGAGATGACGTTGAATATCCGATATGGCAACGGAGCCGCCATAGTAGTCCGAGGTTGGGAAAGCCAGCCACATGGCGAGGGGCGGCAGTTACGGCGAGCCAAAATTGAAAGAAATTAGGGAGGAAAACCTCAAATGGCAGAAATGCTACCAACAATGGAGATTTTGGAGAATATCAGAAAGAACTCAAGCAAAAACAAGGACGAAGTGTTTACGCGGCTATACCGCTATATGCTTCGCAAAGACCTGTACTATGCTGCGTACAAGAATCTGTACGCGAACAATGGAGCGTCAACCCAAGGCGTAGATAGTGATACGGCGGATGGTTTCGGCGAGGAGAAGATCCAAAATATTATCCAATCCCTTGCCAATGAAACCTATCAGCCTAATGCAGGTTCGGACACACATATACGGAAATTTTTGAAACAGTTTGGTGTGTCGGATCATGTGATTACTAGGTGCATAAAAGAAAATCGGTTGTATGAGGATAAAGTACATCATGCAATTTTTATTCAGCATGATTTGAATGGAAATACCGTTGCAGCAAAAAAATATTCTACACTTTCCGGCTATACTGGCTGGGTGAAGAACAGTGATGAAAGTGCGGGATGGATGGTTAAAAATGATGCTCATACCTTGTTCGTTACGAACACACCGGTTACAGCTATGCGTGCAATGAGCCAGTATGAAAAAATGGCGAAAAATGCAGATTTCCTTGCAGTAGGAAAACCCGGTGAAAACGAACCTGCAGACAGTATCAGCAGGCAGGAGTCAAAAATTGTGAATGTCATTATGGGGAGTCCTGAGATTCAAGAAGTTGAAATTGAATCATCAATGCCAAATTCACAGGGATTAGTTGATTCGATAAGAAAGTCATTTCCGGAAAAAGACTGTCATGTGATAACATTAAAACCTGTACAAAAATCAGCTGAAAAGGAAAATATACAGCCCGGCAATAACCTTCTCATACAAGCTGATTCATTAAGTCCGTCGCTTTGAGGTGAAAAATGAATGTTTTTAATTGCCGCCCCCGTAAAAAGGGGCGTTTTTTTTAGAAACAGGTCTATAATTAAAATATATGAGGTGAATAAGCTATGAGTGAAGAAATGGAGAATCGGCAGATTGTCATCAATCCGGATGATCCGGAATCGGTGAAGGAACTTGCAGATTTTGTTGATGCAGTCATGCAGAAAGTCGAACAGAAACGTAAAGAACAACGTCGTGCCAACATTGAAAAGAATATTGCATATAGGAAGCAGTTCATAAAAAAATGCCTTGAAAAATACGCAGAATGGAAGTCAATATCAACAATCAATTCGGCTGAGTTTGAAAATGACCGGCAGTGCTTATCTGTCCTAAACAAAACAGGCAGTGCAGACGACATTTCAAGAGTAATTGCAAAAATTGACTGTGATCCTGCACTTCGGAATTCTATTGTTGTGCAGCTTGAAAAACTTCTTGAAACTTACGGTGCCGAGTGTGCCTATATTGGAAAAAGTACATCAGAGAGAAAATACAATGTGCTGAAAGCGTATTACTTTACGATTCCACGGATTAAAATGCCGGACATCATTAAATTGTATCAGACAGAGTTTGGCAGGATCAGCAGCAAAACCAGTACAGTTATGGTTGACAGGCACACAATTTACCGCGACCTGCGAAATGCAATAAACGATTTTTCGGATTTGTTTTGGGGAGTGTATAATCTTTTTTGTTAAATGCTTGTATTGACATAATAGACATATAGGAATACAATAGTGGCAAAATAAGCATACGGGGGTGCATATATGAAATCCTTACCGTCAAGAGAACTGCGTAACAGTTACCAGAAAATAAGCGAATACTGCCACAAAACGCATAAACCTATTTGTGTTACCCTGAATGGCTGTGATGATTTAATTGCAATGGACAGCGAATCTTATGAGCACATGATGGATTTGCTTGCCTTGGCACAGCAGCTTACATCGGCCAAAGAGGAAAGAGAAGTGAACTGCACCCCATTTGTTAGACAGTATGATATACTGAAAACAAATGGGGTGTTTTTATGCCAAAAGGTAAAGCAAAGAAACGATACACAGGAGAATTCAAACAGCAGGTTGTAGAAGCTATGCAAACAGAGAAACTCAGTTACAGTGAAGCAGCACGGCAGTTTCACGTGTCTGACCATAAAAGCGTTGCTCAATGGGAACGAATTTATCTGGAAGAAGGACCAGAAGGGCTATATGTGGAACGCCGTGGTCGAGCCAGTGCTGCAAGCGGCACTCAGAAAGAACGCAACCCAAAGCTGAACAAAAAGGTAGAAGAAGATTTGATTGCAGAAAACCAACGGCTGCGTGCAGAGGTAGATCACTTAAAAAAATTGAATGCCTTGGTTTTGGAAGAGGAACGCCGCGACAAAAGGCGCAAGTGATCTGGGAACTAAGGCATAAACACAAGATTTCACTACTAATTGAAGTATCCGGTTTGCCGCGATCAACCTATTACTACTATGCCAAGCGTAGAATGCAACCGGATAAATACAGCGAAATCAAAGAACAGATCACTGAAATCTACCATGAAAACAAGGGGCGCTATGGTTATCGCCGTACCACAGATGTTCTGCACAGTAGAGGATACTGCATCAATCACAAAACCGTCCAGAGGTTAATGAAGCAGCTTGGACTCGTATGCCGAGTGAGAATGAAGAAATATCGTTCTTACAAGGGTGAGGTGGGTAAAATTGCTCCAAATCTGCTGAAACGGGACTTTGAAGCAACGACACCAAATCAGAAATGGGTAACCGATGTGACCGAATTTAGCCTGTTCGGGCAGAAAGTGTATTTGTCACCGATTCTGGATTTGTGCAGCAGGGATATTGTCAGCTACACCATTTCGGACAGGCCGGTTTTGTCGATGGTAACGGAAATGCTGGACAAAGCATTTGAGAAAATTCCCGATGGTACACAACTTATTCTCCACTCCGATCAAGGCTGGCAGTACCAACACAAGCGGTATCGAAAAGTGCTTGCCGAGAAAGGAATTCAACAAAGCATGAGCCGCAAAGGGAACTGCCTTGATAACGCTGTAATGGAAAATTTCTTTGGCTTGCTTAAAAGTGAACTGCTGTATTTGCAGGAATTCGACTCAATCGACCAGTTCAAGGACGAACTCGTAAACTATCTGGATTACTACAACAACCGCCGTATCAAAGCAAAACTTAAGGGCTTGCCGCCCGCTTTACATAGGCAACAAGCCCTTTCGGTTGCTTGATTTAAAATATTGTCTAACTTTTTGGGGTCAATTCAAACTGAAAGAGCTGGCCAATTATGCCGAGTTTAAAGAAAAGAACCATATGGATATTTCAAAATTCAAGTATCATCAGAATATGAAAAAAAGCTGTTGGATATTTTGCAGAACGATATTTTACCGCTGCGTGACAGCAACTGATCGTGTATCTGTATGATAAGAAACTGCAAAACGTGACGATCCATGGATACATTTTAAAGTAAGCCTTTCTCTCTATCAAATCAAGAAAGGCTCAATGGCTCAGATCCCCATTTTGCAGGAGTTCTGATGGCTTGTCTATTTACTTTTGCGAACATCACATACTTTATCTAACAATGCCGATTGTATTATAAAATGGGCAATACCATTGAAGTCGTATCAACGCCCAAAATAAGAAGCGGAATGGTAAAAATGAAGGTGTAATCTTGGTGGATAAGAATACAACCGGTAAGATTAAGCAAGAACTTACCAAACAGGAAAAAGTTGTTTCTCTCTTCAAATTCATTGAAGAAATAAATAAGTTGAAGCAGAAGATAGTGCTCCGGGTATCTGATTATCCATGGTGGTATTCCATTAACGATCTTCCTGATGATTCCGAGAACATTAAAGTTTATTATCGGGATTATGCAGAAGAGGACTCAGAGACTGGTCCCAATACTCTGCTGCCTGTGCATAAGCCTGAATTTCAGAGCTGTCCCGAACCTGATCTCAGGTTTGAAGAATGGCTGGATCAGGGCTGAAATGATTATTGTTACAAAGCTAAAACAAAAGAATTCGTTCTCCATTCTCGTGACCAGATACAGGCTCAAGAAGAACTCTCAGAAGCGGATCAAGAGCGCATCAATAAAGAGAATCAAACTTTTAAGGAATTTTTCACCGATGACCCAGAGCGGGTTGAGGTATATAAGGCCTGGTCTTCTAAGCGAAATGTCTGGGCGGAAAAGCAGAGACTGCTTACTAAGACGTGGGATTTCTTTTCTGAACTCTACAAAACAAGTATCGATCTGAAAATGGGGAAATACGACAAGGAATTTAAGGAAGAAGCGGTTAAACTCTCGGACGGGGTTGGAATCAAACAGGCGGCTGCGCAACTGGGAGTGGCATATTACACGTTGTCGGAATGGCGGCAGAAGCGTAAGGCATATGGTGATCATGCTTTTGTTGGCAGCGGGATTCGCCGCTGAACGAGAATGAGCGCAGGCTGATGAAAGAAAATGCTGAATTGCGCAAAGCTAATGAGATTCTCAAAGATGCACTCGGCTTTTTCGCAAAAGACCGGAAGGAGTAAAAGCGGAACGGCTTTATGAATATATCACGTTGCGCAGGACAAAATTCAGTGTTCATGCGATGTGCCGCGTACTCAAAGTAAGTGAGTCCGGGTACTACCAAAGTCTTTTTCATGTCTGCGAACCGAGACCATGGCAACTGCTTTTGGTCAAAATCAAACAGGTTTATACACGACATCCAAATAACGACAACTATGGAGTGAATCGCATTCGACTCGTGCTAAAGCAAAACGGTATCTCTGTGAGTAAAAGCACAGTACGGCGCGCTATGAAAAAAGGCGGTCTTATTAAAACTTCGCCGCGCCATTCCGGCAGCTTGACCGAATCAGACGCCGATGCGCAGAAAGCCGACAACCTGATTGTACGGAATTTTACTGCTGATGCCCCAAATCGGAAGTGACTGACCGATATTACTCAGATTCCATGCCGAGACGGCAAGCTGTATATTGCTCAGGTTCTGGATTGCTATAATGGTGAGATTGTAGGACTCGCCATGGATGACAACATGAAAAAAGGTCTGTGTATTAAAGCATTCGAATCTGCCTGTCGATCACAGTCTGCTGTCGGTATGATCCTCCATAGCGACCGGGGAAGCCAGTTTACCAGCGCCGCATTCAGAAACGTTTTGGCCCGGCATGGTGCTATCCAAAGCATGAACGGAACCGGATGTTGCTACGACAATGCCAGAATGGAAAGCTTTTTCGCCACGTTGAAAAAGGAAAAGCTCTACAAAATAAAGACGGAACAGTTGTCCATGGCTCAGGTCAAAGCATTGTGCTCCGGTACATCATGACATATTACAACCGTATTCGAATTTATACTGGCAATCCCGGCGGGCTTCCTCCTGCTATGTATCGTCAGGCTGCAAGAGGGGTAGCTGCTTAATCAGATATTTTGGGGTGTTCATACTCTGCACAGTTCTTGACTTTTCCAAGAGGCTTCAAATGCCTAACACACTTACAAAACAGAAAAGCTAGGAAATCCGCAGATTCCCTAGCTTTTCTGATGGAGCTGTTAACGCGATTCGAACGCGTGACCTCATCCTTACCAAGGAAATATGAAAGCAAATCAAGAATTTATATACTGTTAATGAACGTGAAAAACCAGCAATGCTCAAACTTTAGAAATTTTTAATTGCCATCGTTGAAGAAAATGAGCGTTTAAATCTAATTGATTGGATAACGAATAGTCAAATGTAGACTGCATCACCAACTCACATTCATTTCAGATGAAAAAACTTATCAATTGCCATAACGTCTATTTACGTTACTGTAGGTAAAATTATTTTGTCATATGTCAATATTATTATTGACATATGACATTTACTATGCTAATATAAAATTAATAAATAACATATGTCATAAATAACGTAAGGGAGGTAAATAATATGCCGGGAATAGATAGAACAGGCCCCATAAGATTTGGCTCAAGAAGTGGTTTTGGACGCAGAATGCGCTGCTACCATAGTTTTGAACGTGGTAGGGGCTTCTATTGTACGATGGTGAAAGACACAAAACAGGAACTACTGGCGAGAAAGACCATGTTGCAAAACAGCCTTACAATCATTGAAGAACAATTATCAAAGATGTAAGGCAAGCTGGAGGTTTACAAGGATGTTTCTTCGTCCTTGGTTAGCAAGGAGGTAGACAATGCCAAGACCTAAAAAGTGGCGAAAAGTTTGCTGTATGCCACGTAACACTGAGTTTGTGCCGGTTGGAATGAACTTTCAATCTGACGATACGGTAGTGATGACAGTGGATGAATATGAGACAATACGTCTCATTGACCATGAAAACTTTACCCAAGAGGAATGTGCTGGGTATATGAAGATTGCCCGCACCACAGTACAGCAGATTTACAATCATGCCAGACAGAAGCTATCCGTCTTACTAGTAGAGGGCAAGCCACTTGTAATTAGAGGTGGCGAATATCAACTTTGTGATGGTAACGAGCCCTATTGTAGATGTGGCGGTTGCCAACGTAGCCGTCGTGGTTGTAGACAAACGGAGGAAGGAGATAATTCATGAAAATAGCAATTCCTGTAGATGAAAATAAAGCGGAAACATCTGTTTGTGTTTCCTTTGGAAGAGCACCGTATTTTATGCTTTATGATACTGACAATAATCAAATGGACTATATCATTAATACTGCCACCGAGGCACAGGGCGGTGCGGGACTGAAAGCTGCTCAACTATTGGTGGACAACGGTGCCGATATTCTGCTCACTGTTCGTTGTGGACAAAATGCAGCCGATGTACTGAAGGCAGCGAATGTGAAAATTTATAAGACCGAATACTCCGGCTTAAATGAAAATCTTGCTGCATTTTGGGAGGGAAAGCTTACGCTCATGACGCAGTTTCACGCGGGCTTTCATGGAAACCAATGAAGGTAGCAGTTCTGAGTGGGAAAGGCGGTACGGGCAAAACCTTTGTGTCTGTGAATCTAGCAGCAGTAGCGGGTAAATCCACCTATATCGACTGCGATGTTGAGGAACCAAACGGGCGACTGTTTTTTAAGCCGGAGAATGTGACAACGCAAACCGTTAACATTCGGTTGCCCGCTTTTAGTGGTTCAAAATGTACCGGTTGCCGGAAATGTGTGGAATTCTGTCACTTCAATGCGCTGGCCTTCGTAAAGAACAAACCCCTGTTGTTTTCTGAGGTCTGTCATTCCTGTGGCGGATGTGCATTAATATGCCCCGCTAAAGCCATCACTGAAATGGAAAAGTCAGTGGGTATTGTGGAGTGCGGAGAATTCGGCGATATTCACGTAGTTACCGGTTGTATGAATTTGGGTGAAGCATCCGGTATTCCAATTATCAAAGCTGCACTTACCCATGTTGGGGAAATGGACGAGTTGACCGTAATTGACTGTCCTCCGGGCAGTGCTTGCTCGGTTATGGAGAGCGTACAAAATGCTGACTATTGCTTAATCGTTGCAGAGCCAACAGCTTTTGGATTGCACAATTTTAAAATGGTCTACGAGCTTGTACAGCTGCTTCATAAACCCTGCGGAATGGTTATTAACAAGGTGGACAACGAGTTCAATAGGTTGGATGAATTTTGTGCACAAAATGGTATTCCGGTGCTGTGTCGCATTCCATACAGTAAGACGCTTGCGGAGCTTAGTGCTAAGGGAAAGATTGCCTCTTTGCACAGCGATGAAATCGCCACACAGTTTCACACTCTTCTTGCTGATGTGAGGGAGGTGGCTAAGCTATGAAAAAACTGCTGATTCTTAGTGGAAAGGGTGGTACGGGGAAAACTACCGTTACTGCCGCTTTCATCGACTTCCTTCATGTTGCCGCGTTTGCGGATTGTGACGTAGACGCGCCAAACCTGCATCTGGTGACAGGTGTAACTGGAATTCCGGAATGTAAGGATTACTATGGTTCTCAAAAAGCATCTATTGATCAACAAAAATGTATTGGCTGCGGAGCCTGTCGTGCCAAATGTCGCTTTGATGCTATTTCACTCAATAACGGTAAATATAGAATAAGTGAGTATGCCTGTGAGGGCTGTGGAGTTTGCCAGTATGTTTGTCCAGAAAATGCCGTAATAATGAGCAACGACATTGCCGGAGAGCAGATGCTATATCGGGATAATCGCGTTTTTTCCACGGCAAAACTGAAAATGGGTAGGGGAAATTCTGGCAAGCTGGTGACTGAAGTCAAAATGGCACTTTCAAAATCTGCGCATGATGTCGATCTTGCCGTCATAGACGGTTCCCCTGGTATCGGATGTCCAGTAATTGCCTCGGTCAGTGGTGTGGACCTAGTCCTCATCGTAGCGGAACCCTCTATTTCTGGTATCCACGATATGAAGCGTATTTTGAAAACAACGGCCGCACTCCGAGCAAAGACTGCAGTGTGCGTCAATAAATATGATACTTGCCATGAAAACGCAAATGTGATTGAGCAGTATTGCATAGAAAATTCAGTGCCTTTTGTGGGGCGTATTCCATACGACGAGCGTGCATCTGTAGCCATTAATGCAGGACACAGTCTTGCGTCCGTAGATTGCCCGGCAAGAGAGGCATTGAAAAACATGTGCAGGGATGTTATGGCTTTAATGAATTTAGAAAGCTTTGATGAGAAACATACTTGACAGACCTGACGCGTTGCCAAAACATGGTTCGTGGCAGGCTTCGGAGCGGGCACTAAGCGAATTCTCAAATGCTGGAGTATTGGGTGAAATAGGCAAGGCGATTTATGATGATTATGCCCATGGCAATTCCATTTATGACAAGGATATGTCATAAGAGAAGCATAGAGGACAACATACTGCCATTTTATAAAAATTAAAGCCGCAATTCGCGGCACAAATAACATTAATTAAGGAGAATGTATTATGAAAATCGCTGTAGCAAGTATGGGTAACATGGTAGCAGGTCACTTTGGCCACTGCGAAAATTTCAACATCTACGAAAGCACAAACGGTTCAATCACAAAGGTACAAAGCATTCCAAATCCCGGCCACAAGCCCGGATATTTGCCGAATTTCCTTGGAGACATGAATGTAGAGGTCATTATTGCCGGTGGTATGGGCGGTGGTGCCGTTGAAATCTTTAATGAACGCAATATTGAAGTCATTGTTGGTGCAGAGGGGGACGCAAAGGACGCTGCGGTGCGTTATCTGCGAGGCGAGTTGAAATCTACTGGTTCTATTTGCCATGAACATGAGTACGCAGACGAGTGCGGAGAGCATCAATCACAGAAATAAATCGACACTCAAAATTTAGGAAAATATCTCATTAAACTACTGAAAAGGCTTACTGTTTGTAAATTGCAAATGGTAAGCCTTTTTGTTTTGTCATCTACATGACTCTGAAAAGTATTTCCAAGAGGTTACTTTGTTTTAAAACTTACACAATACATATAAATATTGAAATCTGTAATATTGTAATATTTCCATTTATAATGTTGAATATCTAAAATTTCAGTAGTGATTTTATAACAGAAGCCAGTAAGGTTAGAAATCTTCAATGAATGCAATATTGAGATTTTCGTTACCCTGGAGAGGGAGGCTGATTTTACTTATTTATTATTTTTATGGTGGAAATGATATGTGATTTGTTTGGCTTTTCATCTGTGCTTAACTGTGTCTGCAAGTGTTCCTTTTTTTCTAGGTGATTCCCATTAGATGATTTGAATAAGTAAGCCGATATTACGGTTGTAAATGGAATCGTAAACAGCATACCGAGACTTCCAATTAAAGACTGAAGAATCTCTACGATAATTTCTTCTTTATTAAGTAGTTGAAGAATAGGATAATTGGATACGGCATAAATCAATACGGTGATTAAACTGCTGCCAATATACGCAAGAATCAATGTGTTTGTCATCGTTCCCATGATATCTTTGCCAATTGTAAGTCCAGATTGAATTATTTGAATTTTTGTCATGCCAGCTTTATTATTTTGTATTTCTTCCAGTGAAGATGCAATTGACATCGCAACATCCATTGTTGCGCCTAGGGCACCAATGGTAACCATTGCGAAAACGATGGCTTTTAAATCCAATGGACATTCCATAAATGTTTGCTTTAAACGGGAGGTCTGATCATTATAATATCCGGTTAATTTCATAATTCTTTCCATGATGATATAAATGGTTGCTGAGAATGCAACACCACCGGAGCAACCAATGATAGAAGCTAAACTTTTTTTGTTAATACCACCTGTAAGTATGTATGAAACGATTATAATATAAATGCAAATTACAATTGGTGAACAGTAAATATTAAATCCAGCCATAATACATGGAATGAACACCAAAAAGATGGCAAGGCAGGTTAGTGCGAGAGAAAGGATTGTCATTAATCCTTTTTTTCCTCCAAAGATAACAATCAGGCCAACAAAGGCGATTAATAGCCAAATAATTTGTTCCAATCTGTCATAATTTTCAAATGCATATTCAGTAGAACTGCCTGCAGATAGTTTGCCAAGAACTACTTTATCATTTTGATGAACCTGTGGGGGCATTGTATCATTGTGTTTATAAGCGTACTGAGTTGCATGGACAGAAGTTCCTTTACCTTTTCCAGAGGTAATAACACACGTGAATTTTACAACATTGGTGCTGGAATCTGTTTGATTTGGTGTGATAGAATCAAGCTTTATGACTTTTGCAAAGACCTGATCCTTTATCTCTGATTCAGAGTCTGATACGGTGATGTTCAGTGCATGCGAGGTTGCAAATTTGTTACCAATACATAAAAAAAGTATGGAAAATACAGAACAATCCACATCACTTTACTTTGACTAACCTTCATTTTCGTCACATCCTTTTCGTGTAATCCTATGCTTGTACGAAAGGGGATATGCAGTACCAAATTTAAGTCATGATCGGGTTTGCGTATGAAAATGATAAAGCAAGGAGTAGTAACGGTGTAAATCAACGATCACTCGGTTTTGTAACACGTTGTACACGCAGACAAATGGCAGTAGGTAGCACAGACGTTTTCTTGCATATGTCATACTATGACGAATTTGTCGACAAACTTTTAAAAATTGATTTTATGTAGATTTAAAACATCTATGCCAGAAATTTTAGGAAGGAAGAGATTTCCTTTATAAAAGCAGCTTATATTCAAATTAGCATAAACCCGAAATCTTTTAAAAAATTCCAATAAAGTCTTGACAATTTCAGTTAGCGGTGGAAAACTGTTGATGTTCAACGGTTAGTGTACGATAATCTTTATTTTTGATATTCAAGTTAGCTAACGCTAATTTCATAGGGAGGTGTGGTAATAATGATGCCATTATCCATGGCAAAGCCGGGCGAACCGGTGACAATCCGCCGGATTGGCGGCAAAGACGAGGTGCGTCAGCATTTGGCGGAGCTTGGTTTTGTGGTGGGCGGAGAAGTGATGGTGGTTAATGAGCTTGGCGGTAATCTGATTTTACAGGTAAAGGACAGCCGCATTGCGCTGGACAAAACCATGGCAAATCGAATTCAGTTTTAGGGGGTAGAAAAATGAAAACACTAAAAGATGTTAAGGTAGGAGAATCCGCAACTGTGCAAAAACTGCATGGTGAGGGTGCTGTAAAACGTCGCATTATGGACATGGGGCTTACCAAGGGTACGCAGCTGACGGTTCGTAAGGTTGCGCCGCTTGGTGATCCTATGGAACTGCACGTGCGTGGCTATGAGCTTTCCGTACGGAAAGCAGACGCAGAGATGATTGAAGTCGAGTAAAGCATTGTAAAAACAGCGATACGAGTTAGCAAAAGCTAATAAAGCTAGCCTATGCTAAAATATTTTTGAGGAGGAAAGTAAATGGCAGTTACAATTGCGCTGGCAGGCAACCCGAACTGTGGCAAAACAACGCTTTTTAATGACCTGACAGGCTCCAATCAGTATGTCGGCAACTGGCCGGGTGTAACAGTGGAAAAGAAAGAAGGGCACCTAAAAGGGCATAAAGATGTAGTCATTCAGGATTTACCAGGTATCTATTCGCTTTCACCGTACACGTTGGAAGAAGTGGTGGCACGTTTTTACTTGGTCAATGAAAAGCCAAATGTCATTCTCAACATCATTGACGGAACCAACATTGAGCGCAACCTGTACCTGACGACGCAGCTGCTGGAGCTGGGAATTCCGGTGCTGATTGCAGTCAACATGATGGATTTGGTGGAGAAAAGGGGCGACACCATTGATACAGATAAGCTTGGCGCGGAGCTTGGGTGTGAAGTAGTCGAAATCAGCGCGCTGAAAGGCCGCGGCGGAGAAGAAGCCGCTGAAAAAGCAGCTTTCCTGGCACTGAAGAAAGCGGATTTCAACAAAAGACCGCACGTCTTTACCGGCAGCGTGGAACACGCGATTGCACATATTGAGGAATCGATACAGAGCATGGTAAATGACCAGAATCTGCGCTGGTACGCCATCAAAGTTTTTGAACGTGACGAAAAAGTGCTGGCGGAAATGAAATTTGATGGAGAGTTGAAACAGCATCTGGAACAGCACATCAAAGACTGTGAAACGGAAATGGACGATGACTCTGAAAGCATCATTACAAACCAAAGATATGCTTACATAAAAGGCGTTATTGAAAAGTCGGTAAAGAAAAAACCAGTCAAAGGTAACCTAACCATTTCAGATAAAATCGATAAAATCGTTACGAACCGTGTGCTTGGCATTCCGATATTCCTTGGCATCATGCTTCTTGTTTATACCATTTCGATGGGTACCGTCGGCAAGCTAGTTACTGACTGGACAAATGATACCCTGTTTGGCACAATCATTCCTCCAGCGGTGCAGGGATGGCTTACCTCCATTGGCTGTGCTGATTGGTTGAACAGTTTAATTGTTGACGGCATTATTGGTGGTGTTGGTGCGGTGCTTGGCTTTGTTCCGCAAATGCTGATTTTATTCTTAATGCTTGCCATTCTTGAGGATATTGGATATATGTCTCGCGTTGCATTCATTATGGACCGCATTTTCCGCAAGTTTGGTTTAAGCGGAAAAAGCTTTATCCCGATGCTGATTGCTTCCGGCTGTGGTGTGCCGGGTATCATGTCCAGCCGCACCATTGAAAATGACCGTGACCGTAAAATGACCATTATGACGACTACCTTCATTCCGTGTGGCGCAAAAATGCCAATTGTGGGCCTGTTCGCTGGCGCACTGTTTGGCGGCAATCCATTCATTGCCATGTCCGCGTACTTAATTGGTGTTGCTGCAGTTGTCATTTCCGGTATTCTGCTGAAAAAGACAAAGCCCTTCGCGGGCGACCCGGCACCATTTGTTATGGAACTGCCTGCCTACCATGTACCGAGTGCCAAAAACGTTTTGCACGCCATGTGGGAGCGCGGCTGGAGTTTTATCAAGCGTGCCGGTACGGTCATTTTTGCAGCCTCCATTGTGCTTTGGTTCCTGCAGGGTTTTGGCTTCACAAACGGTCAGTTCGGCTTGGTCGAGGACAACAATACTTCTCTGCTGGCTTTAATCGGTCAGGCAATCGCATTTATTTTTGCACCGCTTGGCTTTGATTCCTGGAAAGCGACCGTTGCTACCTTCACGGGCCTGATTGCAAAGGAAGAGGTTGTGGGTACATTCGGGGTTCTGTATGGTGGCATTGACGTCGAAAATGGTACCCAGCCCATTTGGGGTGCGTTAGCTCACGATTTCACGCAGCTTTCTGCGTACAGCTTCCTAATTTTTAACCTGCTGTGCGCGCCGTGCTTTGCAGCGATGGGTGCCATTAAACGTGAAATGAATTCCGCTAAATGGACCATGGGCGCAATCGGTTATATGTGCGGCTTTGCCTATGCCATTTCCTTGATTGTGTATCAGCTTGGGATGTTGTTCTCTGGCGCAGGGTTCTCGGTTGGTACAGTTGCAGCCATTGCTATCCTAGTATTTTTGGTTTATATGGTTGCACGTAAAAATAAATATAATGATAACGTTTTAACAATGAGTTCTGTGGCTGCTGCCGCAAAGTAAGACAACAGAACAAAGGAGGGAGTTTGTATGAATCTTCCTACACTAATCGGGATTCTAATCATCGTGGCGGTGGTTGCTGCCATTGTCGCCAAAGGTGTTTGGAACAAAAAACATCATAAAGGCGGTTGTGGCTGCGGTTGTGACCACTGTCCAAACGGTGGTGCTTGTCACACAAAATAACCAAAGCGGGCTTATGCCCGCTTTCTTTTTAGGAGAGAACTGATTTATGGAAGAACTGACCAGTACTCATCTGCGGTATCTGCTGGCAATTTATCAGATTGCTAAGTTGGAGCGGGATGTCTGTTCCACAAGCATTTCACAGTTTTTAAATGTCAGTGGTCCCTCGGTCTCTCGAATGCTGGGGGTGCTGACACAGAAGAAACTGATTGCAAAAATGCGGTACAGCAAAATTTATCTGACAGACAAAGGCTTTCTGCTGGCGCGTGAATTGGACAAAAAAGTAACCTTGCTCAAGGAACGTATTCCACGAATGGGCATTCCAATGACAGAAGAAGAAATTGAGCAGGTGGCATTTGCACTGGCGGAGCTTATCGCCAACAGATGAGCGCAGACCAGTGCCGTCAGGAAATCCTTAAAAATACGGGCATTATGTATGATCCATCTAATGAATCAAAATAAGTTGAAATGCATAGAGAATAGCTTTGTTTCTCTGATTCATTGACAACTTTATGACATGTAAATTAACTTTAAATGACTAACACTCTGATCAAACAAAAAGCTAGGGAACCCGCAAGTTTCTTAGCTTTTCCTGCTTTTATTATACTATGAATAGAATAAGACGAAACAAATAGATAAAAGCCCTGCGAGTTGATGTGGTTGCTACCGTGATTCAAAAGAGTGGTCTTACTCATACTATCTCTTGCTATCTCTTATTAATAAAAAAATCCAAAACCACTATTCCGTTCGGCAAAAACAAAATAGGGTTTTGGATATGAGTGGCGGAGAGGATGCGACTCGAACGCACAATGCCTTGCGGCACACCACATTTCCAATGTGGCTCCTTACCAATTAGAATACCTCTCCAAGTGGTAAAAATGTTGCTTTTTATCAGTGACTCAATTATTATAGCATACATTTTAAAGAATGCAAGACTTTTTCCGTGGAAAAACAGATTTTTTCTTTTTTTATGTGAAAACTTGCACCGGAGCGCCGCCTGCGGTAAACTGTTTTGTGTAGAAACTAGATTTTATATGCCTGCCTTTTTGGCCGGTACAGGAGGAAACACAAATTGGAACGAGTAAAAACAGCACAACTCTATCAGAATGCGGAGGCGTTCAGCGGCAAGGCCATCACTGTCTGCGGTTGGGTGCGCTCTGTACGGGACAGCAAAACACTTGGTTTTATCGACCTGAATGACGGCAGCTGCTTTAAAGGACTGCAGGTTGTATTTGAAGCGGACAAAGTGGACAACTTTGCGGAAATAGCGAAATTCAATGTTGGCTCGGCGGTCTGTGTGACCGGCCAGCTGCTTTTAACGCCGCAGGCGCGACAGCCTTTTGAGGTGCACGCATCATCGGTTCGGCTGGAGGGTGCCTCCACACCGGAGTATCCGCTGCAGAAAAAGCGCCACAGCGTAGAGTACCTGCGTACAATTGCGCATTTGCGCCCACGTACCAATTTGTTCTCGGCGGCATTTCGCGTGCGTTCCGCTGCCGCGTATGGCATTCACCGCTTTTTCCAGGAGCGTGGATTTGTATATGTGAACACACCGCTGATTACAGCCAGTGACGCAGAGGGTGCGGGTGAAATGTTCCGTGTCACAACACTGGACCAGACCAACCCGCCGCGCACACCGGACGGCAAAATCGACTTCAGCAAGGACTTTTTCGGCACACCGGCTTCTCTGACCGTTTCAGGGCAGCTGGAGGCGGAGTGCATGGCCATGGCGTTTGGTCAGGTTTATACGTTCGGTCCGACTTTCCGTGCGGAAAAATCCTACACACAGCGCCATGCCGCCGAGTTTTGGATGATTGAACCGGAAATTGCTTTTGCCGATTTGGAAGATGTCATGCAGTTGGCAGAAGCCATGATGAAGTATGTCATTCGCTATGTCATGGATACCTGCCCGCAGGACCTTGATTTCTGTAATAAATTTGTAGACAAGGGTCTGCTGGACCGTCTGCAGAATGTACTGGACCATGACTTTGCGCATGTTTCCTACACCGATGCGGTGGAACTGCTGAAAAAGAACAACGACCACTTCGACTACAAAGTAGAGTGGGGCTGTGATCTGCAGACTGAACACGAGCGCTATCTGACCGAAAAAGTTTTTCAGCGTCCGGTCTTTGTCACGGATTATCCGGCGGGCATTAAAGCTTTTTATATGCGCGCAAATCCGGATGGCAAGACAGTGGCGGCTGTGGACCTGCTGGTGCCGGGCATTGGTGAAATCATCGGCGGCAGTCAGCGTGAAGAACGGCTGGACGTGCTGCAGGAGAAGATGCAGGAGCTCGGTATGAACGAGAAGGAATATTGGTGGTATTTGGACCTGCGCCGGTATGGCAGTGCCTGCCACGGCGGCTTCGGCCTTGGTTTCGAGCGCCTGATCATGTACTTGACCGGCATCCAGAATATTCGGGACGTTCTGCCTTTCCCGCGTACACCCGGCAGTGCGGAATTTTAACGGAAAACTTTTTAAGGACCGCTTCGGCGGTCCTTTTTGCTGCCAAGATTTGCATAAATGACAGGCAATATGACCAAAATTGCCGGTTGTACATCCGAACTTTTCCCACCGTTGTGCAGGAATTTGGATTAAGACTTGCATTTTTATTTCGTTTTCGCTACAATAGGAAAGGTTTATGTACCTTTTGCGATAGCTTGTAATGTAGGGAGTGCATTTTGCGTGGAATTTGGGAAATTGTCAAAAACAGAACTGAAGACTTTGCAGGCACAGCTTGCAAAGAAGTTTGATGCCTGTAAGGCGATGGGGCTCAAACTGAACATGGCGCGCGGCAAGCCGAGCGCAGAGCAGCTGGACCTTTCGCTGGATATGCTGGACCAGATTACCTCACGGTCCAATGTGGTGCTGCCGGACGGCACCGACTGCCGAAATTACGGCCTTGCGGATGGCCTGCCGGAAATGCGCGGTATGCTGGGCAAAATGATGGGACTGCCGGCGGAGAACGTGATTGTCGGCGGGAACTCCAGCCTGAACATGATGTTCGACGCGATTTCCTGCTGCATGACGCATGGCCTGCCCGGCGGTAAGCCGTGGTGCCTAGAGGAACACCGGAAGTTCCTTTGCCCCTCTCCGGGATATGACCGTCACTTCGGCGTAACCGAATATTTCGGCTTTGAACTGATTACAGTTCCTATGCTGCCGACCGGGCCGGACATGGATGTTGTGGAAAAGTTGGTTTTCTCGGACCCTGACATCAAGGGTATTTGGTGTGTGCCGAAGTATTCCAACCCAACGGGCATTACTTATTCAGATGAAACCGTACGCCGCTTTGCCGCTTTAAAGCCGGCGGCGCCGGACTTCCGTATTTTCTGGGACAATGCCTACTGTGTGCATGACCTGACCGATACGCCGGATCATCTGCTGAACCTATGGGACGAGTGCCAAAAGGCCGGCAATCCTGACTTGCCTGTCTTCTTTGCATCCACCAGCAAAATTACATTCCCCGGCGCGGGCGTAGCAGCCATGGGCGCCAGTGACAACAACCTGCAGGTCTTTCGGAAACACTATAAATATCAGACGATTGGTCCAGATAAGCTGAACCAACTGCGGCATCTGCTTTTCTTAAAGAAGGTTGGCGGCATTCCGGCACAGATGTGCCGCCAGCGTGCGATTATTGCGCCGAAGTTCGAGGCAGTCGAACAGATTTTTGAGCAGGAGCTTGCGGGCAAGGGCGTTGCCGCGTGGACAAAACCGAACGGCGGCTACTTTATTAGTGTGGATGTCACGCCCGGCTGCGCAAAGCGCACGGTGGCACTGTGCAAAGAGGCGGGCGTCACCCTGACCGGTGCGGGCGCAACGTTCCCGTACCACAAGGACCCACAGGACAGCAATATTCGTGTGGCACCTACTTATCCGCCGCTGGAAGAAGTCAAACAGGCGGCAAAGCTGTTCTGCTTGTGTGCACAAATGGCGGTTTGTGAAAAGCTGCTGGAATCCTGAAATTTTTCTTTCTCCTCATTTTCGGGCCGCTCCGCTGGAGCGGCCCCTTTTGTAGATGGGTATTTTATACTGAAAACGTTGACTTTCCCATATAAAATTACTATAATAAATTTGCTACGTCTGTGAAACTGGCTTTTTCGCAGAAAAAAAGCAAATTGGAGGACTTGCGCATGAAGCGAGCACGAAAACCCATTTTTTTCATCGTCGCAATCCTCATCTTGGCCTTTACGTTCGTTTCCATTTCGGGCGTTTATTCGTACAAAGGCGATACCAAAACGACCTACGTTAAGGGCGTTGGGGATATCAGATGGGGTATTGACATACGGGGCGGTGTAGAAGCAACTTTCGCCCCTGAGTCCAACGGAAAAGCGGTGACGAAGGACCAGATGGATTCTGCAAAATCCGTTATTGAAACACGTATGGTGCAGAACAACATTACGGACTATGAACTGTACGCCGACTACAGTCAAAACCGCATCATTACCCGATTCCCATGGCAGAGCGAAGAAAAGAACTTTGACCCGGAATCGGCACTAAAAGAACTTTCCGCTACTTCGGTTTTGACTTTCCGTGAGGGTAGTGAGTACACAAATACCGCAACCGGCAGTGACGGCAAGGCGGTTTACACAACGCCGAAAGGAACGACTGCAAAAAACATCTTCCTAAAAGGCAGTGATGTCAAGTCCGCCCGGGCGGGCGTGACACAGGACTCCACTTCCGGCCAGTCCTCCTATGTGGTGGAGCTGGAGCTTACCAGCGACGGCGCCAAAAAATTTGCGGACGCGACCAAAAAGGTCGCTAATGAAGAAAGCACTTTGTCTATCTGGATGGACGATACCATGATTTCTTCCGCTTCTGTGGACAAGGCCAAGTTCGGCGCAACCGGTATTACCGGCGGCAAGGCGGAGATTTCCGGCAACTTCACTTCGGAAAGCGCCACTAAGCTGGCAAATCAGATTAACTCCGGTGCGCTTCCCTTTAAGCTGACGGTCAACAGCTTCAGCAGCATCAGCCCAACACTGGGTACCTCTTCGCTGTATGCGATGGCACTGGCAGGCGTTATCGGTTTCCTGCTGGTGGCTCTGTTTATGATTCTGGTATTCCGTCTGCCCGGTTTTGTGGCCGTCATTTCCTTGTGCGGCCAGATGGCACTATGCTTTGCCGCGGTGTCCGGCTTCTTCCCATTTATGAAGAGCTTTACCATGACACTGCCCGGTATTGCCGGTATGATTCTTTCCATCGGCATGGGCGTGGATGCCAACATCATTACGGCAACCCGTATTAAGGAGGAGCTGTACGCTGGCAAGTCGCTGGACGGCGCCATTACCGCCGGCGACAAAAACAGCTTCTGGGCTATTTTCGATGGCAACATTACCACCATTCTGGTCGCTGTCATACTTATGCTGGTGTTTGGACCGACGAATATTTTGTCTGGTTTGTTTGGCGCCAGCACCACCGGTTCCATTTACTCCTTCGGCTATACGCTGCTGATTGGCAATATCGGCAACTTCATCTTCGGCGTGTATACCAGCCGCGCAATGACACGGTCGCTTTCCGCATTCAAACCCCTGCGCAAAAAGTGGCTTTACGGAGGTGCGATGCATGAAGCAGTTTAAGATTCATTTCAGTAAAAACCGCCGGATTTATTACGGCATTTCCATCGGCGTTATCCTGCTGGGTATTATCTGCAACTGCATTTTTGGTGCCCAGCTGGACATTGAGTTCCGCGGCGGTACACAGCTGAAGTATTCCTACACGGATACTTCAGGCGCGGCGCAGCAGGCGGCGGTGGAGAAGGTTGTAAAGGATACGGTCAAGCAGGACGCTTCCGTTCTGCTGAATAAGAATGTAAAGGATTCTTCCGGTACCGGAACAACCAACAATATCACCATTGAGCTTGCCGGCACAAAGGCGATTTCCGTAGAGATGCAGCAGCAGATTGCAAAGAACCTGCAAAGCAAATTTACAAACAGTAAGTTTGCTTTGGTAGAGTCCAGTTCCATTAACCCCTCCATGGGACAAAAATTCTTTGTCAAATGTTTGGTGGCGGTTGCCATTACCATGGCGCTGTTGCTGCTGTACATTACCATTCGGTTTAAAAAGATTGGTGGTACATCAGCCGGTGTTATGGCCATCATTGCGCTGCTGCACGATGTATGTATGGTGTACTTCACCTTTATTTTCTTCCAGATGCCGATTAACGGCAACTTTATCGCCGTTGTGCTGCTGATTCTCGGTTACTCACTGAATGATACGATTATTGTCTACGATCGTATCCGTGAAAATCGCAGCGAAATGCCGGCTAAGACGCCGATTGGCGAACTAGTGGACCTCAGCATTAACCAAACGTTGACGCGCTCCATCTTCACGGCACTGTGCACGGTAATGGTTATCGCATGCCTGTGCGTGGTCGCTGCCTATTATCAGCTGGCCAGCGTCACAACACTTGCACTGCCGATGATGATTGGTGTTATTTCCGGCTGTTATTCCTCCGTGTGCATTGCCGGTCCGCTGTATGTCGGCTGGAATGAGCATAAGGACAAAAAACGGAAAAAAGAGAACGCTGCCAAGGCACAGGCTGCCAAAGCAGAAGAATAAAGAAGCACAGCAACGCATTTTTGCCGTGTATCTCAAAAATCCCGCTGAACAGAAAAGCATCTGTTCGGCGGGATTTTTATATCTCTCTATGTAAAATCATTTAGGGAAAAGCAGTTTTATTTGATAAGTTCAAACTTATAAATGGTACGGCTGCGAAATGTCTTTCCGACCGACAGCAGCGTGGAGGGGAACTCCGGATAATGCGGACTGTCCGGAAAATGCTGTGTTTCCAGACAGAAAGCGGTATGCGGAAGCATTGGCGAGCCGTCGCGGTTCAGCGAACCTTCGTTAAAGCAGTTGGCAGTAAAAAGCTGCATACCGGGCTGATCAGTAAAGACAAGCATACGGTGACCGGAAGAAGTATCGGTGGCCTCGGCGACTCTGCGGAAACCAGTGCCGTTCAGCACAAAGCAGTGGTCGTAGCCGCCGCAGGAACGCAGCTGCGGCTCCTCTCGGTTTATATCCTGCCCGATTGCTTTCCCGCCACGAAAATCCTCTGCGGTGTCCTCTATGGGCAATAACTGACCGGTAGGGAGCAGGTCCTTGTCCACTTCCAGACAAGTGTCAGCGTCTATGATAAGGTCGGTTTTCAGTACATCTTTTTGGCAGCTGCCGCTGAGGTTAAAGTAGCTGTGGTTTGTCAGATTCAGATAAGTAGCACGGCTGCTTTCCGCACGGTAATCAATCATAACGGCGTTGTCGGTTGTCAGACAGTAGGTGACACGGACGTTGCAGGTGCCCGGAAATCCCTGCTCACCGTCGCGACTTTCGTAAGTCAGTGTAATGGAAGGTGCGTCGTCATTCGCTTCTTTGCGGCGGCAGCGCCATACACGGGTTGAAAATCCCTGTGGACCACCGTGCAGCGTTGTGCTGCCCTCATTTTGCGCCAAACGGCTGGCTTTTCCAGCAATGGTAAAGGAGCCGTCCGCAATGCGGTTAGCATAGCGGCCCATCACAGCACCCAGGTAGTCACCGGGCTGTGTGTATTCCTCCAGTGTGCGGTGACCAAGCACCATTTCTTCCGCGTCACCGTTGCGTCCCGGCATTTGCAGGGACTGAATGCGTGCACCATAGGTGAGTACAGTCAAAGAAGCGCCGGATGTATTTTTTAGGGTATAGGCTTTTACCGGTGTATGGTCTGGCAGCACGCCGAAAGGCATATCTGTAATACTCATTTTTAAGATTTCATCCTTTCGCTGCACTGTCTGTCAGGCAGTCCCAAGCAGAGCAGCACCGATAATACCGGCATCGTTACCTAGTTGTGCAATGCACAACTGGGTGTGAGGGCCGTTTGGCACCAGGAAAGTTTCTTTGTTCACAAATGCCTGCAGGGGCTTCAGCAGGTAGTCTTTTTCGTTGCAGATACCGCCGCCGATGCAGACACGGTCCGGCTGAAAAATATTGATGCAGTTGACAAGACCGGTGCCAAGGTCACGGATAAAGCAGTCAACAGCTTTCTGGCCCAGCGGGTCGCCTGCGCGCATGGCGTCAAAGGCGGTGCGGCCGCTTACTTTGTTTAGGTCATTTCCGGCCAGCTGCCAGATAGGGGAGGAGTGGTCGGAAGAAGTCTGCATGATTTCCTGTGTCGTGCGGATAAGACCAGTGGCAGAGGCGTAGGTTTCCCAGCAGCCATGCCGCCCGCAGGTGCAGGACCGGCCATCGGCTTTGATGACTTGGTGGCCAAGTTCACCGGCTGCACCATTGCAGCCAGAGTAAATTTTTCCATCGATCAAAATACCGCCGCCGATGCCGGTGCCCAGCGTGATGGCCAGCGCATTTGCGGCATTCTGCAGTGCGCCCGCTTTATATTCGCCGAAAGCCGCCGCATTGGCGTCGTTTTCCAGCAGGACACGGCGGCCGTTCAGCCGTTGACTGAGCTGGTTTGCCAGTGGGTAGTTGTGCAGGTTCAGATTGCCGGAGAAACCGACAATTCCGTGCATACTGTCAATGCTTCCGGGAGAGCCAACGCCAATCCACGGTACATCTTCCAGCGTCAGGTGTGCGGCCCGCAGGGCCTGCAGCGCTGTGTTGGCCAACTGCTCCGTTAGTTCTTCTTCCGGACAGGGGACACGTGTGTGGCTTTTGGCACTGGCTACCATTTTGTAGTTTTCATCAATGATGCCGACGGCGATATTTGTACCGCCTAGGTCGATTCCCAGATAATACATAAAAAAGTATCCTCCTTACAGCCATGTCATATTCTGCGGCGGGCTGTATTTACTGCCGCGTACTTTACACTAGTATAGTCCGTTGGCGAATGAAAGTAAATATCTATCAGAAAAGCAGCAGAAAAATTGAATCACTGCGGCGCAGTGTGCTATAATATTTTAATGTCTTATTTTTGAGATGATATGGCCAGAGAAAGTAATACTGAACGAAATGAGGGGTTCCTTTGCGCTTTGAAGACCTGCCTGCATGGATGCAGAACGCGGACACAAAAGCCTGTTTTGAAAAGCTGCGGCAGCACCGCGGAACGCTTGCAGCTAAGCGTTTATTTGATATTGTGGTTTCTTTTTTGATACTGGTGATTTTGTCACCGCTGCTGTTGATAACGGCCGCTGCGGTAAAATTGGACTCCAAAGGACCGGTGTTCTATCGGCAGGAGCGTGTTGGCCGCTATGGAAAACCGTTCCGTATCTATAAGTTTCGTACCATGGTGCAGGACGCGGATAAAAAAGGATTGCAGATAACTGTTGGACAGGACCCGCGCATTACGCGCGTTGGCCGCGTTATCCGTAAATGCCGTCTGGACGAGTTTGCACAGGTGCTGAATGTGCTGGACGGCACGATGAGTTTGGTCGGTCCCCGTCCGGAAGTACCGAAGTATGTAAAGGCATATCAGCCGGCCTATCTGTCCACACTGCTGGTACGGCCGGGCGTGACGGCACCCAGCAGCATTCACTTCCGCAATGAAGACGAGATTTTGGCGGAGTCGCCGTTGGACCCCGAAACGACTTATATTGAGAAGATTCTGCCGACCAAAATGCAGCTGAACCTGCAGTATATGGATTCCATTTCGGTAGGAAATGATATTAAAGTCATGGTTCAGACAGTGCGCGCTGTTTTTTGAGTGCATATTTTCTGCTTCCCCCGCATAGAGTTCCTGTATAAAAGGGAGGAGTGGGCGTGTATTTCATCTGGAAAAAGCGAAACATTGTGATTGCCCTGCTTGCGGTTGCGGCAGCAGCTGGCCTGCTTTTTACATGGTACGGCCGGCAGGTCAGCGTGGCCGCAGCGGCAAAGACAAAAACGGTCAATCCCAACTGGGGCCTGTCCTTTCCGCAGCCGGGAAAGCAGCCCGTGGGGAATGCCTCTCCGCAGTTTTTGCGGCAGTATCAGGCTTATTTTCTTGGAAATGACAAGGATAAAACACTGTATCTGACGTTTGACGCAGGGTACGAAGCTGGTTATACGCCAAAAATTTTGGATGCCCTGAAAAAGCATCATGTGCACGCTACTTTTTTCGTTGTGGGAAACTACCTGCAAACGCGGCCGGACCTTGTGAAGCGTATGGCGGCGGAAGGACATACGGTCGGCAATCATACGTGGCACCACTATGATATGTCGAAAATTTCTGACACGGCTGTCTTTGAAAAAGAACTGCGTTCTGTGGAGGAAAAGTATAAAGAGATTACCGGAAAGCCCATGCAGCGCGTGTATCGGCCGCCGCAGGGCCGCTACAGCGTTGCAAACCTGCAGCAGGCGCAGAAGCTCGGCTATAAAACGTTTTTCTGGAGCCTTGCCTATGTAGATTGGTACAAAGATAAACAGCCAACCAAAGAAGAAGCCTTTAAGCGAATTTTGCCGCGGACTCATCCGGGAGCGGTTGTTTTACTGCACCTCACCTCCAAAACAAATGCGGATATTTTAGATGAACTCCTTACCAAATGGGAACAGATGGGGTATCACTTTGGCATGGTTACAGACCTGCACTAAAGTATAGAAATGCTGCCATGAAAAACTTGCGTTTGCTGCTGTTCTGTGATAAAATAAAAATGTTGTTTTGCCGCTGTGGCGGAATTGGCAGACGCAAGGGACTTAAAATCCCTCGATGGAAACATCGTACCGGTTCAACCCCGGTCAGCGGCACCACCCCGAAAAGCTAGTTATTTTAAGGCTTTCCGGGGATTTTTTATGCCGCGGACATGGTGAATTGCGGAAGATAAAAAAGGATTTATTGTTTATCTAAAGAGAAGCAAATTGACAAACGGCGGGCAGTCTATTATAATGAACATTGTTCAAGTTGGGAGGTGCATACAATCAATATCGCTGTAACATCCAAGTCCGCCATTCTCAAAGTCTGTAGGGACATGGTTTCGGAAAAGGGGCTGTCAGCGCTGAATATGCGCTCGGTTGCACAGGCCTGTCATGTGGCGCTGGGGTCACTTTACAACTATTTTTCCAGTAAAGATGATTTGGTTATCGCAACGATTGAGAGTGTCTGGCAGGATATTTTCCACATGGACCATAAATGCACAATGAATTTGCCGTTTCCCGAATACGTCGGCTGGATTTTTGAGAGCGTTCGGCGCGGCAGCAAAGAATACCCAAATTTTTTAACGGCACATTCGCTCAGCTTTGCAAGCACGGGGAAGAACAAGGCGAAGGATACCATGCAGCATTATTTTTCCCACATCAAAATGGGAATGACGGAAGCATTAAATGCGGATACTGCCATTAGAAAAGACGCCTTTACGCCTGCCTTTACCGAATCTGACTTTATTGATTTTGTGCTTACCAATGTTTTAACAATGCTTATGCAGAAAAAAGGTGACTGCGGTGTGCTGCTTGCAATCATTCGCCGCACCATTTATGCTGACTGAGTGCCCGCCAAACGGCGGGCTTTTATACAAACAAATATGAACATCGTTCAAATTGAAAGGAATGGTACCATGCAGGCTATTTTTGAAACACTTTTTGATATTGCTTATTTAACTACTGTTATTATCCTGGGAGTTCTGATGATTCGGGGAAGCGCGGGGAAAAAGCAGTTCTTGCTTTTCGGAATTATGGCGATAACGCTCGGCTGCGGCGATGCCTTCCATTTGGTGCCGCGTGCCATTGCGCTCTGCACCACCGGTCTTGCAAGTTACACGGCTGCGCTGGGCATTGGAAAGCTCATTACTTCCATCACGATGACCATTTTTTATGTTCTGCTCTATTATGTATGGCGTGCACGGTATCAGGTATCCGGCAAAGGCGGGATTACAACGGCGGTTTGGATGCTAGCGCTTTCCCGCATTCTTCTCTGCCTGATGCCGCAAAACGCATGGACAAGCGCCCGTGCGCCGCTTTCTTGGGGGATTTACCGCAACATTCCTTTTGCGCTGTTGGGGGCACTGATTGTTGTGCTGTTCTACCGCAGTGCAAAAGAACAGCGGGACCGTCCATTTCGTTTTTTATGGTTCACTGTGGTGCTGAGCTTTGCCTGCTACATTCCGGTCGTGTTGTTTGCAGATGCGGTTCCGGCTATTGGTGCCCTTATGATTCCGAAAACCTGCGCCTACGTTTGGACAGTTCTTATTGGTTATGAGGCAATGAAAGGGAGTAAAATAGAAAAAATTTAAATTTCTTTGGATTATGCAGTTGCTGCTATGGTGGGCGGCGTGTTTTACCGGCGCGATGGTACTTAGCAAAGTACACATGCACCTGTTTTTGATATCTCTGAAGAATACGGCGAAAGATTGGCACAGACAAAAAAGGGAGCGTAAATCCAGAACTTGGATTTACGCTCCCTTTGGATTATTCAAAATAGATAATTTACTGAACGGTTGTAGAGTATAGGCAGAATTTTGTTCCCACTATGTTTGCGTACAGCCCGGTACGGCCCTGCCTTGCGGCTGTAAAGCCGTAATAATAAATATCTGTTTTGCCGTCTTTACTGACGGTGGGTGCGCCGCCATTTTTTGCCCGTGTCAAGGCAACAGCGCCGTTTCCGGCAGCATAGCCGCCGACCTCGGTGCCGTGTGGAACCGTCAGCTTGGCAAAATAGGTTTGGCCGGATTCTTTCACAACGTCCGAACCGGTGTCACAGGTAAACGGACGATTGAAATCCAGCTTGACCGTGAACAACAGACTGGCGGTCCCGTTTTCTCTGACATAAATGCCGGTTTTATCGCCCGCGTGGTTTTGGCTGTAGGGAATGTACAAACTTTGCTCGGCGGTCTGCGTGTCTGCGGACCACCTTACAAAGGGTGCATTTACGCTGGCGGTTTTGCCGTTTCCCTGCACAATCTGCTGCAGAGGAAATGTACTGAAGGTGCGGAAATTTATAATCTGTCCGGGCCAAACGCTCACGGTTCCCGTGAGGTCCGAGGAAGGGACGGCGGAAACCTTTGCCTCGGAAATGAAAAACTGCCCAAGGGAGGAGGTGCAGAAAGTAAGCTTTCCGTTTTGGATGCGGACATTCTGTATTTGCTGTGCGGTGCCGTCTTCTGCAATGCGCCAGCAGAGTGTCCGCAGCGGCGAAATGCCGGACGGAATCGGAAGGGAGAGGACAGCCGTGTCACCATTTAGGCTTTCCTGTGCGCCGTCTTTTATCATCGAAACGTCGTAACAGACAGCACTGGAGGAAACCGCCTGTGCAGACAGAGAGGAGGGAAAAGTATCCACGGCGGAAGACACATTGGTCTGCAGGACGGAGTGGGCCGCTAAGGACTTCCAAACCATGCTTACACCGGTCTTTTTGTCCGACATGGTGACGGTACCCTGCAGCTGATAGATTCGGCTGCTGCTTTGGCCGTCCTCCTCGTCCGCCCATGTAATTTTCCCGTCATAAAGAATGGGCTGTGAACCGCCGTGGTACATATTGGATGCGCTGCCCGGCCTGCCGATGGAAGACGCCGGTGCAAGCTGCTTTCCACTGGAGTTTATGAGCATATATTTTGTGGTATAAGACGGACTGCCGCCGGAATTTTGTACTTCTGTATACAGAATGAGAAACAGATCGTCGTTGATTTTGACAAGCCGCGGGTCGTCAATGTCTAAACCGGATGCTTTGGGGTTGTTGTTCGTGAGCCATTGGAATGTGGACTGCGTGCCGTCCTTGGAAACTTTAATCAGGTACAGGTTCTGATTTGTTACGCCACTTTTGGACCAGCCGATCACGCCGCAGACAGCCTGATTATGCGGAACTGAGGTGCCGACAATCAGGTCATTATTCCTGCCAAGTTCAAAACCGTTTACCTGTGTATCGGTGCGGCTGATGCTGGTATCGCCCAGAAAAGTAAAAGGTTTTGTAGAGGAGTAGTAGATGGGCTGGCTGGTGGTATTGTTCCAGCGCAGTGCTTCTGTACAGATCGCGCGGGGGGAAGCGTCACCATGGCTGACGAATTTCAGCATGCCATTTGTCTTGTCGTACTGAACAAACTGATTAAAAGAATGGCTGTTGTATGGCTGCTCGGACTGACAGGCTTTCATAGTATTGGTGTCCAGATAGAAAGTAAGGTCACTTTGCTGATGTTCCCCTTCTACAGTGAACATCTCTCCGCTCATATATACTACCAGTGTATGGCTGCCCGCTTTGGTCATTCGGCAGTTTCCTTCGTTGAAGGGCGTGCGGATACCTTGGAAAATATTAGCGAATGAAGCCGGAATTTTCGCGGACGAGAGCAGCTTCCAACTGCTGTTGTATTTATCCACTTCCACCGCTGTGATGGCCTGTGATTCGGAGGAGTTGCTTTGTCCGGTTACAACATACAAGTCACCAGTATCCTCATCATGGTAGAAACCGCCAAAAAGGGGAAGGGGCAAACTGACGAATTCCCGGCTGATTTGCTGACAGGCGGAATTGCAGGTGCGAATATCCAGCTGGGGATTTCCAGTTGCCGGGTCATGTGTATTGATGACAATGCGCAGCTGTCCTGCAGGGTCCGCATAGTAATACACCTGGTCCGAATTTGCGTAATACCCGTAATAAGAGGAGCCGTCCAATCCGGCCGTCCGGACAAGCGGCGTAGAAGAAAGAGAGAGATTAGAGGAAACACTCTGCTCGGTTTGGGAAGTGTCTGTATCTGCGGCACTTGCGGGTACAGCGATACATAAAGACGTTATGACTGTCAGTGCAAGCACGACTGAAAAAATTCGCTGCACGGTTTGTTTTTTCGCCATTGCGTATTTCTCCTTTCGGCGGAACTCTGCCTGTAAAAATGCGGAAACATAGGGAGCCGGTGATGCCGCTGTATATGCCGATACACGGAACCGGACCGGCTGACTGGCAGGACCACATAGGACCGTTTGCAGAAAGTATGAGTTCCCGCAGAATTTCTATTCGCCCTCATTATACTGCTTTTTTGACAAAAAAGAAACATGGATTTCATTGGAGCAGCATGGGAAAGGAGACTATCATGCTGTGCAGAGCGGGGTTGTTTGGGGGACATCCATGGGAGGTGTTCCCCGTTTTTATGTCTTTATGAAACGAGCCTTAGAGAGGGGAACAGGCGGAGGGAGCGCGTGTTTCGGTTGTGCCTACAGCATAAAAGCCGGAAGATGACCATTCTCATGGAAATCTTCCGGCTTTTTTATGCTATGTAGATTTTTGTTTGCAACAGTTCTGTCAAATTGAATTCATATGAAATATTGAAAAAGACTGACCTTTCATAGAAAGGTTACCGTTTTCTAATGTGCTGTGACCAAGCTGGAATATCGATTCACCAAGCAGCTTCATCGGTATTGATACCGACCGCCACGACGGATTGACCGCTATTAAAAACTGACCGCGGCGGAACACAAATGGATATTTTCCTTTTTCTGCATAAACGACTTCAAAATTCGGCTGTGCCTGCAAATCTGGATTTTCGTGGCGTAGTTTTAGAACTTTTCGAACCGTATTCAGCAGAGAATTGGTATCCTTGTTCTGGCTTTCCACTGTCGGTGCACAATCTCTTTCATCCACCGGCAAATACAGTTTTTCTTTTTCTGCGGTGGAAAACCCAAGATTCTTTCCATTTGTCCACTGCATGGGCGTACGCGTCCCGGTACGATGATACCCGCCTTCAACACTGTTAAGCCGAAAATACTGTATGCCGATTTCATCACCGTAGTAAATGAAAGGAACCCCCGGCATGGTCAATAGAAAAGCATAGGCAATTTTACATTCCAATTCATCAAAGCCAAGTGTCATGCGGGGGGTATCATGGTTGCAGGTTATCATACTGACGTAACCTGCTGATTCCTCCACATGATATCGCGGCAGATAATCATCCAGAAACTCCATAATATCGCCATTGCCCTGCTTGCTGAAAAAGTTCTGTTGGCTGCCGTCGCTGCCTGTCTTGCGGAATAGTGCATGGTATCCATTTTCCTGATGGTCCAAATAAAAGTCCATATCAAACTGGGCTTTTCCAATCGCCTTAGCAGGGTCTGACCATTCTGATACCATGGCAGCTTCCGGATACTCCCGGTTAAGCATCCCACGGATGTTTCTCCATACTTCGCAGGTTGCCTCTTTATTATCATCGTTTTTTACCAACGAATCCGCCATATCCACTCGGAAACCGTCGCAGCCCGCATCCAGCCAAAAGCGCATTACATCTTTCAGGGCTTCCCGTGTTGCAACGCAGTCAGGCTGGGTGTAATGCATTTGCCATGGTGCGGTTATTTTATTGAACCCATAGTTGAGCGCCGGCTGGGACGAAAAGAAATTCAGCAAATAGCAGCCGTCCTTTTCGCTGACCCCGCACATACTGTTGAATCCGGCGGGGCGGTTCCACACGGAGTCAGTCCAAATATACCGGTTTGTATATTCATTTTGGCATGCTTTCTGGCTTTCCCGAAACCACTGGTGTTTATCAGAGGTGTGACCGGGCACCAAATCAAGCAGGATATGCATTCCACGTTTGTGTGCTTCGTTAAAGCAGTGCTTTAAGTCATCGTTTGTGCCGTAACGCGGGGCAACCTTTTTATAATCACTTATATCATAGCCCGCGTCCATAAAGGGGGATTCAAAGCAGGGGTTAATCCAGATTGCATTGCATCCCAAAGATTTGATATAATCGAGCTTTTCTGTTATGCCGTTTATATCTCCAATACCATCACCATTTGTGTCATAAAAACTTTGCGGATAAATTTCATAAAATACTGCGTCATTCAGCCATTTGGGCATTGAGATTCCTCCATTTGTTCTTTCAATCACTTAATTACTTCTATAAATTTATTCCTTTACAGCTCCAACTACAATGCCGGTAACAAAATATTTTTGCAGGAAAGGATAAATTACAATGAGCGGAATTGTGGACACTACAATTTTTGCAGCATTCAAATTTTTATTGGTCAGTTCAGCAATATTTGTAAGGGTACTTGAACTGGCTCCGGCTTTTAACAAGTCGGCAATATTGACATTCAAAGACTGAATATATGTCATTAGCGGGAAATTGTTTACTTTGGTGATATAAATCAAACCACTGAAAAAGTCATTCCAGCTTCCAACAATGCTGAACAGCGCAATCGTTGCAAGCACTGGCACTGAACAGGGGAGATAGACTTTCCACAAGACCTGCATAGGATTTGCGCCGTCCATCACCGCGGCTTCCTCCAGCGATTTCGGTACACCGGCAAAGAAGTTCATGACCAGTATTACATTGAAAATCGGAACCGCGCCTGGTAAAACCAGAGCCCAAATCGTATTCAGAAGTCCTAAATCTTTTACAAGGAGATAAGTGGGGATCATGCCGCCGTTAAACAGCATTGCAAAAATCAGAAGTTTCATATATGTACCACGTGCATGGAATTCACGCTTTGATTTAGAAAGTGGATAAGCCATCAGCACAATCAGCACCATATTTAACGCAAGCTGCAGGACAACGCGAACGGCTGAGATGAGAAAAGAACGCCAAAACTGGGAATCAGCCAGCATTTTTTGGTAGGGGGCAAGCGTAAAGTCCACCGGAATGAATCCAACCTGATTTCCTGTAACAGCCGCACTGCCGCTAAAGGAAATTGCCACGATATTAAGCAAAGGCAGCAAGCAGGTAAGTCCCATTAAAATAATAATTACATAAATGATTATTTTTCCTGCTTTTGCCCATCCATTGTTGCATTGTTTCATATACCATTTTCCTCCCTTCTAGAAAATACGGGCATCTGTAAACTTCTTGGAAAGTCCATTGACGAAAAGCATCAAGAACATGCCTACGAAAGACTTGAAAAGGCCGACTGCTGTTGAAAAACTGTATTGATGGTTCAGCAGGCCCATCCTATAAACGTAAGTATCGATAATGTCGCCCGTTTCATAGACCATTGGGCTGTACAAGTTATATACTTGGTCAAAACCCGCATTGAGCACATTGGCAATATTCATTACCGAAATCAGCAGAATAATGCTCAGCATACCGGGCAATGTGACGTGCCACGTCTTTTGCCACCAGTTGGCTCCATCAATCGCAGCTGCCTCATAAAGCCCTGGGTCAATCGAGGTGATAGCTGCCAGAAAAACAATAGAGGAATAGCCGAATTCTTTCCAAACATCGGTCATAATCAGCAGTGGCTGAAACAGCGTATTGCTGCCTAAAAAGTTCATTGAACCGATACCGATTTTATTAAGAATCTGATTTACGGATCCGTCAAGGTTGAACATATTGACCACAACTGTCGCAAGAATAACCCATGAAAGGAAATGTGGGAGGTAAACAACGGTTTGTATGGTTTTCTTCATCCAATTTACGCGAATCTCATTGAGCAGTATAGCAAATATAATGGCAAGCAGTGTGGTAAGAAGCATTTTGCCGATAGCGATACACAGCGTATTTCGAATGATTACCCAAATATCCGGCAGTGAAAACATATACTGAAAGTGTTTTAATCCCACAAACGGCGATCCGAAAATTCCCTTGGCTGCAGTGAAATTTTCAAACGCCATGATGATGCCTACCATAGGAATATAACTGAAAACAATCAGGAATATCATACCTGGCAGCATCATGAAGTGAAACATCGCATTCTGCGAGCGCATTCTGCCGGAAACAGCATTCTGCACTTTGGTTTTATGAAGCAATTCCATCGATATCCTCCTTAATAAAATGGGACCGTGTTTTTTAATGACACAGCCCCACCACTTTTCTTATTTCCCAGAAGCTTGGGATTCTACTTCGCTCGTTATTTGACTGCCGCCCTGTGCCTTCCAGTCGCTAACAAACTTATCAAAGGAGTTTGGCTGAGCTGCTCCTGTTATAATCTTTATAACATTTTCGCTCTCCAGTTTATCCAGATTTGTCCACATGGATTCCATGGAATCGGTTGTTCCTGTAAAGCCCGGCACCTGCCAGTTAAACAGGTTTTTCTCAGTAAGTTTATAGTACAGTCCTAAACCGAACATTCGAGAGGTATAATGTGACCAGTCTTCCACCGGCGCGGACTTCTTGTTTTTGTTATACTCGTTAATCTCGGTGACAATCATACGGTCTTCCGCCATATCAATATCGTTGACTTTGGAGGGATCTTTTACAGCTGCCGAAATCTGTTCGTAACTGCGAAGATTCAATTTTGCGTCCAATATTTCCATATTGACTGGTTTTGTGGCATTGTCCATCTGCATGGCTTTGGATATATTTGGCATGGCTTTGGCTGCATCTTTTCCATTCAGAGTATCATAGAACAAGTTCAAGATTTTCATAACAGCCTCAGGATGCTGATACCCTTTGCGTACCACTAAATACTTGTCCGACGGTGAAACGTGCATAAAATTAACTTTACCGTTTTTGTCGGCGATTGCATAGCATCTGAATTCTGCGTTCGGGTCTTTCTCTTTTACCAGGTTGAAGCACCAGTCGGGCATATGCCATGGTCCAAAAGCGATACCAGACTGATTGTTTACCAAAAGGCCCTGGCAGTCATTCCATGTGCGCGTGCCGGTTTGTGGATCAAGGATTCCTTCCTTAAACCAACTTGCCATGGTAGTAAGGAACTCCTTTGTCTCATTGGTAAGGGAGCCATACACAATTTTCCCATCCTTATCTTTCTGCCAATGTTTCGGGAAAGCATTAAAGGAATTGGCTATGCCGGTTAGAGTGAAGGAACCGCCGTCATTGGAGCCATCAGTCGGGAATTGCTGTACGGGAATGCCAACTGGTTTCCCAGTTTTACCGGGATCCTTCGCAATGAACTGCTTTGCTACATTTTTCAGTTCATCCGGTGTGAGGCACCCATCCCCGTCTGGATCCAACTTAATACCAAGTTTGTCGGCCCAATCTTGACGAATCCAAGCCGCATTGGAACCCGCATCGCCGCCTACGTCCGGCATTGCCATGATTTTTCCGTCAAAAGTGCATTTTTTAAAGGCACCGCCATCGTAAACATCTTTGAACGAATTATAAATTTCTTTTATTTTATCAGAGGCATATTGGTTATAGACATCTGACAAGTCCATAATCTGGTCATTGTCTACCATTTCTTTTAGGTCATTGTGATTAACCAGCATCATGTCCGGCAAGGAACTGCTTGCTACCGCCAGTGAAACCTGACGGTCATAATCCGCACCGTTTGCCTCAAATGCATCTTTAATTACAATATTCAACTTTTCTTTTAAAATCCGTGTGTATTCGTTATTTTCATAAGTATCGCCCTTTGGCAACCGTGCATTGGTAGCCGTTTGCCGTCCCGTGTTGACTACGATTGGTTGATCATACTTAGCCATTGGGTTTGTTACCTTAGATGCGGTAGCTGGCTTAGATGAGGCGCTTGGAGTGGAACCGCCGCAGGCGGATAACCCAACCGCAAGTGATGCTGCCAAAGCAAAAGCTACAGAGCGTTTGACAATATGTTTTCTTTTCATTACTGAACCTCCCATTTGTTTTTGCGTTCCCTAATATTCACAATCTCAGTGAATTTTAAACGCAAATTTAGTATAATCTATCTATACAGTTGCTGTAAATAGCAAAGAATCCAGATATCTGTACAAATATCCTGAATTTTATTGAAAGCATCAAATAAAACAATTATACTTAATTTGACCTTGAATTCTAAGTGGAGGTGCCCTTATGTACCGGATTCTGATTGCGGATGACGAAAAGGATGAGCGGGAAGCAGTAAAATTTCTTTTGAAGAAATATAAATTCGAACTGGACATTGTGGAGTCCGAAAATGGCCATGACGCCCTACAAAAAGCAAAAAAACAAGGAACTGACATCTTGCTTACGGACGTACGAATGCCTTTTTTGTTGGGAACAGAACTTGCATCTCAAACGCGGGAATTGTATCCGAATGTACAAATTATATTTTTCAGTGGCTATAATGACTTTCCCTATGTTAAAAAAGCACTTACTTTGGGGGCTGTCGATTACATACTGAAACCCATTAACCCTGAGGAACTGAGAAAAGTGTTGGAAAAAGCAATTCAAAAACTGAATGCACGAAAGCAAATCATTATGCAGAAGCAATTTGCCGCTGCTTATCTGCAGAATCATGTTTTGTCCCGGCTGCTGTACGGGGCCAAGGCAGAAATGCTTTGCAGTGAATATAGAGATATTGACCTCGCTTTTTTAGAAAAATTCAAACAGCTGCTTCTGCTTCAATTTGATAATCCTATTTTTGGAAGTATCCCTCAGGACCATTTCGAAAAATCCATTGCAGGCGTGCTGAGAGGATGGCCGCATCACTTCCTCAATCTGAACACTTATCAAAGTGTTTTATTCCTGCAAGATACAGAAACAGATTCATCAGTTGCTGCAATGGCACAAATTCTTCAAAAACAAATTTCTGCGGATGCGGGTGAGCCTTGTTACATTTCCATCAGCAGCCCACTAACAGGAGCAGATTCCATTGCAGCGGCATATGCACAGGCAGAAAAAGCACTGGATGACCGATTCTTTTTTAGAAACTGCTATGTATATCCGATTCCTGATAAAATTTCAACCAGCTTGGAATCTTATGAGGATGATGATGCCTTGCTTCGTTCCGCCGCGGATGCCATTCGGTTCAAGGACAGCTACAGTTTGCAGAAAAGCGTTAATATGCTTTTGACAAAGTATCAGCACAAACGCAACCAGTCGCACATCAATGTGAGCTATATCCTGTCTCAGCTGGCTACTATTTTATACAGTGCACTGCCTGCTGACAAAGAAGACCTGCAGGTAGTGATTGAGCGCCTGTATTTCTGTCAGTACTTTGAGGAAAGCAAAGCTCTTATATTGGACGTCACGAAAAGAGTTGTTGCAACTCTTGCCGCTGATACCGAATCCACAGGGCATACGATTCGTATGCTTAAGCAATTTATTCAAAATCATTATGGCGAGGAATTAAGCCTTTCCCGGCTTGCAAAACAGTTTTACCTATCCCCGCATTATTTAAGTGATTTGTTTATTAGTGAAACCGGCTGTGGAATTAATAAGTACATAAAAACCATGCGCATGGAAAAAGCGAAAGAACAATTATTAAATACAAATGAAAAAATCCAGGATATCTGCAAAAGCGTCGGCTACACAAACTTTTCGTACTTCTGCAGAAGTTTTCGGGAAACTTTCGGGCAAACGCCGGAATCCTACCGGCAGTCAGCACACTAGGCCAAAAGGAGAATACCTATGCGGCAGTTAAAGCAAGTTCTATTAAAATGGTATCGTAATATAAATTTTCGTCAAAAAATTTATATGGTATGTATTTTAGCCGGACTGATTCCGGTTCTTGTACTTGGTGTCTTCTGCTACCTACAAATTGATAATCTACTGGTGAACCGTGAAAAACAGGCAGAGCAGGACACCCTCAAACAGGCCGCTATTGTTTTTCAAAACAAACTCGACACATACCGAAACACAGTTTCAAATGTTGCATGGAACAACAGTATCAGACAAGCAGTAACGCGCAATTACACCAATAATTACGAAATGTATCTTGCCTATAGAGATGAAGTTGACCCGCCTTTAGCAGCCATATCTATGCTGAATGGCGACATCAGTTCTGAAACACTGTATATTTCCCGCAATTTATATCCGCATGGAAACACAGTCAAAACCCTGGAAGACGCCAAAAAAGAACCTTGGTATCAGACAGCGGTGCATGCCAGAAAACCATCTTTTTATATCTCAAGGGAAAAAGAAGACATGGCTGTGTGCTGTCCGATTTTTTCCTCATCCTTAAAATCAGAGAATTATATTGCTTTTGACCTTAACTATAAGGGGATTTTCTCACAGTTCAACACGTTATTTGACAATAATTTCGGTGTTTTACTGTTGGACAAGCACGGCACGATTCTGTATTCTTATCAAAACTTCAGAAATCAGATACCGGAGAAACAAATTCAAGCCTTTGCAAAAGACAAAAAGCTGCCGAAAAACTATATCAGCATGGGAAATGTTCTGACAGAGGAAGGCTGGACTTTATTCTTATATCGCCCTATGAGTACCATATGGAAAAACATAGCACCCATTTTGCTGATGGTTGTGTTAGTAGTTCTTGGCTGCGCGTTCCTACTGAACCTGCTCACACGAAATTTATCCTATGTAATTGTACGTCCATTGGAAACACTGACACGCAATATGAAGCTGATTGGGAGCAAGGGACTTTTTGTGGATTTACCGCCGGACGAACCCTGCAATGATGAAATAGGCGTACTGGCCAAGCAGTTCCGCATAATGGTCCGAAAGCTGCAGCGGCTGGTCGATGAAATTTATAAAACCAACATTGAAAAGCAAAAATATGAAATTAAGGCCCTGCAGGCTCAAATAAATCCGCACTTCTTTTATAACAGCCTCTCACTAATCAACAGCAAAGCACTTGTTTCAGGGCAGGAAGATATCAGCGAAATGGCACAGCTGCTTTCCACTTATTATCGTACTACACTAAATCGGGGGAATTCTGAAATATCTGTAGAGGACGAATGGAAAAACACAGTTTCTTACATTAAAATACAAATAATGATGCATAGCCGGTCATTCCAGTTTGTTGAAACTTTGGATCCTTCTGTTTTAAATTATAAAATGCCAAATCTCATTTTGCAGCCTTTAGCGGAAAATGCCATTATTCATGGGATAGACCAGCGGACGATGCCCGGCCCCGGGTTGCTGGAAATTTCTTGTAAAGTAATAAATGACCAGATAGAATTTATAGTTAAGGATAATGGATGCGGAATTGCACCGGATAAGCTCAAAAATATTTTGACTGCTAAGAGCAATGGATATGGCATAAAAAACATACAGCGCCGTATTCAGCTCTATTTTGGAAAAAGTTTCGGCCTGACATTTGCAAGCACTGAAAATAAAGGAACAACCGTAACACTGCGAATCCCTGCACAAGAAACATTAACGAATATTTCTGGCTTTGAACAAATTTCACCTTGAGAAGAATGCTGGATTGTTAAATGAAGTTTCGCATTCAAAACGGAAGTACATGATGAATGTACGGGCGCATACCGGAATTATAGTTGGAAATAAAGCTTTTCACGACTTGGCACTTTGGGAGGTAGTGCCTGGGGTGGAAGCTTTTTTCTATTCTCAAAAAAGAAAATTGTCCACTGGCATGTCTATCCTACGAGAGAAGCTGCCCGCCAAGCCATATTTGAATATATTGAGGTCTTTTACAACCGCCGTCGAGTTCAAAAACGTTTGGGCTATCTTTCCCCAGTTCAATTTTTCTGTTGACGCCCCTTGTTTCCAGGGAACGGTCTTTGCGGCTGCCTGCTGGGGGCATTTTATTTGAAAAGTAGTCAAACTGTAGTCAAACCGCATTATGGGCAAAAAAGCCCGCATGGTCAAACCATAAAAATGGCTTAACCATGCGGGTTTCGTTTTGGTGCGCCTGCCCGGATTCGAACCGGGGGCCTTTGGAGTCGGAGTCCAACGCTCTATCCAGCTGAGCTACAAGCGCATAAAAAAGTTTTCAACAGAGGAATGAAACCTCTGCCAGAACAGCTTTTTTATTATAGCACAAGTTTTAAGCAGTGACAAGTCTTAAATTAAGTCGATTGTGTCACAGTGCAGTACAGCGGCAATTTTTCCAAGAGCCGCTGTGCTCGGCTCCACTTCGTGGTGCTCCATTCTGTAAATATCGTATTGGGTCAGCCCCACCTGGTCCGCCAGCTGCAGGCGTGTCAGGCCGGCGGCTTTGCGCCGCTGCTCCATTTTTCGCTCCTGCTCCAGCAGGAAAGCAAGCTTGTTTGCGTTGTCCACCAGAAGCGGTGCACCGTTATGCATCTGCAGGTAGCAGGTGCTGCCGTTGGGTGCGGAAAACTGGCCTTCCTGCAGCGTGTAGCCCTTCGGCAGGGTGTAGTCACGGCCGCCATCGTCAGCGCCGCTTGGTTCGGGAGTCAGAGAGCACACCGGTTCGTTCTGTCCCTGTGTATCGTAAATATAAATTCTGGCAGTCATAAGCAAGGCACTCCTTATTTTTACGGTATTTTCGGTAATTCTGTTTCTATTATATCGGTATTCCGGCAAAAAAGCAAAGTACCTATGCTTGACATTCTGTGGAATGTTGTGTAATATGTAAATGACTTTATGCCATTGAAACGTTAAAGCGCCTGAAAACGCGGCCAGCAGAAAACTGGAGGTATCATGATGAAAAAGAGAAGAAAAGTTCTTGCGGCCATTTTGGCGGCCGCAGTGCTGACAGGCATGACAGCCTGCGGTGGAAGCAGCTCCGCATCCGGCAGCACGGCAGCATCTGGCAGCACCGCAAAACAGTATACCATTGGTGTGGCACAGTACATGACCCATCCGGCGATGGACGCTTCCCTGAAAGGCTTTAAAGAGGGCATGGAGGCTGCTGGTTTTAAAGAGGGCAGCAACGTTATATATGATGTACAGAACGCACAGGGGGACCAGCCCAACTGCGTTACCGTGGCAAATACCCTGTCCAGCAAGAAACCGGACCTTATCCTCGCCATCGCAACACCGATTGCACAGGCTGTCGCTAAGGCTGTTACAGATACACCGGTTGTTGTCACTGCTGTTACGAACCCAGCAGAGGCCAAATTGGTGGACAGCAACGAAAAGCCCGGCGGCAATATCACCGGCACCAGCGATAAAACGCCGGTTAATGAGCAGATTAAACTGATGAAGCAGGTTGTTCCGAAGGTGCAGACCGTCGGCATTATGTACTGCTCCAGTGAAACCAACTCCAAGCTGCAGGCGGATTGGGCAGAAGCCGCCTGTAAGGCAAATGGTCTGCAGTATAAGGAATTCACTGTTTCTGCGGCGAATGAAATCCAGCAGGTGGCACAGTCCATGGCTGGCAAGGTGCAGGCGGTGTATATTCCGACTGATAATATGCTGGCTTCCGGTATGAAAGTGGTCACCGGCGTAACAACACAGGCTAAGCTGCCGGTCTTCGTTGGAGAAAGCGGCATGGTTTCCAACGGCGGCCTGATGACGATTGGCATTAACTATGAAGCGCTGGGCAAGCAGACCGGTGCCATGGCGGCCAAAATCCTGAAAGGCGAAAGCAAGCCGGCGGATATGCCGATTGAATACCTGAAAAACTATGATATTTCTTATAATTCCGCTGTTGCAAAACAGCTGAATATTACTCTGCCGGACAGCGTGATGAAAACCGGCAAGGACGTAAGCAGCGCTGCATAACTTAGAAAGTCACATAGGGGTGCCCCGCGGCTGCGGCTGCGGGGTATTTCCATTGCCATACAGGAATTTTTACAAAATGAGGAGACCAGTTTTATGGATATTGCAAATTTCTTCGGTGCACTGCACGGCGCAGTGGCGCAGGGCGTCATATGGAGCATTATGACGCTGGGCGTATACATTACCTTCCGAATTCTGGATTTTCCGGATATGACCGTTGACGGCAGCTTCGCCACAGGCGGTTCCGTGGCGGCCATGCTGGTCGGGCTGCATGGTGTCAACCCATTTGTGGCACTGCTGGCGGCGATGGGTGCCGGTATGCTGTGCGGCTTTATTACAGGCTTTTTAACAACAAAAATGAAAATACCGGGCATTCTTGCCGGTATCCTGACAATGACAGCGTTGTATTCCATCAATATCCGCGTTATGGGCGGTGCCATGGTTCCGCTGAACGGTGTAGATACGGTGGATACCATTGTGCGGCACTGGATTCCCAGCCTAAGCCCCAAAAACTGCCAGCTGCTTCTGGGCGGCATTCTGGCGGCAGCCATTATTGTGCTTCTGTACTGGTTCTTCGGTACGGAGCTGGGCAGTTCCATCCGTGCAACGGGCAACAACCCCTACATGGTGCGCTCTCTGGGTGTTAACACTGACAGTATGACGATGATTGCGCTGGTTATCAGCAACGGACTGGTGGCGCTTTCCGGCGGCCTGTTCGCACAGGTACAGGGTTCCGCTTCTGTGGATATGGGCGTTGGCACCATCGTTATCGGCTTGGCGTCCGTCATTATCGGCGAAGTGGTGCTGGGGCGCCGCGTCAGTTTTATGCTGCGGCTGATCTGTATGGTGCTGGGCTCGATTATTTACCGTGCGGTGATTGCCATTGTTCTGTTCTTTGGTCTGCGCAGCACGGACATGAAGCTGATTACCGCTATCATTGTAGCAGTGGCACTGTTTGTGCCGAAAGTGAAAAAGGACGTTACCCGCTGGAATGCTATCCGCAGGGAAAAGCAGGAACCGGTACCCGTGCCGGACGGCACAGACGGCCTGTACAAAGCGAACAAACCGGACGAAAGGGAGTGAGAAGATGCTGCAGCTGACAAATGTATGCAAGACATTTAACAAAGGGACTGTCAATGAAAAGCGTGCGCTTACAAATATTACCCTGCACCTGCAGCCCGGCGATTTTGTGACCATTATTGGCGGCAACGGCGCTGGAAAAAGTACGCTGCTGAACTTAATTGCAGGTGCTTTCCCATGCGACAGCGGCAGCATCGTGCTGGACAGCGTCGATGTTACCCGCCTGCCGGAGCACAAGCGTGCAAAGTATTTGGGGCGCGTGTTCCAGGACCCTATGCGCGGTACAGCCGGAGATATGAATATTGAAGAGAATTTGGCAATGGCCTACCGCCGTGGAAAATCCCGCACCCTGCGCTGGGGCATTACCAGTGAAGAACGCACTTTGTATAAAGAAAGACTGAAAGTTTTGGACCTCGGACTAGAGAATCGCCTAACCAGTAAAGTTGGACTGCTTTCCGGCGGCCAGCGGCAGGCACTGACACTGTTGATGGCAACACTGCAGAAGCCGCAGCTGCTGCTATTGGATGAACACACTGCGGCACTGGACCCGAAAACGGCGGATACGGTGTTGCAGCAGACCAAAAAAATTGTAGAAGAACAGAATTTAACAGCGATGATGGTGACGCACAATATGCGGCAGGCCATTGAACTGGGAAACCGTATCATCATGATGGGCAGCGGACATATTCTGTTCGATATTGGCGGGGAAGAGAAAAAGCATCTGAAAGTGGATGACCTTCTTAAACGCTTTCAGACAGCAGAAGGCCATGAGCTGGACAACGACCGCATGCTGCTTTCCTGATTTTTCTTTCTTGTCTTGTATAGAAAAGGCCGCTGTGACGAGGGAAAAAGTCACAGCGGCCTTTTTTTCTGCGCTGACATCACACATATCATGGGCAGAAAGAAAGTTCCTTTTGGAAATGACTGTGCTGCAGAAGATGCAAAACGAAGCAGACAGTAAAAATGCATTTGTCACCGCCTAACCGGCCGCTGCTACGACCCGGAACTGCCACCGTCCGCACATCGCGTCTTTTAATTCCTATAAGACAATTAAGTAAAAGGTACGAAAGGGGAAATGCTATGAGAGGGGAATTTCCACCAAAATGGCGGTGCGATGCAGACTGTTTGACCTCGGCGATGCGGCCGGCTGACGCGGATAACAACCAATGACAACCTCCATGCCATGTGCTTTTATCAAAAGCGCGGCTTTGACATGGTGCAGATTTTCCGCAATGCCGTGCAGGCATCATGCCGGTTAAAGCCGTCTATTCCACTGACCGGCGACTTTGATATTCCCATTCGTCACGAAATTGAAAAGGTCCTGTAAGAGAGGAGAAATGCCATTGCGGTACAAAAAGGAAATTACTTTAAAAGACGGACAGGACTGCCTTCTGCGCAGCGCTGTTGCAGAAGATGCACAGGAGATTTTAGAGCATCAGCGTATTACTTCCGCAGAAACAGACTTTATGGCGCGTTATCCGGACGAGATATGCGATACACCGGAAAAGGAAGCATACCTTCTGCAAGCCGTGGAGGCAGACCCGCACAGCATTATGCTGTCTGCTTTTGTCAGCGGAAATCTGGCGGGCAGTGCGAGTGTTTTTACGGATAAAGTGCATTCCCGCTGTGGTCACCGCGGTGATTTCGGCATTTCCGTAAAACAGAAATACTGGAATGAGGGCATTGGCTCCGCGCTGCTGCAGGCGTGTTTGGAGGCAGCCCAGAGAGCCGGACTGGAACAGGTGGAGCTGGGTGTGGTGGATACTAACCTGCGCGCTTTTCACCTGTACCGCAGGTTTGGGTTCCAAATTTATGGGATGCTGCCCAATGCATTTCGCTATCGGGACGGCAGCTATGCCGGTGAATATGAGATGGTATGCAAATTTTCCGAACAGAAATAAAATAACAAGGGAACGCTGGTGCGTTTTGTGTTCCGCAGAATGTTCGCGCCGCAGCAAAATGCAGCGGCATAAAAAGGCAAAAATCGTTTTTGACGAAGTATTCACAATTTGTTTATTGAAATTTTCCAGCGAATGGTTTACAATGGATTTAGCACTTGACGAAGCAGAGTGCTAAAAACAAGAATCAGAGGCGGTATTGCAATGAAACAGTTTAAGGCAGAGTCAAAACGTCTTTTGGACTTGATGATTAACTCTATTTACACGCACAAGGAAATCTTCATGCGCGAACTAATCAGCAACGCAAGTGATGCGATAGATAAGATGTATTATCGGTCCCTGCAGGAAAACGACACGGGCCTTTCCCGTGACGATTTCAAAATTCACATTGCACTGGACAAACCGGGCCGCAAAATTATTATTGAGGATAACGGCTGCGGCATGACAAAGGACGACATGGAAAAGGACCTCGGCACTATCGCCAAGTCCGGCTCCCTCGCCTTTAAGCAGGAAAACAAAGACAAAAAGAACGATAATAACATCGATATCATCGGTCAGTTCGGTGTTGGCTTTTATGCGGCCTTTATGGTGGCAAAGCAGGTTACAGTGGAAAGCAAAGCCTACGGCAGCGATGAAGCATGGTGCTGGCAGAGCAGCGGTGCGGAGGGATACACTGTGGACCCCTGTGAAAAAGCAGAGCGCGGCACAAAAATCACACTGGACCTGAAGGACAATACAGACGACGACAATTACGACACATACCTTGACCAGTACACGATTAAGAACCTCATTAAGAAATACAGCGACTATATCCGCTATCCTATTCGCATGGATATGCAGAAGAGCCGCCAAAAACCAAAGCCGGAAAATGCTCCTAAGGACTATAAGCCGGAGTATGAGGACTATACCGAAGTGGAAACACTGAACTCCATGGTCCCCTTATGGCGGAAGAACAAAAACGAGGTAAAGCCGGAAGAGTACAACAGCTTCTATAAAAACAAGTTCGGCGACTATGAGGACCCGCTTAAGGTGATTCACAGCTACAACGAAGGTGTAGCTACTTACACAGCACTGCTGTTTATTCCGGCACGCGCCAGCTATGACTACTACACCCGTGACTATGAAAAGGGATTGCAGCTGTACAGCAACGGCGTGCTCATTATGGACAAATGTTCCGACCTGCTGCCGGACTGCTTCAGCTTTGTACGCGGCCTTGTCGACAGCCAGGACCTGAGCCTCAACATTTCCCGTGAAACGCTGCAGCATGACCACCAGCTGCATATTATTGAGGGCCGTCTGGAAAAGAAGATTAAGTCTGAACTGCTGAATATGCTGAAAAACGACCGCGAAAAGTACGAGCAGTTCTATAAAGCCTTTGGTCTGCAGCTGAAGTACGGTGTTTACAGCGACTTCGGTCAGCACAAAGAACTGCTGCAGGACTTGCTGCTGTTCTACTCCAGCAGTGAAAAGAAACTGGTTACCCTGCAGGAGTATGTGGACCGTATGAAGCCGGACCAGAAGAACATTTACTATGCCTGCGGTGAAACGACCGCCAAAGTGGATATGCTGCCGCAGACCGAGGCGGTTAAGGACAAGGGGTACGAGATTCTGTACCTGACCAGCCCCGTGGACGAGTTTGCTCTGCGTGCTCTGATGAAGTACGACGACAAAGAGTTCAAGTCTGTTTCAGACGATGACCTTGACCTGCAGACCGAAGAGGAAAAAGCGGCCGCTAAGAAGAAAGTGGAAGAAAACAAGGATATGCTTAACTTCATGAAGGACGCCCTGAATGGTGAAGTGAAGGAAGTTATCCTTTCCACAAAGCTCAAGAGCCACCCTGTCTGCCTGTCCACAAATGGTGCCCTGTCCATGGGGATGGAAAAGGTGCTGAATCAGATGCCGAACAATGGTGGGGAAAAGGTCAAGGCACAGCGGGTGCTGGAAATCAACGCAAATCATCCGGTTTTCCAGAAGCTCACAGCGCTGTACAAGCTGGACCAGAATACGCTGAAAAAGTATACGAAGCTGCTGTATACACAGGCACTACTGATTGAGGGCGTACAGATTGAGGACCCGGTTTCTTTCAGCAATGACATCTGCGATTTGATGGTTAAAGCATAAATCGTTCTTATAAAACAGACAGTATGATAAAAGAGGTCGCCGTATCACATTTTGTGGTACAGCGGCCTCTCTGCTTTCTTATTTATGTTGTATTTTAGAAATCAATCTTTTCCTGCAGCCAGTCGGTCAGTTTGTCGATAGAAATGCGCTCCTGATTCATGGAGTCACGGTCACGGATAGTGACGCAGCCGTCATCGCCGCTATCAAAGTCATAGGTAATGCAGTACGGCGTGCCAATTTCGTCCTGACGGCGGTAGCGCTTGCCGATGGAGCCAGTCTCGTCGTAATCCATCATGAAGTGCTTGGACAGGTCCGCATAAATCTTTTGTGCGGGTTCCTTCAGCTTCTTGGAAAGCGGCAGCACAGCAGCTTTAAAGGGGGCCAGTGCCGGGTGCAGATGCAGAACAACACGGGTGTCCTTCTTTTCTGCGTTGACAACTTCTTCGTCGTAGGCGTCGCACAGGAAAGCAAGCGCTACACGGTCCGCACCCAGAGAAGGCTCAATGACATAGGGGATATAGTGCTCATTTGTTTCCGCGTCAAAATAGGTCAGGTCTTTGCCACTATGGTCCTGATGACGAGTCAGGTCATAGTTTGTGCGGTCGGCAACCCCCCACAGTTCGCCCCAGCCGAATGGGAACAGATACTCAATATCGGTCGTTGCCTTGGAGTAGAAGGAGAGTTCTTCTTTCTCATGGTCGCGCAGACGCAGGTTCTCTTTGGTCAGGCCGAGAGAATGCAGCCAGTTTTCGCAGAAGTCTTTCCAGTACTTGAACCATTCGAGATCCGTGTCCGGCTTGCAGAAGAATTCACATTCCATCTGCTCAAATTCACGGGTGCGGAACGTGAAGTTGCCGGGGGTAATTTCGTTGCGGAAGCTCTTGCCAATCTGGCATACGCCGAAAGGCAGCTTTTTGCGTGTGGTGCGCTGAATGTTGGAAAAGTTCACAAAGATACCTTGCGCGGTTTCCGGACGCAGATAAACGGTGTTCTTTGCGTCCTCTGTGACGCCCTGAAAGGTTTTGAACATCAGGTTAAACTGACGAATGTCCGTGAAGTTTTCACTGCCGCAGTTGGGGCATTTGATGTGGTTTTCCTTGATGAACTGCATCATCTTTTCGTTGCTCCAGCCATCGGCCGGCTTGCCGGTGAAGTCCTCAATCAGTTTGTCCGCACGGTGGCGTGTTTTGCAGTCTTTGCAGTCCATCAGCGGGTCGGAAAATCCGCCCACATGGCCGGTAGCCACCCAAACTTCCGGATTCATCAGAATAGCGGAGTCGAGGCCGACATTGTAAGGGCTTTCCTGTACAAATTTTTTCAGCCATGCCTTTTTCACGTTGTTTTTGAATTCCACACCCAGCGGACCGTAGTCCCAGGTGTTGGATAGGCCTCCGTAAATTTCGCTGCCCGGATAGATAAAACCGCGGTTTTTGCACAGGGACACAATTGTGTCCATTGTTTTTTCTGTTGCTTTCATAATGTTCTTATCCTCCAAACCGGACCTCAGTCCGTTTTTTTTCGAAAAGTAATTAGTTTGCTTATCAGCCAGTTACCGGCAATCTCAATAACATTGGTAATCAGTTTCCAAATTAAATTGGACTGTCCCATTTGTTTGACGAAAACGGTGATGAGGATTTCGCCGATTGCGAAAGTGAGGAGCCGCCCGCCGGTAAAGGTGCCCAATTCGTACAGAACGGCCTTCAGCTTCCTTGCTTTGCTTTCAAAGACAAACTTTTTGTTCGTAACAAAGGCAAAGAGCATGGCGATCAGCCACGCGAAAAAGTAGGCCAGTGACTTGTCCATTAGGACAATGTCCGTCAGCACAAAGTAAATGGCAAGGTTCAGTGCGGTTGTTATTAACCCAAAAACGATATACAAAATCATTTCCCGGGAAGTAAGATATTTCCAGACAACCCGGATTTTTTCTTTGGTTGCCATAAGCACAGCATTCCTTTCCCCAATACGTTGAATACAGACGTACAATATTAGTTTACCATTCCAGTGAACACCTTTCAAGAAGTTTATAAGTTTTCGCATGAAAAGTGTGTGAAGAATTTTATATCTTGACATTTGTCTGTTTTTTTTCTATAATAGATATCGTTGTTGTTATATCGAGGTGTAGCGCAGTTGGTAGCGCGCATGGTTTGGGACCATGATGTCGCAGGTTCGAGTCCTGTCACCTCGACCAACAGAAGCCCCGGAATCATGCGATTCCGGGGCTTTCCTATTGTCTGATTCCAAGAAGATTCTTGCCGTTTGGGGCGGTGTGAGATAGAATAGATTTATCCGGCAGGGGAGTTGCGCTGTGCGGACTTAGCAATATTGTGAAAGCGACAAGCTGCCTTTTTGTTGGCAGCCCTACAGCAGATGGGAGAAAACAAATGATTCGGGAAATTATGAAGGACGAAGCGTTTTTGACACAAAGGGCAGAACCGGCCGCGGTAGATGATTTGGGTGTGGCAGCAGATTTACTGGAAACGTTGGAAGCCCATAAGGACATCTGTGTCGGTATGGCGGCCAACATGATTGGAGTGAATAAGCGCATTATTGCCTTCGATAATGGCGGTACATATATGGTGATGTTCAATCCGAAGATTATCAAAAAATCCGAACCATATAAAACCGAGGAAGGCTGTCTGTCCCTTACCGGCATACGCACAACTAAGCGCTGGAAGTCCATTAAGGTACAGTATCAGACTGCGGAGTTCCAGACGCGCTATAAGACCTTTACCGGATGGACGGCGCAAATCATTCAGCATGAAATCAACCACTGCGAGGGAATTTTGATATAATTTTTCACTTTGTGCTGTCAAGTGTGCTTATTTCCACAGATAAAGCAGAACACCAGCTGCACCGGTAGCCAGCATGATGTACACAGGGTTCGGCTTCCACTTGCGCAGAACAAACAGAGAGGCGGCAAAAAGGATGACTGCCCGCCAGTCAATATGCGAAAAAGCGCCGAGAGACAGCGTGCTGGTTCCCAGCAGTGCAAGGAACAAAATGGCCAGCCCGGAGGAAGCGATGAGCGACACGACGGCCGGCCGCAGCCCACTGAATATTCCCTGCACCAGCGTTAGACTGCGGTATTTATAGTAGTAATGGCCGACAATCAGTGCGAGCACGGCAGTGGGGAAGATACACCCAAATGTTGCAAGAATGGCCCCCAAAACGCCGGCCATACGCATACCGACGAAAGTAGAGGCGTTTAGCGCGATAGGTCCCGGCGTCATTTGCGAAATGGTGATGACGTCCGTAAATTCCTGCATCGTAAGCCAGTGGTTCTCTGTAACCACCTGCTGCTGAATGACCGGCAAAATGCCATAGCCGCCGCCAAAGCTAAACAACCCCACCTGCAAAAAACTCCATAAAAGTTTCCAATAAATCATGCCTTTGGCGCCTTCTTCCGTTTCATCTGTACCATGGCCAAAATGCCGCCGAGAGCACCGCACGCGAGAATTACCCAGATAACATTTATGTTTAAGAAATAGATGGCAATAAAAGAGGCCGCCATAATCAGAATGGAAAGTGTCTCTTTGGACCGAGCCGTTTTCACTGCACCGGAAATGACAACATCTGCAATGACTGCGGCGATGCCTGCCTGCATTCCTTTCAAAACCGCGTTCACAATTCGGTTGGACTTAAATGCCTGATAGAACAGGGAAACAACTGACAAAATCACCAGCGGCGGCAGGGCAGTTGCCAGCAGCGCGGTCAGCGCGCCGGGAATTCCAGCCAGCCGATAACCGACCAGCGCGGAGGCATCTACCGCCATTGGCCCGGGCAGTGACTGCGAAATAGCGACGATGTCCAGCATTTCATCTTCGTCAATCCAGTGTAGTGTATCACAGAACTTTTGCTTCATCAGCGGCACAATCACATATCCGCCGCCAAATGTAAAGGCGCTTACGGAAAAAGTGGCCGCAAACAGTTGCCTGTAAAAATGAAAGTCCCTTTTCAAAACAATTCCTCCCGTTGTTTTCTTCACTCACAGCATAACACAAAACAATTATATTGAAAACATCTAATTCATGAGTTATCTATGTGACATTTATATCAATTGAGAGTCTGCAGTGACTTTGTTGAGCTGTACAAAGAATTGACCTTTTGATGGCACCGTTTTTCTGTGGAGGAAATGGCAAAGTACTTCTTTCAGTCTTTTACGGAAAAAAACGAAAAAAGGCTTGACAGAAACCTATGTGATATGGTATTATTTATTACGCACTTGTGATGTTATGGAGAGGTGTCCGAGTGGTTTATGGAGCTGGTCTTGAAAACCAGTGATCCCGCAAGGGACCAAGAGTTCGAATCTCTTCCTCTCCGCCATAGAATTCTTCTGTTATAAATTGAACAGTTTTTAGTGTTTTCACCCATGGAGAAATACCCAAGTGGTGAAGGGGCTCCCCTGCTAAGGGAGTAGGTCGGGAAACTGGCGCGAGGGTTCAAATCCCTCTTTCTCCGCCAAAGTAAAACCCGCATAAGACCGGCTATTTGCCGATTTTATGCGGGCCTTTTTGTACATAAAAATAATATAAAGATGCTTTGAAAAGGAAAGGAGCTTTTGCACCATGGAAAAATCAAAAGTCTATTTTACGGATATGCGCGTAACACTGAGGGAAAATCTGCCGCAGAAGCTGCACCGGCTGCTGAAAACGGCCGGCATTGGAAATATCGACTTTGAAAAGCGGTTTGCCGCGATTAAAATTCACTTTGGCGAGCCCGGAAATTTGGCTTTCCTGCGGCCAAACTATGCAAAAGTGGTGGCCGACACCGTGCGGGAACTGGGCGGCAAGCCTTTTTTAACTGACTGCAATACCCTGTATGTTGGCGGCCGGAAAAATGCGCTGGACCATTTGGACTCGGCCAATGAAAACGGATTTTCCCCAATGACGACTGGCTGCCAGTTAATCATTGCGGATGGCCTGAAGGGAACGGATGAAGAGTTGGTGCCGGTAGAGGGTGGCGAATATGTCAAAGAGGCAAAAATCGGCCGCGCGGTCATGGATGCAGACGTGGTGATTTCACTGTCACACTTCAAGGTACATGAAGCTACCGGCATTGGCGGCGCACTGAAAAATATCGGCATGGGCTGCGGTTCACGCGCGGGAAAAATGGAGATGCACAGCAGCGGCAAGCCCCATGTAGACCAAAGCCTGTGTGTCGGCTGCGGTTCCTGCCAGCGGAACTGCGCACACAGTGCCATTACCATTGCGGACCGCAAGGCGTCCATCGACCACAGCAAATGTGTTGGCTGTGGTCGATGCATTGGTGCCTGCCCGCGGGACGCGGTTCTGCCGGCTTCAGACGAATCCAATGATATTCTAAATAAGAAAATTGTAGAATATTCATGGGCCGTGCTGCACAACCGCCCGCAGTTCCATATCAGTCTGGTTGTGGACGTTTCGCCGAACTGCGATTGTCATGCGGAAAATGACCTGCCTATCGTGCCAAATGTGGGTATGTTTGCATCATTCGACCCGGTGGCGCTGGACCTCGCCTGTGCCCGCGCGGTCAACAGTCAGCCAGTTATCCCCGGCAGCCTGCTGGACCAGAGTGACCGTTCCTGCGGCGATTACTTTACGGCGCTGCACCCCACAACCAACTGGAAAGTGATGATTCAGCATGGCGTAAAAATGGGGCTCGGCAGCAGTGACTATGAACTAATTCGTGTATAAAGAATAAAGATGTACTAACGATTTCGCAGTGCAGAAATGTTCCAGTTTTGCGGCGGCGTCTGGTACCACTGCGCTGGAATACGGATATTTTCCTTTGGTACGTTGTCCCAGCAAAACAGCGGTAGCAGTTCCCGCGGAGAAATTGGCTCCGGCCGGGGCAGCTGACCGCACAAAAAAGCCAGCAGTCCGATGAGCGGGCGAGCGTCCGGCAGACTTTGGCGCAGCACTTCCAAACTCAAATCGTGGTCACGTTTGGAAAGCCGCCGTCCGTCCGGCGCAAGCAGTAGTGGAATATGACGGTAGTGCGGCGGCGGGAATCCCAGCAGTTCAAACAGGTATATCTGCCGTGCCGTGGAAGAGAGCAGATCTTTTCCACGCACGACTTCCGTAACACCCATTCGTGCATCGTCCGCCACCACTGCCAGCTGATAGGCGAATACACCGTCTGAACGCCGCACCAGAAAATCGCCGCATTCCAGCGGCAGGCTTTCGGTGTAAGGCCCCTGACAGCCGTCCACAAAGGTAATGGTTCGGTCCGGTACCCGCAGACGGTCGGCCGGCCGGCGGATTTTGGACAGTTGCGCGGCTTCTTCGGCGGAAAGGGAACGGCAGTGTCCGTTATAAAGAACCTGTCCGTCTGAAAGATGGGGAGCACTGGCCGCGTGCAGCTGTGCACGAGAACAGAAGCAGGGGTACAGCAGCCCTTTTTCCCGCAGCTTTTGCAGCGCTTTTTCATACAGCGGTGCACATTCACTCTGATAATAGGGGCCACGCGGTCCGCCTTTGCTCCCACCCTCGTCCCAGTCAATCCCCAGCCAGAGGATGTCTTCTTCCAGCAAGTCGGCGTACTGCCTGGGACAGCGCATGGCGTCTAAGTCTTCTATGCGCAGCACCATGCGCCCGCCCTGCTGCCGAACAGAAAGCCATGCCAGCAGGGCACACAGCACATTGCCAAGGTGCATTCGTCCGCTGGGGGTAGGGGCAAAACGCCCGCAGATATTTTTTGACAAAATCGTTCACTCCTGTATCTCTAATATTCCTGCTCATTATTATAATGCGGCTGCTTAAAAAAGCAAAGGATTCCGCTTGCAAACAGGGCGGGTGAGCGATACAATACAGTTAAATGGCAGCAAAAGAATGTGGCAGGCACATCAGTCGGCCGCTGTCTGTTCTTGAAGAGAACGGAGGAATTGTATGATTTCCAGAGGATACCGAAATACGGACGCACACCCGTCACTGCTGGGTTTTGGCACTATGCGCCTACCCCGTTTGCAGTCCGACAAACCGGAGATTGACGTGCCGCGTGCACAGGAATTGATTGACTACGCCTATGCCCACGGTGTCAATTATTATGATACGGCTTATATGTACCACGACGGCTTGTCGGAGGAATTTATCGGGCAGGCCCTGCGCAAATACCCGCGGGAAAGCTACTTTCTGGCGGACAAAATGCCCGCATGGAGTATGACGGACCAGTCACAGGTAGACAAAATTTTTCAGACACAGCTTGTGCGCTGCGGCGTCAGCTACTTTGATTTTTACCTTTGTCATGGGTTGGACCGGCATATGCTGGAAAAGTTTCGTAAATTTCATATTCTGGACTATTTGAAGCAGAAAAAGGCGGAGGGTACTATCCGGCAGCTGGGATTTTCTTTTCACGATACGCCGGAGGTATTGGAGCAGATTCTGGAGGCCTACGACTGGGATTTTGCCCAGATACAGCTCAACTATTTTGACTGGATAGCACAGAACGCGGAAAAGCAGTATCGTCTGTTGGCCGAGCGCGGCATTCCTGTGGTCGTTATGGAGCCGGTGCGCGGCGGTGCGCTGGCTGCGCTGTGTCCGGCGGCGGAAAAACTGCTGAAAGCGGCGGAACCGCAGGCGAGCCTGGCTTCCTGGGCAATTCGCTTTGTGGCTTCTCTGCCGGGCGTGATGACCATGCTGAGCGGCATGAACAGTGCGGAACAGGTTCGGGATAATGTGCAGCTTTTGTCCGATTTTCACCCGCTGACCGCGGACGAGCGCCGCACATTGGGACAGGCGGTGGATTTGTATCGGGCGTATTTGACCATTCCCTGTACGGGCTGCCGATACTGCATGGAATGTCCCTCTGGTGTGGAAATTCCGACACTGTTCCGACTGTACAACGAATATAAAGTTTCTCATCGGGAAACTGATTTTCTGACCGCTTACAAAGCGCTGACAGAAAAACAGCGTGCTTCCGCCTGCATCGGCTGTGGGAACTGTGCGCAGCATTGCCCGCAGCATATTGATATTCCGGCAAAGATGAAGGAAATCTGTGCCACCATTGAAAAAATTCTGAACGACTGACCGTATATGGAGAGAGGGGAGAAGCTCTCTTGCAGGGACAAAAGCGAATCGCAATTATCGGTGGCGGAATCGCGGGCCTTTCCACGGGCATTTATGCCCAGAAGCACGGATTTCGTACAACGATTTATGAGGCGCTACCACAGATTGGCGGCGTGTGTGCACCGCTGCGTACCGCCGGTGTATCGCTGGAACCGACACTGCGTTTTTTGAACGGTGTGCGGGAAGATACGCCGCTGTACCGCTGCTGGCAGGAAACCGGCGGTTTGCAGGATACTTTGCCTGTTACACCGGACAGCTTTTTCACGGCGGAAGAGGCCGGTGCCACCGTGAACTTTTGCGGGGACATCAATGAATTTCTGGAAAGCACAGCGGCATGCAGTCCGGAGGACAGGGAACAGCTGAAGCGGTTTTGTACGGCGGTCGAAAAGGCAGGGGCATTCCGCCCGGCAACGGAGTGCCCGCCGGATCTGCTTTCACCTTTGAAAGCATTGGCTGGTGCGGCCGGCACTGAAAGCGGCCGTCTGCTGCTGCGGCTGCGGACAGTTTCTCTGCAGGACTACGCGCAGCAGTTTCATCATCCGGCACTGCGCTGTGCTTTTCGGGAAGTGCTGCCGCCGGGCAGTACATTGGCACAGCTGGTCTTTTCCTATTCTCGTTTTCTCAGCGGCGATTTGGCCGTGCCGGTGGGAGGCTCCGCGGGTATTGTACACCGTATGGCGAAACGCTATTTGGCAGAGGGCGGACAGCTGCGCTGTAAAGACCCCGTGAAAAAAATCATTGCGGCCAACGGCGCGGCACGCGGCATTGTGCTGGCAGGCGGAGAACATATGCTGACGCATTGGGTGATTGCGGCGTGTGACCCGGCCTATGCCTGCCGTGTCCTGCTGCAGGACCGGTACGGTATGGAGAAAAAGCTGCAGGACCGATACTGCATGCCGGAAAAATATACAACCTGCTCCCTGGTGCGCCTATTCTTTTCCGCGCCGGAGGAGTCCCTGCCGATAGAACGGACGCTGTCGTTTCCAACCGATGTCATTCCGGCGGAGGGGGACGGCATCAGCCGCCTGAGGGTGACACAGTTCAGCAATGACCCGACTTTTGTATTCAACGGCCGGGCAGAACTGGCGGTTGATTTCCCCATTGCGGGACGGCAGGCATTCCGCCGTTGGGAGGCACTGGCTGGCCAGCAGGCGGCTTATCGGGAAGAAATCCGCCTGCTGGCAGACAGTACACGGCAGGCGCTGGAAAAACATTTTCCGCAAATGCAGGGGCTGGTACAGTTCCTCGGCTGCCATACACCGGCAGACTATGCCCGGCGGTTCCACAATTTTCACGGCTCCTGTACGGCATTTATTCCAACTGCACAGGCACGTCCAGCACCGCTGACCGGCCGCCTGCCGGGACTTTCTCACCTGCTGCTGACGGGCCAGTGGCTTGGACCAACAGCCGGTATGCATACAGCGCTGCTGCAGGGCAAATTTACCGTACAGCGCATTTGTCGGGACGAACATATACCATGAGAATCCATTTAAGATAATCTATCCAAATAGACAGGAGGAAGCACCATGATTCGAGATTTGGTTGAAAAAAGCAGAAGCTACCGCGGCTATGACCAGAGCCGCCGTGTTTCTCGGGACGAGCTGCTGCAGCTGGTAGACTGCGCCCGGCTGACTCCTTCCAGTGTCAACCGTCAGCCGCTGCGCTATTATCTTGCCTGTACACCAGAGCAGACGGCAAAGATTCAGCCGCTGACGCACTGGGCACGCGCACTGCAGCCCATACAGCTGCCACATCCCGGTCACTGCCCGCCGGCATTTATTATCATTTGTCAGGATACAAATGTTGACAGTTCTCTGCAGCGGTATCAGCGGGATGTCGGAATCGTTGCGCAGACTATGCTGCTGGTGGCTGTGGAAAAGGGACTGGGCGGCTGTATGATTGGCAACTTCAGCCCCGCAGAAGTTGCCAAAGCACTGGACCTCAAACCCAATTTGGTTCCTATGCTGGTTGTTGCCATTGGCAAGCCGGACGAAACGATTATTCTTACCGAAGTCAAGAACGATGACACCAATTATTATCGGGATGAAAACGACGTGCATTACGTCCCGAAGCGCCGCTTAGAGGACCTCATTATCAACTGACTTTACAAAGAAGACTTAAAAACAAACCGGACATACCGCAGAATGTATGTCCGGCTTGTTTTATGCCTTTTTCAATTCGGTCCGGCAGACCCGCAGAAAAGTCGCAAAATATTAGCACTCGTAAATGATGACTGCTAATATTTACAATCGGTTCATAAAATAGAGAAAAAAACTTCACAGTTTCTGCGTATTATAGAAGTTGTCAAAGGGAAAGACCCAAAAGACAAAACAAAATCACTTGTGTCGCCCGCCAGACCGGGCAGACAGAGCAAAAACTGGAGGTTTTCATCATGTTTGACTTAATTCCTTTCGAGCAGCAGTTCTTCCGTCCTTTCGATGACGACTTCTTTGGCGTCCACGCAAACAGCGTCCTGCCGTGCCGCACGGATATCCGTGACGAGGGTAGCCAGTATGTTCTGGAAGCGGAACTGCCTGGTTTCCGCAAGGACGAAATCAAGGTCAACGTCAAGGATAACTGCATGACACTGACCGCACAGCACAAAGAAGAAAATGAACAGAAAAACAACGAGGGCCAGTATGTGCGCCGTGAGCGCCGTGTGACCAGTATGGGCCGTTCGTTCGATGTTTCTGACGTACAGGCAGATAAAATTTCCGCACGCTTTGAGAACGGCGTCTTGACACTGACCATGCCGAAGAAAGAAGCGGCAAAGCCGCTGCCGACCGAAATCACCATTGAATAAACCTGTTTTTCAGCCATGACAGATAGATAAAAGACTCCGCCGCCGAGGGTAACAACAGCCCTTAGCGGCGGTCTTTTTTACCAATTCGTGTTATAATAAAATGAAACGGATAAGGAGGGACAAATTTGGCAGTACAGATTTTTGCACACCGAGGTGCTTCCTTTGCGGCACCGGAGAATACTTTGCCAGCGTTTGAAAAGGCCGCTGCTCTTCACGTGGACGGCGTGGAGCTGGATGTACACTTGACCACCGATGGCCGCTTGGTGGTCATTCACGACGATACTGTGGACCGTACAACCAACGGGCAAGGCAGGGTGAACCGAATGACGCTGGAACAGCTGCGCGCACTGGACGCTTCCGCGGGGCGGCAGGGATATGGTGGTGTACGCATTCCGACACTGGCGGAAGTATACCGTCTGCTGGAGCCTACCCATTTGTTGGTGAATGTGGAGCTGAAAGAAAATCGACGCAGCCGCGACGGCTATGCGGTTATCCCAAAAGTGCTTGCACTGGAGGAATCTGCCGGTATGAGCGGACGCGTCTTCTATTCCTCTTTTAATCCGTTTCTTCTGCGGGAGCTGAAGCGCCGTTCCCCACAGAGCAAAACAGCGTTGCTTTATAAAGTGCCGCTTGCACGCGTCTGGAAGCTGGCCGCACGGCTGGTGGCAGATGCCATTCACCCCAAAGACAGTTTGCTGCGGGATACGGCTTTGGTGTCGCAGTGCCATACCCGCGGTTTGGCGGTGCGCCCATGGACGGCGGATGAACCGGCGGTGATGGAGGAGTTGTTTCGGCAGCAGGTCGATGCGGTTATCACAAACTGTCCGGAACAGGCACTGCATTTGCGTATAGATACGGTTCCCATGGCCGCCTCACATGCCTATTCAAAGTAAATACGGAAATAAAAAATCTCAGCAGTTGTGTAAAATCCGCTGAGATTTTTTGTGTTGTATTTTAGAAATTGACGCCGCAGACAAGAATGACATTGGCAAAAGAAGTAGTTTCTCCCGTGCGAACAACCGCTTTTGCGCGGCGCAGCAGCTGTTTCAGCTCCTCATGCGGAACGTATTTGTGCGGCAGCCCCTGCAAAACGGAGCAGGTTTCGTCGTGCAGCCGAGGGCTGATATTTTTCATTTCTTCCGCCAGTATGTAGGATTCCACAACCAGTTCTCCGGAAACGGCTTTTAAAGTGTCCAGAAAAGAGGGAACGCCGCGCACCAGCGACAGGTCGATGACATTTATGCCTTCCGGAATGGGCAGACCAGGGTCAGCAATCACGAAATAGTCAGTATGTCCGGCACCAGCAATCGCCGAACAAAGCTGTGGGTTTAAAATACCGTTTTTTGTCATGAGAATGAAAACTTTCCTTTCAACAAACAAGATAAAACGTTTTAATAATAAATTTACACCATTATACAGCATTTTCAGCCAAAGGAATATAGGGCATAGATAACAAATTTTCGACTTCAATGTTTTACATAGTGCATAAAAGTACAAACTTCCACAGAAAAATTTATAAAAGATGTTGACAAAACAGCTTGTACGCTGTATTCTTAATTCAAACGTATTACCAAATATATTTTCCGCTGTATTTTAAAATTGTGTAAGTTGGACAGTCGGATATGTCTGCATGGCTGTCTGCTTTGAACAGAGGTGAAACAACGGGTATGCGTGTTACAATTCGGGATATTGCCCGAAAAACGGGGCTGTCGCCCTCTACAGTTTCACTGGTCCTAAACAATAAGTGTGAGCGAATCTCACAGAAAACGCGTGACCTTGTTTTGAAAGTTGCGGCAGAGATGAACTATCACCCCAATCAAATGGCAGTTGGGCTGATTACTCGGCGAACAAAGACGCTGGGGCTGATTATACCGGACATTACCAATACGTTTTTTGCTGAGATTGCCAAAGGTGCCGAGGAGGCATGCCAAAAAAGCGGATACAGTCTGATGCTGTGCAACACTAACGATAACCCACAGAAAGATGCGGATTACATCAATGTGCTGGCCAGCCGCGGCGTGGATGGCATTCTGTTTACCATGTCGGTCAGCTCACAGGTAAGCAAAGACACACAGTGCTTTCGGATTTTGCAGCAGGTAGAAAAGCCGTTTGTGCTGGTTGACCGCACGGTGGAAGCACCTGAGGGCGGTTCTGCCGCTCCAAGTGTGTTGGTGGACAACGAACTGGGCGGCTATTTGGCTACTCGGCACCTGCTGGAACTTGGGCATCGGAGAATCGGCTTTATTTCCGGCCCAATGGGGGAACTTTCCTCACAAAAGCGTCTGTTTGGCTATATCCGTGCTTTGCAGGAGTATGGTATAACGTTTGACCCTATGCTGATGAAAGTGGGCGACTACCATACCTCTACAGGCTATCAGCTTGCGAAGGCACTGTTGGAACAGCATGTAACCGGTATTTTTGCCTGCAACGATATGATGGCGTACGGTGTCTTTCAGCAGGCAGACCAACAGGGCATTCAAATTCCGCGGCAGCTTTCAGTTGTTGGCTTTGATGACCTGCAGTTTTCACAGCTTATGCGGGTGCCGCTGACCACCATGAAACAGCCGGCCTATGATATTGGCGCGGGTGCTGTACAAAAACTCATTCAGATGCTTGATCATCCGGACCAGCCACAAGACAACCTGATTTTTAAACCAGAACTGGTTGTCCGCAGCAGTACGGGTCCGGCACCGAAAGAAAGCACATAAGGGAGGAAATGAGTCGAATATGCGAAAAATACTGAATTTTGGTTCCCTGAATATCGACCATGTTTACCAAGTAGACCATTTCGTTCAGCCGGGCGAAACACTGGCGGCCAAACACTTGGACCTGCTGCCGGGCGGCAAGGGACTGAATCAGTCCGTGGCACTTGCAAGGGCCGGTGCACAGGTCTATCAGGCCGGCAAAATTGGTCCGGACGGTGGGCGGCTTGTGGAACTGCTGGAAAAGGACAGCATACATACGGACTATATTGACCGCACCGGTACAGCAACCGGCATGGCCATGATTCAGGTGAACCCCTCCGGACAGAACTGCATCCTTATCAGTCATGGCGCGAACGGGGAACTGACGGATGCATTTATTGACTCTGTTTTCAGTCATTTTGGTCAAGATGACATCCTTTTGCTGCAGAACGAAACCAATGCTGTTTCACACATCATTGATAAAGCGTTTGAACAAAAAATGAAAATTGCGTTGAATCCTTCTCCGATTGATAATGCTGTTTTGCAGGCACCACTGAACAAAGTCGATTACTTTATTTTGAATGAAATTGAAGGCGGATGTCTTACCGGCGAAAAGGAACCGGAAAAGATAACCGGTGCGCTGCTGAAAAAGTATCCGCGGGCAAAAATCGTTCTGACATTGGGCAAAGGCGGTGCCCTGTATCAGGACCACCAGAAAGCGGTCAAACACAGTGTTTATAAGGTCCCTGTTGTGGATACCACAGGAGCGGGGGACACCTTCACGGGCTTTTTCCTGGCGTGCGTGACCGGCGGCTGTCCAGTGGAAGAATCGCTGCGGCTGGCTTCCGTGGCTTCCTCCATAGCGGTTTCCCGTAAGGGTGCGGCGGTTGCCATACCAACCATCGAAGAAGTCCAGCATACCCGTCTTGCGCTGCAGCGGTAAGGATTTGAGGTGATATTGTGCATATTACAATGACAGGCATCAACAAAAGTTTTTCCGGCAATCAGGTCCTGAAAAATGCAGAGATTGATATTGCAGAAGGCGAGATTCACGCCCTGATGGGCGAAAACGGCGCCGGCAAGTCCACGCTGATGAAAATCCTGACCGGTGTTTATACGCGGGACAGCGGTGAAGTGCTGGTGAATGGCACACCAGTGAATTACACGCACCCAAAACAGGCAGAGGAAGCCGGTATTGTTTTTATTTATCAGGAACTGAACTCCGTACCGGACTTGACTGTGCGTGAAAATTTGTTCCTCGGCAAAGAAATACACGGCAAATTCGGTATTTTGGATAAGGCGGCGATGGACAAGAAGGCACGTCAGGTGCTGGACCGCTTGGGTGTCAGCATACCGGTGGACCGGACTATGTCCGAACTCTCCGTTGGACAGCAGCAAATGATTGAAATAGCAAAGGCACTGCTGGTGGACGCGAAAGTCATCATTATGGACGAACCGACTGCAGCTATGACGCTGGAAGAAACACGCGTTTTGTTCCGTGTCCTGCGTGAACTAAAAGAAAAAGGCGTGTCTACCATTTATATTTCCCACCGAATGGAAGAAATCTTTGAAATTTGTGACCGCGTCACAGTCCTGCGGGACGGACAGTTCATCGGCACCAAAAAAGTCAGCGAAACCGATATGGACAGCTTGATTAAAATGATGATTGGCCGCGAAATCGGCGAGCGGTATCCGGCAAGGCACAGCAAAATTGGCGACACCATGCTGGAGGTCAAGGACTTCACAAAAAAAGGCGTGTTTCAAAACGTTTCCTTCTCGGTCCGAGCCGGAGAGGTGCTGGGCGTTTCCGGCTTGATTGGCGCGGGCCGTACGGAGATTATGCAGTCCATTTTCGGTTATCTGCCGCGGGACGGCGGTACCTTGCTGATAAGAGGCAAAGAGGTTTCCGTACATTCGCCGGAGCAGGCTATTTCTTACGGAATCGGATTCATTACAGAGGACCGTAAAACCGAAGGACTGATGCTGGAAAAAAGCATTCGTGAAAACGTGTCGCTTACAAACCTTGGGCGTATTTCCGACCACAGCGTGATTGACAAGAAAAAGGATATGGAACTTGCCCGCAAAGCTGTGCAGGAACTGACCATTCGCTGTTCCGGTCCGGAGGAGAGCTGTGACAGCCTTTCCGGCGGCAATCAGCAGAAAGTCATTTTTTCCAAATGGATTTTTACAGAACCCAAAATTCTTATTTTGGATGAACCCACCCGCGGCGTAGATGTGGGTGCCAAAAAGGAAATTTACAATATCATTAATACCCTTGCTGAAAAGGGAGTCGCTGTCATTATGGTTTCCTCGGAGCTTTCGGAGATTCTCGGCATGAGCGACCGTGTTATGGTCATTCATGAGGGACATATGGCTGGAATCTTGAACAACAGACCGGAAACAGCTGCTGCCGGCGAAAAAATGGCATCGCAGGAAAATATCATGACACTGGCGACGGGAGGAAAGTTAAAATGAATACAAAAACGCTCAGTCGGCCGCGTATCGGCGACATTCTTCAAAACCTCGGCGCAATGATTGCTCTCATCGTTCTGTTCGTCGCGTTCAGTATCATCAGCGCTGATTTCCGCAGTATGAACAACATCCTTTCACTGCTCAAACAGGCATCTACCAACGGCCTGATTGCTTTCGGTATGACAGGCGTTATTCTGACGGGCGGCATTGACCTTTCCGTTGGTTCACTTCTGGCATTGACCACGGTTGTCGGTGCTCTGATGATCCACGCGGGCACGGCACCGGTAATTGCCATGCTGTGCGTGCTGCTGCTGGGTGTTGTCCTTGGTGCGCTCAATGGTATTCTGATTACAAAGGGTCGTTTGCAGCCGTTCATCGCTACTTTGATTACCATGACTGTTTACCGCGGCCTTACATACATCTTTTCAAACGGCATGCCGATTTCCGGCCTCGGCTCCGACCCGCTGCTTTCCGGTGTAGGCCGCGGCACTATGATGTCCATTCCAGTGCCAGTGTGGATTATGGTGGTCCTGTTTGCGCTGTACTTCTTCATACTGAACAAGACAACCTTCGGCCGCAAGGTTTACGCGACCGGCAGCAATGAAAAAGCGGCCCAGCTGGCCGGTGTGAACACACACAAGACCAAAGTCATTCTGTACACCATTTCCGGTTTTCTGGCATCTGCCGCCGGACTGATTCTCCTCTCCCGGCTGGGTTCCGCACAGCCGACCATTGGCGTGGGATATGAAACTGACGCCATCGCGGCAGTTGCACTGGGCGGCACCAGCATGATGGGCGGCCGCGGCAAGATTTACGGTACCCTTATTGGTGTTTTGATTATCGCAGTTCTGAACAACGGCCTGAATATCATGAATGTTTCCTCTTATTATCAGGATGTTGTTAAAGGCATTGTAATCCTGCTGGCGGTGCTTTCGGACCGGAAGCGCTGAAACAAAAAAGCGGATTTACAAAATATTCACTTACATTTTTTGGGAAGGAAGTTGTAAAAAATGAAGTTAAAGAAAGTAATGGCAGTATTACTGTCCTCTGTAATGCTGCTGTCCGCAGCTGCCTGTACGACCGGCGCGGAGCAGACATCTTCCGGCGCAGCCGCCGGAGCCACGGGTGAACAGTCCACAGGCAAGGCAATCGGTCTTTCTGTTTCCACACTGAACAACCCGTTCTTTGTTACCCTGTCCGACGGCGCCAAAGCAGAAGCCAAAAAGCTGGGTGTGCAGGTAACGGTTGCGGATGCAGGAAACGATACGGCAAAGCAGACCAACGATATTGAGGACCTGATTTCCAAAAATATCGGTGTCCTGATTGTCAATCCGGTTGACTCCGATGCAGTGTCCAACGCGGTAAAAGATGCAAAGAGCAAAGGCATTAAGGTCATTTCTGTGGACCGTGTGGTAAACGGCGTCGATGTGGACTGCAAAATTGCTTCCGACAACGTTTCGGGCGCAAAAATGGCAACAGAGTACCTGATGAGCAAAGTGGGCAAGAACGCAAAGATTGCCCAGCTGGAAGGCACAACCGGTGCTTCCGCAACGATTGACCGTGGCAAAGGCTTCCACCAGGCCGCAGATGGCAAGGCACAAATCGTTGCCAGCCAGACCGCAAAGTTTGACCGTGCAACTGCACTGAACGTTTCCGAAAACATTCTGCAGGCACATGGTGATGTGCAGGGCATTTTCGCGCAGAACGATGAAATGGCACTCGGTGCTGTGGAAGCAGTTGCCGCTGCCAAGAAAAATGTCGTGATTGTCGGTTTCGACGCCACAACAGACGGCCAGAGCGCTGTCAAGTCCGGCAAAATGGCCGCTACCGTACAGCAGAAGCCGGACCTGATGGGTGCCACGGCAATCGATAATGCACAAAAACTGCTGAAGGGCGAAAAAGTTGCAGCAAACGTACCGGTTTCTGTTACATTGATTACACACAAAGGCTAATTTTTGAGCCGATAGTTGATATAAATCCTTTCATCAACTGAATCTCTCCGTTTTAGCTCTCCGGGCAGCACCGGAGAGCTTCTTTTTGTCTGTTTTGCAGGACAGCATACAAATTCCTGCCCAAAAGGGGGAAAACGCCTGCAAATCCAACAGGAATTCTCCTTGACAATCTATTTGTATGGGAGTACCATTTCCTCTATGGGGAACGATGAAAATATATTTGATTTTTCATAATCTAGTTAAAAAATAGACGGAAATTTTCTTTTTACAGTGCGGATATTGCTTTTTGGTCAAACCACTTCCTTAATAGAGCTTTTTTGTATAGCCAGACGGGATTATGCTGGTTTTGGCGGCCTGCTCTGCTTGTCCTGCAAAAGGTTTTCTGCGCTGATTGGTGTGAGCAATTTTTACCGGTATTGGCCGGTAACTATCATCTGGGAGGGAAAAATTCATGCCAAAAACCACACATAAGGTCGTTGTCATCGGTCACAAAAATCCGGATACGGACTCCATCTGTTCAGCAATCGCTTATGCAGAACTGAAAAATAAAACCAGCAATCTGGTATATGAAGCGTGCCGAGCAGGCGAGTTGAATCAGGAAACCGCCTTTGTGCTGGACAAATTCGACGTACGGCCGCCACGCATGGTGACGGATATCAACCCGAAGGTCCGTGACGTGGATTACCGTGAAGTGCCCGGATTTTCCGGCAATACCAGCCTGCGGCGCGCGTGGCAGGTTATGCGTGACCAGAAAATTGATACCCTGCCCATTGTTGACTCGGACCGTGAACTGCTGGGACTGATTACGGTTAAGGATATTGCTACGGCCAATATGGATATTTTCGACCGTACTGTGTTGGCGAAAAGCCATACAACCTATCACAATATTTTGGAAACGCTGGACGGCACCATGTTGGTGGGGAATGAGAACGCGGTCGTGGACCGCGGCCGCATTCTGCTGGGTGCAGCCAACCCCGAAACGATGGAAAGCTTGATGGAACCGGGCGATATTGTTTTGCTTTCCAACCGGTACGAAAGTCAGCTGTGCGCGATTGAAATGCACGCAAGTTTGATTATTGTGTGTCAGGGGGCTAAGGTCGGCAAGACCATTGTCAAGCTCGCCGATGAAAACGACGTTGCCATTATGAGTGTGCCGATGGATACATATGCGGCGGCAAAACTGATTAGCCAGTGCGCGCCTATTTCCTATTATATGACAACGAAAGATATTAAAAAGTTTACGCTGGTCACGCCGGTAGACGACGTGACACGCGTAATGGCAAAAGTGCGTCACCGCTATTTCCCTATTCTGGACGAAGACGGAAAATACTGCGGCATGCTCAGCCGCCGCAATATTATCAATCTGCGCAAGCCGCGGGTTATTTTGGTAGACCATAATGAGGCAATGCAGGCAGTAGAAGGCTACGACAAAGCGGAGATTCTGGAAATTATTGACCACCACCGCATTGGCAGCATTGAAACCAGCGGACCGGTCTATTTCCGCAATCAGCCGGTCGGTTGCACGGCTACCATTGTTTCGCAGATGTATGACGAACAAAATGTAGAGATTACGCCGAAGACAGCGGGTATTCTGCTGGCGGCCATTCTTTCGGATACGCTCGTTTTCCGCAGTCCGACCTGCACACCGCAGGATAAAAAAGCGGCGGAGCGTTTGGCAAAAACGGCCGGTGTGGACGTGGAGTCCTTCTCAGAAGAGATGTTCGAGGCCGGCGAAAAGCTGGACGGAAAGACCACTGAAGAAGTGTTCCTGCAGGACTTCAAGGTATTTATGTGCGGCGATATTCGCTTCGGCGTGGCACAGGGTAACTACATGACAGACAGCAACCTGCGGGCGGCACAGGCGCTTTTGACACCGTATCTGCCGGAAGCCCTGCAAAAGCAGAGTTTAGAGGATTTGTACGTGCTGCTGACAGATGTGCCGGAAGAGGCCAGCACCGTTTTGTGTGCCGGACACCATGCGGCTGATATGCTGACAGCCGCCTTCGGTGTGAAGCCGGAAAAGGACGGCACTACCGTGTTGGCTGGCGTTGTCAGCCGTAAAAAACAGTTTATTCCTAAGATTATGGGGGCCTATCAGGAACTGTGATTTCTGCAAGCTGCCCTGCAGGAAAGGGACGAAAATGTGAACAGGCTGCTTTGCTTTGATTATGATATGACATTATTGGATCACGCGACCGGCGAGGTGCCGGACAGTACGCTGCGAGCGATTGACCTGCTGCGTCCACAGTGGAAAATTGTGATTGCGACAGGGCGCGACATGGCACAGCCCGAAAGCACCTACGGCCTTACGACGGTCCATCCGGACGCTGTTGTGGAGATGAACGGTGCCCGTATCCGTGCAGAAGGAAAGATTCTGTACCGCTATTATTTGCCGCAGGCACTGCTGCAGACGGTCATTCTGTTTGGCCGTCAGCAAAAAATGTGCATCAGCTGTGTAAAGGACGGCATCTATTATACAACAGATTCGTCACTGCTGGAAAGCTTTGTTCACACCTGTGTCCGGAAAGAAAAAATTCAGGTTCGTCCGGCGGAGCAGGTGTTTGGTCAGCCTGTCAGTGCACTGACACTGGTCGGCAGTGAACCGGAAGCTCGCCTGCTGGAACAGCGCTTCCCACAGGTGAGGGTGCCGCTCTTCGGAAAAAAGCGCGGTGCAGATATTATCCCGCGCACACTTTCCAAGGCGGAGGGCGTGCGGCGGCTGCTGGATTATTATGACTCGGACTTTAGCAGCGTTATGTTTTTTGGTGACAGCGGCAATGATTTGGAACTAATCAAAGCGGCCAGCATCGGTGTAGCCATGGGCAACGCAATAGAACCTGTCAAGCGATCGGCAGACTATGTGACAAGTGCGGTAGGGGACAACGGCATTTGGAACGCACTTCGGCATTTTCATCTTCTGCCGGCAGCCGAAAAACAGGATGAAAAAGCATGAGTAGCCGGGTGGTTTCATACAATGAGAAGCAGAGCTACCGCTGTGGATGGCATCACTTGTAAAAATAAAGTGAAAGACAGAAAAAATATGCCGATTTTGGCATCATTTCTGAAATAAAGAAAGTAAAGGCGGAAAAAATCGGCCGTTTTCCGCTTTTTCCCCATTTCTGCCGTTGACTTTTCCACAAGGCGGGCATATAATAACGGTAATGACAGTAAAGGCGCTGTGGGGCGTGTTCCCTATAGCGCTTTTTCTCTGTTTACAGGTTTTAAGAAAGATAAAACTGCATGGAGGGATTTGCATGAGTACGGTTCCAGAATTGTTCGGCAGCCTGGTCTTTAATGAAACGGTCATGAAAGAGCGCCTGCCGAAAGACACGTTTCGGGCGCTGATGAAGACCCGCAAGGAGGGCCAGCCCCTTGTTCCGGACGTGGCCAACGTAGTGGCAAACGCCATGAAGGACTGGGCAGTTGAAAACGGCTGCACCCACTTTACGCACTGGTTCCAGCCAATGACAGGCATCACTGCTGAAAAGCACGACAGTTTCATCTATCCGGTGGACGGCGAAAAGGTCATTATGGAGTTTTCCGGCAAAGAGCTTATCAAGGGCGAGCCGGATGCCAGCTCTTTTCCTTCCGGCGGTCTGCGCGCTACCTTTGAGGCACGCGGCTATACCGCATGGGACCCCACCAGCGATGCTTTTATTAAGGACAATACCCTGTGCATTCCCACTGCATTCTGTTCTTATACCGGCGAAGCATTGGACAAAAAAACACCACTGCTGCGTTCCATGAACGCTATCAACAAGCAGGCACTGCGCATCCTGCGCCTGTTCGGTGATACCACAACACAGCGTGTAAACACCAATGTAGGTCCGGAGCAGGAATATTTCCTGATTGACCGTGATATGTACTGCAAGCGCCGTGATTTGGTTTACACTGGCCGTACTTTGTTCGGCGCAAAGCCGCCGAAGGGGCAGGAGATGGAGGACCACTACTTTGGTGTTCTCAAGCCGCGTGTCAAGGCCTTTATGGATGACCTGGACAACGAATTGTGGAAGCTGGGTATTCTTGCGAAGACAGAGCATAACGAAGTAGCTCCTTCTCAGCACGAATTGGCACCTATTTACACCGATACCAATGTTGCTGCCGACCACAACCAGCTGACAATGGAAATCATGAAGAAAGTGGCCGCCCGCCACAACCTGGCCTGCCTGCTGCATGAAAAGCCCTTTGAGGGTGTCAACGGTTCCGGCAAACACAACAACTGGTCCCTTTCCACTGACGGCGGCAGCAACCTGCTGGACCCGGGCGATTCGCCGCGTGAAAATGCACAGTTCCTTTTGTTCCTTGTCTCTGTCATTCAGGCGGTAGATGAGCATCAGGACCTGCTCCGCCTGTCCGTTGCCAGCGCAGGCAATGACCACCGTTTGGGCGCCAACGAAGCGCCGCCGGCAATTATCTCCATTTTCTTGGGCGATGAGCTAACCACCGTTCTGGATTCTATCGATCAGAACAAGCCCTATGCACAGAAGGATAAAGAAGTACTGGAAATCGGTGTGGACGAACTGCCGCCGCTGCCGAAGGACACAACGGACCGCAACCGTACATCTCCGTTTGCCTTTACCGGCAATAAATTTGAATTCCGTATGCTCGGTTCTACCGTTTCCATTGCCTGCCCGAACATGATGCTGAACACCATTGTGGCCGACGTGCTGGAACAGTATGCTGACCGTCTGGAAAAGGCCAAGGACTTTAACAAAGAACTGAATCACATTATCCGTGAAGCATACCATGACCATAAGCATATTGTCTTTAACGGCGATGGCTATACCGATGAATGGATTGCCGAGGCGAAAAAGCGCGGCCTGCTGAACCTGTCCTCTACTGCGGAAGCACTGCCGTACTACACGCGTCCTGAAAATGTTGCTTTGTTTGAACACCACAGCGTGCTGACAAAGAATGAAGTGTATTCCCGCTGCGAGATTCAGATGGAGAACTACACAAAGCAGATACATATCGAGGCGGAAACCATGGTCGATATGATTTATAAGGACATTTTGCCGGCGGCTAACCGCTATGTCAGTGCACTGAGCAATACCGTCAACGCAAAGGCCACTGCCTGCAGCGATGCTTCTTCCACATTTGAGAAGGACACCATCCAGACACTTTCCAAACTGAGCGATTCCCTTTATGCGGAAACGCGTGCACTGGAAAAGAATGTGGCTGGCGAAGGCAAAGGGAATATTCAGGAGCAAGCCTCCTATTCCCGCGATACGCTGTTCATGCAGATGGAGAAAACACGCAGAATTGCAGACCAGATTGAGCCTTTGGTAGCGAAAGAGTACTGGCCGTATCCCACCTATGGCGAGATGCTGTTCAGTGTGGTATAAGTATCGGCTTTGTTTCAAAGAAAAGGCGGATTCCACAAATGGTGGGAACCTGCCTTTTTTGTTTAATTACAGAAGCTCCTTTCAAACAAATCTATGGCAATCCGCAAAAGAATGTGCTATTATGATAAATGCACAGGAAAGGTGCCGTTTTCCCCGCTTTGTGCGGGGAGCAGAAATGCTGTTAAGCCCTGCTTCCCAGAAAGGAAAATGCAATGAAAGAGCAAAAAACACCTAAGAAGCAAATAATTATTTTCTACGTTGTTGCCATTCTGGTGATTGTTTTGCTGAATATGGTGATATTCCCCACCATTACACAGCCGAAAACGATTTCAGTGGATTATGCGACGTTTCTGAAAATGGTTGACAGCAACCAGGTGGCAAAAGTGAATATTGACCGTTCTAACCAAAGAATCACTTTTACCGCCAAGGGAAAAGTCCCCACAATTACAGCTTCATCATCGTCGGCAGTATCTTCTCGTACGATATTGGCAGGCGGCAGTACACAGACCGTGCAGGAACAGCCAGCGGACCCCGGCCGTGAGAATACCTATGTAACCGGCCTGATGCCGGACGAAAAATTGACAGAGCGTTTGCTGGCGAAGGGTACCATTCAGTTTACAGCGGATATTCCTCAGCAAGCATCACCGCTGCTTGCCGTCTTTATTGAAGTCGTTCTGCCGTTTGGGCTGATTGTCCTTGCTGGCTGGCTGTTCCTGCATATGATGCAGAAACGGGTCGGCGGCGCTGGCTCCATGTCATTTGGAAAGAGCAACGCAAAAATTTATGTGGAAGCACAGACGGGGAAAACCTTTGATGATGTAGCCGGTGAGGATGAGGCGAAGGAAGCACTGGTCGAAATTGTAGACTTCCTGCACAATCCGAAAAAATATGCGGATATTGGCGCAACCCTGCCAAAGGGCGCTTTGCTGGTGGGCCCTCCCGGTACCGGTAAAACTTTGCTGGCACAGGCTGTCGCCGGTGAAGCGCATGTGCCATTCTTCTCTATTTCCGGTTCGGAATTTGTAGAGATGTTTGTTGGTATGGGCGCAGCAAAGGTGCGTGACTTGTTTAAACAGGCACAGGAAAAAGCACCTTGTATTGTCTTTATTGATGAAATCGATACCATTGGCAAGGCGCGTGACAACAGCATTTCCACCAACGATGAACGGGAACAGACACTGAACCAGCTGCTTACAGAAATGGACGGATTCGACGGACGCAAGGGTGTTGTTATTCTGGCGGCAACGAACCGGCCGGACAGCCTGGATAAGGCACTGCTGCGTCCAGGGCGGTTTGACCGCCGCATTCCGGTGGAGCTGCCAGACTTGAAGGGCCGTGAGGCCATTCTGAAAGTACACGCACGCGAAATTAAAATAGGGCCGGACGTAAATTATAATGCGATTGCCCGCGCAACCGCCGGCGCTTCCGGCGCTGAACTGGCCAATATTATTAACGAAGCGGCCCTGCGCGCCGTAAAATGTGGGCGCAAAGCGGTCATTCAGGAGGACCTGGAGGAAAGCGTTGAAACGGTCATTGCCGGTTATCAGCGCAAAGGCGCAGTCATTCCAATAAATGAAAAGAAAATCATTGCCTACCATGAAACGGGCCATGCGCTGGTTGCTGCCATGCAGAAAGGCAGCGCGCCGGTCACAAAAATTACAATTATCCCGCGTACCAGCGGTGCCCTCGGTTATACCATGCAGGTGGACGAAGGCGAAAAGTGCCTGATGAGCAAAAAGGAATGTCTGGAGAAAATTGCTACTCTGTGCGGCGGCCGTGCGTCCGAGGAACTGATTTTCGGCGACTGCACCAGCGGTGCCAGCAACGATATTGAACAAGCAACAAAAATTGCGCGCGCCATGGTTACACGTTTCGGCATGAGTGATGACTTCGGGATGGTAGCCATGGAAACCGTTCAGAATCAGTATTTGGGTGGAGACGCTTCGCTTTCCTGTTCTCCAGAAACGGCAACAAAAATTGATGCGGAAGTACAAAATATCATTAAAAAGCAGCATGCAAAAGCTTTGCAGATTTTAAAGGACAATACACCGAAACTGCATGAGATTTCTAAGTATCTGCTGGAAAAAGAAACGATTACCGGTGATGAATTCATGCGTATTCTGCGCGGAGAGGAAAAACCGGAATTGGACAATGAGGATGGGGGAACCCCTATGCTTTCAGGTGTGTCCTCGGAGGAGGTTAACAAAGAAGATGGAGAGCCGAATTCCTAAGGCACTGGAACGTCACCGTACGGGATATAATTGCTGTCAGGCTGTTGCCTGTACTTACTGTGACCTGGTGGGTGTTTCAGAGGACCAGATGTTCCGTCTGGCTGAAGCATTTGGCGCCGGTATGGGCGGTATGAAAGAGACCTGCGGTGCAGTCAGCGGTGCTATGCTGCTTGCCGGCATGAAAAGCAGCGGCGGTATGCGTCAGCGCACAAAGGGCGGCACCTATGCACTTTCCCGGGAAATAGTGAATGCTTTTCTGAAGAAAAACACCACTGCCATTTGCAAAGACTTGAAAGGCACAGAGTCAGGTATTCCGCTGCGCAGTTGTGACGGCTGTATTGAGGACGCCTGCACATTGGTGGAATCCGTTTTGTTTGCGAAAGGTTAAGCGCATATCAAAATAAAATGATAATAAAAAGGCTGACAGATACAGCAGAGTAGAATAAAACTCTGTCTATGCTGTCGGCCTTTTTTAGCGGTGTGAATTTAGACAAATTGGTTGTGGTCTGCGTCATATACATAATCAATTGCGGAGAGCTTTTGCTCCAATTCTTTTCGGTCAATGGACAGACTGCTGCACAGTTCGTCCAGACTGGAATATGTATCGCGCAGCCGCGTGTTGATAACACTGAGCAGCATGGAGGCATCTTTTGGCAGGCACATAGGGCGGCATCTCCTTTCCTTATGAAACCAAGTATAGCGTGTTTGTGGGAGGGAAGCAAGTGGCCAGCCGACATTCGCTTCCCTTGCAAAAAGGATGAAAATGTCATATAATAAAGAATATTGCCTAAGGAAAAATGATTTGATAGGGGGCCGTGCTTTGCTGTATTCTTATGAATTAGATACGGATAAAGAAGGATTCTACGATATAACAGCGGATGTACAGGACGCCATACAGAAAAGTGGTGTTCGTTCCGGCAGCTGTCTGGTTTACTGCGTACATACAACAGCCGGCATTACTATCAATGAAAACGCAGATCCGGATGTAGTGAAGGACCTTCTGTTTGCGTTGGACAAAACTTTTCCAGACCGTCCAGAGTTTTGCCACAAGGAGGGAAATTCAGCAGCACACCTGAAATCTACGATTGTTGGCTGCAGCGTTTCTATACCGGTGCAGGACAGCCGTTTGGTGCTAGGCACATGGCAGGGCGTCTATTTCTGTGAGTTTGACGGCCCACGTCACCGACATTTTGCAGTGGAGATTCATGTGGATCACTGAAAAGAACGAACAATCCACAGAGGTAGAAACGCGGTTTAGCTAGTGAAAATCGGAGCAGAAAAAAGATGCGAAAAGTAAAATGCTCTACATACAAGAGCCGGTTTTCTTTGCTGTTTCCCGGGAAATGATAGATGAGAGTGAAAATAATTACCGAATAAAGGAATGTAATATGCCGGAAAATTTGACCGTTTACAACTCATTCTTTACGCCGCTTGGTTCCAAGGACCGCGCGTTTGTCCATAAAAATGGTTTGTGGCATGCGGTGGCCCACTGCTGGGTGGTTTCACAGCTAACGGCCGCTTCCGGAGAAAAGGAAACATGGGTATGGCTGCAACAGCGTGCACATAATAAGGACAACGCACCGGACTATTACGATATTTCTGTGGGCGGCCATATCCGTGCAGGGGAAAGTCCCCTGCAGGCGGTGCTTCGGGAAACGGAAGAGGAGCTTGGACTTTTGTTGCATTTAGAAGATGTAGAGCTGCTGGGCGTCACTAAAGAAAACTGCGTCAGCTCGGCGTCACCGTTTCCGGACCGGGAGTTTGGCTACGTGTTTCTGCATCGAGATGCACACCCGCTGTTTCGTCCCGGGGAAGAGGTACAGGACATTGTGCGGGTACGGGCAGAGGACCTGTGCCGCAAAGACCTGCAGGATATCAAAACAGTTCCAGCTGTTTCGCTCAGCCGCGGCAGCCTGTCCCTGCGTGCTGACCAATTCTGTATTCATCCTAATGAATTTGTCCATCTAGTATTTCCTAAATTGGAGGTATAAAAATGAGACGGCTTTATTTTTGTGGGGAACATAAGTTCCGCGTGGCGGAGCTGTTTTTTGGCAGCCGTCCACGGTTTCGCGCGGAGGACTACACGCCCTATCAGAAGCTGGAAATCGTCTGGCATGACGACGGCCGCTATTCAGTATGGGGCGATTTGGAGGACGACGCCGACCTGCTGAGGGATACCTGCCCGGACCCGCATCATTTGGTAAAGCGTACACTGCCGCTGGCAGATGAAGTTCTTACAGAAGAAGAATAAAGCGTGAATGGACGAATTTCGCTTGCCTTTTTTCGGAGGGCAGAGTATAATCGTCTGTACATAATACTGTGTACTTTAGTAATCATTCCACTGCAAAGGAGGGAGCAGTATGGCACAGGAATCAAAGGAATCAAAGAAGAAGAGCGTGCTTGAACGGTATCGGGAATTTTCCGGTATGCTTGGGAAAATGGAAGATAATTTTAAGTTGGCGGACCTTTTAACAGATGATTTTTTACAGAAGAACACGCAGTTCCAGAACCTGCCTGCGTTTGAAACCGCCTGTGGGAAGAAACTGTCGGCCGTGGAGGACCTTTCCGCGCTGGGTGACAGCGATGTGTGGAAGCGCACAAATTTCAATGACGCAGAAGAAATGCTGAACAGCGCTGTGGAAGCGTATGTGGCATCCGTTTTTGAAGAGTAAAAAACAATACAGAAAAGCAGCAGCCGAAGAATTGTTTCAAATCTTTAGGCTGCTGCTTTTTTATGCGAAAGTTTATTTCTGCTGCGGTGCGGCTGCTTTTCCTGCACGGCAGGCAGTACGGTATTCGGTTGGACTAATGCCTTTCAGCCGGTGGAAGGCACGGGAAAACGCCAATGGGTCTGGGTAGCCACAGGAACAGGCAATGTGGCTGACCGGCAAATCAGAGTGGCGGAGCAGGTCGGCAGCGTGGGAAATGCGCAGATTCACCAGATATTCACGGGGAGAGGTATGCAGTTGCCGCCGGAACAGCGAGGTCAGATAGCTGCGGTTTAGACAGACGTAATCCGCCACTTTGGCAATGGTGATATCGTTTTGATAGTTTTTTTGTAAAAACTCAATGGCTTTTTTGACGTAAATGCTTTCGGATGCTTTTTTGCTGTGGTTGGGGGAAGCGACTGCGGAAGCCAGAATGCCGAACCACCGGTACAGGAGACTCTGCAGGAAGAACTCGTTACAGTCAGAAAGCTTCATATGCTGCATCATTTGAGTGACACAGTCCTGCAATGCCGCACTTTTGCCGCAGTGAAAGGTACGCTGCTGTCGGGAAAGGCCACAGCGCGTTAAGTACTGCTCCGCGTTGGAACCGCGGAATGCAACCCAAATGTAGTGCCATGGGTCCTGCAGGTCTGCTTCATGGAAAGTCACTTCCTGCGGAAAGATGAGAAATCCATCCTGCGGGCCGGGGGAGAAGCTGCAGTTTTTGGTTTGAAAAATGCCGTGGCCGGACAGGCAGTAGTACATCAGGTAGTATTCCCGTATGGCCGGGCCCGCCGCATGGCCGGGCGGGCAGGCCCGCTCGCCGCAGAAAAGCAGTGAAAATTCATTGGAAAGCGTGGTGGAAGGTTGCGTTTCAGTCGTGTCCTGCATCTGTTCTCTGCCTCTTTTTCTCATGTCTGTACAAAAAGTGTGATAACAAAAATTATAGCATAATTGCGGGTATGCGGCAAGCATTATGTATCTTTATTGATTTTTATACGGCGTGAGGTCTATAATAATAAGAAACAGGATTCCCGACGGAAGTCCGGCGGGTGTTGCAGCAGAAAGGGGATTATCAAAAATGGAAATTGCGGTGTATTCCTGCCGTCCGGATGAGATACAGGCTATGGATAAGTTCGAGAAAGAATATGGCGTTTCCCTGCGGAGAACGGAGGAACCATTAAACGAAAAGACAGTATCAATGGCACGTGGCTGTCAAGCCATCAGCATTATTACTACACAGGTAACGGCTCCGTTGCTGGATGTCCTGCATACAGCGGGTATTGCGTATATTTCTACCCGTACCATCGGCTATGACCATATTGATGTTTCTTATGCTAAAAAACTGGGTATGCATGTAGGAAATGTTTCTTATTCCCCAAACAGTGTTGCGGACTATGCGGTTATGCTGATATTGATGTCTACACGGCGGATGAAGTCCATTTGGCGCCATGCGCTGGTGCAGAACTACTCCCTAGATGGCGTGCAGGGACGGGAGCTGCCGAACTTGACTGTCGGTGTTGTCGGTACCGGACATATCGGGCGGGCAGTCATTCGGCGTCTTGTCGGCTTTGGCTGCCGTATTCTTGCCACTGACCTGTACGAAAATGACGAGGTAAAGAAAGCCGCACAGTATGTGCCGCTGGATACACTGCTGCACGAAAGCGATGTCATTACGCTGCATATGCCGGCGACCAAAAACGACTACCACATAATGAATCAAAAAAATCTGGCAAAAATGAAGAAAGACGCGGTTCTGGTCAATACCGGCCGCGGTTCCCTCATTGATTCCGATGCACTGATTGACGCACTGGAAGCGGGCAGTATCGGCGGTGCGGCACTGGACGTCATTGAAAACGAAGCGGGACTTTACTACAATGACCTGCAGGACCAGCCGCTGAAAAACCGCGACCTTGCTCTGCTCAAATCTTTCCCGAATGTGATTGTCACGCCGCATACGGCGTTTTATACGGACCAGGCAGTCAGTGACATGGTGGAAAATTCCATTAAAAGCTGCATTGCGTATGCAAAAGGCGAAAAGAATCCATGGCAGGTTGTGTAACACAGCTGTGCATAAAAGAAGCGGCAGGAAAGCATTTGGCGTTCCTGCCGCTTCTTAGTGGTTCTACTTTTTGGGCGGCAGAGCGGAAAGTGTCCGCTCTGCCTGCTGGCGAAGGTCTTCCTGGACGCTTTCGGGAGAAATAACGCGTACTTTCCCGGCAAACTGACACAGCCATCCCAGAAACGGCGGACTGATACGCACATTTTGAATGATGCGGAACCAGCCGGGTGTGTCAGCCTGATGCAGCGAGGTTTCCATGCCAAACCGGTCCAGCACTGCTCCCGCCAGTATATTTTGAAACTCCAGTGTTACATTTTCTTCCCGCCCATTATACATACTAAATGCCTGCCGGGTAAAATCAGTTGGATGGAAGGAGTCTGGCGCAGGCTTTGCCGGAACAGACAAAAGGGTAACGTTTTCCATGCGGTCTACTCGGAAATTTCGCATTTCATCAGTACGGTCGTACCACGCCAGCAGGTAGTAAAATTCATTGTCCCAACAGAGCGCATAGGGCGAAACCGTGTAGGGAGCACCGCCGTATTTGTATTGCTTCTGTTTTTTCTCATTGTAATGGAAATATTGAAATTTGACCTTTTTTCCCTCTGCAATCGCCTGATGCAGGCAGTCTACACTGTAGTAGGACTGCTCATTTTCGGAGCGTACCCGTCCCACAACATAAACCTGCCGCTGCAGCTGTTCTGCCTCATAACGGCTGGCCATGGATTCAATTTTCTGTATCAGCCGGCGGGATTTTCCTGCTGTCAAAAATTTTGCAGAAGCGACCGCATCTGCCAGAACTTTCAAGTCAGAGATTTCCAGGGAAAACGGGCGGTTCAGCAGCCGATAACCACCGTTCGGTCCGCGTGTAGTTTCGACCTCGATGCCGCAGTCATTTAGTTTTTGCAGGTCATCGTAAATACTGCGGCGTTCAGCCGGAATTCCTTTTTCGTCCATATCCTGCAGAATTTCTTTCATGGTCAGCTGGTGCTTTTCATCTGTACCGCGCTGTAGCAGGCGGTACAGCTCAATTATGCGTTCCTTCTGCTTTTCTGTTTTCGCCATGGCAGGTTATCTCCTTTTTCTCAGTATATCAGGTATTTTCCATAAATACAACGGAAAGAGTACCGGTAAACGTACAAATAGACTGCTATACTGATACTAACAAATCAAAAAGGAGATGGCAGTGATGAGTTACCAAATCAAAAATGTGGGCGGACATGTGGAAGTGTATGACCAGTACGGAAACTTTGCATTTTCGGCGGATACCGCGCAGGAAGCGTGGCAGGATTTGCGGGCCATGGCTGCCTGACTATAAGGTGTTTTCCAAATGTTCGGCTACCATTTGCAGTTCACCTGGGGTGGAAATCTCCACATCGGAACGCAGTAGAAAATCCTGTACTCTGGGTGGCAGGCTGTCAAAGTATGCGGCCATTTCCAGGTCCAGCTGTTCCTGCGGCAGCGGCGTCACGGATAAAATCGGGGTGGCCGGCAGCGACGCTGTGCGCTGCTGTCCTCTCCGTCCTCCGTGGGCTTGTCGGTTTGGTACGGAATGTCCGGTGTGTTTGTCGGCAGCGGCGGAAAATCACTGCCGTCAGTGGGAATCCGCGGCGGCGAAACAGCGCTGCGGCAGTCATGGTAGAAGAAATCAGGTTTGTTTTCTGTCAAAAAAATCACCTCCTGCAGTAGCTTGCCCGCTGCGGGAGGTGATTTTCATTTTCCGGACTGTCGGTTTTCGGGATTTTTTCCGCTATTTTCTTTGGAATCTTTGTGCTGCGGGTCCCAGCCACACACCCATATATACCGCCGTTTTTCGGAGAATTTGGTTATGTGTCGGTTTTTCATTTCTGTATTCATTTCCATGATTACCGCGTTGATTTCTGCGCCCAAAATCAAGACAAAGCCGCTGAAATACAGCCACAGCAGCAGTACAATGGCGGCACCCAGCGTGCCATATATCAGCGAATAGTTCCCAATGTTCTCCACATAAAAAGCATAAATCAAGGAAAAAATCATCCAGGAAAACATGGCAATTAGAGTGCCTGGCAGCACCTGCTGCGGGGTATATTTGCGGTCCGGCACTAAGTAATAGGTGCTGAACAAGATGGGAAACAGAATAGCCGCCAACAGGAAAAAACGCAGCAAATTCCAGATACTGATAGAGTTTGCGCTGATGTGCAGCGCCGGCGCCAGTACACGCAGCACATTTTGACCGATGTTGATAATGCCCAGAGAGACCAGAATGCCAAACAGCATGAATAGCGTTGCAACAAACAGGTTCAGTTGCTGCCGTACCGGTGATTTGGTGGAGCGGTAGCCATAGGCGGTGCTTACATACCGCAGGACACAGTTCATGGCGCGCATGATAAAATAAAAGAGCAGAAAAATACTGGTAATAAACAGGGAAACGTGTTTGGAATCATTTTTTACCGACAGCACATGCCGCATATATCCCCACAGAACGTCCAGCACATTTTTTGGGACAATGCCCTTTAAAATGCTCATAAAGTGAGGGGAGAGGTCCAGCCATGTCAAAATCAGGGATAACAAAATCATCGTTGGGAAAAGCGTAAATAGGAAATAATAGGCAAGCGCTGCGGCACAGCGCCCGATGTCGTGGGCAAGGTAGCGGTGAATCAACCGTACGTATATGGGTTGTTCCGTATAAGGCAGCGACAGTTTTTCCTTCATGCCGCAGACGCCTCCTTTCTCCGGCGCTTTTTCGACAGTATTTTTATGCAGAAAAAGATAAAATAGAAACGGTTTACGGGTGCAGGTGCTTTTTATGGCCGATTGGAACTGTTATATTTACCAGCAGAATGCCTGCGCTGACTAGTGCCAGTGCGGCGACAGTGCGGCCGCCCGCAAGGGATTCATGCAGTAGCAGGGCGGAAAGCAGTACACCGAATACCGGTGTCAAAAAAGAATAGATGGCAACCTGCCCGGCGGGGAATTTTTGCAGCAGCATGGTCCATATGGTGAAAGCCACACTGGACAGTGCCGCCAGATACAGGAGGACGCCCCATGCAGTGGCGCCCAAAAGGGTAAAGCGTCCGCCGCCCAGCAGACCAACTGCAACCAGCACTACGCCGCCGAAAAACAGCTGCCAGCCTGTTGTGCAGAAAGGTTCCACACGGTCTGTTAAACGTTTGCTCATCAGGGTACCGACGGAAAACATTGCCGCGGCGAGGAACATCAGCCCTTCACCCTGAAAAGTAAAGGCACCGCCGGTTCCACCGATGTTTACCAGCACGACGCCGGCAAAACCGACTAGGCAGCCAAGAATGCGCCCAGCGGTCAGCCGGTCAGCCCCGCGCAGAAAAAAGTGCGCCAGAATAACGGTCATAAATGTGCCGGTTCCCTGAATGATGGAGCCGCGTACGCCAGTGGTATGGGCAAGTCCCAAATAAAACAGGAGATATTGTCCGGCAGTCATCACCAGCCCCAACCGAAAAACGGCCATACGGCTGCCATGCGGCGGGACACACAGCTGTTTCAGCCGAACCGATTGGAATAGAAGCACCAGCAGCCCTGCCATTGCAAAGCGGAACCCCGCAAACAAAATCTGTGAAAACGGTCCCTCGACACGGCACACTTGGTAGCCGATTTTAATGAACGGAAAAGCACTGCCCCACAGCAGCGTACATAAAACGGCCGGCGGCAGCACCGCCAGCGCATTTTTTTGGATAGTTGTTTGTTCCTGCATTTTCAGCGTCCTTTGGACCGACTGCGGAAAGGCAGCCAGTAGTTTTTGTATCATTTCTATTATTATACAATATTTGTACGGCTATTTCCAGCCGTGATGAGGCGAAAATTGTTTTTGAGCGGCCGAAAAAGGCGGCACAGCAGGCGAACCGATATGTAGTACAACTGAAAATGGGGAAAATTTGTACAACATTTGTCCATAAAAATGGAACATTCCATTCTTACATCTGTACCAAAAGCAGACTAAGATAAAAAAGACGAGACAGTGAAAAATACGGCAGTATTTCGGTACGGCTGCAGAGATTTCACGGCAGGAGGAGTAAAATGATGGAACTGCAGGAAGCGAAAAAAGAATTTATGCTGGGCGGACTGCATGAGAAAATCAAGCAGGTATATGGCTGCGGCGATGAGGACTGTGAGACCATTGCACAGCGGTACGCAGACGCAATGGATTGTTTTGCGTCGTTGTACGGTACGGACCGGGATATTTCCATTTTCAGTGCGCCGGGCCGTACAGAAATCGGCGGCAACCACACGGACCACCAGCACGGCCATGTGCTGGCAGCCGCGGTCAATTTAGACACGATTGCTGTAGCGGCCCGCAGCAGCAGCAGCCTTATCCGTGTAAAGTCGCAGGGATATCCGGAAGATGTCATCGATTTAACAGACCTTGCGGTAAGGGAAGAGGAAAAGGACACCAGCCGTGCACTGATTCGCGGTGTGGCGGCACGCTTTGTGCGGATGGGCTATCCCATCAACGGATTCGACGCTTATACAACTTCACAGGTCAAAAGCGGCAGCGGCCTTTCCAGCAGTGCCGCTTTTGAGGTCCTGATTGGCACGATCCTCAATGCCCTGTTCTGTGACGGCAAAGAGAGCATGATGCAGATTGCGCAGGCAGGACAGTACGCGGAGAATGTTTATTTTGGAAAGCCGAGCGGCTTGATGGACCAGGCAGCCAGCAGTATCGGCGGCTTTGTCAGCATGGACTTCGGCGACATCAAAAAGCCAAAGGCCAAACAGGTTGTCTTCGACCTCAATTCCTATGGCTATGTGCTGTGCATTATTGACACACACGCAAGCCACGCGGACTTGACACCGGACTATGCCGCTATTCCTGCGGAAATGCATCAGGTGGCCGCTTATTTTGACAAGGACGTTTTGCGCGAAGTACCGGAACCGCTGTTTTACCAAAATATCCCGCAGGTGCGGGAAGCAGTGGGGGACCGACCGGTACTGCGTGCTATGCATTTTTACGCGGACGACCGTCGCGCGCAAGCGGAAGCGTCGGCTCTGCGGCGCGGCTATTTTGAGAAGTTTAAGCGCCTGATTCGGGAATCCGGTAATTCCTCTTTCATGTACCTGCAAAACATCTACAGCGCTTCCAGCTGGGACAAGCAGGCAGTGTCCGTCACACTGGGGCTGATTGACCACTTTGCTTCGCACCTTCCGGAAAAGGACGCCCTTGCTTGGCGGGTGCACGGCGGCGGCTTTGCCGGCACAGTACAGGCATTTGTGCCGCAGAAGTATATTGAAAGTTTTGTGACAGCGATGGATGCATGGCTGGGAGAAGGCTCCTGCCGTGTGCTGCGTGTGAGGCCGGCAGGCGGAACACAAATGCTGTAAACAGGTACAGTAATAAGATAAAGCGGGCAACCGGCAGAATCGCCCGCAGAGGCCGAAAGATTACTGCCCGGAAAAAACAGTGAAGAGCTGCGTAATGCCTATCGGAAATATCTGACCAATCACCCCCGGCAGGACCGGTGAATGCTTGACCAGCTGCATTTTGCGGTGTATGATGTACAGAAAAAAGGGCACCCCTTGCGGTGCGGCCGGTTTTTCCGGCAGAAAGGATGGAACCACCATGCAGACAATTTTAGTCACCGGCGGTGCTGGATTCATCGGCAGTCATACTTGTGTAGAGCTGCTGGAAAACGGCTTTTCGATTGTTGTGATGGATAACTTCGCAAATTCCAGCATGGATGCGGTCAAAGCAATCAGTACGATTACCGGGAAGCAGTTTCCGTTTTATCAGTGCGATATGCTGGATAAAGATGCTTTTGAAAAAGTATTTACAGAAAATAAAATTGATGCCGTTATCCATTTCGCCGCTTTAAAGGCAGTGGGGGAGAGCGTGCAGAAGCCGCTGGAGTATTACACCAATAACTTGACAGGCACGCTGAACCTGCTGCAGCTGATGCACAAGTACAGCGTAAAGAAGCTGGTTTTTAGTTCCTCCGCTACTGTGTACGGCAGTAAGAACACGGTACCTTTCAAGGAAGATATGCCGATTGGCGGCACGACCAATCCTTATGGGACCACAAAAGTGATGACCGAGCAGATTTTGCAGGACATCTGTGTGGCAGACAAAGAAATGAAAGTAGCGCTGCTGCGCTATTTTAACCCAATCGGTGCGCATCCCTCCGGTCTGATTGGTGAAAATCCAAACGGAATTCCAAACAATCTGATGCCGTATATCGCACAGGTGGCGGCGGGTGTCCTTCCGTGCCTGTCTGTGTATGGTGACGACTATGACACACCGGATGGGACCGGCGTGCGTGATTATATTCATGTGTGCGATTTGGCCCGCGGCCATATCTGTGCGCTGAAGAAGCTGGACTCTGTTTCTGGCTGTGAAATTTACAATCTTGGCACCGGCCATGGCAGCAGCGTGCTGGAAGTTGTCCATGCCTTTGAAAGAGCTTCCGGCAAAAAAGTAAACTATCAGATTGCACCGCGCCGTGCCGGCGATATTGCTACCTGCTACGCGGACGCTTCCAAGGCAAAGCGGGAGCTTGACTGGGAAGCAAAGTATACGCTGGATGATATGTGCCGCGATTCGTGGAACTTCATTCAGCACGTCAAAAAGTAATCTTTACAGATATTCAAAGGGCACCGCTGTTCAGGAAAGCTGAACGACGGTGCCCTTTTTTAATGCAGTCAGAGTTTTGGCAGAATGGCACTGATAAGACGCTGTAGGTCATGACCGCGTGCGTCGGCGGTGCGGATAACCTCCTCACTGCTCAGCGGCTGGTCCAGTATGCCGGCGCCCATGTTGGTAATCAGGGAGAAACCGAGTACCTGCAGCCCGCAGTGGGCGGCGGCAATCGCTTCCGGTACTGTGGACATTCCAACGGCATCTGCACCCAGCGTACGGAACATACGAATTTCAGCGGGCGTTTCGTAGCTTGGGCCTGTTGCCGCCAAATAAACACCCTGTTGAAGGGAAATGCCGCATTCATCGGCGGCCTGCAATGCCAGCTTTCGCAGGGCCGGCGTGTACACATGGCTCAGATCCGGAAAGCGTGGGCCGGTTTCCTCGTCATTCGGTCCAATCAGCGGGTTCGTCCCCAGAAGGTTGATGTGGTCCGTCAAGAGCATGAGGTCACCGGGACGGTACGACAGATTCACCCCGCCAGCGGCGTTGGTCAGAATCAGCACCTGTACCCCCAGCGCTTTCATCACACGTACTGGAAAGATGATGTCTTCCATGCGGTAACCCTCGTAGTAGTGCAGGCGGCCCTGCATACATACAACGGGGACGGTACCAATATGCCCCAGCAAAAGCTGACCAGCATGGCCCGGCGCGGTGGAAGGCACAAATCCCGGCAGGTCCCGGTATGGCAGGACGCATGGCTGCTCTATCTGGTCGGCGAGGCCGCCCAGTCCGGAACCGAGCACAATGCCGACCTTTGGAATCAGGTCCGTTTTTTCCCGAATGGCTGCTACGGCAGCCACTGCTTTTTTCTCCATTTTCTTTGCCTCCAGTCTAAAAATCAACTCATTTAGTATAAAAGACTTTATCGTGGGATGCAAGCTGACAGGCTGTTTTTAATTTATGCAAAAAAGTGTTACAAACCATTCACAACTCATTCAAGTATCAGTCACAACCTGCCGGTATACTGAATCTTGTTCGAAGGGCACAAAGCCGACCCGCAGTATGCCGGCTGCGGGGTGTCCGGGGAACTTTCAGTTTGTTTTCATAAAAGATTTCTCCTCTCTCTTAACAGGAAAGGCGCGAGTTCTTCGGAACCCGCGCCTTTCCTGCATTTTATGGACTTTTTAAGCTTTTTAATATCACCTATTTTTGAGGATTGACTACCTTTTGACTACCTTTTGATTTTTTGAAGTAGTCATTTAGTGCATCGGCGGTGCCGATTGAGTCAGCGGCGCCGATGTGAGTATAGATGTCTGCTGTTACGCTGATAGATTCGTGGCCAAGCAAATACTGCGCTGTACGCACGTCAACACCTGCATGATACAGACTTGTCGCATATGTGTGCCTAAGCATGTGCGGTGTAGTACGATGTGGAAGGCAGCGAAGCACATAACATAGATGATTATCCTCTTTTCGGGTGTATGAGCCGCCATTGGGCGCTGTGAGGATGTATAAACCGGTTCGCGGTGCTGCATCCAGCGCATCTTGCAAATCATCAACGATTGGAACGACACGGTGAGATGCCTTACTCTTCAAAGATTGGTCAGGGTCTGGACTTCCATCTTTTAAAAAGGTGACAGATCTGTTGACCGTTAGCTGGCCGTCCATAATATCGCCCCATTGTAGTCCATAAATTTCTTCACGCCGCAGGCCCGCGTAATTTCCGAGGGCACAAAATGTGTACACTTGTGTCCCAATATCAAAAGCGGTAAATAATTCGTCTTGCTGTTCCTGCGTTAGTGCTTTTTCAGCTTCGTTTTTATGTGCACTGTGTTTGGTTATTTTAATACCGTCCGTTGGGTCGTCAATAATCAAATGGTTTTGGCGGGCAGTCTGGAACATTTGTCGCAGTGTCAGAAGTACCTTGCTCTGCCAAGATTCTGACTTATCAGCCACGGCGGATAGAATTTTTTTAATGTGAATTTGTTTGACACTTTTGACTTCCATTCCGCCAATAAAATCCATAATGTTATTGTTATACACACGCCGGTACATTTCATAGGTTCCCTGCCTGAGACCAGACTTATAGATTTTGAGCCACTGCTTAGCCCATTCGCCGACCAGTGTATGGTCACTGACAGTCAGCCCTTGGCGGTCAGCGTCGCGCAGTGCATCCTCAGCGGCCTTTAACGCCGCAATTGATTTACCGTACACGATTTTTTTCGTGCCATCTGATAAAGTGATTTTACGCTGATACCGTCCGTCTGCGCGCTTTGTTAATTTCGCCATGCTGTCCTCCTAAAAAGATTGCCCTGCCAAAGCACAGGGCAAAAAATTATTTTGCAATTTTTAATTGTGCTTTTAAAGCACTTTGAAGGGTTTGGGAAAAATTAATACCTGCTTGCATAGCGGCTTCATTGAGCCACGACGGGATGGATAAAGTCTTTTTAACAGACTTTTCAAAGTGAGCGCGCGCATAGCTGTCCACGTCCACCATTACCATATTTACAAACGCGCCGTCCGGACAGTCAGAATATTCAGATCGTACATCAACTTTTTTGAGTTCAGTAGGTTGTGGAATCTCTTCTTTATCTTTTTTGCAGGAATATAGATATCCAGCAAGGCAATCAACAGCATTATCAAAAGCTTCATTAAGTGTGTCGCCACAAGTTGAAAGGTGGTTAAGGTCTGGAAATATAACAGAATATTGTCCGTTTTCTTCAGGATAAAAACATGCTGGATAGTTTGATAACATATAAAATACCTCCTTAGCACATGACAAGTAAGGCTTATTTCAGCCCCGCTTGTTTTAATATTGAATTTAGTGTTCCCTTTGGAATGTCGCCCTTATGCTTTGGGATGGTAACTTTTCCGGGCTTTGATGGGTGAATGTATTGATTATGAGAACCGGAAGTACTTTTGTAGGTCCACCCATCATTAAGAATAATTTTTTCGATTTCTTTGAATGTCATTTCCAATTCCCCTTTTGCTACTACTATTATATGCTATTATACGTATAATGTCAATATGTATAACTAAATTAATTTAAAAAATTCCCGGCCAGTTAAGGTCGGGAAAATTTGGAATTATCATGTTTGCGGAGTAGGTGGAGTAGTTGGATTGGATGGTGTGCTAGGTTTGCTGTAGTCCTGTTTGAAAATAGAAATCAAAAATACAACAGCGAAAATCAGGCTAAGTATTCCCCAAACAAGCAAGTCCTTGTACATTCCAGTGGACGCCCCGATTGCGGACAAACCAGCGATTGCATAAATGATAGTTGCTGCAATTGCACCGCCTTTAGAGCTGCGAGCCGCAATACCAACGATACCAGCGACGATCATTAGAATCGCCACAAGCGTTCCAACACTGCCACTTGTGTCGGTTCCTCCATTCAACGCAGAACCAACATTAGCAGCGCATGACTGAAACAGCATTACTAATGATAAAACAATAGATACAATGCCAATTACAAGTTTTGACGTTTTCACTTTTTGTTTTCCTCCAAAATTTGATTATTTTAAATTCAATGTAGTTGAAATTTTGTTATTTCCTAATGAAGCAATATCAGATACATCAACTTGAATTTTATTTTCTTTGCCCGTCAAGGCAAAAGCACCGCTAAATTCCAGTGATTTCCCTGGCTGAATACTTTTGCTTTCATTGTCTGCTAATGGATCACCATCCAAAGTAGCATTTTCAAGCTGAACTCCATCCTGATAGACAGTTATCATCAGTGAACTTATGGCAGAATCAGCTTTTTTACTGTTGTTAGTCCACTTCATCTTTACAGATGCAACTTTTTTACCGTCATAGTCTTTTCCAATTTTAACAGATTCAATTGAAACATCATAACTTCCAACAGTACCGCTTACTGGGCCGGTTTTACTTGAATTTGCTGTCTTACTTACTGCTTTACTTGCCGCGGAGCTGGACGCTGCTGTGGATTTGGCGGAAGCGCTGGTAGTTGTTGATTCTGAGCAACCAGCAACAGGAATAAGCAAAGCTACCGCTGCAAGTATTGCAAGAACACCATTTTTTTCATAATTTTTTCCTCCTGATACATTGTAGATATTTTAACTATAATCTTCCAGCGGTATTCTGTCAATACTACTTTTCGACAAAGTCAACTATTTTTTGAGCAAAGTCCCAATATTGGGACACTGCTCAAAATAAAAGAACATTTTTTCGACAAGCTCTTGATTTTCAAGAACAAGCGTTCTATCATATATATAGGAATTTCGTGAACGGCGTGCGGAGATTGGAGATAAAAATGAATGAAAACATTGATGCCGAACTAAAAAATCTGATTTCCAAGCTAGACATTGAATCACGTAAGAACTTGATATCAGCAATTAATTTTCGTCTTGCCCAGCAGCATACAACTTCGCGAGTTCGAGAATTTTCTTCTCTCTCTTACAGTATGGCGCGGGCCCAGTCAGGGACCCGCGCCATTACTGCGTTTCGAGGATTTTTGCATTTTGACTACCTTGTAAATTTTTATTTTATTTTAATTTTATTATTGCAGGGAAATTTCTAAAAATAGTTAAAAAATGCCCCGCAGCAGTCTATAAAGAACCGCCGCAGGGCATTCTGGCTCATTTGGAAAGATGTGCTTCGTCTGTTTCGGTTTTGGAGCAGCTGTCGCACAAGCCGCCGGTTGTCGGGTCATTGACGACACCCAAAACGGCCAGCACTGCAAACAAAGCGTCAATAACTGCCAGCAGCTGTGTGTCCAGTGTTCCCAAATCCAGATGTACGCCAAACAGAGCGGATGCTGTCTGCACCAAAAGCAGCAGAGCGGGAATGATAGTAATCCAAAACGCTTTGTTGCGGATACGGACTTTCCAGTTAAGTTTCATTTTTTATCATCTCCAGTTCTTCATGGACTTCATCAATACGGTGATGGGCAGATTTTGTGGAATCTTCCACTTTTGCAACCCGCTCGACCAAAAGATTATGCTGTTCCACTTCGTTTTCCAGTTTTTTTAAGCGGAAATTTACCATTTGATTTGCTTTTTGAATGCCTGCACAGCTGCCCACAGCGGTTCCAGCAAAGGCAATCAGTGCGACAATTACATCCGTTGGAAGCATTTCCTATCACCTGCACAGTGCTGCGAAGGTGTTTTTGCCAGCTAGCCCATCAGCAGATAGGCCCGCGCTGCGCTGAAAGCTGCGGATGGCGAACTCTGTGTGTTCTCCAAAAATGCCGTCAATATCTTGGCAGTTCCGTCCGTGTGCCAGTAGGGCGGCCTGCAGGGACAAGACGCTTTCGTTGTTGCTGCCGTGCCGCAGGGTATGGACAGCTGCCGCTGTTTTTGGTCCCCAAATGCCATCCACGGTAAGTCCCGCGCCATAGGCTTGATTACAGCCGCGCTGAACACTCATAATCAGTGCTCTACGGGTTGCCGGACCGTAAACGCCGTCCACCGTTAGGCCAGCACCGCGGGCATTGTACCATGCCTGCGCTTGCCGCACCAAAGAGTTGCCGGTGGTCTGGGTCAGAGCAGCCGCGGTATCAGCGCTTTTTGTCCAGCCATTTAGACCCTTACGACGTACTAGCTGCGGATAATCTATGTAGGCCACGTCCGTATCGCAGCCGCATGTGCCGATGTTGGCGCCGGGGCAGCTGCCGCCGGTTTCCGGAAAATTGTTTTGCCAAATGCCGCAGGGCTTGTCCGGCTTATTGACACCTGGTCGTGCATACCAGAAAACGTAATTTTCCAATTCATTTGGGTAAATCCTTGTTTCGTACCAGTCCTCATTGACATAATAACCCGGCAGATAGTTCTTCTGCCGGAGGCCGCTGCATACGTTTTTTGTAATATCCGTCAGCATGCGGCGGCTGGGCATGCCGTGCCGTTTCCGGTAACCGTCTGCGTCTTCCATATCGAGAATAACGGGGTACAGCGGTTTCTTGTCATGCAGCAACCGCAATAGGTGTGCCAGCTCGCTTTCCGCACTGCTGAACGTCAGTGCATAGCTGTACAGGTATGCACCCCACGGGATACCCAGCCGGTCACATTCGACGACATTGCGTGCAAATTGGGTGTCGTCCTGGTCTGTGCGGTCACTGCCGTAGCCCGCACGCAGCATGGCAAACTGAATGCCAGCAGCCTTTGCCTTTGCCCAGTCAACGGTGCCATTGTGAGAACTGACATCAATGCCATTTTTCATAAAAATCCTCCTCTGTTTGGCTGCTGCCACAGGCAGGACAGCCTGCTAATATGTGGTATGCCACGGTTTTGCAGAGCTGCCTGCCGCCGCTGCCGAAGAAGTGAGAAAAACACTTCTCTGCTATTCCTGAAAAACGGATGTGCAAATTCGCTGTTTTAGGCGAATCTTTAAAAATTTTTTCAAAACAGCCTGCCACTTTCGCTTCTTCTTCATAATATAAAAGGGTATAGAAACCTTTTTCTGAACGATATGGCAGATTTTCGATACCTGAAAATTTAGGGGTTCCCATTTACAAGGAGAAAAAGGCGTATTATAATATTATTTATTAAGAGGACCATGTCTTTTAATAGTGGATTATAGCGGAAGGAGGGAGAAACAGATGCTTCAGTCAATGAATTATTTAACTATGCTGGTGACCAATGTGCTGGTAATAGCAGTTTGGCACGGGACTACTTTGTTAATGTCTACACATTTGCCAAATTCCTATTTTCAGCCGACCTCCGCACAGTTCCAACCATGGAAGTGGGAAAAGGGAGGCCGCTGGTATCGGGACCACCTGCATATTAACGACTGGAAGGACCGTGTTCCACAGTTTATCAGCCAGGGTGGCTTTTCCAAACGGCACCTGACCAATCTTTCTCCGGAATATTTAGGCACCTTTATTGTGGAGACCTGCCGGGGTGAGTGGACACATACATGGAACCTTGGGTGTGTGTTTGTCGTTTTGCTGATGAATCAATCGATAGTGGGAATTACTTTTTCAATTTTGATTTTTATGGGGAACGGTCCGTGTGCGGTCATTCAGCGCTATAATCGTTTTCGTTTAGTAGCTTTGCGTGATCGTCTGCAGCGTGAAACTGCGCGTATTCCCGCTGCCACATGAAAATGATAAAATAAAAGGCCGCAGACAACAGGATGTGTCTGCGTCCTTTTGGGGGAGCAATGCTCTATGAAACGGAAAAAGCATGGACGATGGAAATGGGTTCTATTGGCTGCGACAGCCGCAGCAGTGGTATGCTGTATTTCGGTTTATGCCAATCTGCGCAGTGGGGACGGCCCGTCTTTCCAGCTACAGACCAGTTCTGCATGGTGCCGTTCAGGCGATAAAGTGCAGGTACAGTTATCTGCTTCTCCCGGACGCACGGCACCGGGTGCTTTTCGGGCACTTCTGCAGTATGATTCTGATGCGTTTGAGTACTGTTCCAAGGAAGGTGCACCGCAGACCTACGGAGCAGATATTTATGTATGGCAGTCCAATCCTCTGGTAACGGTCTATACCTGCAATACACAGCAGAGTGCAGCGCCCCAGCTTGCCGGAAATGTAATCACCTATACATTTCGGGTGCGGCAGGGTACATCTGCCGGCCGCTATTCATTTCGGCTGTCCACGGACGAAATCTGTGACTTTGCGGGCAAGTCCCTGCCGCCATGCGCACAGACGGAAACATCTGTTTCTGTGACAAGTGCGGAAAGTTCGGCGTCGTCCGCCGTGTCATCAAACATATCGTCTGCCAGTTCCAGTCTGCCTTCTTCTGCTTCCGTTATACAGCAGCCGCATTTGTCAGCGCTGGAGCTGGAAGACCATACATTAGGGCAGCTGCGGCCGACTTTTCAACCGGACATCACCTTTTATCAGGTAACGGTGCCGCAGAGCTGTACGGACCTGTGGCTGCGTACCCAGCAGTCGGCCGGCACAGCGGTCAGCGCTGACCGGCATTCCCTGAAAGCGGCCGGTTCCGACACTGTTATACAGGTGACTGCGCAAACGGCGGGCAGCCATACTAAAACCGTTTACACCATTTTGGTGCACCGGTCACATGATGCTTCTTCGGCCGGAACGGTGGGAGCACAGACAAAGAAAAGAAAAACGGAGCGGGCACCATCAGCTGTATCTTCCAAAAAGGAAAAGCGGACTTCTTCTGCTTCCAAACAAACAACGCATAAAAAGAAGACGTCCGCCTCTTCGTCCAAAGTTTCCAAGAAAACAAAACGTTCATCCTCTTCTGCGGCGTCTGATACGGAGGCATATGCGCCTTCCGGCATTTCGCAGAAGCCCGGTGCCCAGCAGACAGGCGGGCTGCAGGCCCGGCACTCTGACGGCTTCAGCGGCTTTCAGACGGGTGTTTTGGTGACATTGCTCATTGCCTGCGCCGCCACGGCAGTCGTCTTGGTGGTGCGCGCTGTTTGCCGAAAGCGAAAAGCGGAGGGTAAAGCGGAGCAAGAAGCTAATGATACCAACAAAACCGGACCGGACGAACAAGGAAAATAACAGCAATAAAAAGGGCAGACTGCTGCCACAATGCGCAGCAGCAGTCTGCTCTTTCTTTGTTATGTGTTTATTTAGTTGCGATGCTTTCGGCGGAGAATACAGGCGGCGACACCGGTAACAGCCGCTGTTTTAATGAGGATAGAAAGCATTTGCTCGGGGGTAGCCGGTGTCTTGTCCAGAAATAGGTCCCGCGCCGGGTGGGAAGGACCATGGCCGAATAGGTCAAGGTAGGATACCAGCTTTGTTTCATAATGGCGTGGGTTTGCTTCGTGCAGTGTAAACATACGCACGGCATGGTTGGCCCCCGGACCGTATGTGTTAAAGCCACAGCAGGGGGTATAGCCGGCATCTATGCCGTGCAGAGCACCCCAGAAGGAATTGCGGTGGTCATGTCCCACGAACAGTCCCAAAACATCTCCCTTTTCTGTCAGGGCGTTCAGTTCTCCAGAGTTAAATTCCGGCACACAGGGCGGTTCTCCCAGTTCACCGCTGTACACTTTGCTCTGGTCCAGAATATAGCGGTGGCCGCGGCGGCTGCCGAATGCCTGAATGGCATGCGGCGTGCCTTTTGGTACTTCCTGCAGAAATTCATAAAATTCCGGTACTGGAATATGCTGAAACACCAAAGAGGGAAGGCAGTTTCCCCCGTTTTTTAAGGCAAGGCGGTCTCGTTTTTCCCGGTACCAGTCCAGCTGCTTTGGCAGCACGGGGGCAAAACGGTTCGCGTTGCTGTCAATCAAGTATACGGCAAAGGCAGGCCTGCCATTTTGTCCGGAGATGGTTACGCAGCTGGTGCCGCAGTCCTCCGGGTTTTCTATTGGATTGATACATTCCGGATACTGTAAATAATAGTACATTTGCTGCTGCTTGGAAAGGCCGGCTTCCGTGTCGTGATTGCCGAATGTAACCAAAAACGGAATGTGGTGCTTTATAATGGGTTCCATCACTTTATGCAGGGTGGCAGCGGCTTTTCCTTCGCTGCCCGGCATATGAAAATAGACACTGTAGCCTTTCAGCTGGTCGCCGGTCAGGACAATGAGATCCGGATTTTCCCGGTCCAGCGCAGTGTCCAAAAATTCCAATGTATCCTCACATACCATAGGACTTTCCTGTATATCGGCAATCTGCATAATGCGGAATGTTCCATCTTCATGAAAGCAAAGCGGTACGTCTTTTCTGCTCATATAAGCATTTCCTCTTTTCCTTCTTGTCCTCTAAAGCACTGAAATTTTGCGGGAAACCTGTACATATATACTATGCCATAAATGGCGGCCTCCTGCAAGCCCTGCGGCGGCTAAAAACCGCAGCATCTTTTGTGGAAAACAGGGGAAAGCGTTCCTTTGTTTTTTCTTTCGGAAGATTTGTGCTATAATAACGGCAGCAAATATTGCAGAGAGGGGTATGCCGTATGGAGAAGCCGGAGGAAAAGAAGGCATTTGGTTCTGCCTTTGGAACGGTATGGCGTTTTGAAAGCCGACAGTCCGTTTTGCTGCCGCGGCAGCAGCCGGAACGTATGGAAAAGCAGCTTGCTGTCTTTTTTCCAGGCACTGGATACAGCTGTGACCAGCCGCTGCTTTACTACGCCCGTCGGGCAGCGGAGCAGGCCGGCTGTGACGTTTTGCCGCTGACTTATCAGGTTGTGCTGGACCGGAACTGCCGGAATATGACACAGGAAATTCAGCACTGCCTTTCACAGGCACTTCATGCGGCGGGTGAAGCGCTGCGGGCTGTTTTCCGCCGTCAGCCATACCGGGAACTTTTCTTTTTCAGCAAAAGTTTCGGCACAGTGGTGGCCGGCGGACTGGAACGCCGGCTGACCGGGAAAAAGGTTCATCAATTTTTCCTGACGCCGTTGGAAGCAACACTGCCCTATATGCAGGCACATCCCTGTTTTGCCGCTTCCGGTACGGCGGATTCATGGGTAACCACGGAAATACAGCAAAAAATGCAGCATACAGCGAGCGTACAGATGTACCTGTTCCCTGGTGCAAACCATTCGCTGGAGATACCCGGCAATGTAGCGGCCAGTGTGCAGAATATGCAGCTTCTGCTGGAAGCATATACTGCATTTTTATGTGGAAATCATCGGAATAACAGAAAGGATACAGGAAATATATGAATCAGGCTGTCGAAAAATTCGGCCGTATGGTGGACAATCAGCTGCCGGACCACCCCAAAACAGCGCGGAATCTGCTGACAACCGCCTATCGGCTGAATGGCTGGGCGGGGAAGCACCTTTTCAAAAAGACCACACCGGCGCGTCTTGCGCTGGCCGATGTGTGCAACAACGCCATTTTACAGCCTTTTGACCACCCGCAGCAGAGCGCAATGGTCAGCCTGTTCACGCCGTGTGAGCTGCTGCAGATGTTTGGGCTGGCACCCATGTTTCCGGAGGCACTGGCCTGCTATATTTCCGGTGCGGGCGCGGAACGCGGTTTTATTGAAGCGGCGGAAGCTTCCGGCATTCCGGAAACATTCTGTTCCTACCATAAAATTTTGCTGGGCACCGCACAGACCGGCATTCTGCCGAAGCCGCGCTTCATTTTTAACACAACGCTTGCCTGCGATGCCAACACGCTTACGTTTCGCAGATTGGCTGAGTTTTACGGCGTGCCGCATTTGGTTTTGGACATACCCCAGACACAGGATGAGGCGGCCGTCACTTATGTAGCGGAACAGCTGAAGGATTGTGCCCGCAGTATCAGCCGACTGCTGCACCGCCCGCTGGACGAAGCAAAACTGTGCGCCAGTGTTGCCCGCGGTCGGCAGACATTGGATACTTATCAGCAGTATCTGGAAGAACGCGCCCGAAAATCCATGCCGGATGAGATGACTTCGGAAATGTACGCGGTCTTTGCGCTGCACGTGCTGCTGGGAACACCGGCGGCGCTGCAGTTTGCGCAGGGTATTTTGAAGGAAGCAAAAGCAGCGCCGTCCCGCGGAAAGGAACTGCGTCTATTGTGGGTACACACTTTGCCAAATTTGGACAATGCCATGATAGACTTGCTGGACTTTAACCCATCCTGTCAAATCCTTGCGGCGGACCTTTGCTTTGATGTACCGGAACTGCCGGAAACAGATGACCCATGGCAGACGATGGCGCGGCGGCTGGTACAAAATCACTTAAATGGACCAGCACAGCGGCGCATTGACGCTGTTTTGCAGCAGGCAAAGCGGTTGCAGCCGGACGGCATTGTCTGGTTTTGCCACTGGGGCTGCCGCCAAACCAGCGGTGCCAGCCAAATGGGGCGGGCAGAACTGGAGAAGGCGGGATTTCCCACGTTGGTGCTGGACGGTGATGCCTGTGACCGTTCCAACTGCCCGCCTGGGCAGATGACCACTCGTATGCAGGCATTTTTGGAGATGCTGGAGGAAAAAGCATGATTGCGTACACCTGTAAATATACACCGATTGAACTTTTTGCGGGCTTTGGGGAAGCACCGAAACGGCTGAACCCGACCGTCCACGCGTTTTCCGAGGCTGACCGTCTCAGCCACCGCAACCTGTGCAGTTTTGCGCGGGCCCTGCTGCAGGCCTGCCGGGAGCACGGTATCAAAAATCTGGTGCTTACTTCCTGCTGTGATTCTCTCCGGCGGGTAGGGGACGTGCTTTCAGCCGCTGCTCCGGACAGCTTTGTCTTTATGTTGGACTTGCCGCGGGCTGACGGCCCCTGCGCCCGTCAGCGCTATGCGGCCGAGCTGCACCGCTTGATTGACGCCTGCAGTGTATGGTTTGGCGTGCCGTTTGACCTGCAAAAGTGTCTGGCAGCCTTTGCTCCGGCGGAACCGACCGGTCAGACGGACCATCTTACCCTATTGGGAGCGCGATCCAATCCGGCACTGCTGCAAATGCTTCGGCAGGAGCTGCCGCTGCCGGTGGAGGACCGCACCTGTGTGGGAAACCGCGGCCTGCAGGTTCCACCTGCGGGGCAGACTTTGGACCAATTTCTTTTGTGGTATGCTGGTGCATTGCTCCAGCAGATTCCCTGTATGCGCATGACCAACGCGGCACCGCGGCGGCAGCTGCTGGAGGACCCGTATGTAAAGGGAATTCTGTACCATACCATTCAGTTTTGTGATTATTACGGTTTTGAATACGCTGATTTGCAGAAACAAACGCACCTGCCGCTTTTGAAACTGTCAACCGACGGCACCGACGGCGCGGAAGAGCAGCTGCGCACCCGAGTGCAGGCGTTTGCCGAAAGCCTGCACGCTGTCGTGCCGAAAAAGCGGACGATGACTGCCAAAACATCCACTGGATACTATGCTGCCGGAATTGACAGCGGTTCTACCAGTACGAACGTGGTTATTCTGGACGAACACCGCAAAATGATAGGCAGCTCTATTGTGCCGACCGGTGCACACGCGGCCCGCAGTGCCGATGCAGCGCTGCAGCAGGCACTGCTGCGGGCGGGCATTTCTCGCGAACAGCTGGCGGATGTGGTCACGACCGGTTATGGCCGTGCCTATATTGGTGCGGGCGGGCATGATGTGACGGAAATCACCTGCCACGCGCGGGGTGCCCATTTTTTGAACCCATCTGTGCGTACAATTATTGATATTGGCGGACAGGACAGCAAGGCGATTCGGCTGGATGAAGACGGAAATGTGCGCAGCTTTGTGATGAACGACAAGTGTGCCGCAGGTACTGGCCGTTTTCTGGAGATGATGGCGCACGCGCTGGAGCTTTCTATGGACGAAATGAGCGTCTGCGGCCTGCACTGGAAAGAGAATATTGTCATTAGCAGTATGTGCACGGTTTTTGCAGAGAGCGAGGTTGTTTCCCTTGTTGCGCAGAACAAACAGACCGCCGACATTGTGCATGGGCTAAACGTGTCCGTGGCGGTGAAGGCGGCCGCTCTAGCTGCGCGGGTGGACCCACAGCCGCGCTTTATGATGACCGGCGGCGTTGCCTCCAACCGGGGCGTAGTGAAAGCGCTGGAGGAAAAGCTGGGCGCACCGCTGCTTGTGCTGCCGGAACACCAGCTGTGCGGCGCACTGGGGGCTGCATTGATTGCTTTTGACTAAAAAAGGCCGGGCCCTGCAGCACTTTTGCCGCAGGGCCCGGATGCTTTTTAATTAAATGTATGCTTTACAGCAGGGATGCCGTGTGTGCCAGCAAATCTACGCAGCGGTTAATTCCCCAGTAGGAGCTGTTTAAGGAAATATCGTAGTTTTCCTGGTTTCCCCATGCCTTTTCGGTGTAGCAGCTGTAGTATCTGCGGCGTTCCTGATCGCTTTTGCGAATCATCAGCTGGGCGTCCTGTGCGGAAAGATTGTGCAGGCGGCGAATGCGCTGAATACGGTCCTGCAGCGGAGCATGAATAAATACCCGCAGCAGACTGACATCATCGTCCAGCAGAATCACGTCGGAACAGCGGCCAATGATAATGCAGTCTTCCTGGTGCGCAATGCGGTGAATGATTTTTGCCTGTGCAACGAACAGTGTGTCACTGTTGGAAAGGCCAAAGTAGGTTTTACGCTCATCTTCCGGAACAGCACTGTCGTAGCGTTCATCGGAAGCTTTCAGCGTGTCCACACTCAGCCCGCTTTCTTGGGCGGCGCGGGTGATGAGCTCTTTGTCATAGAAAGGCAGGCCAAGTTTTTTGGCAAGCTTTTCGCTGATTTCATGGCCGCCGCTGCCAAATTGTCTGCTGATGGAAATAACATGATGTGACATCAAGAAAACCCCTTTCATGGTCCAACTCTGGAGATAGATTGATTATACAATAAATCTGACGAAAATGCACGCATTTTATGAAATTGATATACAAAAAGCAGCTGCCGGTTTTTTACAATCAGCAACTGCTTTGTTGGTATAGGAGTTTAAAAAAAGGAAGAAAATTATGAAAGAGTGTATGAAAAGTCCCCCACTGGGGAGCTTGTAATCTTTGCCGTGCGGAAAGGCACGGCGGGGAGAGGAAAAAAGTTATGAAAAGTCCCACGCTGGGGAGCTTGTAGTTTGTCTGTGCACCTGTCGGTTCGGTATTCCGTCCATTCCGAAGGTCTGCACAGTGTATATCAGTTGGAATCTTTTATTCCTGTTCTCTTGGAACAATTCTAGTATATTGAAATTTTATGTACAGAATTTTAATCACAGCCGAAGATTCGGTCAAGTTTACGTGAAGAAAATGTGAACCCTTTCCAGAAAAGATTCAAAAAACTGTGTGCCCGTGAAGTTGTCATTTTTCTGCCTATGCGCTATAATAAAAGAAATTATGCATTGCGGCATATGCCGCACAAGCAGGGCCTTCCGGAGGGTATCATGGGGAAGAAGGATTATTCTAAAATAGGACAGGAAATCAGCCACGCAGTACGGGAAGCCATGCGTGCGGCTGATTTTGAAAATATCGGACGTACCGTAGAAGATAATGTAAAGGGTTTTGCCGATGACATCAATGAAGTTTTCGGCGGGCCTGGCAGCGCCGGACATCGTCCGCCGCACCCGTATGCGCCGCCGACACCGCCGAAGGGGACACCGGACAACTGTCCGCCAAATGGGCAGAGACCACCGCAACAGCCTATTCGGCCCTCTTATTCTTCGCCCAATCTGCACAACAGCCGAATTCCGGGTGCAATATCCGGCATGACATGGGCGATAGCTGGTCTGGTCATGGGTGTGCCGCTTTTGATTGCGGATATCGCCATGGTGGCGGCCGCGGCTACGGGCATGGTGGCTTTTTCGGAGTTCATGGTTGCCGGGGCGGTTACGTTTTCTATGACAGCGGCGGCTTTTTTTGCTGTGGGGCACGGTATCCGCAAGCGCCGTCAGGTCCGCCGTTTCCGGCGCTATCGGGATGCACTGGACGGTGCCGCGTTTGGTATGGTGGACCAGCTGGCGGACTCTGCCGGCGAAACACATGAACGCGCCGTGAAAGATTTAAAGAAAATGATTATGGACGGCGTTTATCCGCAGGGACATCTGGATAAGGACCAAACCTGCTTTATGATTGATGATGAAACATATCAGGCATATCTGGACGCGGAGAAAAACTACAACGCCCGTGAAGAGGCTGCAAAAGAAAAAGAGGAAAAGAAAAAAGAGAACCCGCAGCAGGCACAACTGGAGGAAGTTCGGCAGGAGGGAAATCGATATTTGCAGGAAATTCAGGCTGCGAATGATGCGATTCCAGGAAAAGAAGTATCCGCCAAGCTGGACAAACTGGAACAGGTCACCGGCCGTATCTTTCAGTGTGTGGAACAGCACCCGGAGAAGCTGCCGGAAATTCGCCGGTTCATGCGCTACTATCTGCCCACGACCTTAAAACTGGTGAAATCTTATCAAGAATTTGATACACAGCCGGTGCAGGGTGAGAATATCACGAAGGCAAAACAGGAAATTGAACGCTCGCTGGATACCATCAATACTGCTTTTGCAAATCTGTTGGACAGCCTTTTTGCAAATGATGTACTGGATGTTTCAGCGGATATTTCCACATTGGAAACCATGCTGAAACAGGAGGGACTGACCGGCAGCGACTTTACCCCAAAGCAGCCGAAAATGGAGTCTACGGAAGAAAAATAAGAGTCTGGCCGAACACGTCGTGAACGATGTGATAGGAACAAGGAGGTCACAATATGGATATGGAACAAAATAAAATACCTACTCCAGAACTGATACTGGACCCAACGCCGTCACCGGCTGCACCCGACCTGCAGACAGCACCGCAGGTAAACATGGCGGCCCAGCAGGTACCAAAGCCGCAGCTGAGTCCAGAAGAGCAGAAAATGGTGGACGACTTTGCAACCAAAATAGATCTGACCAACAGCAACCAAGTGCTGCAGTACGGTTCCGGTGCGCAGAAAAAAATGGCCAATTTTTCCGAAAGTGCGCTGGAAAATGTGCGCACTAAGGATTTGGGCGAGGTCGGCAAGATGCTTTCCGGCGTGGTAACGGAACTGAAAAGCTTTGAAACGGACGATAAGGATAAAGGTCTGTTTGCCCGCTTTAAACGCAGCAGCAATAAGATTACTGCCCTGAAAGCACGCTATGCCAAAGCGGAAACCAATGTGGACCAAATCTGCGACGCACTGGAAGAGCATCAGGTGAAGCTGCTAAAGGACATTTCTGTACTGGATAAAATGTATGAGGTCAATAAGACTTACTTTAAGGAACTGTCCATGTACCTGATTGCAGGCAAGAAAAAGCTGGAGCAGGTGCGTACACAGGACCTTCCCCAAATGCAGGCAAAGGCACAGGTGTCCGGTCTGCCGGAGGATGCCCAGTCTGCCAATGACCTTTCCAACATGTGTACACGCTTTGAAAAGAAGCTGCACGATTTGGAGCTGACACGCATGGTCGCCATTCAAATGGCACCGCAGCTTCGCTTGGTGCAGAACAATGACCTGCTGATGAGCGAAAAGATACAGTCTACACTGGTGAACACAATTCCTCTGTGGAAAAGTCAGATGGTTTTGGCACTGGGCGTGGAACATTCCACCCAGGCTGCCAAAGCACAGCGGGAAGTAACGGATATGACCAATGAACTGCTGCGTAAGAATGCAGATACCCTGAAGATAGCTACGGTTGAAACGCAGAAAGAATCTGAGCGCGGTGTCGTTGATATGGAGACGCTGCAGCATACCAATGAAACGCTGATTTCTACACTGGATGAAGTCATGCAGATTCAACAGCAAGGCCGCGAAAAGCGCGCACAGGCAGAACAGCAACTTGGCAAACTGGAAAGTGACCTGAAGAACAAGCTTTTGCAGCTGCGCTGACAAACGGCCGCAACCCATTTTGTATTTATCGGGAGGCGCCTTTCTTGCCCATTAAAATACCAAATTCACTGCCGGCTCGCTCCGTACTGGAAAACGAACATATCTTTGTCATGACGGAACGACGGGCTTTACATCAGGATATTCGTCCGCTGCGCATTGCGCTGGTGAACCTGATGCCAACAAAAATTACGACGGAAACGCAAATTTTGCGCTGCCTTGCCAGTACGCCCCTGCAAATAGAGGTTGATTTGGTGCAGACCGTCACACATAAGTCTAAAAATACGCCGGAGGACCATCTCCTGCGTTTTTATGAGACGTTTGACGACATTAAAGACCGTGTTTATGACGGCTGCATCATCACCGGTGCACCGGTGGAACTGATGAAATATGAAGATGTGGATTACTGGCCGGAGTTATGCCGCATTTTTGAGTGGACTAAGACCAATGTCCATTCCACTTTCCATATCTGCTGGGCGGCACAGGCCGGACTATATTACCATTATGGAATTCCCAAGTATGTTCTGCCCAAAAAGCTGTTCGGCGTTTTTCCACATTATGCACTGAAGAAAAAATCCCGTTTGTTTCGGGGCTTTGACGACGTTTATTGGGCACCGCATTCCCGCCAGACAGAGGTCCGTGCGGAGGATATTGAAAAGGTGCCGCAGCTGCGCATTATGTCCGTTTCACCGGAAGCAGGTGTGCATATTGTTAGTGACCAGGACGGCCGCCAGTATTTCGTCATGGGTCATTCGGAATATGATACGGAAACGCTGGGGCAGGAGTACCGGCGTGACTTAGAAAAAGGCGAGCCTATTGCCATGCCGAAGCACTATTATCCCGGTGATGACCCTTCCCGTGCGCCTGTTAATAATTGGCGTGCGACCGGCCAGCTGCTGTATACCAACTGGCTTAACTACTTTGTGTATCAGACAACACCGTTTGACCTGCGCACAATGGGAAATGACTCTTTGGACTGCGCTATGCTCTAAAAAACAGCACAGACGTTTTTCCTAAACTAAAAGCAAAAAGTTACAAAAAATGCTTGACAAATTGAAGAGCATCCTTTATAATATATACTTGTCAGTCAGAGATACGCTGGCGTAGCTCAGTTGGTAGAGCAGCTGATTTGTAATCAGCCGGTCGAAGGTTCGAGTCCTTTTGCCAGCTCCAATCTGACGGACAAGGCAGCTGCTGGTTGGCTGCGATATGGAGGAGTTCCCGAGTGGACAAAGGGGACAGACTGTAAATCTGCTGCTTCGGCTTCAATGGTTCGAATCCATTCTCCTCCACCAAAATGTTCCACGATAACAAGGCCAAGCAGGAAACTGCTTGGCCTTGTTATCGTTGGGGGCAGACATCATCATAAGCTTTCAAGGTTCGGATTGAAAAGTAAAAAATGAAGCGGCTCACAACCTTGTGCGAAAGGTGTGAACCGCTTAATGTATGAAGTAAATGCTATAATGAAGCATAAACTGCATTTCACAAGTCATAATGGTTCTCGTAAACCTTTATGGCGCAAGGTTGCGGGATGTCTTCCAAACATTCCGCACCTGTGAGTGTAAATTATTTTTTACTTCTTTTATTATACCATTATATGGCATGATAATTTGGTAAGAATTTACATCCTTCCCTTTTGGGAAAGCTCTTTCTTTTATATACCGCTTTTGTACACAAAAAGGAGTCCGACATTATGTCGGACTCCTCTGATTATGAAGATGGTTTTTGAATTTATTATGTCGGAATTACTTGAGAAGAAGCTAATATCCCGGCTACATTTTTTGAAGCATAATCCTTAGCATCTGCTATAAGTGATTTATCATTAGAGTTGGCTCGACCACGGCGTTCCACATATAGCCCTTCTGGTCCTTCTTCCAGATAAATTCGTTCCCATTGAGCAACGCTTTTATGGTCAGACACGTGAAACTGCCGCGCTGCTTCACTGTAACTGAGTTTCTCTGTTTGCATAGCTTCTACAACCTGCTGTTTGAATTCTCCTGTGTATCGTTTCTTTGCTTTACCTTTTGGCATAAAAACACCCCATTTGTTTTCAGTATATCATACTGCCTAACAAATGGTCTGTTCCGAGCCTTCATTCCCAAGGGCGCATCTGTTGAGGACTCCTCTCAAAAGTACATCCTGTCCGCCGCTGACGATCTGAACGGGCTGCCACGCAAAAAACTCGGCTACCGTACCCCGGAGGAACTGTTTGAAGTGTTCCTTGATTCTGTTTTCGCAACCTGACGGCTGTGGCAACCACGCCCTCGACGGAAGCCAAGGCTTCTATCTCGTCCGTGGTTCTGATTAACTAATTTTTACTGTGCGGGTGTCCAACTTGCACTTGCAATTTGCGGCATAGTTAAAGCTGAAAGTCCAGTAATTCATGGCTTTCAGCTTTTTATTATGTCAAAATAATGTCAAAATAAAATGTACCCTATTTTTGAGTCATTGGGATTCTCATTCTTTGAATGTCTTAGACACCATTCATTTTACCGGAATCCCAATGACTTTTCTATACCCTTTTTGCCATTTCAAAATTGCGAACTTTTTTATTATATGCTAGGGGGTGCGGACACAAAATTGCTTGCCATTACAAAGGCGTATAAGGCTTATCTTCTATAAAATGATGTTTTACAACAGATCAAATTCAGTTGACGTGCGGAAAAACATTTTTCGCAATCACTGAAAATCATACGGTAACAAAAAAAATGGCCTAATCTATAAATATTCATAAAAACGGTTGAACATTGTAAAAAAGCAGACTATATAATAAAAAACAGGTGGTAAAAAATGGGGGAATCAAAGATCGTTTATTTTATACTAAAGGAAAAAAGTGTATAAGGCTTGTCCCCTTTCAATGATGTTTTACGATAGAACAAGGACCCATAGAAAACAGGCGCTTTCTTTACCTATTGTTCAGTGGGCACTTATTTGTGCAGGATAAAATCCGGCAGATACTTGGAAAATGACTGATCTATACAGTTGTAATTATTGACAACAGATGGGGAATGTAGTACAATATATGAAAATAGAGATAAAACAGGGAAGAAATGCCCCCAGAAATAAACTGAATAAATAAAGAAAAAACATGAAATAAGTCGCGACATTCAAATATATTTAAATAATTTTCAACTTATTTTTTTCGCTTTATTTGGAATAAACACATGGTTGTAATGCCAGCCCAAAATCCAAGAATCATTCCAACAATGAATTTCATCTTCTACCCTCCTGTGAAATGACTATTTTTTATTATATATCGAACTTAGTTTGGACGGATATAAGCAGATTATAATAAAAAGTGTTTATATAAATCGTCGAACGACCGGTTCTCTATTTGTTAATTGGGTGTATATCATCACAATAGGAATGGCTAAGACAGAGAAAAATGGAAGGGAAGAGAAAGATGAAATCCGAAGAGGCGCTATTTAACCCTGACTTTGCAAAGGACAATGCAAAAAAAGAACGAAAGATATGTTTTGCTTCTAAAAGCCGAGTAAAACAACGACGGCTGTATTTTGCAGTTAAAAGAGTGATGGACATTGTACTAAGTTTGCTTGCCCTTATTTTACTTTCCCCATTGTTTTTAATTGTTGCCATTCTGATTAAGGCTGACAGCCCGGGACCAGCCTTTTATATTCATAATCGTGTAGGAAAAAACGGCAAAACATTTCGAATGTATAAGTTCCGAAGTATGTGCGTAGATGCGGATCGGTATCTGGGTAAACTAGCTGCACAAAATGAGCGGGAAGGCCCGGCTTTTAAAATAAGTGATGACCCTCGTATTACGAGGGTGGGACGGGTGATTCGCCGCACTTGCATAGATGAATTGCCGCAGCTGCTGAATATTTTGAAAGGTGATATGAGTATTGTAGGTCCACGCCCACCTCTGCCGGCGGAAGTAGAGCAGTATACACCTTATCAATATCAGCGGCTAGCTGCAAAGCCAGGGCTTACCTGCTATTGGCAGACACATAAAGGTAAAGTATCTACATTTAATGAATGGGTTGGGCTGGATATCAAATACATACAAAATCAAAACTTTCGAGTGGATGCAAAGCTTATTTTGCAGACGATTACTTTTGTCCTAAAAAACAAAGGAGATGAGTAAGCAGTATCGAGAGGATAAACGCTCTAAGCGAAAAACAATTGAACATAGGAGGAAAAAACATGAAGAAAACCAGCACAGGCGGGCGCATTGCAGCAGCTGTACTGTCTGCGGCCATGACGTTTAGCTGCTTCGGCGGTATGACAGGTGGTGCCTTTGCAGCAGATTCCAATACTGTTGACAATCGTTTACAAACATCTTTCACCAATTTCTTTAATAGTGAACTGAAGACGATGAAGAATGATAGTTCTAACTATGCTACACAGGGCGAAACAGCTATTGAATTGGTAGCATATAAACAACCGTTTAAAGTATCTAAGAACGGGACAACCGTATCTTCAACTGGCTTTGTTGATGGAGGCATTCAGTTAAAGCATCCCAATGGTGTAGAAACATCTGTGAGTGGTGACGGTCTCAACCAATGTATTGCAAATGCTATCAAGATAGCACCGGACTTCCCAAATGATTCTGCATGCACTTCGGAGGACATTGCCGGTATTTTGAATACTACAACATATAACAAAAAAGGCCTTCGTGCTTACATGACGGAGTCTGGACATGAGAATGAAGGTACAACAGCAAACTCTGCATGGTATGGTTATGCGCAGGAAGTTAAGAAAACACCGGCTTTCGCGGGCATGATAAACCGCTATTTTGAGTCTGCTATGCTGCCAAACCGTACACTCGGGGAAGCACTGAGTGGTGTTTCAGACATCGGCAGCAAGAATCTCAAATATTATTTAGGTGTAATAGGAAAACCAATCGCTTCTGATACAACACTTGACCATATTTTCAGCAATGAAGTTGTAGAAACCTGCGTCAAAAAGGCACTTGACAACTCTGACACCTACACGAAGTATTATGATGTCAATGCAAAGATAGCGGAAGCACTTAAAAATGCTTATAAAACGTCCTCTCATCCCGGCGGTGGCGGTGGAACGACTACTACACCGGTGCTCACAACAAAGGTCACCCTGAACGACGGCACAACCCGTACGGTAACGGAAAATGACACTTTGCAGATTCCAATTTCGGGCACCTATTACGTCGACTTTTCGTCCACAGAAAAGATGGACCAGTTCAACTACACAACCGGCAACGGTAATACGATTTATACAGGAACTAAGACGAAGTGGAACGGCACCAGCGGCCATTATAGCGTATATGCGCACGGCAATATCGGCGATAAAACTGGCGTTTATATCAATGGCAAGTGTGTCTTTAAGCTGCAGATTATTGCACGTCCACTCTTCTCTGATACGACCTGTGATGTTCATGTGGAACCTGGCAAGACATATGTATTTTATGTAAAGCCGAAAAACGCATATAAGAACTACACTTTCACCACAGCCAATGGAAATGTCCTGCAGACAAGCATAGTCAAAGGACTATATCCGGATAAAAATGGTAGATATTTCTGCCGTGTTAAGGTTACAAAGAAGTACAGCGGCATGGTTGGTGTCTATTGCCAAATTGACAATATGAATTATAAATTGTTTGCAGTTGGCTGTAAATAATTACATTCCATTACACAATCACTGTGCGGGCAGTATGAATCATGAAACTGTCTGCACAGTGATTGTGCTTTTATAAGTATTGACATTTTCAATAAAAGGAAGAAATGATACAATGAATGAAACGACAGAACTCGATCTGCACAGAATCCTGTTCATTTTTCGGCAGCGCTGGAAATGGATACTTTCTGGGTTCATCATAGGACTGGCACTTATGTTTGTCACCTCTAGTTTTTTAATACCCAAAAAATATACCTCCTCAGTTTCTCTCTATGTTAACAACAGCCAGCAGAAAGCCACATCGCAGGATACCGTTAATCAAGATGACTTGAATGCTTCACAGCAGTTAGTTAATACCTATATTGTCATTTTGGAAGACGACCGAGTCATGCAAAGCATTGCCGACAAGCTGAGCAAGCCGGTATCGGTGGGGCAGATGAAGAAAGCGGTCCACATGGAATCCGCCAATAAGACAGAGGTTTTATCTATCTCGGCTGAAACAACCAATCCGGAGTTATCCGCTGAAATCTGCAATACAATCGCAGATGTCGCCCCAGATGTACTGAAACGGGTTGTAAAGGCTGGGTCTGTGGAAGTAATCGGCAAGGCAACGCCGGCATCGTCACCGTCATCGCCAAATGTTGCAAAGCAGTCAGCGATAGGCGCTCTGATTGGTTTGATGATTATGATTATTGTATCCTTGCTGGCAGAAGTGTTGGATACAACGATTAAGGGTGAAGAAGATGTGAAAAAGCGGCTAAATATCCCTGTACTTGGCGAAATACCTCATCTAGAAAATCAAACTCGTGCAGGAGGTAAAACTGATGAAGCTAAGAAATAAAAAGCATACTTTTGAGAATGAGGTGTCCAATAGGCTAAGCAGTCATACAAATTTCCATGCTGAAGAAGCTTATAAAATCATTCGGACAAATTTACTGTTTACTTTGGCATCTGCCAAAAATAATATTATCTTGGTATCAAGCCCAGAAGCGGCCGCCGGCAAGTCTATCACCTGCGCCAATTTGGCCATTTCCATGGCACAAACAGGGAAAAATGTCGTCCTCATAGACGCGGATATGCGAAAACCTGTTCAGCACCGTATCTTTGAATTCGCCAATACGGATGGCCTTTCAACCATTTTAAGCAAAACCGCCGATGCAGATAAAATACTTCACCACTATAAAGACACATCTTTGGATGTTATTTCGGCTGGCCCAATACCACCTAATCCGGTGGAATTGCTGAGCTCAAAAAATATGCAGGATTTCCTTGACAGCATTTCTGGTGGTTATGATTACGTTTTTATTGATACACCGCCAATCAATATGCTGTCGGATGCATTGGTACTGGAACCATATGTCAGCGGCACTGTTTTAATTGCAAGACAAAATCAAACGACATATGACTCACTGCAAAAGACAATTGACAGTATAAAGAAAGTAAATGGTACGGTGCTGGGCGTTGTTATCAATGATGTCCGGGAGAAGAGTAAACCATACAGCTCCTATTACTACGGCTCTTATGGAAGCTATTATGGAAGCTATGGCGATGGCCCTTCTTCAAAATAAAGGGGATTTGACAATGTGGACAGACTTTCATCTGCACGTTCTTCCACAGATTGATGATGGTGCATCCAGCATCGAAATGTCTATAAAAATGCTTGAAGCGTTAAGCCGCCAGCAGGTCGATTCCGTCTTTGCAACTCCCCACTTTATCTTGCACAATACCGACATCCACACATTTGTACAGGCAAGGGAAAATGCTTATCAGCAGCTAACAGGCAGCCCACTATTTCGTCCAAATTTGCCGGCCGTACAGAAAGCAGCTGAGGTTGCCATTGAGCCGGATATTTCAAAACAGGATTGTCTTCCGCTCTGCTACGAGCATCTTTCAGCTATTTTGTTGGAATTGCCTAGCAGGGGATATAAAAGCTGGGTGCTGCAGGAAATTGAAAACATCCGTTATGGTTTCAAGGTACTTCCCGTTTTGGCACATCTGGAAAGGTACCTGTGGTATGAGCCGGAAGATATAAAAGAACTTTTAAAGATACCAGGCCTTGTTGTACAGATAAACGCCAGTGCATTTGGAAAGCGTGAAGGACGGAAATTGATAAAAGAACTATATGAACAGAATGCTCCGGTCATAGTTGGAACGGATTCTCATAACTGCGGCTCAAGGTGTCCAAACCTCAATATCATGGAAGCAACCATTCACAAATATCGTTTTAAGGAATGGGAACCATGGCTGCAAAAAACAAAAGAATGGTTCCTTTCGCAGAAGCGGATATGATATGAAAAAACGCATTTTCTGGGTTCTATTATTGGGAGCTTGTCTGGCCGCTATATTCTTCTTTTCAAGTCAAAATTATTATCAGACAAATAACACAAGCGGCAAAATTTCCATGGTAATCGTTCAAATTGCTAAAGACGTGGGCGCTGTACCGGCGGGAAGCAGCACAGCTTATCAAGCGGTAAACGTCTGTATTAGAAAGATTGCACATTTTACTATTTTCTTTCTGCTCGGTGTAAACATCAGCATGATTGTGTGGACCTTTGGCCACCTTTCAAACAGCAAAAGGCTTGTGATTTCTTTAGCTGCAGGATTTATATGCGCCTGTGGAGATGAATTTCATCAGCGGTTTGTTATGGCAAGAACTTCTTCATTCCGTGATGTTTGTATAGATACGGCGGGTGTGCTGTTGGCAGTCTTCATTGTCCGTTCTGTGGAACATAGAAAGCACTCCAGCTATCCTGGTAAAGGGTGATATAAGGATGAAAATGAAATTGAAAAGAATCGTTGCAGCTGCACTTGCGGCCATGGTTTTCATGAGTGCGGCAATTCCATCATATGCGGCTTCAAAAGGTGAAATTATGGCTGAAATTGAGGCCGGCGTGGTTGTGAATGGCCGAACGATATATGCTCCTAATAAGTATGTAGCTATGGCACAGAGCTATTTGAATTCTCACAACCTTACGGATGCGCAACTCACCCGCATCTTGAATGCCGTTCAGATTGTCAAGGTTAAAGTAGCAAAAAAGCTATCGGAGAAAGAAAATGCTAATTCACAGGTAAATTCGTCATCAGTAAACAGTGCTGTCAATCATAATGGAACAACCAGCGGCCAGCCAGCTGGAAGTGCATCCACTACAGCATCCAGTAAAGCATCGATGACGGGAACAGCCAGTGCAGACAGTTATGCTGGTACCCCCAAGATAAATACAGGCTCTGCGTTGCCTTCAAAAACAGATGATGCAATTATAAAAAGCTTTGACTTTGGAAACAAAAATCTCACGACACAGCAGCGGCTTGCACTTAGCAGTGCAGTGGTGGAAGTGGCAGAAGCAGCAGGTGCTACCGTAACGACAAATGGAGACAACGTTGTTATCGTCGACAAATATGGAAATACATACAATGTTGAACAAGCGAATCCTATTAAGGATACGGGAATTCATTATTCATGGATACCGGCCATTCTTGCTGCTTCCAGTATCGTTGTGGTTGTCATTGGAAGTGCGTGTGTGTTTATTTGGTTAAAGAAAAAGCGTTTGAATGCAGGTGGGGAATCAATATGAAAGAGAGTCATCATAGTCATGTTCGTTTCCGCAACATCGTGAAGTTTATCGTCACGCCGCTGCTGTTTTGTGCGATTGCGGCTTCTCTAATTATAGTTGTAGCGAATCCTATTATAAAGCCGTACACAGATTTATTTCAGGTGACGTTTTTGCAGAAGCCGCCTACGTTTAGTGGTGGAATATCTAACATTTATCAGAATAATGGCCAAAGTGAATTGACCAAATCAAGCATGAAGTCTCCCAACGATATGCCGATTCAAGGACAGCAGATAGGGACACTTACAATCCAGAGTGCAAAAATTGATACTCCCGTCATATATGGTGATGATACGCAAAACTTAAAGAAGGGCGCCTGCATTTATGTAGGCAGCGGTCTTCCGGGGCAAAGGCGCACAATCTTAATCAGTGGGCATGTTGATACCGTGTTTTCCTCTTTAAAAAGCGTCAAAACGGGCGACTTGATTAAAATTAAAACCACTTATGGTGATTATGAATATCAGGTGACAGGCCAAAAATCCGCCAAGGACACAGATAGCAAGGCTATCAATCTGCTTAAAAAAGAAGAAAACCTGGTTTTGTATACTTGTGACCGTTCCAGTAACGTCGTCGGTTTAACGTCACAGAGGTATTATGTTTATGCCAAATATGTGTCTGGAAAGCAAATTAGCTCCGCAGGATGAAAGGAATTGCCATGTCAAGAAGAATACAACATCATTCACGAGTGAAGACGGTAATGTCATACATTCTTTCATTTGTTTTGTGTCTGTTATTTATCTGTCTTTCCTTATGTGCCGTTTTTCAGGTAACTGTTCCAAATGAAAATTTTTTGCAGCGTCAAATTGTTCAAAGCAAGTACAGTCAATATGCGCTTTATGCCGTACAAAATGAGCTGACATCCTATGGACAGGCGAGTGGTTTTGACCAGAACTTCTGCAAGTCGTTGGTTAGCGAGCGCGAAATATCTTCCGATGCCAATCAGCTTGTAAAATCCATTTACGAAAATAGAACCGGACCTGACTATGATGCTAAAGAAAAAATATTTTATAGCCAGTTTGCGAAAAATGCCGAAAAGCGGAACATCCAAATGACTGAAGAAAATAAGCAGGCAATCAAGGCTTTGTCACGGGTTTGTGCAGAATCTTATCGGAAGCATGTATCTTTTTCGGCGCCGGTGGTATCAGCGATGCGTTCTCTGATACCAAAAGCAAAAAAATTACTCGTTCCGGTTGAAGCAGCGTTAGGAATATTGGCCGTTATTATTCTTGTTTTGCTTTACAATATGCATCATAAAAGGCACTTCTTCAGATATTGTATCTTTGCAACCAGTGGAGCGGCGCTGCTGTTTTTTGCTGCCGGAATAGGTGTTTTGTGTTCCGGGAAAATAGAATGTGTGGGTATTGTCGAGCAGTCCTTGTATGAGTTAGTGGTAACCTGCCTACACCAGATTGTATTCGGCACGTTGATAGCGGCAGCTGTTTTGGCGGTGTTCACGGCAGTGCTTACCATTGCCTATATTCTGCAATGGCAGAAGCATACGGGCAAGAAACATGATAGTCAGCATAGCCCAGGTGTATATGATGGAAAACTGTTAATATAATATACAATTTTAAAAGGATGACAATCAGTGAATAGCAGACCTGTACGAGTGGCGCAAGTGATGGGACGTATGATGGCTGGCGGCGTGGAATCAGTCGTAATGAATTATTACAGGCATATGGATCATAAAAAAGTACAATTTGATTTTATTGTCAACAATGATTCAACAGTCATTCCTTATGATGAGATTTCTTCTTTAGGCGGACACGTTTATGAAATTCCTTCATATAAACATATTTTTAGATATACGAAGGCTTTGAAAATATTATTTCAGAAAAACCATTATCCTATTGTACATTCCAATATGAACTCGCTGAGTTTGTTCCCCCTTTATGCTGCGAAAAAAGCAAATGTCCCTGTCCGTATTGCGCATAGTCACAGTACATCGAGTCCAGGAGAAACGAAAAAGAATATCCTCAAAAATATATTAAGATCTTTTTCAAAAGTATATCCAACGCATTACTGTGCCTGTTCAACACATGCGGCGAATTGGCTGTTTGGAGAAGATTTTTGTAAAACGAATCCTATACGGATTGTTAAAAACGCCATTGATCCGGATGATTTTACATACAACCCCGACATAAGGAAACAGAAGCGAAATGAGCTTGGAATTACGGACCAATTTGTTGTGGGGCATGCTGGCCGAATGTGCTTCCAGAAAAACCAAACGTTTTTATTGGATGTTTTCGCAAGGGTACTGGAATATCATCCGCGTTCTCTTCTGCTGTTGGTAGGGGACGGCGATATGCGGCCACAGATTGAGCAAAAGACGAACGAATTGGGAATAACCGATAAAGTCATTTTCACCGGAGTCCGAAAGGACGTCAATGAGCTTTATCAAGCAATGGACGTATTTGCTTTTCCATCCAACTATGAGGGGCTGGGCCTAGTTGCGGTTGAAGCGCAGGCGGCAGGCCTACCTGTTGTTGCCTCTGAAAAAGTCCCTGCTGAAGCAAAAATATGTGAAACAATGGAATATTGTCCTTTGCAGGAAACCACAGAAAGATGGGCACAAAGGTTACTTGTACATTCGAATGATATACGAAAAGACAGAAGGAAAGATGTGTCGGCAAGTGGATATGATATTCACTGTGAGGCAAAAAAGCTGCAGGATTTTTATCTCAGTCTATAAAATTTCTTTTATTCCATTCAACAGGGCAAGTAAAAAGAGAGTTACAAGGATGCTTGGTAAATGAATTCATTTTTATTTTTCATATCTATGGCGTTTCCTAAAGCCGGAATACAGATTGCTTCTGTACCACTCACAATTTCTACTGTATTATTGGCATTATCCGCTTTTAAAAATATAAACTATATATTTCCGGCAATGCGCAAAGTAAAGGGACTTTTAACTTGCTATGCAGTTCTATTTTTTGCGCTCATCTTTTACTGTATTTTCAATCTTGGAGATATTCCGCCCTTTGCTTTGGCTGAAGTGCTGGTCTTGCTTGGGTCACCTTTAGCGATAGCGGTGACCTATCTCATGGAACCAGAAAAAGCGTATAAGATGATATGTGTGGCAATCATGATTACCAGCTTATATGCTGCCGTACAGTGGGTGGCCGGAATTACGTCCACGGCAATTCCGGGAATTACATATACGAAAGGGCAGAATATTACAGAAAAGCCGATTGGATATGGGTTTTCGGACAATGCAGAATCAACAAAAATGATATCGACCTATCAAAACGGAAATGGATTTGGTTTGTTTTTGTCTATGGCTTTTCCGTGCTTGCTGTGCTGGAAACCGACTATGCCAAAATGGCAAAAAATCAAGATTGTATCGCTGCTTATGGCGGTTGCGGGAATCATTCTTTGCGGTTCACGTTCTGTGCAGATTCCATTCATATTAACATCGCTTTTCATGTTTGCCAGTTATCAGCAAAACAAGTCACTTAATAGTAAAATCCAATTTTGGATGATACTGTTTGAGGTGGCACTAGCCTTTGGGGCGTTCATTTACATCTTTTTCCCTAAAGTCGCAAATCAATTTTTTGACAGACTTGTAATACAAACTTCCAATGACACGACAATGGCAGGACGAACAGGGCAATGGGCTGCAATCAATGAAACCATTAAAAATTATGACACGCCTACATTTCTAAGATTTTTAGCGATTGGGAAACCTGCATTACAGGAAGGCGGGGGAGAAGGATTACCAGAATTTTTAATCCACTTTGGTCTCATTGCGACAGTCGCATTTTTTGCAAGTTTCATTACACTGCTTGTCGCCTGCTGGAAAAAGGCACGGCCAATGTCGTTTGGCATCCTATGTGTCATTATGATGTATTGTGTAGACCAGGCTTACTATTATCCGCCAACATTGATGCTTTGCTTTATGTTTACGATGCTTTCGCTCAGATACCAGGACAAAAAAGCTACAGTACGGAGTCATGCAGAGAATGAAACCAGTAAAACTTCTGAAAGGTGCAGTGATTTACTTTGAATATAGCATTCGTTACATCTGGCTATCTGCCGGTGCCTGCGGTGATCGGCGGCGCAGTTGAGTCTTTAGTCGATTATCTCATAAAGATGAATGAAAAATACCACAAAGCCAATTTTACCGTTTACAGCATGTATGATGAAAGAGCGGAGAGAGAAGCAAGCAAACAGCACAATTGCAGATATAAATTCATTAAAACTCCAGACTTTATAAAAGCAGGGGACAAGGCCATTTATCAGATAGTCAAAACATTTTTCAAGAGCAAGAATGCAAAACAATACAGATATATTTTACAGCGGCTATGGTTTTTTAAAAAAGTCAGTGCGGATTTAGCGGTCAGCAATTACGACAAGTTGATCCTTGAAAATCACCCGACTATTTTTATGGTGCTAAAAAAACATGGAAATGCGCAGAGATACCTAGGTAAGTGCTATTATCACCTACACAACGAAATAACAAACGATTTCGGCTGTAAAGAGCTGATGGGGCAGGTACATAAGATTATAACTGTCAGTAATTTTATCAGTCAGTCGATTTCAACATATCTCGGTGGGCTGCCACGGAAAAAGACAGTGGTGCTGCGTAACTGTGTGGATGAGAAACGCTTTGGAAGTGCTGCGGCACAGAAAGACGGCAAAATATGGCGTGAAAAATTCGGCATCAAATCAAATGAAATTGTTTTTCTTTTCTGCGGCCGTGTTACACCGGAAAAAGGCGCTAAGGAACTCATGACGGCTTTTTGTAAAGCGGATGTACCGAATACAAAACTGATAGTGGCAGGCGGCTATTTTTATGGAAGCGGAGTAAAAAGTGCCTATGAGCAGAAACTTTGCTATATAGCAGAGTCTTCTGGAAACAAAATCGTGCTGACAGGTTTTATCCCGTATAATGACGTACCGGGCGTTTATGCAGCAGCAGATGTGGTATGTATACCTTCTGTGTGTGATGACGCAGCCCCGTTGGCAGTGATAGAACCTTTGGCTTGTGGTCTTCCGCTAATAACGACGCTTTCTGGCGGCATACCGGAATATGCAAATGATAAATGCGCACTGCTTTTGCCGCGCGATGGGAAGATAGTCGACAATTTAGCAAAAGGCATTCAGTATCTGGCTGAAAATCCGGAGGCAAGAGAGAGAATGGGAAAAGAAAGCCTGAGAGCAGCAGAAAAACTTACTTTGGATAATTATTATCGTAATTTTATGAACATTCTTTCAGAATGAGGAAGTGACAAGCACATGAAACAGATATTGATAACCGGCATGACAACGAATACAGGCGGCGTTGAAACGTTTATACTCAATTATGTACAACGACTGTATCAGAAAATCCATTTTGATTTCTGGTGCAACAACGCGCAATGTGCTTTTGAAGATAAATTAAAAGAATTGGGCTGTGAAGTCTTTCACGGCTGTGCTTACGGCAAGGACCCACTGCAGGCACATAAAGATACAAAAGCATTTTTTAGAAGAAATGCCGGGAAGTACAGCTGCATTTGGGCCAGCAAGTGTATGCTTAGCAATATCGATGATTTGAAATTCGCCCAAAAATACGGAATACCAAAACGGATTATTCACAGCCATAACTCCGAAAATATGGAAACTGGTACGAAGGGCCGCCTCATGACCATCCTGCACAATAGGAACAAAGCACAAATCGATAAGGTGGCAACGGATTTTTGGGCCTGTTCAAAAACCGCTGGCCGTTGGTTTTATTCTTCCGAAATCATGAATAGTGAGAAATTTCGTGTAATCCCGAATGCCATTGATACCGAAAAATATAAATTCAATACACAAAAACGTGCGGAGGTTAGGAAACTTCTTGGCATCAAAGACAATGAAACAGTCATTGGCTTTGTCGGGCGTTTGCAGTATCAGAAAAATCCGCTGTTTATGCTGCAGATATTCCATGCGTATCACGAAGGCAATCCCGCAGGGAAGATGGTAGTGGTTGGTACGGGATCGCTTGCAGAAGAATGCAAAGCGTATGTAAGGCAGTCTGCACTTGAAACTTCTGTGCAATTTCTTGGTGTACGGAACGATGTAGCTGACCTATACCAGGCGATGGATGCTTTTTTACTTCCTTCTCGTTTTGAAGGCTGCCCCGTTGTATTAGTAGAGGCTCAGGCCGCAGGACTTCCTTGTGTTGCTTCAAGCAATGTGATTTCTCCAGAGGTTGATTTGACCGGACTGGTTGACTTTGTAAACCTCGATTTACCTATCAATGAATGGCGGGATGAATTGGATAAAGCTTTGAAAAAAAGCAGAAGCCCGGAAGCTATTGAAAAAGTCGTTAGTGCTGGTTATGATATAAATCATGCTGCAAAGGAATTGGAAGTATTCTTTTCAAAATGAGGAGACGGATGAATGAAACCATTAGTAAGTGTGATTGTCCCTGTTTATAAAGTGGAAAAATATCTAAATAAGTGTGTCCAAAGTATAGTCAATCAGACGTATACAAATCTTGAAATTATACTTGTAGATGACGGCTCACCGGATAACTGTCCACAGATGTGTGACGATTGGGCAGAAAAAGACTCACGCATAAAAGAAATTCACCAAAAAAATTCTGGCGTTTCTGCCGCTCGTAATGCTGCATTGGATATCGCCAACGGAGAGTGGGTGGCATTTGCTGATAGCGATGACTATGTGAATCCAGAGTGGATTGAGGTATTATTACGAAATGCCATGCAAAATGGTTGCGAATTGTCTATCTGCAGTGTTAACTTTATATATGATAAAGATTATGTTGGGATTAGGGAACGACTATCAAAGGCGGCTAAGGCTCTAACTATTTGGAGCAAAGTGGAAGCTATCCATAACGTCCTTTCATCAAATGATATTCAGGGATTTTCGTTTAATAAACTTTTTAAACTTCCAATTATTCGCAAGAATCATATTCAGTTTAATACGAAGATTACGATAGCTGAAGATTTACTTTTTGTTTGTACTTATCTGCAATATTGTACAAAAATTGTGTATACATCAGAAGAAGAATATACGTATGTTCAACATACTATGAGCGCGCTGCATAAAGAATTGTTTTCTAAAGAATACAATGCGAAATGGTTAACGGGATTTACTGTTTACCAGGAAATTGACAAAGTTATTTCTCAAGATGATACAATGTCAAAAAATATTTTGAATGCATGCAGAGTCCGGGTTGCTTCTACACAATCAAAACTTATGTTTCCATATCCCAAATGGAAGAGAAAACGTAAGGAGTTGCAGCAGTATGTCCGTGCCCACTTAAAAGCTTTTTTGAAAAGTGACCAATATTCAACTAAAACTAAGATCGGTGTTTTAATTTCCGCGTGGTTCCCAGGTTTAGGTTACTTGGAAATCAGAAGAAAGTTCCCTATTGATAAAAATGAGTGAGGGGATAATCGTGAAACCACTAATAAGTGTTGCGGTTTGTCCAAAAATAGGGCTAATGCTGTCCAATATCAAACATAAAAAGAAGGGCTGTTTATGATATCTTTGTATGCACATAGTGGAAGCGGAAATCATGGCTGTGAAGCACTAGTACGGGCAACAGCTAAAATTTTAAATCCTTTAAAATGTGATTGCTTTTCCCTTAACCCTTTAGAGGACAAAAAATATTCAGTAAACGATATTGCAAGTATTAAAGAGAGTGTAGTTAAACATGGTACACTTACATGGTTTTTTTGGTCAGTACTGTGCAAACTCAAAATATCAAATCCCGCTAAAAAAATATACTATTATTTTCTTAAAGATTCCCCAGATGTCGCCTTATCTATAGGCGGCGATAATTACTGCTATGATGGTTTTCCGGAATCACTTGCATATATGAACAGCAAGCTTAACAAAGTGGGTTGCAAAACTGTGCTGTGGGGCTGTTCAGTCGAGCCAGAGATTCTTCAAAATCCAGAAATCGTTGAGGATATGAATAGATATGCCCTCATTACAGCGCGCGAATCTATTACCTATCACGCACTTATAAATGCAGGTGTAGGGAACACAAGATTGTTTCCGGACCCGGCCTTTCAGCTGGACTGTGTAAAATTACCGTTGCTGGATGGCTTTATTGAGGGCAATACGGTTGGCATTAACCTTAGTCCTATGATAATTGACAACGAAACTGCTGACGGAGTTACATATAAAAATTATGAAAATTTGATACAGTATATTCTTGATACAACAGATATGGCGGTTGCTCTCATTCCTCACGTTGTTTGGGAAGCCAATGACGACCGTGTACCGCTCAGAGCATTGTACCATGCTTTTCAGGACACACACCGCGTTGTAATGATAGAAGACCACAACTGCATGGAACTGAAAGGCTATATCAGCCGCTGCCGGTTTTTTGTTGGCGCGCGTACGCATTCCACTATAGCAGCGTATTCAACTTGTGTGCCAACTTTGGTGGTGGGGTATTCTGTTAAAGCAAAAGGGATTGCAAAAGATATTTTCGGAACATATGACCATTATGTTTTGCCGGTACAATCGCTTAAAGACCCGGATGAGCTGATGCATGCCTTTGACTGGCTTATGCAGAACGAAGTGACCATTAGAACACATTTACAGCAGTTTATGCCGTCTTATTGTGCCAAGGCGATGGAGGCGGGAAATGAAGTAAAGCAACTGGTGCCTGGTGCTGTTGGATAAACAATAAAGGTGGGAAGATTGATGCAACAGAAGTCCAGATCAGTTAATTCGGCAAAAAATATTATTTGGGGATATGCGGGAACAGTATTAAATTTGTTACTCGCGTTTATTTCAAGAACTGTATTTATTAATGTGCTCGGTACTACATACCTTGGAATTAATGGGCTATTTACCAATGTGCTGAATATATTGTCCTTTTCCGAACTGGGCATCGGTACTGCTATGAATTACAGCTTATATAAACCAGTTGCCGAAGATGACAAAGAAAAGATCAAATCCTTAATGCATGTTTATAAGAAAGCCTATCGGATTGTAGCAGCTATTGTTGCAACGGTTGGGCTTATCTTGCTACCCTTTTTGAGATACTTTATTAAAGGTGCAGAAGGGGTAGCAAATCTACAAATTTATTATTTGATATTTCTTTTTAATACGATTTCTTCCTATTTTGTATCTTATAAATATGGACTGGTAAATGCGGAACAACAGAATTATATACTTACAAATATTGATTCTGTATGTCGTATCGTTATTACTATTGTTCAAATAATTGCGTTAGAGTTATACCACAATTTTCTTGTCTATCTTCTTGTTCAGGCCGGCTTACAACTTGTTCAAAAGATTATCACTGCGCTATATCTGGATAAAAGATATGAATATCTAAGAAGCAAAGATGTTAAACCACTTGATAAAAAGACCAAGAACAATTTGATTAAGAACATTAAAGCTCTTATTCTTCATAAAATCGGGGATATCAGTGTTTATCAAACTGATAATATTATTATATCGGCTTTTATCAACGTCGCGGTTGTTGGACTGGTATCAAACTATAATATTATTATATCAGCTGCAACAGGGTTTATAACCGTTGCTATGACAGGCATTGTTTCAAGCTGCGGAAACTTAATTGCAACTGAGAACAAAGATAAACAGTTTGAAGTTTTTAACGTTTATGATTTCTGCGGATTTTGGTTATATAGTTTTGAAACAATAGCACTGGTAATTCTGTTCCAACCGTTTATTACATTATGGATTGGTGCAGATAAAAAAATAGATAATATTTCATTGGCCCTTATTTTGTTCAATAATTATTTTGTTGGTCAAAGGGCTGCAGTATTTAATTTTAAATCTGCGGGCGGCCTTTTTGATCCTGATAAATATGCATCCATTATACAGGCAATACTTAATCTCATTATTAGTATTGTTTGCGTTATAAAAATGGGTCTCCCTGGTGTTTATGTAGGCACGATAGTGTCAGGCATAGTTATAACTATTTGGAAGCCAATCGTTCTGTATAAGTATCTTTTTCATAAAAGCTCCATTTCATATTTCATTAGGATGTTAAGAAATTTAGCGATTACTTTCGCAATGATATGTTTACTTGAACTTATTAAACACTTTGTTATGAGCACAGTAACAATTTTAAATTTCATATTAATGGCACTCATCACATTTATAGTTCCTAACGTAATTTATATTTTCATTTTTCATCGAAACAGTGAGTGCAAAGTGCTTCTAAAGACAGTGAAATTCCTTAAAGGTAGGCTTAAATCTCATGACCACTAATCCATTGGTAAGTATTATAACCCCTTGTTATAATGGTGAAAAATTCATTGGCCGTTTTTTGAATTCAGTATTGGCACAAACCTATCCCAATATAGAACTATTCGTAGTGGACGACGGATCAACAGACAATACCAAAAATATAGTTTACAGCTACATAAAACAATTCCAGATGAAAGGAATGCAGCTCCATTATATTTATCAGAAGCATTCTGGACAAGCAGCTGCAATGAATAAAGCGCTTAATTTGTTTCATGGGGACTATCTTACATGGCTGGACTCTGACGATTATTTCAAATCAAATTCAATTATTCAGCGTGTCAAATTTTTAGAAAACAACTTACAATATGGATTTTGTATTTGTCCGGCAGAAAATGTGAATGAAAGAGATATTAGGAAAGTCGTTGATATAAGATATCGTAAAAAGCCAATAGGGCAAGACAACTTATTTATAGATTTACTAACAGAAACAAATGTCGTATTTGAGAGCGGTGGAGGCATGATGATTCGCAAAGATTCGTTTTGTAAAGTATGTCCTACCAGACAAATATACCCGTCTAGAGAAGGACAGAATTGGCAGCTAATGCTTCCTGTCGCTTATTACTACAAATGTGGATATGTAGAAGAACCCCTGTATGTGGTGGTGAACAGGGGAAATAGCCATTCACATATCTTTCGTACACCGGAACAGTGGTTTGAACGATATGAAGGCTTTAAAGATCTTCTTTTTCATGTTATAAAGGACATGAAAATTCCAGAAGAGAAAGAAATTTTAGATATGCTTGAAATTAAATATGCACATCGAGAAATAAGACTGGCACCGGAACTACCCGACTTGGCATTACTGAAAAATGCATATCAATGTTTGCTTAGCCACAAAGAATTAGGACCCAAGGATAATTTGGCATACTTTGTAGGAAGGCATAAGGGACTGCGCTTCCCTTATGAAGCCGCAAAGCAGTGTTGGCATAAGATGAAGGAAAAGAAAAATGAAATTAATTAAACAAAAGCAGAACTGTTCCGGCTGTAGTGCTTGTGCCAGTATTTGTCCGAACCATTGTATTACAATGAAAGAAGATAAAGAGGGATTTTTATATCCTTTTATTGATGATACACAGTGTATCAACTGTGGCAAATGTAAAAGCCGCTGTCCTGTTTTTCAGCAGCGGAAAGTTCAGAGAAAACCGAAGGCTTTTGCAGCTTACAGCAAACATGATTCTGTACGCGAGGCGAGTTCCTCTGGAGGGTTGTTTACAGAACTTGCGCAGCAGGTTCTTCAAAGCGGCGGGGCAGTCTTCGGGGCCAGCTTTGATGATTGCTTTCATGTGGTACATACCTATGTGCAAAATACACAGGACCTTAACAAATTGCGGGGTTCGAAGTATGTTCAGAGCAGTATAGGGGATGCCTATGCAGAAACAGAGGCACTTTTAAAAGAAGGGCGAAAAGTATATTTTAGTGGAACACCTTGTCAAATAAGTGGGCTTAAAACTTATTTAGAAAAAGATTATGAAAATTTAGTTTGTCAGGATTTAATTTGTCATGGAACACCGTCACCGAAAGTTTGGCGTAACTATGTGCGATTTCGCGAAGATACTGCACAGAGTTCTGCGCATAAAATTTCCTTTAGAAACAAAACACAAGGTTGGCAAAAATGGTCACTGTTGTTTCAATTTATCAATGGCACTGAATATCGCCAGACCTTAGACTGCGACAGTTACCTTCATTTGTTTTTATCAAATGTCTGCTTGCGTCCTTCCTGCAGTAACTGTGCTTTTAAAGGGTTAGACCGGCAAAGTGATATTACATTGGCGGATTTTTGGGGAGTTAACCAGATGATGCCCTCTATGTTTGATGACAAAGGTACGTCCTTGGTGATTGTCAACACAGACAAAGGGAAAAAATTGTTCGACAGCATTTCCGATTCCGTTATTGTAAAGCCTGTGGATTTCAATCAAGCAATTCAATATAATCCGGCAATCGGCCAGTCAGTGGAAGCAAGCCCCAAACGGGAATCCTTTTTTACCGATTTAGAAAAAGAGCCATTTGAAGAAGTGCTTAAAAAATATGGGTCTGATTCCTTCTCTACTAAAATAAAAAGGAAAACGAAGGGTGCAATTAAACAGACTTTGTCCTCCCTTGGAATGCTCGATAAAGTGAAACAATGGGTGCACCGATAGTGCAGTCGATAAATTTTATTCACGATGGCGTACATTTAGTTTCCCGCGCTTGTTTCACGATTTCTAAAAACCGTTGCGCGGCAGTGAAGCGATAGGCGTCATGGCGGTCTACGGCACAAATTTCGCTTTGCAGTTCCGTTTGATGCAGAACGTTTGCCTTCGGCTAACGCTTCCTGTTACCGAGCGCATAGCGGACGTTCAACGCCAAGTTATCGCCCTTGCCGGGCACACTAGCAAAAAGGGCTTACAGAAATAACTGTAAGCCCTTTTTTACATAGCTTATTTCTGGTCCAGCATATCCGTTTGCTCCTGCAGAAATTCAATATCAGGGGAACAGTAGCGCTGCATGGTAAAGGCAACGTTCGTATGGCCGAGAATTTTAGACAGCGCTTTTACATTCATGCCATCTTCCAAAGCTCGCGTAGCGAACGTATGTCTGTAAACATGAGTCGTTAAAAAATTAATGCCAGTTTCTCTGCGCAAACGCATATACAATTCTGCAGTACAGATGCTGTAATAGGAGTTCCATACCGCTCCTAGTGAAAAATAGCATTATCACGGCTGTGTTTTTGGGTTGCATTAAAATAATTTGCAAAGCCTCATTCCGCAATGGAATGAATCGAACACCAGAGGGGGTTTTACTTTTACGGACGAAAATCATCCTCCTTTTTTCGTTAAAATCTTGCCACTTCAGATTGCACAACTCAGCTGACCGTAATCCAGTTCGCAGAAAGAAGATAGCCAGATAGCCCATATAAACGTGCTGAGCAGCCTCTTCTACCGCTTCCTGCTCTGCACGTGTCAACGCGCGAACGTGCTTTTGTGAAGCGCGATCCGGGATGCGCATCTTCCCAATTCGATTTACATGCATGGAAGGGATTTGACTGGCAGCTTCAAAGGACTGATGAAAAATGACACGCATTTCATTTAACGTGGATTTTGAGTATTTATCCGCAAGGCTGTTAATGATTCGCTGTGCATGAAAACTGTTCATTTGGCTTACCGGAACATTCTCTAACTCCGGGAAAGATCGTTCCAATATATTTGTTACGATCCGGTAAGATATATACGTTTTGTGTGCTAAATTTGGCTGTACGTGTGTATCAAGCCATTTGTTCAGCCACGCTGTTACGGTAAGATTCTTTTGAGATTTCATTAATTTGTTGTAAAATTAACAATAATGAAATAAAGAATGCTCTGTCAAATTTACAGCATATTTGCAAATATTTCGGGTCCATCCTTTTAACTTAATCTTTATTTTTAGAAGTTCTTTTTCTATTTGAGGTCATGTTCTTTAGGGTAGGTGTTCCTGGGGTGACAACCGTGATATGGCCCCCCGTGACAAATAGAGATGAAATGGGGGTGCAGCACAAAGATTGGTTTAACAAACACGCAAACAGGAGCTTTATGGAAGCCAGGCGGAAACGCTGGGAATAGTGGACGACTGTGTATAGATTACAGGCTGTACCATCGTTTCCCGCGAATTCTTTGCGAGTCTGTGCCTGAACGCACAACAGGCCCTGATTAGCTAAACACTTAATGCAGCGATATACGGTAATAGTGCTGCAGTTGCAGGCAGTGGCAATTGCTTTTTTAGACAGATAGCAGCTTCCTTGTTTCCCCGCACGTAGAGTTATATAATTGTACACTTTCAATTCGTTGCCTGTGAGAGTGGAGAAATTAGCAGTTTTAGCTGCGTACAGCCTAACGGGCTTTGTACGGCCATTAGAGAGACTTTTATTATTTACCATATTCACACCATGATTATTGATATAATCGCATGGCAGAGCCTCTTGTGGCTCATCTATGACAGTATATAGATTCTCCTTTTGCCTGATGGCATTGTCCCCAGCAAAACGTGCGAACTGAAAAGTACGCTTCAGCAGATCGGCGGCGCAAAGGTTATTTATGGATCGTACAACGCTGCGTACACTGATACCGCACTTTGCCGCAATGGTTTTGCGTTTAGGGAAGCAGGTGCGTGTCTTGTAATCCGCACATTGCTGCAAATAAGACAATACTTTATAAGCTGTGCTGCTGATGGGGACCTGATAGGCGGCGGTGGAAGCTATATAATAGTTTTGCATGATTATTCCTCCATGAGTTTTATAAAATAATATTGATAAATAAAGGAATACCGCCCATACTGAAATTGTTTAAGGATTCAGTATGGGCGGTATTTCCGTTCAGTGAACAGCAAAAAGGTGGAGGTTTTTTCCCTTCGCCTTTTTGCTATAAAAATTCAAGTCCGCTTTTTCATTTTTGTTTTCTTCCTCCTTCATCCTTCCTTTTCTGAGGGAACTCCAATGAAAAGTCCGGCCGATTGTCTTTTATTTTCATAACGAAGTAGGCGTCATATTTCCGGCCGGTTTTTCCTGTTAGATTCTTTTCCAAATAACGATGATGTGGTCCCAGCAGTGCTTTTGCCGCAGAGGGCGTTACCCTCTTGCCAAAGTGCTTGAAAAATCCGTTGTCTTTCCAGATAGCAAATTTGCAGCCTTGCTTGTAACCGGAGCAGCCAAAAGCTTTTTGATTTTCATAGACCGGCTTTCCGCAGAGAGGGCATTTTCCGATTTCCTTTTTATCATCTGCATGGTCAACATGGGCAGTGGAATAATCATCTTTCAGATGGCTGCGAATAGACGAAAGCACAGAATTTGTCATATCAGAGATTTTTGCGTTGCCAGATTTAATATCTTCCTGAATTGTCCACCAGAGAGCTGTCAGGTCTGGCTTTTTAATGTCGTCCGGCAGTAGGTCATAGAGCTGGCGTCCGTACTGCGTAGATACCAAATGCTTGCCGTCATCTTGTGCATACCCGCGTTTTATCAGCGTTTCGATAATTTTATCGCGTGTCGCTGGTGTACCGATAGAGCCATTTTCGCCCTTTTTGTCTTTATCCTTCGCCTGCAGCGCGGCCTTTGCCTGCGGATCGGTCACATACTTTGCTACCTGTGTCATATCTGTAATCAGGGTCGCTTGGGTGTACCGCTTCGGCGGTGCAGTGTATTTTTCTGCTATTCGATAATTTTCCAGCTTCACGGAATAACCGCCAGTTGGTATGCCACTCAAGGCTGTCTCTTTAAATAACTTTGCCGGATAAAAGGCTGCAAATCCTTTATCCAGAACGTGAACGGAATTGGCCTGGAAGGTTCCTTTGCCCGGAACAGAAACGGCGGCCTTTGTTTCCTCCGGCGCGATAGGAGGTAAAAACTGTATGAGATACCGTTTTGCAATTTCCGTGTAAACTGCTTTCTGGTCATCGGATAGGGAAGAAAGATCAAACTTGGCGGCGGTTGGAATAATAGCATGATGTGCTGTCACGTTTGCATCGTTAAAGCATTTTGACCGAATACCATAATTGAGCGGCAGCTGCAGACCAAGGCGTTCCATAACACCCGGCAGTACCTGCGGCGCCGCAGCGTGCTGTTCAGCGTTTAGATATTGACAGTCTGATCGGTTGTATGTAATTGCCTTGTATTTGTCGCGCAGTTCCTGTGTGATTTCCAGCGTGCGTGAAACCGGGAGATTATATTTTTCGTTCATATGTGCCTGCAATTTTACAAGGTTAAAGGGCAGGGGAGGAGCTTCTGTTTTCTGCAATTTTACAACAGTGGCAGAAGCGGGAACCGCTACATGGGCAGAAATATCTGAAAGAAAGGACCGGTCCGTTATATGTCCGGCATTGTCCAAATAGGGTTTATCTGGCTTAAAGGCAAAACTTACGCTCCTTTCGTCCAGAGAAGCATCTGCGGTCAATTCAAAGTATTCCTGCTTTATGTGATTTTCAATCTGCTGGTCGCGGTTGACAACGAGTCCCAAAGTAGGAGTCTGCACCCGGCCAACAGAAAGCCCTTTCACGCCGAGTGTAAGGCCGAAAAAGCGGCTGTAGTTAATTCCAAAGATGTAGTCGCAAATCGCCCGTGCGCGGGCAGCACGGCCGATAGAAACGAACCTATCGTTTTGCTGTAAATTCTTGAAAGCTTTTTGAACTTCAGATGGTGTGTTGTCGTTTATCAGCACATGCTCTACCGGCTTCGTATTTCGTAAAATGAAGTTCAAGGCATGGGAAGTTCGCAATTTGAAGGGAGAATCCCAATGAATTAAAAAGGATACTGTAAATCTCACAAACAAATATCTGTTCGGTTAAAAACCGAACAGCTTCGTTTTAAGCTCATTTTATTTTTGCTTTTTTAAAAATATAAAGTTGAAAACTATGGAAATCATAAACACTAAAACGAATAGATAACCGATTGGTAAAAGTGCAAACGGTTCAGCCAATCTCCCACCCGGCAAAACCTCCGCGCCGATAATATGGTAGGAAATAAAGCAAATCATTGCCGCCAAAGCTGAAACAAGCATAGAACCTCTTGCGAATGAAACTCTCTTATCCTTTTTCCATGCCGCGGAAATTCGTTTCATGACGTTTACATCTTCCTCTGACGCCGATGGCTTTTCTAAGCTCATCTTCAGTTTTTGCAATTCATCCGCGCACTGCGGGCATTGGTTTAAATGTTCCTCAACCAATGAACAGCTTTCTTTGCTGCAGACCTTATCATAATAGAGTGGCAGCAAATCTTTAATAACTTCACATGGAATTTTCATAACAATGCCTCCTTTAATTTTGCTCGCGCGCGATGATAAGTGACTCTTGCCCAGCTTTCCGTTTTTCCAAACAACTCGGCAATCTTACGAAATGACAGAGCCCCAAAAAAGCGGAGCATAAACACCTCTTTATATGGTTCCTCTAAACCATGGATGAGTTTGTGGATTTCATAAACATTTCCATCCGCGATTATTTTTTGTTCGAAATCATCGCCTGGGATATTAACCACATTATCAATATCTTCAAGCAGGTAGGGCTGCTTTTTTAAATATGAAAAATATGTGTTTTTCGCGATTTGGCAGAGCCAGACACTGATTTTACAATCTCCTTTAAAGGCATCGATTTTTTTCAGCGCCTTAAAAAACGTTTCTTGCGTGATATCCTCCGCGATGCTTTTATTTTTTGAAAGAACTAACGAATATCTGTATACATCCTTAAAATAGTTGGAGTATATTTCTTCAAATTCAGTCACATTTTCACCGCCTTTCCTATATAAGACCGTTGAGTTCGTATTTCGTTACAACATTACACAAATTTTTATTGGCTGATTGTAAAATGAAGCTGCGCCGCCGCACGCCGGAACGTAAAGGCAGCCGCGGACGAAAGACCGGATATTCGATGAAACGCGGGCAGGCAGTATATGAAGTGAACAGAAGCCATTGCCATAAATCGCATAAAATAGACAGCTGCCCAAAATTTATTAAAAGCTGGAACAGACATTCAAACCAGATGATGGTGTGTACCAAAATGCTTTACTTTGAACCAACGATTTTTTACTTTTTCATTTATCCAATTTTTTCATGGTGTCCGGGAATATTTCATAGGGAATAGTTGCCCTTCCGAGAAAAATCAACGCAAAATAAATCAGGTAAAAAATGGGAAACGGCCGCCATCAGTCCAAATTCATTTCCGTAAACGGTGATTTGGTTTCTATAATTGTAAATATTTGTGATTCCATCGATTGATTTCATATTGTTAAACATTGCCTCGTTGCTTCCAGAAGCATAGAATGTGACTTTTGTGACACTCCGGATTTTTGCTTAAGTTCATCAACGGTTCCAGTTTCAAGGATACCGCCATTTTTCAGCAAAATAACTTTATCTGCAAGATATTCAACTTCATCCATAAAGTGTGAAATCATAAAAATAGTGATGCCTTGAGAATTGATGTCCTTTATGTAACTCCACAGATTGTGCCTTGTCTCCGGGTCAAGTCCGGTTGTCAATTCGTCGAGAAACAGGATGGCAGAATTGGGTATAAGCGCAAGTATTATGGACAATTTCTGCCTTTCACCACCGGAAAGAGAAGAAACGTATTTCCGCTTTTTCCCCTCCAGATGGAATTGATTCAGCAGCAATCTGTAGTCGGCAGGGGGATCAATTTTTCGCAGCCCTTCTATACATTCTATCGTGGAAGTTTTTCCCGAACCGTTCGGGCCTATAACTGCCAGAATCTGCCCCTTTTCCACCCCAAACGAAATTCAATTAACAGCAGTAAAGTCACCGTATTTTACTACCAAATCATTTACGGCGATATCCATAACTACTCCCCAATGGATTTTGGGATGTTGATGAAATAATCCCTTGATTTTGTAATCTGTGTCCATTGCTTAGGCTTCCGAATGCTGCTTCTTTGCCTTGACGAAATGAATTGCCTCAAAAATGATAATGCAAACTACGGAAAAGATAATACTAATCACCGACATATTCTGGTTTAATGCTGTTCCAGTCATTTTTCCGCCTGTTGTCGTGATCTCATAGATTGGAAATTGGAAGAACCGAACTGTATATGCCGTCAGGTCGGCGGAATGTGTGTGGAAATAACCGATAAAAATCAAAATACAACACAGTACCATTGAAATAATGATTCCAACCACGAATTCTAGAACGATGCGTAACAGCAGATTGTTTTTTACCTGTCGTTTCATAAGAAATTCCCCTTTTTTATATTATTTAGATGTTGATGAAAGCCCGGAATCCTGAGCTGGATTCTGTGAAGCACCGTTTCTAACAATTTTCTTTGTCTTCAGTTTCTCATTACGTTTCAGAAAAATCGTTAAAGCAACGGTGAGGATAGCCATGTAGATAATCGATAAAATCAGAAAAGTCCGGTCCCAATAAATTTTTTTGGTCCAGATATCGAAAAAATCGTTCATTGCATATTTCATGGGAATATAGGAAGCAATCTTCTTGAATGCACCCGGCATTTGGTCAAATGTAATGAACACGCCGCAGAACATGCAGGCTACAAACATAACAACCAGCCCGAGTGGCATTAGGATCTGCGTATTCTGAAATAAGAGAGCAAAAACGCCGCCAAGCATCAAGGCTGTAATTATCGCTAGGATATACTGAATTAGGAAAGCTTTTCAAATCTTATTAAATTGCTATTTAAAGCAGTCATAAATTTCTTCAAACAAACTTTACCACGGCAGGGAATAGATTACAAGCATTCGGTAAAAATTCTTTATTTGATATCATAAAGCCATGTAAACAGGGAGTAAAGAACTTCCTGCGGCAATACCACAATGGCAAACTAGACCGGGATTGGGATGCTGGCGCCGGAAAGCCATCTGTAACGCTGACTGGTATCAATCCGGCTGGAGAAAGCGTTTCGCCATGGGGTCACGCATGCGACGCATCTGTTCAATGCCATAAGCGGACTTCATCACCGTAGTCTCGGCGCGTGAAATCGGTGAAGACCGAAAAATCGGAAGCATAAAAGCTGGAAAGCAGGCCGACCTTGTTGTGATGGACAAAGAGTGGAACATAGTTTCAGTTATTAGAGGTGGACAATTCGTGAGGTAAAAGCAAATTCTATCTTAAAAGATGAAACGGTGCTTAGTTTTGAAGCTGCTTATTTTGTACTTCTGTTGGTACTTCGCAGGAAGGGGCAGACAGAAATACAATACGGCAAATTGCGCTTATGTGTAAAATGACCGGAACAGATATTCATCATTTGGGCGATTCCGGATGCCTTGGCATGGCACGTTCTGTAAAGCGTTAAATAAAGCAGCATCCATTAAAGAAGGAACCATTCGGTCCATACTAATTTATATTCCAACTTTATATTCCAACAAACAATCTTACTTCACTGAATTTTTTACAGGCACAGTTCGTCACATTTTCAGCTGCCCTTTTGTCACTTCTGGCGACCGCTTGTCTGTCAATGTTCATTTCCACCAAATGCCGCACTTCAACGTCTACACTGATCCTTTCCATCGTGAGGTTTGGTGCTACCTGGATATTCCCCAAGGTAACTCCTAAATACTTAGAAGTATAAATTTGCTCTGCGTTGACTGCCATATCTAACGCTATCTAATTGTTATATTTTATCCCAACTTATCTAAAAATAGGTTGACATAATTTCAACAACATGATATATTATCGCACAAACTAACAAATATTCCCAATATTGCTTAAATTGTTTTTTGCTTAGAACTTTCTGTATCGGTACATAAGTACATGAAAGTATATAATATTTATCACAAGGAGGTGATGATTTCGAAAAAAGTTTAAAAGCTTCTTGAGTGTAACTGCTTTTTAAGTGGTTTGTTTTTTTATTCCAGTGGCTTTGCTTGTTAGGACTGAACGAGGTATAACAATTTCCCGATTTTTTATTTTCGATATACTAACAATTAAAGAAGAACCAGCACTTATAAAGACCCCGCGCAATTGGAGCGCGGCTTCCCTATAAGTAGCTGGTTCTTTTCTTTTTATAACCATGATTTGTGTATTTATTCTTTGCAAATATAGGTTCGCTGCGGGCCGGCTGCCATTTCCCAGGCGTAGAGGCCGGCTTCGTCGGCCTCCAGGCAGAGGTCCGTTCCGCAGCCGAAATCAATGCCGACGTGCCCGCACTTTTTGGCGTACACCGTCAGCACTTTCCCGGGAACACCGGCGCTGACCAGCGCCGTGCGGTATGCATATCGGCTCATCTTGGAGGCGGCTGTATCAACGGAATCCCAGTCCGGACAGTCCACCGTACCGACAATACCGCTCCAGCCGTACCGGTTTTCCAGCACCCGCCGCAGACAGCGGGCCTTTTGCCCGACCAGAAGCACACTTTGTTCCTTGAAAAAGTCGTAGAATTCCTTTTTTGTACTTAAAATATAATTATCAAAAGCGTAAAACGTGTACGGTGGGCGGATATCATAAAACTGCAGTACCATTTCAGCCAAAGGGCGGAACATCCAACTGTTTGTTTGGGAAAGAATGCCGAGAAAATCGGTCTGCCGCAGTGCTTCCACCAGCCGCAGCCGGGCGTCTTCATTGGGCAGAAGTACACCACAGTAAGAACGGTCGCGCTGTGCCACCCACGGATAGGCTTTTTGGACAAAGTCCATGGTTAGGATGGCACCGTGTGCCGCAACCGTCGCTTCTCCGTCACCAAGCCGGACGGAAGCGTGTGCGCCACCGTCCGTGATGATTTCCTCCCATTTTTTTAGGAGTTCCATTTCATTTAAGTAAACCGACAATGGGGCAACTCCTTTCAGGCAGAAGATGAGCAGTTCTGCATATCCCGCATTACCTGGAGAATGACATTTCCCAAAAAACAGCCATGCCGCAGTTTGTGTGAAAGCCGCAGGCAATTTTTGTGCAGGCCTTGATAATCCTCCTCTGACAGGCTATTGACTGCGTCCGGCAGTTCATGCAGCGAAGAAATGACAATGCCTGCGTGTTTCCGTTTGATAAAGGCAGCCGTAGGCATCTGCTCACAAAGAATGACCGGCAGTCCGAGCGCCAGATAAAAAGAGGTCTTGTGTGAATTTGTGTATTTCAGGTATTCCGCGATTTTTCCGTGGCAGCCATCCAGGCTGTTCCCTTCCCAACAAAGCCCGAAACTGTCTGTTACTGCATCCGGCAGTTCGTCCGGCGGAAACTCACCGCAAAAGCGGCAGCCTGCGGACGGCTTCCACTTTTGGGTGTTGAGATTTGGTCCGTACAGGTGCAGCACAGTACCTTTCCAGTCGATTTTATCCAGCTGATACAGAAACGCTTCATACTTTAGGTTCCCGGCAAACGCAATCGTCGGCGTTTTGTGTCGTACCCTGCGGCAGCCGCTTTTTAGGGTATAGTCGAAAAGGGACATGGAATAAATGCGGGGAAGAGCGCCGTGTCTTTCCAGCACCGTTTTCATGCTGTCGTTTACGGCAATGAGAAAATCAAATTGATTTAAGGTGGAAATTTCAGCGATTCTGCCGGTCGTAAAGAAGTCGCCGAAGCGGATAGAATCCAAGTCATGAATGAGGGCCACCAGCCGATACTGCGGAAAGTGTACCCGCATGCAGTGAAGAAACCAGTCAAAATTAAAATCCTCAAATAAAATTTTGGGGTACTGCAGGAGCAAAATGCCGTCCTCATCAGCGGGCAGCGTTTCAGCAAGACAGCTTTCCATGCCGGCAAGAAAACGCTGCACCGGAATTGGGTGAAAACCCATTTGACTCAAAAAAAATTCAACATCTTCAGCGGCTTTGCTCCAGGCGGTATTTTCGTGGGACGGATTCAGCGCGATAAAATAATTTTTCATACTGACACCTTCAGCCGGGAAAACTTTTTTACGGATTTTTTAAGACGAGAAAGAACGCGGAACCATGCTGTCACGGTACAGCTCCCCTACATAAAATAGAGTAAAATTATATTGTAAGGGAGCACCTGTCATGAGTTTGATTCCACACACCATACATTGCTGCTGGTTTGGGGGAAAGCCCCTGACCGTGCTGGCACGGAAATGTATGGACAGCTGGGAAAAGTATTTACCGGGATACCATATTATTGTTTGGAATGAACGACTGTTTGATGTGGAAAGCAGCCAATACACACGGGAAGCGTACAGCTGTGGAAAATACGCTTTTGTCAGTGACTATGTTCGTTTGTGGGCACTTTACTATTACGGCGGTGTTTACATGGATACAGACGTGGAAGTGCTGAAAGACCTCGGCGGTTTTATGAATTTCCATGCCTTCTCGGGCTTTGAGCAGGCGAACTATATTCCAACGGGCATTATGGCTGCGGTCCCGCGTCATCCGTGGATTGAGCGCATGCTCCGCTGTTACCGCCAGCGGGCTTTCCTTAAGCCGGACGGCACCATGGATCTTTCCCCGAACGTTGTGTTTATGACGGAACTTGCCGAAAAAGAGTTCGGCCTAAAGCGAGGAAACGAAACACAGGTATTAAAGGACGACGTGCATATCTTTTCCAATGACTATTTCTGTCCGATGGTGTGGGAAACACGGGAAATTAAAATGACGCCGAACACACATACCATTCATCACTTTGCTTATTCATGGAATGAGCCTGGCATCACGCCGATTCTGCCGGTTCCGCGGAAACCGGATGCATAGCTTTTTATAAAAGCACGGCGTTTTTAAGTGATGTTCTTTTTTGAAACACATAGATGGCTCTCAATCACTTGCTTCCAGCGCTGTTCCCACAGCCGCTTTGAAAAGCACTGTGCCACTTCCTGTGCATGACGGCCCATTTCCTCACGCAGTTTTGCGTTATCCGCAAGGCACAGCACCGCTTCTTTTAGAGTGTCCTTGGATACCTGAATCAGCAGGCCGTTAAAGCCATTGATTACAAGGTCGGTCAGCCCGCCCACCAAACCGGCAATGACGGGCTTGCCGCAGGCCATGGCTTCAATCAGCGAAAAAGACGTTCCCTCCGTGTAATAAGAGGGAATGAGAACAATGTCCGTATTCTGATACGCCAAATGCATATCTTCCATGCGGTACCAGCAGTATTCGATATTGGGATATTTTTGGGCAAGAATCCTCATTTGCAGTTCGGACTGCTCTAGTCCGCGGCCGACAAACGAAAAAACGATATCCGGACGTTCATCCGCCAATTCCTCCGCAATTTCTTTTGTTACGCTCCAGCCGCGGCCCGCCACCAGCCGGCGCGGGTACAGCACCCGGATTTTTCCATCCTCCTGTCGGCCGGTTTCTTCCGGTTTAAAGATGCTGAGGTCGGCATAATTTGGAATATACACTTTTTTACAGTCAATTTCCGGATTGACGGCTTTTAGCCAGTTGATGGTGTTGGTATCCACACTGACCAGCGTATCAGTTTGGCTGAGACCGGTGAACAGCCTGCTGTACCATTTTTCGGACCTCCACCACGGCCGCTCCGGTGAATCCCACCAGATGCCGTGGCTGATACATATTGAATTCGGAAAAACATACGGATAGGTGAGGTCCATGCTTAGGTAGATGTGCAGGTCATAGCTGCCGGTCAGTTCACAGAACCGCTGGTTCAGCGTTAGGAAGAAATCCTCATCAAAACCGGCATCTCCAATGCCGTAAATTGTAAATCCGTGGTACTCCTTTTTCCACTGCTGTTCACTGGAGGGCTGAAAGACGTCCGTCTGATATCCCATACTGACCAGCAGCTCTGCCAGCTCGGCAAGATAGCGTTCACCGCCGCCAAAAATGCACCTTTTGCCGTCCCACTCCAAAAACTGCGGCGTTACAATGGCTATTTTTTTCGTTCGGTTCGATTCTGCTTTCACCGGTTCGGGCAGGTCAAGCGTTATTTCCAGCCGGGGCCGTTGTTCTCCGTATGTTTTTCTGCTGCTGAGCAGGGCCAAGAGAGAATCATTTTGTGTTTCGTCTGCAGCTTTCAGCATGAGGCCATAGTTTGCTTCCGGGTGTTTTTGCCAGATACGCACAATGGAGGTCACGTCCGCACAGACCGGCTCAAAAACGGAGCAGCCCGCTTCCAGCGGCACATACTGTTTGTCACAGTTCGGCTGATGGCTGTCGGTAATGTCTATGTTGTTCCATGGTTCAGTGATGGGGTGCACCTCAAACAGGTTTTGCTGTTTCAGTTCGTCGTTTCGGGTGCAGTACAGCTTGAGAACCGCTTTGCTGATAAACGCGTTTTGGGGAATCTGGTCAAGACGGAACTGAAGAAAAACACGGTAAATAATTTTGCATCGAAAATATCCTAAAAAATAAAAATCATCCCTGCAAAAGTTGCCGTCCGGGATGGAGCTGTCTGTAAAAGTATCAGCGGTGGGGTACAGAGTCAACGATTTTTTCATGTAAAAATACCTTTCTGTTTAGTGTTGCCGGTATGGGGTTTCAGCAAAGCAGGCGGACGATTTCATCGGCAATGCGCTGACTGGCGCGGCCGTCACCGTATGGATTTACGGCGCCGCTCATACGGCGGTACGCTTCTGTGTCCGACAGCAGTTTGTCGGCGGCACAGAAAATGGAATCTTCTGCAGTGCCAGCTAGGCGAAGGGTACCGGCGGCAATGCCTTCCGGCCGTTCCGTTGTGTCTCGCAGCACCAGCACAGGTTTCCCTAGGTGAGGTGCCTCCTCCTGTATGCCGCCGCTGTCTGTTAAAATGAGGTATGCACGGCTCATCAGGTTGTGAAAGGTCACAACGTCCAGCGGCTCCGTCAGCAAAACATTTTTACAGCCCGCAAAGGCTTCTTTTGCGGCGCCGGAAATGGCCGGGTTCGGGTGCACTGGATATACGGCTTTTACATCGTCATACTTTTCTACAATGCGCCGGACAGCATGAAAAATATGCTGCATATTTGTCCCTAGATTTTCGCGGCGGTGGGCGGTCAGCAGCAGCAGCCGGCTGCCCGCGGCCCAATCCAGCACCGGATTGGAAAAGTTCGGCTGCACGGTCGTCTTCAGGGCATCTATGGCGGTATTGCCGGTTACAAAAATGTGGCTGTCTGGTTTGTGTTCCTGCAAAAGATTCTGCCGGGACTGCTCGGTCGGTGCGAAAAACAGGTCCGTAACGGTATCGACAAACTGCCGGTTTGCTTCCTCCGGGAAAGGGGAGTCCTTATGGTAGGTCCGCAGACCTGCTTCCACGTGTCCTATGGGAATGTGGCGGTAAAACGCGGACAGTGCCGCGGCGAAGGAAGTGGTTGTGTCGCCGTGCACAAGGACCAGCGCGGGCTTTGCGTCCTCTAAAACAGCGGGAAGGCCCAGTAGGACATGGGTGGTAATGTCCGAAAGCGTCTGCCCTTTCTGCATGATATTCATATCGTAATCTGGCTTTATGCGGAAGATGTGCAGTACCTGGTCCAGCATTTCACGGTGCTGTGCCGTTACGCAGACCATTGTTTTTAGAGAGTCCCTTGTTTTTAGTTCCTGTACCAGCGGAGCCATTTTAATGGCCTCCGGTCTGGTGCCGAAAATAGCCAGAACACTCTGTTTCATGTGCACCCCCGAAAATAAAAAGTGGAATGATTCATTCGAGTTCATTATATGTTTCTTATGCGGAATGGTGTTTTACAGCCCCAGCCGGTGCAGGCATGGCAGGAGCGGCTGCAGGCAGTTTTCCCATAGAAAAAAGCTGCGGATATGCTGCTGCAGGGCAGGCTGCGAAGGGCGGGAAAGTGCCGCAGCCAAAGTATTGGAAAGGCTGTCTTTTTGGTATGGATTACAATAAACAGCCAAGTCCTGAAAGTACTCGTGTGCACTTCCTATCTTTGTCGTCAGGACCTTTGTGCCGGCCAATCCGGCCTCTAGGCTTGCGAGTCCGGGCGTTTCCACAAAACTGCACAGTACATGCAGTGCGGCATTTTCAAAAACCGGCCAAAGCGCTGTTTCCCGCAGGAAACCGAGATAAAAAACATGGGGCAGTGCAAGGCACTGCTGTAGATACGGCAGGTCCTCCGCTTTTCCGGCAAGAAGCACATTCCAGCCGACGGCAGCGGCAGCTTGGCACAGGACAAGCTGATTTTTTCGTCTGCAGATACGGGCAGAACAGAACACATATGGCTTTCGGGCGGCAATTTCCCGGGGAAGGGGGAGCTTCTGCACTGGTTCCGAAGCGCCGCTGTACACAATGGTACAGGGAAAGTCCGTTTGGCAGTCGGTTTTCAGGCATGCGTATTCGGCAGTACTGGCTGGAAAGACCATGCTGCAGCTGGACAGAATCTCTCGGCGGAACTGTCGGTCATATTCCCACTGTGCCAGTTTTTCGGTATCCCCGCTGTACTGGTAGTAGCGGCTGAGGTCCCAGAAAATTGGTGTCAGCAAAAGCGGTTTTTTCAGCTTTTGTGATGCCGTAAAAAAGGCATACGTTTCCGTTAGGCGGGTGAGATTAAAAAGCCAGACTGCGTCACAGCGGCTGAGGTCCTCGTCCACGGAACGACAGATATGTACAGAAAAGCCGTTCCGGCTTAAAAAATCCGCCGTTTTCAGCAGAAACTTTGAGTCGCCCGCAAAGTTTGTAAGAAAATCGCTTCTGATGCAGAGAAAAAGGATTTTGCCTATCTTTCCTTCACCGCTTTTCATTTATTTCATATTGTGTAGTAAATATTTCCGAAAAAAATATTAGGAAGGAGATAGGCGGAACCATGAATGCAGACAATTTTTCCATCTGGATGCTGCAGGACAGCTGCCGGCTGAAACTGTGTGAAGAACTGGGGCCTGCTGTTTCAAAGGAATCCTGTAAATGCCTGTTTCTCACTGCAGACAGCGGCTGCGGGCAGTTTGGCCGGATTTTGCTGCCGGACCATCCAGTGGCAGTACCCATCTGTACCTCACGGGCAGAAATTAGGAAGGGCAGCTTTCATGTCAGCCGCATAGAGGTTCTGAATACGCTTCCATCGCCGCTCTGTCAGGGATACTGGCAGGCTGAACTTCTTTTTTCTTTTGAATTTTTTCTGCAGTTTTTTGACTTTAATGGCAAGCCATTTAAAATTGTATGCTTTTCAAACGCGTTTGATGAACCAAAGCCCCATCAAATAGAAAAAATGTATCTTCAGGCAGGCATACAGTACCGCCGGACGGTGATGCTTTACGGTGGAAAAGAACCGCCAATCCGCATTTTTACGGCGCCTATGGGTGCCCGGTTCGGTGAAAAAAGTCCACGATTTGCGGTGGAGGCGGCCGCACTGCCGCTTCGTTTGCGGTTAAAGCCTGCGTGCTGTGCCTGCGGCGCCTATGAAGAACCGTGTTTACATGTATATGTAACAGCCGGACTGCTTAGTTCCGTCCGATTGCTGCGCAGTACCTGCTGTCGGCTGTCGTACAAATGTACCGTGCCACGGACGTGCAGCAGTCTGCCGGCGGATAGCTGTGCATACTTCCGCAAAATAGAATTCCCGCGGGCGGATTTTTATCCAAAGTAAACAAGGAACGGTATCTGTGATTTATATCTGGTCCGTGAATACTGCATATCATGGGTTGTTGACGAAAACCGACGATATAGTTCCATGAAAACAGGGAGTGATGATGTGGACTTCACAAATAAAGTAATCGATTTTCTGGGTGACAGCATTACCGCCGGGGACGGTGTCACAGATGAAAAGAATATTTATCCGAACGTATTAAAGAGAAACATTCCCCTTGCTAAGGCAAATAATTACTCGGTGAGCGGTACACGCATTGCTGGCCAGCTGCATCCCTCCATGTATCCGGACTGGGACGTCCAGTATTTTGCTGAGCGGGCGAACGCGATGGACAACAGCGCGGATGCCGTTGTGGTCTTTGGTGGGACCAACGACTTTGGGCATGGCGATGCTCCTTTGGGCTCGCTGAGGGACCGTACCATGTTTACATTTTCTGGTGCATGCCGTCTGCTGATGGAACAGCTTATCCGCAAGTTCCCGCTGGCGACGATTGTATTCATGACACCGCTGCACCGAATGGACGAGGACAATCCGAGGGGAGAAGGCTATAAAAAGACGGACTATGGGCCGCTTTCCGCTTATGTGCGTATCATTCAGGAGGTGGCGCAGGATTATGCCATTCCGGTACTGAACCTGTATGCTGTCAGCGGCATTCAGCCGAAAAACAGCGTGCTGCGGGAAAACTATTGCCCGGACGGCCTGCACCCGAATGACGCAGGACATTGTCTCATTGCCCGGCGGCTGCAGGGATTTTTAGGTACGCTTTAATTTTCATTTCGGCGGCACTGACGCCTCGGCGTACAGTGCTGTTTTGCTGTTCCATTGCTTTTTAACGGAGGGAAAGGTATACTGATTGTTGTACGACAGCAAACGGCATTTTTTACACTGCCGCATATTTTCAGATGAAAGAGGAAATTTCACACCATGTATGAACATATGACAACAGAACTACTGGATTTTTTGCAGAAAAGCCCGACCTGCTATCATGTAATAGCAAATCTGCGAACAGTGCTTATGAAGGCTGGCTACACGGAACTTTCCGAGGGGGCACATTGGTCCCTTGCGGAGGGAGGCAAATACTTTGTTGCACGCAATGAATCGTCACTCATTGCGTTCCGTGTTCCGAAAAAGGACTTTATTGGTTACCAAATAGCCGCTTCACACAGTGATTCTCCCAGTTTTAAAATCAAAGAAAACCCAGAGATGGGGGTTGAAAACGCATATGTCAGGCTGAACGTCGAAAAATATGGCGGTATGCTGTGTGCGCCGTGGTTTGACCGGCCTCTGTCTGTTGCGGGCAAGCTTATCCTGCGGAAAGGAAACCAATTTGTCAGCCGGCTTGTCAATGTCGACCGCGACTTTGTCATGATTCCGAGTTTGGCAATTCACATGGACCGCAATGCGAACAGTGGCCATGCCTATAATCCACAGAAAGATATGCTGCCGGTTTTGGGCGATTTCAGTGCTAAGGGGACGTTTATGGATTTTATCGCTGAAAGTGCCGAAGTGGACAAAAGCGCGATTGTGGGCAGCGACTTGTTCCTGTACAGCCGGACCCCCGGCACCATATGGGGTGCGCATCGGGAATTCCTTTCGGCGGGCCATTTAGATGACCTAGAGTGCGGCTACGCGGATTTTCGTGGCTTTTTGGACGCAAAGGAGAATCCAAACAGCGTTCCTGTCTTTACGATATTCGACAACGAGGAGGTCGGAAGCGGCACCAAACAGGGGGCCGATTCCACGTTCCTGTCGGATACGCTGGAGCGCATCGGTATTGCCTGCGGCCGTACAGCGGAGCAGAACCGCACGGCCATTGCTTCCAGCTTTATGATTTCCGCGGACAATGCACATGCGATGCACCCCAATTATCCGGATAGGGCAGACCCGGTCAACCGTCCCCGTATGAACGGCGGCATTGTCATCAAATACAATGCAAATCAAAAGTATACAACGGATTCCGTATCCGCCGCCATTTTTAAGGCTGTATGTGAGAAGGCAGATGTGCCATGGCAGGAGTTCCTCAACCGTTCCGATATGGCCGGCGGTTCGACGCTGGGCAATATCTCAAACGCGCATGTTTCCTTGAATACAGTTGATATCGGTCTGGCACAGCTGGCCATGCATTCCCCATATGAAACGGCCGGCAGCCAAGACCCGGCTTATCTGGCGCAGGCCATGCGCACCTTTTTCTCCATGGCTCTTCGCGAGGAGGGCCACGGTTCCTACGCACTCTGCTGAGAAGCATCAGAAAATACATAAAAAATCCCCGGCACAGCGGCCGGGGAAACAAAAACAGTGGAAAGCGCTATTCTTCAGCGCATATTTTCTGCTGCTTTTTCTTTTTGTAAGGATTTTTCTTTAGATAATCAAAGAAATGATCCGTTTCCTTTTTTACAACATCGGAAAGAGAGAACAGTGCAATCAGGTTTGGGAAAGCCATTAGGCCGTTTACAATGTCTGCCAATGTCCAGATGGAATTTAGGGCGAGGAAAGGACCTGCTGCAAGCGCAATAATGTACAGCCAGTTGTAGGCAATGATGGCCTTTTTGCTGCCGGAGGACAGGTAAGAAATGCAGCGGGTACCGTAATAGTTCCAGCCAAGAATCGTTGTAAAAGCAAACAGTGTCAGGCAAATCATCAGTAGGAAAGAGCCGACGTCCGGTGCAAAGAAAAAGGCTTTCCGGAAAGCGTTGTCGGTAACGAAGAAGCCTTCCAGTCCCTTCACTTTGTAGGCACCAGAGGAAACAATGCACAGGCCCGTGAGGTTGCAGATGATAATGGTATCAAAGAAAGTACCAAGCATGGAAACCAGTCCCTGCTGTGCAGGGAAAGCCACTTTGCCGGCGGCCGCTGCAATGGGGGAGCTGCCAAGGCCGGATTCGTTGGAAAAGATTCCGCGTGCAATGCCGTTGCGGATAGCTTCTGCCACCACAGCACCGGCAAACCCGCCGGCTGCGGCTGTTCCGCTGAAGGCACCGTGGAAGATTTGATCAAATGCGCTGCCGATGTTTGCGCCATTGTAACAAATGACATACACAGCACTAATGATATAAATCGCAAACATAGTGGGAATGATTTTAGTCGCCACAGCGGAAATACGCTTCAGACCGCCGATGATGACAAGCGCGGCCAGCAGCGTGATGACTACTGCCGCGATAACGATTGTCCAGGAATAATTGCTGCCGAAAAGGGAAACAGTGTTGGCCTTTTTCGGGTCGAAAAAGTTCTGTATACCGCTGGTAATACTGTTCATCTGCGTCATGGTGCCGATACCCATCAGACCGACCAGGCAGCCGAAAACGGCAAACAAAGCTGCCAGCCATTTGAAGCTGCCCCCGAATTTTTCTTTCATGCCGCGTTCAATGTAGTAAAATGGCCCGCCAAGGACGTGGTTGTCCTTGTCAATGCTGCGGTACCGCACCGCAAGCGTAGCCTCAGCGTATTTGGTGGCCATACCGAGACAGGCGGCCAGGACCATCCAAAACAGTGCGCCCGGTCCGCCGGCCGTAATAGCCGTGGCAACACCGACAATGTTGCCCGTGCCTACAGTTGCCGAAAGAGCCGTGCATAATGCACCGAAACTGGAAACTTCCCCTTTTCCTTTGCCTTTCCACATCATGAAATGGAACGCTTCCGGCAGATGCCGGAACTGAATCCCTTTCAGCTGAATGGTCAAGATAGCGCCGACCAGAAGAATTAGCACGATGAGTGGAATTCCCCAGATACAACTGTCAATTTTCGAAAGCCATGCGTTTAGTTCGTTTTCCATCATTCTTCCCTCCGTCAATGAAGTGCAAAATCCGCAATTTGGAATTTATTATAGCATGTTCCACACTTTATAGCAATGAAGCATGAAAGAAGAAGAACAATCTTCACGAAAAAAGTGCGCCTTTTGCCACTTTTAGGAGAAAAAGCAGCTGAAATAAACCGCGGACCGCACCAAAAGCAGGCTGTGATGCAATCGGTTTTTTCGGAGGAGAATCTGTGCTTTTTCGTTCCATACCATTCATATACTGGAAGGAGAAAGGACAACCGAACAAAGGAATGGGCCGTGCGGCCCGGAAAAAAGATACGGGAGATGGGAAGATGGTCATTTCACTTTTTCACAGACACAGGCAGGGACTGGCCGTGCTCATGCTGGCAGCGGCGGTTTTGGTAACGATGGCCGTAAAACGGGCGGATATATCGTCTGCCGGAAAAAGTTCGCCTGTTTCCAGTACGGCGGAAAGCGCACCGCTGGCATCTTCTGCGTCAGGCGCAGCCGCCAGCGGAAAAACAGCTGCGGCGGCGGCAACCGGAGGTCAGGAAATGCGCGCGGTGTGGGTGCCATATTACACGCTGGATATGTCTGGACAACAGCAGAAGGGAAAAGACGTTTTTCTGAAACACTATACGGAGATTGTACAGAATGCAAAGGCACGCGGCATGAATGCACTGGTGGTGCATGTGCGTGCTTTCAGTGACGCTATGTATCCCTCTAAGCTGTACCCGTGGTCACACTTGACTGGTTGTACACAGGGCACTGCGCCCGGATATGACCCCCTGAAAGAGATGGTGCGTATTACACACGGCGCGGGACTGCAGTTTCACGCGTGGATTAACCCGCTGCGGGTGCAGCTGGGCGCGGCGCCCTCCATTTTGGCGGAAGGCAACCCGTGGAACCGCTTTTCCAAAGATTCGGCGAAGGCCGGCTGGGCGGCCAGCTGCAAAAGCGGAAAATATTTGGACCCCGGCTGGGAGGGTGTACGGCAGTATATCGCGGACGGCGCCGCCGAGGTGGCGGCAAATTACGATGTGGACGGCATTCAGTTTGACGACTATTTTTATCCGGAGGATAGCGATGACTCGTTTGACGCTGCTTCCTACCGCGCATATTGTGCCGGAAAAAAAGCTGGGGAGGTACTTTCCCGGCAGGATTGGCGCTGTGCCAATATCAACGACCTGATTTCCCGCACATATCGCGCCATAAAAAAAAGCCGCCCGCAGGCGGTTTTTGGTGTTTCACCGCAGGGCAACTTAGAAAATGACCGAAAAATCGGCGCGGATGCGGCAGCATGGTGTCAGGCAGAGGGGTATGTGGATTATGTCTGCCCGCAGGTCTATTATAATTATAACAACCCCATTTTGCCGTATGAAAAGGCCGTGCATTCCTGGCGCAGCCTGGTTACGGCAAAAGGTGTGAAGCTTTACTTTGGTCTGGGAATGTACAAGGCGGACACCAGTGCGGACAGCGGTTCCTGGAGCGGCAGCACGGACATTATTGCGCGCCAAATAAAAACCGCGCGCGCGCAGCACTGTGATGGGTTTATGCTGTTTGCGTATGATGATATGATGGCGCCCGGCCGTCAGCAGGAGGTGCAGAATGTGATGAAGATGTTCTCTTAAAGCTGACCTGTCAGTGTGCCGCGGCAGCTGTCCTCCAGCGCTTCGGTGACCTTAACCGGCAGAATTTTTCCGGTCAGCTCTTCGGCAGAGGAAACCAGTACGGACGTGTAGTTCGGCGTATAGCCTTCCAAGGCGCCGTTTTCCCGGCGGCGCTCAAACAGGACCGGCTCAGTTCGGCCGACTTGCTGCTGTAGGAACGCGCGGCGCGTTTCCTGTGTGACGGCAATCATCTGGTGACAGCGGTTTTCTTTTTCCGACTTTTGTATTTGTCCCGGGAAATCTGCCGCGCGGGTGCCAGGACGCTGGGAGTAGGGGAAAACGTGTACTTTTGCAAAGGCTATTTCCCGGGCAAAAGCAAGACTTTGCTGGAACTCCTCCTCCGTTTCACCGGCAAACCCCACCATAATATCGGTCGTAATCGCAGCATTGGGGAACACCCGGCGCAGGTTTTGCACAATGGTCCGGTACTCGTCCGCTGTATAATGGCGATTCATGCGTCTTAGGGTAGCGTCACAGCCGCTTTGCAGGGACAGGTGGAATTGCGGACACAGCTTTTCCTGGGCGGCCAAGCGGGCGATTACTTCCGGTGAAAGCTGTTCCGGCTCCAGCGAGCCGAGCCGGACACGCTGAATTTCCGGGACAGCACAGGCGGCGTCCACGGCATCACACAGCGTCAGGCCCAAGTCCTGCCCGTAAGCCGGCAGGTTAATGCCCGTCAGCACAACTTCCCGATAACCATGTTTTCCTAACTGCGCCAGTTCCGACCGCAGGTCTTCCAGCGGTTTGGAGCGCACACGGCCGCGGGCATAGGGAATAATGCAGTAGGTGCAGAAACGGTTGCAGCCGTCCTCAATTTTTACAAAAGCACGGGTGCGCTCATAAAAATCAGTAACCTGCATTTTTTCAAAAGTTTTACCGTGCGGCTCAATATCCACAATGCGCTGGTGCGTGGAGAGGTAATTAAGGATATGCTGTGTCAGTCCGGACCGGTTGGCGTTTCCCAACACAATATCGGCATCCGCAAGGGACGCCGCCCGCTCCGGAAAAGCCTGTGGCATACAGCCGGTCAGTACCAGCACGGCGTCTGGATTTTCCCGACGGGCACGGTGCAGGGCCTGCCGAACCTTGTGGTCGCTTTGAGCGGTTACGGTGCAGGAGTTGATTAGAATGACGTCGGCTGGACCATCACATATGGTAAAACCGGCCTGTGCCAGCTGCGCCAGCATGGCTTGTGTTTCGTATTGGTTGACTTTGCAGCCAAGTGTTATGGCGGATACTTTCAAAATGAGAAACCTTCTTCTTTATATAACGTATCAATAAAAACACAGTTATCCCTGTGCGGCTTCGGCGTCCTCCACCTGCTGTGTCAGAGTTTCCCACTCCTGAAGCAGGTGGTCGTTCTCCGCCTTGGCTTCTTCCAGCCGTTTTGTCAGGTCCATAGCCTTTTCATAGTCGCTGGCGGTTGCCGGGCTGGAAAGCTGCCCGTTCAGTATTTCCATTTGCTTTTCCACTTCATCAATGTGGTCTTCCAGCCGCCGCAGCTGTGCCTTCTGTTTGCGCAGGACGGACTGCCGTGCCTTGCGCTGCTGATAGTCGTTTGTCTTTGGCTGTCCCGCTTTCTGCACTTTTTCTTCCTGCTCCTGCTGTTCTTTGCGCTGCTGCAGAAAACTGTCATAGCTGCCGGTATAGGGAATGACGCCCTCCGATGTCAGCCAGTAAATGCGGTCAGCCAGCTGATTGATAAGGTATCGGTCATGGGAGATAATAAACAGAGTCCCCTCGTACTGCTGCAAGGCACTTTCCAATGCCTCCGTTGAGGTGATGTCCAAATGGTTGGTCGGTTCGTCCAGCAGCAGAAAGTTTGCTTTTCCCAGCATCAGATGCAGCAGCAGCACACGGGCGCGTTCGCCGCCGGAAAGGGCGGAAACGGGCTTGAATACATCCTCGCCGTGAAATAGAAAAATAGCCAGAGCAGAGCGGACCTTGGTTTCCGTCATCTGCGGGTACAGATCCCATATTTCATCAATGACACGGTTCTGCATATTCAGGCCGGTCTGCAGCTGGTCATAGTAGCCAATATGTACATTGGCACCGAAACGAATCGTTCCGCTGTCCGGTTTGTATTTTCCCAACAGTGTTTTTAATAAAGAAGTCTTGCCGCAGCCGTTTGGCCCCAGCAGGAACACGCGCTCACAGCGGTGCAGATTCATGGAAACGTTGCGGAAAAGGGGACGCTTATGAAAGGACAGGGAAAGATTTTCCGCGGTCAGCACATCGTTGCCACTGCGTTCCGGCGTAGGGAAAGAGAACTGCAGGTGTTCTGCCTTTGCCTCCGGTGTAACCAGCGTACTTTCCAGACGGGCAATGGCTTTTTCTTTGCTTTCCGCTGTTTTAATGCTCTTTTCGCGGTTCCAGCGGCGCAGCTGGGTGACAACGCCCTCCAGCCGGTGAATCTCCCGCTGAGTATTTTCATACTGCCGTTCTTCCGAAAGGTCATTTAAATCTTTCTGTTCCTGAAAGGCAGTGTAGTTGCCTTTATAGGTAGTTAGGTGCCCACTGTGCATTTCAAAAATGCGTCCGCACAGCCGGTCAAGGAAATAACGGTCATGAGAAATGACGATGAAGGCACCGTTCCAGCTGCGCAGAAAGTCCTCCAGCCACTCGACGCTGGTGATGTCCAGGTGGTTGGTCGGTTCGTCCAACAGCAGCAGATTCGCACCGGAGAGCAGCATTTTTGCCAGCTGCAGCTTTGCCCGCTGACCGCCGCTGAGCACCCGAACCGGCTGCCCCATTTGCTGGTCAGTAAAGCCCAGCCCCAGCAGGGCGCTGCGTGCCCGTGCACGGCAGGTAAGTCCGCCGCCCTGTACGAAACGGTCATTCAGCGTGGTTTGCCGCTCAATCAGCTTCTCGGTGGGGTGGGCGGTTACGGCGTTGTTTAGTTCATTTAGTTCGGCTTCCATTTTCAGCAGGTTGGAAAATACGGTTAATACCTCGGCGTAGGCGGTGTGGTCCAGGTCGCGGCAGACGTGCTGTTCCATATAGCCGAGAACCGTATTTTTCGCCTTGTAAAAGTTGCCCGCGTCGGGTGTATATTCACCGGTCAGTGTTTTAAACAGCGTTGTTTTGCCGGAGCCGTTGACGCCGACCAGCCCAATATGGTCACTCTGCTGTACCTCAAAGGATACATCCTGAAAGATGACATTTGTTCCAAAGCTTTTTTCAAGGTTGCTTACGCCAAGTAGTGCCATGCTTTTTTCGCTCCAATATGTATTTTGAATCTGTTTTTCAAATGATAAAAGAGAACAATATGTACAGGCCCAATAGGGCCTATCTTTGTTATTATACTGAAACCTGTCGGCAAAAGCAAGTTTACAGCATTCCTTTCAGCTGTTCTATCGTTTGTTCTTCTTTCCGGATAAGGTTCTCGGCCAGCGTGCGTGCGTTGCTGCTTGATTTTGGCATATCGTTCAGGCACTGCTGCAGGCTGATAATACCCATTCCCGTACCCTGCACCATCATTTCTGCAATGTGTTCGGCGGAGCTGTCCGCCAGCGTGTTCATCTGCACGCCGCTCCACAGCATGGCTTTCTTCATAGGGCCGGTTTCATTTTTCGGCTCTTCACCATTTTCCTCCAGCATCTGCCGGGCTTTGTAGCCGGTCTGTTCATAGGTTTTGCGCTGTGAAAAAAGCTGTGTGCGCATTTGGTCGTCATGCACTTTTGGCAGCAGCAGATTTACGGCTTCCTGTCCCATAGAGCATACTTTGCAGATTTCATCTAGTATTTCTGTGTTTTCTTCCGGCAAAATAATCGCCTCCCGTGTTTATTCTGCCCGCTGCGGGGCAGTTTAATCTGGACGGAAGACCTTTTCCTGTGGTATAATAAACAATGTCTAAATATAGGTAAAAGAGCTTTGCAAAAATCATTTATGAAAAAAATATTGCTAATCGCCACGGGGGGCACCATAGCTTCCCACAAAACAAAAGATGGGCTGACACCGTCCCTTACATCGGAGGAACTGCTTCACTATGTACCCAAAACGGCGGAATTTTGTCAGGTGGATACCCAGCAGATTCTCAGCCTGGACAGCACCAATATCCAGCCGCGGCACTGGCTGCTGATGGCTCGCACTGTGCAGAAATACTATCGGGAATACGACGGATTTGTCATCTGTCACGGTACCGATACCATGGCTTATACAGCGGCGGCGCTGTCTTATCTAATTCGTGACCCGGACAAACCGGTGGTCATTACCGGCTCTCAAAAGCCCATTGATGTGGATGTAACCGATGCCAAAACAAATTTGGAGGACAGCCTGCTGTGGGCCTGCAGGGGAAGCGGCGGTGTGTGCATTGTGTTCGGTGGAAAGGTCATTGCCGGAACCAGAGCGCGCAAAAGCCGCACCAAAAGCTACAATGCCTTTTCCAGCATCAATTTTCCGGACCTCGCGGTTATTCGGGACAGAAACATCATCCGGTATATTTGTCCACAGCCGGCCAAAGGACCGTTCTTTTCCAGCCAGCTGGACAGCAGTGTTTCTGTGCTGAAACTGACGCCGGGCCTTTCGGAGGAAACGTTTGCGGCGGTTGGAAACCTGTGTGACGGGCTGATTGTGGAAAGCTACGGTGTCGGCGGTATTCCGGACCTGTATTCCTGCGCACTGGAACGCCTTACCCGTGATGGAAAAATCGTCGTTGTAGCCACACAGGTTGCACATGAGGGCAGCGACATGGCGGTGTATCGTGTCGGCCATGTTGCCAAGAAACGCTTTGGCCTGCTGGAAACGTATGATATGACGATAGAGTCCACCGTGACCAAACTGATGTGGGTGCTTGCCCAAACGCATGACCTGCAGGAAGTACAGCGGCTGTTCTACCAAACCATCAATTATGACGTCCTCTGGGTGCAGTGATTTTTTCTGTACCTGCTTCAACATAGAAAACCAGCACTTGCTTTGATTTGACAAGAAAAAACAGGGGGTGCTCTTTTGCAAGTAGGAATTTCGACTGCGTGCCTGTATCCGGCTTTGCTGGAAAAAAGTTTGGCGGCACTATTGGAGATGGGGTTTCGGCATTTCGAGTTTTTTTTCAATACATTTAGTGAGCTGCAGCCAGCGTATGTGCGCAGATTGTCCCATATGATGCAGCAGTACGGTGCAACCGCGAAAAGCGTGCATCCGTTTACTTCCGGATACGAAAGTTTTTTGCTGTTTTCCGGGTATGAAAGACGCTTCGATGACACACTGGAGTTTTACAAGTCTTATTTTGAGGCGGCTAATCTTTTGGGTGCGGACCTGCTGGTTCTGCATGGTCAGCGGCTGGAACGGCAAAGTGATATGACACAGGAAGCGTATTTCGAGCATTACCATAAACTGCTGGAAACCGGCCGCTCGTTCGGTGTGACCGTTGCGCAGGAAAATGTGAACCGCTTCCGCAGCAGTGACCCGGCATTTTTAACGCAGATGCGGCAGTATCTGCACGATGACTGTGCCTTTGTGCTGGACATCAAACAATCCGTGCGGGCAGGGTACAGCCCGTTTCAAACCTGTGCGGCCATGGGGGAGCAGCTGGTACACGTACACATCAATGATAACTGTCCCGGCAGGACTTGCCTGCTGCCCGGATTTGGCCAAATGGATTATCACAGGCTGCTGCATCAGATGGCACGCCAGAATTTCCAGGGTGATTGTATGATGGAGGTTTATCGGTCCAGCTTTCACCGAAAAGAGGACCTGCTGCAGGCAAAGCAGACAACGGAGCAGCTGCAGAAGGAATATGAGCAGCTGACGGCTGTACCGTGCGCCTGCAGTTCGGAGAAAACGGCGGATACCCCCGCGGCGGGGGCGTGTTCCTACTGACAGAGAGGGAGAAAGAAACATGAAATGCCCGTACTGCGGTTATGATGAAAGCAAAGTAATTGATTCCCGCCCAACGGACGAGGGAGAGCGCATTCGCCGGCGTCGGGAGTGTATGAAGTGCGGTAAGCGTTTCACAACCTATGAAGTCATTGAAACGGTGCCACTGATTGTCATTAAAAAAGATAAATCCCGTGAAGTATTTGACCGTAGCAAACTGCTGCGCGGGCTGCTGCGTGCCTGCGAGAAGCGTCCGGTTTCTCTGGCAACACTGGAGCATCTGGTGGATGAAATTGAAGCAAAGCTGCAGAATTCTTTGGACAGGGAAGTGGAGTCCTCCCAGATTGGCGAATATGCCATGGAAAAGCTTAAGGATATTGATGAAGTGGCCTATGTGCGGTTTGCTTCTGTTTACCGTCAGTTTCAGGATATCAACACGTTCATGGACGAATTAAACGACATCCTTCGTACCCGTCAAAAAAAGCGGAAAACGGACAATAATAAAAAACAGTAAAAAAGAACTGCCGCAAGCATTCCATTTTTGAAATGGATGCCGCAGAGCAGCTTTTTTATTGCTTGATTTTGATGGATAATTATAAGATGTTCTGCAGCAGTGGAAATTCGCTTTCCTGCAGATTTCGTGCCAGTGTTTCTCCCCGTGCGCATTCGCTTTCAAACTGGCCGGGGTTGTCACACTTTGACAGGTCCGGCAGGGTGGCAAGCGTTTGGTCAATTACCTCCAGACGGGAGTGCGGCTGAAATGTGCATAAAATCTGGTGGTCTTTTTCCCATTCTTCAAAGGCTTTTTTGCTGAGTGTATATGCCTTTTGTGTGTCGCCGGTTTGGGCTGCATGATCCGCTTCCTGCAGTGTTTTCGTCAAGTCGTTGGTCAATGTCTGTGTTGTTCTCCGTCCGGCGGAGCACAAAGCAAGGGATACGGCAAACAGTACGGCGCCAACTACCATCCGCTTCATACGCATTTCTCCTTTGGTATGATTTGATAATCACCTTTTGTATTGGCCGTCATAATGAAAATATCTTCTGCACGCACATTCTGGTGCCGCAGGGTTTCCTCCAGCCATTTTTCGCTTTTTCCGCACACCTGCAGGGAAGTGTTGCTGACTACGCCATCACTGACGACAACGGTTTCAATGCTGGGGTTCGGTACGGCAATACCCAGCATTCCTGCCGTGGGCTGCTCCTTGTCCGGCTTTTTAATAATACTTATGCGTCCGTCTGTTTCCACGATGGCATAGGCAACATCTTTCAGGGAAAAAACGTTTTTTTCACGCAGTTGTTCAAACAGGTCTTCTGTTGTCAGGCGCAGCTTGCGCATTTCGGACTGCTGAACAGTGCCATCATCAATAATCACAATGGGTTTGCCGCAGATGAGTTTTCGGAATTTTCCGCTTTTCATCATAGACCAAGAAGTAAAAAGTTCGCATACAACCAGAACCATAATGGGCAGAACACCGCTGACCAGTGGCTGTCCGCTGTCCTGCATAGGAATGGCGGCAATATTGGAAATCAACAGTGTTACCACCAGCTCGCTGGTTTGCAGTTCACTTATCTGCCGCTTGCCCATCAGCCGAACGGCCGCAATAATCAGGATATACAATAAAAGAGTGCGGATGAACGAAATCGTCATGTTTTATCACCGGCAGTAGTATGCGCAGAAATGTGTGCGGCCATACACCAAGCCGAAACAGAAAAGAATCCGGTACCCGATTTTCATCGGATACCGGATTCTGTATTCTTCTAAAAGCCGAACTCAGTCACTGCTGAACGGCAGCAGTGCGAGATGACGGGCACGCTTGATGGCAATGGTCAGCTCACGCTGATGACGGGCACAGGTGCCGGTCACACGACGAGGCAGAATCTTTGCACGCTCGGAAATGAAGCGGCGCAGCTTTGCGACATCTTTGTAGTCGATATGCTCGACCTTATCAATGCAGAAGCTGCAAACTTTGCGGCGGCCCTTGCGTCCACCGCGGCGATTATCTCTATCAGCCATAATACTGGTAACCTCCTTAAGTTAAAGTAAAAGAACAGTCAAATTTCCTTAGAACGGCAGGTCGTCGTCATCAGGAAGCGGCTGAAAGTCGCCGGTGTCGCCGCTGGAATAGGCCGGAGAGGCCGGTGCGGCGGCAGGGGCTGGTGCTGCAGGTGTGCTGGCAGCCGGTGCAGGCTGCTGATAAGAGCTTTGTCTGGGTGCAGGGGCAGCGGCACCGCCATAGGTACCGGATTCCCGCTTGCCGCCGCAGAACTGGACGTTATCAGCAACGACCTCGTACCGGGTGCGCTTGTTGCCGTCACGGTCCGTATAATTGTCCACATGCAGGGAGCCCTGAATGGCAATCATGGAACCTTTGCTGAAGTAGCGGCAGATAAATTCCGCCGTCTGTCTCCACGCAGTCACGTCGATAAAGTCCGTCTGCTTTTCTGCACCGGACCGGGAGTAGTTGCGGTCTACCGCAATGCGGATGCTGGTTACAGCAACATCATTCGGTGTGTGGCGCAGCTCCGGGTCTGCCACCAGACGGCCCATTAAAACAACAACGTTTAGCAATTCACGCACATCCTTTCTTTACAGCGGCTCAGTCTTCCTTGCGGATGATGAGGGAACGCAGCACGCCGTCCGTGATTTTATAAACACGGTCCAGCTCAGCTGTAAAGGCCGGTGCGCTGGTGAAGTTAATCAGCACATAATAGCCTTCTGTTTCCTTGTCGATTTCATAAGCAAGTCTGCGCTTGCCCCATTCGTCAACTCCATCAACCGTGCCGTTCGCGGCAATCAGGTCCTTGAACTTTGTTACCAGTGCAGCGGTGTGCTGCTCGTCCAGCTTGCTGGAAAGGATAAATACGGTTTCATAGGCTTTGGTTTTGTTTTCCATTGATAAAAGCACCTCCTTTTGGACTTATGGCCCCGGAAATATCCCGGGGCAAGGATATGTCAGTCAAAACAGACTAACAAAACTAGTATAGCAGAAACGGCTTGTCCCGTCAAGATGAATCTTATGGGACAAGCCGTTTCTTGTTTAGAAAATATAATCTTTATAGGTCCTTGGCAATGCCTTTCAGATAAGCGCGAAAATCCTCGCCGATTTCCGGATGCTGCAGGCCAACTTCCACCTGTGCTTTCAGAATTCCCAGTTTATTGCCCATGTCATAACGCTTGCCGGTGAATTCCACAGCAACCATACCCTGAGAACGTGCCAGGGTACGCATGGCGTCCGTCAGCTGAATCTCACCGCCCGCTCCGGGAGGTGTCTGGTCAAGGATATCAAAAATTTCCGGCGGCAGGACACAGCGGCCCAAAATGGAGTACAGGCTCAGCACTTTGTCAGGGGTGGGCTTTTCAATCATATCGGTACAGGAGAAATAGTTGTCATGCAGCGGCTCTACCTTCAGGGAAGAGTACTTGGAGATATCCGCCGGTGACACTTTGTTTACGCCCAGCACGCCCTTGCCAAATTCCTCATAGGCACGAATCAGCTGGCCGCAGGCGGGGTCTTTGCCGATAATCACATCGTCCCCGTACAGCACGGCAAACGGCTCGTTCCCGACGAAGGAACGTGCACGGCTGATGGCGTGTCCCAGACCGCGGGTCTCTTTCTGGCGGACGAAATAAAAGTTTGCCAGATGCGCGATGTCTGTTACTTCCTTCAGAATGGCTTCCTTCTGCGGTCCGCCATTCTTCAGCTTTTCCTCCAGTTCCGGTACACGGTCGAAATGGTCCTCAATCAGGCCCTTGCCACGGTTTGTCACAATGAGAATGTCGGTAATGCCAGACCGGACCGCCTCTTCTACAATATATTGGATAGCGGGCTTGTCTACGATCGGAAGCATCTCTTTGGGCATACTTTTGGTTGCGGGCAGAACACGGGTTCCCAGACCAGCCGCAGGAATAACTGCTTTGGTGATTTTCATATATTTCAACTCCTGTTAAAAAAAATAGAAAAGAATCCACAATATAAAAAGTATCTTTTGCCGCTGAATTTCCACTACATCAAGAAATAGATGGAATTGGAGGCAATCAGGGAACAGACCAGCGCGATGGTTAGCCAGACGATGCTGACGCCGCCCTTTTCCTGATACTGAATCATAGCTTCATTTTCGTCGGTGGCGGATGCGTCAATTTCCTTGACAATGCCAACACAGTGTTTTCGATACATCTTATTGGCGGTACAGCCGATAATAATGTGAATGACCAAAACGGCAATCGGCATGATTTCTGGCAGGAAGAACAGGGCCTGTTGTCCGGCAGGAAGCTGCATCACCTTACCGGCTACCTGATACATTTGCTGCATGGACAGGGATGTGGTGCTGGAAAAGCCCAGACTGTTCATAATCTGAAGCAGAAGTGGATTGGAAAAGCGGGCAGTCAGGAATTGGCCTGTTATCTCCAGTGCCAAAACAATGACAGTCAGAATGGCACCCAGCCGGTACAGTTTGCGGTACAGCATCCATGCACCGCCCAGCAGGAAAGCGGCAAAATTGAAACGCCGTTTGTGGAATTTCACCGCGTTGACAAATACAGGAAGATAGTAGCTGGTGTTGCTCTGTACAACCTTCGCTACTTCTCCGGCTTTTGCGCCGTTGATTGATTCATCCGGACTGACGCCGGCCATGGGGTCAAAGACAAAGGGCATTTGCCCATAAGGCCAGCCGTTCGGCGGTGTCTGCCCATAGGGTGTCTGCCCCGGCCGCTGACCGGTCGGTCCCTGCCCATACGGCGGCACAGCGCTGTTGTCTGTGCCGCCGTTTTCCACTGCACGGGGCAGCGGTGTGCCGCAGTGCTCACAAAACAGAGCGCCTGCTGCATTGCTGTGACCGCAGTGCGGGCAGCGGAGTGCTTCTCCGTCAGTCTGCTGGTCCTGCGGCGGCTCCCAGGACCAGTCGCTGCCGTGTTTGTCTTCAAAAAGGCAGTGACCGACCTTTTGGTAACAGGCGCGGTGGTAGGGAGCACCGCATTCCGGGCAGACAACAATATCATCTTTTGGAAGAAAAGGCTTGCCGCATACGGGGCATTTTGTTCCACTCAAGTCGGTCATGTTTATATCCTCCCATATCATAATGGTACCATTTACCTACTGCAACTATCGCAGTATCCATATTATTGTATCGGTTTTTGTGACATACTGCAAGTTTTTACGGTGAAGTTTTAATTTCTATTCACAATTTCTTTCTGCTTCTTCAGTTCGTGAATTCTGCGGCCAGCTGCGCATTCCCAAAAGACACTGCGGCGTTTCCTTTACAATTACGGGGGAATCGCTTATAATAATACCATTATTAAAGTAAAAAAATGTTACGGCTGTATGATGGTCCTGTGAAAAGCGGCGACAGCCCTGCGGCGGGGCAGACAAAATGCTGCGACAATTATAACGCATTCTTTTAGAAAGTAGGATGGAAACGGTATGCTGCAATATGAAGAACTCAGACAAAAGTTAAACGATATGCTTCCAGCGCTGAATGACCTGGAGGACGCCCTGGGCCTCAAAGCCATGCACAACGAAATTGAGGAGCTGGACATGAAGGCGAGCGAACCGGGTTTCTGGGACGACATGGAAAGGTCACAGAAAATTCTGCAGCGTTCCGCACACCTGAAAGATAAAATCAATTCCTATGAAAAGCTGCGCAGCAAATGGGACGACGCCATGGCACTGTGTGATTTGGCTGATGAGGAAAACGACCTTTCTCTTCTGCCGGAAGCGGAGAATACGGTCAAAGAGCTGGAGGATGCTTTGGAGCAGCAGCGTCTGCAAACATTGCTGACCGGCGAGTATGACACTAAGAATGCAATCCTTACGTTCCACGCGGGCGCAGGAGGTACGGAAGCACAGGACTGGGCGGAAATGCTGTACCGAATGTATACACGCTGGAGTGAGCGCCACAGCTTTAAGGTTAAGCTATTGGATTATCTGGACGGCGAAGAAGCCGGCTTGAAGAGTGCCAGTATTCTGATTGAGGGCGAAAATGCGTACGGATTCCTGAAAGGGGAGAACGGCGTTCATCGTTTGGTGCGTGTTTCTCCATTTGACGCTTCCGGCAGACGGCACACATCGTTTGCATCTGTAGAGGTTATGCCGGAAATTGATGACACCATCAAAGTGGATATTGACCCTGCGGATATTAAAATGGACGTTTATCGTGCCAGCGGTGCCGGCGGACAGAAGGTCAACAAGACCAGCTCCGCTGTCCGTCTGACGCATATTCCCACGGGTATTGTGGTTGCGTGTCAGGTGGAACGCAGCCAGTACCAAAACCGTGATGTGGCTATGCGTATGCTGAAAAGTAAGCTGATGGAAATTAAAGAGCGTGAGCACCTGGAAAAGATTGACGATATTAAAGGTGTGCAGAAAGAAATTGCATGGGGTTCCCAGATACGCTCCTATGTCTTTATGCCGTATACGATGGTAAAAGACCACCGCACCAATTACGAAACCGCCAACGTGAATGATGTCATGGACGGCAATCTGGATGGATTCATCAATGCTTATCTGAAGGCATTGAGCCAGAATGAACTGAACGCTGCGGCAGGCAGTGAATCCTAAGTACCTATTTTATAAATAAAAAAAGGCTGCTGGAAGGGTAAAACTTCCGGCAGCCTTTTTGCGGTTTTCAGCGGTGCTTCATTTGTCTTACATCGTTTCCTACGAAAGGAATACAGGTATAGCTGCCAATGACACGGGAGGAGAACCGCTCGGTGTAATATTCAGTTAATTCTTTTAAAGAAAGGTTTGTGCTGATGATAACGGGCTTTTCCGTCAGCTGGCGGGAATTGATGATATTATAGATAGCGGCAACGGTAAAACTGCTCCGGAACTCTGTGCCCAAATCATCCAGAATCAGCAAGTCACAGTTTAAAAGGCTGTTCATGGTGTCACCTCTGCTGCGGCCAAAGTGTTCGTCCTGCAGCTTTTTCAGCAAGTTCTCGGCGGAACCGTATACCACGCCAAAGCCCCGCTCGGTTACCCGGCCGGCAATGGCAAGGGATAGGTGTGTTTTGCCAAGGCCGGTTTTGCCGGTCATCAATAGACTTTCTGTGGTGTGCGCATTGAAAGTTTCGGCGTATTTTCGGCAGTATAAAAAAATGCGTTCCATCATTTGCTGGGGGGAGCTGCCGTTTATTTGGGGCGTTTCCGGATAATAAGAAACGTCAAAGCTTTCAAAGCTGCACAGTTTCAGCGGGGTGTCCGCGTTCAGTCGGCGCAGCGCTTCTTCTTTTAGCAGTGATTTCATGCAGCGGCACATTCGTCCGTCTATATTGCCGCGGTCCTGGCACAGGGGACAGTGATAGTGCGGCTCCAAATCCGCCTCTGTCATGTTTTGCTGTGCCAGCAGCGCCCGCAGTTCTTCCCGCAGCGCATGGCTGCGGCGGCGCAGCTGCTCCAGATTCTGACGAACATCTCCGCCGTGCAGAACAGCTCGTGCGGCGGCGGTGCCCGCGCGGCTCAGTTTCCGGTCGATTTCCTGTGCACGCGGCTGTACCCGATACAAGTCTGCCCGGCGGCGCTCCGCTTCCTGTTCTGCGTGCAGGCGGCGTGCTGCCAGAATTTCATTTGCAGCATCATAAACGGCACGATCATATCCCATCAGCGTCCGCCTCCTGTAAATTTCAGCATGCTTTCTTTTTCGTAGGCGTCAAGGTCAAAAGAGGGCTTGTTTGCATCCTGCCGGTTTTGGCGGTGCTGGCTAGTTTCGGCTGCGGCCTGCTCGGCAGTGGAAATTCCTTCCCGGTGCCAGCGTTCCAGAATTTTGTTGACATAGCCGGGCCGGAACGCACCAATGGCATCTACACAGCGGTCATACGCCAGCTTCAACATTGGTGCGGGGAAGTGCCACTGCAGTACCCAGCTTTCCGCGTATTTCTTTTCCCGCTCGGTCGGGGCACGTTCCGGCAGGCCCATTGCCTGCTGTACGGTGCGCCATGCACGACTGAGGTCCGTCATTTTTTGCAGGCGCTGTTCTGCCTGCAGATGTGTCGTAATGCCTTCATCGGCCCAGTTCAGCGCGACCTTATCAATATAGTGCATATTGCCCTTGCCGCTGCTGGCGGCGTACTGCACCAGCATTAGGATAACATCGCACGGCAGTCCGTAATTGTCGTGGATAAGCAGCAGGCTGCCCATGTCAGAAGCGGACAGCGTATGTCCTAAAATTTGTTCAGTGTCCAGCATCAGGCATTGCAGTGCCTTGTTTTCTTCCAGCCGTTTGCTGACGAAGGCAGGGCCGGGACGTTCCGGACGAGGCAGCGGTGAAAAGTGTACCACCGGTGCGGAAGCGGGCGCTTTCTGCGGGACAGGGGAGGGAGCGGGCTTTTCTTTTTCCGTCTGCTGTTTCATGCCGGATGCCTGCAGCTGCAGCACACCGGTTTCCTGCCAATAGGAGAGTGCGTCGCGGGCATCCGCGGGGCTTACCCCCAGTGCCTGGGACAGGTCTTTATCGGAAAAAGAGGCGCCGCCCTGCCGCAGAACCCAAAGAAGTGCTTTCAGCTGTACACTGCCGGCAAGCTTTAGGTTCTGGTCCACCACGGCCGTCGGCACAGCAAACACACTGTCCCAAATCCCGCTTTTTGTCTGATACTGCATGGAATCAAGCCTCCATTAACAAAGTCATTTCTTGTAGCATTATTATAACATAACATTTCCCCGTGGCAAATACCCCGTGGCAAATACAATGAAAAGCGGCGGGCAGCATATCCGTGAAAAATCTTTGAATTTTTTAAAAAAATTGATAGAAAGATGTTGACAAATTCAAATTGCTGTAGTATTATACTACTTGTTCAGTGCGAATGTAGCTCATTTGGTAGAGCGCCACCTTGCCAAGGTGGAGGTAGCGAGTTCGATCCTCGTCGTTCGCTCCAGGCTTTTGCCGCGTATCTGGTTGGTACGCGGCTTCTTTTTGCCCGGTTTTCATTTTCCGCCAAGTGTGCTATAATAAATTTTACCTGTAGAAAAAGGCGGATTTTCGGGCACCCGGACACTTTTTTCTGTAGTCCCTACTATCCCGGCTGCTGCGGGGTAGATAAAAGTAAAATGAGGTATGACAAATGGATACAAGAAATGACATTCGCAATGTTGCAATTATCGCCCATGTTGACCACGGCAAAACGACGCTGGTCGACCAGCTGCTGCGGCAGAGCGGTGTTTTTCGAAGCAACGAAGAGGTCGAAGAACGTGTCATGGACTGCAACGACTTGGAAAGAGAACGCGGCATTACAATCCTTTCTAAGAACACGTCCGTCATGTATAAAGATATAAAAATCAATATCGTGGATACTCCCGGCCATGCCGACTTCGGCGGCGAAGTGGAACGTATTCTGACGATGGTCGACGGTGTTCTGCTGCTGGTAGATGCCTTTGAAGGCTGTATGCCGCAGACTCGCTTTGTTCTGAAAAAGGCACTGGCTCTTGGCAAAAAGCCAATCGTTGTTGTCAACAAGATTGACCGTCCCGGCGCCCGCCCTGCAGAAGTAGTAGATGAAGTGCTGGATCTGTTCATTGAACTGGGTGCCAACGACAACCAGCTGGACTTTCCGGTGGTTTACACTTCTGGCCGTGACGGCTATGCAGTTAATGACCCGGAGGAAAAGGGCGTCGATATGAAGCCGCTGTTCGACGCAATCCTTAAGTATATTCCTGTACCGAAGGGTGAACTAAATGGCCCGGCACAGGTTCTGTTTAGCAATATTGACTATGATGATTATGTGGGCCGTATCGGCATTGGCCGTGTGGAACGCGGACAGATTAATGTAGGTCAGATGATGACGCTGTGCCACCGCGACGGCACAACACACACCGAACGTATTACCAAACTGTATCAGTTTGAGGGCCTGAAGCGAGTAGATGCAGAAACCGCGAAGATGGGTGATATTGTTGCCGTCTCCGGTATGCCGGACCTAAACATCGGAGAAACAGCCTGTGACCCGGAGCATTTGGATATGCTGCCGTTCGTCAAGATTGATGAGCCGACCGTTTCTATGATGTTCATGGTCAACAATAGCCCCTTCGCCGGCCGGGAGGGCAAATTTGTCACTTCCCGAAACCTGCGCGACCGTCTGGCCCGTGAAATACAGACCAACGTGGCTTTGCGCGTAGAAGAAACTGATTCTGCGGATACCTTTAAAGTTTCCGGCCGTGGGGAGCTGCACCTGTCCATTCTCATTGAGGAAATGCGCCGTCAAGGTTATGAGTTCCAGGTTTCCAGCCCAACGGTTATCTATAAAGAAATAAACGGCAAGCGCTGTGAGCCTATGGAACTTTTGATGATTGAAGTACCGGACGATTATGTCGGCCCTGTTATGGAAAAGCTCGGTTCCCGCAAGGCAGAACTAGTGAACATGGGCACACGTGACACCGGCATTACACACATGGAGTTCCGTATTCCGGCCCGTGGCTTGATGGGCTATCGGCAGGAGTTCCTGACCGATACCAACGGCAACGGCATTATGAATAGTGTGTTCGACAGCTATGAGCCGTACAAGGGCGAAATCGTTGTGCGCAACACCGGCAGTTTGGTTGCCTTTGAAAACGGCACTACCACCGGCTATGGCCTCTGGTATGCACAGGACCGCGGCCGTCTGTTCATCGGACCTGGCGTGGAAGTATATGAGGGTATGATTGTCGGTTCCAACCCAAAAAATGAGGACATTGCCGTTAACGTCTGCAAAAAGAAGCACGTTACCAACACCCGTGCCGCTGGTTCTGATGAAGCACTGAAGCTGACACCGCCGGACAACCTCAGCCTGGAACAGTGCCTGGAATTCATCCAGGACGATGAACTGCTGGAAGTCACTCCCAAGTCCCTGCGTATGCGCAAAAAGATTTTGAACAAAGAACAGCGCATGAAGAACCTGAGCAAGAAGAAATAACGCCTGCGCAGAAGGAAATCTTATGAAACCAATCGTCATTTTGGACTTGGAGTGGAACGGCACTTACAGCAGGCGACTGAAAGGCTTCATCAATGAAATCATTGAGTTTGGTGCGGTCAAGGTGGACGATAGCCTGCAGAGGATGGACACATTTTCTATGTTGGTTCGTCCGCAGGTCGGCAAGAAAATCAGCGAGAAAATTGCGGAACTTACCAGCATTACGGACGAGGACCTGGAGCACGGCGGCCGTTTTATGCAGGTGGTCAGCCGATTCCGCCGCTGGGCAGGTGACTGCCTGCTCATGACGTGGGGCACCTCCGATATTCAGGCGCTTATTGAAAACTGCCGTTACTTTAATGGCAGTGACCGCATTCCGTTTCTGGAAGAATATGTGGACCTGCAGGCGTACTGTGAAAAGTGCCTTTCCTATAAAAAAGGACAGCAGATAGGCCTTTCCACTGCGGCGGAGATGCTGAACATCAGCGAGGAAACGTTTGACCACCACCGTGCACTGGACGACAGTCTGCTTTCTCTGCAGTGCCTGCGGAAGCTGTATCGGCCTGACCGTATGCGGCCTTTTGTGCAGAATGCCCGCACAAAAGATTTTTATGACCGTATGGAATTCCGCACGGTTATTCTGTGCGATTTGGATAACCCGCTTGTGAAACAGACAAATATGGATTTTGATTGTCCGGTTTGTGGGGCGGCTGCCCAGCGGCAGACGGCATGGTCGCTGCACAACAAAAGTTTTCACGCAGTGTTTCACTGCTCTGTATGCGGCAGAGCTTTTCACGCCCGTATGCAGTTTAAGCTGAAATATGAGGGACTTTCTGTGCGTAGGACTACGCATTTGCTGCAGCTGAAAGAGAATGCAGAACATACGGAGAAATCCAATGACCTGAACGGTACGGAATCATTATAAGATAATATCTGCCCCCAAAAAAGCTGCCATATGGCAGCTTTTTTACTGCCTTGCTTTTCTTGGGGTAGAATGGTAAACTGACAGGCATAGAAAATGAATACAGGAGGAAACGATGAAAACTGCCGGTAATATGCTTTTGTCCAAAGTAAATGGCGTTCCATTTTTACAACTGTCTTCCTTTCGGGAACAGCCATGGCTGCACCATGCCTTTGCCACACGGCAGGGCGGCATCAGCAGCGGCATTTACGCTACCATGAATCTCGGCTTTGGTCGCGGCGACACAGATGCAAACGTACTGGAAAATTACCGCCGGTTCTGTGCGGTGGCCGGTTTTTGTGTGGAGGACCTTGTGGCTACTGCACAGACACATAAAACCGAGGTCCTGCGGGTAGGCCAAAAAGACCGCGGGGCGGGTATCTTGCGGTCCAAACCATGGCATGACATTGACGCACTGATTACCAACGAACCGCATGTTGCGCTGTGCGTTTATGGCGCGGACTGTGTACCGCTTATGCTGGCGGACCCGGTGCACCATGCCATTGGTGTAGCACACGCCGGTTGGCGCGGTACCGCAGCCAACATGGCGGGCACTGTGGTGGCTGCGATGCAGCAGGCCTTTGGCACGAATCCCATTGACCTGCTGGTTGGCATTGGTCCCTCTATCGGTCCCTGCTGCTTTGAAGTAGACGAGCCGGTTGTAAAGGCATTTCTGGCGAACCCGCTGCTGCTCCCACAAGACTGCATGACGGAAAAGGGCGGCGGCAAATGGAACATTGACCTGTGGGAGGCGAATGCCCAGCTGCTGCGCAGTGCGGGCGTACAGAAAATAGAAAAGGGAATGCTCTGCACCCATTGTCATCCGGATTTGCTGTGGTCCCATCGGGCAACCAATGGGAAGCGCGGCGGTATGTGCGGTATTCTTTGTATTACGGAGGCGCTTTCCTAATGGCACAAAAGAACGGCTGTGATCTTTGCCCGCGGCACTGCGGTGCGGAACGTACGGAAAGCGCTGGAAACGGATACTGCGGCATGGGAACGCTGCCGGTGGTGGCACGTGCGGCACTGCATTATTGGGAAGAACCGTGCATCAGCGGAAAGAAGGGGAGCGGTGCTGTCTTCTTTACCGGCTGTTCGCTGCAGTGTATTTTCTGCCAAAATCATCAAATCAGTACCGAACGCGCTGTTGGAAAGCAGCTGACGCCGCGGCAGCTGTCTGATGTATTTTTCCGGTTGATTGACGCGGGGGCACTTAACATCAATCTAGTCAGTGCCGCGCATTTCGTACCGGCCATTGTGGAGGCGCTGTCTATTCGGCCGCTGCCAGTGCCGGTTGTGTACAATTCCGGCGGCTATGAAACGCTGGAAACATTGAAAATGCTGGATGGGCTGGTGCAGATTTATCTGCCGGACTATAAATACGATGATGTGGAGTTGGCACGATGCTTTTCCGGTGCATCGGACTATGTGGATACGGCCCGTGCCGCCATTTTGGAAATGGCCCGTCAGACCGGTCCCTGTCAATTTGACGGCAATGGCATTTTGCAGCGAGGGACGATTGTCCGGCATTTGCTGCTGCCGGGGCATACCCGGGATTCTCTCGCGGCGCTGGATTGGCTGGCGAAAAACCTGCCGGATGGCACACGGGTCAGCCTGATGGGACAATATACGCCCTGCGGCAAAATTGCCGATTATCCGGAACTGAACCGCCGTGTGACTGCCCGCGAGTACAATAAAGTACAGCAGCATTTGTTCGACCTCAATTTAAACGGCTATGTGCAGGAACTATCTTCTGCCCAAAAAGAGTATATCCCGCAGTTTGACTTAACGGGTGTGTAAAATATCTTTTAGAAACAGCATAAAGTAAAAGTTTCCCCCGTATGTAAGAAAGAGGGGGGGATTGCGACATGAATTTTATTCGGTACCGGATACACCGTGCGGCCACTACACTTGTGGCGGTTGCCGTTGTGCTGGCAGCGGCGGGCTGCCTGCATACTTCCGGCACAGTGCAGACGTCAGCGGTACCGACAAAGCTGACGGCGTCCGGTGTGCAGCTGCCGATTTTAATGTATCACAGTATGCTGCCGCCGTCTGTTCTGCGCGGCAAGTATATTGTTTCGCCATCCCTTTTTGAGAAAGATTTGCAGTATCTACAAAAAGAGAAATACACGACGGTTACCATGCAGAACCTGCTGGACTATGTTCATGGGAAAGGGGATCTGCCACAGAAGCCGATTATCATCAGCTTTGATGACGGCTACTATAACAACTACAAATATGCTTATCCGCTGCTGAAAAAGTATCATATGAAAATGATTTTTTCGCCTATTGGCATCTGTACGGAACAGTACAGCAAAGGGGACAGTGACCATTGGACATATTCCCATGTGACGTGGAAAGAATTGGACGAGATGCTGAAAAGCGGCACGACTGAAGTGCAGAACCATACTTATAACCTGCACCATGACCGCAAAAGCGGCCGGCTGGGTGTCAGTAAGCGCCGCAGTGAAAGTGTTGCTGACTATCAGAAAATGCTGCGCGGTGACCTTTCCTATATGCAGGACCTGATGTATCAGCATACAGGCGTGCATATGAACACCTTTGTCTATCCGTTTGGCGCCATGAGTGAGGCCACCGGGGACGTGATCCGTTCGCTCGGCTTCCAGGCGACCATGACCTGCACGGAGCATATTAATGTTATTACACGGGACCCGGAGTGCCTATATGGTTTGGGCCGTTATCTGCGCCCGCCGGACATCACGCCGGAACAGTTTTTTGCCAAAAAGATTCTTCCGGCGGGGCAAAAGCTGAAATAAAAAAGGTACTCTTCCTACAGTGCAGTTGTGGGAAGAGTACCTTTTTCTATATCATCGGTTAATTTACACGACGCATTAAAATGCGTTCAATCAGGTGTAGGAACATCATAAACATACTGACCGAAGCGAAAATCAGCGGAAGCAGAATCAGCAGCATGGGTGCGTTCAGCGGTGTCAAGCTGAACATATTTCCCATAAAGATATAAGCCAGCACAAAGGCTACACACATTGTGACAAACAACAGAACGTGCTTGCCGTTAAAGGGCATACATACGCGGAATAGAATCATAAACATAGTGAAAGCCATGAGAACCACCGCCGCGGTTGAAAGCTGCTCATAGGGAAGTTTAACGTAGAAGTTGACGGCTTCCAACAGAAGCACGCTGAACACCATCGTCAATGTGCCGGGAATGGCCTTTTTAATGATATTTAACATAAATCGGCCGTGCAGCCGTTCTCGGTTTGGTTCCAGGGAAAGGACGAAGGACGGGAAGCCAATCGCCAGCGCATTCAAAAGCGTAAACTGAATGGGCTGGAACGGATAACGGCTTTGGATAAAGATAAAACAAACAGCCAAAATGGTGCTGAAAAATGCTTTGATGAGGAACAGCGACGAGGAGCGCTGCAGGTTGTTGATGGAACGCCGGCCTTCTGCCACAATATGCGGCATGGAAGCAAAATCAGAATCCAGCAGCACAATCTGGGAAACCGTGCGGGCAGCGTCACTGCCCGAGGCCATGGCGATGCTGCAGTCGCTTTCTTTCAGTGCGAGCACATCGTTGACGCCGTCACCGGTCATTGCTACTGTGTGACCGTCCGCTTTTAATGCCTTAACAATCTGCAGTTTCTGCTGTGGTGTCACACGCCCAAACACCGTGTATTTTCGTACAGCGGCTTGAATTTCTTCGTTGGTATGCAGCGTTGTGGCGTCTACCCAGCGGTCAGCATGTTCTAAGCCGGCCTTTTTGGCAATATTGGCGACCGTGACGGCACTGTCACCGGAGATGACTTTCAGGTCCACGTTTTGGTCCGCAAAGTATTGCAGCGTTTCGCGTGCACTTTTGCGGATACGGTCGCTGAGATACAGCAGGGCAATGGGCTGAATGTCCGTTGGCAGTTCCCTGCCGTCCGCTTCAAATGGCAGGGAACTGTGTGCCAGCAGCAAAACACGCTGGCCCTTTGCGGCTGCTTTGTCCTCTTTTTCATGCAGCGATGCAAACCGTTCACCCATAATAAACTCACCGGCACCGATAACGAATGTCCCATGGTCCGCAAAATTGACGCCGCTCCATTTGCGTGCGGAGGAAAACGGAACAGTGGACAGGCTTTCCCAGCCGGGGTTATCCGGATACTTTTCCCGCATGGCTTGCGCGGTCGGGTTTTGGTCCTGTAGGGTGAATGTGACCGCGGCGACCGCAGCCCCCATCTGTTCTGGTGTCAGTGTATTGATCAGTGGCTCCATCTCGTCCACTTGCATGGTGCCTTCTGTGATGGTGCCGGTTTTATCCAGACAAATTGTGTCCACCCGTGCCAGCATTTCTATAGAATACAGCTCCTGTACGAGGGCATTATGGAACGAAAGGCGTACCACACTGCTTGCCAGCACGATACTAGTCAGCAGTACCAGTCCTTCCGGAACCATGCCGACCAGAGCGGCTACCGTACTGACGATTGCCTGTGCATAGCTGGAATTTGACACGACCATTTCTTTGTAAAAAAGCACCAGCCCTACCGGGATTAGGGCGAAGCCGATAATGCGGATAATGAGATTGATACTTTTCATAATCTCGCTGTTTGTCTTTTTTACATATTTTGCGCTGCCGGTAATTTTGGCGGCGTAATTTTCTTTGCCAACGTGTTCTACCTGTGCACGGCAGGTACCGGAAACGATGAAGCTTCCGGAAAGCAGGTGGTCACCAACCTGCTTTACAATAGGGTCGCTTTCGCCGGTAATCAAGGATTCGTTGACTTCACAGCTACCGGATGCCACCACACAGTCGGAACAAATTTGGTTGCCGGTTGTCAGCTGTAAAATATCATCCAGAACGATATGAGAAACCGATATATCCCACAGCTTGCCGTCACGCAGAACATGGGCTTTGGGGGAGGAAATGAGGGAAAGTTTGTCAATCGTTTTCTTGGCGCGTATCTCCTGAAAGCAGCCCACAATGGTATTGCACACCGCCACGCCGATAAACAGCATATTTTTATAGGAACCAACGGAAAAAACCAGCGCACCTAAAATGAGGTTTAATATATTAAAAGGGGTAATAATATTTTTGCGGACAATTTGCCCGACACTTTGCGTCTTCATTTCCTCTTCGCCGTTGATGAGTCCCTGCTGGGTGCGCGTGCGCACTTCTTCACGCGACAGCCCTGTTTGGGTGTCGGTCGGTAAACGTTCCATATCTTGCACTCCTTATCCGACAGAAAATCTATACTGAAAGTTATTATACTATATTCCGCAAGGCAGGGTACAGGAAAAAAGGTTTTTTTTGCAAAGCTTTTCTGAAAATTCACAAATTGATGCTGATTGACGCTGAAAAGAAAATAATTCACAAAAGGAGAAATAAAAAATTGACATTTTCAGCACTTTCTTTCTTGCCTTTCTGCGAGGGAATGTTATAATTAGGTTACATCATTGAGAGATTTGCATGTATGCGTCGGCGCTTTTTCCTTTTTGGCAGGATTATTTCTGCCAGAAAGGCTTTTTATCGCCCGGATACAGGAAAGGAGCTGGTCCATATCGCACAGGTAAAGGACCTGGTGGCGGCGGCAAAACGGGGCCTGCAAAAATTGCAGACAAACGCGGCTTTTGCCGACAAATGCCTTGCACTGGTGGTCATCGGTTCATTATATCTGCCCAGTACGGTCAGCGGTTTCACTATTATTGCAGCTTCATTTTATGTCATGGCAAACTATCAGCGCCGGGGAAAGGTGTTTGGCGCGCCATATTTTAAGCTGTTGTTTGGTTCTTTTGTTTTTTCATTTTTTATATCGGCTTCTTATCGGAACTATATGGGTATGGCTATGACGCTGATGCTGCTGGCCATGATGGTATACGGCATGTATCTGCGCAGCGTGATGACGCGCGGCCTGCTGGACGAAATGCTGGATCTTGCGTGCCTGATGAGTGTGCCCGCAGTGCTGGCGGCTGTCTTGCAGAAAGCAGTGACTTTTGCCGCCGATCCCAGTTACCGCCCGGTGTCCTTCTTTAATAACGCAAACTATTTCGGCATGATGATTGAGTTTACGGTGGCAATCATTCTGTACCGTGCCCTGCGCAACCGCCGTGCGTTGTCCATGTACACGGTCCTGTTGGGTGTAAACATGCTGGGACTGTATCTGTGTGGTTCCATGTCGGCGCTGGCGGCTGTGTCCTGTGGTATTTTTGTCTTTCTGCTGTGCAAGCACCGCCGCAAATTGGCTGGCCTGTACGGTATCGTGCTGGTGGCTTTCTTTGCAGTCAACAAGGTGGTGCCGGCACTGTTCCCCCGCACAGAGGCAATCTCTTATACAACGGATCAGCGCCTGTCTATTTGGCACGGAGCTGTTTCCGGCATTCTGCAGACACCTCTGTTTGGCCGCGGAATGCGTGCCTATAGCATAGTGCATGATTTATTTGGTACCTATCCCACATATCACTGCCATAACCTGTACCTTGACTGTCTGCTGGATTTTGGTATTCTGGGCAGTGCAGTGATGCTGATTTTCGGCTGGTATTATCTGCGTGGCATTATCCGCCGTATTCGTGGCCGTCGGGCCTGCAATGCAGACCTGCTGTTTTTGACTGTACTCATTATGACATTAGTACACGGCTGCACAGATGTGACAATTTCCTGGACGCAGACAGGTATGCTGTTCTTTATTTTGTTCTCTGCCACGGGCGTTTCGCTGCAGAGGAACCGTCAGACTTCGCTGTCCGTATCCCACAGCTATTACCACCAGTCACCGCGGACCGTAAAGTATTATCAGTAAAGAAGACGGGTCTTCAGACCTGCCTGCAGCTAATAAAAAGCGATGTATCTGCTTTCTAAAACAGATGCATCGCTTTTTTGCTGTTTTTTGGAAGTTAGGCTTTCAGTTCCCGAATCAGGTTAACCATCTCAATGGCACCGCTGGCGCACTCAAAGCCCTTGTTGCCGGCCTTGGAACCGGCACGCTCCAGCGCCTGCTCCAGGTTTTCCGTTGTCAGCACACCAAACATTACCGGAATACCGCTGGAAAGGGATACCTGCGCGATTCCTTTGGACATCTCACTGCAGACATAATCATAGTGGCTGGTGCTGCCGCGGATAACGGCGCCCAAACAGATAACGGCTTCATAGCGGCCGCTGGTTGCCATTTTGGAAGCAATCAGCGGAATTTCAAATGCGCCGGGTACCCACGCAAGGTCAATATCATTGTCATTTACATTGTGACGTTTCAGACCATCCAGTGCGCCGCCAATCAGCTTGTTGGTAATTAGTTCATTGAAACGGGAAGCGACAATACCGACCTTGATGTGTTCCGATACCAGTTTTCCTTCTAAAGTACGCATGATGCAGATCTCCTTTTATATCTTTACTTTATCGCACCGTTCTTTTCATAAAGTTCAGTAGTTGAGAATATGGCCCATCTTTTTTTCTTTCGTCTGCAGGTAGAATAGGTCATAGTGGTTTGCAGGAATCTGTATTGGCACTCGTTCGATGATTTTCATACCGTAGTCTTCCAGCTGATAAACCTTGTCCGGGTTGTTGGTCAGCAGGCGCAACGTCTTTGCGCCGAGGTCCTGCAGGATTTGCGCGCCGATATAGTATTCACGCAGGTCACTGGCAAAACCGAGGGCGAGGTTTGCCTCCACAGTATCCATACCTTGGTCCTGCAGTTCGTAGGCACGCAGCTTGTTGATAAGGCCAATACCGCGTCCTTCCTGCCGCATATACAGAAGAATACCGCGGCCTTCCTGCTCAATCATCTGCATGGCGGCGGCCAGCTGCTGGCCACAGTCACAGCGGGCCGAACCAAAGGCATCTCCGGTCAGGCACTCGGAATGAACGCGGCACAGCAGGTTCTTGCCGTCGCCAATGTCACCCTTTACCAGCGCCACATGATGTTCTCCATTTAATTCATTGACATAGCCGTAGGCTACAAAGTTGCCGTACTTAGTGGGCAGTTTTGCCTTTGCAACGCACTCAACCAACTTATCGTGCTTTTTGCGGTAGTCCTGCAGTGCTTTAATGGTAATAAATTTAATGCCCCATTTTTGTGCCATTTTCTTCAGTTCGGCGGTACGCATCATGGTGCCGTCCTCACGCATAATTTCACAGCACAAGCCGCACTGTTTCAGGCCAGCAAGGCGCAGCAGGTCTACGGTTGCTTCCGTGTGACCGCTGCGTTCCAGCACGCCGCCTTTTTTGGCACGCAGCGGGAACATATGGCCTGGGCGGCGGAAGTCTTCCGGATGAACATCGTCTTCCACACATTTGCGGGCAGTTATGCCACGCTCCTCGGCAGAAATACCGGTGGTGGTGCTGACATGGTCAATGGACACTGTGAAAGCGGTTTCATGGTTGTCGGTGTTGTTGCTGACCATCTGCGGCAGCAGCAGTTTATCGCATATCTCGTTGCTCATGGGCATACAGATGAGCCCTTTGGCATGAGAAGCCATAAAATTCACGTTTTCAGTTGTCGCAAACTGGGCTGCACAAATTAGATCACCCTCGTTTTCCCGGTCCGGGTCGTCTGTGGCTAAGATAAGCTTTCCCTGTTTCAAATCTTCCAGTGCTTCTTCAATCGTGCTGAACTCAAACATACGTTAATCCTCCATTCTGTATTTCAAATCCTGGTAAACTATATTTTTGTGGGAGTGGTTGGGTGGGGAAAGGTTCAAAAATTTTTCTGTATACTTCCCGATGATATCGGTTTCCAAATTAACGGTACTGCCGCGCCGCAGGTACTGCAGCGTCGTATGTGCCGTTGTAAAAGGAATGACGGAAATGGAAAAATCAGTGCCTGTCACATTGGCTACGGTCAGGCTGATACCGTCCACGGTGATGGAACCTTTCTCCACAATATACCGCAGAAGCTCGTTCCCAGCACGAATGGTGTACCAGACAGCGTTGTCGTCACGGGATACAGAAGTTACTGTTCCGGTGCCATCCACATGGCCTGTCACCAAGTGCCCGCCGAAGCGTCCGTTTGCAGCCATGGCACGTTCCAGATTAACTGGACTGCCGTGATGCAGCAGATGGAAAGAAGTGCGGTTCATGGTTTCATGTACAGCGTCTGCCGTAAAGGTGGTAGGGGACAGGGCGGTTACGGTCAGACAAACGCCGTTTACTGCAATGCTGTCGCCCAGATGGCTGCCCTGCAGCACTTTGTCTGCACGGATTGTCAGGGATGCGGAAGCGGCACCCTGTCGGATAGCCTGTACAGTACCCACTTCTTCAATGATTCCTGTAAACATCACAGCACCCGGCTTTCCAGCAGCAGGTCATCACCCAGACGGGTAATCGTGGGCGGGGAGAGACGGACGGCGTCCTGCGGTGAAGCAGCGCCCGTACCGCCAATGGGGGATTTTGCGGCGGCACCGCCGAAAAGCTTTGGCGCGATATATGCCTGTACTTTCTCTATGATGCCGCTTTGCAGGGCGGACCAATTTAGTTCCGCACCGCCCTCTACAATAACGCTGTCCAATTTTCGTCGACCCAGCTCCTGCATCAGCTGGGCAAGGTCCACATGACTGTTTTTTTTCGGTATCTGTAAGATTTCACACCCGGCTTTGCGATAGGGCTCCTGTCGTTGCGTGTCCGCACAGCAGGTTGCCAGCAGTGTGGGGACCCGACCGGCTGTTGTCACCACCTTTGCGGTGAGCGGTGTGCGCAGATGTGTATCACAGATGACGCGCACTGGATTTTGTCCGCCCTCCGGCAGTCGGCAGGTCAGCAGTGGGTCGTCCGCCAGCACAGTGCCGACACCCACTAAAATGACCGTATAGCGGTTCCGGTCCCGATGAACCTGCTCGCGGGCTTCTTCTCCAGTAATCCACTTGGAAAGGCTGGTCGCAGTTGCTATTTTTCCGTCCATAGTCATGGCATACTTTAAAATACCATAAGGAACATGATGTTGAATGAAATAGAAAAATGGTTCGTTGAGCTGGTTACATTCTTCCCGAAGGACGCCTTCCGTTACCGAAATGCCGTGTTCCCGCAGAATGCGCACACCCTTTCCGCCTACCAACGGGTTCGGGTCAGGGGAGCCGACCACCACGCGGCGAATGCCGTTTTGAATAACCGCGTCCGTACAGGGTGGTGTTTTGCCCCAGTGACAGCAGGGTTCCAGTGTGACATAAAGGGTTGCGCCGCTGGCCGATTCTGTGCAGTCAGCCAGCGCGTTGCGCTCGGCGTGCAGCCCGCCGTACTTTTGGTGGAATCCCTGCCCAATGATGCGCCCGTCTTTTACAATAACGGCGCCGACCATTGGGTTCGGGTCCACTTTTCCACTGCCTTTTTTGGCAAGGGAAAGGGCCAAACGCATATACGCTTCATCCGTCATGAAAAATCACCTCATGTATAAAAATGCCCTGAATAGAATTGACCATTCAGGGTATGACAGTTTTTGACGGCGTGCAAGGATATCCTGCTGCGGCACATACAAAAAAGTCCTGGAATGACAGCGCATTCCAGGACAAATAAACGTATGAAATACAGGCAGACCTATTTTCACACAGCTTTACTCTTCTTTTATTCAGACTTTTACTGCCGGCTTTGGAATTTCACCAAATCATGCCTTGCGGCTCGTGGGCTTTACCACCGATAGGGAATTGCACCCTGCCCTGAAGATTTTACCTATTCAGTTTGTTGAACTATGTTATAGTATAGACAATCTTTGTGAAAATGTCAATATAATTTTTTGAAAAAAGAATATAATTCCATAGGAATGTGCAAAAAGCGCCCCGAAAGCCACACAAAATCCGGCCGGGGCGCCAAAAGGATTTTATTTTTTACGCGGCTTAAAGCTGTCCTTCAAAGAAACAGAACGGTTAAAGACCATGTGCTGCGGGGTGGAATCCTTATCAAAGCAGAAATATCCCTCCCGCATAAACTGGAACGGTGTCTTTGCGTCTGCCTGCTGCAGGGTGGGTTCCACTTTGCAGTTCGGCAGTACTTCCAGAGAAGACGGATTCAAAACTTTTAAGAAGTCGTCCTCCTGTTCCGGCTCCGGTACTGTAAACAGGCTGCCGTACAGGTGGATTTCCGCATCGGCACAGTTTTTAGCATCTACCCAGTGGATTGTGCCGCGCACCTTGCGGCCGTCCGGCGTATCTCCGCCGCGGGTAGCAGGGTCATACTCAGCATATACGGTTGTAACGCTGCCGTCTTCCGCCTTTTCACAGCCGGTGCAGCGCACAATGTAGGCGGCCTTCAAACGAACTTCATTCCCAGGGAAAAGCCGGCGATAACCTTTAACCGGCATTTCCAGAAAATCGCCCGCTTCTATCCACAACTCACGGGAAAACGTAACAGTATGGGAGCCATCCTGCGGACGCTCCGGGTTATTTTCCATCTCAAAGGTTTCCGTTTTGTCGGCAGGGTAGTTAGTCAGCACCAGCTTAATCGGGTGCAGAACCGCCATGGTGCGCTGTGCCGTTTGGTTCAGGTCTTCACGCAGGCAGTGTTCCAGGAAACCATACTCTACAGTGGAATTTACCTTAGAAACGCCGATGCGTTCGCAGAAAGTGCGAATAGAGGCCGGCGTAAAGCCACGGCGGCGCAGGCCGCACAGGGTGGGCATACGGGGGTCGTCCCAGCCGGTTACATAGTTGCCCTCCACTAGCTTGCGCAGTTTACGCTTGCTCATAACGGTATTATTAATGCCCAGACGGGCAAACTCAATCTGACGCGGTTTTGCCGGCAGGTCGATGTTGTTAATCACCCATTCGTACAATGGACGGTGGTCCTCAAACTCCAGTGTGCACAGGGAGTGGGTGATGCCCTCAATGGCGTCCTCAATCGGGTGGGCAAAGTCATACATGGGGTAAATGCACCACTTGCCGCCGGTGCGGTGGTGGGGCATATGGTTGATGCGGTACAGCACAGGATCACGCAGGTTAAAGTTGCCGGAGGTGAGGTCGATTTTTGCGCGCAGTGTCATACGGCCGTCCTCAAACTCGCCGGCCTTCATGCGGGCAAACAGGTCCAGATTCTCCGCTGTTGGGCGGTCCCGGTATGGGCTGACTGCTGGATGTGTCAAGTCACCGCGGTTTTCGTGCATCTGCTCCGGTGTCAGTTCACACACATAGGCGAGACTCTTTTGAATCAGCTTAACGGCCAGTTCATACATCGTGTCAAAGTAGTCGGAAGCATAATGGAAGCGGCTGCCCCAATCAAAGCCAAGCCAGTGGATATCCTCCTGAATAGCGTTGACATATTCGGTGCCCTCTTTGGTCGGGTTGGTGTCATCCATGCGCAGGTTGCACAGACCGCAAAATTTTTCTGCGGTGCCGAAATCCACGCAAATCGCTTTGGCATGACCAATATGCAGATAGCCGTTCGGTTCCGGCGGAAAGCGGGTGTGTACACGCTGTCCGGCAAAGCGGCCGTTTTTTGCAATGTCTTCTGTAATAAAGGTATGAATGAAATTGCCGCTGCCTGTTTCTTCGGCAGGGCGGGTTTCATTGGTTTCACTCATGAAAGTTCCTCCTGTATTTTGCCCGCCTGTCCATTATTTTTATATACTTATATAGGATAGGCAGTTTGCTGTAAAATCAAGCAGTCGTTTTTGCCGCTTCTGCTTTTTCAAAGCCGGCCTGCAGCCGCCGCAAAGATTCTTCCTTTCCCAGCAGGGAGAGAATCTCCATGGCACCGCCGGGGGTTACCTTTTGACCGGCCGCCGCGATGCGCACAGGCCACAGCAGAGTACCATTCTTTACACCCAGTGTTTTGGCAAGCTTCAGCAGGTTGCTGTGCAGGGAATCCACACTCCAGTCAGAAAGGGCCGTCAGGTCCTCCAGTGCGGCCTTCAGCATAACGGGGGCGTTGTCCATGGTTGCTTTGCTCTTTTTGTTGATGAACAGGTCAGCATCATACTGCGGCAGTTCTTTGAAGAAAGCAAGCATTCCTGGAATCTCCGGCAGCCGAGTCACACGCGGCTGCAGCATATCCGCCAGAATGGTCCAGTCCTTTTCAGCATCTCCGAATACCTCGCGGAAGTAAGGCATGGATTTCTGAATAAAGGTTTCTTTTGGCATTTTCTTAATATACTCGCCGTTCATCCACGCAAGCTTGTCATAATCAAAGATAGCCGGACTTTTGCTGATACCGTCAATGCAGAACGCTTTTTCCAGTTCGGGAAGGGTAAACAGTTCCTGCGTGTCCTTTGGAGCCCAGCCGAGCAGAGCAATATAATTGATGATTGCCTTCGGCAAGTAGCCTTCTTTGACCAAATCGGCAAAACCGGTGGAGCCATGGCGCTTAGAAAGCTTGCTGGTGCTACCGTCCGGGTTGTGGCCCATAATCAGCGGCAGATGGATATATGTTGGCACCTGCCAGCCAAAGGCTTCATACAGCAGATTGTACTTTGGTGTACTAGTCAGGTATTCACAGCCGCGCACCACATGCGTAATGTGCATCAGGTGGTCGTCAATGACATTGGCAAAGTTGTAGGTCGGGTATCCGTCTGACTTAATTAGAATCTGGTCCTCCAGCTCGCTGTTCTCAATGGTGATGGTGCCAAACACGCTGTCCGTAAAGGAGGTGCTGCCTTCCAGCGGCATTTTCTGTCGAATGACCCATGGCTTGCCGGACTGCAGGAGCTGCTGCACTTCTGCCTGGGGCAGGTTGCGGCAGTGGCGGTCATAGCCGCCCAGACCGTTTTCATCATGCAGGGTAGCCAGACGTTCTTTGCTGCAGAAACAGTAGTATGCTTTTCCTTCTTTTACTAGCTGCTGCGCATAGGGCAGGTAGATGTTTTTGCGCTGGCTTTGCACATAGGGACCGTAAGGGCCGCCGACGTCTGGGCCCTCGTCGTGCTGCAGGCCTACCTGCTGCAGTGTATGATAAATAACGTCCGTGGCACCTTCCACGAAACGTTCCTGGTCCGTGTCTTCTATCCGAAGAACGAAGGTGCCACCCTGTGACTTTGCAATCAGATATTCAAACAGGGCAGTGCGCAGGTTTCCCACGTGCATAAAACCAGTGGGGCTTGGTGCAAAGCGGGTCCTGACAGTCTGTTTTTCCATAAAAAATTACCCCTTTTCATGTACGTCTTTCTATTATACCGAAAAAGGACACACAGTGCAATCTTATATTTCAGCTATTTCGGCAGCTCTCAGGTACTTTTTCCTCTGGCAGATGCGGCATAGGAGAAAACACAAAACTTAGTCTGTTTACCGCAGAAAAATGCGGATATTTTCATTTTTGTAATCAGGAAGTGGTCCTGCCTATAACCTGCCTATAAAAAGGTAGGACCTTTACGTATTCCAAAACAAGGGACAGGCGGCTTTCTGTGCCAGCCGGCAAAAAAACAATGCCAAAAAGGCAAAAGAGCACGAAATCCAACTTCTCATACAGATAAATTGTGTAAATGCCTAAAAATAAATCGTTCTTATAGAAAAATTACACAAGTGGTCGGACTTTCTCTTAAAAAAAGCAAATAAAAAGATATTGTTTCTGATTATTTATTAAAAATTTTAGAACTTTTTTAAAAATACGGGACAGAATGAAGAAAATATGATATAGTAAGCAATAAGCATTTAGACGAAAGCCGGGGGACCGAATGCGTAATTTTCGTGAAAACTTTGTAAAAAGTTTGCTAAAACTTTAACAAAATCCTTGCATTCGGCATCCGTTTGTGATATATTTAACTTGTGTTAAGAAGCTGCGTTGCCGAACCCGTAAATCGGGCGGCCAAACCAGCCTATTATAAAGCAAAGCCATATAAATGAATGGAGGAAACAAAGATGTCTAGAAAAATCGTATTAGCAGGTGCCTGCCGTACGCCTATCGGAAAAATGGGCGGCATGTTCGTGAATACCTACACCCCTGAACTGGCTACTATCGTAGTTAAGGAAGCTCTGAAGCGTTCCGGTGTTCCAGCAGAGGCTGTTGATGAAGTTATCCTGGGCTGCGTGTTCCAGGGCGGCATCGGCCAGAACGTTGCCCGTCAGGCTGCTGTTTATGCAGGTATCCCGATTAGCACTCCTGCTTTCACACTGAACAACCTGTGCGGCTCCGGTCTGAAGAGCATCAACGTTGCTGCAGGCCTCATTCAGGCTGGCCAGGCTGACATTATTGTCGCCGGCGGCGCTGAGAACATGTCCAACGCTCCTTATCTGCTGAAAAAAGCACGTTTTGGCTATCGCCTGAACGACGGTGTTCTCATTGACTCCATGCAGAACGATGGTCTGTGGGATACTTTCCATCATTATCCTATGGGCATCACTGCTGAAAATGTTGCTGAGAAGTATGGTATCACCCGTGAGATGCAGGATGAATTCTCCGCAAACAGCCAGCAGAAGTGCCAGAAGGCTCTTGCTGCCGGCAAGTTCAACGATGAAATCGTTCCGGTCGAAGTCAAGCAGAGAAAGAAGACCGTTCTGATTGACAAGGATGAAGCCCCGCGTGCTGGCATTACTGCTGAAAGCATTTCCGGTTTGAAACCTTGCTTCAAAGAGGGCGGCACTGTTACCGCTGCTAACTCCTCCGGCATCAACGATGCAGCTTCCGCTGTTGTCGTAATGACAGAAGAAAAGGCCAAAGAGCTGGGCGTCAAGCCATTGGCTTTTTGGATTGACGGTGCTTCTGCTGGTGTTGATCCGGCTTACATGGGCTTGGGCCCGATCGACGCAACCAAGAAAGTTATGAAACACAGTGGCATGTCCGTAAAGGATATGGACCTCGTCGAAGCAAACGAAGCATTTGCTGCACAGTCCATCGAAGTCTGCCGCGAACTGAACTTCGATATGGACAAGGTCAACGTCAACGGCGGCGCTATCGCATTGGGCCATCCGGTTGGCTGCTCTGGCTGCCGTATCTTGACAACCCTGATGTACGAAATGCAGAGAAGACAGAGCGAGTATGGTCTGGCTACTCTGTGTGTTGGCGGCGGCATGGGTGTTGCTACAATCGTTAAGAGATACGAATAATCTCTTTCTGGAATTGTATTGTAAAGAGGGCTGTTAATAATGAGCTATGTAAAATATGAACAGAAAGACTTTGTCGGCATTATCACCATCGACCGCGAGAAATCCCTCAACGCCTTAAATCCTGAAGTGCTGGCTGACTTGGAAGCTGTCGTTGACGCTATTGATGCGGACAAGACCCGCTGCGTAATCGTTACAGGTGCTGGTAAAAAGGCATTTGTTGCTGGCGCAGATATTGGTGCCATGAGCACCATGGGCCCTGCAGAGGGCCGCGCATTCAGCGCAAACGGCAACGATGTTTTCCGTAAAATTGAAAAGTTGCCGATGCCTGTTATCGCTGCAATCAACGGTTATGCACTCGGCGGCGGCTGCGAGCTGTCCCTGAGCTGCGACATCCGCATTGCTGCTGACAACGCTGTTTTCGGACAGCCTGAAGCTGGTCTGGGCATTACCCCCGGCTTTGGCGGCACACAGCGTCTTGCCCGTACCATTGGTGTAGGCAAGGCCAAGGAAATGATTTATACTGCCCGCAATATTAAGGCTGACGATGCTTATCGTGTGGGTCTGGTCAATGCCGTTTACCCGTTAGACCAGCTTATGGATGAGGCCATGAAGATGGCTCAGCGTATTGCCGGCAATGCACCTATCGCTGTCCGTCAGTGCAAGAAGGCCATTAACATGGGCCTGCAGATGGATATTGATACGGCAGCTTCTTTTGAGCCGGAAATGTTTGCTGCATGCTGTGGCACACAGGACCAGCACAACGCGATGACTGCTTTCTGCGAGAAGCGGAAGCACGATCCGTTTATCAACAAGTAATTGTTGCACATTTCTAAAAAATTTGAATCTTGATTGGAGGATTTTCTCATGATCGTTGGCATTATTGGTGCCGGAACCATGGGCTCCGGAATTGCACAGGCTTTTGCTCAGACAGATGGTTATGAAGTTCGTCTTTGCGACGTGAAACCCGAATGGGCTGCAGGCGGCAAGGGCAAGATCCAGAAGAGCCTGGATCATCTGGTAAAGAAGGGCAAAATGGATCAGGCACGCGAGGATGCTATCCTTGCAAAAGTCACAACCGGCACAAATGAAATTGCTGCTGACTGTGATCTGATTGTTGAAGCTGCTCTGGAAAAGATGGACATTAAGCAGGGTATCTTCAAACAGTTGGACGAACTCTGCAAACCCGAGTGCATCTTCTCTTCCAATACTTCTTCTCTGTCTATCACAGAGATTGGCCATGGCATCAAGCATCCGGTTATTGGTATGCATTTCTTCAACCCGGCTCCTGTTATGAAGCTGGTCGAAGTTATTGCCGGCATCAACACCCCGGACGAGGTTGTCGAGAAGGTTAAGGCAATTTCCAAGGAAATTGGCAAGACTCCGGTACAGGTTAAGGAAGCTCCTGGCTTCGTTGTTAACCGTATCCTGGTCCCGATGATTAACGAAGGCATTGTTGTGCTGTCCGAGGGCACTGCTACTGCTGAGGATATTGATACCGCTATGAAGCTGGGTGCAAACCATCCGATGGGCCCGCTGGCTCTGTCCGACCTTATCGGCAACGATATCGTCCTCGATGTTATGGAAGTCCTGTACAACGAGACTGGCGATTCCAAGTATCGTCCGGCTCCGCTGTTGCGCAAGATGGTCCGTGGCGGCCTGCTTGGCAGAAAGTCCGGCAAGGGCTTCTACGACTACACGAAGTAAGTTTTACACGAAGCACTTTGTTTCCATGTAACGTGTAACGGAAATTTCCCCGTGCTGTTCTGGCGCTATGTGAAGTCGAGCATATCCATTAGGCATAAGTTTCTTCTCCTATATTCATCGGATTCATGCAATGAACACTTTCGCGGCAGGTATTGTCCCTGTCGGATTGTTCCAAGCTGCTGTTGACATACAGAAGACTTTTTGGTAGATGACGATGGGGCATCAAGCAGCTCCTACTGCTGCGGAAGAGAAATTCCTATAAAAATCCGGCTGTGAAGAGAAATCCTTGCAGCCGGATTTTTCTGTGTTATAATAAAAAATGAGAATAAAAAGGCAAGGGGTAAATGCAATGCTGGAAAATGACTGGGAAGAGAAACAGATTGACGTTGACGCAAAGCTGCTGGCAAAAATCATCTTCAATAAGGAAACACCCAATTATCTTCCGCTGGAGCATGAGCGGGATAAAAATGTGAATGCACTGTATGCGGAACTGAAAACACTGTGGCAGCAGAACCGGCTGAATGAGGCGGAGGACCTTCTGTACGAAAAAATGGATACCCGCAATTATCGATATCTGGAAATGGGTATTGACTTTTATATGAAGTTAAACCAAAAAACTGATGCAGAACTGGATGCGGCAGACTTTGAGAGGTCAGAAATCGCTGACGGTATGAAAGAGCTTGTTCATCGGTTCAACATTACATTGCCGGCATAAAAAATGACTCCCGAAACAGTCGCTTCGGGAGTCGTTTTTTATGAACAAATAAATGATTGGATGGCCTAATTAAATTTTATTGCTTCTGCGCCAGATGCCCTGTTTCTCAGCAGCTTTAATCAGCTGTTCACGGAAGTCCGGATGAGCAATGCTAATCAGTCTTTCAGCACGGCCCCAGGCGGAAACACCTTTCAGGTTAACCATGCCGAATTCTGTTACGACATACTGTGTGTTGGGACGTGTATCCGTTGTAATGGAGCCGGGCTCCAGTACCGGCAGGATACGAGAGTGAGCCTTGCCCTGTTTGTCCATGAAAGTGGAGGAGCAGCACAGGAAGCTTTTACCACCGTGGGAGAGATAAGCACCCAGTACGAAGTCGAGTTGTCCGCCGGCACCGGAAATCTGGCGGAAGCCGCTGGATTCACCGTTTGCCTGGCCATATAGGTCGATATTTACGATATTGTTAATGGAAATCATATTATCATGCTGACCGATGATACGGGGGTCATTGACATAGTCAACCGGCATTGCCATGCAGGAGGCGTTATCATCCAAATAGTCATACATTTCTTGATGACCGGAAGCAAATGCGTAGACCTGCATACCCGGGTTGACATTCTTTTTTCTGCCGTTGATGATGCCGCGCTCTGCCATTTTAACATAGGCATCAACATACATTTCTGTATGAACACCCAGGTCCTTCAGGTCAGACTCTGCCAGCAGGGAACCAACAGTGTTCGGCATGCCGCCAATACCCAGCTGCAGGCAGGCGCCGTTTGGAATCATCTTGACAATCTGTTTTGCCACGGCCAAATCCACTTCGGTGGAAGGCTTGGAGTCCGGCATACAGCGCACATATGGATCCTGCATTTCTACAATCGCGTCAACTTTGGAAATCGGAACACTTTCCTGATAACCGCCAAGGCAGCGCGGCAGCTTCGGGTTCACTTCCACGATGATGTGCTTTGCACGCTGGAAGACAGAGTATTGCATAGCACCGGAAGGACCAAAGCTGAAGTAGCCGTGTTTGTCCATGGGAGAAACCTGGCACATTGCTACATCGATGGGCGGCAGCTCATTGCGGTAGTAGCCGGGCATTTCAGAGAAGCGGTGCGGCACGGTGGTAATGAATCGTTTGGAAGCATAGTGACGCTCGGAACCTGTGTAGAACCAGGAATAAACGGAAAAGTGGTCCTGCGCGTCCGGAACATCAAAAATTTTCGGTGTTTCCATTTCAATGCCGACACGAACTTTTACGTCCTTCAGGTTTGGAATGTATTTTGCCAAAGCAATATCCAAATCGTGTACGGTACCGCAGTTAAAACCGTAGTCCACCCAGTCGCCGGATTTGACAGCCTGTACCGCTTTGTCAGCGGTCGTCAGTTTTTGTGCATATTCTTCTTGAAAACTCATGAATATCAACTGCCTTTCTTTTTTAAAGCAAAAATTGCGTTGCAGATGAACTGCGCTGCTTGTTAATAAAGTAACTATATTATAGCACTTTTTTACACAAAAGACAACAATCCGTTTATCGAATTGTTCTATATTTGTAAAAAAAGCACGACCTTTTTATACAAAAAAGCGAAGCTCTTTATGGCATTTTGTCGAACATATTTTTAGTCCTTGCACATGAATGCAGCGCTGCCGTACAATAAAAAGAGCAAACATTTATTTCCTGGAATAGGGTGAAAAATATGTCTTTGACAGAACGAAAAAATGAGCGGCTGCTGATAGTGCTGCAATTTTTAAGGCAGGAGGCTTCACCGGAACATCCACTGCCCATGCGTCGCATTCTGCTGGCACTGAAACGGAGGGGAATTGTCTGTGCAAGAAAAGCGGTTGGGCGGGATATAGCGGCTCTGCGCCGGTTTGGATACCCGATTGTGTTTACTCGTACACCGTACGCCGGCTATTATCTTACCTCCCGTGCGCTGAATACAGCCGAGGTGCGCATTCTGATTGATGCAGTGGATGCAGCCCCGTTTTTAACAGCGGATATGACAGAACAGCTTACCGAAAAATTACAGACATTGGTAAACCGGCGGGAACGTGCCGCACTGCAGAAACAAATCTATTATGACCCTAGCTGTAAACAGCAAAATACAGAAATCTGCTGCAGTATTGACGTTCTGCATCGGGCAATCGCGCAGGGAAGAAAAGTTTCCTTTTGGTACTACCACAGAACGCTGAAAAATAACCATATCCAGTTGAATGACGGGCGGCAGTTTGTCTTAAGTCCATATGCTCTTTTTTGGAAAAACGACCACTATTATTTGGCAGGCAATTACGAAAAATACAACACGGTCGGCAACTATCGGTTGGATCGCATGTACAAAGCCAAGATGCTGAAAAAGCCAGTCCGTCCTTTTTCAGAGGTTACCCCGTACCGTGAACGTTTCGATACAGCGGACTATCTGCACAGTGCGTTCTATTTGTATGGCGGCAAGGTGGAACAGCTGCTGCTGCGGTGTGACAGCAGTCTGTTGGACGTGCTGACAGACCGTTTTGGTTCGGAAGCAGAGGTGCTGGAAAGCAGCGGAGAAACATTCACCACACATGTACAGGTCCGTGTTAGTGAGGGTCTGTATGAATGGCTGCTGCAGTGCGGCGCGCGGCTGACAGTCTTGTCGCCGACTTATGTGCGGGACGAAATGCGCCACCGCATTCGTGATTTGTATAGCTTATATCGGCTTGCCGTGCCGGAAGAAGGCGGTGAGGAAGAGCCGCCGCAGGAAACGGACAGCTGAAACGCTTTACGAGAACCACATATGTTCTACAAAGATTTTGATGCCAATGCCAATCAGGACCAATCCACCGATAATCTGTGCTTTGCCTGTAAAGCGGTCACCGAATTTTTTGCCGATATATACACCGATATAGCATAAAACCAGTGTCACAACGCCAATTAAACAGACAGAAAGCAGCATCAACTGTGTGGTGGAGGCACCTACCGCACTGGGCAGCAGAATGCCGGTGGCCAGCGCGTCAATGCTGGTGGCTACCGCAAGCACCAGCAGCGTTCTGGTCGGAATGTTGTCCTGCAGACAGGCTTCACCGCCGTGACATTTGTGTGCCTCCCGCAGCATTTGAATGCCGATAATAGAAAGCAGAATCAGCGCAATCCAGTGGTCCACCGCATTGATGATGGAAGCGCCGGCCTTGCCAATCAGCCAGCCGATAATTGGCATTAGGGACTGAAACAGACCAAAGCATCCGGCAACTTTCAATGCAAAGGCGGGGCGCACTTTGCGGGTAACAGCGCCGTTTGCCAGGCTGACAGCAAAGGCGTCCATACTTAGCCCTACGGCAATGCCGATAAGGGAAACATAATCCATAAAAATCCTCCTTAAAAGGGACTTATTTCTTTATCATAGGAGGTGACATATCATTTGTCAATTCCTTTTATGTGGAAATTCGATATAGATATATATGTATAAAAGACAGCATACTTGAAAGCTTGTTTTTCGTCGTCGTCGGACAGTCAAAAATAGGGGAAGCAAATTGACTTTAGCACTGGAATATGCTAATCTATAGGACAATTAAAATGTTTGAATTAGAACAGGAGGCTTACCATGATAGCAGTCATTGATTATGGTGCGGGGAATCTGCAAAGTGTGCTGAAAGCCTTTCAGTACATTGGCAGCAGTGTACAAGTTACGGCAGACCCGGCTGTGCTGCGGATGGCGGATGCGGTAGTTTTGCCCGGTGTCGGTGCTTTTGCGGATGCCATGAGCCATTTGCGGGCGGCGGGACTGGTGGAAACCGTGCAGCAGCTGGCAGTTTCCGGCAAACCGTTCCTCGGCATCTGTCTTGGGCTGCAGCTGCTGTTTGAGAGCAGCGAAGAAGCACCGGGTGTGCCGGGATTGGGTATCCTGCGTGGGAAAATATGCCGCATTCCCGCCGGCCCGGGATTGAAAACGCCGCATATCGGTTGGAACAGCCTCCATGTATTGGATTGCTCCGGCATTTTTGCGGACCTGCCGAAAGAACCATATGTTTACTTTGTCCATTCTTATTATCTGAAAGCGGAGGACCGAAAAGTCGTGGCGGCCACTACACAGTATGGTGTGCGGATAGATGCGGCTGTACACAAGGGCAGCCTGTACGCGACACAGTTTCACCCGGAGAAAAGCGGCCGAGTAGGACTGCAAATGCTGCGGAACTTTGCGGCATTGGCAAAGGAGGGCAGATGAACGATGTATGCGAAACGAATTATTCCTTGTTTGGATGTGAAAGATGGACGAGTTGTAAAAGGCACTTCCTTTGTGCATCTGCGTGATGCGGGGGACCCAGTAGCGTGTGCGGCAGAATATGACCAGCAGGGAGCCGATGAGCTGGTTCTGTTGGACATTACTGCTTCGGCGCAGGCACGCGGCACACAGCTTTCTTATGTCAGCAGTGTAGCAAGCCAAATTTTTATTCCGTTTACGGTTGGCGGCGGTATCCGAACCGTGCAGGATTTTCAGGTTCTGCTGCGTGCCGGTGCTGACAAAGTGTCGGTCAACAGTGCCGCCGTACAGCATCCGGAGCTGATAACGGACGCGGCAGGGAAATTTGGCAGTCAGTGTGTGGTATGTGCCATCGATGCCAAGCGCAAGCCGGAGGGCGGTTGGTGTGTTTATATCAACGGCGGCCGCACACGCACCGATTTAGACGCCGTTGAATGGGCACAGAAGGCAGTTGCGCTGGGTGCGGGTGAGATTTTGCTGACCAGTATGGATGAGGACGGCGTGCAGCAGGGCTACGACCTGCCCCTGACCGCCGCAGTCAGTGAGCGGGTGCACGTGCCGGTGATTGCCTCCGGCGGTGCGGGAAAGCTGGAACACTTTTATGATGCCTTTACAAAAGGGAAGGCAGATGCGGTTCTGGCTGCCTCTCTGTTTCACTTTGGGGAAATCACCATTCCTCAGCTGAAGACGTATTTGAAGGAACGTGAAATTCCTGTGCGCATTTTGTAATTTATGCTTGCAACTTTTGTGCACTGTGCTATAATAAAATTCCGAAAGAGGAATAAGATGCGGCAGATGGTCTGACCACATCCTTTGCTTTACCCGGACATACGGGAATTTCTTCCCCGGTCAAATATTATATTATTCTGCACTGCATCTTTATAAAAGAGCGGTAGCAAGGAGGATTTTATGAAAAAGCAAAAAACGTTTCGTTTGACGCTGTTGGGACTCTTCAGCGCGCTCATCATTCTAATGGCATTTACTCCCATTGGGTATGTGTCTACCGGTGTTGTATCCATCACCATGGTACATATTCCGGTTATTTTGGGTGCTATTCTGCTTGGTTGGCAGGGCGGCGCCGTATTGGGTGCTGTTATGGGTGTGTCCAGTATGGTTCGTGCACTCATCGCGCCCGGCGGTGCCATGGATGTGTTCTTCCAGAACCCCATTGTCGCTATTCCGTCCCGTGTGGCGCTGGGAATTATCGTTGGTCTGCTGTATGCAGGACTTTCCAAGGCGATTCACGGCAAAGTGTCGCAGTCCGTCAGCATCGGTCTGGCGGCGGCGATTGGCAAACTGTGCAGTACGGTTCTGACACTGTCCATGCTGGTACTGGTGTACCACAATGAAATTGCAAAACTGACGCATGGCTCTGCCATTGCTTTCCTCATCGGCTCCATCATTACGGTGAATGGCCTGATTGAAATGGTCATTGGTGTTGTCATTGCCATTCCGGTGTGCGGGGCACTCTTTAAGGCGCGTCGTCAAATGGTTAGGGCCTAAACCGGTTAACAGGAACAAGGCAAAGAAAAAGGTTCGGCAGGTCGGAGAATTTCTCCGTCTGCCGAACCTTTTTGCTGTTTTCAGCGGTCCTCAAACTGCATGTTGTAGTATTTGGCGTACAGGCCATTCTTGGCCAACAGTTCCGCATGGGTACCGCGCTCACGAATGCCGTCGTTGTCAATGACAATGATTTCGTCGGCACTGCGGATAGTGGAAAGCCGGTGCGCAATGGTAATCGTTGTGCGGCCGTGGGCCAGCTTGTTCAAACTGTGCTGAATGTACCGTTCACTTTCGTTGTCCAGGGCGCTGGTGGCTTCGTCCAGAATCAAAATGGGTGGATTCTTCAGGAACACGCGGGCAATGGCAATACGCTGTTTCTGTCCGCCGGAAAGGCGTGTGCCGCGTTCGCCAACATAGGTGTCGTAGCCGTCCGGCAGTGACTTGATAAAGTCATGAATGTCCGCTTCCTTTGCGGCCTGCACGATTTCTTCCATGCCGGCTTTTGGTTTGCCGTAAGCAATGTTGTCTTTTACAGTGCCATCGAATAGGTAAACGTCCTGTTGTACAATGCCGATTGCACTGCGCAAACTTTTTTGTGTCAGTGTACGCACATCTTTGCCGTCAATGCACACGGCACCGCTGGTCACATCGTAAAAACGGGGAAGCAAGGAGCACAGTGTGGTTTTGCCGCCGCCGGATGGTCCAACCAATGCAACCGAACGGCCAGCGTCAACGTGAATGTTAATGTGTTCCAGAACGGATTCTTCGTCGTTGTACCGGAAAGTAACATTTTTAAAGTCCAGCGTGCCTTTTACATCGGTCAGTTCCTTTGCGTTTGGTGCATCCTGAATCTCCGGAACGGTGTCTAGCACTTCAGTTAGGCGGCGGAAACCGGAAACACCTTTTTGCAGCATTTCGGTAAATTCAATCAGTACCTCAATGGGGTGTACAAAAATATTGATGTACAGGGCATATACAGCGAGGTCTGCCGGAGAAAGAGAACCTTTCGCAATGAAAAAGCCGCCGGCGACCAGTACAGTTAGAAACAGCATTCCCTCGAAAAAGTTGTTGCCCGCGTGAAAAATGCCCATTCGCAGGTAGTTGCTTTCTTTGGAGTGCAGAAACTGCTGATTTCTCTTTCGAAACTTCTTCTGTTCCACATCTTCGTTGGCGAAGGACTTAACTACCCGAATGCCCGCCAAGCTGTCCTGCAAACTGGCATTTACATCGGCTATTTTGCGGCGGTTGTCCATAAAGGTACCCTGCATCTTTTTGTTTTGGTGAACGCTGAAAATGACCATGACCGCTACCACAGCGGAAAGAATGAGTGTCAGTGGTACATTTACCATCAGCAAAAGGATAAAGGAACCGATGATTTTAATGGCGGAGATAAACACGTTTTCCGGTCCATGGTGTGCCAGCTCGGAAATATCGAACAGGTCAGAAATCAGCTTGCTCATCATTTCACCGGTATTGCTGCGGTCGTAGTACGAAAAAGAAAAGCGTTCATATTGGTCAAACAGGTCCTGCCGCATATTGCTTTCCATCTTTGCGCCCATCACATGGCCCTGATAGGTGACATAAAAACGGCACAGCATACGAATGAAGTACATAAAAAATAGGGCAATGCCCAATTTTACAAGGCTGTTTAGGATAATGTCTGGCTGACGGGTAAAAAGTGTTTTTGTCAGGAAGCTTAGGATTTGCGGAAAGGCGAGGTCCACTGCGCTGACAATGAGGGCACAGAACATATCCATAAAGAATACCGCTTTGTAGGGCTTGTAGTACTGAATGAATTTTTTAAAAAGCCGCATAAAATCCTCCTCAATGGGTGGTTCCTGAAATTTGGCGTAAAAAAGCGGTGCAGCTTTTCCGGTGCACCGTTTTCCATATGTATCGCTTTAGCGATAGAGATGATAATTGCTTTTATAACGGGAACGGCGCTTGCTGTGATGTCCGCGCTTTGGCGAATAGCGTGTGGAACGGCGGTTCCAGCTGCGGCCGCCATATCCGCCGCCGCGGTGACCATGGCTGCGCAGAAAACGAATCAGCAGGAAGATAAGCACCGCTGCCGCCGCCACTATCACAATGATTGCCACAACCTTGAACCATGGCTGCAGATAAAACGGAATGTGGCGGGACACTTCCTGCGAAGCAACCAAGTCAACGTTTGCCATAGTCTGGCCATTGTACGAAACCGCAATCGTGCCGATTTTTTGTCCGGCTTTTACCGGGGCGGCAACGCTTTTCGGCAGGGAAACTTTCGTTGTAACTTTGCCGCCGTCTGTTGGCAGCATGGCACTGAAGTCCTGCGCTGGCATTACAGCAAGCTGCTGGCTGTGGTCCTTTGTCTGCTGTACGGTTACATTTGCGACCGATTTGGATTTTGACAGGACACTCTGTTTTTTCAGAGAGCTGAACGCCCAGTCGTACAGCTGACGGGAATCCTCGAAAGCACCGTTGGTAAGGACGCTTTTGCCGTTCTTTACACTAGGGGCACCCATGGCAACGCACAGGTAATTCATGCCGTTTTTGGAGGCAGTTGACGCCAGACAGTATCCCGCTTGGTCGGATGTGCCGGATTTGCCGCCGGTGCAGGAAGCGTCATAGTAGTTGCTGTTTTTAACCAGCAACTTGTTGGAGGCAGCTAGCTGGCGGGCTTTGCTGTAGTTGGTCGCCGGCACGGTGTAGGAAGCACAGGAGGCTATTTTCCGGAACAGCGGCAGGGAGTAGGCGTATTTATAAATTTTCTCCAGGTCATGTGCTGTGGTGTAGTGGTCCTTGTTGTAGTTGCCAAACACATTGGTGTAGTTGGTATTTGTACAGCCAAGTGCTTTGGCCTTTGCGTTCATCAGTTTGACAAACTGTGCCATGTTGCTGCCTGAGGCGGACTCTGCCAGCGCAATGGCGGCATCATTTCCGGAGGGAACCAGCATACAGTACATCAGGTTCAATGCGGAAATTTTTTCGCCGACCGCCAGCTGCACAGTGACAAAGGAGCGGTTCGGAAGCTGCTGTTGTACATCCGCAGAAATAGTTGCCATTGTGTTCGCCGGGTCGTGAATCAGTTCATTGGCAACGATAAATGTCATAACTTTCGTAGTAGAGGCCTGACTGACTTTTTTATCTGCATCTTTTGCATAAATCGTACCGCCGCTATCCAGGTCAATCAGCTCCAGGGCACTGCTCTGGGGAATAAAGCCGGGGTCCAGTCCAGTGGCTGCCTGTCCAGGTATGACCGCCGCGGCAGCGACCAGAACCGCCGCAAACGCGGCGCAGGCCCATCGCATTAGTTTCTTTTTCATCATGTTTCTCCTTCCAGCATATACACCTAATAATATACCACGGAAAGAAGAAAAGGTAAAGACACCATCGGGAAAAAGGAAGAAGCCGGCAGAAAGGGCCATCTAAAAGCAGATATCTGCCTTCTGCGGAATGGAAAACGCCTTGAAATACTGCTCTTCCAGCGGAATCCAGCGGTCGGCGAAAATCTGTGCCGCTTTGCTGCCGTTTCGTTTAAGGATACGCTGCATCTGTTCCTGCGGACCAATGTCAGAGAAAGCCAGCAGGTCCGCATAATCACCGAAAACAGGATGAAAGCTGTAGGCACCTTCCACAATCTGCCACTCACTTTCCGGTACAGTCCGTCGGCCGGAAAGACACATCTTTTGGCAGGAAAAGGCCGTGTAAGAAAACGCTTTCCGCAGACCAAGGTGCGGCAGTACCTCTTTTTGAAAGCGTTCATAATGAACGTTGCCGCCGGGCTGGGAAAGGCGGCTGTCTGTACGCAGCTGCGGAGGAAGAAAGAAATCGTCCATATGAATAACTGACGCACTGACAATTTGTTCCAACAGTGATGCAGCTGTGGTTTTGCCGGAGGCGGAGCGTCCATCTATGGCAAGAACACGGGTGCCATCCGTCTTTGGGAGGGCCGCCATTCTTTCAAGCAGCGGGAAAAGACGGACAAAGCGCTTCTGTACCAGCCGGTAAGACGGGTGTTCCTTTTCACGGTAAATGGAACTGTGATGTACCGGATGACAGCCGACGGTCCAGTACTGTGTCAGATACTGCTGCCACGCGGCGGGCGAAAAAGAAAGCCTGCCTGCGCTGACCAGTTTTCCCGCTGTTGAGAGAGCCTGTTCAAACAGCTGACGGTTGTTTGTCATTCTGTCGGCGGAGAGTACAAACAACGGAAACAGCCACTACGGCGGAAGCCCGTGTCCTTTCCATGAGGGAAGGCTGACACGACATATTTCCGGGGAAATCTCCTCATACAGCGCTGCATTTTCGGCAGGCACAGCGGAAAATTCACGCATCAGGTACGTTTGCGCGATGGCCTTGTCCTTCAGCAGATGTTCCCCGCCGAAAGCAGCCTGATAGCACAATTTGACCACGTCCTGCGGCTGAAGAGAGGGGTGGAGCTTGTTCTGCAGCAGTAGGGAATCCTGAACAGTCATACAATCATTCCTTTAAAAGTTTTTTGCCGGATACAAGTGTAAAAACGCACATTGGAACGGACAATGTCGGCTTTCATAGCAGGCGGGCGTCCCATGTTGGTACAAGATTCAAAAAAGAAAACTTTTGTTTTATCTATAATTTGAACTGCACCCCATTTGTTAGACAGTATGATATACTGAAAACAAATGGGGTGTTTTTTATGCCGTTAGGCCCGCTTTGGGTAGCGGGCAGGAATGAAGCGGGCCTTCTCGGGCGCAAATACGTATTATAATGGAATAAAAGCAATAAAAGTCATGCGAGATTTTTAATTTCGCGGATGGCATCCTGTACCAGCCGGCTCATCGGCATATCGCCAATTCCAGCAATCAGATTGTCGCAGTGGTTCACGGGAATCAGTACGCGGGTGGCACTGCTCTGCCCAACTGCCGACGCCATAGCAGGTGTGATTTCACCGAACAGGGAATCCGCAATGACAATGCCGATAGGGCCGGCAATAACGTCCGCTTTGCGGCAGGCAACAAGCACCGCGTTTTCGCCGGTGGCAGTGCAGTTTGCGCCGGCTTTGCGCATAGCGGCAGTAGCGGCACTGTTGGTGCCTACGGCATTTACAGAAGCCTGCGGCAGAGCAGATTTTATGGCGGTTACAAGCTGCTTTCCAATGCCGCCGCCCTGTCCATCTATAATCAAAATATTCATAAAATTACGACCTTTCCTGCAAAATTTTTCCGTCCGGTCCCTTCTGTTTTTCGTCGGATAAATTATAACATAGTGCATAAAAGCTGGCAACTGTTCCGCGATAGCGGGCCGTGGAAAGGTTGCATTTCCATGCGGTACAGCGTAAAATAAATACGGAGAAATTTGATCTGATTTTGTCACTGCCCAGGTCTGATGCGGGGCAGCTTGTAGGAGGGAATTTTTTGTATACACCATTTTCTTTAAAAGGTGTTTTGCTCGGCTGTTCCACTTCCGCTACACAAACAGAGGGCAGCCCAACCAGAAACAGCTGGTACGACTGGGCAGCAAAGCCGGGAAGAATGAAAGATCGTTCCAGTCCCTGCAATGCCAACCAGCACTGGCAGCGCTGGCGGGAGGACAATGTCCTCATTCAGCAGCTGGGCCTGCAGGTATACCGTATGGGTCTGGAGTGGAGCCGCATTGAACCAACGCCAGGCCGTTTTTGCCGGAAAGCAATGAACCGCTACCGGGAGGAGATACTGGACCTGCAAAAAAGAAACGTAAAAGTGCTGGTGACACTGCATCACTTTTCCAACCCAACTTGGTTTGAAAGTCAAGGCGGTTTTCTGCGTAAAGACAGCCCACAGATATTTCTGCGTTATGTCACCTATGTAGTGGAATCTATCGGGGATATTGTCAGCGATTATGTTACGCTGAACGAGCCAAACACTTATGTGACGCTCAGTTATTTTTTGGCACAGTGGCCGCCGGCAAAGCATAATCCGGCGATTTCTATCCGTGTCATGCGCAATCTGGTGTACTGCCATCTGGCATCCTATCGCCGTATTCACCGCATTCGGGAGGAGCGCGGATTCTCCGGCCGCACCATGGTTGGTTTTGCGGAACATATGCGGGTCTTTTCGGCGGCGCGTCCCAAGGACCGCCCGCTGGCCAGTGCCATGGACTATCTGTTTCAGGGCTTAACCAATGCTATGTACACAGGGCGGCTTACGGCTCCGCTGGGTGTAGAGGCGCCTTTTGGTGATGGCCGTTTCTATGATTATATTGGCATCAATTACTACACTCGTTTATGGGTAAGCGGCAAATATATTGGCAGCAAGCCGGACAGTGAGCAAACGGACCTTGGTTGGGAAGTTTATCCGGAGGGACTGAGCCTCCTTATGCGCCGGCGTTACCGCCACCTGTGTGCTCCTATTTGGATTACGGAAAACGGCATTGCCGCGCGGAACGACAAACAGCGCTGCCGCTTTATTTACGAACATCTGCGGCAGATTGCTATTAGCGGCCTGCCGGTGGAGCGGTACTATTATTGGACATTGATGGATAACTTTGAATGGGCGGAAGGCGAAACCGCTGCCTTTGGCCTGATAGGCTGCGATTTTAAAACGCAAAAGCGCTCCATTCGTCCCAGTGCGCACTTTTATCATGAGATTATTCAGAACGATGGCATTACACAGTCTATGATTGACCGTTACTTAAAATAGCAAAGCACTTTATACAATTCGCTTTACGTACCCCATACACCACACATTTTATTATTCAGTATTTGCTTTCGCACTGCAAAAAAACAAGAAAGAAACGGAAAAAATCCGCTTCTATTTCGGAACTGTGCGGAAGGTGGACTTTTTCCGGAATACATATCAAATAAAAAAACAGCGGACACTGTCAGTTATCCACACTGACAGTGTCCGCTTTCTATATTATTTTATTTGTTGTGCTTATAGTTTTGCACCGCCAAATTCACTTAGCTGCAGGCCGTGATTATGCTGCAGGGCCCATGTGATGTTCCACTCGCTGACAAAAATAAGCAGGTGGTTGCCCTTTAGGTCCTGAATGCAGCGCGTGTCGCTGGTAAGGTCCAGTGACTTGGGGTCGAGGCCCTCATTTTCAATCCAGCGGATATATTCGTGCGGCAGGTTTTCCATGCGGATGTCCACTTTGTATTCGTTTTCCAGCCGGTATTCCAGCACTTCAAACTGCAGCTGACCAACCGCACCAACGACAACTTCTTCCATGCTGCCGTTCAGTTCCTGAAAAATCTGGATAGCACCTTCCTGTGCAATCTGTGTCATGCCTTTTACAAACTGCTTGCGTTTCATGGTATCTTTTGGGGAAACACGGGCAAAGTGTTCCGGCGCAAAGGTGGGAATGCCGCCGAAACAGAACTTTTTATCGGAGGCACACAGGGTGTCGCCAATGGAAAAGACGCCTGGGTCAAAGACACCGATGATGTCACCCGCATAGGCATGGTCGATAATTTCCCGCTGCTCCGCCATCAGTTGCTGTGGCGCCATCAGTTTCATCTTGCGTCCGCCCTGCATATGCACAACTTCCATGCCACGGTCAAATTCACCGGAGCAAATGCGCAGAAATGCAACACGGTCGCGGTGGGCCTTGTTCATATTTGCCTGGATTTTAAAGACAAAAGCGGAGAAATGGGAATCCATCGGGTCAATTTCACCGATGTCCGCTTTGCGCGGCAGAGGTGTCGTAGTCATGCGCAGAAATTCCTGCAGGAATGGTTCTACGCCGAAGTTCGTCAGTGCAGAGCCGAAGAATACAGGTGAAAGCTTTCCTCGGCGCACATCTTCCAGTGAGAAGTCTGCACCGGCACCATCCAGCAGCTCCACATCGTCTTTTAAAGTAGAAAGCAGGTCTTCCCCCAGCAGGTCGGAAAGCTTCGGGTCTGACAGGTCACTGGCGGATTCTTCTATTTGATGTTTTCCGTTGGCGGTTTCCTCCGCCGTGAAAGTCAAAATCTTTTTTGCTGCACGGTCATACACGCCCTTAAATTCACGGCCGCTGCCAATTGGCCAGTTCATGGCATACGTTTTAATGCCCAGTTCCTGTTCAATTTGGTCCGTCAGGTCATAGGGACTGCGGGCATCGCGGTCCATTTTATTGATAAACGTAAAAATTGGAATATGGCGCAGTGTGCAAACCTTAAACAGCTTACGTGTCTGTTTTTCTACGCCCTTGGCGGCATCAATCACCATGACGGCGCTGTCCGCGGCCATCAGGGTACGGTAGGTATCCTCGGAAAAATCCGCATGCCCGGGGGTATCCAGGATATTGATACAATAATTGTTGTATTCAAACTGCATGACAGAAGAAGTGACCGAAATGCCACGCTGTTTTTCAATATCCATCCAGTCCGAAACTGCGTGGCGCATGTGGCGCTTGCCTTTAACCATACCGGCCTGCTGAATGGCACCGCCGTACAGCAGGAGCTTTTCCGTCAACGTTGTTTTGCCGGCGTCTGGGTGAGAGATGATTGCGAACGTGCGCCGGCGCTCAATTTCCTTTTTATAGTCTGCCATTTATGAAAGTCCTCCATTGGTATTTTATAAAAATGCGGTAATATATTCTGCTCTACAAGGGGGACCCTCCCATATTTCTAAATTTTACAGTATTCTATAGTATAACAAAAAAGCCGTCTTACTGCAAATTTTTTTGCATCTGTCAAAGGACTTGTGTTATAATCGTTTCTGTTTTTAGTTTTGCTGCGGCAAGCAGAAAGAAGAGTTTTTAAGAATGACAGCAACAGAGCAGAAAGCACTTGCTTTTTTGGAGCAGGACGCTTTAGAAAGCATAGATATGCAGGAGCCGCTGCGGCGCGGTTTTGCGCGGGTATTGTATGTTGGAAAAGACGGCGTACAGCTGGACGTGCACGGGACCATTATGCAGCGCGCGGCGAATGAACAGGCGGCCGACCGGCTGGTCCGGCGCCTGCAAAAGGCACCGAAACTGTTTACGGCGCACAAGCTGTGGGATAAAGCAGCCTTTGAAAAGTACTTTTGCGGAGCAGACACATTCGGCGGCCTTAGCTGCAACCCCTGCCGCTTTGCCGTCTATACGTCCAAAAAGCCGCTGCCGGTTTCTCCGGTGTTTTCAATTCGGCAGCTGACACTTCACTATGCGCCGGCAGTCAATCAGCAGTACCATTTGTTTAACGACTCGCCGTATATTGAAAAACTGGTGCGTGCGGGCGTCTTTTACGGCGCCTTTGTCGGGGAGGAGCTTGCGGGATTTATCGGGAAGCACGCAGAGGGTGCGCTGGGTATGCTGGAAGTATATCCAAAGTTCCGACGGCAGGGTGTCGGTATTGCCCTGGAAGCAGACGCGGTGAATCGCAGCCTTGCAAAAGGACAGGTCCCTTTCGGCGATGTGATTCTCGGCAATGACGCTTCTTTTGCTTTGCAGCGGTCCATGGGATTTTCCATTCCCACGGCGGAACATTACTGGCTGATGACGGAGCCAAAAAAATAGCCCGAATGCCGTTGCGTATGCGGAATTGTTGACTTTTTTTGTACCGCTGTCTATAATTGCAGGTAGAAAGCGGACAGCGGGGAGGTGTACCTATGGCAGACGAAATGCTGAAAGCCAAAGAACTGAAAACGACATGCCGGCGCGAGGCAATTTTGACGGTCCTGCGTACGGCGCAGAAGCCGCTGACAGCGGAAGAGGTTTATCTGGCGGTCCTGCCGAATATGCATATGAGTGTGTCAACCGCTTACCGCACGCTGGCAACTTTGTTCGAAAAGGAAATTGTCATGAAAGAAGTGGGACAGGACGGCAAGGCGTATTTTCGCCTGAATGACCACCGGCACTGTCACATTCTGCGGTGTACGGGGTGTGGGGAAGTGCTCGAACTTTCCGGCTGCCCGATAGAACCGCTGGAAAAACAATGGGCAGAAAAGACCGGCTATCAGATAACCGGCCACAGATTGGAGCTTTCGGGATTGTGCCCGAAATGCGCGGCAAAGAAGGATGAAAAACCAGATGATAAATGAATTTTCACGGACCGAGCTGCTTTTGGGGCGGCAGTCCATGCAGAAACTGGAGGATTGTTCCGTATTGTTGTTTGGCGTCGGCGGTGTTGGCGGATTTGCGGCTGAGGCACTGTGCCGCTGCGGCGTGGGCCAGTTTACACTGGTAGACAGTGACACCGTCAGCCTGACAAACCTGAACCGACAGGTCATTGCCCTGCACAGCACCATTGGGCAGTATAAAACAGATGTCATGGAGCGGCGAATGCAGGACATTAACCCGATGGTGCAGGTAGAAAGCTGCCGCTGTTTTTACACCGAGGAAAACGCAGAACAATTTGATTTTACAAAATACGATTATATTATAGATGCGGTGGATACAGTCAGCAGCAAGCTCCTGATTGCGCAGACAGCCTACCAGTGCGGTATACCGTCTATCAGCGCCATGGGTGCCGGAAACAAATTGGACCCCACACGTTTCCGCATTGCGGATATTTTTGAAACGCAGGCGGACCCGCTGGCGCGTGTTATGCGCCGGGAGTTGCGGAAACGCGGTGTGCCCCGTCTAAAAGTTGTTTACAGTGATGAACCGGCAAAAAAGCCGCTGCAAAGTAAAGAAACGCCGGCACCTGGCCGCAGGGTAACACCTGGCAGTGTCAGCTTTGTGCCCAGCGTGGAGGGCTTGGTGCTTGCAAGCGCCGTTATCCACGACCTGACAGCACCGTCGGAGGAAAAAGAATGATTACTGCAGTCCTTTTTGATATGGATGGAACACTGTTCGATACCGAACGAGTTAACCACGACGCATGGGTAGCGGTTGGTTTGCCGGAAGGGCTTTATTGGCACTGCATTGGCCGTGACCGCACAGAGATTCTTTCGCTGATGAAAGACCGTCTGCACCAGGAGCCGGAGCCGCTGTATGCCCGCTACCATGAGGAAGCAGCCCGCCACCTAAAGGAAACCGGAATTCCTCCCAGGCCAGGTCTGCATCAAATGCTGGATGCCCTGCAGAAACAGGAATACCGCATGGCTGTGGTGACATCTTCGTATGAATCGCGGGCTAAAGATATTTTAAACGGTTCCGGCACGGTACCGTATTTTCAAAGCCTTGTTACGGGGGATCAGATTACCCATGGTAAACCCGCACCGGACATCTTTCTGGAAGCGGCCCGCCGCCTTGACTGTACGCAGGACCAGTGTATGGTTGTAGAGGACAGCTTTAACGGTGTTCGCAGCGGCCACGCTGCCGGTATGTACACCGTGATGGTGCCGGATTTAATGCAGCCAAATGTGGAAATTCGTGTGTTGGCGGATGCAGTGCTACCGTCACTGCGGGAAGTACCGCCGCTTTTAACACGTTTAAACAACGGACAGCTGGGCACCAATGCTTGACAATGCGTTTGGCTGCGCCTATAATAAATTTATATCGATAAAAGCAGTGATGGGAACAAGGTATCTGTATATAGCCGCAGAGAGCAGGCATTTCGGTGGAAACCTGTGCGTGTGCAGATGCGTATGCGTCGCCCCGGAGCTGGCTGCCTAAAGCCAAAAGGATAGTAGGGCAGTCCGTGTGCCAGCGTTACCGGCAGAGAGGGCCCATATAGGGCCAAATGCGGGTGGTACCGCGGAATTTGCAAATTTCGCCCCGGACAGGAAGAAACCGTTCCTGTCCGGGGCTTTTTTGTATCTTACGCTTTGTTAAGCCCATGGTATCCAAAATTGCAGGAGGAAAATCAAATGAGCAGACAACTTGCAAAAACGTATAATCACGGCGAAGTGGAGGATCGCATCTATGACTTCTGGATAAAAGGCGGTTATTTTCACGCGGAGCCGGACCCAAAGAAAAAGCCATACACCATTGTTATTCCACCGCCGAATATCACCGGGCAGCTGCACTTGGGCCATGCAATGGATGAAACACTGCAGGACATTCTTACCCGCTGGCGCCGTATGCAGGGCTACAGCGCCTTGTGGGTGCCCGGAACGGACCACGCTTCCATTGCCACCGAGGCAAAGATTGTAGAGGCTATGCGCAAAGAGGGCGTGACCAAGGTACAGATAGGCCGGGACGCTTTTTTAAAGCGTGCGTGGGCATGGAAGGACAAGTTTGGTGGCCGCATCGACCAGCAGCTGCGCAAATTGGGTGTTTCCTGTGACTGGCAGCGGGAACGCTTCACGCTGGACGAAGGCTGCAGTAAGGCCGTACGGGAAGTTTTTGTACGTCTGTATGAAAAAGGACTGATTTACCGCGGCGAACGGATTATCAACTGGTGTCCGCACTGCAAGACAACCATTTCTGACGCTGAAGTGGAGTTCGAGGAAAAGGACGGTTCCTTCTGGCACGTTCGCTACCCCTTTAAGGACGGCAGCGGATACCTGGAGCTCGCTACTACCCGCCCCGAAACAATGCTGGGTGATACGGCCGTGGCAGTGCACCCGGACGATGAGCGCTACAAAGATATTGTTGGCAAAACGCTAATTTTGCCGCTGGTCGGCCGTGAAATTCCGGTTGTGGCGGACGAATACGTTGAAAAGGATTTTGGTACTGGTGTTGTAAAAATCACACCGGCACATGACCCCAACGACTTTGAGGTTGGCCGCCGTCATCATTTGGAAGTCATCAATATGATGAACGAGGACGGCTCCATTAACGAAAATGGCGGCAAATACGCGGGACTGTCCGGCATGGAGGCCCGTAAACAAATCGTCAAAGAGCTGGACGAGCAGGGCTATTTGGTCAGCATTGAGCCCATCAAGCATAACGTGGGTACCTGCTACCGCTGCCACAGCACCATTGAGCCGCGCGTTTCCAAGCAGTGGTTTGTTAAAATGGAACCGCTGGCAAAACCGGCAATCGATGCGGTTCGCTCCGACAAAGTTCGCTTTATTCCGGAACGTATGGAAAAAATTTATTATAACTGGATGGAAAATATCCGTGACTGGTGCATTTCGCGTCAGCTGTGGTGGGGCCACCGGATTCCGGCGTGGTATTGTGACGACTGCGGTGAAACAGTTGTTGCCCGTACGGACCCGGACACCTGCCCCAAGTGCGGCGGTCATCATCTGCACCAGGACGAGGATACACTGGATACCTGGTTCAGTTCCGCGCTGTGGCCGTTTAGTGTGCTGGGCTGGCCGGACAAGACCAAAGATTTGGACTATTATTTCCCAACCAATACACTGGTAACCGGCTACGATATCATTTTCTTCTGGGTTGCGCGCATGATTTTCTCCAGTTTGGAGCAGACCGGTGAGGTGCCGTTCCATACGGTATTTTTCCACGGCCTTGTGCGGGACAGCCAGGGACGCAAAATGAGCAAATCCCTTGGCAATGGCATTGACCCCATTAAGGTCATTGACCAGTATGGCGCGGATGCCCTGCGCTTTACACTGATTACCGGCATCAGCCCCGGTAACGATACCCGTTATTCGGACGAGCGTGTGCAGGCCAGCCGGAACTTTGCCAATAAGATATGGAACGCTTCCCGCTTTATCCTGATGAATATTGAAGGGAAGAATGTGCCAAATGCACTGCCGGATACCCTGACCATGGAGGATAAATGGATTCTTGACTCCTTCAATCGCCTGGCACAGGAAATTAACGATAATCTGGAAAAATTTGAGTTTGGCATTGCTGCACAGAAGCTGCACGACTTCCTGTGGGACGAGTTCTGCGATTGGTATATTGAGATTTCTAAAATTCGTCTGCAGGGCAGTGATGAGGCTGCCGCACAGCAGGCACGGCAGGTTTTGGTGTGGGTTATGACGCGCACGCTTGCGCTGCTGCATCCCTTTATGCCGTATATTACCGAGGAAATTTGGCAGGCACTGCCGCATACAGGGGAAGCGCTTATCATGGCACCGTATCCAGCCTATGATGCACAGCTGGCATTCCCAGAGGAAGCCGACAAGATGGAAAGCATTATGGCTGCCGTGCGTGGTGTCCGCAACCGCCGTTCCGAGATGAACGTAGCTCCTTCCCGCAAAACAGCACTGTATATCGCAACGGAAAAGCAGGACACATTCCGTTCTGGCGAGGAGATTTTCAAACGCCTCGCTTACACAACGGAGATTCAGGTTGCACCATCGTTTACGCTAGATGGCGCCGTGACCATTGTCACTTCGGACGCCAAAGTCTACATTCAAATGAACGAATTGGTAGATAAAGAAGCGGAAAAGAAGCGGCTGAACAAGGAACTTGCTTCCGCACAGAAAGGCTATCAGAACGCGCAGGCAAAACTACAGAACGAAAAGTTTATGACCAAGGCACCGGAGAAAGTGGTGGCCGGTGTTCGTGCCAACGCGCAAAAACTAAAAGAACGTATGGATTTGATTTCGTCCAGCTTGGAAGCACTGAAATGACTTACGAAGAGGTTCTGCAGCAGATTCACGCCCTGCACCGCTTTAAAAAAGTGCCGGGGCTTGCGCATCTGCGGACACTGCTGCACACACTGGGGGACCCGCAGGACTACCTGCGTTTTGTGCATGTGGCTGGGACGAACGGCAAAGGTTCTACCAGTACTATGATTGCCGCCATGCTGCAGCACAGCGGCTTCCGTACAGGGCTGTTTACTTCTCCATTTGTGGTGGATTTCCGGGAACGCTTTCAGCTGAACGGCAGAATGATTCCGCGTAAAGAGCTGGTACGGACAGCGCAGGCCGTCCTGCCGCCGCTGATGGAAATGGAGCATAGGGGAGAGGATCTTTCCGAGTTTGAAGCTGTCACAGCACTGGGGCTGTACTGGTTTGCCCAAAAGAAATGTGATGTAGTGGTACTGGAGGTGGGCCTTGGCGGCCGTTTAGATGCCACCAATGTGATAGCGGCGCCTCTGTGCGCGGTCATTACGCATATCTCCTATGACCATACCGAAATACTCGGCAGTACACTGACGGAGATTGCAGGGGAAAAGTGTGGTATTCTGAAAGAGGGATGCGATGTAGTCTGTGCACCGGGACAGGACCCGGAAGCATTGGCGGTTATTCGCCGCACCGCGAAAGAGCGGCACTGCCGTTTGACAGAAGCGGATGCTTCTTTGCTGCATGTGACAGCCGAAACACTTTCCGGTACCGCCATGCAGTATCGGGGACAGCCGCTGCAGATGCGTTTGCTGGGAGATTATCAAGTGGTGAATGCTTCGTCAGCACTTGCCTGTATGGAGGTCCTGCACCAATATCATGGCTTTTCCGGCATCAGTGCGAAAGGGTGTGCGGATGGGCTGGCTGCTGTGCGTATGCCTGCCCGGTTCGAGATTTTTTCGGGCAGTCCGCTTACGGTAGTGGACGGTGCGCATAATCCGGACGGTGCACAGGCACTGGCCGCGTGCCTGCGGCGGTATCTTCCAAACCGGCGGTTGGTGGCATTGTCCGGTATGTGTGCGGATAAAGACACCGCACAGTTTGTGCGTACCCTTGCGCCGCTCTTCTTCGGGGCGGTGACGGTGCCGTTGCAAAATCCGCGTGGAATGCGTCCACGGGAGCTTGCTTCACTCTGGCAAAGGGAACGTGTGTTAACCCAAATGGCATCTTCTCCGTGCACTGGGCTGGAACTTGCGCGGCAGCTCGCCGGACCGGATGGCGCGGTTATTATGTGCGGTTCGTTGTATCTTGCCGGAGAGGTGCGGCCACTGCTAACAGGACCGCTTCTGTAAGAATAGAATATGGGAATGAAGTTCTCCCATGGTGAAAAACCGGAACTGCTTTCAAAAGAGCTGATGACTTCTGCGGTTTTGTGCAGAGTCATTAGCTCTTTTGCTGTCAAAATTTTGATTGAGGGGGTCTTATCATGAATGTACTGCTGAACTGTCTGTTTGTTGGTTGTGGCGGAATGCTGGGGGCTGTGGCGCGTTACCTCATGGGATTTTTACCGCTGAAACCGCAGAATGGCTTCCCCGCCGGGACCATGCTCATTAACGTTATCGGTGCTTTCTTCATTGGGTTGATTGCTGCGCTGGCGGGGAAGTATGGCACGCTGAATCCGCATTTGGTGCTGTTCTTAAAGGTTGGCATCTGCGGCGGATTTACAACGTTCTCTACTTTTTCACTGGAGGCGCTCGGCCTTCTGCAGAGCGGCAAGTGTTTGCTGGGGGCAGCCTATATGGTACTCAGTGTAGTGCTTTGTGTAGCAGCTGCCGCCGGTGGGCAGGTATTGGTACAGTAAAAAGAACATAGTAAAAGGACCGGACAGCCGCCATTTTGGTGAACTGTTCCGGTCCTTTTGTTTGCACATTTCTGTCACAGTACGGAGATTAGGACTTTGCGGCAGGTATTGCTTTCTTCGGTACCAGCATAACGGTCAGGCAGTGACGCGGGCACTCTTTTGCGCATAGACCGCAGCCTACGCACTTTTCAGGGTCAACCTTCGCACGGAAGTTTTCAATCGTGATAGCGCCCTTTGGGCAGACCTTCACACACTTGCCGCAGCCAATGCAGCCAACCTTGCAGACCTTGTTGGTTGCAGCGCCCTTGTCGCAGTTGCTGCAGTGATTGACAGCCTGGCGCTTTTTAGGCACCATAGTAATCAGATGGCGCGGGCAGGCTTGTGCACACATGGTGCAGCCGACGCAGCGAGTGACATCGACAGAGGCAGCACCGTTGCAAATTTTGATAGCATCATAGTTGCAGGCACGCACACAGTCGCCGATGCCTAAGCAGCCATACTGGCAGGAAGTTCCGCCGCCGGCTACGTTATTGGCAGCCGCACAGCGCTCGATGCCCTCATAGGTATCTGCTTTGGTCGTATTGTCATCATTGCCAAAGCACTGTACGCAGGCAACCTTTTCTTCGATACCGGCATCGCCAACACCCAGATAGTCACTGATTGCTTTTGCAACAGCAGCACCGCCGGGTGCGCACAGGCCGGGCTTTGCTTCACCCTTTGCCATGGCAGCCGCATAGCCGTCACAGCCGGAAAAACCGCAGGCACCGCAGTTGGCGCCGGGCAGCAGGGCTCGAATATCCTCTTCTTTCTGGTCTTTCGGCACTGCCATAAAGGTAGAGGCAACTGCCAGCATTACGCCGCAGATAAGGCCGATGATACAGACGATGAGGATGGCAAATAAAATCGCATTCGTATCCATTATTCTTTTCTGCCCCCCTTAATAACCCAGCATGCCTTTGACAACGCCGGCAAAGCCAAGGAAGGACGCTGCCACAAGGGATGCTGCAATCAGGGTGCTGGGCAGACCTTTCAGGAACTTCGGGTAGTCATTGTTCTCAATGCGCTCACGCACACCGGAGAAGATGACCATAGCCACCAGGAAGCCAACACCGGAACCAATGGCGTTTACCAGCGCCTGGGTATAATCTTCACCTTTGCTGATAACCAGCTGTGTAATACCCAAAACAGCGCAGTTGGTGGTAATCAGCGGCAGATAAATGCCCAGGGCCTTATACAGGGACGGAATGTACTTTTTCAGGATTGTTTCAATCAGCTGTACCAGTGCAGCAATGACCAGAATGAACACAACGACCTGCAGATAGTCCATGTCGTGTGGCTGCAGAATCTTGCTGTAGATAGGATAGGTAACAGCGGTTGAAATGAACATAACCACAATAACGGCAAGGCTCATGCCCACGGCTGTTTTCAGCTTCTTGGAAACACCCAGGAACGGGCAGATGCCGAGGAACTGGTTCAAAATATAGTTCTCTGTTAAAATAGCAGAGAGGAAAATAGACAGCAGTTGAATTGCGTATGCACTCATTTCGTGTCACCATCCTTTGGCTGCGTGTCGTCCTGCAGCGGCGGTACGGAACCTCTCAGAAACTTGTTCTGTGCGGAGCTGCCGTTCCGCTCACATTTTTCGGAGGGCTGCTTAGAACCGACCTCAACATGACCACAGGCAACGGCCATTGGGCAGCAGGCACAATTGATGTCCTCTACCGGCTTGCCGCCGTGATGTTCGGTGATGCGGTTTGCGACCGCCATCAACATACCGAAAACGAAGAAGCCACCGGGAGGGAGTAGGAAGATGATGATGCCAGGATACATGGATGGGGTAACCTGCATACCAAAGAAAGTACCGGAACCGATGATTTCACGAATGGTGCCCATAACCAGCAGCGTAAATGTGAAACCTAGGCCCATGCCTAAACCATCCATAATGCTTGGCAGAACCTTATGCTTGTTTGCAAAACCTTCTGCACGGCCCAGAATGATGCAGTTAACAACAATCAGGGGCAGGTAAATACCCAGGGCGTCTTTTAGTGCGGGGGAGAATGCTTCAATCAGCATCTGCACAACCGACACAAAGCCGGCAATAACTACAATGTAGCAGGGAATACGAACCTTGTCGGGAATGACGTGGCGCAGGGCGGAAATAACGGCGTTGGAGCAAACCAAAACAAACGTGGTAGCAATGCCCATGCCAATGGAGTTGCTGGCAGCGGTAGAGAGCGCCAGCGTAGAGCAGCAGCCGAGGACCAGACGCAGGACCGGGTTCTCTTTAATCAGTCCTTTTGTAAATTCATGCCAAAGACTTGTCTTTTCTTTCCCTTCTGCCATCCTCAGGCGCCTCCTTTCACAGTTTTATAATAGGTGGAAACAGCCTCATTTACTGCGGTTGTGACCGCTTTGCTGGAAATGGTCGCACCAGTCAGCGCGCTGATTTCTCCCTGACCGGCCTTGCCGTTCTTAATAACGGTGAAAGAGCCGCTGGCGGGAACCGCCTGTTTGTACTGGTCACGGAAGGATTCTTTCTTTGCGTTCAGGCCCAAGCCGGGGGTATCGCTGGTTTTCAGCAGATTGACACCGGTCACTTTGCCGTCTGCGCTGATGCCGGTCATCACTTTTACGTCGCCGCCGTAGCTGGTGCTGGTGGTCGTAAAGACATAGCCGGTAACTTTGCCGTCTTTGCTGCCTATCGCATAGGTCTTGTCACCACTAGTCTTTTTTGTAAAAGAATTTGCTGTGGGCAGCACCTGCTGTTGGCTGGCATTTTCGGTTTGCTGGTTCATCTGCAAAATTTTGTTTTTGGTTACCTGGTTTGTAACAGCCAAGGCCAATGTAACAATCAGGCAAATAAGAAATAGCACGACGATGGGTTTTACAATTTCTTTTTTAGTATCAATCTTTTCTTTCATTGCCGTGCCGCCTCCTTCTTAGTTTCTTTCGATTTGCCGAAAGCACGGGGATGCGTGCCGCGTTCAATCAGCGGGGTAAGAATATTCATAATGATAATTGAGAAGGAAACACCTTCCGGCAGGGAGCCAAAACGACGGATAATCATCGTCAGGCAGCCGCACCCAACCGCATAGATAATCTGACCTTTAAAGGTAATGGGGCTGGTGGTGTAATCAGTTGCCATGAAGATAGCGCCCAGCAGCAGGCCGCCGCACAGCAGGTCCATCAGCGGGTCGCGGCCCATCAGGAGGGACAGCAGCATGGCGGTGCCTATGTAGCACAGCGGAATGGTTGGGGTGATTACCCGGCGAATTAGCAGATAGGCAAAGCCAATCAGCAAAGCCAGTGCACAGGTTTCACCCAGGCAGCCGCCGCGGTAGCCAAGGAACAGCTGCAGGTAGTTCGAGTTATAGTGGCCGCCCTCTTTCAGCAAACCCAGCGGAGTAGCGGAAGTTGCCGCATCTGCCGCCATCGGCTTTGGCCAACTGGCCATCGGGCCAGGGAAAGAGTTCATCAGAATGATACGGGCCATCAGGGCCGGGTTCACAAAGTTTTGACCAATGCCGCCGAACATCTGCTTGACAACGACAATGGCAACAATGTCGCCGAACATCAGCATCAGCGGGTTGAGTGAAGACGGAACATTCATTGCCAGCAGAACGCCGGTGACCACGGCGGAAAGGTCACCAACCGTGTTGTCCCGCTTCATAACCTTCCGGCAGATGTATTCGCACAGCACACAGGTCAGTACGGAAATGACAAGGAGGCACAGGGCACGCCAGCCAAACAGAATGACTGAAGCAATCATGGCTGGAATCAGTGCAATGATAACATCCGCCATAATGCGCCGTGTGTTCGTCGCTGTGTGCAGGTGCGGGGAAGAGGATACAATCAGTTTCTCCATTATTTTTTAGCACCTCCTGCTTTGACGAGCGATTTGCCCAGCCGAATCGCCTGTACCAGCGGCCGGTGAGCGGGGCAGTTGTAGGCGCAGGTGCCGCATTCCATGCAGTCCATTACGTCAAATTTCTGCAGCGCCCCCACATCCTGGACTTTCACATACTCTTCCAGTTTCGTGGGTATTAAGTGCATGGGACAGCCCTGTACGCAGCGCCCGCAGCGGATGCAGGCGGTTGGCTGCGGCAGATGAGCTTCCTCTTCCGAAAGGAAAAGCAGACCATTGTTCTGCTTTTGTACGGGTGCGTCTATAGTAGCCGCAGCCATACCCATCATTGGACCGCCGATAAGGACCTTTGCCGGTGCTTTCTTGGTACCGACAAAATCCATAATGTCGTGAATGCTTGTGCCGATTGGAACAATGGCATTCTTGGGGTCCTTTACTGCGCCGCCGTCAATGGTCAGACGCTTTTTCACCAGCGGCATGCCGGTCTTCAGGTAATTGGCCAGCGTAGCAATACTGGTGACGTTCATGACAATACAGCCGACATCTGCCGGCAGCTTGCCCATGGGAACGACACGGTCCGTGCAGGCTTTAATCAGCACTTTTTCAGCGCCCTGTGGGTAAGTGGCCTTCAGGGGCATTACATGGACAGTCTGGCCGTCGTTGCGGCTGTCAGTTGTCAGCAGGGTGTTCAGCTGGCTGATAACCTCCGGCTTGTTCTTTTCCACGGCAATCATTGCACGAGAGAGGCCCAGCATTTTCTTTACGGTGAAAACACCGTCCAGAACATTTGCTGTGTCTTCCAGTGCTTCGCGGTTGTCCGCGGTCAGGTAGGGTTCACACTCTGCAATGTTGACAATCAGGGTATCTACCTTTTTTCCTTCTGGAACGTTCAGCTTGACGTGCGTTGGAAAACCAGCGCCGCCAAGGCCGACCAAACCAGAATCACGTACGGCCTGCAGAAAACTCTTTAGGTCAGTGACTTCAGGGGCCTTCAGGTCAGGACAAGGCTCCATTTTTCCATCGGATTCAATGATGACTGCATCACCATAGCCGCCGTTGGACAGCTGAATCTTCTGGATTGCCTTTACCTTGCCGGAAACACTTGCGTGAATCGGCGCACTGACAAAGGCCTTGCTATCACCGATTTTCTGACCTACCGTTACCAGGTCACCGGGTTTTACCAGCGGGGAGCAGGGGGCACCCACGTGCATTTGCATGGGGATGGCTACTTCCTTTGGAGCCGGCATAACCACGGACTGCACCTGGGCGGTGTTCTTCCGGTGAGGAACCGCAGCGCCGCCGTGCGTTCGGAACGGCTTTGTTGGAAAGCTCAATTCCATAATTTTCCCTCCAATACTACATCACTTGAGTCTATATCCACTGCTCTTTTTGTGGGGCAGGAACATACAAAATGAAAAAGATGTTGTTAAAGATTGAATAAATGATGAACAGCCTGATATAATATCGCACAAAAGAGATGACTTGTAAATGCCTTTTAATAAAAATTAATAAAGAAAATAAAGCGGTTGCAGCCGATTCCGTCAGGGATGAAAACGTTCCAGCAGCGGGGCAACCGTACGCAGTACCAAGCCGGTCACAATACCGGCACCTATACCAAACAGCAAAAGCCACGGTGCATAGTAACCGATGGCTGGTGTAGTCAGCAGGGCCGCTACGCCTAGCTGGGCCATATTGTGCGTCAGTGCGCCGGCAACACCCAGCCCCAATAGACCGAAAGGCTTTTTTTTCGGCTGCAGCAGCAGCCACATAACCAATGTGCTGGCCAAACCGCCAGCGGTGCTCATAAAGAAGGCAATGGCCCCCTGTATGCTGCCGGTAAACAGACCTTTTAAAAGGGCAATACATAGCGCCGGTACCAGACCAACTGTACCGGCGGCGTACATCGTTACAATATTGGAAAGGCCCAGCTTGGCCCCGGGGGGCAGCATGGGCAGCGGCGGAATCATCGCCTCCAGCGCGGAAAGAACCAGCGCCAGTGCGGCAAGCATCCCGATAAAGGCAACGCGCCGAGTTGTCCGGGAAATACGCAGTTTATCTTTCATAACGTTTAGCCTGTGGTGCCGTCCACCTCATTTCCGCTGCTCCGAATGTGCACACTTACCCTTGCGGGCAGACATACAGCGGTCTGTCCCGCTTTTGCCAGCTTACCGGTGCGCACACAAATTTGGTCCGGACAATCCGAATGGGAAAAAGAAATTTTTCCCGGTTCCACCAGCAGCTTTACATGGTAGCTGCCGCCGATATCAACCACCTGTGCCGTCTGCTGACAGGAAAGGTCATAGGTATGTGTTACACGGCCGTTTTCCTCCACCACTGCTGTCAGTTCCTGACCGGAGGAGCGAAAGGTATTCCAGAGAAGCAGACCCACTGCCACTGCCAATATAGGCAGAATCAGCAGCAGGTCTTTCTTTTGAAACAGTTTCTTTTTCATAATTATTTCATCAGCCGATAAGAAGTGGTGTTGGTCAGCTGAAAGCGGTTTTTCAGCCCGGGGGAAACCGTTACATTTCCGGCCGTATCAATATAAATGGTTTCAGCACCGTAGCTCTTTGCCAGTGCGGAACCTTTCTCTTTGCCGAGGACAAAGCAGGCAGTGGAAAGTCCATCACTCAAAGCACCGTTTTTACAGACAATGGTTACAGAAACCAGCCCATTGCTTTCCGGTATTCCGGTTTTTGGGTTCAGCAGGTGATGATAGGTCTTTCCATTTTGAGTAAATGCTTTTTCATAGGTACCGGAAGTGGACACATATTGTCCGCCCTCCAGCGAAAGCAGGCCAACACTGCCGGCATTGCTGTCATTGGTTTTGGGGTCCCGCACGGCGACACTCCAGCCGGAGCCGTCCGGCTTGTTGCCATACAGGCCAATACTGCCGCCAGCCGCTACCACAGCCGCTTGAATTTTCTTTTTGGAGTAGGCTTCCACAACCTTGTCACAGGCAGCGCCCTTTCCAATCGAGCCGAGATCCACTCCTTCATAGTGCATCTTTAGGGAAGCTGTGTTGTCCTTGGTGTTAATACGCAGGTCCTTATAGTTGATACGCGGCAGAATGGATTTCAGTTCAGCGGCCGTGGGAACGTGCTTCTTGCCGTCAAAATCCCACAGGGCTGTCAGTGGAAGAACTGTTGGGTCAAAAGCACCGTCGGTTTGCTGTGCCAGCTTTAGGGACATCTGCAGCAGCGATATGGTGTAGCTGTCCTGTGTTTTCCATACCGTTCCGGCAGCATTGTTGAGGTTGGCGATATCGCTGTTGTCTACCCGCCAGGAGATTTTGTCCTCCAAATCGGTCACAGCCTGTGCGCCTGCTGTTGCAGCGGCCTGTGCTTCTTTGCCATAGGTTGTTTGCTGGATATAGGTGCCCATTGCGTAAGAAGTGTTGCTGTAGCTCTGTGCACGGTATCCGTAACGTGCCCATAGTACAGCCAGCACAACGACAACACCGGCCAGAATACAGCTTAGTGTGACGACGATTTTTTTTTGCTTGGACATATTCTCGTTACCTCAGTTATTTATATTAGAAAGGAATTTTCTCATTCCGGTTTGCCGCAGAGTGCGGCAAAAAAGCGAGCCAAAAATGAACATCCACATTATAGCACAACTAAAAAAATTGTCCAGAGGCCGAAAATAATACTTATGGAATCCATATATAAGTACGGGATGCTCCGGTCAGCTGACTTTTTGCTCTCACATTCCTTTTTTCGTCAAACTGTGCTATACTATTTTTTATGCAGGGCTGCCTGTACGGCAGTCTGAAAGGAGAGAAAAAATTGGCGCCGGAACTTCAGAAAGTACAGAAATACCTTGCCGGCTTTGGCTTGGCCGACCGTGTAAAAGAACTTGACCAGACCAGTGCCACGGCACAGCAGGCCGCGCAGGCACTGCAAGTGGGACCTGGCTGTATTGCAAAGACAATCTCGCTGAAAAAAGGGGACGGCTGTGTCCTGATTGTCACCAGCGGGGACCGCAAAATAGACAATGCCAAATTTAAGCACACGTTTGGCCTGCGGGCAAAGCTGCTTTCCACCAATGAGGTGCTGCCGCTTACGGGGTATCCAATTGGAAGCGTGTGCCCGTTCTGCTGCGCGGATACGGCACAAGTTTGGCTGGATGTTTCCCTGCGGCGGTTCAGCCGTGTTTATCCGGCGGCAGGAACCTCCAACTCTGTTGCAGCGCTTACTTGTGCGGAACTGGAGCGTGCCGGCCACAGCACCGGCTGGGTGGACGTCTGTAAACCAATGACACCGCGGAAAGAGGGGACAGTCCAATGAGAATGCGTGCAAAACCGTGGGCCGGTCCGGAACTGGACGCCTGCCCGTTTTTTCTGCGTAACCCACAGAGAATGAAAAATCAATGGCTGCAGTGGTTCCCGCGCCAGCAGCCGCTGCATGTGGAGCTTGGCTGCGGCAAAGGCTGGTTTTTGGCCGGACTTGCGCCGCTGCACCCAGAAATCAACTACCTCGGTATCGATATGAAGGATGCGGTCCTTGCCCCGGGCAAGAGGCTGATTGAAGAGGCTTACGACGAAAAGCCAATTGATAATCTGGTGCTTACCGCTTATGATATTTCCCGTCTGCCGAACATTATGGGCCCACAGGACCGCATTTCGCGGCTGTATATCAACTTCTGCAACCCATGGCCGCGACCACGTCACTATAAGCGCCGCCTGACACACCCGCGTCAGCTGGCCCTGTATCGGCCGCTTTTGGAACCAGATGCGGAGCTGTGGCTTAAAACAGATGATGAGCCGCTTTTTCGGGCGACACTGTGTTACCTGCAGGAGTCTCACTTTGAGGTGCTGGAACAGACACAAGACCTGCATCAATTCCCGCACCCGCAAAGCCCCATTGATGTCATGACCGAACATGAAAAGATGTTTACCGAAAAGGGTGTGCCGATTAAGGCCCTGCGAGCGCGGATGCTGCCGGACGATGATCAAACGAAAACGGCAACCAATTATTTTGGATAATCCAATCTAACAAAAACGAAGCCGGTACAGACCTGTAGAGGCCTGTATCGGCTTTGCTTTTCTATAAAGAATTATGCAGTGCGGCCAAAGCGGTCCAGCCTTGACCGCACAGAAAACAGGGAAAACTTAGTTGCAAAATTATGATTTCTTGTGGTGCCATCCGGCTCGCTGTGGTTTCTCGCTTGACAAGATTCATCATACTGGGACATATGGACAAAATAAAAACTCTAGCACTCATAGAAAGCAAATGCTAGACAAAGAGGCTTGCCCTTCCGCCATGGGTGGATTATAATAGTCTACAGTAAAAACATACGAATGGGCAGGAACTTGGGTTCCTGCCCGGGTACATTTGTACCCTAAAAAGGAGGTCTTGTAGAAATGAAGCCACTGGAACTGCTGCAGGCTGCGCAGCGGGCACGCAAAAATGCCTACACACCGTATTCCAATTTCCGCGTAGGTGCAGCGCTGCTGACCAAAGACGGCCGTGTCTTTCTTGGTGCCAATGTGGAGAACAGCTCGCTGGGGGCCACTATCTGTGCAGAACGTTCCGCACTGGTTTCCGCTGTCAGCAGCGGCGCACGCAGTTTTGAGGCCATCGCCGTAGCCGGCGCACCGGGTGGAAAAGAAGCAGCTGCTCCCTGTCCGCCCTGCGGCATTTGTCTGCAGTTTATGTCTGAGTTCTGCGGGCCGGAATTCCCTGTTTATTTGGCGGACGGGCAGGGAGGCGCACGAAAGTATATGCTGAAGGAACTGTTTCCGCATGCCTTTTTAAATACAAATATGCAAAAATGATAAACAAAAAAGCTGCCGGATATGCGTAAAACGCTGGCCCGGCAGCTTTTTCATATATTTATTATGTGGTAGCAGTTAAGATTGACCTGCAGCGGAACTGGCAGGGACGGGCAGGCGGCTGTGCTTTTCGGCCGGCATTTCCGTCAGTACAATGGCGGCGAAAATCAGCACAAATCCAATGACTGTCTGTATGGTCAGCGTTTCTCCCAGCAGCAGAATGCCGGAAAGGCAGCCGAAGACACTTTCCAGCGACATCAAAAGGGAAGCCTTGCTGGTTTCCACATACCGCTGGCAGACACTCTGCAGGCCCATGCCGATGGCCGAACTGAAGATGGAAAGGTATCCCAGCGAAAGGACCGCCTGTTGGTTCAGCGTTGGCGGCGGCTCGGTGAACGCGCCACACAGCAGTGCCAGCACGCCGCAGACTGCGAACTGAACGGTATTGACAGCCATAGGGTCGCCGGACGTAATGGCAGATGAGGTAATCATAATATGTACCGCATACAGAATGCCGCTGACAATGGACAGCCCCTCACCCAGACCCAGTCCGAAGTGTCCTCCGGCCAGGGACAGCATTCCGATACCGGTCAGACACAGCACAGCGGCAAACAAATTGACTGCACCGGGGTGTGCACGGTGCAGACCCCACGACAAAAATGGAACAATAACCACATAAATAGCAGTCAAAAATGCATTCCTTCCGGCTGTGGTGTATTTTACCCCGATGGTCTGTACCAAATAGGCGATAAACAAAATGGTACCCATGAGGATACTCAGCAACAGTGCCTTCCGGTTCATGCTTTTCAGTCGCTTATGAAACAGCAGCAGCATCAATGCCGCCGCAAAGGTGAACCGGATGCCTATCTGCCAGGAAGGCGGCATCAGATGATTGGTATCTTTTACCACCGCGAATGCCGTACCCCATAGGATGGCCGCCAACACCAGCCCCAGTTCACTCAGACGGATGCGCCGTTTTTCTTTCAAGATTTTTCCCCCTCTTAAAACATGCATACTGAAATACCTCAAATTTCCGCAGAACAGCCCCAAAAGTGGCTGAAAATGAAGTCGTTTTCAGTATAGCACAGCCTGACTGCCGCCCGCAATACCGGAGAAAGCTTTTTTGTACAAATGCAAGAATATGCAAATTCACAGAATATTCAAAGCTTCCTTCCTTTTCACACCTGACCTTGTGTGATATAATAAAGAAGTTTGCAAAAGATTGAAACGGATTAAACGGATTATATTTTTAAATAGGAGATGACCCGCTTTATGAACAAAATCGAGCAGTCTATGCTGCACGAGGGCGTCCATTTCAGAAGCGTCTGTAATACGAAGTTTAAGACTTTCCGCATATCGGTGAATTTTCTGCTTCCGCTGCAAAAGGACACGGCGGCACCCAACGCACTGCTGCCGTTCCTGCTTAGCCGCTGTTCGGAGGAGTATCCGGATTATACCCTGATGAGCCGGAAGATGGCTTCTCTGTACGGTGCCACTCTGGGCGCGGATGTAGGAAAGCTTGGCAATATGCAGATGCTGACCGTTTCTGCAGGCGGTATTGCTGACCGCTATGCCCTGCATGGGGAAAGCGTAACCGCCGAACTGACGCGTGTGCTGTGCGGCGCACTGTTTCATCCAGCTCTGCAGGACGGCCTCTTCCGGGAAGAAGATTTCCGGCAGGAACAGCGCCAGACACTGGAGCAGATTGCTTCCGAATACAGTGATAAGCGCATTTTTGCACTCAATCGCTGCGCGGAGTCCATGTGTGCCGGGGAGCCATATGGCATCAGCCGCTTTGGTACACGGGAGCAGGTGCAGGCACTGACCGGCGAGCGTGTGACACAGGCATGGAAAGATATGCTGCGTACCGCACGGGTGGAAATTCTGGTATTGGGCGATATCGACCCGGAACCAGTTGCCAAAATCTTTTCACAGGCATTTGGCTGTGTACAGCGGCAGTACAAACCACTGACATTGTCAAAGCCGATTTCTCATAACACGGAAATTTCCTATGTTATCGACCACCAGAACGTTGCACAGGGCAAAATGGTCCTCGGCATGCGGGTAGAGGTTTCTCAGCTGACACAGCCGGAACTGGTGCCGGCTGCACGTTTGATGAGCGCTCTTTACGGCGGCACCCCCAACAGCCGCCTGTTCCTCATCGTCCGCGAGAAGATGAGCCTGTGCTATTACTGCGGTGCCGGGTACAATTCCACGGCCGGACTTCTTTTTGTTCAAAGCGGCGTAGAGTTTGGCAATATGAAGAAAGCGGAGCAGGCAATCCTGGAACAGCTGAAGGCAGTGCAGGACGGCAGCTTTACTGACGCGGACATCGCAGCGGCCAAGCTGGCGCTGGAAAACGGTTACTGCACAGCGGAAGATTCTCTTGGTGCATTGGACAGTTGGTACCTTTCACAGTCCTTTATGAAAAAGGTATATACACCGGAAGAATATGCGGCACTGGTGGGTGCTGTCAGCCGTGAACAAATCATACAGGCAGCCAAGGGCGTTCGCCCGGATACGGTGTATTGCCTGAAGGGGCAGGAGGGGGAAAACCATTGAGCACAATGCAGGAAAGAAAGATTGACCGGGTAGGCGAGTCTTACTATGAGGTACGTCATGCGTCCGGTTTGCAGATATTTGTTTATCCAAAGTCGCAGAGCCACTCGACCTATGCCATTTTCGGCACCAACTACGGTTCCATTGACAACGCGTTCCGCCGTTCGGGCGAAACAGAGGTTACCCGTGTGCCAAACGGCATTGCCCACTTTCTGGAACACAAGATGTTTGAAAATGAGGACGGCGTGGATACATTTGCCCGCTATGCACAAACCGGTGCCAATGCCAACGCCTACACCAGTTTTGATAAAACCTGTTACCTGTTCTCCTGCAGTGACCATGTATATGAGTCATTGGAGATTTTACTGGACTTTGTGCAGAAACCGTATTTTACGGCCCAGACAGTGCAGAAAGAGCAGGGGATTATTGGCCAGGAAATTCAGATGTATGACGATGATCCCGGCTGGCAGGTCCTGTTCAATATGCTGGGCGCCATGTACCACACGCACCCGGTCAAGCTGGACATTGCCGGCAGTGTGGAAAGCATTGCGAAAATCACACCGGAGCTGCTGTATGAATGTTACCATACATTTTATAATCTCAATAATATGGCCCTGTGTGTGGTCGGCAATGTGGAGCCGGATAAAGTGCTGGCTTTATGTGACAAGTTGCTGAAACCAAGCCAAGATATGCAGGTGCAGCGCTATTTTGAGCCGGAGCCTCCGTCCGTCCTAAAACCGCGGGTGTGTGTGAAGGGCAGCGTTGCCAACCCGATGTTCTACTTTGGCTTTAAGGAGGACGCCGCTCACCGGCCAACGGTACAGCAGATGGCTGAAACCGAGATCTTGCTGCAGACAGTCAGCGGCGACTGCTCTCCGCTATTTCGCCGTTTGCTGGACGCTGGCCTTATTAACGAGGCGAGCTTTGACAGTGAATACTTTGAAGGCCCGGGCTATGCCAGCGTCTTGTTCAGCGGCGAATCCAAAGACGCGGACGCAGTTGCTGCGCAGATTCTGCAGGAGCTGGAACGTGTCCGTCAGGACGGGTTGGACCCAGAGCTGTTTGAGAACGCCAAGCGGTCCGTTTATGGCCGCATTATTTCCGGGTTCAACAGTGTGGAAAGCCTTGCAAATGGCATGATAGCCGACTGTTTTGCGGGCCGCAGTTTGGTAGCAGATGTAAACGCAGCGGCTGCTGTGACCAAAGCGGCGGCGGAAAAGCGGCTGCAGACACAGCTGCTGCCGCAGAATGCGGTTCTGTCCATTGTGGAGCCGTAAACTATGAGAAAAGCCCTGCCTGCCGATGCATTTTCGGCACTGGCACTGCGGGAGGAGAGAGGATAAATGATGTATCACGTTCAGTTCCCTGGACTGGGGATTTACCTGACGATACAGCGTGCCGCATTCAGTATTGGTTCATTTCATATTTACTGGTACGGGATTCTGATTGCTGCCGGGTTCCTGCTGGCAGTTTTTTACGCCATGAAAAGCGCCCGCAAGTTTGGGCTGGACCCCGACAAGTTGATGAACTGCATTCTGGTAGGCATTCTGTGTGGAATTGTCGGTGCACGCCTTTATTTTGTTCTCTTTTACCCAGGCGATATGTACCTGCGCAATCCCTCTGAGATATGGAATATTCACGACGGCGGACTGGCCATTTACGGCGGTATTATCGGGGGCCTGCTGGGCGGCTGCATCACAGCAAAAATCTGCAGGCAGAAAATCACGTCCCTGCTGGACATTGCGTCGCTCGGGTTCCTTATTGGCCAGAGTATTGGCCGCTGGGGAAACTTTATCAATCAGGAAGCGTTTGGTGTACAGACGGACTTGCCGTGGGGTATGGCGAGCGAGAACACTAGCTTTGTTACAGTACATCCATGCTTTCTCTATGAATCCATGTGGTGCCTGCTGGGTTTCATTCTGTTGCACTTTTTCAGCCGCAAGCTGCGCCGTTACGACGGACAGGTCTTCCTGTTGTACCTATTGTGGTACGGCATAGAGCGCTTCTTTGTAGAAGGCCTGCGTACAGATAGCCTGCTGCTGCCGGGAACGTTGCTGCGTGTGTCACAGGTGCTGGCGGGCACTTTGGTCATCTTCAGCATAGCCTTGCTGGTCATTTTCCGGCGCCGTACTGTTTTGACCGGTGCCGGCAGCCCACGTGTCGTAGCGCTGAACGCCATTGACGACAGCATTCCGGAGGATTTGGTAACGGATGATACGGTACAAAAACTGATAGACGGCACACAGCCTGCCACTAAACAGCAGACCGAACCGGTCAGTGAAACGGATATACCGGAACAAAAACAATAAAAATCGGGAGGCTACCACAAATGGGCAAACGGATAGACGGAAAAGCAATTTCTGCCGAAGTGCGCGCCAGGGTGAAAGAAGAGGTTACGCAGATGAAAGCGGCGGGCATTACGCCCGGCCTGGCAGTTGTGCTGGTCGGCGATGATGCCGCCTCTCATACTTATGTACGCAATAAAAAGAAAGCTTGTGTGGAAACTGGCATTTACAGTGAAGTGTACACGCTTTCTGCTGCGGCAACGCAGCAGGAGCTGATGGCACTGGTGCAGAGCCTGAATGCCCGTCCGGAAATCGACGGCATTTTGGTACAGCTGCCTCTGCCGAAGGGATTGGACGAGGATGCGGTCATCAATGCCATTGACCCCACGAAGGACGTGGACGCATTTCATCCCTCCAATGTCGGCCACATTATGATAGGTGACTATTCGTTCCTGCCCTGTACACCGGCGGGCATTATGGAGATGCTGCGCCATGAAAAGATAGACATACAGGGAAAGCGCTGTGTGGTTGTGGGCCGCAGCAACATTGTCGGCAAACCAATGGTCATGCTGCTTCTGCACGCCAACGGCACTGTTACAGTATGTCACAGCAAAACGCGGGATCTTGCGGGCATTTGCCGGCAGGCGGATATTTTGGTGGCAGCTGTCGGGAAGCCGAAGTTCATTACCCGTGAAATGGTCAAGCCCGACGCCGTAGTCATTGACGTGGGCATGGACCGGGACGAAAACGGAAAGCTTTGCGGCGATGTGGATTATGACGCCGTGGAACCGATTGCTTCTTATATTACGCCGGTGCCGGGCGGTGTCGGCCCCATGACGATTTCCATGTTGCTTCAAAATACTTTGACAGCGGCGCGCCTGCACCACGGCGTAACAACGGCCAGATAAAACGGGGGAGCAGAAAATATGTCCAAGCTCCTAGATCATATTGATTCTCCGGATGACCTAAAAAAATTGAATTTAGCGCAGCTGCAGCAGCTGTGTTCCGAGATACGGTCGGCCATTATTCATACTGTTTCCAAAAACGGCGGACATCTCGCCTCCAACCTTGGCTGTGTTGAGCTGACAGTGGCGCTGCGCCGGGTGTTCAGTTCACCGGACGATGCCATTGTTTGGGACGTTGGCCATCAGTCCTATACACACAAGCTGTTGACCGGCCGCCGGAAACAGTTCCCAACCATCCGCTGCAAAGGTGGCCTTTCCGGATTCCCTAATCGGCAGGAAAGTAAGTGGGACACTTTTACCGCCGGACACAGCAGCACTTCTATTTCGGCCGCGTTCGGCATTGCCGAGGCAAAGGCGCTTTCCGGCAAGCCGGGGCACGTCATTGCGGTGATTGGTGACGGAGCGCTGACCGGCGGCATGGCCTATGAGGGCCTGAATAATGCCGGCCGCTTCGGTAAAAATTTTATTGTTATATTAAATGATAATAAAATGTCCATTTCCCGCAGTGTGGGTGCAATGGCACGGTATCTGGCACAAATTCGGACAAAACCAGCTTACCTGCGGGCAAAATCCCATGTAGAGGACGCACTGCAGCATATTCCCGTTATCGGCGGGCCGGTGTGTGACAGCATTACCGTGGCAAAAACCATGGTGCGTTCGGTGCTTTACAACAGCACCTTTTTTGAGGATATGGGCTTTAACTACTATGGCCCATTTGATGGGCACAACTTGCCGCAGATGATTGAAGTGCTGGAAAATGCCGGACAGATTGACCACCCAATCTTATTGCACGTTGTTACCAAAAAGGGCAGGGGATACTCTTATGCAGAGGAAAATCCGGACACCTACCACGGCGTTTCCAGTTTCAATATTCTGACGGGTAAGCCAAACGCCAAAGGCGGTGACAATTTCAGCAGTGTGTTTGGCAGCACACTGTGCAGCCTGGCGGAAAAGGACAGCCGCATTTGTGCCATTACGGCTTCCATGAAAACCGGTACTGGCCTAGAGACTTTCAGCCGGCGCTTTCCAAAGCGCTTTTTCGACACCGGCATTGCCGAGGAACATGCGGTCACCTTTTCAGGCGGCCTTGCCAGCCAGGGAATGCTGCCGGTTTTTGCGGTGTATTCTACTTTTTTACAGCGCGGATATGACCAGATTATCCATGATGTAGCGATACAGAAAGTAAAGGTCGTTTTTGGTGTGGACCGTGCAGGTATTGTCGGGGAGGATGGCGAAACGCATCAGGGCATTTTTGATGCTGCCTTTCTCAATACCATTCCCGGTATTACGATATTTTCACCTTGCTACTACGACGAACTAATCACGGACCTGCACCGCGCGCTGTATGAAGTGCCCGGCGCGGTGGCGGTGCGTTATCCGCGCGGTGCGGAACCGTTCCGTCCGGCAGATTTTCTGCGTACCGGCCGTGACTACGACCGCTATGGCCCGGCAGATGCTTCCTGTGCCATTGTTACCTATGGGCGGTTGTTTGCCAATGCCTGCCGTGCACAGCAGGCACTGCAGGAGAAAGGCATTCCCGTGGAAATCATTAAGCTTAACTGCATTAAACCGATTGCCGACGGCGCTGTACAGGCGGCAGCGGATAAACAGACGGCCTTCTTCTTCGAGGAAGGAATGCAGCAGGGCGGTATCGGTGAACATTTTCTGTACCTGCTGTTTAGCAAACAGTTTTGTGGGCATGCTTACCTGCATGGCATTCAGGATTTTGTCCCGCATGCCACGGCGGCCCAGTGTCTGCAGTCCCTGGGACTGGACGCGGACGGTATGATACAAACCATAACAACGGAGTGTAAAAATTGAGTAATAAAGTTAGGCTGGACGTTTTAATGACACAGAACGGCTTTGCGGAAAGCAGAGAAAAGGCCAAGGCCATTATCATGTCCGGAGATGTATTTATTCAGAATCAGCGGTATGATAAACCCGGTATGCTGGTGCCAGCAGACGCAAAGCTGGACGTGCGTGGCGGACCGCGCTATGTCAGCCGCGGCGGACTGAAGCTGGAAAAAGCCATGGCCTCGTTTCCGATTACATTGACGGGAAAGGTCACGATGGACATTGGGGCCTCCACTGGCGGCTTTACGGACTGCATGCTGCAAAACGGTGCCAGCCGTGTTTATTCTGTGGATGTTGGCTATGGGCAGCTTGCGTGGAAACTGCGTACGGACTCTCGTGTAGTGAATCTGGAACGCACCAATGTGCGCTATCTGACACACGAACAGGTGCCGGAGCAGGTGGACTTTTTCAGCGTGGACGTAGCTTTTATCTCTCTGCGGCTGGTTTTGCCGGTTGCCCACGGCTTTTTGAAGGACGGCGGACAGGCTGTATGCCTGATTAAACCGCAGTTCGAGGCCGGCCGGGAAAAGGTGGGGAAGAAAGGTGTTGTGCGTGACCCGGCAGTTCATGAGGAGGTCATTGCAAACATTACGGATTTTGTCCTGCACAACGGTTTTTCCGTGCGGGGCCTTACTTATTCGCCGGTGCGCGGGCCGGAGGGGAACATTGAGTACTTACTCTATTTGCAGAAAGCGGACACACCTTCTTCGGTGCCGCTGGATATTCCCGCACTGGTTGCTGAGTCACATCGTGTACTGAATGGTGGTGGAAAGAAATGATTATCGCTCTGCTGCCCAATCTAAGAAAAGCGCATGCTCCGCGCTGCACACATGAAATTATCAAATGCCTGCATGAGCTGGGTGCAAAAATATATATGCGTGCTTCTGACCGGCAGCAGGCCTATGACGCGGACCGCTGGGTTGACGATTTTCAGGAGCTGCTAGGTTCCTGCAGCGCAGCCATTGCGGTCGGCGGCGACGGCACCATCATTCATGAAGCGCGGCATACCGCTATTGCGGGCAGGCCGATTCTTGGTGTCAACACTGGCCGGCTCGGTTTTGTGGCTGGGCTGGAACCAAATGAACTGGGCCTGTTAAAAAATCTGGTGCGGGGCAATTATACACTGGAAAACCGCCTGATGCTGCGTGCCCGGTTTGAGACGGACGGCGTTACCCGCCAAACAGACGCTTTAAATGATGTTGTGATTGCCCGTGGTACGCGCTCAAAGATTATTGATTTTGAAGTTGGTTTTAACGACAATGAAATGACACACTACCGGGCAGACGGCCTCATTTTTGCAACACCGACCGGCAGCACCGCCTATTCGCTTTCTGCAGGCGGTCCAGTATTGGACCCGGGCGTCAGTGCCTTTCTGCTGACACCCATCTGTTCCCTTTCGCTGGCAAGCCGTCCGGTGGTTTTCAGTCCGGACGCCTGCCTGACTGTAAAGACTTTTTCCGCAGCAGAGGAGCAAAACTACCTGACGGTGGACGGCGACGACGCCATTCCGCTGCAGGCGGGCCAGCAGGTAATAGTCAGTCGTTCCCCCTATACAGCACAGTTTATTAAGCTGAAGCAAAATCATTTTTACGAAGTTGTCAATAAAAAACTGATAGAGAGGAGGACCTAATATGAAGGCACGCCGCCATGCGAAAATTTTGGAACTAATCAGCCAATATGATATCGATACGCAGGAGGAGCTTCTGCGCCGTCTGCGTGACACCGGATTTGAGGTGACACAGGCCACCGTTTCCCGCGATATTAAAGAGCTGCGTCTGGTGAAGACGCTGTCGACGGACGGACAGTATCGGTATTCCACCGGCAAAGAGGACAATCGGGATATTTCCTCCAAATTTTACTCGCTGCTGCAGGATTCTGCTACATCTATCAACTGTACCGGGAACCTTGTTGTTATCAAATCGGTTTCCGGTATGGCACAGGCTATTTGCGCTGCAATGGACACCATGCACTGGGAAGCAGTGGTCGGTACGCTCGCCGGTGATGATACCATTTTTGTTGCTGTGCGCAGTGAGCACGCCGCCCAGCAGTTTGCGGCAGAACTCACCAGAATGATGGGGTGATTCCATGCTGGATGAACTGTATATTGAAAATATCGCCGTGATTGAAAAAGCAACGATTGATTTCGGTCCCGGTTTTAATGTTCTCACCGGTGAAACCGGCGCGGGCAAATCCATCATCATTGACGCCATTCATGCGGTGCTGGGCCAGCGGACTTCACGGGAACTGGTGCGTGCCGGTGCGAAGGGCGCCTTTGTCAGTGCGAGTTTTTCCGGCCTGACACCACAGGTTTTGCAGATACTGGACCAGCTCGGCTTTTCACCGGAGGAAGACGGCACTCTTCTGCTGCAGCGGCAGATACGCGAAGACGGGCGCACGGTGTGCCACATTGGCAGCCGGCCTGCCTCTGTCGCAGCGCTGCGGCAGCTGGGGGCACAGCTGATAAATATTCATGGCCAGCATGAAAGTTATGGCTTGCTTTCGCCGGATAACCATCTGCGTTATTTGGACCGCATGGGCGTGCCGGAAACACTGCTGCAAAAGTACCGTGGGGCTTACCGCCAATGGAAGCAGGTGCAAAAGCAGCTGACGGCGCTGGATGTAGATGAAGCTGAAAAAGTTCGCTTAACGGATCTATTGACCTATCAGATAAACGAGCTGGAAAAGGCAAACATCAAGCCCGGGGAAATACAGGATTTGCAAAACCGCCGCAAACGTATTCGTTCCGGCGGAAAAATCACTGCGTCCCTGCAAAAAGCAGTGCAGATACTGGATGGTGACGGCGAGATGCCGGGTGCCTGTGCGGCGGTACAGGAGGCGTCACGCCACTTAGCAGACGCCGCCGAGCTGCTGCCGGAACTAAGCGGCTTGTCCGGCCGGCTGGAAAGCCTTGGATACGACTTGCAGGACTGCATGGAGGAAATTCGCAGCCAGTGCGAGACGGATGCTTATGACCCGCAGGAGCTGGAGGAGATTGAGACACGGCTGGATGTGTACTATCATTTGTCGCTAAAGTACGGCAAAACAGAAAAAGAAATGCTGCAGTTTTTGCAGAAGTGCCGCCAGCAGCTAAGTTCCATTCAGCACAGCGGGGAAGAAATGCAGCGCCTGCAGAAAGAGAATGACGCTGCCGAAAAACAGGTCCGCACGCTGGGCCGGCAGCTTTCGTCCAGCCGCCGCAAAGCCGCCGCTGGATTTTCGGAACAAGTGCGGCGGGAGCTTACCTATCTCGATATGCCGGGCGTCATTTTTACCGTACAGCAGACACCCTGTGTGCCAAGCCCCAGTGGCTGTGATGATGTGCAGTTCCTCATTTCCGCCAACCCGGGTGAACCCGCGCGGCCGTTGGCAAAGATTGCTTCCGGCGGTGAATTGTCGCGTATTTTGCTGGCGATACAGTCGGTCCTTTCCGGCAGGGACAGCGTTGGAACCCTCATCTTTGATGAGGTAGACACCGGCGTTTCCGGCAGTGCGGCCCAGAAAATCGGCCAAAAGTTGCGTCAGACAGCGCGCGGACGTCAGGTGCTGTGTGTCACGCATTTGCCGCAGATTGCGGCATTAGGGGACCGACAGTATAAAATTGAGAAACATACTGAAAAGGGACGTACTTATACACAGGTAACTCTTTTGGATCACAAGGGCCGCCGGCAGGAACTGGCACGCATTATCGGCGGTACGCAGATTACACCGCTGACACTGCAGAATGCCGAGGAAATGCTGCAGCTGGCCGCCAAAGATACCGGCTGCTGACACCGCATGGCGGCCTTCACCTTGACATCTGTGTTTAAAATCACTATAATATAATTTGAATAGCTGTGAAGGGAAATGAAGTAAGCGGGAAAAGATGCCTGCAGAGAGCCGGCGGCTGGTGTGAGCCGGTGCTCTTTTCCGCCCAAATTACATCCTGGAGCTGCCCGCCGAAAGCGTTTTGCCGTGTAAGCCGGGCCGTGTGCGCACGTTACCGCGCGGAGGTATCTTTTATTTGCTTGTCCTATAAAATGTACCCGTAAGGCCGTCTTCGTGAGGGGACGGTGAACTGAGGTGGTACCGCGGAATTTCCGCCCTCTGCAGATTTTATGTGCAGAGGGCTTTTTTGCAGCCTTCTGCCAGATATTCAGGAGGTATTTTTGTATGAAAGTGTACGAGGATTTAAAGGCGCGCGGCCTTATTGCGCAGGTAACAGACGAGGAGGCCGTGCGTGACCTGCTCGACAACCACAAGTGTACATTCTATATCGGCTTTGACCCCACCGCGGACAGTCTGCACGTTGGGCATTTTGTTACCGTTATGACCATGTCCCGCCTGCAAAAAGCCGGGCATACACCCATTGCGCTGTTTGGCGGCGGCACCGGCATGATTGGTGACCCGACCGGCAAAACGGATATGCGCAAAATGCTGACACGTGAAGAAATTGACCATAATGTGGAGTGCTTCCGCAAACAGATGGCACCGTTGGTTGATTTTTCAGACGGCAAGGCTATTATGGCAAACAACGCCGACTGGCTGCTGAGCCTTAACTATATTCAGTTTATGCGGGAAATCGGTGTTCATTTTTCCGTGAACCGTATGCTGGCAGCCGAGTGTTACAAGCAGCGGCTGGAGCGCGGACTGACCTTCTTTGAAATGAACTATATGCTGATGCAGGGCTATGATTTTCTGCAGTTGAACCGCCGTTACGGCTGTGTGCTGGAGGTCGGCGGTGATGACCAGTGGAGTAATATTATCGGTGGCGTCAATCTGATTCGCTGCAAAGAGAATCGGCCGGCTTACGGCCTGACACTGGGCCTTCTGACAAACAGTGAGGGCAAAAAGATGGGCAAAACCGAAAAGGGCGCCGTGTGGCTGGACCCCGCAAAGACCAGTCCCTTCGATTTTTACCAGTACTGGCGCAATATCGGTGATGCAGACGTGGAACGCTGCCTGAAGTTCCTCACGTTCCTGCCGGTGGAGGAAATCGAAGACCTGACAAACTGTGAGGGCAGTGCACTGAATAAGGCGAAGGAAGTTCTTGCTTATGAGGTGACAAAGTCCATTCACGGCATAGAGGAAGCAGACAAGGTCCGTGAAGGCGCGCGTGCGCTGTTTGGCGGCGGTGTCAATACCGACAATATGCCCACCAGTACACTGACGGCCGCTGACCTGACAGATGGTTCCATTGGTGTGCTGGACCTGCTGGTTAAAACAAAGTTGGTTTCCAGCAAGAGTGAGGGCCGGCGTTTGGTTCAGCAGGGCGGCTTGACCTTGAACGACAGCAAGGTGAAGGACCCTGCGGCCGTGTTGACTGCCGCTGATTTTCCGAATGGTGCAGCTATTATTCGGAAGGGTAAAAAAGCATATCACAAAGTTCTGCTTAAATAAAAAGGACGGCGGGGCAGCGAAGCGGTTTTCCAGTGGGGGGAAACGGCTCCGCTGTTTTTTGCCGCTAAACCACATTTTTATGGTATACTGAATGTACTTAGAATACACGGCCGGCATTGGTCCTATAAAGGAGATGAGCGCTTGCGAAAACGGAAAAAGTGGGCAGTTTGGGCGGCACCGCTGGCGGTGCTGGTCCTGCTTTGTGCCTGCTTTGCGTCTGCCGGACTGTACCCGTTTGGAACAAAAACCCTGTCTTGGTGTGACATGAATCACCAGACTGTCCCGCTGCTGATGGATTTTCAGGATATCCTGAGGGGAAAATCCTCTATGCTGCTGAACTTGCAGAATGCGGGCGGTATGAGCTTTTGGGGCGTCTTTTTCTTTTTTCTGTCCAGTCCGTTTACCTTCCTGATTTCCTTTCTACCCAAAGCATCTTTTTACCTGTTTATGAACGTGCTGGTGCTGTTGAAAATGTCCCTTTGTGCCTGCACGGCATCCATTTTGTTTCTGCACACGTTTTCTCGGCTGGACGGTGTGCGAATTTCCTGTCTTTCAGTTATGTACGCGTGTTCCGGCTTTGCACTGATGTATTATCAGAATATCGTCTGGCTGGACATTGCCTGTCTGTTTCCACTTTTAGTGTTGGGCGTGTGCAGGCTGCGGGAAGCGGAAAAACCAGCGCTGTTTCTTTGGACATTATCGGCGATTATTGTTGTGGACTATTACCTAAGCGCCATGGTGCTGTTCTGGCTGGTGCTGCTGTTTTCCATTTTGTCCTCTTTTGTGGTCAACCGTACCCGCTGCAGACGGCAGATAGTCCTATTGGGATTGAGTACCGGTGCGGCTTTGCTGCTTACAGCAGTAGTATGGCTGCCATCCTTGCTGCAGTGCGGCCGTTCCGGCCGTGTAGTGGACCTTATTTCCAGCCTAAGCAGCGGCAGCATCCTGACCGGTGTGCAGACCACGCTGCCAGTTTGGTACTGTACCGGTGCCGCCGTGGCAGCTGTACCGCTGTTTTTCCTACTGAAGCGTAAGGGCAGCCGGCAGCGTGCGCTGTTTGTCAGCTATTTGCTGCTGATTTTGCCGCTGTTTATTGACCCCATTGACCGGATGTGGCACTTGGGCAGTTATCAGGCGTTTCCGGTACGCTTTGGGTATATCCTTACGCTGACAGGGCTTCTGCTTACGGGCAGCTATTTAAGCGAAGTACAGCCGCTCCAGCCAGAGCAGAAAAGCCGTCCGCTGCCGCTGTTCTTTGCGGGGGCCGCTGCCGCCGCGCTGATTGCCATTGCGGGCGAGATGCTGTCACGGCCTGCCATGCGTACAATGCTTTCACATTATGTCAATAATCTTTGGAACGACCAAACAGCGCTGCAGCTGGGACTGCTTTTCGCACTGTCGGCGACCGGCGTTTATTTAGTCCTATTCCTGTTGTTTCATGCACAGAAAATCTCGGTTCGGGTGCTGTGTGTTCTGCTGTGCGTTGTAACCGCGGCGGAAGTCAGCTTTAACCTGCAGGTTTATGTTGCGCCTGCTGCATCGGACGGGCATGCCTATGATACAGCGCTGGACCTCAGCGGGCGGTTAAAGGACAGTTCCCTGTACCGTGTCAAGACGGATGGACTGTATTTTGATACCGACTTGATGGGTGCATTGGGATATCCGGTGCTGGACCACTACACTTCTTTGACGGACGGCACCTATATGGATACTCTGCAGAAGATGGGTTACTCCGCCCATTGGATGGAAAGCCACTCCAGCGGCGGTACGGCCCTGACCGATTCCCTGCTGGCACAGAAGTACAGCATTACCCGGCTGGGGGAGGAAAACGGCCGCACACCGCTTTACAGCAATCATCAGTATTCCCTGGTGCGTCAGCCGTACAGCCTGCCCTTTGGGTTTGTTGCCCAGAACTGCGGCAGCGCTCTTCCGGATGGTGACCGTTTTGGTGCACAGGATATGCTATACCATACTTTTTTCGGTCGGTCGGATTCTTTGATGACACGCTATTCACCGGATATTTCTGACTTTGCCCAAATGAGCAAGGCGAAGGATGGCAGTGTCACGGTTACTGGCGCGGCATACAGCAGCCTGCTGTATCATATACAGGTCACAAGGAAGACAGCGCTGTACTTCGACTGTTATACAAAGGCGTCGCGGGACCTTACCAGTTCCAACTATAATTCTCTCAGCATTTCCGTTAACGGCAGAATGATACGTTCATTGTATCCCTCAGCCGATGACAATGGATTGGTGGACTTAGGCACTTTTGAGAATCAAATGGTAGAAGTACGCGTATCGGTTCTGCACCCGGTTAACTGTCGTTCCTTCGGTGTGGCAGGGATGGACCTCACAAAGCTGCAGAGCGCTCTGCAAAATACACAGTCGCAGGCAGTGTCTCTTTCCGCGTCCGGCAATATGCTGTCCGGCACTGCTGCAGCCAGAAACAGCGGCTGGCTGGTGTTGCCTCTGCGCGGCGGCAGCGGCTTTACTGCTACGGTCAACGGCAAACCTGCACAGACAGCCGAAGCGGCAGGAATGTTCCTCGCGGTTCAGCTGCAGGCAGGGCAGAACCGTGTGGAGGTTCAGTATCTGCCGCCGGGACTTGCCGCGGGCGCCGTTTGCAGTATGGCTGGATTTGCGGCGGCGCTGCTGTTCCTGCGTCTGCTGAAAAAGAAGGGAACCAAATGCCTACGCAAGCTGGAAAAACCGGCACAGGTTGTGTTTGATATAGTCACTGCTGTGGTCAGCATTCTGCTGTATCTGTTCCCGGTTGCAGTCTATCTGGCAGCAAATCTGGAAGTCCTATTTTCCTGAAACAGGCGTATGGAATCGAAAAGAATATACAAACTAAAAAGCAGGACCGTCAACACATTTCGTGTCTGGTGGTCCTGCTCTTTCTATATTCGTGGCACAGTTTGATTTACAGGCTGCGCGTATTTTTTGTATAGCTGTGTTTTGCTTCCGCATAGGTATCTGCCATAATGGTAGCAAGGTTTTTATCCGAAAGGTTCATGGCACTTTTGCTGACCAGCCGCCGCAGGAGGACTTCGCCTTCCGAGTCCAGCTGTGTCAGAATGTACAGCTTTTCGCCGAACTGTTCGGCTGTGTCATATAGGAATCCGTTTACACCATCATGCACCAAGTCAGCATTGGCACACTGCCTTGGCAGCAGTACCGGCAGACCGGCAGCCTGAGCTTCCAGGGGAGAAGCCTTCACAGCGGAAGAAGTGGCGCCGCTGACAAAGGCCCGGCAGCAGGCATAGCAGCTATTCAAGTCACGCGGTGAAAGTTCACCGATAAATGTAACCTGATTGGAAAGGGAAAGACTGTTCGCCGTTTCAGCAAAATGAGCAGCTGCAGGCCCAGTGCCCACAACCAGCAGGTGTAGGCGGGCGTTGCCACCGGCTGCGTCGCTCCAAACTTTCAGCAGAGAATCGAGGCCGCAGTCTTCCATCAAACGGCCCGCATACACATAGCATAAGGCGTCTTCGGCAATATCCAGCCGCTTTTTAAAAGCGGGGGTAGGCTGTGTCGGCAAAAAGTTTGATAAATCCACACAGAAAGGCGAGCGCTTTACTTTGCACTGAATATCCAGTGTTTCCAAAAGGCTTTGCGTTTGTGCAGAGGGGGAACAGACCACATCGCTTTCCGTCAAAATCTTGCGCACTGTGCTGCGTACTTTCATTTTGGCAAGATTGTCATATGCTTTATTGGTGCCGTAACCTTTCAGTGCATCGTGCAGGTTATGAATAGTGGTAACCAACGGCAGCTGGTGGCGCTGAGCGTATTTTAGGCCGGCCAATCCCATTTCGTCCAGAGTAATGACGTGGATGATTTCCGGGCGGAAGCTGTTCAGCATTTTTTCCATAGGTCCCAGCAAACTGACCCGCACAGACATACCGTACAGGCTGGGAGTTACCTTTGCGGGACAGTAAATTTTGCCGTCCTGTGTAAAACAGTCGTCTATGGCCGGGTCGGCAGTTACCACCATTATCTGGTGCCCGGCTTTTTCCAGTCCGCTTTTCAGGACCGCAGTATATGTGGAGGCAGCGCATTTGACAGCGCCGGCCCCGGAAAACAAGGCAATTTTCATAAATGGACCTCCGGTAGGATTTCTGCCCGGGCACTTTGGGCAAAACAAAAAGGATACGTTTGCCCGAACAAAATCAGAATCAATTTACATTATAACACAATATTTGTATGGTTCAAGCTGAAACGAGGTGGATTCCTGCATCTTTTGCCGGATTTGGTCTTTAAACTTTTTCTGCTATAGGATATAATATAAACGATCATACTGTTTTTACCGTGCGCAGATAAGAGAAAGAGCAGGTGCTTATTAATATGGCTACAAAATTTAGTGTTTCACTGGACAAAGTAATGAAAGAGCTTTCTCTGAAAACCGTCTATATGCCCTGCGACCCGCAGAAGGTGCTTATCACCTCTACAGACGTCAACCGTCCCGGTCTGGAGCTGAATGGATTTTATGAGTATTACGATTCTTCCCGTATCATTGTCATGGGAAATGCGGAAACTGCTTTTCTAAACGACCGCCCACCCGAATACCGCGCCAGGGTGCTGAACGCTATTTTCAGCAAAAAGCCGCCGGCAGTCATCATCGCCCGCAGTTTAAGCCCTGTGCCGGAGCTGCTGGAGACAACCAAAAAATACGGTGTACCGGTGCTCGCTACTGCTGAAACAACCAGCAGCCTGGTGGCTTCACTGGTCGCCTATATGAACGTGGAACTGGCACCGCGCGTCACTCGTCATGGTGTGCTGGTAGAGGTATACGGCGAGGGAGTGCTGATTGTCGGCGACAGTGGTGTGGGCAAAAGTGAAACGGCTATCGAGTTGATTAAGCGCGGTCACCGGCTGATTGCCGATGACGCAGTCGAAATCCGCCGTGTGTCCGGCAAAACACTGGTCGGTCAGGCACCAGCCAATATTCGCCATTTCATTGAGCTGCGCGGCATTGGCATTATCAATGCCCGCCGCATTTTCGGCATCGGCGCTGTCAAAGTTTCCTCAAAAATCGACCTGATTATTAACATGGAGCTGTGGGATGGCCACAAAGTCTATGACCGTATGGGCATAGACAGTGAATACACGGAACTTTTGGGCATTAAGGTGCCGGTGCTGACTATTCCGGTCAAGCCCGGGCGGAACCTTGCTGTTATCATTGAGGTTGCTGCCATGAACAACCGGCAGAAGAAGATGGGTTATAATGCGGCAGAGGAACTGCTGCAGGGACTTGGCATGGACCTTTCCATGGTCAAGCAACAGGAAACTAAGCTGAAACTAGATATTTAACAAACTATAAATTAAAAACAGAGAGAAGCCCCGCAGGGCCATGCGGCAGGGTCCCGGGCAGGGCTTATGTGCAGGCGGAAAAACAGACGGTCAGAAACAGGGGGTATACAGCAGATGAATTTCATTGCGGATCTGCACACACACACGACAGCCTCCACCCATGCGTACAGTACATTGCAGGAAATGGTGGAAGCGGCAGCGCAGCGCGGCCTGGAGGCAATCGCCATTACGGACCACGGTGTGGCCATGCCGGGTGCGCCGGGCAGATGGTATTTTCATAATTTAGGTGTTGTCCCGCGTTATTATAAGGGCGTAATGGTATTGCGCGGGCAGGAAACGAATATCATTGACTATGAGGGACATACCGACCAGCAGGCCGACTGCGTTCATGACCTGGACTGGCTGATTGCCTCTATCCACGATGAGTGTATGCCGCAGGGGGAATCTCCGTCACCGGAAAAAGTGACGCACCTGTGGGAACAGGTATGCAGAAATCCGCATGTCAATGTCATTGGGCACTGTGGCCTGCGCCGCTTTGCTTTTGACTACGAGCGCGTTATTCCGCAGTTTGGTGCGGCAGGCAAGTTGGTGGAAATCAACGAAGGCACGTTTCGCAGCCGGCCGGATTCCATTCTGAACTGCCGGAAGATTGCGGCACTGTGCAAAAAATACCGTGTGCCGGTGGTCGTAAACAGCGACGCGCATTTTTCCACGCAGGTTGGCTGTTTTCCGCGGGCACAGCAGCTTTTGCAGGAGCTTGACTTTCCAGAGGAACTGGTGGTCAACTCCAGTGCGGAACAGCTGCGCGCCTATTTGACGAAATATACCGATGTGTTTCGCAGCTTTGTGTCAGAATGAATTTTAGGAGGATAATCCAATGGAAAAATTAGAGGCCCTGAAAAAAACGGCAGAAAATGCCGGCTGCCTGGTGCTGAGGGATGAGCCTATGAGCCGGCACACGACCTTTCAGATAGGCGGGCCTGCGGATTTATATATTGCCGCGAAGGACATCATTGCCCTGAAGGACATTGTACGCATGGCTTCCGCGCTGAACCTGCCGCTGCTGCCGCTGGGAAATGGCAGCAATGTGCTGGTAAGCGATGAGGGCGTGCGCGGCGTGGTCCTTTCCCTTACGGGGGATTTCCGCCGCATTACACTGTCTGACCCTACGACCGTTTCCTGCGGTTCAGGGGCAACCATGGCGGGGCTGTGCAAGTTTGCTCAGCGCAATGCTCTGAGTGGACTGGAGTTTGCATGGGGCATTCCCGGCAGCGTAGGCGGTGCAGCCTTTATGAACGCGGGCGCCTATGACGGCCAGTTCAGTGATGTGCTGGTATCCACTACACATGTGACCAGCACCGGCCATACGGATTCCCTTTTGGGACCGGAGATGGAAATGGATTACCGCAAAAGTGCCTACTTACAGAACAAATGCATCATTACTTCAGTGGTTGTTCGTCTGGAGCAGGGCAACAAGGAACAGATTTCCATGCAAATGGACGACAACTTCCGCCGCCGCAAAGAAAAACAGCCGCTGGAGCTGCCCAGCGCCGGCAGCGTCTTTAAGCGGCCGGACGGTGCTTATGCGGGCGCACTCATTGAGCAGTGTGGTCTGAAAGGGGAAAAAGTCGGCGGTGCCATGGTCAGCGAAAAACACGCTGGGTTCATTGTCAACACAGGCGACGCTACCTGCAGTGACGTACAGGCACTGATTGAAAAAATACAGGAAACCGTTCTGAAAAAGACCGGCGTATCCCTGGAGTGTGAAGTGCGGTTTATCTCATAAGGAAGTGTGCAGTCATGGATTTTATCATTGTTACCGGTCTTTCCGGTGCGGGCAAGTCCCGCGCGGTCCATGCTATGGAAGATATTGGGTTTTACTGCATGGACAATATCCCGCCAAAGCTTATTCCAGCCGTGTACGACCTGTGTATGCAGGCGAAGGATTCCCTTTCACGGGTGGCGGTTGTCACGGATATTCGCGGCGGCGGCATGTTCTCCAGCCTGTTTGAAACGCTGGAGGGCCTGCGTGTAGAACATAAGACCTACAAAATTCTTTTTCTGGACGCCGGCGATACGGTACTCATCAACCGATTCAAAGAAACCCGCCGGAAGCACCCGCTTTCGGAAGACACCACCAGTTTGGAACAGGCTGTCAAGCTGGAGCGGGAGATTCTGCGCCCGGTACGTGAGCGTGCGGACTACATTATAGATACCTCTCTGCTGTCGCCGGCCCAGCTGAAGGAGCGCATCTCCAGCCTTTTTCTGGGAGATGCCACTTCTGCGCTGCAGATTCACTGTATGTCCTTCGGCTTTAAGTTTGGTACGCCCACCGAAGCGGACCTCATTTTTGATGTGCGCTGTCTGCCGAACCCCTACTATGTGGAGGAGCTGCGGCACAAGACCGGTTTGGACGCCCCGGTGCGGGACTATGTGCTGAAATGGGAGCAGACTAAGGGTTTTGTTTCCCGCTTTTTAGACCTTATCGACTATATGATTCCGCTGTACTGCAATGAAGGCAAAAGCCAGCTGGTTATTGCCATTGGCTGCACAGGCGGCCACCACCGCTCAGTAACGATTGCGCAGCTTTTGTATGAACATCTGCTGGAAAAGGGCCTGCGCGCCAGTGTCAACCACCGGGATATTCGGAAGGGCTGAACAGTGGCCTTTCTGCAAACGCATAAAAGTGGGAAGTGATTTCCGTTGTCTTTTTCCTCCGATGTCAAAAATGAACTCTGTAAAACAAAGAATCGGCAGCCCTGCTGTGAAAAAGCAGAGTGCTACGGAATGCTTTTGTTTGGCCACTCTTTTTCCAGAAGCGCGGTTTCGCTGACGACCGAACACACACCTACGGCCCGGCGGGCGGCCCAGTTAACGGCAGCGCTCACCGGTGCTATTGTTTCCACCCGCACCATGCTGCGTCGTGCTTCTCATCCGGCAGGGACCGTGTCTGTAGAAGATGAGCGGGATCGAATGCGTGTACTCTCTGCGTTTGGGCACAGCGGCAGTGAAGTGCCGCTGCGGCTGAACCGTGCCAATTTGGAGGGGGAGTGCTGCCCAGCGTCTTTTTTACGCGGTGCGTTTCTCTCCTGCGGAACCGTTTTTGATCCGCAGAAAGATTACCGGCTGGAATTTGTAACACCGCATATGCATCTTTCCCGCGATATGTCGGCGCTGCTGGGGGAACTGCCGCTGGAACTGCAGCCTGGCGTGTCCCGGCGGCGGAGCTTGTATGTTGTATATATTAAGGGCAGCAGCCATACTGCGAATCTGCTGACACTGATGGGTGCGCCGCACGCCGCCATGCAGATGATGCAGGTAAAAATGCTGAGGGAAGTGCGCAACCATATCAACCGCCGCACGAATTTTGAAACTGCCAATTTGGACAAGACCGCCTCGGCGGCCGCGCGGCAAATTTACGCACTAAAGCGTTTGCAGGACTGCGGTGCCGGCATTTCTGCGCTGCCTGCCGAACTGCAGAATTTGGCCCGCCTGCGCTGCCAGAATCCGGAGCTTTCCCTGCGGGAACTAGGCAAGCAGCTGACGCCGCCGCTTTCCCGCTCCGGGGTGAATCATCGGTTACAGCGGATTACTGAACTTTCAGAAAAAATCTACCGGGAGCGCAACAGCGACTGAAGCGCTCCCTTTTTTATTGCCTATATTTCAAATTATCCGGTATGCTGCTGCCGGAAAGAAAGGGTGCCCTGCTCTATGTTTGTCCATTTACATCTTCATACCGAATACAGTTTGTTGGACGGTGCCTGCCGTATGGAACGGCTGCTGGATACCGCCAAAGCCCGTGGAGACCGCGCAGTTGCCATTACTGACCACGGTGTCATGTATGGCGCAGTTGATTTTTATAAAGCCGCCAAAGCCCGCGGAATTAAGCCCATTATCGGGTGTGAAGTGTATGTGGCACAGCGCAGCCGTATGGATCGCACACGGGAACTGGATGGCGAAAATTACCATTTGGTGCTGTTGTGCGAGAACAACGAGGGCTATCAAAATTTGATTCAGCTGGTCAGCCGTGCATGGCTGGAGGGCTTCTACCGCAAGCCCCGCGTAGATATGGAACTGCTGCGAAAATATCATAAGGGATTGATTGCATTATCAGCCTGCCTGTCTGGTGAGATTCCGCGCGTCCTTTCGGCTGAGGACTATCCGCGCGCCAAAAAAGCTGCTCTGCGCTATGCGGATATTTTTGGCAATGGTAACTTTTATTTGGAGCTGCAGGATCACGGACTACCGGAACAAAAACGCGTCAATGCCGGCCTGCTTCGTTTGGCCGACGAAACCGGTCTGCCGCTGGTGGTCACCAATGACTGCCATTATATCAATCAAGAGGATAGTGAGATGCACCGCGTGCTGCTGTGTATCCAAACCAACCACACCTTGCAGGAATCGGGCGGGCTGGAATTTGGCAGTACAGAATTTTACTATAAAACCGAGGAGCAGATGCGCGCGCTGTTTCCGCAGCATCCGGAGGCAGCCGACAACACTGTTAAGATTGCTGAGCGCTGCAATGTAACGTTTGAGTTTGGCAAAACGAAGCTGCCCCGATTTGACACCCCGAACGGACAGGATAATGTCGCTTATTTTCGTGAAAAGTGCTACGCTGGTCTGCACGAGCACTATGGGGAACACCCAAAGCCAGAAATTGTGCATCGGCTGGAGTATGAACTGAATACGATTGAAAAGATGGGGTATGTTAATTATTACCTTATTGTGCACGACTTTGTCCGTCATGCTAAAGAAGTAGGCATACCGGTCGGGCCGGGACGTGGTTCTGGTGCGGGCAGCCTTGCCGCGTACTGCATTGGCATTACCGGAATTGACCCCATTCAGTATGATTTGCTGTTTGAACGTTTTTTAAATCCGGAACGTGTCAGTATGCCGGATTTTGATATTGATTTTGCCGATGACCGCCGCCCAGAAATGATCGAGTATGTCACACAGAAATACGGTGCCGACCATGTGGCACAGATTGTCACGTTCGGCACCATGGCGGCGCGGGCCTCGGTTCGTGACGTGGGCCGTGTAATGGGAATGCCGTATGCCATGGTGGATTCCATTGCAAAAATGATTCCTACGGTGCCGGGCAAGAGCATTACGCTGGACCGCGCATTGGAAACGTCGCCGGAGCTGCGACGCCGATACAATGAAGACCAGCAGGTTCACCGCCTGCTGGATATGGCCCGCAAGCTGGAGGGAATGCCGCGAAATGCTTCTACGCACGCTGCCGGTGTTGTCATTACGGACAAGCCGGTTGCCGAGTACGTGCCACTGGCCAAAAACGGAGATGCGACAGTGTGTCAGTACACCATGACCACTTTGGAGGAACTGGGACTGCTGAAGATGGACTTTCTCGGCCTGCGCAACTTAACCATTATTCACGCGGCGGAGGAAATGATTCGCCAGCAGCAGCCGGAGTTTCATGTAGACAAGGTTCCGCTGGATGCACCGGAAGTATATGAAATGCTTTCTGCCGGCAGCACCGAGGGTGTGTTCCAGTTTGAGTCGGCAGGTATGCGCAGTGTGATTATGCAGCTGCGGCCGGAAGGAATGGAAGACCTCATCGCTGTTATTTCACTGTATCGCCCCGGTCCTATGGAGTCCATTCCGCGCTATATCCAAAACCGTCACCATCCAAAGCAGGTTACCTACGCACACCCGCTGCTGGAACCAATTCTAAAGGTAACATATGGCTGTATTGTCTATCAGGAACAGGTCATGCAGATATTCCGCTCCTTGGCGGGCTACAGCCTTGGTCGTGCTGACATTGTGCGCCGTGCCATGAGTAAAAAAAAGCACGACGTAATGGATAGGGAAAAGGAAATTTTCCTGCATGGCCTGCAGCGGGAAGACGGGACATGGGAGGTCCCCGGCTGTTTGAACAACGGCGTGGACGAAGCAACCGCACTGAAAATATACGGTGAGATGGAAAACTTCGCTTCCTATGCCTTTAATAAATCCCACGCGGCCGCGTATGCGTATCTTGCTTATCAAACAGCATACCTCAAGTGTTTCTATCCGCGTCAATACATGGCTGCCCTGATGACCAGTGTGCTGGACAATTCCGGCAAGCTTTCTTCTTATATTGCAGAGTGTTCCCGCCTGCATATCCGTGTTCTGCCGCCGGAAATCAACTCCAGTGAGGCATCCTTTACAGTTGTAGGGAATGACATTCGTTTTGGTTTGTTGGCGGTTCGGAACCTTGGCCGCGGGCTGATTGATTTCGTTTTACAGGAACGGCGGCAGGCCGGTCCGTTTCATTCCTTTTATGATTTTTGTAAGCGTACTTTTGATAAAATGAACCGCCGTGCGCTGGAAAGCCTTGTCCGCTGCGGTGCACTGGATGGATTGGGCAATAACCGTCGCGAAATGATGACAGCTGTGCCGTTGGTACTAGAAACGCTGGGCAATGACCGCCGGCGCAATGTGGAGGGACAAATTGGTTTCTTCAGCCAGATGAACGGTGGGGAAGATGAAGCCTTCCAAATAGCACCGATGCCGGACTACAGTCTGCAGGACAAGCTGAAAATGGAAAAGGAAGCAACAGGCATGTTCCTTTCCGGCCACCCCATGGCGGCATACGCCGATTTGTACCAAAAGCTGGGTGCTGTAAAGATTGGCGATTTGCTGGAATGCTTTTCGTCGGCAGGGGACAACCGCTGGCACGATGGAGACCATGTTACAATTTTAGGAATTGTGTCTGATATTAAAACAAAGGTGACAAAAAGCGGCGGCACAATGGCTTTTGTAACACTGGAGGACTTTAACGGTTCTATGGAAATGTTGGTTTTTCCGCAGACGCTGTCCCGTTTTTCACCTTTGCTGGAGGATGGAAATGTGCTGTGTGCTTCCGGACACCTAAGTGTACGGGAGGAAGAGGAGCCCAAGCTGTTGTGTGATGAGATGCAGTCAGCGGAATACCTGAAGCAGACGGACAGCAGTGATACTGGACAGACAAAAAGCGGGAAGCAAGTAAAGCCGGGGCTGTACCTGCGGGTACAGAGTGAAGCCGCCCCCGCATGGCTGCGCGCACAAAAGTATATCGCTATTTTTGACGGGCGCACACAGCTGTATGTTGCTTTTCAAAAGGAGAAAAAGTTGTACCGCGCGCCAGCTGTAGAAGGTGTGGCTGTAAATGACATTCTGCTGCAGGAACTGCGCCGTGTACTGGGCGATGGCAATGTTGCCTTCGTGAAATAATTTTCTATGACTATGGGACGATTGTCCATATAACTCTCTTGTAGAGCACCGCGAAAAAGCATATAATATATACTTAGTTGAAAAACGCCGGCGTTCGCTTTTTATGTCAGCGGGCACCGGCAGTATGGTATTGGAGGTTTCATTATAATGAGTGCAAAGTCCATTGCTGTTTTAACCAGCGGCGGGGATGCGCCGGGCATGAATGCTGCAATCCGTGCCGTTGTACGTTCTGGTATTTCCAAAGGGTTCAGTGTCCTTGGCGTGCGCCGCGGATACAACGGCCTACTGAACGGCGACGTATACGAGATGAATCTGCGTAGTGTTTCGGACATCATCGGCCGTGGCGGCACCATCCTTTACACCGCCCGCAGCCCAGAGTTCAATGCACCAGAGGGCGTAAAGAAGGCAGCAGAGGTCTGCAGCAGATTGAATGTTGTGGGTGTAGTCGTCATTGGCGGCGATGGCTCCTTCCGCGGGGCGCGGGACCTGACGAATGCCGGCGTACCCTGCATCGGCATTCCCGGTACCATCGACAATGATATTGCTTCCAGCGAATATACCATCGGCTTTGATACAGCCATGAACACAGCCGTAGATATGATTGACCGTATCCGTGATACGGCAGAGTCCCATGACCGCTGCAGCGTTGTTGAGGTTATGGGCCGTCACTGCGGCGACTTAGCACTGCAGGTCGGTGTGGCAACTGGCGCTATCTCTATTCTTGTGCCGGAAATGCCATGGGATTTTCAGACGGATATCATTGACCGCATCCGTTTGGCGCAGAAGACCGGTAAGCGTCATTTTATTATCATGGTAGCAGAGGGTGTCGGCGGCACAAATGAGATTGCTAACCGCATTCAGAAGGAAACCGGAATTGAAACACGTGCTACCATTTTGGGCCATGTACAGCGCGGCGGTTCTCCGAACCTGCGTGACCGTGTCGTTGCCAGTGAAATGGGCTACCATGCAGTGACACTGTTGGAAGAGGGCCAGGGCAACCGCGTGGTTGTTGTGCGTGGCGGCAAGGTTGTGGACCTCGACATTACAGAGGCACTGAACATGAAGCGTACATTCAATAAGGCTTTGTATGATGTTGCTTTGAGCATTTCCATCTGATTTTTATCGGATAATACACAAAATACAAAAAGGCACCGAACAAACAGCTTTCTGCTGTTGTCGGTGTCTTTTTTATGCCAGTGTGCTGACAACCTGCTGCATTTCTTCAAAAGAAGATGGGTCTGCCGTGCGTATTTTTTGACGAACGGATTCCGGCTGTGCATAGAAAAACTCATAGCTGGTCGTGTCTTGGTCTAAAAGGTCTGTTAGGCACAGGTGCTGCCCGCGCCCCGGTGCCGGTGAACTGTCCAGTCTATCCATTTTCTTCTTCTCCTCCCAGGCGGTGCACCAATGCCCGCATCTCCGCCTTGGAGTCCACCTGGTGCACCTGCTGCAGGACTTTCTGCTTCTGTTCAGGCCGCATTTCTGCGAATCTGTGGGCTGCCTGCTCATTTTCAAACAGCGCCATGCCAAACCCCATTGGCAGTTCTTTGAGTGGTTCCATCATTTCCCTCCGTTTGCAGCATATCGAAAGCCGCATAAAGTAGTGTGTGCACTGCCAAAGAGAATATAAGAAGACGGCGGCCGCCAGAATTTTCAAATAAAAAAATTCCTGCATTTGGCAGCCTTTGCAGGCTGGTAAACGCAGGGAGGAGAAGTGCCGTACTTTTCTGACAAACAAAAAAGCTAAGAAATCCGCGGATTTCTTAGCTTTACTTGATGGAGCTGCTAACGCGATTCGAACGCGTGACCTCATCCTTACCAAGGATGTGCTCTGCCAACTGAGCCATAGCAGCAAATGGCGACTCGGAACGGGATCGAACCGTCGACCTCTAGCGTGACAGGCTAGCGTTCTAACCAGCTGAACTACCGAGCCGTATGGCAGGGGCAGAAGGACTTGAACCCTCGGCACGTGGTTTTGGAGACCACTGCTCTACCAACTGAGCTATGCCCCTATATTGTTCTTACGTTGGTGAGGGTAACTCCCAAGCGCGAAAATAATAATACCATGTTATTGCGCAAATGTCAACACTTTTCTCATTTTTTTGTCTGTAGGACTGGAAATCTTTTTTTTCGGACACTTTTGTCGGTTCAGCAGACAAACCGACAAATTTATGTCTGCCAAAAAAGTATGATAAAACATATTCCTGCTGAAAAAACAGAAACCGGGCAATTCTACAGTGGAAGAGAGGAGAAGAGTTTATTGAAAAAAGAAGTTCAAAAGAAAAGCCGCTTTCACCGAATATTGTCACTAATCCTTTTGGCGGCGGTTACCGTGGGTGTCGGTATTACGTTTGCCAGTGCGGCGTTCTGTGCGCCGTCCGTATCGCATCAGTCAGAACCTGCTGAGAAGTTCCCGCAAAAAGCATTATTTCGCACACCTGCGGCTGCCCCAAGAAGTACACTGCTGATTCAGCAGACAGTCATTGGTCATACCCAGCGGCGCGAATTTACATTTTATATGACCGTTACCGATACAAAAGGCAGGACCTGCGGTGATATCCTGCGGTATTGTGATGGCCCTGCCGGACAGATATGTACACTGTATCCTGACCAAAGCGGCCGCTATATTTTTTCTTTGCAGGATGGGGATAAGGTCCTTTTTAGTCTGCCCAAAAATTGCCGCTGTACGGTTGAGGAGGAGCAAATACGGAATTGTCGGACAACGGTACATACGGACAGCGGCCGCTTCATAGAGGGCAGGGCGTGCACCGGTACGCTGATGAAAGAAACCACACTGAACTTTCAAAACCGGCAGGCTGTTGCCCCATCGGCAGATGCTTCCGGCGGTGCAGCACCAGCTCTGCTGACAGCGTCAGCCGGTCTTGCCATATGGGCACTATACCAGAAACAGCATACCGCAAAAAAGGGAAGAAGGTGTTCGGAACATGGCTGTTAAAAAAACAGTTTGTGCAGTCCTGCTTCTATCGTTTCTGTTTTCAGTATTGTTTGCGGTTCCCGTATCTGCGGAAGAAACAGCAGCAGTCCTGTTCATTCCGGTCGAGAGCACCTTCACGGGTATGCGGCCGGGCAAAGTACCCGCATTTCGGTATACCATTTCAGAAGGGTGTTCATCTACACCGATGCCGCCGACATCACAACTAACCATACAGGGTGGCGGAAGGGCTTCCTTTGGTCCTATTTTTTATCAGCATACCGGCAGCTATGTTTATCAAATTCAGCAGGAACAAGGCACGTTGACACACTGCCAGTATGATGACTCTGTTTATACAGTGACAGTGCAGGTTACGCGCACAGATTCCGGCAGGCTTTCAGCGGCGTTTCATGCAAAAAGGAATGGAAAACAGACAGAAACCGTTTCGTTTGTGGACAGTCTGACCGAGCCGGTGGAATTTGCCGCTTCACGTATTCCATTGACCGTTTCAACCTCAGCCGTTTCCCGTCCGGCTGCGTCCGGCGGCTCAGTTTCCGCAAAACCATGTATTCCGGTAGCTGGTGCTAGTGCGGCTGGATTAGTTGTTTTGCGGGCAGTACGGAAAAAAACGCGCTGAGTCGTTCTTTTCTCATAAGGAGCGGCTGAATTATTTTACAGGTACCGCTTTTGCAGATGCCGACAGTACAATTTCTCCAAAAATTTATATTTTTCCTTTTCCAGTCTGCTTGCGCAATGGGGTGGGATGTGCTATAATCTCTGTTGCAAAAGATTTTCAATTGTCGAATAAAGAGTTCCGCTGGGGAAATATAAAACGGTGCGGAGTATCTCTCCGCATTTTTTCTGCAAAGATGTTCATTTGTGCGGTATTAGGTTAAGCGGGTTTATTCGGCAATTATCTATATATAATATATAAAATACGTCATTCAGTGGATCTGTTAAGCAGGTCCGCTGTTTCGCTTTTTGTTTCATATTCCCTGTCAGCAGCACCAGGGAATATCTACAGAGGAACCGCCTCTTTTATTATGTTTTATGCTGCCCGGAAATTTCATTTCCTGTGTGTCAGGATAATCCTTTCAGTTAACTCTCCTTAAAAATTTCACTTACTTTAGGGATTGTTCATTAATCAGCCAAAGGCTGCCCTAATACCCGGCAGGTCTGTTGTCCTGCGGCTTTTGCAGACTTCCGCACGGCAGGGAATCTGCAGTCTTTTCGCTGTTTTATTAAGGAGGCTCGTTTCTTGAATATTTTCAATCTATCATCCGGTGGACTTGCAGTAGCCTTTCTGCACTGGTTCCCGGCTGCAGCTTCCGCAACAACGCATGTGAAAGCGACGGCTGCTGCGGCTTCTGCATCCATTCCACCGTGGCTCTGCATTCCATTTGTAGGGCTTCTGCTTTCCATTGCGATTGTTCCGCTTATCAAACCAGACTGGTGGGATCGCAATAAGGGAAAGGCTGTGCTGGTTTGGTCACTGCTGTTTATTATTCCTTTTGCCATCACCTGTGGTATAGGAAGGACAACAGACGTTGTTTTGGACTGTATCTTTAACGACTATCTGACCTTTATTATCCTGTTGTTTGGCCTGTTTTGTGTGTCAGGCAATATTACCCTTGAGGGTGACCTTGCCGGTTCACCACGCATCAATGTAATTCTTCTTCTGATTGGTACATTGCTTTCCAGCTGGATTGGTACGACCGGTGCCAGCATGCTGATGGTTCGCCCAATCATTAAAGTGAATTCTTGGCGGAAACGCAAAAGTCACATCATGATATTCTTCATTTTCCTTATTTCCAATCTTGGCGGCTGCCTGACACCTATCGGCGACCCGCCGCTGCTGATGGGCTTTATGCGTGGCGTGCCGTTCTTCTGGAGCCTGCACCTGTTCCCGGTGCTTGCTTTCAACGCAGCGGTGCTGCTGCTTATTTTCTACTGGATTGACCGCTACAATTATCGGAAAGATATTGCAGAAGGCTGGAAACCGGACATCAGCAAACCCGGCGGAAAAGTCAAGATTCACGGTCTGCACAATATCTTCTTCCTGATTATGATTGTTATCGGCGTTATCCTTAGTGGTACATTGCCGACCATACCTGCCTTTAAGGATGCTTCCGGTAATGTACTGGGCATTCATATTACAAGCAATGTTACACTGGGATTCCCGTCTATTATTGAAGTTGCTATTATCCTGTTAGCAGCATGGCTGTCCTTCCGCACAACCGATAAAACGGTTCGTACAAAGAACCATTTTACATGGGGTGCTATTCAGGAAGTGGCCACTTTGTTCATCGGCATTTTCATCACCATGCAGCCTGCGCTGATTCTGCTGAAACTGCATGGTGCAGAACTGGGTCTCAACCAGCCAGCGCAGATGTTCTGGGCAGCCGGTGCACTTTCCAGCTTCCTTGACAATACACCGACCTATCTGGTGTTCCTCACCACGGCGGGTGCTCTGGGCTTTACCAGCGGTCTGTCTACTTCTGTAGGTATGATTCCGCTCAAAATGCTCATGGCTATCTCCTGTGGTTCCGTGTTCATGGGTGCCAACACCTACATTGGCAATGCGCCGAACTTTATGGTTAAATCCATCTCGGATGAAAACGGTATTCGTATGCCTTCTTTCTTCGGCTATATGCTGTGGTCTGTGGCATTCCTCATTCCAGTGTTCCTGCTGGATACGCTCATATTCTTCTTATAAGGGGGGGACTCAACTATGCAAGATAAAACGATGCAGGAAAATCGTGCAAAATGTATGAAGCTCGCTGAACGGATTTATGAATTGGACGGCGAGGTTTATCAGTGCCTGGGGTCCTCTCTGGGACGGGTTTTTACCGGTAGCCGTGACGAATGTGTGGAAAGCCTTGCGGAGCTAATGTGCGGCAGCCGGAAATCCTATTTGCTGCGCAGTGAAATGGCCTTGGTAGCAAATATGGCCCGCACCATTCCCGATGAGGAAACACGTGCCCGTTTAATGGCTGAGTACAACAACATTTTAGTGGAGATTAAAAGCATTCCCACCAGCTTTGGTACGGTCGATATTTTGGATGAAAGCCGTGCAAAACTGAACGCTATTCATCTGCATGAACGCTTTACTGACAAAGATCATCTGATTGTCTGCATCAGCCGTACACTTGGCTGTGCAGGTACAGATATTGGTTTTGCACTGGCAAATGCGCTGAAAATCAATTTTTATGATCAGAAGATATTTAATACCGTCTTGGAACATCTGGATGCGGACAAGAATTCTATTGAAGATATCTCCAGCGCTAATGCAGTGCCCAATAAGGTGAGAAAGCCACAGAAGGGTCAGACGTTGGACAACTTCCACCGTTACCATGGACTGCCCGAAAACGACGCGGTATTCTTTAACTTGAGCGGGCTTCTCTGCGAAATGGCTGCCAAAGAAGATTTTGTCGTTATGGGACGCTGCGCAGATGTTATTTTAACGGGTGGCCGTATCCCGCATGTCAGCGTCTTCATTACGGCGCCATTTGAACAGCGTGTACGGCGTGTGATGAAAACGCATTCGCTGGACCGCAAGCATGCCAGCAATCTGCTGAAGCAGCTGGACCACAAGCGCAGCAAGTATTATCATTTCTTTACCGGCCGCAAATGGGGCGACCCGGAAAACTATGACTTGTGTATCAATAGCGCAAGCTATGGAATTCAGGGATCTGTTGAAATGATTTCCCGTATGATTGACCAAAACGGTCTTTACCGGAGATAAAGCAAAACGTATGATATCCCATTTTTTGCTTTTGGCAGAGGAAAAGGAACCGATTCATTATTTTGAACCGGTTCCTTTTCTGTTTTGCAGAAAGGAGAAGGGCAATCCTTTCTGCGGACTGCACAATTGAAGATTTTTTTGCCGCAGCCTTACAAATTTTTTTATGGTTGTAAATCTATAGTAATGGTACTTAAAGACGCATTTAGTCTGGTTGCAGGCAGCAAGGAAGGGTATTCCATTACGTGTGACCAGTGCTGTGTGCGGGGCAATTACACTGCCAAAGGGTGTTTTTAAGCCAATTCTTCCACAGGAACACTTGTGCAGGGCCCAGCCTTCCGGTAGTTCTGCAACGTATTTTTCGTAAATGTCTTTCGGAGAAGAAGACCAAATCATTCCTTCTGTACTCTTGTAAGCATATATTGTGATTGTATCCATAAATCAGATGTGCTTCCTCTTGTCTTATATTTACTTCACCAGTATAAGATATTATAAAAGGAAATGCAAGTACACACCTTTTGTAAAAGTTACAACTTGTTTTGCCATACCGCAGCGTATATACTAATGGTAGATACAAAAGGGGGGAGAAGTGAAAACCATGACCGATGAAGAAATGCTTGCTGCCATTCAGCAAATGTTGGACCAACAGTTTGGTCAAGTCAATACACGATTGGATAATATGGATACACGTTTAGACAGCATGGATGCGAAGATATCCGATATGCAGACAGATATTGCAGATATTAAACAGGATGCTGCCATTACGAGGTCGGCAGCGAACACGCTGCTGGATTGGGCGGAAAAGGCACAGGTTGAAGTTAAAATTCCCTTGTACAGAAAAGAAGCTGAATGAAATACATAGTGTACAGGCAAACAGGCGCTTCCATCCGGAAGCGCCTGTTTTTGTATGTAGGAAACCACTGGTTTTTGTTTATACGTTGTCGTTTTTCCATAAAACCAAAGACGCTGACCGAACAGACCCGCCATGTGATAAAGAACCTCAAGCATTCTCTATGCGGATTCCCGTTTTTCAACAGTCCCACAGCACGGCTGATACTTCTCTTTTCCTCCTTGCTTCATTTAATTTATATTTGATAGCACAAATCATGAATAAATCAAGGTTACTTTATGCTATCTGTCATAGTCGATAAAGGAATAGACGTAAAATACGTCAAAAAAGAGGTAGGATAATATATATAAAATTGTAGATATATTACGCTAACTGATATTGCAGTTTGCCAAAAATTGTAACGGATCATCAAAACAAACGAATAACTTCTTGACAATTCAGTTAGTCGGTGCTAATGTATATATGGTTAGCGGGAGCTAATCACAAAAACAGATTGTGAAGAAGGATGATTTATGATGCCGCTAACACTTGCAAATGTAGGCGAAGAAAACATGATTAAGCGTATTGGAGGAAGTCCGGAGGTCAAGAAACACCTTAAGAATCTCGGTTTTGTTGCCGGAGGAAATGTAACGGTGGTTGCCGCGATGTCCGGTAATGTGATTGTAAATGTCAAAGAAGCACGGGTAGCAATCAGCAAAGAAATGGCGCAAAAAATCATGATTTGATTTGTATTTATAAAGCGTAAATAAACTAAGGAGGACAAAGGCATGAAAACACTTAGGCAGGTCAAGGTCGGTGATAGCATAAAGGTCGTGAAACTTCACGGCGAAGGTGCGGTCAAGCGCAGAATTATGGATATGGGTATCACAAAAGGCGTTGAGGTACATATCCGTAAGGTTGCTCCGTTGGGCGATCCGATTGAGGTTAATGTCCGTGGCTATGAGCTTTCTATTCGTAAAGCGGATGCGGAAATGATAGAGATTGAGTAATAAGGAGTTTTGGCAACTCCTATTTTTTAGGGCAGTAGGTTAGAAACCGCTAATCGTGAAGGAGAGGAACATAGAGATGGATTTAAAGATTGCTCTTGCGGGAAATCCCAACAGTGGTAAGACGACACTTTTTAATGCTCTTACCGGTTCCAACCAGTTCGTCGGAAACTGGCCGGGCGTTACAGTTGAAAAAAAGGAAGGCAAATTAAAAAAGCATGACGGTGTTATCGTAACCGACCTTCCCGGTATTTACTCACTTTCTCCGTATACCTTGGAGGAGGTTGTTGCAAGAAATTATTTGATTGGTGAGCGCCCCGATGTCATTCTAAACATCGTAGACGGCACAAACCTTGAAAGAAACCTTTATCTCACCACTCAACTTACAGAGCTTGGTATCCCAGTCATTATGGCAATCAATATGATGGATGTGGTGAAAAAGAGCGGTGATAAGATTAACATTGCCGAGTTGTCCCGCGAGCTTGGTGTGAAAATCGTCGAAATCTCCGCCCTGAAGGGCGAAGGAATCATGGAGGCGGCAGAAGCTGCGATTGATGCGGCGAAGAACGCTAAAACCGTTCCGCAGCATACCTTCTCCGGAGCTGTGGAACACGCGCTTGCCCATATTGAAGAAGCTGCCGTACATAATATGCCGGAAGAACAGCAGCGCTGGTACGCAATCAAGATTTTTGAGCGCGATGATAAGGTGCTTGAACAGATTAAACTGAATGGCGGTGTCCTTGCCCATATTGAAGAAGATATCAAAGCGGCGGAAAAAGAGCTGGATGATGACGCGGAAAGTATCATCACCAATGAGCGCTATGTGTATATCGCCTCAATTCTCAAAGCCTGCTATAAAAAGAAGAATGTCGGTAAGCTTTCAACTTCCGACAAGATTGACCGTGTTGTAACAAACCGTTGGCTTGGACTTCCTATTTTTGCAGCCGTGATGTTCCTTGTTTACTATATTTCCATGGTTTCTGTCGGTACGGCTGCAACTGACTGGATGAATGACGGCGTGTTCGGTGACGGCTGGCACCTGTTTGGCATTGGCTCCAGCACATATAGTGAAGCCGCCGACACCTACGGTGACAGCGATCAGATCATTAAAGGATTTGTCGCTAAATACGGTGATAAGAACATCTCAGCTGCCATAGATACGAAATCTGAAAATTATGATGAAGCGGTTGCTAAATCGGCACTTGAACAGCTTGTAAGCGAAACTCCTTCAAATGCAAGCGTAACCTACCAGACAGAGAACGAAGAAACTCTTGAAGCAACCGACCACCCGAATACGACAAAAACGGATTTGAAAAATGCGGTTGCCGCTTATCTGAATACCAATTATAAAGAATCCTATGGCGCACCTGATACATCCACTTATGGTGTATGGGTTCCCGGTATCCCTGTTTTGGTTGGTAACGGACTGGAAGCTGCGGGTGCAGCGGATTGGCTTTCAGGACTCATCAATGACGGTATCGTCGCCGGTGTCGGTGCGGTGCTGGGTTTCGTTCCGCAGATGCTCGTTCTATTCCTCTTGCTTGCATTCCTTGAAGCCTGCGGCTATATGTCCCGTATCGCCTTTGTTCTTGACCGTGTGTTCCGTAAGTTTGGGCTTTCGGGTAAATCCTTTATTCCGATGCTCATCGGCGTGGGCTGCGGCGTTCCCGGCGTCATGGCATCCCGTACAATTGAAAACGAGCGTGACCGCCGTATGACGATTATGACTACCACTTTTATCCCTTGCGGTGCAAAGGTTCCGTTTATCGCTATGATTGCAGGCGCACTGTTCGGCGGTTCCGCAATTGTCTCCACATCGGCATACTTTATCGGCATGGCGGCAATTGTTATCTCCGGCATTATTCTGAAAAAGACGAAAATGTTCTCCGGAGAACCGGCTCCCTTCGTTATGGAGCTTCCTGCTTATCACTGGCCGACTGTCAAGAATGTGCTTCGCTCCATGTGGGAACGCGGCTGGTCTTTCATCAAGAAAGCCGGAACAATCATTCTTCTCTCCACCATCGTTGTTTGGTTTACCACTTACTTCGGATTTGTTGACGGAACCTTCCGTATGCTTGCAGAGGATGAAATCAATTCTTCCATTCTTGCAGCTATCGGCGGAGCCATCGCATGGATATTCAAGCCTCTCGGTTGGGGAACTTGGGAAGCGGCTGTCGCTTCCATTACCGGCCTTGTTGCCAAAGAGAATATTGTCGGCACCATGGGTATCCTCTACGGTGCTTCCGGCAATGTGTATGCAACACTTGGCAGCGTATTCACCGGTATCAGTGCATACTCATTCCTTGTGTTCAACCTTTTGTGCGCTCCTTGCTTTGCGGCTATCGGTGCAATTAAGCATGAGATGAATAGCGCCAAGTGGACATGGTTTGCCATTGCTTATCAGTGCGGATTTGCTTATGTAATTGCACTGATGATCAATCAGTTCGGCGGTATGTTCACAGGCAATGTGAATGTAGTTGGCTTAATCTTCGCCTTTGCATTTCTCGCAGGTATGATTTATATGCTGGTTCGTCCGTATAAAGAAGCCACGAAATTAACTGCAAAAGTGAAAGTAAAATAAAACAAATGATACTCTTGAAAGGAGTCGATTGAAATGCTCACATGGCTTAGTGCAAATATCGCAACAATTCTTATTTCTCTTGCGCTTGTCGTTATCGTAATCGGAATTATTGTTGTCATGAGAAGAGATAAAAAGAAAGGCAAATCCACCTGTGGCGGCAATTGCGGGCATTGTCCGATGGGCGGCTCCTGCCACAAGCAATGATGTTACTAGGGGAGACGCAGAAAACACACTGTGCCTCCCTTATCTTTTAGCAGGAGGTAAGCGATGACTAACCGGAAACAAATATTAACTGCCTCAAATATCAAATACTTGCTGGCACTGTATGCACTCAATTCGGATGGTTCCGGCACACGCTGTGTACGAATTGCGGAAGCACTTGGTATCACAAAACCGAGTGTCCACGCTATGATAGATACGCTAAAGGAGATGAAACTGGTACGCAAAGATTTATACGGTGCCGTTTCTTTTACGGATACTGGGCGGGAACTTGCACGAAAATACAGTAAATACTATGAGGTTCTGTGCAGTTATCTCCGAGTGTTATTACCAGATGAATCCGATGTGGGTTCTGCTGCTTGTGCGCTTATGGCAGAGGTAGAGCCGGAACATCTGGAAGAAATGTGTGACCGAATTAAATAGGAAGAAAGCGGAAAAGGTCATGTATCTTGAATTAATCGAACTTCATAAATCCTTTGGCGATGGCGGAAATTGTACGGAGGTACTGTGCGGAATAACCTGCGGGATGATAAAGGAAGCATCTGCGTCCTGCTTGGTCCCTCCAGTTCCGGAAAGTCAACATTACTGAATACAAATTGTGGGAACATAAGAATAAAGTCCCCGCGCAGCTTCAACCGCAGTTTGGAGCATGGCAGGAACATCTTTGGCGAACAGGAGAAATTTGACGGAAAGCAGGGCTTATCCTCTCACAATAAAACAGACCAAATGAAAGTTGAAGATGAAAACTCCACATTCTTTAATCCGAGATTTTTCTCAGCTTTTATCTCGAAAGCCTATAACAGAATGGATTGTTTCTGTGGGCAGGCACGAAGGGTATATCAGCCCCAAGGATTGGATTGATACGCAAAACGTTCTTAATGCCATCTTAGAAAAATACAATCGTCCTCATAGAAGAACAAACGCTCTGCTTCCGGATTGATGTATTGCCCTGTCTGAGGAAAAAAACTACGTATTACATCCGAATCTAATCGCCGGACAAACGGCAAGCCACGCTTCAAATAAACTTGCCCCGGTGTGTAGTGGTATAGTGAACTTGTAACGCTCCCGTGTAGGGAGCGACAAAGTTTTGTCAACCCACTTTTTTAGCCGGTTGAATTTCAATCCACGCTCCCGTGTAGGGAGCGACCTGATTCTGCTTTTTTTATTTCCTCTTCGTAGTCGTATTTCAATCCACGCTCCCGTGTAGGGAGCGACCGGATTAAAGCCCCGTTAGCTGATTGGGAGGAGATTTCAATCCACGCTCCCGTGTAGGGAGCGACCCTGCGGCGGTTATCCGGTATCGCCTCCCTGTGTATTTCAATCCACGCTCCCGTGTAGGGAGCGACAACTAGACAAGCTCGACGGCATTATGACTGTGCACATTTCAATCCACGCTCCCGTGTAGGGAGCGACGTTGGAACCATATGCATTTGCTCCGAGGTTATAAGATTTCAATCCACGCTCCCGTGTAGGGAGCGACTGCAGCTCGGCGGCTGGAAAAGCGACTTTGTTTTATTTCAATCCACGCTCCCGTGTAGGGAGCGACACGCTTATTTATACCACCAACAAAATGCCACGCGTATTTCAATCCACGCTCCCGTGTAGGGAGCGACACTGATCACTCCTTCTAATCAAACCGGCGTATAAATTTCAATCCACGCTCCCGTGTAGGGAGCGACAAACAGAGCATTCAGGATATTCAAGCCGTGCTGATTTCAATCCACGCTCCCGTGTAGGGAGCGACTATCCTCGGCCTAAACCACTGGACAAGTCCTTTTATTTCAATCCACGCTCCCGTGTAGGGAGCGACAAAGACCTCGAAGCGCAGCAGGCAAAGCAGGATGAACGGCGCAGCCAAATGTTTGGAAACAATGACGTGCCGCCCGGCCAGAATCAGTCTCCCGGTGGTGATGCCTGATGCGTACCGATGAATATTGGGTGTTCCGTTCCCTGCAGCGCGAAGCGGAAGCCCACGATGGCACTGCCGACACCTTGAAGCGCCTTGCTGCTATGTATGGCGATGCTGATAAAGAGCTCGTCAAAATGATTGACCGGATTTTTCAGAACTTCCGGAAGTATACGGGTATAAGTGAGCAGGAAGCCCGTGAACTGATGTCCGTACAGGAAACCGCCGAACTGCTTGCCGAACTTCGCAAACGGTATGAAGAAACCGGAGATGCGGCAGTACTGGCAAAGCTGAACGCCCCGGCTTACGGGTACCGTATCAGCCGCCTGCAGGCCGCGCGCAGGGCGATTGAAGCGGAACTCGACAAGCTGGCCGCGCAGGAAGAAAAGGCCGGCTCCCGGCAGCTTGTGAAAGCCTACGACGATTCCTATTACAAGACAATGTATGATGCACTGCCCGAACTTCCGGGTACACCGGTTGTACCGCTTTCCCAGGAGGTTGTGCAACAAGCTATACAAAATCCGTGGAAGGGTGAAAACTATTCCTCCCGCGTTTGGAAGAACCGCGATGTGCTGGCGTCGGAAGGCGGAAAGATGATCGACGCTGGCGTCACGGCAGGAAAATCCATCCAGCAGATGACGGCGGAATTATCCGACTTAATGGACGTTGGCTCTTACGTTGCCACCCGGCTCATCCGGACAGAAGTCAATCGGATGCACAATGATGCGGCGCTTGAGTCCTACAAGGCAATGGGTGTCAAAGAATACACGTACCTTGCTACCTTGGACGCCCGCACCTGTGCTGTTTGTGGCGCACTTGACCTGAAAGTTTTTAAAGTGGCTGAGGCCAAAACCGGTGTCAATTTTCCCCCAATGCACCCGAATGACCGCTGCACGATTGCGCCGGTCATTCCGGGCACAGAGCCTGACGGAGAACGTACAGCCCGTAACCCGGAGACTGGTAAGAACTACACAGTGCCGGCGGATATGACCTATGAAAAATGGCGCAAAGATATCAGTGAGAAATATGGCGCGGACAGCCTTGAAACAGCGCAAAAGAAATACTGGAACCGGAAGGCCGATACGGCGCAACTGAAAAACCTGAGAAAAGCCCTTGGCAAAGACGCCCCGAAAGACCTTGCGGAATTGCAGCAATGGAAGTATAATGAGCCTGAGAAATGGAACCGGGCAAAGGCATTTTATAAATATCGGCTTGAAAATCCTGACGCGGATAGAAAAGCTTTTGATATGGCCTCGGAACTAAAAGGGCTTGGCATTAAGGGTAATATTCATATTCCAGTAAAAGCTATTGATATTACAAAATCAGGCTTTGACAATGGGCATATTAACAGGGAACGAGAGCACAATGTTACGGATGAAGAAGCCAAAGAATTTATTAAACAGGCTCGTATTTCGATTACCAGATGGCAAGGCCAATATGAAAACTATTACTCTGAAATTGGCGCTGCTTATGTGAACGTACAAGGCAATTATATAAGAACCGCTTATTCGGCGGAACAATTTAAGGGTGAACCTAAAAAAATCTGTGAGGTGATAAAGAAATATGCGGAAGGTAATGTGCCCCATTCTAAACCGGGAAATTGACGGCGATGGAAAATGTTTTGACATTGCGATGGTTGCTGAGGACAATGCTCCCGAAGATACAGCACCAAAGGAAGCAACCCAAAAGGAAAACTTTAAGCAAATTTGTTTGAAGTGTCCAAACCATATTCCTGAATAAATACCGCCTACTGAAATAGCATGGCGGTATTTTTATGCTCAAATTAAGAAAGAAGGATGGATATGCATAAAATTGAAATTACAGCGGCCCACAATCCCTTCTCCAAGTTAGTTGTAGACGGGCAGGACATTTCAAACTTGGTCCTTGATTATTCAGTTTCACAAAAAGCAGGGGAAATTCCAATCGTAACATTGCATTTGGATGGTACTGATATGACTTTAACCGAACATTGCGCATTCCGCTTTCCGAAACCCGTGCGAGAATTTCTTGAAAAGCTTCAAAAAAATTCAGCCGATCCGGCTGGTGCCGAAAGGGCTGACAAAAAGGTTATTTCTGTAGATGAGCTACGGGGCAATCATTGACGTGCGGGCATTGGTGCATTTCAGCATACTTACAGTCAAACTGACCGTCAATGTAGTGCCTTGATGTGTCCTCAATGTTGGTAGTTTCCAATTGCTCTACAGTGACCATTTCAATCCACGCTCCCGTGTAGGGAGCGACCAATGATGGTTGCGGGGGCTATAGCTCTTGGATATATTTCAATCCACGCTCCCGTGTAGGGAGCGACATTTGCTGTATTTATGGTCGCATCACCAGTTGTGATTTCAATCCACGCTCCCGTGTAGGGAGCGACAAATTGGGCACTGTGCCACTGGTGCAACACATAATTTCAATCCACGCTCCCGTGTAGGGAGCGACTAGTGTTTCATGCCATATGACACCATAAGTTGCAATTTCAATCCACGCTCCCGTGTAGGGAGCGACAATTAAAATCTTTATTGGATTCAGGGGCGCTTACATTTCAATCCACGCTCCCGTGTAGGGAGCGACGATAGCTCACCACAAGCAGTACATTACACCACAATTTCAATCCACGCTCCCGTGTAGGGAGCGACGCATATTTGCGAATATCTTGGTTTGCGCGCATGGATTTCAATCCACGCTCCCGTGTAGGGAGCGACCCGGCCTGTGCCCGCACTGAAGCATGGCATCCTTATTTCAATCCACGCTCCCGTGTAGGGAGCGACCTCCATGATCTTTATGTTTGTCAGCGCCGAATTTTATTTCAATCCACGCTCCCGTGTAGGGAGCGACTTTATCCAGCCGGGTATCGGTAATCAGCGATTGCATTTCAATCCACGCTCCCGTGTAGGGAGCGACTCATGCTGTGTTACGGCCCGGCCCACGCCGTCGTATTTCAATCCACGCTCCCGTGTAGGGAGCGACCTATTCTAGAGGCGTTTTGCGCTATGCCCGACAAATTTCAATCCACGCTCCCGTGTAGGGAGCGACCGGTCTCTCTGGTGTTGATAATCGCCTTGAATATCATTTCAATCCACGCTCCCGTGTAGGGAGCGACGTGCGTATAAATTTCAGCGGTCATACGAATGTCTATTTCAATCCACGCTCCCGTGTAGGGAGCGACCCAGCGTGTAACTAAGGCGTAACTAGTGTAACAACATTTCAATCCACGCTCCCGTGTAGGGAGCGACTTGTATACCCTTCTGTCTGTGTTCCCGCACAGGTATTTCAATCCACGCTCCCGTGTAGGGAGCGACCACCGGAAGTACCTTAAACGGTACTTTCAAATAGATTTCAATCCACGCTCCCGTGTAGGGAGCGACGATGCAATCAAAGAATTGGGATATAAATACGGAATTTCAATCCACGCTCCCGTGTAGGGAGCGACCTGCTTTAATTTCTGCTTTAGCCGTATCAGATATAATTTCAATCCACGCTCCCGTGTAGGGAGCGACCGCGTCCACAAGGACAAAATCCCCTACGATATATGATTTCAATCCACGCTCCCGTGTAGGGAGCGACAGCAGACACGCAGGAAACATTGATGCAGGCATTGATTTCAATCCACGCTCCCGTGTAGGGAGCGACTTACCGGCTCATTCGTGCCAAAGCCATGGAGCTATTTCAATCCACGCTCCCGTGTAGGGAGCGACAAGTACAAACTCAGTCAGATAGTTGCATTTTACAATTTCAATCCACGCTCCCGTGTAGGGAGCGACATTGGATTCGTCTACATCGATTCGGTCGAGCTGATTTCAATCCACGCTCCCGTGTAGGGAGCGACTGTCCTGAATGATGCTTTATATCCTTTCACATTGATTTCAATCCACGCTCCCGTGTAGGGAGCGACCAGCCATTGCAACACTTTTCCGCTGACTTTTTCGATTTCAATCCACGCTCCCGTGTAGGGAGCGACCCCCAAAAGTTTTCAACACCACGATAACAAATAATTTCAATCCACGCTCCCGTGTAGGGAGCGACCGTTCCAGTACTTTTGTTTCGGCCGGACTGGCCGATTTCAATCCACGCTCCCGTGTAGGGAGCGACGTTCACTTCCTGTTGGTGATTATACTTATATCATTATTTCAATCCACGCTCCCGTGTAGGGAGCGACAATCTATGCCCAGTAAAGATGGGGCCGTACAAAGTATTTCAATCCACGCTCCCGTGTAGGGAGCGACTGCTTCGGACAGAGCTCTCATCCACCTTACTTTATTTCAATCCACGCTCCCGTGTAGGGAGCGACCCCCAATTCCGATAAGGGCAACGCCCAGCGGGATATTTCAATCCACGCTCCCGTGTAGGGAGCGACCAGCTTTTTGAGGTTTCCCTGTGCCTTATTGGTGATTTCAATCCACGCTCCCGTGTAGGGAGCGACTGGAATCCCTCTGCAATAGACTTAGCCACAAATATTTCAATCCACGCTCCCGTGTAGGGAGCGACGGATGGCGGCAGCGGTATTGCCAATCTCAGAGAGTATTTCAATCCACGCTCCCGTGTAGGGAGCGACCTTGACGCCTTGGACGCAAAGATGGCACCGCTCAAAATTTCAATCCACGCTCCCGTGTAGGGAGCGACCCGCCTGCTGTCTGACCAGCCGTTTTGCCATCATTATTTCAATCCACGCTCCCGTGTAGGGAGCGACCAAGAAGTTTGTTGAGCAAAGCAATGGCACTGCTATTTCAATCCACGCTCCCGTGTAGGGAGCGACGGATTGGTCTTTACTCATGCCCGTAATATTTGATTTCAATCCACGCTCCCGTGTAGGGAGCGACCTATTGCAACGGCAGAAACCGCACGCAGTGATGCAATTTCAATCCACGCTCCCGTGTAGGGAGCGACCAAGAAGTTTGTTGAGCAAAGCAATGGCACTGCTATTTCAATCCACGCTCCCGTGTAGGGAGCGACGGATTGGTCTTTACTCATGCCCGTAATATTTGATTTCAATCCACGCTCCCGTGTAGGGAGCGACCTATTGCAACGGCAGAAACCGCACGCAGTGATGCAATTTCAATCCACGCTCCCGTGTAGGGAGCGACTTACCCCAGTTTAGCGCCACAACAGCCGCAAGAATTTCAATCCACGCTCCCGTGTAGGGAGCGACAGCAAGGAGGCCTCCTCCAACAATTGCGGTAATATTTCAATCCACGCTCCCGTGTAGGGAGCGACAGCAAGGAGGCCTCCTCCAACAATTGCGGTAATATTTCAATCCACGCTCCCGTGTAGGGAGCGACGTACTGGAACGAATTACAAAGACATTGTGGCGCAATTTCAATCCACGCTCCCGTGTAGGGAGCGACTCCGCGCACAATGTGGATTTGCTTCTTGCACAGATATTTCAATCCACGCTCCCGTGTAGGGAGCGACTTGTGGGAGATGGATTGTGCCTGTTGAATACATAATTTCAATCCACGCTCCCGTGTAGGGAGCGACGGTTATTAGCGAAGGGTTCCGATTTGATAGAGCGGGATTTCAATCCACGCTCCCGTGTAGGGAGCGACCTCAGACAGCGTTTTATCGTCATGCGCGACGCCATATTTCAATCCACGCTCCCGTGTAGGGAGCGACCCTTTTGGCGTCTTAAGTTCTATATACAGGCCGTATTTCAATCCACGCTCCCGTGTAGGGAGCGACGTTGGTTCTGTCCCACCTCCGATATATTTTTCGTATTTCAATCCACGCTCCCGTGTAGGGAGCGACGGTTATTAGCGAAGGGTTCCGATTTGATAGAGCGGGATTTCAATCCACGCTCCCGTGTAGGGAGCGACGTTCATAAAATCTGCTTTCCATTCGTTACAAACTATTTCAATCCACGCTCCCGTGTAGGGAGCGACCAAAGGCTGTAATAAAATTTATGAGCCTAAATCAATTTCAATCCACGCTCCCGTGTAGGGAGCGACCGGCGCAGGTTGATGCGATTTATGATGCCGGAATATTTCAATCCACGCTCCCGTGTAGGGAGCGACACAATGACGAGGCAGAACTTGACCGACTGCAGCGATTTCAATCCACGCTCCCGTGTAGGGAGCGACGCTGAAACTGGTGGATCGCGTCATGTTCCAGACAATTTCAATCCACGCTCCCGTGTAGGGAGCGACCTGGCAAAGCCACGGCGTGACAACAATGACGAGGCAATTTCAATCCACGCTCCCGTGTAGGGAGCGACCACAAATAATTACGGAGTTCCACAAAGATTACAAATTTCAATCCACGCTCCCGTGTAGGGAGCGACTCGCATCAGCTTTTTCAAGATCCGTTTTATGATATTTCAATCCACGCTCCCGTGTAGGGAGCGACTGCATTGCCCTGATGATCTGGATTTCCCCATATGATTTCAATCCACGCTCCCGTGTAGGGAGCGACTTTTCGCCTGCGGTAACAGCAAAATCGCCGTCATATTTCAATCCACGCTCCCGTGTAGGGAGCGACCGTCAACATTCTGTCCATCCGGCGCAGTCTCGGCGATTTCAATCCACGCTCCCGTGTAGGGAGCGACTGCTTATAGCTGCCCAGTTCCTGCTGATAGGACTATTTCAATCCACGCTCCCGTGTAGGGAGCGACTGTAGACTATGATTGGATAATGACCGGTCAAGGTATTTCAATCCACGCTCCCGTGTAGGGAGCGACATCTGCAAAACGGCGGTATATGTGGCAAAGCAAGATTTCAATCCACGCTCCCGTGTAGGGAGCGACGATTTTTACCAGCAGCAAAAAGCAATTCGGCATATTTCAATCCACGCTCCCGTGTAGGGAGCGACAGCATGCCGCTCATCCTTTCCAATTTTAGGCATAAATTTCAATCCACGCTCCCGTGTAGGGAGCGACCGTGATATTGCCCGCGGTCTTTTTCTGCGTGTCGATTTCAATCCACGCTCCCGTGTAGGGAGCGACGCCGGGATGGTCTAAGTCCCAAGCGAGCTTCTTGTATTTCAATCCACGCTCCCGTGTAGGGAGCGACTATCCGGCAGCGTTGATATCGCGCTGGAGTTCGTATTTCAATCCACGCTCCCGTGTAGGGAGCGACTGGGGTCCTTCATCAATTTTCCTGTTACACGGGTATTTCAATCCACGCTCCCGTGTAGGGAGCGACCGTGTTAAAAGATGAATTACATGACGATTCTTTTGCAATTTCAATCCACGCTCCCGTGTAGGGAGCGACTCTAGCTCGCCGCCCAGCGCTTCTAATGTATCGGATTTCAATCCACGCTCCCGTGTAGGGAGCGACCATATCCGTTTTAATTCTCGGAGATTCCGGCAGTGATTTCAATCCACGCTCCCGTGTAGGGAGCGACGCCAGAGAAATATTACAGCTGCCCATACGGGATTATTTCAATCCACGCTCCCGTGTAGGGAGCGACTAGAGCTTATGAGGGGACTCCGAAAAACAACAATCATTTCAATCCACGCTCCCGTGTAGGGAGCGACGCAAGTCAGATTTTAAACAGGAGGTTAGCAGGATATTTCAATCCACGCTCCCGTGTAGGGAGCGACTGTACCAACCCGCCCACCCGACTCATTAAGATTAATTTCAATCCACGCTCCCGTGTAGGGAGCGACCGCGCGGAAGCGGGACAAGTAATACTACAGCGCAATTTCAATCCACGCTCCCGTGTAGGGAGCGACCCCATACCGAGCTGTTTTTCAACCTGCATTGCATTATTTCAATCCACGCTCCCGTGTAGGGAGCGACGCTGAACGTATAATATTGCGACAGGCTGAAAATATTTCAATCCACGCTCCCGTGTAGGGAGCGACTCCGAATTGAGCGACTGTCCTGAAAGCTGGATAAATTTCAATCCACGCTCCCGTGTAGGGAGCGACCTGGAGAGCGCCGAGGTCCTTAAAAATATCCCGCTTATTTCAATCCACGCTCCCGTGTAGGGAGCGACTATGATACCTTGAAACACGTCATCCAGCCGGGCCATTTCAATCCACGCTCCCGTGTAGGGAGCGACACAGTCGGGCTTCATACCGTTCCGGCCGGCGTCGATTTCAATCCACGCTCCCGTGTAGGGAGCGACACGGCGAAGTTGCAGATGCCAGAGTCGCTTCACATTTCAATCCACGCTCCCGTGTAGGGAGCGACATCGTAGTCAAGCACAATGGGGAGACCAAAAGTGATTTCAATCCACGCTCCCGTGTAGGGAGCGACCAAATTGATAAGCCCGCGCAGTATAGCCACCGCAATTTCAATCCACGCTCCCGTGTAGGGAGCGACTTCCACAGAGCCCACCAGCGGCGATATGCTGATATTTCAATCCACGCTCCCGTGTAGGGAGCGACCTGTTTCTGCGAATCCACCATGCCAATGAATTTCATATTTCAATCCACGCTCCCGTGTAGGGAGCGACTCTGCCCCTTTTGTGGCCCATCATCATAGCGAAATTTCAATCCACGCTCCCGTGTAGGGAGCGACTCTAGCTCGCCGCCCAGCGCTTCTAATGTATCGGATTTCAATCCACGCTCCCGTGTAGGGAGCGACGAGCGTCAAGCATTGATTGACGGACTTGCAAATGATTTCAATCCACGCTCCCGTGTAGGGAGCGACCGTTCTCCGGAAGACACAGCCGCTTTTGATGCTAAATTTCAATCCACGCTCCCGTGTAGGGAGCGACTTCTTTTCGGCTGTCCAGCTCGTAGATAAAAGGCAATTTCAATCCACGCTCCCGTGTAGGGAGCGACGCAGTGGCCGGCTGGTTTGGTTGGGTATGGTCTGATTTCAATCCACGCTCCCGTGTAGGGAGCGACGTCTGGCTCCCGCATTGGTGGTTTTGGTACATGGTATTTCAATCCACGCTCCCGTGTAGGGAGCGACGCCATGACCGCCAGCCATGCGCCAGGTCCGGCATATTTCAATCCACGCTCCCGTGTAGGGAGCGACCGTCACTGTTGGGCATAGACTTATCCACTGTGCCAATTTCAATCCACGCTCCCGTGTAGGGAGCGACGACAATACACCGATATAGATGTATAATAAATATAATTTCAATCCACGCTCCCGTGTAGGGAGCGACTTGGTGCTCTCGGCCGCGTCACGAAGATTGACCGGATTTCAATCCACGCTCCCGTGTAGGGAGCGACCGTCACTGTTGGGCATAGACTTATCCACTGTGCCAATTTCAATCCACGCTCCCGTGTAGGGAGCGACGACAATACACCGATATAGATGTATAATAAATATAATTTCAATCCACGCTCCCGTGTAGGGAGCGACTTGGTGCTCTCGGCCGCGTCACGAAGATTGACCGGATTTCAATCCACGCTCCCGTGTAGGGAGCGACATTGGCCGCCGTCCGGAATGCGCCTATCGTCTGCATTTCAATCCACGCTCCCGTGTAGGGAGCGACATCTGCGAAACGTTGGGGCGCACAGCCTGCCAGCATTTCAATCCACGCTCCCGTGTAGGGAGCGACGCAGTATCGTTTTGAATCAATCCGTAAACATCATTATTTCAATCCACGCTCCCGTGTAGGGAGCGACTGTCCCGCTGAAGCTCCCACAGACTTGCGGCCATATTTCAATCCACGCTCCCGTGTAGGGAGCGACAGTGTCCAAACGACGCACTATAACATCTCCACCCGATTTCAATCCACGCTCCCGTGTAGGGAGCGACTATAAAATTTAATTCGCCGGTTTAAAAAAGCCGATTTCAATCCACGCTCCCGTGTAGGGAGCGACCCTGACTGAACTTGCTGTGTGGGAAGGATTGATTATTTCAATCCACGCTCCCGTGTAGGGAGCGACCGGTATCGGCGGCGAGCACCGAATTGCAAAGTTTATTTCAATCCACGCTCCCGTGTAGGGAGCGACACCATTATCTGGTGATAGCAAAGAGTCCGTGCGATTTCAATCCACGCTCCCGTGTAGGGAGCGACAAGGAGGAAAAAGTCAATGTCAAAAGTAGTATCATTTCAATCCACGCTCCCGTGTAGGGAGCGACAATATCATCAATAAACAGATTGAACTATTAAAAATTTCAATCCACGCTCCCGTGTAGGGAGCGACCACTTGATATAAATTTCACACACTTTTACACTTTATTTCAATCCACGCTCCCGTGTAGGGAGCGACATCAGCGCAAAGCACAGGCAGTGGCAGCGCAACAGATTTCAATCCACGCTCCCGTGTAGGGAGCGACTAGCTCCATCTGTAGCAGTAGCCGTAAAACTTGCTATTTCAATCCACGCTCCCGTGTAGGGAGCGACTAAGTCTGCCGAACGATATTTACCGTACAGCTGTATTTCAATCCACGCTCCCGTGTAGGGAGCGACATGTTCTGTTTCAGCCGTCTGTCTGATGTACTGTATTTCAATCCACGCTCCCGTGTAGGGAGCGACTTCGGCAAACGAGGTTCCTGAAAATGTAGACCCAATTTCAATCCACGCTCCCGTGTAGGGAGCGACGAAAATCCGGTACTACGTCGAAAGCATCGAGCCGATTTCAATCCACGCTCCCGTGTAGGGAGCGACATAGTTCGTGTTGAAAACATAGTCTTCCGGGCGATTTCAATCCACGCTCCCGTGTAGGGAGCGACGGTGGACTGAAATGAACTCTCGTCCACCTTACTTTATTTCAATCCACGCTCCCGTGTAGGGAGCGACTCGGAACTCATATCCGGCACCTTGCTCATACCATATTTCAATCCACGCTCCCGTGTAGGGAGCGACCTATTAGTAGACAGTATGGTATAATATAATCAATATTTCAATCCACGCTCCCGTGTAGGGAGCGACACGGGGTACAGATTGAGGATGCGTCGGTCCAGCCGATTTCAATCCACGCTCCCGTGTAGGGAGCGACAGTTGCTCCAGCGCCTTTTGCGTCGGCCCCATCTGCATTTCAATCCACGCTCCCGTGTAGGGAGCGACAGCAGCAAAGGTAGCAAGGCAGAAAAGTAAATTATTTCAATCCACGCTCCCGTGTAGGGAGCGACTAGCGGCTTGCCCCGGATATACCAATAGAGGGTTATTTCAATCCACGCTCCCGTGTAGGGAGCGACCATTTGCAAAACCGCCTATCGCGGCATTGGGCCGATTTCAATCCACGCTCCCGTGTAGGGAGCGACCTTTGCCACGGCTTTCAACAAACGAATAGGAGGAAAAATTTCAATCCACGCTCCCGTGTAGGGAGCGACCTGCCAAAAAATATATAGGAGGAAATATAAACATATTTCAATCCACGCTCCCGTGTAGGGAGCGACTGTGGGGCAAAGTGGTTGGAACTGGTGCTGATGGCATTTCAATCCACGCTCCCGTGTAGGGAGCGACGTCATGGCAAAGCTGTTCCAGATGTTCGATATTCTATTTCAATCCACGCTCCCGTGTAGGGAGCGACCAGCCATGGCTTGCTTTTCTGTCGATTCCCCATGAAATTTCAATCCACGCTCCCGTGTAGGGAGCGACCATTTTTGATGTGGTGTAGCATTGCGAGTTCTGATTTCAATCCACGCTCCCGTGTAGGGAGCGACCAGAGAAAGCGTCATTCTGCCGTCCGGTTGTTTATTTCAATCCACGCTCCCGTGTAGGGAGCGACTACAATGTCTTGAAACACGTCATCCAGCCTTACAATTTCAATCCACGCTCCCGTGTAGGGAGCGACGGCGCAATACAGCGGATGTAGTACTTACGCAGGTATTTCAATCCACGCTCCCGTGTAGGGAGCGACCTGCTGTACGTTCCAAGCCAACTTGCGTTGCATTATTTCAATCCACGCTCCCGTGTAGGGAGCGACAAATTTCTTGGACTGTCAACGCTTGCCCATCTTGATTTCAATCCACGCTCCCGTGTAGGGAGCGACAATGGGCTGGCATTTTAAGAGACCTTGCGGATAAATTTCAATCCACGCTCCCGTGTAGGGAGCGACTGTTTCCACTGCATCCCCACCCATGTGGGTACGCTATTTCAATCCACGCTCCCGTGTAGGGAGCGACTGGCGGACTGGGAAAAATCGTGCAGGATAATATGATTTCAATCCACGCTCCCGTGTAGGGAGCGACATCTGACTTTTGACAAGCCATTTACTTTCTTTTATTTCAATCCACGCTCCCGTGTAGGGAGCGACAATATCTCTTATAAATAGCACGTGTGTATTGCGGATTTCAATCCACGCTCCCGTGTAGGGAGCGACCGACCCATTCCTTCCGGCTGTCCAGTTCGTAGATATTTCAATCCACGCTCCCGTGTAGGGAGCGACAGGACGTGGACGGACGCGCGGAAACAAGACGGGTGATTTCAATCCACGCTCCCGTGTAGGGAGCGACTTCCGGAGATGATTATGCACCAGGAGAATTAGAAATTTCAATCCACGCTCCCGTGTAGGGAGCGACCGGCTCAAATGGGTGGCCTTGTAGCGACTCGTTATTTCAATCCACGCTCCCGTGTAGGGAGCGACTTTTCCACGATTATCATAGATATCTCCAACCTTATTTCAATCCACGCTCCCGTGTAGGGAGCGACCTGCAGACGCTGTCCGTCCGCGGTCCCCTCGCGATTTCAATCCACGCTCCCGTGTAGGGAGCGACTTGCTGGACTCGATAGCTTCAATAATTCCTTTAAATTTCAATCCACGCTCCCGTGTAGGGAGCGACTTATGGCAAGTAGCGTATTTGCAAGGGGGTTGGAGATTTCAATCCACGCTCCCGTGTAGGGAGCGACGCTTTTCCACGATTATCATAGATATCTCCAACTTTATTTCAATCCACGCTCCCGTGTAGGGAGCGACGCTTGCCAACATTGACTTCGTCTTTCGTGACAAGGATTTCAATCCACGCTCCCGTGTAGGGAGCGACATGCTCTGTTGAGCGTGCTGTGCGATACCGTGACGATTTCAATCCACGCTCCCGTGTAGGGAGCGACGGTGGAACATCACAGCACATACTTGACGGTGCCGCAATTTCAATCCACGCTCCCGTGTAGGGAGCGACGTACATGACAAACAAACAAAAACGGTTCTGCGAAATTTCAATCCACGCTCCCGTGTAGGGAGCGACGCTCAGCTACTGCGTCCATGTTACCAGCTCCCTCAATTTCAATCCACGCTCCCGTGTAGGGAGCGACAACATTGATTCAGACAAGCACGGCGTACCAGCGATTTCAATCCACGCTCCCGTGTAGGGAGCGACTTGAGGCCAGCGCCGCTTTAATTTCCTCAATTCCAATTTCAATCCACGCTCCCGTGTAGGGAGCGACTTATGTCCTTTGCGGTAAGGTAATTTGCCTGCAGATTTCAATCCACGCTCCCGTGTAGGGAGCGACTGTTCGCAGTTTTGCGCGAATTGCTGTCCACCACTATTTCAATCCACGCTCCCGTGTAGGGAGCGACTAGGGTTGGTCTTTACCCATGCCCGTAATATTCAATTTCAATCCACGCTCCCGTGTAGGGAGCGACTGCGAGTCCGAAGGAGAATGCCTGCTTCCAGCAGATTTCAATCCACGCTCCCGTGTAGGGAGCGACCCGAGAATGTCTTTGATTCCGTCGAACCATATCTATTTCAATCCACGCTCCCGTGTAGGGAGCGACTCATTTTTGATGTGGAGCAGCATAATGTGGTGATTTCAATCCACGCTCCCGTGTAGGGAGCGACGGAATTTGTCGTTTACATGGCACCGGTTATTCTTATTTCAATCCACGCTCCCGTGTAGGGAGCGACACAATGACGAGGCGGAGCTTGACCGGCTGCAGCGATTTCAATCCACGCTCCCGTGTAGGGAGCGACGGCGAATTGTTCCAGCCATTCGTCCGGGTCCGACATTTCAATCCACGCTCCCGTGTAGGGAGCGACCGCACGTCATGGTACTGGGTATCCCGGTGCATAAATTTCAATCCACGCTCCCGTGTAGGGAGCGACAATTGTTTCGCTTGTAGAAGCTGGAAACCCAAATATTTCAATCCACGCTCCCGTGTAGGGAGCGACAAAAATTGGGCGAAACTGGGTCATTGACTCAGAAATTTCAATCCACGCTCCCGTGTAGGGAGCGACGCGCTTCTAATGTATCGGAAATGGCTTCCTCTGATTTCAATCCACGCTCCCGTGTAGGGAGCGACCTTTGGGTGCTTGCAGATGTGTGCAAGGTGCTTATTTCAATCCACGCTCCCGTGTAGGGAGCGACAAGCAAGAGCCACCGCAACCACAGTACAGACGGATTTCAATCCACGCTCCCGTGTAGGGAGCGACGTAGTGCGACGAGTTGCTAACCGAGCTAGCAAAATTTCAATCCACGCTCCCGTGTAGGGAGCGACAGCTGCAATTCATCAATCATGTATGGACAGTGATTATTTCAATCCACGCTCCCGTGTAGGGAGCGACCTCAATAATATGATTTACATAATAATCCGCTTCTATTTCAATCCACGCTCCCGTGTAGGGAGCGACTGCAATCTGCACGATTATATTGAGGGACGCTTTGATTTCAATCCACGCTCCCGTGTAGGGAGCGACTACAGACGGCCACACGCTTGTTAATTTGATACATAATTTCAATCCACGCTCCCGTGTAGGGAGCGACAACCTGATTGACTGCGTGGGTGTAACGGGCTCTAATTTCAATCCACGCTCCCGTGTAGGGAGCGACGTGCTGACGAGGCGGAACTTGACCGGCTGCAACGATTTCAATCCACGCTCCCGTGTAGGGAGCGACCGTGCTGACGAGGCGGAACTTGACCGGCTGCAGTGATTTCAATCCACGCTCCCGTGTAGGGAGCGACGTTTTCGATTACGGAAATCTTGCCGCAGATTTTGATTTCAATCCACGCTCCCGTGTAGGGAGCGACACCTACACGCCAGATAAAACCGTTGCCTATGAAATTTCAATCCACGCTCCCGTGTAGGGAGCGACCCGTGTCGAACGGCATCACGTTCCAAGTGCCTACTATTTCAATCCACGCTCCCGTGTAGGGAGCGACTCGTTCAGCATCTCTTTGCCCAGCTGGCTTTCAAATTTCAATCCACGCTCCCGTGTAGGGAGCGACCTTTCTTCATTCTTATCTCGTTTCCCAAAATATTCGATTTCAATCCACGCTCCCGTGTAGGGAGCGACTCGTTCAGCATCTCTTTGCCCAGCTGGCTTTCAAATTTCAATCCACGCTCCCGTGTAGGGAGCGACCTTTCTTCATTCTTATCTCGTTTCCCAAAATATTCGATTTCAATCCACGCTCCCGTGTAGGGAGCGACGCGGACTCGAACCGCCGACCTGCTGATTACGAATCAATTTCAATCCACGCTCCCGTGTAGGGAGCGACAGGTGCTAAGTTGGAGCAGCTGAAAATCACTGCCGATTTCAATCCACGCTCCCGTGTAGGGAGCGACGTGCTGGTATGCAATATTTTTTTCCGGGAAGTGATTTCAATCCACGCTCCCGTGTAGGGAGCGACACTACCAATTTCAAACGTGATTGTATACACTGAAATTTCAATCCACGCTCCCGTGTAGGGAGCGACTTATATCTCTAAAGCGTGGTTGCATTTACGCAATATTTCAATCCACGCTCCCGTGTAGGGAGCGACCTGCTAACAGCCGCAGCAGAGCTGGATGCAGCGATTTCAATCCACGCTCCCGTGTAGGGAGCGACCGCCAAATTTTGCGGTACCAACTGGGATACAGATGATTTCAATCCACGCTCCCGTGTAGGGAGCGACAAATGGCGCTGGACTGGCCTGCTAAAAAATCAGGATTTCAATCCACGCTCCCGTGTAGGGAGCGACCAATCATGCAAGATTCCACCATTCCTAACGATTTATTTCAATCCACGCTCCCGTGTAGGGAGCGACACGATATAAGTTGCCGAACGTAACGACGTATCCATTTCAATCCACGCTCCCGTGTAGGGAGCGACGAATCCGCGTTTTCCACCGTCAAGGACTACCTGCTATTTCAATCCACGCTCCCGTGTAGGGAGCGACACTTTGAGTTAACTACAGAGCAATGTGTTCATTATATTTCAATCCACGCTCCCGTGTAGGGAGCGACTGCTTGAACAATTTGGCATCACTGTTGCGGTCAATTTCAATCCACGCTCCCGTGTAGGGAGCGACCTGCCGTGTTGCCCAGTCCCAGTCGTTGTTGTAAAATTTCAATCCACGCTCCCGTGTAGGGAGCGACGGTCCCAGTGAGCATCAGGCAGGGAGCGAGCACTCATTTCAATCCACGCTCCCGTGTAGGGAGCGACCGCCTTTGCCTGCAATAGATACATCTGCAATAGCGATTTCAATCCACGCTCCCGTGTAGGGAGCGACCTGCAGCTTCTGGACCTGTGCATCCGCTGCTGTGATTTCAATCCACGCTCCCGTGTAGGGAGCGACTATCGACATGGCCAAGGAACTTTGTATGATTCAGCATTTCAATCCACGCTCCCGTGTAGGGAGCGACAGTGAAACCACAAATAAGCCTGCGGTGCAGGTACAATTTCAATCCACGCTCCCGTGTAGGGAGCGACGGATATCAGTCAACACCTCGGCATGGACATGGAGATTTCAATCCACGCTCCCGTGTAGGGAGCGACGATTTTGTTCTTCCAAATGAAAAAGTAGTACTTATTTCAATCCACGCTCCCGTGTAGGGAGCGACCTGCTTGTGTCATATGATGGTCTTTCAATAATTCAATTTCAATCCACGCTCCCGTGTAGGGAGCGACCATACATGATTAAGCCCCTTCACTTGCAGTTGTTATTTCAATCCACGCTCCCGTGTAGGGAGCGACCCGACAACATCGGCCATAACACGGGATGGCGAGTATTTCAATCCACGCTCCCGTGTAGGGAGCGACACGGGCTTATAAAGCCGCATACCCGAGTGTCAAATTTCAATCCACGCTCCCGTGTAGGGAGCGACAATATAGTATATAATAGATGTATAATAAATATAATTTCAATCCACGCTCCCGTGTAGGGAGCGACTGTTCGCCGCAGTTGGGGCAAATCTTCCCGGTGTCATTTCAATCCACGCTCCCGTGTAGGGAGCGACTAGAGCCTGTACCACATCCACCCACCCGGCTCTATTTCAATCCACGCTCCCGTGTAGGGAGCGACCGAGCTTAATCACAAACGACTATCTGTGGCTCTGATTTCAATCCACGCTCCCGTGTAGGGAGCGACATTCTTTTCCGCGGCGCTGATGACCCTATGAAGATATTTCAATCCACGCTCCCGTGTAGGGAGCGACGTGGTGTACCACTTAAAATTCTCCCCGGAAAAAGTGATTTCAATCCACGCTCCCGTGTAGGGAGCGACCAACGCCATACCGCCGTAAGGCTGCCGCATTTGTATTTCAATCCACGCTCCCGTGTAGGGAGCGACCCGCTACAAGGACAATCTACGGTCAAGCGTGTATATTTCAATCCACGCTCCCGTGTAGGGAGCGACCCAGTACGGCCATCGACACGCTCACTACGGTTATATTTCAATCCACGCTCCCGTGTAGGGAGCGACTTCGCGTCTTTGGCTGCCATAAGTTCGTCGCCCATATTTCAATCCACGCTCCCGTGTAGGGAGCGACCGGGTAAATACTGGCTTGTACACCCGGCGCAGGGAATTTCAATCCACGCTCCCGTGTAGGGAGCGACTCGTGATTTCCTTCTACAGACTTATCCGGATGCGGATTTCAATCCACGCTCCCGTGTAGGGAGCGACTCCGAAATACGCTCCAGACTCACAAGCCCATTTATTTCAATCCACGCTCCCGTGTAGGGAGCGACGACTTTGTTCTCCCAGATGAAAAAGTAGTTCTTATTTCAATCCACGCTCCCGTGTAGGGAGCGACTTTTGGAGCAAAGTCTTTTGCAGTAGATAACGGCGATTTCAATCCACGCTCCCGTGTAGGGAGCGACTGTTCACAAATGTGAAAGTTCGGACGATTTCAAATATTTCAATCCACGCTCCCGTGTAGGGAGCGACTCAACTCGATTGGCAGAATAATCGAGTGGGACAAGATTTCAATCCACGCTCCCGTGTAGGGAGCGACCGCGGGAAACTTTGATGGATTTAGACTTAGTGGCGATTTCAATCCACGCTCCCGTGTAGGGAGCGACTTAGTAGTTTCTAAATGACTTGCTGACTCATTAAATTTCAATCCACGCTCCCGTGTAGGGAGCGACTTCCGACCTGCAGGAAAAGTATAAAACCGATACGATTTCAATCCACGCTCCCGTGTAGGGAGCGACCCGTGGAGTCGCCTGCGACGATAGAACGCGGAATATTTCAATCCACGCTCCCGTGTAGGGAGCGACTAGTCCACTTTGTGACATTCGATGTCATCAATGCATTTCAATCCACGCTCCCGTGTAGGGAGCGACTCCTGTTTCCAGACGTTACCTGCTGCAGAGCATTATTTCAATCCACGCTCCCGTGTAGGGAGCGACGATGACCTGCTAGCCTTACGTAGCAGATTTAAAATTTCAATCCACGCTCCCGTGTAGGGAGCGACATAATGGAAAACATTAAGTTTGTCGACAGTTCGCTATTTCAATCCACGCTCCCGTGTAGGGAGCGACGACTTATCCGGATGCGGGAAAAAAGCACATCTTTATTTCAATCCACGCTCCCGTGTAGGGAGCGACCGCATCCATGTCTGCGTTTCCGGTAACCTTCGTATTTCAATCCACGCTCCCGTGTAGGGAGCGACTATAAGGCAGGCTATGCAGCTTGCTAAGCAGAAGATTTCAATCCACGCTCCCGTGTAGGGAGCGACAGTTTATTCGACTGGATAGACGGGAAGGATGATATTTCAATCCACGCTCCCGTGTAGGGAGCGACATGGGTTTGTACATACATAAATTAATCCATCATTATTTCAATCCACGCTCCCGTGTAGGGAGCGACCGGAGTAGCGGCTAGCCGAGCCGCTACTCGAGTATTTCAATCCACGCTCCCGTGTAGGGAGCGACGGCATATCCGTTTTAATTCTCGGAGACTCCGGCAGTGATTTCAATCCACGCTCCCGTGTAGGGAGCGACCCTTGATGCGCTGAAAAGCCGCAATGACATTTGATTTCAATCCACGCTCCCGTGTAGGGAGCGACGTGGCAGCGCAACAGGAACGAATAGAGCACAATCGGATTTCAATCCACGCTCCCGTGTAGGGAGCGACCAGCTGGACAAGCTGGGCGGTGCTATCTCGACGCATATTTCAATCCACGCTCCCGTGTAGGGAGCGACGTGTGGCAACATGGTGGAAACAGGTGGAAACAGGTATTTCAATCCACGCTCCCGTGTAGGGAGCGACAGTAAAAATATACAAACACTTATTTTAACATTTGTACATTTTCTGTAAAAACACAAAGGGACTCATTTTAGTATCGTCCTTTTTATTCTTTTTTGACCTCCCAGTATTGCTTTTCTGCAGTTTTCAGGTGCGAAAGATAGGGCATTTCTATGATTGATACCGGTTCGCATTAAAAAATCAACGTTCCTTCCGGGTCATAACCTGCTTTTGCACCAAAATGCTCAACTTTATTCTTATAGTTTTTGCCAAGATAGTAAAATCGCAGACTATCCTTTTCTATATCGATTATTTTACATAATGTTGCCTGCAGTACCTTACACTGTGCGTTGTCAAGCAGACATTCAAAAACAGAGCACTGCACGCGCTGACCGTGTTTCACACATTCTTTGGCAACGTGTCGCAAGCGCTTTCTGCCAGCAGCATCTTCTGTATTAACATCGTAGGTAATCAGTACCAGCAATCTAAGCTACCTCATTTCCACAGGAAGGGCGGATAAGCGTCTAGGTCGCCGCGCAAATAGCGGGCGAGCAGCAGTGCCTGAACATAGGGGACAAGACCCCATTGCATTTTATCGTGCAGATATGGGTGCTTGATTTCTTCCCGTTTGTGTGTCTGCCACGCTTTTATAAATGTTCGGTGGCCTGAGTCATTCAGCAGAACGGCATCATTTTCCATTCTTTCAAACTGCTTTGCGTTAATTTCACGGGTATTAATCATTGTAATGACCAGTCTGTCTACCAGCACACTTCGGAGTTCTTCCATCAAATCAAGAGCAAGGGATTCTCTGCCGGGACGGTCGCGGTGCATAAATCCAACGTAGGAATCCAGGCCAACACTTTCCAGTGCGGCGGCGCAGTCGCTGGCGAGCAGCCGATAGCCAAAAGACAGCATCGCATTAACTCTGTCTAGCGGAGGTCGTCTGGATCGTCCGGAAAACGAAAACATTTTTTTCTGATTGATAATCATTTGGTCAAACACACTGAAATATCTCGCTGCCGTTTCTCCTTCCAATCCGCGTAGGGTATCAAGGTCCGTTACGGTAAGAATCTGCTTTGACTTTTCCGCAAGGAACTGTGAAGTGTCCTTCAGCAGTGCTGCATTTACCCGCATGGCATGGTCTCTGGCAATGCGTTCCAGGCACCAGCGGCTGTTGTAAAGTTTTCCAAAAATGAAGCATCTCGCGACAAGGCAGCTTTCAGCAGTATTGTCGGAAATGCGGTACTGTTTTTTTCTAAGCAGCACGTTTCCCTGTGACCTTCCGCTGACCCTGGCGAGGAAGCGGCCGGTTGGCGTTAAGAATGTCAGTCCAATACCGCGCTTTGCGCATTCTCCCGCAAGGGCGGGACTTGCTCCTTTATATGAAAAACAGAAAATATTTTCAAGCCCCAGCAGCGGCAGCATTTTTCGTGTACCATCTCCTGCATGGATAACGGCATTTTCATTTTCCAAAGATAAGTAGCTGTCCTCACTCAATACAAAGAGTGTATTTAACAAATGCTTCATTCGTCCTCCTGAGTATGTGACTTCAGGTATGATGCTGCGGAACCGGCCTTATTTAGTTCCGGAAGGCAAACATCTTTTAGGGAACAGGCATTACAGGATTTGGTGCGTTTTACCTTCGGTGTATAACCTCTGCGGTACAACTCATTCATTTCTTTTAGGGAAGATTCCACTTCGCTGCGCAGCTCCTGTGTAAAAAGCACTTCTGTTCTGCGGTGCGGTTCGCCATAGAAAAGGTCGCCGGACGCAATCCTACAGCAGAGCATTTCCTCCAGGCACATTGCCTGACCGCACAGCTGCAGTTTATCCGCATCATACGATTTTGGCCTGCCGTGCTTATATTCCACTGGGCGTGGCAGCCAACGGCCTTCTCTGCCGTACAGAGTAATACCAGCATCATCTTTATGAAATTCAACTGCGTCGCAGATACCAACTGCACCGAGTCTATCCGATTTTACCCGCATACCGCGTACCACAAGCGTGTCACCGCGCAGCTCGGTTTGACTTTCGTCATGTACTCTGTTGTGCATTAGGCTGCCTTCTGCTGTGCGCAGATTTTCCGACCATTGCTGTTCAATGTGTATCAGCGCCCACTGTCTGCGGCAAAACGAAAAATGCTGCAGTTCAGAAAGCTGCCGATAATCCTCTTCCGCCGCGGGCATCATCAGTCCCTCTGTTCGCAGGTTACGCCGTCCGGCAGATTTGCTTCATCTACCGTTACGGTATAGTCGCTGTAGCTGCGCGGAGCGGTTCTGCCTTCCGTCAGGTATTTTCTGTCCACCTTTACTAGGTCAAAGAGTTTATGGGCCGGCGCGCAGCCTAATTCAGAGTTGTGCTTAAAGATAATCAGCTTGCGTACGGCCATCTGGCCGCGTGCGGCGGAACGGTCATACTCAAACATATTGATGATAGCATCCCACAGCAGGTTTAGGTCCTCCTCAGAAAAACCGGTTGATTTGCGCGCAAGGTTGGCGGAAATATATCCTTCACAGCGATAAAGGCCATATGGAACAATGTACTTTGAGCCCATTTCATTGTTTTTCTTTTCAGCATCGTCTTCTGTGGAGATTGCAACGCGGGTAATGGAAATTTCCTGCGCAATTACAGGGTCCACAGAGCGTGAAAAACTAAGCTGAACCGGGCCGCGGACCTGTCCGCAATTCAGTGCACCCTTGACCATGGTTGTCATAACGGCGCCAAACGTGCGGATATCGTAAAACTGACTGCACATATAGTCACGAACAGCTCTATCAACATCATTATTTTTCTTTGCTTCTTTAATCAGCTTTTTCAAGTCTTTTGTTTCAGCTGCATTTGAAATGCCGACCTGCTCAAACGCTTCGTCGTCGCTGCGGTTAAGCGGCACACCTTTTTTAATATAGATGCGATATCCCGGGGCATCGTCTTTTACCGTTTCCACATAGTTGCGGATTTTGCGTTTCAGGCAGACGTCTGTTACCAGCCCAAGGCCGGTTTCTGGGTCAATACGCGGCATGTTTCCGGCGTCCGGGTCACCGTTTGGATTGCCGTTTTCCACATCAAAAAGTACAACGAATTCATAGCGGTTCTTGATAGGCTCACTCATAATCAGTTATCCTCCTCAGCTTTGCTGTTTTCTTTCTCTTTTTTAGAAGTGAAAAGGTCCTGCTTTTCATGGTAATAGCCAAGGTAAAAGGCACCCTGTTCCTGCAGAGAAAAACGTGTCGGCAGTGTTTTATGGATGCGGTTTTCCAGCTCTGTGATAATTTTATCGTAATAGATTTTAGAACCTTCGGAAAGTTTGCGCTGGTGGTGCTGAGAAAGGCTCAGCAGCAACGGGAAAATAGTTGATGGCGTTGCGCTGGCACTGGTAAAGTATTTATTACGAATGGTTGCTTTTATACCCGGGGTTGCCGTCTTTTGTACCATTTCGAGTACGGCGAACAGCCGCCCGAGAACGTACGGCATATAGTCACTATCTTTGTTCAGTTCCACTTTTAATACCTCCTCTGGTATTGTGATTTCTTTGTTTTTCAGGAAATAGGCTTTTATAATCGCGGCTTTTTTCCAATTGATGTCGTGCTCTGCGCGTATGCGCAGCATAACATTTTCAAAAAGGGAAGAAGGATAGTCTGTCCCCATTAGAATAGACGTCAGCACAGCGGCAGCCATAGGCGCAGGCGGCGCTTTGTTTTTGGAGTTTTGATTTGCTGTTTCATTTAGCAGCGTCCAGAGGGGCAGCTCATGCGTTTCGCCCATGGGCTGAATGATTTTCAAGCGCTCATTGTGTTCCATAAGGTTTTGCAGCATACGGCCAAACTTGTTCTGCAGGAAGAACCGTACAGACAGGCGGGAAGCGTTCGGTGCCAACCCAAGGACATAGAAGGGAGTATCGTACTGAATCACCGTGTCCTGAAAGATCGTGCTGCCGCCGTTTGCCAGTGCATCAATGATTCCTTTTAGGTCCGCTTCTGTAACTTTGCTGTCAGAGCCAAACACAGCGGTGTTCCAAATATCCTGTTCCAATGGTTCAGCGCCTTCGGTCCAATACAGGACCGTTGTATCCGCAATATGCTGGATATGGTCCCTGTCCGCGGTCATATAGTTTAGCGCAGTGCCGTATTTGAATGCTGCTATTTCACTGACCGGTGCGTTTAGGCCCTGCGTGTGGTCATAGGACTCAAAAGCGGGTGCGTTGTAGGAAACCAAAGAAGCGCCGGAAGGCTGCGCACCGTTAATTCCCTTAATGCTTGGATGAAGCCGGGCAATAGGGGCTTCTTCTCCCGTGACTAGGCAGCGCATCCGTACTGCATCGTCCGGTATTTTTGTGTGGTACTGTTCCCACGCTGTTCGAACAGCAGAGTCCTCATGCACTCTTGTGCCGTCCGGCATTTCAAAAACGAGATTCGCTCCGGCTTCGATTTCGTCCAAATAATCGGTCAGCTTTTCATTTTCTGCCGCAGTATTGATATCCCATGTGTCAAAAAAGTGAAGGACTGCTTTGGCGGCTTCACTTTCTGTATGGTCTAGTACGGCATGATGCAGCTCTTTTGCTGCTTCAAAGCACTTTTGGGTACGTTCTGGCTTTCCTTTGTCGTCTATTCCCAGCAGATAGCTGCCATTGTCACATAAAAAATTAGCGGCAACACCAGAAGTCTTTTTAACTTGTTCCGGTACCTGCATGGGCTGCGGAACTTCTTTTTTCCCATTTTTAGATGGTACTTTTAGGGAAATCATGTTTAACAGGGTGCCGTCAGGCGCAATCCGGAGCGCCAGCGAAACTTTTGCTGTACACCAACCGGCAGGGGAGATGAGATTTCCGGCCGCCAGTGCATCATAATGCCTGACCAATGACTGCAGAATCATTTCAGCACCCTCTCTCCGGAGACCTGCACAACACCATTTTTCAGCATGGCGTGGAAGAACATGGGCTGTATGTCCTGAGGATTGCTGTAATCCAGGTCATACAGCATCAGTCCCAAATCCTTTGTGTAGTTCACAGCAGGAATTTCTCCGCCCGACCATGCACGAAAATGTGCCGGAAACTCACGGCAGCCAAAGTACGGCTGAGAGTAGCACTTGCCGCTTTCCAGCCTGCGGCGGAAAATATCTTTGAATTTGCCTTCATTATCGCATAGGGCAGCTTTGTCGGTCATTTCAAAGTGTGCTTCCAGTACATAATGAACATCCCGCAGTACGGTGGAGGCACGCTGCTGAATGTCATCACTGGTGTTAATCATTGGCACAGGGCCGCCCTCCATCATGCGCTTTACCTGTGCCGCCTGTACTTTGCTTTTCACTTCGTTTCGCCGAATATTCGTAAACTGAATCGGATTTTCTTCCGCAGAGATGGACGGGTCAGCCAGTTCTGTGCCAAATTTCCGGAGAACATAAATCCTGTCTATCACCACGTGCAAGCCTGGATGCCAGTAAATACTTTCAATCAACCCCCGTGCGGCCGACGGCGTAATGATTTCATAGCTCATTCGTTCCGTTTTTAGTTCTGGTCTGGTGAAGAGAGCGTAATCTCCCCAGACCTCTACCTGTAAACCGTAACTCAAAAGGCAGTCGCTTCCTTTCTGAAAATTTTACAATTTTGGATAAGTGTATGGAAACAGTCATTCGCAGTATCATCTCTTTTACTTCCTAACCGGCTCTTTTTATGTTTACTCTATGTATCCAAACCCACCGTCATTTTGAAACTGAAGTCCGGTATCTTCGTCATATAGGTTCGGAACAGTCAACACGGCGAGTTGGTCGCCAATGATGTGCAGAGAGGGGGATAGTTCCTTAAAATGGTCTGGATAAATGCTGACACAGTATGGTCCCATCTTACGGAAAGTGCGGCGGCTCGGCTGGAACCCTGGCTGGTCAAACAGCACAGCGATTCGGCGGCTGTTGTCGTCACGCGGGATAAGCACCGTCCATGTATTGTTTTCAATGATACAGAAATCACGGGCGGCTGTTTGAAACGGAAACCGAAAGCCCTGCTGCACGCCGTCTTCAAAGCCCTTTACAATGTCTTTCAGATCGAGTGCATGACCAGTATCCTTATAAAGGCGGCTGAAGTATTCCGTTATTGCGTCTGGCGAGTCAATATCATCTCTGTCACGTGTTACGTCATATGCTTCTTCTGCCGGACGCTTCATGGTGTCATTTGTTTTATATTTGTTTTCTGGTTTGAATAGATAAACGATACTGTCTTGCGGCGGACGTTTGTTTTCCCGGTTACAGCGGCCACCTGCCTGGATTTCGCTATCAAGGCCGGCATAAGCACGATAAACGGTGGGAAAGTCAACATCGACGCCGGCTTCTATCAAACTGGTGGAAACCACACGGCAGGACTGGCCTGCCTGCAGGCGCTTTCGTATTGTTTTTAAGACGGTCCGCCTGTGTTCCGGCGTCATCAAAGTAGACAGATGAAAACTGCCGGGCTTGTCCAGCAGGCCATAAAGATTTCTGGCCTGTTTTCGGGTGGAAACAATGCACAGCACCTGCTCACAGCGGTTCAGCCGCTGCGCCAGTTCTTCATCCGTTAGGGCCCCAAGCTGCTGGTACTGTACGCGGCGGAATAGTTTGTAAAGTTCCTGTGTGTTTGGGCAGATTTCCGTTGCTTTTAGTGTGGGAGCATATGTATGGAAAAGGTTTCCGAGGGCTGGCTGCGTCGCGGTGCACAGCACACAGGAGGTACCGTAATTCACTGTGAGTTCGGCAATTGCGTCTATACATGGTTTTAAGTAATACAGCGGCAGCGTTTGTGCTTCATCAAAGATAATCACGCTGTCTGCAATGTTGTGCAGTTTGCGGCAGGCAGAAGTCCGATTGGAGAACAGTGACTCAAAAAACTGCACAGCGGTCGTTACAATGACAGGCATATCCCAGTTTTCGGCCGCCAGACGTTTTGGGGAGATTTTTTCATTCTGGTCGTCGTCGTACTGCGCACCGGAGTAATGAGCAAGTACGTTTTCGCTGCCGAGAATTTCGCTGAAAACATCAACGGTCTGTTCAATAATTGAGCAATACGGAATAACATAAATGACCCGCTTCATGTGGTGCTTCTCCGCGTGATGAAGCGCAAATGCAAGGGAAGAAACGGTTTTTCCGCCGCCGGTCGGCACGGTCAGTGTAAACAGTCCCTTGTCGGCGTTTTTGCCTGTATCCATGCAGGCTTTTAGGATTTCGCTGCGCTTTCCGTTCAGCCCTTCCTTTGCATTTAGCCAATGCTTTTCTTGGACATAGTTATTCAGTTTCAGCGACAACTCTGGAATGCTGCTGCCGCTGCCACGCCCAGCGTCTTTGCCTTTCATAAATGCTTCGGTATCCAGAAAATCGGCATCCACAAGGCAGGAAAACAGCATTCGCGTAAAGAAGGAGAGGGTAAAGCCCTTTTGACCGAGCAGCTGCAGTTTCGGCGGCTGTGGAACTTTCAGCTGCACAAATTTTTTATATATTTGATAGTCTTCCGGCAGCTTTTTCTGAAGCCGCCCCATCAGTGTTCCGGAAGTTTCACTCTTATCATACCGTCCGCCGCCGTTCATCAGCCCGGCGTGATGTCCGGCGATGCAGTAGGCTGGCAGCAGGGTACATACGTTTCCGGCCAAATGCATCAGTTCCTGCGCACCTGCTGTGGAGTGGTCTCTTTTGGAATCGTTGTCCCAAATACGGTGCTGAAAGCCCGCCGAGAATTTCCCAATGTCGTGTGCCAGCCCGCATTGGTACGCCATATCACCTGCACCAAAAGGTTCCGCAAACGTGCGTGCCATTGCGGCGACATTTTTCAAGTGTTCCTGGACAGTTTGTACAGTTCCGTCTGTTTCTCTGATATGCGCTGCATACGGCCTGCTTTTTTCCATTTTATCATCTCCGTCTCCTATCTGTTTATCTTATTATACTATAAAATAAAAACATTGGAAGATGTTTTGTGAGTTTTTGGTCACATAGGGAAGTGAATCACAATATGGTAAAGCAAAAGGGGAATACTTACATGAAAAACTCGGCAGGAACAATGGAATATCAGAACGCAGTCCTTGGAACGGAGGCTTTAAACGCTACTACATATACATAAAAGATAATGGTGAGGATAGATACTTATGGCTTGTATAGCAATTCTGGTTGAAAGAAGCTTCTTATGACGGTTCAACTATGATTGCACGAAACGATAATTCCAGTTTGGGACATTTTTTAACCCAAAAAATTCGTAACGATTCATCCCGGGGAATAGTACGCAACTTATCAATCCGTACTTTCCCGTGTGACTATTAAACTGCCTCAAAATCTCATGCGGTTTACGGCTGTACCAAATGCTGTGGAGGAAGTGGGCATCTGAGATGCCAGCTACGGAAAACATTACTTCTGATCCGCGGGTGTTGGGAGCGGACCCACTGGTTAAGTATTATCCGGCGCAGGACGGACAGCCTGTGATTTGAAACCATCGGCGGCCGTCACTGGATTGCTAGGAAAGTGCCGGATAACGTCTGCAATCGAAAAAGGTGGAGTTGGCAAAACAACAACGGCACTGAACATTGGTGCCGGACTTCAGTCACTTGGAAAAAGGTGCTGTTAATTGACCTCGGCCAGCAGGGACACCTGTCCCGGTGGCTTGGCTATCAGCCAGACGGATGTTGACAATCTGCTTGTTAGTAACGCGCTGCAATGCAGTGATAAGGTACAGGCACTGTCTGCGGCGCTTGCTGCAGTATCTCGGCCGCATAAGGCCACAATGGTTCATCATGAACTTGAATTAGCGGGAACAAAGTAACGGATTTCCAATGCCGAGGCGAGCGAATTTGCAGCAGAAAATGGTACAAGCGTTTGGGACTACGGACATCAAGGAATTTCAGCAAAAACTGGAGCATGGCGACTTTGAAAAGGCAGCAACTCTTGACGAGAACCTAAAGGACGCACAAATGGAAGCCAACCGCATCAATAACGCAAGGATACAGCCGCAGCAGGGCGTGGAAGAAAGAAACAAGTGATATGGATGAGATTGTTGAATACCTTGAAAAATTGGTTATACCGTCGAGAAGCAAGGGAAAATGAAGTGCTTTCTGCTTGTGCTGAAAAATGGTCTGCCGGTCGGCTTTATTGCAGCAGGAAATTGAAGTAGTCGAGAAGACGGTCAAAAAATCCTTCAGGGAAAACGAGGGGGTCACAAGATACGATGCTCAAGGCGCACCGACCGAGACCGTGAGCTCCTCACTCGATGTATGGAATGACCACCTTAAGCTCGTGAACGGAACGGAGATTACGGTGTAAGGTTTTTATTGGTTAGGTCAATGTATTTTTTATATTTTATTAGTAATGCTAATATAAACCGAAAAGGAGGTAATCTTAATTATGGGAATTGTTAACAAGGCAATTGACAAATATCAAAAATGTATTGATGCTTGTAACAGGTGCGCACAGGCTTGTATGGAATGTATGACAATGTGCCTCAGTGAGCCGGATGTCACCGCAAGAAAAAAATGTATTGCAATGCTAAACGAATGTGCCTGCATCTGTAAAGAAGCGGCATCTTTTATGTCAATGGACGCTAAGTATGCAATGGATTTGTGCAAACTTTGTGCTACAATGTGCAATGATTGTGCAACGGAATGCGATATGTTTAAAGACATACATTGCCAAAAATGTGCTGATGAATGCCGTACTTGTGCAAATGAATGCAATATGATGGCAGCAGCAAAATAAAGGGATCATATCAGTAAAACTGGTTTTACTGTATCAAGTGTATTCCAATATATTTATTTAGGTATAGAAAGGAACAATTCGCCTATGCCAAAAACCAATACTCCACATGAAAAAAATATGGATGAAACCCTTGCCCTGTCACAAGAAGGTTATCTGTATATAAAAAACAGGATGGATAAACATAAATCTGATTTATTTAAAACACACTTATTGGGACAGGAAGTAATATGTATAACCGGAAAAGAAGCAGCGGAAATATTCTACGATACGGAACGGTTTGTGCGCAGTGGTGCGGCGCCTAAACGGGTACAAAAAACCCTTACCGGTGAAAATGCTATACAGGGAATGGATAGCGAGGCGCATTTACACCGCAAATCTCTTTTTATGTCGCTGACAAATAATCAGCATCCAAAGACGCTTGCCGATCTTGCCTATAAGGAATGGGAAGCTGTTATACCCAGATGGGAAACGGCTGAAAAGATTAAACTTTTTGACGAAGCAAAGATTGTTTTATGTAAAACGGCCTGCAAATGGGCTGGCGTTCCGTTATTAGAATCTGAAACTAAGGAATATGCGGACGATTTTGCTAAAATGATTGACGCTTTTGGAGCTGTTGGACCAAGGTATTGGAAAGGGAGAGCAGCGAGGACAAAAACAGAAAAATGGATAGAAAATATTGTAGATAATGTACGGGCAGGCAGGTTAAATGTCCCTGAAGTATCAGCGCTTTATAAGGTGGCGAATTATAAAGAACTTGACGGTAATTTGCTGGAGATTAATATGGCGGCAAAGGAACTGATTAACTTAATTCGCCCTATAGTCGCCATTTCAACTTATATTACGTTTATGGCTTTGGCATTGCATGAACATCCTGAGTATAAAAATATGTTGCTAAGCGATGCCGATGCGCCCCACATGTTTGTGCAGGAAGTGCGGCGTTTTTACCCCTTTACCCCTTTTGTCGGGGCAAAAGTAAAAAAAGAATTTGTCTGGAATAGTTGCGAGTTTAAAACAGGAACACTCGTACTTCTTGATGTATACGGCATAAATCACGATTCACGTATATGGGATAAGCCGTATGAATTTCAGCCGGAACGGTTCAGAAATTGGCAATACAATCCGTTTGAGTTTATCCCACATGGTGGGGGTGATCCTGCCAACGGACACCGCTGCCCTGGAGAAAGTATTACCGTTGAAATTATGAAAGCTACACTTAACTTTCTTATGAATAAGATTGATTACAAAGTGCCGGATCAGAATTTAGGTTATAATATGGCAAGAATACCGACTTTGCCGAAAAGCGGATTCATACTCAATAATGTGATATCTAAATAAATATAATGATTATCCGAGTAGAAAAGCATCTACCCGAAGCAACATTCCACCCATATTCATCAGTAAACTGTTAGAATATGGGTGGAATTATATTTACACTGGATTTGCCAATTCGAAGTTAGCCAGCCATCTGTGATATTCCCCGTTACTAAATGTAACATCACAATTTTTACTCCTGTTTCAGCTTCTATATGTGGAGGGTTGCCATGTCCTTCTGTATTTATAACTTTAACGTAGCTTCCCGGTATAGGGAATGTTTTGAGTAATTATCAGCAGGAATTAAGACTGATGCAACAAAAATGATATAGATATAGCATATATAGGCTATATGTTTCATTACAAAGGGATGGAAAAGTTTATCAAGGCATTAACATATGCGCACTTTGATATTGCAGGATATGACGGCCAGGGACAAGCCTGGTACACTGTAAAGGAACGTTTTGCGGACAAGTTTCAGGATATTCCGCTGCAAACGGTAACGCTTTACACGCACAATCCGAAAGGAGAACGGGTTGTACCATGCATTCCAGCTAGCACGATACATGATTTAGTGCAGTTCAGACGTACGGCAGCCTATCAAAATGTCATTATGGTTGGCTATACGTTGCAGAAAGAGCCGTATTATGCTCCTCTGCGCGTTATGTCCGGTAAGTACAAAGTGGATGTTATAGGTTCACGCAAAGATTATGGTTTTACTATCAACGAGAATGCTGCGGGTCCTGCGGCCAGCACGGTCTGTGTCTTTGAAAGTCCGATTGAAGCTATGAGTTACTGGTCTATGTGTAAGGAGCTGCAGAGTCCACGCATGGATTATCCGATGATTTCTTTGGGCGGCGTATCAACGTCGTATGTCCTTACGCAGTTTTTAAAAGATCATCCAAGTGTCAAGAACATTATTTTGGGTCTTAACGTGGACACCGCCGAAAATGGGCACACTATAACAGTCGGGCAAAATGCAACGGTTCGTATACAGAAAGAATTTGGGAATAAGTATCAACATCCTTGTGCATACTCCAGCCCTAAACAATTGGAATGACGTCTTAGTTGATTATAGAAGAAACGCAGCTGTACTGGAGAAACAGATGCAGCCTGCCAGATTGCAGCAGAAGGTCCGCCAGTATGGCGGACCTTCTTTATAAATAAAGGAGATGAACTTTTATGAATCAGTCTTTAAAAGGAAACATTACCATTTATGCGATTGGTGAAATCAGATGCATAGATAAGTTGGGAAGGTTGGTTATCCCGAAAAGTTTGCGTGATCGCTTTGGGATGTTCCAAGGCCAGGCCATTGAAATGGTTGGAACAGACGCTGGCATTCTTGTACGCCCGGCACAGAAAAAAGAATAATAAATGACTAGAGTAGCAAAGAAAAGGCGGAGGTTCTTTTCCTCCGCCTTTTCTTGTTCACTGAACGAAAATACCGCCCATACTGAACCAACTCGAAAATCAGCATACGACTATTCAATACATCTATAATCTTGTAAAATATTTGTTTGACCATACATGAAACCGATGTACTAGATATACGTAATGGAGGCCAACAGATGGCAAGCAAAGTTTATGGATATATTCGAGTATCAAGCATGGACCAAAACGAAGATAGGCAACGAATTGCAATGCATAAGAAAATCTGTTTTAGATAGATGCATTTATACAGATAAGCAATCTGGAAAGGATTTCAATAGGCCGCAATATAAAAAGATGGTACGCAAATTACAGCCGGGAGATTTGCTGTATGTTCTGAGTATAGTCAACTTTCTGCGTAATAACATCTGCTGCCGATGCAGGAATGACTGCGGCAGCCATTATTATGGTAGTGCCTATGATTGGTATGATCCTTTTTCTCATCTTCCAGTTTGTTTTGTATTTTATATCCATTTTGTTCCTCATTTTACTGTTATTTTACCCCTTTTATGATTGATTTGTCAATTAAGATTACAAAAAGTCCCCACCTTTACCATATAGCAGCAACTGTTAAGGAAGTTCTGATTGCATTCATCACTAGACGGATACGCAAAAGATGAGATTATCGGGGTATCGCGTATCAGGAATTTGTATGCGAATTTAATGGAAACCACAACCGGCCAACATCTTCAACAATTGAGTTGCTGGACAGTGCGGCTGCTATGACCGGCACAACTGTTACTAATAAAAAAGAAATACTAAATTCTTTTATAATCCTTGTGTTCCACATATTGGCATCTGGATAAAAAGCTGTATTCTTTTTATAGATGATATTGGACCATTTCACATTAAAAAAAGGAGGAGCAAAATGAATCATCAGTTTATAAATGGATGGGGAAGATTCTGATATGTGCCGCATTACTTTTCAGCTTTGTTAGCTTTGTTGCGGTGCCTTCCTATGCAGCCGGTATGGTCGACAATGTTGAGTCGGATACAACGAGCAGGACATTGTTTTCGGTCGGTGAAAAGTATTGTTTCCTAATCACACCAAAAATCAAAAGTACAAAAGTCAGTTACGCCGTTGGAAATGGAAAAGTTCTAAAGACATTTGTTGCGGGAAAGCCTACAAAAAATGCTGATGGAACAACGACATATCTGTTTGGCTTTTCTTGTGTAGAGAAAGGAGAAACCGGAATTTATATGACCAGCAATGGGAAAATATCCAAAATTTTTTCCGCATATGTTGGGGACTCCCTTCAACAAATCATTACAAAGGCAAAAGAGACAAACTATAGTGGATTCGGTATCACATCTGAGGAACTGCAACTGTTGCTTACGAAAGGTGGCGAAGAAGGCCGCATCACATTTAATCGGATTATGGAAAATGCAAAACCTGTTCCCGGTGAAGCCACTCAATGGTCACAGAATACGCTCCCATCTTCCAAAAACAATTACTCCTATAAAAAGGATATTGTGACATCGCAAGTGACAAAGATTGACGGTTAGTAGCCTACTTGTATTTAGAATTCCATGACATTTGGGGGAAATGTGAAAATTATGGGGAATAGTAAAAGAATTCTGCCTATCTGTATTTACAACGTTGTAACGTTGACGCTGTAAACAGTTCTCGCATTATTTCGACCAGCTAGCAATCCATAGGGGGAATGAGCGGCAGGCCGTGCCTTGAGAGTCAAAATCGAATTATCGGAATTATCCATAGCTACTGGACTGCCAGTCCCAATACAGGCGATTCAGTAGTTGCTAAATTAGATAATTGGATATGTAATAAGATGAATTCTTATAGAGACTAAATTAGATTATAATTAGTTCGAAAATGTGTTTCCTTTTGGAAGCACATTTTTTATGCCCGCAAATAAAAATATCCGCATGGTCAAACCTTAAAGACGGCTTAACCATGCGGATTCCCTTTGGTGAACCATCGGGGATTCGAACCCCGGACACCCTGATTAAAAGTCAGGTGCTCTACCGACTGAGCTAATGATTCATATTTTTTGTTGCCCCTTTTGAACCGGCTCTAATAGAATACACCCTTTTATTTATGATGTCAAGGATTATTTTGCATTTTTTAGAGATTCTTTTTAGAAAATGCATTTATTCTGTTTTCTTCTAAGAGGGCATTGACTGTTTTTGTAATCACAGGTAAAATAAAAAAGGAAAAACAGGATAATAGGAGAAAACAATGAGCAGGTGTGAAGAAGAAATAAAGAGCGGTTATAAAGAAGCACTGCTGCAGGCAGGACGGAAAATGCTGCACAGTGGCCTGACGGTGGAAACATGGGGGAACCTCAGCGTACGGGACCCGGAAACAGGGCTTATCTATTTGACACCGTCTGCTATGCCGTATGATACTCTTACAGAAGGAGACATCGTTGTCGTGCGTGTGGACGGCACGATTGTGCAGGGCACACGCAAACCAACAGTAGAAGAGGGAATGCACCGCGATATTTACGGGGCACGGCCGGACGTACAGGCTATTATCCATACACACCCTATGCATTCCATGGTGTTCGCTGTGCTCCATCAGCCGATTCCACCCATTTTGGACGAAGCGGCGCAGACTTTAGGCGGTACGGTATCGGTTGCGCCGTATGCGCTTCCGGGAACGCAGCAGCTGGCTGAAAATGTGCAGAAAGCATTGGGAAAGGAAGGCACAGCCTGCCTGTTAGCAAATCATGGTGCTGTGTGCGTTGGAGCCAACCTGGACCAGGCGTTTAAAGTTTGCACGGTGCTGGAAATGACGGCGCAGGTCTATCAGCAGGCGCTAACCATTGGCCGGCCGTGCAGCATTTCTGCAGAGGATGTGTCTTATATGCGTGATTTCATGCTGTACCATTATGGGCAGAATAAATAAGTTTTTAAATAGCTATATTTTTAAATAGAAGGGGAAAATTATGGCAAAGACTTCAATATCAGCAAGCATTACCGTCAAAGACAACACAGACATTGCCAAAGTAGTTCTTATGCCTGGTGACCCGCTGCGTGCAAAACATGTGGCGGACCATTACTTAGAAAATCCAGTCTGCTTCAATACGATACGCAATATGTTGGGGTACACCGGCACTTACCGCGGCAAAAAGATTTCCGTGATGGGCAGCGGCATGGGTATCCCATCTCTGGGAATTTATGCTACAGAACTATACAACCAGTTTGATGTAGATGCCATCATCCGCATTGGTTCCGCAGGCGGTTTGTCTGATAAGGTAAAAGTTCGTGACGTTGTTATTGCTATGGCCGCATCTACCAACTCGTCTTATGGTGATGCATATGGAATCCCCGGCCAGCTGGCTGCGGCTGCCGATTATGGAATGCTGGCAGATTCTGTTGCAGCCGCGAAAGAACTGAAAGTAAACGCCGTTGTCGGCAATGTTTATTCGTCTGACTTTTTCTATTATCCGCAGTCGGATTTGAATCAGAAACTGCGCGATTTTGGTCACCTTGCGGTTGAAATGGAAGCTGCCGGTTTGTATTGGACTGCTGCGGCTTGCCATAAGAAGGCCCTGAGCATTCTGACCATTTCGGACCACATCTTTACCGGCGAAGCTCTGTCTGCTGAGGAGCGTCAGAATTCTTTCCATGATATGATGAAGGTCGCTTTGGAAACAGCATGGCACGCCATTCCGTAAAGTTAGGATATCATATACATTACATTTAAATAAATAGCATAAAGACGCTTTTGGTTCGGCAGGTTTATCCTGCTTTCCAAAAGCGCCTTTTGTATTTTGACACGCCTGCTGAAGTCTGTTATAATCAGCACATGAATCATCTGTACTGCATATACAAATACTTTCTGAAGAAAATAGGAAGCACAGTTTCAGTAAGGGGAAAGCATTTTGACATATGACTATATTCAAATAGACAAAAAGAACGGACAGCCGCTGTATCAGCAACTGTATGAACAGCTGCGCACAGCCGCCCAGCGTGGCAGTCTGCGCCCCGGACAGAAGCTGCCCAGTATCCGCCGCCTAAGTGAGGACCTCGGCCTTTCCCGCACAACGATTGAAAGCGCATATCAGCAGCTTTGTGTAGAAGGCTACATTGAAGCACGCCCGCAGCGCGGTTATTTTGTCCTGACTGGAGGAGGCCGCCGAGGGGCTCGGCCAGCAGCCGTAACGTGCCCGCCACGTCATCTTCCACGCTATAACTTCGGCACAGATTCTGTAGACAGCTCCTGTGCAGATATGAAAATTTGGCGCCGCCATATTCGGGAGGTGCTTAACCGCCCGCAGGCACTGGTCAGCTATGGTGAACCCCAGGGAGAATTGCCGCTGCGGGAAGCGCTGTGTGCCTACAGCTACGGTGCCCGCGGCGTTGTCTGTTCTCCGGAACAGGTTGTTATCGGTGCCGGTTCACAGCCGCTTTTGTATTTGCTTTGTGGGTTGCTGCAGGGAAGTGTCGGGGCGGTTGCGCTGGAGGAACCCGGCTTTCCACAGGCGGAACAGGTTTTTGCCGACTGCGGCATGGATGTTGTTCATTTGCCCGGTGATAAAAGCGGCATGGAACCGGAGGCCCTTCGACAGAGCGGTGCCAAAATTGCATATGTTTCTCCTTCCAGCCGGCAGGGCTGCGGCAATCCTATTCCGCTGCTGCGGCGGCAGGAACTGCTGCAGTGGGCAGCACAGCGGGGCGGTCTGCTCATTGAGGACGACTATAACGGAGAGCTGCGCTACCGTGCGCGTCCTATTCCGTCCATGCAGGGCATGGCGGCGGACGGCCGTGTCATTTATTTCGGCTCCTTTTCAAAATTGCTGCTGCCAAGTGTACGGGTAGGGTATATGGTGCTGCCGCCGCGGCTGCTGCCCTTGTATCTTGCACGTGCGTCCCATTATAATCAGACAGCCTCTAAAGTGGAGCAGTTGGCATTGGCTGATTATGTGAAAAGCGGTCAGTTGGAACGCCAGTTGCGTCGGCTGCGCAAAGTATATGCCCAAAAAAGCAGTCAGCTTCTCCGCTGTCTGCATCAGGCTTTTGGTGCGCGTGCTCAGCTGCACCTGCAGGAAACACCGCTTTGCGTCACGCTGCATCTGCAGGACGCACCTTCCCCGGCACGTCTGGCGGAACTAGCAGCGGCCCATGATGTGCGTGTGTGTCCCGGGCCGGAGAATCAGGTGACGCTTGGATTTGCTGGAATTCCGCTGGAACAGATTGCTCCCGGTGTTCTTGCCTTGCGGAATGCATGGAAAATCGTATAATCTTGCAATTTGTGTTGAATCATTCTGCAATAGATGATATACTTTAATACTATAAAGCACTGCAGATGCTCCTTTCCTGCGGCAGACATCTGCAAAATCTGCTTGTATTTGTTAGACTAGGGGGAATCTAGGAATGATCTGTAAGAACCAGTACCGCACAAAATCCTGCGGAGAAATCAGCGAAGCTGACATCGGCACAGTTGTCCGTGTAGCAGGCTGGGTCGAAAATATCCGTGACCACGGTGGGGTCCAGTTCCTTGATCTGCGGGACCAGTACGGCGTTGTCCAGATTGTTGTACACGATGAGGCAATGCTCAGAGATGTCAATAAAGAATGCACACTGACGGTTTCCGGTGAAGTGATTCTGCGAGATGAAGACACTGTTAACCCGAAAATTGCCACCGGCACTGTGGAAGTAAAGGCAGCTTCCCTGCAGGTGCTGGGCAAATGCCGTGCTGTACTGCCGTTTGATGTTGTTACCAGCCGGGAAACAAAAGAAGATGTCCGGTTGAAGTACCGCTATCTCGACCTGCGAAACCCCCAAGTCCATAATAATATCGTCCTGCGCAGTCATGTCATTTCTTATCTGCGCCAGAAAATGACTGACCTCGGCTTTTTGGAGATTCAGACGCCTATTTTAAGCACTTCCTCACCAGAGGGTGCGCGCGATTATCTGATTCCAAGCCGCAAACACAAGGGCCGTTTCTATGCGCTGCCGCAGGCACCGCAGATTTTCAAGCAGCTGCTTATGGTCTCCGGATTTGATCGCTATTTTCAGGTGGCGCCCTGCTTCCGTGATGAGGATGCCCGCGCTGACCGGTCACCCGGCGAGTTCTATCAGCTGGACTTTGAAATGGCCTTTGCCACCCAAGAGGACGTTTTTACCATTGCCGAGCAGGTGATTGGCGATACGTTTCGGAAATTTGGCGGAGGAAAAGCAGTTTCACCTGCACCGTTCCGCCGCATTCCCTATGCGGAAAGTATGCTGAAGTATGGCACCGATAAACCGGACCTGCGCAACCCGCTGGAAATTATTGATTTGTCGGACCTGTTTACGGAAACAACCTTTAAACCATTCCGCAAAAAATGTGTACGCGCTATTGTTGTGCCGGATTGTGTCAAGCAGCCACGCTCTTTCTTTGCGGCGATGCTTTCTTTTTCAGAATCGATTGGCATGAAGGGATTGGGCTACATTGAGGCGCTGGACGACGGCACCTACAAAGGACCCATTGATAAGTATCTGACCGAAGAGCAGCGCGCTGAAATGCTCCGCCGCAGCGGACTCGATAAAGGCGGCGTTATCTTCTTTATTGCGGACGATAAAGCCAATGCACCGCAGATGGCAGGGCAGATTCGTACGGAGCTTGGCCACCGTTTGGGCCTGATTGATGAAAGTCGTTTTGAACTTTGCTTCATTGTCGACTTCCCAATGTACGAAATCGACGAGGAAACAGGCAAATATATCTTTACGCACAACCCATTCTCCATGCCGCAGGGCGGAATGGACGCACTGCTTCACAAAGCACCGGAAGAAGTACTGGCTTATCAGTATGATATTGTCTGCGACGGCGTGGAACTTTCTTCCGGCGCTGTGCGCAACCACGATATTGAAATTATGAAAAAAGCCTTTGAAATTGCCGGTTATACTGAGCAGGACCTGCAGACAAAGTTCACTTCACTGTACAACGCCTTCCAGTACGGCGCACCGCCGCATGCTGGCATGGCACCCGGCATTGACCGCATGGTTATGCTGCTGACTGGCGAAGAAAACATCCGTGAAGTGATTGCGTTCCCTATGAACTCCAACGCACAGGATATGATGATGGGTTCACCTGGAAAGGTAACAGAGCAGCAGCTGCGAGAAGTCCACATCAAGCTCAGGTAAGGAGGGATCAGCGTGGTTACCCATGAGGATGTTTTAAAAATTGCAAAGCTGGCAAAGCTGGAGGTCGCTCCGGAAGAGCTGGACGGCCTGACAAAAGATATGAATGAAATCATTTCCTTTGCTGACACCATTGCTTCCGTCAGCGTGGAAGAAGAAGCGTACGCTGACCAGAACGGACTGGAAAATGTCCTGCGGGAAGACGAAGTAAAGTCCGGCCTTACCTGCGATGAAGTTTTGGCCAATGCACCGGACACAGACGGCAGCAGCTTTGTTGTTCGGCCGCACGCGTAAGGAGGGCCTATGCAGTCATTCAGTACGATTCATAAAATACAGGATTTATATCGAAAAAGGGAGTGCTCCTGCACAGAGCTTACCCGCCGCTATCTGCAGACGGTCCAGCGTGAAAATGACGACTTGCGGGCCTATACCTGCGTGACGGAAAAGACTGCCTTGGCGGCCGCCGAAAAGGTGGACCGGAAACTGGCAGCCGGTGAGCCGCTCGGTCCAGTAGAGGGCGTTCCTATGACGCTGAAAGCCAACATCAGCACCCGTGGCATTGATACAGACTGTTGTTCCCGCATCCTTTCCGGCTACCGTCCGGTGTATGATGCCGCTGTTTGGCAGATTTTGCAGCAGCAGGGGGCAGTACTTCTCGGTAAGAGCAATATGGATGAGTTCGCCATGGGCTCCAGCTGTGAAACCAGCTGCTACGGCGGTGCACGCAATCCGCACAACACAGGCTGTGTGGCAGGCGGTTCTTCCGGTGGCGCTGCCAGCGCAGTTTCCGCCGGTTTGGCGGCGTACGGCATTGGCAGCGATACCGGCGGTTCTATCCGTCAGCCGGCTTCCTTCTGCGGCATTGTCGGGCTGAAGCCTACCTACGGTGCGGTGTCCCGTTATGGCCTGATTGCGTATGCCAGCTCCTTTGACCAGATTGGCCCGCTGGCAAACTGTGCCGAAGATGCGGCTATCTTATTTGATGTGCTGTCCCAAAAGGACCCGTGCGACAGCACTTGTACCGGCGCGCGCTGTGCGGCGGTTCCGGCTTTGCAGCAGAGCCTAAAGGGCAAACGGGTTGGCTTGGCGGCCGAATATTTTGACGGCCTGCAGCCAGATGTGCAGGTGGCACTGGAGCAGGCACAAAAAGTGTATCAGGGCCTTGGCGCCGAGCTGGTGCCGCTATCAATTCCGGAAATCAAATATGCGCTGCCGGTCTATTATATTCTTGCCTGTGCGGAAGCCTCCTCCAACCTCGGCCGCTATGACGGCATTCGTTATGGCATAAAGGCAGAACACTACACTGGTGTGAATGATATGATTGCCAAGACACGCAGTGCCGGCTTCGGCAAAGAAGTGAAGCGCCGTATTCTGTTGGGCACCTATGTGCTGAGTGCTGGCTATTATGATGCTTATTATAAGAAAGCGCAGATGCTGCGCCGAAAAATCCGTCATGCGTTTGAGTCGGTTTTCCAGCAGTGTGATTTCCTGTTGGCACCGACAGTACCGCGTACGGCATTTCCGTTCGGTTTCACTGCACAGGACGCGGTGGAAACCTATCAGACGGATATCTGCACAGTGCCGGTCAATATTGTCGGCCTGCCGGCAGTCAGTGTGCCGTGTGGCTTTGACGGGCAGGGAATGCCGGTCGGCATGCAGCTTATTGGTGGTGCTGGACATGAAGATATTATTCTCAACGCGGCCCATCAGTATGAACTGGCTGCCCGCGCGGACACTTTTCGTAGTGTGTCCCGCCTGCAGGAAAAGTGATATTTTCACCAGAAAAGCTCGACTTTTTTAGGGCGCCGCAGGAATGCGGTGCCCTTTTGTGCCTTATCTGTCATACAGTTTGTTGATTCCCATCGGAATTTGTTTTATAATAATATATAAAGTAAAGATTTTGTTATATCAGAGAAAGAGGAGGATCTTTTTGGCTGCGGACTTACACTGTCATACGAAAATGTCAGATGGCACATTGTGCATTGACGAACTGGTGGATTTGGCGAAAAAGCGGGGGCTCAGCACCATTGCAGTTACCGACCAGGACACCTTTGCTGGAACCGGACGGGCGGTTATGTACGGGAAACGCAAGGGCGTAGAGGTGATTCCGGGTGCGGAATTTTCCACTACGGACGGCAAAACGGGCAGGCAGGTACATATTCTTTGTTACTGCTGCCCACATCCAGCACGGCTGGCGGGCCTATGCAAACGGATTGCAGAAATGCGGCGGCGCGCCGCACTCTTAATGCTGCAGAAGGTCCTGCACCTGTATCCCATGCCGGTGGAAATGATTACCCGCCGTGCACAGGGCAGCACCAATATCTTTCCGCAGCATGTGATGCATGCGCTGCTGGATGCCGGTTATACGGACGAACTGTTTGGCGATTTGTACCGTCAGCTATTTGCCCCAAAGACCGGTCTGGCCTACATTCCGGTCAGCTATCCGGAAACCCATGAGGTTATTCAGCAAATTCATGGTGCCGGTGGTTTGGCCGTGATGGCACATCCGGGGCAGTTTGACAGCTATGATATCTTCTTGGAGATGTCGGCTTCCCATGAACTGGACGGTGTGGAGGTGTGCCATCCGCTAAACAGCGAAGAGGACCGCAAAGGTTTGCGGGCTATGGCTAAACAGTATGGCCTGCTGATGACCGGCGGCTCAGACTTCCGCGGCATGTATGCGGAACATCATTATCCGCTCGGCACTTATACAACGGATGATACCGAAGTTTGCCGGCTGAGAAGCATGGCAGAAAGTGCCTGAGTGTCAACGCTTTGGAGGGACCAACTGTGGATTATGTATACAAGACAAAGGGAACGTGCTCCAGAGAAATCCGTTTGCAGCTGGATGGTGATATTATCCGCGATGTGCAGGTTATCGGCGGCTGTAACGGTAACTTAAAGGGCATTGCGGCGCTGGTCAAGGGAATGAAGGCGGAGGACGTCATCCGCCGCTGCAGTGGTATCCACTGTGGGTTAAAACCTACTTCCTGCCCAGACCAGCTGGCAAAGGCATTGACTGAAGCGCTGCAAAAGCAGCAGCACTGAATCTTCAAACAAAGAAGAGGGCTGTGGGAGATTTCCCACAGCCCTCTTCTGATTACCGGACTATTTGGAAAAAGGGTTTATTAGCAGCAGTTATTGTTGCAGCCACAGTTGTCGCCACAGCCGCCACTACCACCGGAACCACAGCCGCCACCGGAACCACAGCCGCCACCGGAGCCCCAGCCGCCGCAGCAGAACAGCAGAAGAATGATGATCAGAACAATACAGGAACAGTTGTTAGAATTGTTGCTACAGTTACACATATTGAATTGCCTCCTTATTTGTTGTTACAATCCAGTATATTGCACTGCTGTGGTTTGTGTGAAAGCTTTTACGCGGGTCCTTTTTCCTGACTGTGGCCTCTATCTGTGGTATAATAAAAACAGAGACAAATTCATCAGACCTGTGCGTCTGCAAAGGAGAGAAAGCTATGATCTGCCAGTCCTGCGGGGAAAATCCCGCAACAACAAAAGTGAAGACGATTGTAAACGGCAGGCTTACGGAATATGCCCTATGTGCGGCGTGTGCCCGCCGGTTGGGGTATGTTACCCTCCTCAGCGGCCTTGACCGCGGCTTTGGCAGCATCCTCAGCGACTTTTTGTGGGATGAGGATACTAACGAACCGAGTGAAGAGCGCTGCCCATGGTGCGGTGCTGCCTTCGAGGATATTGCCCGCACGGGTAAAGTGGGCTGTGCGCATTGCTATGAAGCGTTTGAGGACCGGCTGCTGCCGATTATCCAGCGTCTGTATGGCAGTGATATTCACTGCGGGAAAATGCCGGGTGAAAATCTGCCGCAGCCACAGCCGCAAAGCCAGATGGTCGAAATGCAGGAGGTTCTGCGGCAGGCTGTGGAGCAGGAGAAAAAAGAATGCCAGACACGGCAGCTGCAGGAAAGCCTGCGCCGTTTGGGGGGAGGAACAGATAAATGAACCATAAATGGTATGAAAATGCCGGACCAGACAACGATGTGGTGCTGGCAGCCAAGGTCTGTTTGGTACGCAACATGGCAGACCTGCCGTTCCCCTCGCGTATGTCCCGTTCAGATATGGAGCGCAGCCGCCTGCGTATGGAAACTGCCTTGTCACGTCTGCACCCCGCGGCACAGCATACTTTTCTGTGCGCAGATATGGAGGAATGTGATGAAAGCACAGCCGTTTCGTTCGTTGAGCGGCAGCTGTGTACACCGGATTTTATCGCCAATCCGGTTGGCCATGTTTTGTTTTATACGGCAGATGAGAGCATCAGCATTATGGTAAACGGCAGTGACCATGTGCATACCCAGCTTGTCCTTCCGGGAAGCCAGCTGGGCCAGGCGCTGTCCGGTGCGGACGCGCTTGACACCATGCTGGACCGTTATCTGCGTTTTGCTTTTCACCGTGACATTGGCTATCTGACACAGAACCTAACAGATTTGGGCACCGGAATGATTCCCTCGCTGCTGCTGCACTTGCCAGCCCTGCAGCAGGGCGGCGCAGCGGAGCGTCTTTCCAATGATGTTGCCCAACTGGGCTTTTCTCTGCGGGGAATTGTGGACGGTGCTGTTGAGCCTACCTGTGCGATTTATGAACTGACTAACCGTATTACACTGGGAATCAGCGAAAAGAATGCGGTGCAAAACCTTCTGGCAATCGGTGCACAGCTGGTGGACCGGGAACGCCGTGCGCGTACAGAACTGCTGAAGACAATGGAAGCACAGGACGCTGTTTCCCGTTCGTTTGCGGTGCTGTCCAGCGCGCGTATGCTGGAATTTAGTGAATTCCTAAAACTGTACGCCAATGTGCGGATGGGACTGTGCGCGGGCCTGCTGCACGGCCTGCGTCCGGAACAGCTGGACAGCCTGCTTTTCGCCGTTCAGCCCGCTACTATGGCACTGCGTGCGGGAAAGCCGCTGGACCCGCATGGACGTCAGGCACGGCGTGCCCAGCTAGTAAACAGCGCGCTGGCACCTATGCGGCAGCAGTAAAGACCTTTATTCATTTTTTTCAGTGAATACTGTTTCAATAACGCGGCTGCACGTCGGTGGCGAGTACAGAAAGCGGTCCATGTGGCTGTCGGTGAAGTAATAATGCGGCGGCTTTGGCTTTTGTGTATTTTCAAACGTATCAATGATGACCAGCTTTACTTTCATGCGTGCGGGAAGAATGCTTTTAATGTACACGCTTGCCTGTTGGCTGCTGCTTACATTTTCACGGCATTCAGCCAATCCCGCAAGGTTTGGGGCAAGTTCCACAAAAATGCCGTATGGCTCTACACTGCGTATGATTCCACCGACGGTTTCACCGCTATGAAAGTGTGCTGCGTTTTCCTCCCATGTACCCAGCAGTTCCCGCTGTGTCAGCGTGACACGTCTGCCCTCGATACTGCGCACAACCGCACGAATATCCATACCGGTAGAAAAACGTTCCCGCGGGTGGTCAATACGTGAAACGCTGATGGTATCTATTGGCATAAGCGCCACTACGCCGCAGCCGATGTCCGCAAAAGCACCGAAAGATTCCAGATGTGTTACACGTGCGTCCAGTACATCACCCGGGACAAGGTGGGAAAGATAATTCTGCCAGCAGGCTTCCTGTGCGGCGCGGCGAGAGAGCAGCGCTGTGCTGTTGCTGCCCTCACCAGAAAAACCGGTGACGGTAAAACACACCGGCCGATTTACTCGTGAAAGCAGCGCAATATCCCTTACGGTGCCCTCCCGAATGCCGAGGGCGCCCTCCTCACGAGGAATCATTCCCTGCATACAGCCCAAGTCCACCATCAGGTTGTGCCTGCTGTCACACAGTACAGCGCGTCCCTCCAGTATCTGCCCGGTCTGCTTTGCCCGTTCCAGTGCTGCCGGACTGTGCAGCGCTGCACGATTTTCCACTCGGTTTATCCGCCAGCCCTCGGGTTCATATCCAAACATTAGACTACCTCCTTTTTTGCTGCTGTCTTTTACTTATATGCGGCAGAAAGTCCGCGAATTCCAGCGGACAGGGCTTGCTTTTTTTCGGATAATTTTGTAAAATGGATTTCATTGCAGGACAGCGGCCAATATAGTCGCCTTTCTGACAATATAGGAAAGAGAAGATGATAGATTTCATGCAGATAAAAAAGCGTTTTGCCTGCGGCATAATGGCGCTGCTGTTTGCACTTTCTGCGGCGGGCTGCGGCAGTTCAGCATCCTCGGATGCGGCTTCCTCACAGGCATTGTCCAGCCAAAGCACTTCTTCCGGCATCAGTGCTGTGCAGCCAAATGATGGCAAGCAGCTGGGTTACCAACTGGAAAAACCAACGGCAGGGGAGAAAGTAGCCGTTTTGCAGACTTCCATGGGGACGATCCGCCTGCGCTTATTCCCGCAGGCAGCACCTAAGACCGTACAAAATTTTGAGGGTCTCATTCAAAAGGGGTACTACAATGGCTTGACCTTTCACCGTGTGATAAAAGATTTTATGGTTCAGACCGGTGATCCCAAAGGGGACGGCACCGGCGGCAAAAGCGTATGGGGCGGTACGTTTGAAGATGAGTTTAATGCCAACTTAGTCAACCTGCGCGGCTCAGTTGCCATGGCGAACGGCGGATACAACACAAATGGCAGCCAGTTTTTCATTAACCAGGCCGGACCAGTCAACGAAAGCACATGGCAGCAGGCGGCTTCTGTATACCAGCAGCTGCAGTCTTATGACAAGAGCCAGTGGCCGCAAATTGCCCAGACACAGTACACTATTTTGAATACAAATAAGCTGACAAGCGCCTACAAGGCACTGTATCAGAAGCAGGGTGGAAACCCAAATTTGGATGGTGCCTACAACGCCTTTACGCCGCCGCGCGGCCATTCCGTTTTTGCGCAGGTGTATGACGGTATGGATGTGGTAGACAAGATTGCCGCTGCTCCAGTGGACAGCAGCGATAAACCGACAACCGCGATTAAAATCATCAAAGCTTCGCTAGAAGCCTATCAATAAATCAATTCAGCCGGAATGAATTTTTCATAAAATCCGGTTATTCTGATAAACTAACAGTACAAATGGAAAGGACGGTAAGAATAATGGCAGATGTCATTCATGCAGATGAGGCTTCCTTTGACAAAACCCTGAAAGAGAATAAAGTGGTTCTGTGCGATTTCTGGGCTACATGGTGTGGTCCGTGCCGGATGCTGGCCCCTACGATTGAGCAGCTGGCCCAAGAGTACAGCGGCCGCGTCACCGTAATGAAAGTGGATGTTGACCAGAATCAGAAACTGGCCGAAAAGTACAACATCATGAGTATTCCAACCGTATATGTTTTTCGGGATGGTGCACCTGCGGACAGCCGTGTCGGTGCGTTCCCCATTGACGATTACCGCAAAATGCTGGACGCTGTTTTGTAAGAAAACCGCAGCGACGCGGCCGGGAGATTTTCCCGGCTGCGCCTTTTTTGTGCAGCGGGCAGGCTTGTTCCTTTTTTACCTTGACAAGCGGGCCCGCATAGCGATATAATTTATAAGTTATTGTTTTTTATCGAATCCTGGCGAAAGCGCAAATCAATACGGATGGAGGACATTATGGGAGCAAAGTATATTTTTGTCACAGGTGGCGTCGTTTCGGGACTGGGCAAAGGAATCACGGCGGCCTCTCTGGGCCGTCTGCTAAAGGCACGCGGCCTGCGTGTGACCATGCAGAAGTTTGACCCGTACCTAAATGTGGACCCTGGCACAATGAATCCTTTTCAGCACGGCGAGGTCTTTGTAACAGATGACGGAGCGGAAACAGACCTTGACCTCGGCCATTATGAGCGCTTTATTGACGAAAGCCTCACACAGAACAGCAATGTTACCTCTGGACGTGTTTACTACAATGTCATTCAGAAAGAGCGCAATGGCGACTACGGCGGCGGCACCGTACAGGTCATTCCGCATATTACCAATGAGATTAAGGAGCGCATTGCGGCCAGCCGCGACAATGTAGATGTAGCGATTGTAGAAATCGGCGGTACTGTCGGCGATATTGAAAGCCAGCCGTTTCTGGAGGCTATTCGGCAGTTTGCAACGGAAGTCGGCCGTGAAAACTGCTTGTTTATCCATGTAACACTGGTTCCGTATCTGAACTGTTCCCATGAGCATAAATCCAAACCAACACAGCACAGCGTTAAGGAACTTTTGTCTATCGGCATTCAGCCTGACGTTATCGTCCTGCGTTCCGAGCACCCCATTGGCGATGATATTAAACAGAAGATTGCTTTGTTCTGCAATGTCCGTGAGGACTGTGTTATTGAAAATTTGGATTTGCCACTGCTGTACGAAGTACCGCTGGCATTGCATGAAGAGAAACTTGACGATATCGTCTGCCGCCGCCTGTCGCTGGACACCCGCGGCCCAGACCTTTCGGATTGGATTAGCATGGTGCATACAGCACTTTCCCTGACGGACAGCATTAACATTGCGCTGGTCGGCAAGTATGTGGAACTGCGTGATGCTTATTTAAGCGTTGCAGAAGCGCTGACACACGGCGGAATTGGCAACAAGGTCAAGGTGAATATCCTCTGGATTGACTCCGAAAAAATTACTGAGGACAATGTAGCGCAGACGCTGAAAGATGCAGACGGCGTGCTGGTGCCGGGTGGATTTGGCGAGCGCGGTATCGAGGGTATGATTGTTGCTATTCGCTGGGCACGTGAAAACAATGTGCCGTTCCTTGGCATCTGCCTGGGTATGCAGTTGAGTATTGTGGAATATGCCCGTGATGTTATGGGCATTGCCGACGCAAATTCTGCCGAGTTTGACCCGCAGAGCCAGAACCATGTTATTGACCTGATGCCGGAGCAGAAAGATGTGGAACAGCTTGGCGGTACCATGCGTCTTGGCAAATATCCCTGCAAGCTGACACCCAGTACACTGGCTGCGAAGCTGTATGACAATGTGCCGCTGATTTACGAACGTCACCGTCACCGCTTTGAGGTCAACAACGATTACCGTACCCGTATGGAAGAAGCAGGCATTACATTCTGCGGAAAGAGTCCGGACGACCGTATTGTGGAAATGATGGAGATTGATTCGCATCCATTTTTCATCGGCAGCCAGTTCCATCCGGAGTTCAAGTCCCGCCCAAACCGCCCGCATCCGCTCTTTAAGGGCTTGGTAGCTGCGGCGAAGGAATATCATCATACTAACAACCATAAGGACGCATAAACGTTTATACAACTACATTTTATACAGAACGGCCGGTACAGAAGAATTTTCCTCTGTACCGGCCGTTTCCTTATGCTTTATTTTTGTTATTTTTCGTGCTTTAGCAATGCTACGGGCTTTTTCGCTTTGTCATGATGGCTGATTTCATAGCACAGTGTCAGCAGACTGTCGTTCAGGTGAACATTTTCCACCACAGCATCCGGATATTTCATGGAAATATCGTAGTGACTGAAATTCCAGTAATTGCGAATTCCCAGACCGTACAGAAAGCTGACGGTTTCCTCTATGGCAGAACGGGGAATACACAGTGCGGCCATTTCCGGCACATACTTCTTGTAGAAATCCTGGAACCAAACAAGGTCCATTACTTCTATGCCGTGAAGTACAGTGCCTATTTTCTGCGGGTCATTATCAAAGATACCAATCAACTGAAATCCGAGTTCTCCAAAGTCCATCTGGGCAGCAATGGCGTGCCCGATATTGCCGGCACCGAAAATCACTGTACGGTAGCGATGTTCTACCCCCAGAATGTGGCCTATCTCTCCGGCGAGCTGGTGCACCATATAGCCATAGCCCTGCTGTCCAAAGCCACCGAAGCAGTTCAGGTCCTGACGAATCTGTGAGGCGGTCAAACCGAGCCGAGCGGATAGCTCTGTTGAAGAAATACGAGTTACGCCGTCCTGGTCCAACTGGTTCAAAAAGCGATAATACCGCGGGAGACGTCGGATAACAGACATAGAAATTTTAGAACGCTTTGGCATATTGCATACACCTTCTTTCCGCAGACGGCCGCAGTCGTCAAAAATAAAAGTTCTGTTTCATTATGCCTGCAGCAATTCCTGCAGATGGACATTGATTTCCTGAAGGAATTCCTCTGTGCCAACCTTTTTCTTGTTGCGCAGGGTAGAAAGCCGATACATATCGCCGGTCATAATACCGTCTTCAATCGTCTGTATAGCGGCCTTTTCCAGTTTGCCGGCAAAACTCATCAGGTTCGGCAGACAGTCCAGCTCACCGCGCTTGCGCAGGGCACCTGTCCATGCAAACAGGGTAGCAATGCTGTTGGTGCTGGTCGGTTCACCTTTCAAATATTTATAATAGTGACGCTGTACCGTGCCGTGTGCTGCTTCATACTCATATTCACCGGTGGGGGAAACCAGCACGCTGGTCATCATGGCAAGGCTGCCAAAAGCAGTAGCGACCATGTCGCTCATTACGTCGCCGTCATAGTTTTTGCAGGCCCAGATGAAGCCGCCGTTACTGCGGATGACACGTGCCACAGCATCATCGATCAATGTATAGAAATAGGTGATGCCCGCTTTTTCAAATTTCTTCTGATATTCTTTCTCATAAATTTCCTGGAAAATGTCCTTGAAGCGATGGTCATAAATTTTAGAGATGGTATCTTTTGCAGCGAACCACAGGTCCTGATGTGTAGCAAGTGCATAGTTAAAGCACGCCTGCGCAAAGGAAGCAATAGACCCGTCCAAATTATGCAGTCCCTGTACGATACCGGCGCCGTCAAAGTCGTGAATGGTCCGGCGTGTTTCTTTGCCGTCTTTATCGGTTACAACCAGTTCTGCTTTGGCACCGGCCGGAACGGATAGCTCCACATTCTTGTATAGGTCACCATAGGCATGACGTGCAATCGTGATGGGCCTTTTCCAGGTTGGAATAAATGGCGTTACACCTTTTACCAAAACCGGTGCGCGGAACACAGTGCCATCCAGAATTGCCCGAATGGTACCGTTTGGGCTTTTCCACATCTGGTGCAGATTGTATTCTTTCATACGGGCAGAGTTCGGGGTAATGGTGGCACACTTTACGCCGACACCGTATTTTTTAGTAGCTTCTGCGGCGTCCACCGTTACCTTATCTTCTGTTTCGTCGCGATGCTTCAGGCCAAGGTCGTAATAATCAGTTTTTAGGTCAATATATGGTTCCAAAAGAATCTGTTTAATCAGTTTCCACAGGATGCGGGTCATTTCATCGCCGTCCATTTCGACCAGCGGCGTTTTCATCTGGATTTTTTCCATAAGTACCTCCCGGGCAGATGCTGTGTCTGTCTTTTCACTTCTTATCATTTATACAAATACAAAGTACCGAAGGATACCCAGCAGGAAAAGATGTGCCGGGTAAAAAATGTAAAATCCCCATTTGCTGCATTTCGGGTGCCGCTCATCGCCGCGGGTTCCGTTGTAACGGGAAAGCGGGAACAGAGCCAGCAGTACGCAGAGCTGTAGAAAAAACCAGCGCGGTGAAACCGCCTGTGTGGCGTTATCACTGGCATAAAAGAGCGCCATCAATACAGCGGCTGCGGCAAAGCCGGCTGCCTGCCTGTAAAACTGCCCGCGTTCCAGCCAAAATACCAGTGTAAAGGCAACACAGAACAAAGGCCAGTCGCCCACTAGGGTAGCCAGCATACAGCCTGCGACAGCCAGCATTTTAGGGACAGGTCCCTTCAGCCGGTCAACGGCTGTAATGGCCAGCAGGGAAAAGAACAGTGACCAAATCATGCCGGGCTCCAGCGCCCATATGCCGGGGCCACGCTCAAAGAACACAAAGCACGGCCACGAGAGCAGCGCAAAAATGCCCATTCGCAGCAGATAACGGCGAATGTCATGCGTATGAACATATCCTTCCGTCAGAAAAAAGCACATACACGGGGCCGTAATGCGGCCGAAAGCGTGCATGACAATTCCCACAGCAGAAAACGTTGGGACAAAGGCCCACGCAATATGGTCAATGGCCATACAAAAAACAGCAAACCACTTGATGGTGCTGGCAGAAAGGCCGCCGCGCTGGGAATACGATTTCTGTACATTCATACAGAATGATGTTTTGCTTTCGTATAGTTAAGCAGGCCACCGGCCAGAATCATCTTCCTCTGGCGGTCCGTCAGAGGGGAGTCCGCGTGGAAAGCAAATCCTTTGGTTTCATTCTTTACCGTTACGGGCAGGCCGCTTTCCAACTCGGCGCGGATATTCGGCAGAGAAAGCTCGTCCATCTGGTCTATCTGGTCGTAATCGTTCTGGTTCTGAAACACCAGCGGCACAATTCCGGCATTCACGAGGTTAGCACAGTGGATGCGGGCAAAGCTCTTGACCAGTACTGCCTTAATGCCGAGGTACAGGGGAACCAAAGCGGCGTGTTCACGGGAGGAACCCTGGCCATAGTTATGTCCGCCGACGATAATGCCCTTTTTATACTTGCGGGCACGCTCCGGAAAATCTGGGTCACATACCGTAAAGCAGAAATCAGACAGACGCGGAATATTGCTGCGATAAGGAAGAATTTTTGCACCGGCCGGCATAATATGGTCAGTTGTAATATTGTCGCCGACTTTCAGCAGTGCCTTGGCCTCTATAGAAGGTGCCAGCGCTGTGGTAGACGGAAACGGCTTGATGTTTGGTCCACGCAGAACTTCCACATTTTTTGCTTCTTCCGGAGAAGCAGGGGCAATAACCATATTGTCGTTAATGAGGAATGTCTTTGGCAGTGCAATGGCATTTTCCGCACCGAGTGTCCGCGGGTCCGTCATCACGCCGGCCAGAGCACTGGCTGCCGCGGTTTCCGGGCTGACCAGATAAATCTGGCCGTCTTTCGTACCGCTGCGGCCTTCAAAATTGCGGTTGAATGTACGCAGGGAAATTCCAGCACTGTTGGGGGACTGCCCCATGCCAATGCACGGTCCGCAGGCACACTCCAGTACGCGTGCGCCCGCGCCGATGATGTCGCCCAGCGCGCCGTTCTTTGCCAGCATATTGTAGACCTGCTTGCTGCCGGGAGCAATCGCAAGACTTACGTTGTTCGCAACGGTTTTTCCTTTTAATATAGAAGCAACACGCATCATATCCAGATAGGAAGAATTGGTGCAGGAGCCGATGCAGACCTGGTCAATTTTCATGCCGGCCAGTTCGCGCACAGTGCGCACGTTGTCCGGACTGTGTGGGCAGGCTGCCATTGGTTCCAGGGAGGAGAGGTCAATCGTAATCTCCTCATCATACACAGCGTCCGGATCCGAGGCAAGTGGCTTCCAGTCCGCATCACGGCCTTGTGCCGCCAAAAATTCACGTGTCACTTCATCGCTGGGGAAGATGCTGGTGGTAGCACCCAGTTCTGCACCCATATTTGTAATGGTTGCACGTTCCGGAACGGTTAGGGTGGAAACGCCCTCACCGGCATATTCTACAATTTTGCCAACGCCGCCTTTTACGGTCAGAACCTGCAGCACTTTCAGAATAATATCCTTGGCGCTGACCCATGCGGGCAGTTTTCCGGTCAGATTGACGCGCAGCATTTTTGGCATATTGATATGATAGGCACCGCCACCCATGGCGACCGCTACGTCCAATCCGCCGGCACCAATGGCCAGCATGCCAATGCCGCCGCCGGTGGGGGTGTGGCTGTCCGAGCCAATCAGTGTTTTTCCGGGGACACCAAAGCGTTCCAAGTGTACCTGGTGACAAATACCGTTGCCCGGGCGTGAAAACCAGATGCCGTGTTTTTGGGCGGTTGTCTGAATAAAGCGATGGTCATCCGCGTTTTCAAAACCGGTTTGCAGGGTATTGTGGTCAATATAGGCAACACTTTTTTCGGTTTTGACGCGGTCAATCCCCATTGCCTCAAATTCCAGATATGCCATGGTTCCGGTTGCGTCCTGTGTCAGTGTCTGGTCAATATGTAGCCCGATGTCGCTGCTGACAGTCATGTTGCCGGACACCAGATGACTTTTAATGATTTTTTGTGCAATGGTCAGACCCATGTGTAAAAATCCCCCTTTGCTGCTGCACCCTTTTCTGGCTGCCTATTTTTTCTATTCTATAACCCTTAACCCTTTATAATATATATGGATAGATAGAATAGATGAAAATGTACAGGCAGCATGGCCGCAAAAAGTGCAGCAGGACAAATCTTTAGTTTTGTCATGTGCGTTATACCGGATGAAAGCAACAAATACTGCTTTCTATTATCCACAAAAAGCGTCTGCTTGTCAATCCATTCACAAAGAATAGAACCATCAAATGGAATTTTTATGCAGATATTGCGAAAAATACATATATGTACGCGTTGATAGAAAAAGCGGAAGTAGGGCTTGACAAACTGCGCCGTTGTGTTATAATAATACAGTCAAAACAAAGCGGGGTAGTTATGCCCACACCTAAGCGGTGCCGTCCGTCTTGGGTCAATATTATGATCCTAACCTTTTGGGGATTGTTGTGTTGCGCGCGGGCGGAAATTTCTGCTTGCGCGTTGTTTATTCTGACAAACTTTTTGTGGAGGTGCTTAACAATTAGCAACAGGGAACTGCAGATCAATGATGATATCCGTGACCGGGAGGTCCGTGTAGTAGACGCGGAGGGCCATCAGCTGGGTATTATGCCGGCCGCACAGGCGCGGCAGCTGGCCTACTCCAAAGATCTGGATCTGGTCAAAATTGCCCCACAGGCAAAACCACCTGTCTGCAAGGTAATTGACTACGGAAAATACCGCTTTGAACAGGCAAAGCGGGAAAAAGAATCACGTAAAAATCAGCATATTGTCGAAATTAAAGAGGTACGCCTGTCTTTAAATATCGACACCCATGACTTTGAAACCAAGCTGAATCATGCTATCCGTTTCTTAAAAGAGGGTAACAAAGTAAAGGCTTCCATTCGCTTCCGTGGCCGTGAAATGGGCCATCCGGAGCAGGGCTATACCATTATGAAAAAATTCGCCGAAGCGCTGAACGAATACGCTGTTGTTGAAAAGCCCGCAAAGTTAGAAGGCCGTAATATGCTGATGTTCCTTGCTGTTCGGCCGGTTGCCCGTCCTGGTGCTAAGCCTGCTGAAAATGCCGCGAAAAAGTTTGCTGGTAAGGCAAAAAAAGCTGAGTAAAAGGGAATTACCCTGGAAAATTAAGGAGGATCCTTATTATGCCTAAGATCAAAACGCATTCCGGCGCAAAGAAGCGCTTCAAACTCTCTAAAAACGGAAAAGTCATCCGTGCCCACGCAAACATGGGCCACTTTCTGAACGGTCATGACAAGGGTGCAAAGTATAAGCGCAGCATGCGCGGCACCTGCGTAGCTGACAAGACCAACACAGCACACGTGAAGCGCCTGATTCCTTACAAATAAGCTTCCGTTCTGCTTTGGTAAACTGATGATTTCCACGTATTTGGAGGTATAATAAAATGGCAAGAGTTAAAGGCGCACTCGCTACGCGTAAAAGAAGAAAGAAAGTTCTGAAACTGGCTAAAGGCTACTGGGGCAGCAAGAGCCGTCACTTTAAGATGGCTAAAGAAGCCCTCATGAAGTCCGGCAACTATGCTTTTGCTGGTCGTAAAGCCCGTAAGCGTGACTTCCGCCGTCTGTGGATTACTCGTATATCCGCAGCCTGCCGTGCTGACGGCATGACCTATTCCACTTTCATGAATGGCCTGAAAAAAGCCGGTGTTACCCTGAACCGCAAGATGCTTTCTGAAATTGCTATCAGCGACGAAGCAGCATTTAAGGGACTTGTTGCACAGGCAAAGGCAGCACTGTAAAGAAATCTTTTTTGCGTCCGGGGAAAAACCGGACGCATATTTTTTACCCGTTTGTACGGCATAAGGAGGGAAAAATATGGAACATATTACCAGCCGCCGCAACGAAACGGTTCGTGCCGTGGCAGCCCTGCGCAGTGCGTCAGCACGCCGGAAACAACAGGCTTTTTTGTGTGAGGGGGCCCGTCTGTGCGCGGATGCTGCCGAAAGCGGCATTTCTATCCGCTCTTTTTTTTACACACAGAAAGCACTGCAGAAATATCCACAGTACCTAGATACCATCCGACAGCATACGGCAGGAAAGGAATATCTTCTGGAACCGTCCGTTGCACAGCTGTTAGCTGATACTCGAAACAGCCAGGAGATTTTCTGTGTTTGTGCGTTCCCAAATACAGCCGATACCACACCGGAAAGTTTTCTGCATCGCCCAGCTGCAGGGGCTTGTTTAGCATTGGAACAGCTGCAGGACCCTGCCAATCTGGGTACCGTGCTGCGTACAGCAGAGGCCCTCGGTATTAACTGTGTTTTGCTGTGTGGACAATGCTGTGATCCCTTTTCTCCGAAAGCTCTGCGCGGCGGCATGGGTGCAGCGTTTCGCTTGCCGCTGGTGCATTTTTCTTCCTTTGCGGCTGCAGCCCCGCTGTTTCATCAGGCCGGCTGGCAGACAATGGCAGCAGTGCCGGATACCAATGCAGAAAAAGTGACTAAAGTGGATTTTTCCGTACCGGTCATTATGGCTGTCGGCAACGAAGGAAATGGCCTTTTGCCGGAAACAGTGGCTGCCTGCAGCCGCCGAGTGACCATTCCCATGCTTGGCAGAGCGGAGTCACTGAACGCTTCCGCCAGTGCGTCCATTTTAATGTGGGAAATGATGCGTGGCAGGGGGCGGAACAATGGATGAGCGTGCGTGGTGGATTTGGCTGCAGCATGGACTTGGTCCCGGTGCTTCCAAACACCGCCGTATTTTTGAAACGTATGCTTCTATTGAAGATTTTTATCGTGCTGGTACTGAAGGCTGGCGGCTGGATGGTTATTTTACGAAACGGGAAATTCTGCGTCTGCAGAGCTTTTCGCTGGAGCAGGCACAGGCACAGCTGGAGTATGCAGAGAAGCTGGGACAGCGTGTGCTGACACCAGATATGGGTGCTTATCCGCAGTGCCTGCGGGAAATACACAATTATCCCTGCGTGCTGTATGTGAAGGGAACGCTGCCGCCGGTTGACTTCATGCTGTCTATTGCTATGGTGGGTACCCGCAAGGCTACCCACAGTGGGTGCAGCATTGCGCACACCATGTCTTATGAGCTTGCGAAAGCCGGTGTAATTGTCGTCAGCGGCGGTGCATTGGGGATTGATACACAGGCACACCGCGGCGCGGTTGAAGCCGGCGGCCGCAGTATTTGTGTGCTGGGCTGCGGCATTGATACGGACTATCTGTTAACGAATGCTTCCCTGCGGGAAGCGGTTGCGGTGGATGGTGCGCTGGTGTCCGAATATCCGCCCGGTACACAGCCGATGGCTTCCAATTTTCCTATTCGTAACCGGATTATTTCCGGTTTGTGTGCTGCCACGGTTGTCATAGAAGCTCCTATTAAAAGCGGTGCGATGATTACTGCCGATTGTGCAGGTGACCAGGGACGAGACGTCTTTGCGGTTCCGGGCAGCGTACAGAATCCAAAGGCAAGAGGAACCAATGCCCTTTTGCAGCAGGGCTGTGCACCGGCAACCTGTGCGCTGGATGTCCTGCGTTGTTATGAGGGAAAATATCGAATTCGCATCCCGCAGGACCCAGGTGTTAATGTTTTTCCGGAGCCTATTCCAGAACCGAAACAGCTGCCCAAAAGAGAACCGCCGCCGAAACTTTCGCAGGAAGCACGAACATTATACCAGGTCCTTTCGGCACAGCCAAAGCCCATCGATGAACTTTGTGCCTGTACTGGTATGCAGCCGGGAAAACTTCTGTCTGCTGCAACGGAGTTGGAGCTTGCTGGTCTTGCACAGGCCAGCGCGGGCCAGCGGTATGCTGCCATGTAGAAAATCCTATAATGGAATAAATACTATGATAAATCTATATTTTTACAGAAAATTGTCCCCTTCCTGCCGAATAAAACATTGCATTTTTACAGCACTTTGGGTACAATGAATTGTTGTACCGGAGGCAGCAGGGAAAAATACGGACATTTTGCTTTGTGTTATGCCATTCGGTCTGTCAAATACCGTGAAATGAGGTGTTCCTGTGTCAAAGCTTGTTATTGTGGAGTCACCCGCAAAAGCAAAGACCATTCAGAAATATTTAGGTGATGGCTATACAGTCGTCGCTTCTATGGGACATGTCAGGGACCTGCCAAAAAGCCGCCTGAGTGTCAAAGTAAATGATAATTTTAAACCCCAGTATTCCATTATCAAGGGTAAAGAAAAACTGGTGGAGGACCTGAAAAAGAAAGCTGCCAAAAGCGACAGTGTACTGCTGGCAACGGACCCTGACCGCGAAGGAGAAGCCATTTCGTGGCATCTTGCTTATATCCTCGGTTTGGACGTAAATGACACCAACCGTGTTACTTTTAACGAAATTACCCACACCGGTATCAAGAATGGTATGGAAAATCCGCGTACCATTGATATGGACTTGGTCAACGCACAGCAGGCCCGCCGCATTTTGGACCGGCTGGTGGGATACAAACTCAGCCCCTTCCTGTCCCAAAAAATACGCCGCGGCCTTTCTGGTGGCCGTGTGCAGAGCGTGGCCGTACGCATCATTGTAGACCGTGAAGAGGAAATCAAAGCATTCAAGCCAGAAGAATATTGGAGCATTGACGGCAAGTTTGTCCCGGCAAAGGGAACGTCCCGCCGGCAGTTCATTGCCAGCCTGTATGGCCTTGCCGGACAAAAAGGCAAATTAAAAATCGAAAACAAGGAACAAGCAGACGCTATCCTCGACGAACTGAAAGATGCGGACTATGTGGTTACAAGCATCAAGAAGGGTACACGCCGCAAAAGTCCGGCACCGCCGTTCATTACTTCTACACTGCAGCAGGAAGCCAGCCGCCGGCTTGGTTTTACGGCCCGCCGTACCATGGCAGCCGCGCAGGAACTATACGAAGGCATTGAAATTGAGGGCATGGGGGCTGTTGGCCTGATTACTTATATGCGTACGGATTCTCTGCGCCTGAGTGAGGATGCGATTCAGGCGGCCTCTGCGTACATTCAAGAGCGCTGGGGGGACAAGTACCTGCCCGATAAGCCGCGCCACTATAAGGCAAAGGCCAATGCACAGGACGGCCATGAAGCCATTCGCCCGACCGTTCCCAGCCTTGACCCGGAAAAAATCAAGAGCAGCCTTTCCAACGACCAGTATAAGCTGTACAAACTTATTTGGGAGCGCTTCCTTGCCTGCCAGATGAGCAACTGCCTGCAGGCCACCACACGGGCCGAAATCACTGCCGGTGACAAGTACCTGTTTAAAGCGAGCGGCTATACCGTCACCTTTGATGGCTATACCGTTTTGTACGAAGAGAGAAAAGATGACGGCGAAAAGGAAAGCAGCGGTCTGCTGCCTCCGCTGGAAAAGGATATGCCGCTGCGCTGCAAGGAAATCACAGGGAACCAGCACTTTACCCAGCCGCCGGCGCGCTATACCGAAGCAAGCTTAATCAAGGCGCTGGAAGAAAACGGAATTGGCCGTCCTAGTACCTATGCTACTACCATTAGTACCATTTTGAACCGTGAATATGTTGTGCGGGAAGGCAAGGCATTGAAACCCACAGAACTGGGCGAAGTGGTCACCAAACTGATGAAGGAACGCTTCCCCAAGGTGGTAAATGTTAAGTTTACGGCACAGGTGGAAAACGAACTGGATGAAGTGCAGAACGGCAAAGTTGAATGGGTGCAGGCCGTACATGATTTTTATGACGATTTTGCTGAGGCACTGAAAAAAGCAAAAGAGGAAATGAAGGATGTCAAAATTCATCTGAAAGAGGATGAAACAGACATCATCTGTGAAAAGTGCGGCCGCCGCATGGTTATCAAAACGGGCCGCTATGGAAAATTTATTGCCTGCCCCGGCTATCCAGAATGTAAAAACATCAAAAAATATGTAGAGAAAAACGGTGCCAAATGCCCCAAATGCGGCGGTGATGTTGTCATCAAGCATACCAAAAAAGGCCGCATCTTTTATGGCTGTGAAAACTATCCCAAGTGTGACTTCGTTTCATGGGATGAGCCGACAGAGAAACTTTGCCCGCGCTGCGGCAAAACACTGCTGCGTAAAAAAGGCAAGAACCCGCGCTACTACTGCGTCACGCCGGACTGTGGTTATGAACATCTCGGCGACGATTTTTCAGATGAAGAGCAGCAGGCACCGGAAGAGGAAACAAAAGCGTGAGGAATCCTATGGAAATAACGGTGATTGGTGCGGGGCTTGCTGGATGTGAGGCTGCGTGGCAGATTGCGCAAAATGGCGGTGAAGTGCAGCTTGTGGAGATGAAGCCGCAGAAGTATACGCCAGCCCATCAAAGCCCCAATTTTGCAGAACTGATTTGTTCCAATTCTTTAAAGGCGGAGCGCATAGACAGTGCCGCTGGCTTGCTGAAAGAGGAAATGTACCGTATGGGCTCACTATTGGTGTCGTGTGCCCGGCATACGCGTGTACCGGCTGGCGGCGCGCTGGCTGTAGACCGCGCGCAGTTTTCGACAATGGTAACGGAAAAAATCCGCAGCAATCCGCATATCCACTGTGTACAGAAAGAATGTACAGAAATCCCCAAAGATGGCATTGTTGTGGTTGCCACCGGCCCTTTGACCAGTGAGGCGCTGGCTGCCCAGATTGACCGTCTGTGCGGTGGATGCCTGCGCTTTTATGATGCCGCTGCACCGATTGTCACAGCGGAAAGTTTGGACCGCAGCCGTATTTTTGCGGCATCCCGATACAATAAGGGTAGCGGTGAGGACTACCTGAACTGTCCCATGAATAAAGAAGAGTATGAAACATTCTACACGGAACTGCTCCACGCGGAGCGCGCGCCGCTGCATGGGTGCGATGTACAGGACCCCAAAGTGTATGAGGGCTGTATGCCAGTGGAGGTTATGGCCCAGCGCGGACCGGACACCATCCGCTTTGGTCCCTTAAAGCCGGTTGGCCTGCGGGACCCACATACCGGACACCGGCCGTGGGCCGTTGTGCAGCTTCGCCGGGAGGATGCTGCCGGAACGCTGTTTAATTTGGTGGGCTTTCAAACAAACCTAAAGTTTGGCGAGCAGAAACGTGTGTTTGGCCTGATTCCGGGCCTTTCTCATGCGGAGTTTGTCCGCTATGGCGTTATGCACCGCAACACCTTTTTAAATGCACCCAAAGTGCTGGACAGCACGTTTCAGCTGCGAAAGGAACCGCGCCTGTTTTTCGCCGGCCAAATGACCGGCGTGGAGGGATACATGGAGTCAGCTTCTTCCGGCTTGCTGGCGGGAAGAAACGCACTGCGGCTGCAGCAGGGTTTGCCGCTGCTGACGCCGCCAAAAACGACCATGACGGGTGCGCTGGCCCGCTGGGTGCAGTTCGGCGGAGAAGGGGACTATCAGCCGATGGGTGCCAATTTCGGCGTCATGCCGCCGATAGAACCGCACATTCGGGACAAACGGGAACGTTATGCGGCTATTTCGCAGCGTGCCCTGCAGGATTTACAGACCTTTCAGCAGGAGAACGGCTGGAGTGCTCCAACAGAAGAAATTTAAGTGCGGGACCGACCGCTTTTTGAATATCGGACAGGAGGCAGCAAAATTCATATGAAAATAATTGTAGACGCGTTCGGCGGCGACAATGCACCGCTGGAGATTATAAAAGGCTGTGCGCAGGCGGTGCAACAGCTGGGGGTAGACATTATCCTGACCGGCCGCAAGGATACCATTGCGCATGTTGCTCGTGAAAATACCGTTTCACTGGACCACATGGAAATTGTGGACTGCCCGGATGTGATGAACATGAACGCTGCTGGAACGGAAATTCTGCGTTCCGGTAAAAATTCCTCCATGGCAGTTGGCTTGCAGCTGCTGGCAAAAGGGAATGGCGATGCTTTTGTCACCGCTGGAAACAGCGGTGCCGTTACTGCTGGCGCTACTTTTTTGGTAAAGCGTATTAAGGGCGTAAAACGAATTGCATTCGCGCCGGTCATTCCCTGCAAAAAGGGATTTTTCATGCTGGTAGATGCCGGTGCCAATGTGGACTGTAAACCGGAAATGCTCAAGCAGTTCGGCATTATGGGCTCCATATATATGAAGCGTGTGATGCAGGTGGAAAGCCCGCGTGTCGGCTTATTAAACGTCGGTACAGAGGAGCACAAGGGCGGCGAGCTGCAGCACGGAGCTTTTGCTCTGTTAAAGGACAGCCCGCTCAACTTCATTGGCAATGTGGAAGCCCGTGATGTGCCGGACGGTGTAGCCAATGTTCTGGTTGCGGACGGCTTTTCCGGCAATGTGTTTCTCAAATCTTTTGAGGGTGTTTCCATGATGGTCCTTGGCCTGTTTAAGGGTGTATTGACGAAAAACATGAAAAACAAGCTGGCGGCTTCTATGGTGCTGGGTGACTTGAAAGCATTGAAAAAACGAATGGATTATAATGAATACGGCGGCGCGCCGCTGTTGGGCTGTGCGAAACCCGTCTTTAAGGCGCACGGCAGTGCTACGGCAAAGACACTGTATAATGCGCTGCGTTTGACAAAATCCTATGTAGAGGGCAATGTGCCTGACGAAATTGCAAAGAGCGTTGCAGCTTATCAGCAAAAGGAAGCAGAGCAGAAAGCGGGGACGGCAGAATGAAGGACCTGTCCGGTTTGGAAAAAAATCTGGGATATACGTTTCAAGACAAACAGCTTTTGCTGAATGCCCTGACGCACTCGTCTTTTGCCAATGAAACGCACGCGCCCGGCGGCAGCAATGAACGGCTGGAATTTTTGGGCGACAGTATTTTGGGCTTTGTTGTAGCGGATTATTTGTACCGCAATTTTCCGGAATGGCCGGAGGGCCGCCTGACCAAAACCCGCGCGGCTTTGGTGTGTGAACAGGCGTGCTGTGATTTTTCCAAGGAGATGGACGTGGGCGCTTACCTGCGTTTGAGCCACGGCGAGCAGAACAGCGGCGGCCGTACCCGCACATCTATTCAGGCGGATGCCTTTGAGTCCATCACGGCTGCTATTTATTTGGACGGCGGTTTTTCTAAGGCAAAGGACTTTATTCTGCGTTTCACGCTGCCGGTCCTAAAAACTCTGCACAGCAAGGCACCATTCCATGACTATAAAACAAAGCTGCAGGAAATCATTCAACATAACCCCGGCGAAAAGCTAACCTATGTCCTCACCGGTGAAAGCGGCCCTGACCATGATAAGCATTTTACGGTGGAAGTCCACTTGAACAGCAATGTTATCGGTAAGGGCGGCGGCCACACCAAAAAGGATGCGGAGCAGCAGGCGGCACGGGAAGCACTGGAACTGATGGGCTATTGAAACACGCAAATGTAGCTATCTTTGTGCCGCACGTTGGTTGCCCGCACCGCTGCAGTTTTTGTGACCAGCGGCTGATTACCGGCAAAACCTTGCTGCCCTCTCCGCAGGATGTACAAGACGCTGCCGAAACAGCTCTGTCTTCTCTGGGGCCTGCTGCGGCCAAAGCGGAGATTGCATTTTTCGGTGGCAGTTTTACTGCAGTGGAAGGCACATATCGCCGCAGCCTTTTGGAGGCGGCGGCGCCGTATGTACGCAGCGGCCGTTTTGCCGGTATCCGTCTTTCTACCCGGCCGGACGCTGTGGATGAAGCCATTCTGGATGAACTTTGCTCGTATGGTGTCACTACCATAGAGCTGGGTGCACAAAGCATGGATAATGCGGTCCTGCAAAAAAATGGCCGCGGCCATACGGTAGAGCAAGTGGCAGATGCTTCCCACCGTATTAAGGCCCGCGGCATTCGGCTGGGTCTGCAGATGATGACCGGCCTACCCGGCGATACGCCTGCAGGCGCTTGGCATACAGCTCGGTGCTTTGCGGCACTTGGTGCAGAAGATGTGCGTATCTATCCGGCAATTGTACTGCCGCATACACAGATGGCCGAGTGGTACCAAAAGGGGCAGTACACGCCGCAGACACTGGAAGAAGCGGTCGATTTATGTACAGGCCTGCTCCAGTATTTTGAAGAGCGGAAAATTCAGGTTATCCGGCTGGGACTGCACGCCTCACCGGAGCTGGAAAAAGACCGCCTAGCGGGACCGTGGCACCCGGCATTTCGTGAATTGTGCGAAAGCCGCCGCTGGCTTTTGCGTATGCAGGAAGTTCTGCGCGGGCAGCCTGCCGGTGATTATCAATTCACCGTGCCGGCAAGGTATCTTTCGCAGGCAAAGGGACAGAAAAAAGCGAATCTTTCTGCTTTGGAACGTCTGGGGTACCGGGTTAGCGTTACTGCGGGCAAGAACTTTTGCCTGTCCGGTAGCGCCGGCCCGATTTTGATAAAGGAGACTTGTACGTATGCGCATCCGTTCCTTGGAAATTCAGGGCTTTAAGACTTTTCCGGACAAAACAGTCCTGCAGCTGCAAAATGGTATTACGGCGGTTGTTGGACCGAATGGAAGCGGAAAAAGCAACCTCAGCGATGCCGTTCGCTGGGTGCTGGGGGAACAGAACGTCCGAACTCTGCGCTGCACCAAAATGGAGGACGTCATTTTTAACGGCACGCCGCAGCGAAAAGCGCAGGGGTATGCCGAAGTTACACTCAACATTGACAATACGGACCGTGCCCTTGCTTTTGATAAAGATGAAGTTGCGGTTACTCGGCGGTACTACCGCAGCGGTGAAAGTGAGTACCTGTTAAACCATGTGGCCATGCGTCTGAAAGATATCAACGAACTGTTTATGGACACTGGCCTTGGTCGAGACGGCTATTCGATTATTGGACAGGGAAAAATAGATGCGATTGTTTCTGCCAAAAGCGAGGACCGGCGTGAAATTTTTGAGGAAGCAGCGGGCATTTCCCGCTGTCGTTACCGTAAAGAAGACAGCGAACGCCAGCTGAGCGCAGCAGAGGATAATTTGGTGCGGCTCAACGATATTCTGGCAGAGCTGAAGGGCCGTGTGGGCCCATTAAAGGAACAGAGCGAAAAGGCACAGAAATTTGTTACCTACTCAAATGAGAAGAAAGATTTGCAGATAGCGTTTTGGCTGCGCCAGATGGACCAGTCCGATAAGGCGCTACATACTCATGACGATAAAATTATGCTTGCTCGCACGCAGCAGGAGAAAGCAGAAAAAGAGCTGAACGCGCTGGATCGGGCGGCAGAGCAGAACTTTCAGAAAATTACTGGCTGTGCAGCACAGATTGATGAGGTCCGTCAACAGAGCAGTAGCAAAGAAGAAGCGGCTGCACAAAAGGACAGCGAAGCAGCAGTGCTGGATAGTGACGTGCGCCATGGGAGAGAAACCGTTGGCCGGTTGGAGACTGAGCTTGCCGCAGCGTCACAGGGCAGGGAACATCTACAGCAGGAAGCGGCTGAAAAAGCGGCAAAAATCACGGAACAGAATCAGCAGGAGACACAGCTTTTACAGTCAGAAGATGATGTAAATAAAAAGCTGGAATCCCTGCGTGCAAAGATTCGTGCAAGTTCTGCAGATGCTGAAGACATTTCCCAGCAGCTTTCTCAGCTTGCTTCCCATGCAACAGAAAGCAAGGTAGCGGAAATGACTGCCGCTTCTGCCATGTCTGAAATTGCTGTCCGTGTTTCTCACGCGGCCAGTACAATCAGCGGCAAAGAGGAACTTTTCAATAAGCTGCAGGACTCTCGAAAGGACAGCAGCCAAACATTGGCGGATATGCAGGCACGCATACAGGACATGCGTATTTCTGAACAACAGTGGACCCAGCAGCTGCAGCAGCACCGCCGACAAACCGAAAACCAGAAACAAAAAGCAGACCGTCTGCAGATAGATGCCCGTGAAAGTATCCGCCGCGCATCTTTGCTGGAATCGCTGGAACAAAATATGGAGGGCTTCAGCAGGAGTGTAAAAGTTATTATGCAGGCCTCTGCCCGGGGAACGATTTCCGGTATTTGTGGCCCTGTTTCCCGGCTGATTACAGTGCCGCCAGCGTATACAGTTGCACTGGAAACCGCTCTGGGTGCTTCCATGCAGCACATTGTTGTGCAGACGGAGCAGAATGCCAAAGATGCTATCCGCATGCTAAAGCACCGGGATGCCGGCCGTGCTACCTTTTTACCGCTTGGTAATCTTCGCAGCCGTGTGCTGCAGGAACCAAGTCTTAAGGACTGCGAGGGATTTGTCGGTGTTGCCAGTGAATTGTGTACCAGTGAGCCAACCTACCGTGGTGTAAGGGAAAATCTGCTCGGCCGAATTGCGGTCGCACGGGATTTGGACGCTGCCGTGGAGATTGCACGCCGGTTTCATTACCGGTTCCGTGTGGTTACACTGGACGGGCAGGTTGTCAATACCGGCGGCTCTCTGACTGGCGGCAGCCTTGCACGCAATTCCGGCCTTTTAAGCCGCCGCAGTGAAATTGCGCGCACGCGTGAAAAAGCGCAGGCCCAGACAGCCGAGGCAGAAAAGGCGGCGGCTGCATATCAAAACTGCATGAAAAAGGACGCCGCAGCGGAAGCAGAACTTTCTGCGCTGCGCTCTGGCCTAGCTGCTCGGCAAGAAGACTGTATTCGCATGAAAGCAAACTGTACACAGCTTGAAAAAGATATTTCCAATGTACAGAAAGACATATGTTCACTAAAGGCAGAACAGGCAACTGTTTCACAGCGTCTGTCGGACCAAAAGCAAAAACAGGCTGAGGCCAGAAAACAGTCGTCCCTCTTTGCGGAACAGATGGCGGCTTTGCGGCAAAAAGCAAAGGAATTGACCGACAGCTGCAGCAGTTTGGAACAGCAGAGTGAATCCTGTACGGCTCAGTTACAGCAGCTGCGGCTGCAGCTGCTGTCCGTACGCAAAGACCGTGAAAATCTGCAGGAAGCCCTGCAGCAGTTAGAAATCCGTCAACAGGAGAGCACCTCTCAGGCAGACACACTGCAGATGGAAATCAGAGAACAAAAAGCGTTAATTGTTTCGGCTCAGCAAAAAGCAGCCACGGCACGGGAAGCCGCTGTCCACCTGCACAAAGAGGCTGCTGCGGGCAGCAGCATGATAGAACAGATTAACCAGCACCGTATGCAGCTGGAGCAGCAGGATACACGATTGCGTCAGCAGCAGCGGAACAAAAGCGATGAAAAAGAAACCATTGGCCACGAGCTTACCCGACTGGAAGAACGCCGGACAAATTTGCAGAGACAGTATGACGGCCTTGCTGCCAAATTATGGGATGAGTATGAACTGACACGCCGGGAGGCACAGAAAAGTACGCCGTTGCTGCAGGAGGCGGATATGCCGCAGGCACAGCGCCGTTTAAATGAGCTGAAAGGCCTGATACGCGCGTTGGGAACGGTCAATGTGGCAGCTATTGAAGAATATAAAGAAGTCAGCAAACGGTACGAATTTCTTTCCGTACAAATCGAGGACGTTGAAAAAAGCAGGGACGAGCTGCGGCAGCTGATACGGGACCTAACTCACCAAATGCAGGAGCAGTTTACACTGCGTTTTTCACAGATACGGCGCAACTTTACAGAAACATTTCGGGAGCTTTTTGGCGGTGGAACCGCCAGCTTGGAACTTTCTAATCCAGACGATATTCTTACTTCTGGAATTGATATTACGGTACAACCGCCCGGAAAAATTGTTTCCCATTTGGAAAGCCTTTCCGGCGGAGAAAAGGCTTTGGTTGCAATTGCACTGTATTTTGCCATTATGAAAGTTTCTCCGCCGCCGTTTTGTATGCTGGACGAGATTGATGCGGCACTGGACGATGTCAATGTTTCCCGATTTGCGGCTTATCTTCGCCGTATGTCCCAAAATACGCAGTTCATCGTTATTACTCACCGGCGGGGCTGTATGGAAGAAGCGGATACCCTGTATGGTGTCACCATGCAGGATGAAGGTATCAGTCAGGTGCTGGTGCTGCATCCAAACGAAATTGTGGCATTTAATCATGACCATGAGGAGTAACACTGCCCGGTTTTCGGCAAATAGAATATTTGTGGTGTAACGGAATAATCATAAAAAGTAAATTCTATGGGAAGGAGCCATTCCATGGGGCTGTTTTTAAAAATTAAGGCTGGGCTAAAAAAAACCCGCCGGAACATGAGCGATTCTCTACACCGTATGCTGCACTCTTTTACGCGCATTGATGAGGACCTGTTTGAGGAGTTAGAGGAACTGCTCGTTATGGGCGATGTCGGTGTTTCTACAGCGGAGCATATCTGTGATATCCTGCGCGGCAAAGTAAAGGAACGCGGCATCAAGGACCCAAATGCCATTTTTGACCTTCTGCGTGAAACGGTAGCGGAAATGCTGCAGGGAGGAGAAGAACTGCACATTTCCACAAAGCCGTCAGTCATTTTGGTGATTGGCGTCAACGGTGTTGGCAAGACTACAACCATCGGCAAGATGGCTGCTCTGCTGCAGAAACAGGGGAAAAAGGTTATCTTGGCAGCAGCGGATACCTTCCGCGCAGCTGCAATCGAGCAACTGCAGGTTTGGGCGGACCGCGCTGGCTGTGATATGGTTTCACAAAGTGAAGGCAGTGACCCGGCAGCCGTTGTATTTGACACCATTTCTGCCGCCAAATCCCGCGGCAACGATGTCATTATCTGTGACACGGCTGGTCGCCTGCACACCAAAAAGAACCTAATGGACGAGCTGGCAAAAATCAACCGTGTCATAGATAGGGAACTGCCGGATGCAGACAAAGAGGTTCTGCTGGTGCTGGACGCAACAACCGGTCAGAATGGCGTCAATCAAGCACGGGAATTTAAAAATGCCGCCGGCATTACCGGTATTGTTTTAACGAAATTGGATGGCACCGCAAAGGGCGGTGTTGTGCTTGCTATTAAGGATGCGCTGGACATTCCAGTTAAGTTTGTCGGCGTAGGGGAACAGCTGGACGACCTGCAGCCATTTGACGCAGATGACTTTGCCCGTGCCCTGTTTGAACGTGACCCGGCCGAAATGGAAGAACTGGAAAAGGAGGAGCGCTGATATGCAGTTTGTGCTTGCCACACATAATCAAAATAAAGTGCACGAATTTTCCAGAATGCTTGCACCGCTTGGCATTGACATTTCCGTTCCGGATGGCCTGCCGGAAGTAGAAGAAAACGGTACAACTTTTGAGGAAAATGCGTTTCTCAAGGCGGCTTCCGCCTGCCGATTTACCGGAAAACCCGCCGTTGCGGATGATTCCGGCTTGTGTGTCCATGAACTGAACGGCCAGCCGGGCATTCACTCGGCACGTTATGCCGGCGAATACGCGACGGACGCGGACCGTATTGTAAAACTGTTGAACGCGCTGCGGAATGTGCCGCAGCCGGACCGGTTGGCGAAGTTTGTCTGCGTTATCTGCTGCGTTTTTCCCAACGGTGACATCATTACTTCCCGCGGTGAGTGCGAAGGTTCCATTGCTTTTGCACCGCAGGGGAACGATGGCTTTGGCTATGACCCCGTGTTTTTGGTCGGAGAGCGTTCCTTTGCCCAGATGAATGCCGAACAAAAAGACGCGGTCAGTCACCGTGGAAATGCGCTACGCTTATTTCAGAAAGACCTACAGGCATACTGTGCGAAACATTTAAAAGATATTTAATGTGGGACAGCAAAAGCCGCTGGCAGAAATTCTGTCAGCGGCTTTTATCAAGTGTTCCGTCAATATATCTTTATAGTGCTCTGCCTGTGGCAAAAGCCTTTTTCATCAGCGGGCTGTCCACTGTCAGCTTCTGTTCGCCGGCACAAATCAGGGTATCGGTCAGCACCATACCCTTGCTGCGGAAGATGCCCAAAAACCAGTTGTATTGTGCCAGATAGGCTTTTTCATCGGTGTTGCCCTGTGCAAACACACCTACCAGCTTAATGCCGGGGTGAAGGCGGCAGATGCCTTTTTCGTCTGTCAAGCAGTAGTGCCGGTTCATAAAGGTAATCATCGGTCCGGTCACCTGCGAATAGTAGTTCGGGCTGCTTAAAATCAGCGCACCGCACTGGTGTAGGTCCTTCCAGTAGGCGGTCAGGTCGTCCTGAATCCGGCAGTCCTTCTGGTTTTTGCGGCAGAAGCCACAGCCCTGACAGCCGTGTACGTTCATCTTGTCCAGCCGATAGACAATGGTTTCATGTCCGGCGGCTTTTGCTCCACGGAGGACCTCCCTTGCCAGTGAGGAAGAAGAACCATTTTCGTTTGCACTGCCCAATACGGCAACAACTTTCATGTAATAAACTTCCTTTCTGTATTTGTCTGGCTGCCATTTTAGCACTTTCTGCGGAGGAAAACAACTTGGACGGTTTCCAATACAGCCGACTTGTAAAATGATGCACCAGAGGAACAAAAATTGCTATACTGGTAGGAGAACAAAAAGGAGGAACTGCTCATGTTGAATACAACACCGCTGACCGCGCTGGCGCAGGGGCAGACTGGAAAGGTTGCCACATTGACGGCAACCGGTTCCATGCGCCGCCGATTACAGGATATTGGGCTGATTGAAGGTACACAGGTGTCCTGTGTACTGCAGGCACCTTCCGGTGACCCAACAGCTTACGCAATACGGGGGGCGGTCATTGCGCTGCGCAGGGGGGACGCCGCGCATGTGCTGCTGGCCGGGGTATAGGCGATGCGCACGGATACCGTCTCCGCCGAAACCGAAACCATTGCACTGGCCGGCAACCCCAATGTCGGAAAGAGCACAGTTTTTAATGCATTGACCGGTCTGCACCAGCACACGGGTAACTGGCCGGGAAAAACAGTGGAAAGCGCACATGGACAGTTTTCGTACCGTGGCCGGCAATACACGCTTGTGGATCTTCCAGGAACCTATTCGTTGTTTGCACATTCTGCAGAAGAAACTGTTGCGCGTGACTTTTTGTGCTTTGGCGGAGCCAGGGCCGCGGTTGTGGTCTGTGACGCGACTTGTTTGGAACGAAACCTGAATCTTGTCCTGCAGACGCTGGAAATCACCGGAAACGTAGTCGTATGTGTAAATCTAATGGACGAAGCGGAAAAGAAGCATATCCATATCGACCTAGAACAGCTTTCCAGTGAATTGGGTGGCGCGCCGGTTGTAGGCGTCAGTGCCCGCAGCGGTGGTCTTTCTGTGCTGGAAGATGCACTGGATACACTTTCTCCGCGGGAAGCCATGCACATGGAATATTCTCCCCAGATAGAACAGGTGGTTGCTCAACTGCTACCGCTTGTTCAGCAACATTGTCCGGACTGCTGTGCCCGCTGGCTGGCGCTGCGGCTGCTGGATAGCGACAAAAGCTTTGCAGAAAGTCTGCATCGTTTCTGCCCCCAGCTTCTGCAGGACCAGAAACTTCAGCAGACACTGCATACTGTAAAGTCCCATCTGCATCAGAACGGCTTTTCCAGTGACACACTGCGGGACCAGATTACTGCTGTGCTGGTCAGCCGAGCGGAAAAAATTTATCAAAAATGTGTCACACGCACGGTCTGTTCGGCGGCCGAACGTGACCAAAAGCTGGACCGCATTCTTACCAGCCGCAGAACCGGCATTCCTATTATGCTCCTTTTGCTGGCGGCGGTGCTTTGGCTGACCATTACCGGAGCCAACTATCCTTCAGAACTCCTGTCAGCTGGACTTTTCTCCCTGCAGGATGTTTTGTGGAATGCGCTGCTGCATGCGGGGGCACCCATGTGGCTTATGAAGCCGCTGATTCTGGGGGTATACCGCACGCTGGCATGGGTTATCAGTGTCATGCTGCCACCGATGGCAATCTTTTTCCCATGCTTTACGCTATTGGAGGATTTCGGCTATCTGCCACGGGTCGCCTTTAACTTGGACCACTGCTTCCAGCGGGCACATGCCTGCGGCAAGCAGGCACTAACCATGTGACAGCGGAAAAGTATGCGGCTTTTTGCCATATGGAATGATAAATGACGACGAGAAAATAAGGAGAATACAAAATGAATATTCTTATCAGTTCCTGCCTTACCGGACTTTGCTGCCGATACGACGGCGGTGGGAAAACGCTTTCCTGCTTGCCAGAATTGATGCAGCATTTCCATATGGTTCCATTTTGTCCGGAAATTTACGGCGGAATGCCTACACCGCGCAGTCCAGCCGAAAGGCAAGGAACACAAGTCATCTGTAAAAATGGCAAAGATGTAACTGCCGCTTATCAGCGCGGTGCGGAGGAAGCGCTGAAAATCGTGCATTTGTATCACTGCCCGTATGCAGTCCTGAAAGAACGCAGTCCGTCGTGTGGATTTGGCCAAATATATGACGGCTCCTTTTCAGGGTGTTTGGTAGCAGGCAGCGGTGTCACAGCGGAATTGCTGGCAAAGAATGGCGTCCGAATTTTTGGCGAAAGCCAAGCCAAAAAACTACTGAAAAAGGCGGCAGCTGAAAGCAGACAAACTGTGTTATAATAGACAAAAGATTTTAAAAAAATCGGAGGCGATTCATCATGTCTATTCTGGCGGCATTTGCAGTTCCACATCCACCAATCCTTATGCCGGAGATCGGTCACGGGGAAGAGCACAAAATTCAGAGTACCATAGACGCTTACCGCACAGTTATGCGGCGTGCGGCTGCGCTGCACCCGGAAACGGTCGTTGTGACTAGCCCACATACGGTTCTTTATGCAGATTATTTTCATATCTCACCGGGCGAACAGGCACAGGGCAGCTTTCTGCAGTTTGGTGCGCCGCAGGTTGAGGTGCAGGTTTCCTATGACAGTGCGTTCACAAAAACACTGATGCAACGCTGCGGCGAACGCCACATTCCTGCAGGTACATTTGGGGAGCGCAGCAGTGCACTGGACCATGCAACGATGATACCTCTTCGTTATTTGCAGGAATTTACGTCCAGTTTTCGGGTAGTACGGATTGGCTTATCCGGCCTTTCACCGTTGGTGCATTATCGTTTGGGACAGTGCATTGCTGACACAGCGGAAAAGCTTGGCCGCCGCACGGTCGTCATTGCAAGCTGACGCAGGACGGCCCATACGGCTATGCGCCGGAAGGACCGCAGTTTGATAAAGAGACGACGGTCATGCTGCAAAAGGGCGATTTTCTTTCTCTGCTCAGTATGGACCCGGACCTTTGTGAGGCGGCCGCGGAGTGTGGGCTGCGCTCATTTTGGATTATGGCGGGTGCGCTGGACCGTAAAGCTCTGCGAAGCGAACTGCTGTCGTATGAGGGACCATTCGGGGTTGGCTACGGTGTTGCTTCTTTTTTGGTTACAAGTAAAGACAATACCCGGAATTTTGGGGAACAGTATGCTACGGCGGAAAAGAGACGTGCTGCGGTGCGGCAGCAGGCGGAAGACCCATGGGTGCGCCTTGCTCGTTTGAGTTTGGAAACGTATGTAAGGACTGGACAGTATGCTGCCCTGCCGAAAAATCTACCGCCGGAACTCGCCGGTACCCGTGCCGGTGCGTTTGTGTCGCTTAAAAAAGATGGACGCCTGCGCGGCTGTATTGGAACGGTTCAACCGACACAGAAAAGCGTAGCGGAAGAAATTTTAAACAATGCCGTTTCCGCCGCTGTTCATGACCCACGCTTTGGTCCGGTTACACCGGAAGAACTGCCGCAACTTGTCTATAGTGTAGATGTCCTGCAAATGCCGGAGGCGGTTGCATCCTCCAAAGAACTGGACGCAAAACGGTATGGCGTTATCGTACAGAATGGGAACCGCAGCGGATTGCTGCTGCCGAACCTTGCCGGTGTGGATACGGCTGAAGAACAGATTGCGATTGCCCGGCAGAAAGCGGGGATTTCTCCGTATGAGCCAGTTAAGCTGTGGCGCTTTCGGGTGGTGCGTCACACATGAGCACAGTTTGTACACTTTGCCCGCATCACTGTCAACTGGAATCGGGACAGACCGGTCTGTGCCGTGCACGAAAAAATCGGGACGGCACAATACAGTGCAGCAATTATGGACAGCTGACAGCTCTTGCGTTGGACCCCATTGAAAAGAAGCCGCTGCGCCGCTTTTATCCGGGCAGCTATATTTTGTCCGTTGGCAGCTATGGCTGCAACCTGCGCTGTCCCTTTTGCCAGAACAGCAGCATATCCATGGCAGGAGAAGAAAGCGGCACGCTTTTTGTTTCACCGGAACAGCTTGTGCAGAAAGCGCAGGAATTTGCGCATGCGCCGCGTGGAAATATTGGTCTTGCTTTTACCTACAATGAGCCGCTGGTAGGATATGAATATGTGCGGGACTGCTCCCAACTGGCACATATAAAAGGATTAAAAACCGTTGTTGTAACCAATGGAATGATTTGTAAGGAGCCGTTTCAAAAGCTTCTGCCGCTGATTGATGCTATTAACATTGACCTCAAGGGCTTTACACCTCAGTATTATCGGCACTTAGGCGGTGACCTGAAAACAGTCATGCAGAATATTGTGCTGGCATTGCAGTTTTGTCATGTTGAAGTGACAACGCTGATTGTGCCCGGTGAGAATGATTCTGCGAAGGAAATGAGTGCCGAAGCTTCTTGGCTTGCTTCCCTTAGTCCGGATATTCCGCTTCATATCAGTCGGTTCTTTCCTCGGTATCGTGAAGAGGATAAGGAGCCGACACCGGTACACGTGATTTATCATTTGTGTGAAATCGCCCGCCAGTTTCTGCATGATGTGTATCCCGGCAATTGCTGAAAAAGGCAATTTACCGTATATTGTACAACCCAGCAGGAATAGGCTGTGTGGGGTGATGCAGTTATGATTTTAGAGCAGGATTCAGCAGTTTACGAAGTGGAAAACACACAGATAGAGGTGGAACGGATTTATGTTGGGGAGATTCCTTTGCCGGATTTGATTGTTCGTTATTTTCAGGAAGAAAATGCTGCCGGGGACAGTGGTCGGCCGTGAACAACAACGGTGTGGGACAACAAAAACAGTACACGGCCGCTTTGTATATGCGTTTATCGCGGGATGACGGCATAGGGGAAAGCGCAAGCATTGGCACACAGCGGGAAATGCTGCGTAGTTATGCCCAAAAGCATGGCTTTATCATTTTTGATGAATATGTAGATGATGGCTGCAGCGGCACAAACTTTGATCGGCCCGCGTGGAAGCGAATGATTGCGGATATTGAGCGGCATAAAATAAATTTGGTGCTGACAAAGGACCTTTCCCGTTTGGGCAGAGATTATATCACAGCGGGACAGTATACAGAATTATACTTTCCGGCTCACGGCGTTCGCTGTATTGCTGTCAATGATGGGTATGATTCCGCCGGCCCCTATACGGACCTTGTCCCATTTAAAAATGTGATGAACGAATGGTATGCCCGCGACATCTCCCAAAAAATTCGCGGGGCCTTGCATACGAAAATGGAGGCAGGCGCTTTTATTGGAAATTATGCGCCGTATGGTTACCGAAAAGACCCGCAGGACCACAACCGCCTCCTTCCGGATTCGGTATCCGCACCAGTGGTCAAACGAATTTTTCGTATGGCAGCAGATGGCAGACGCCCTTCTGAAATTGCCGAAGCACTGGATCAGCAGGGTACTCCGCCGCCGTCGGTTTACCGAGCACTGCGCCTGTCACAGCAAATGCCTCCGGATTTTTCCAAACGAGGCTGGTCGCCATCTACCATTTGTAAAATGCTGCATAACGTTGTGTATCTTGGCCATATGGTACAAGGAAAAACGACAAAGCTGTCCTTTAAAAGCACTGTCGTTCTGCAAAATGCGCCGGAAAATCGGGTGCTGGTTCGCAGCACGCATGAACCGCTTGTTCCGCAAAGAGTATTTGATTTGGTACAGAAGCATACGGTATCCCGCCGCCCGGCCGCACAGGGAACTTTTGTAAATCTTTTCTCCGGCCTTGCAAAATGTGCGGATTGCGGACGAAACCTTTCTTCCAGCGGGACTGGACAGAAAGGGAAAAAAGGTTTGGTTTGCAGCGGATATAAGTTATATGGCAGAAAAACTTGTTCCAGCCATTTCATTCGCTATACGGTTCTTTGTCAGGCGGTGCTTAGGGACCTGCGTGTGCAGTTAAATTTGTCCTCAACACAGCGGCAGCAGGTCCTACATGACATGCAGCAGAACATACCGAAGGCCATATCGGACAGCGAGCAGCAGGAAATAGCAGACCTGCAGACACGTCAGCGCAAGCTAAAGCAAATTTTGCGTCAACTGTATGAGGACCATGTCAGTGGTTTGCTGTCGGACAGCCGCTTTCAAGACTTGCTTGCTTCCTTTGGAAAGGAACAGCGGGCTCTGACGGCACAGCTGTCCGTACTGCGGCCGAGAACAGCGGCTTCAAAGTCTCAGATTGCCGATATACACTGGCTGGAGACTTTCTGCCGTGTTCCGGAACTGACGCAGGATTTACTGTTTGCTTTTATTAAACGCATTGATGTAGGGCAGGCCGTCTGTATACAGGGCGGCCGTGCATACCGTCGACAGCATATCACGATTGTTTATGCTTTTTCTAAGCCGGAAAAATAAGCCGCATAAATTTCCCAAGGGTGTGCATGGGCTTTGGGTGCAATGCGGCCGGTGTGACCGGCTGCCGCATTATTGATTCTCCGAGGGAACGGCTGATTGCGATTCTAACCAACAACTTTGTTCCCTGCAACGGTCGTTTTCCAACACTGATTGCAATTATTTCTATATTCTTTGTCAGCAGTATGTCTGGCGTGCTGCAAACAACTTCGGCGGCACTTATTTTGCTGGCGGTGGTTGTTCTGGGCGTACTAACAACTTTTTTAACATCCCGAGTGCTTTCCGCTACAGTTCTCAAGGGCATCCCGTCATCCTTTACGCTGGAACTCCCGCCATACCGCCGCCCGCAGGTCGGTCGTGTATTGGTCCGCTCCTTGCTGGACAGAACGATTTTTGTTCTGGGACGCGCGGCTTCCGTGGCGGCGCCAGCTGGACTTTTCCTCTGGCTTCTGGCTAACCTGCATGTGGGGCAAAGTACACTTTTGTCCATTTGTGCCGGGGCGCTGGACCCAATCGGCCATTTTTTCGGCATGGACGGTGTCATCCTGCTGGCGTTTATTTTGGGATTCCCCGCCAACGAAATTGTGGTACCCATTATGCTCATGGGTTACCTTGGCATGGGACAGCTGACGGAGATGGGCAGTTATGCTTCTCTGCAGGCACTGCTCCTGCATAACGGTTGGACTTGGGTAACAGCAGTGTGTGTTGTGTTATTTTCACTTATGCACTGGCCATGTGCTACAACCATTCTGACCATACGCAAAGAAAGCGGTTCCTGGGAATGGACGGCATTGGCTGCGGCTTTGCCAACCACCTGCGGGCTTGTTCTCTGCGCTCTGCTGGCAAATGGTGCCAGACTGTTTGGCTTCGTATAATAAAAAGAGAAGGGACCGCCCGCTGTTTTGTCGCTGGACGGTCCTTTTCCTGTTTTTCACTGTGCTTATGCGTAATCCTTTACAGACGATATATACTAATGATGAAGATGTTTTCTTTGAAAATCATACAAAAAGGCCCAGAATTTACAGATAAAAAGAACTTTTTGACATTCCAGCGGGAGAATTTTTCAGATTCAAATCATTGTTCATAATTTATTAATTCACTCTTATGGGATTGTATAGTAAAATTAAAATGTCGGAAATTGAGATACAAAAAGGGGACGGATGCACTTGTTTGGTTACATCAGGCCCCAAAAGCCTGAATTGCGGGTGCGGGAATATGAGGCATATCGGGCAGTCTACTGTAGCATCTGCCGGGTGTTGGGCAGGCACTATGGCATTTTCTCTCGGCTGATTCTCAGCTATGACAGCACTTTTTACGCGTTGCTTCTGCTTGCACTGCAGAAAAAATATGTTCCGTGTTTCGCGGGTGGACGCTGTGCTGCCAATCCGCTGAAAAAATGTATGTACTGTACCAATGCACAGCCTTCTTTAAAGCAAGCGGCGGCACTGAGTATTCTGCTTTCTGTGCAGAAACTGCAGGATGACCGCCGTGACCGCGGCCGCTGGCCACGCTGTCGAGCGTTTTTTCTGCTTCCTTTTCTGCATGGTGCCCACAAGAAGGCCGCTGCGGATTTTCCATGGATGGAGCAGGCCGTATGCACCTGTATGCGCCAGCAGGCGGAAGCGGAAGCAGAGCCGGATTCCACTTTGGATGATTGCGCCCAGCCGACGGCGGAAATGTTGTCAGCAATTCTGGCGCATGAGGGCGGCACCGATACGGAACCGCTTTATCTGCGGGTTCTGCAGGAAACCGGTTTTTATCTTGGCCGTTGGGTATATCTGATGGATGCAGCAGATGATGTAGAAAAGGATGCGGCGGATGGAGATTTCAACTGGTTTGTTCGTCATTATCAGGTAACAAAGGACAGCTCACCGGAAAAGCTGACGGAAGTACACACATTTGCCAATGCAGCCATGAACCTGACCATGTCCCGGCTGTGCGCCGCTTTTAATTTGCTGGATTTAAACAGCTTTGCTTCCGTTTTGCGCAATATCATAGAGCTGGGGCTTCCAAATATGCAGAAGCAGCTGCTTTTTAAAAAGGAGACTAAATAAATGTCAGATCCATATCAGGTTCTTGGCGTATCACCAAGTGCAACAGATGAGGAAGTAAAAGCGGCTTACCATAAGCTTGCAAAAAAATATCATCCGGACAACTACGCCAACAGTCCACTGGCGGATTTAGCCAGTGAAAAAATGAAGGAAATCAATGAGTCCTATGATACGATTGTCAACCAGCGTAAACAGCAGGCACAGCAGGGGCCTTTTACCGGGAATCCCTATCAGGGGAGCTACTATGGTTATGCTGGAACACAAAGTCAGTCTTCGTCCGGCTTTTCAGATGTGCGTTCTTATATTCGTGGCGGACGTTTGGCGGATGCAGAACAGATACTGGACGGTGTACCGGCCGAGAACCGCAACGCTGAGTGGTATTTTTTAAAGGGAACTGTTTTGTACAACCGTGGACAGCTGGAACAGGCATCCAACTACATCGGCCATGCCTGTCAAATGGACCCAGGCAACGGCGAATACCGTGCAGCTATGAGCCAGATAAACGGCCAGTACCGGGGCTATTACGGTGGCTATAATCCATCTGTTCAGAACAATCGGTCTGACATGGATCAAGCCTGTAACTGTTGTGGGAATCTTGTGTGTGCAGACGCTTGCTGTGAATGTTTCGGCGGCAATCTGATTCCATGCATTGGCTGTAGATAAGGGGGCGCTGCCGATATGAAAAGAGGGCATACGCTGAAAGTTGCTTTCAGCGGGATCTTAATCGCGCTGGCATTACTGTTTATCTGTTTGGGCGGTATTCTACCGGCTATGACATATGCCATGCCGGCGCTGGGCGGGCTTATGCTGATTCCCGCTGTTGTTGAGCTTGGCCCAGGCTGGGCATGGCCGGTTTACTTTGCATCGTCTGTTTTAGGCGTACTGCTAGGACCGGATAAAAGCGCTGCTGTACTGTTCCTTTTCTTTTTTGGTTATTACCCGATTGTGAAGGCACTGCTGGAACACAAGGTTCACAGTCGCCTGCTTTGCCTGCTTTTCAAACTGTTGCTTTTCAATGCGGCGGCAATAGCGGCATTCTATATCAGTGTCAGCCTTTTGAATGTACCAAAAATGGTTTTTTCTATTGCCGGTATTTATTTGCCGGGTGTGTTGCTTCTGTTGGCGAATTTTGTATTTTTGCTTTATGATTATGCGGTTGGTGGTGTGGCAGCTTTCTATTTTTCACGATTGCACCGCTTTATCAGCAAGTGGCTGATTGGAAATTTTTAATTGCCCGTAGTGTACCACTGCAGAGATGTTAATGCAGTGGTACTTTTGTGCCAATTTTTGAAAGAGATCGGATGCCGTACCAGAGGAAATGCAGGTGGAAAACTTTTTCTTGCTTTTTGGGGCAGAAGGTTCTAAACTTACTTATAAGAAACCAGAAGGACAGCAGAGTTTTTTTAGTTGACAGATTTCATGGGCAAGTTTATAATGTGGTTGATAAAGCTTGAAATTTGCGGCCCAATAGGGCAAACATAAAATAGACCCCCGGGAGCGGCCACTTCCGGGGGTCCTCTTTTGGCCAGCAGTTCTTTGGCTTTTTGTTCATCTGTTTACTGCCCGCAAACATGGTTAAAAGAATAAAGCCTAAAGCAAAATGGCATTTTTTATCATACAGGACATATTGACCTTGCGGTCCTGCCATAGAAGATAGGTGCCAAAACCGGGAATAATGAAAACAGCGGCCGCTTTCATAGGAGTGAATGAATTAATGAATGACAGCTTAACGCAGAGAATACAGGAGAATATGCGCTCTTTTTCCAAAGGACAGCGCCTGATAGCTACGTATATAATGGAACACTATGACAAAGTCGCATTTATGACAGCCTCTCGACTGGGCAGCACAGTGGGCGTCAGTGAATCTACTGTTGTTCGCTTTGCAACAGAGATTGGCTACGATGGTTATCCAGAACTGCAGCGTGCAATGCAGGAGATGATTCGCAGCAAGCTGACGATTGTACAGCGTATGGACGTTACCCGGGAGCGCATCGGTGACAACGATATTCTGGACACAGTCCTCGGTCAGGACAGTGACGTTATCCGTCGTACCATGGAGTACACGTCCCATGATGAATTCTATAAAGCTGCCGATACGATTTTGGCTGCACGCAAAGTGTACATTCTTGGTGCGCGCAGCTGCCAGGCGCTGGCATCTTTTCTTGCCTATTATCTGGGCCTTTTATTGGAAGATGTTATTCTGGTGCAGGCTACCAGTGAAGCGGAAATCTTTCAGCAACTCATCCATATCAATGAGAACGACGTGGTCATTGTTCTTAGTTTCCCGCGCTATTCCCGCAAAGCAACAAAAGCAATGCAGTTTGCCCATGAATGCGGTGCCAAAGGTATTGCCATTACAGATACTGCGGCATCGCCGGTGGCAAAGCACGCAGATTACGCGCTGCTGGCACGCAGTGATATTGCCGCCATTGTGGACTCTTTGGTTGCACCGCTCAGCCTAATTGATGCGCTGGTCGTTACTCTCTCTCTGAAAAAGCAAAAGACAATGGACCCAACCTTTAAGCGGCTGGAGGCCATTTGGGACGAATATCATGTCTACGAAAAAGTAGACAATGAAAACACCGAAAAGGATGATACAAAACATGCAGAAGCCTGATGTGCTTGTAGTAGGGGCGGGGGCTGCTGGCTTGATGGCAGCCGGCACAGCCGCATCTCGCGGATTGACTGTTTGGCTTGCTGAAAAGAACGCTGCTCCCGGGAAAAAACTGGGAATCACCGGCAAAGGCCGTTGCAACCTTACCAACGACTGCATAATTCCGCTGTTTCTGGAAAACGTGCCTACCAATCCCCGTTTCCTGTATGGTGCATTGAATCGTTTTTCTCCTGCGGATACCAAAGCCTTTTTTGAGGGACTGGGTGTTCCGTTGAAAACCGAACGCGGCCGCCGCGTTTTCCCACAGTCGGATAAGGCATCTGATATTGTAGATGCACTGACCAACTGGGTTACACAAACGGGCGTCTATACGATACGCGGCAGTGCCGAACGGCTTTTAACACGAGCCGGACATGCTGCTGGTGTGCAGATGTCGGATGGACGCCGCATAGAAGCAGAACAGGTTATTCTTTGCTGTGGCGGGGCATCCTATTCCAGCACGGGTTCTAATGGCTCCGGCTATCGGATTGCGGCAGAAGCGGGTCATACTATTCTGCCATTAAAGCCGTCCCTGGTACCGCTGACCTGTGCGGGTGAGGAATGCCGGGATATGATGGGCCTTTCTCTGCGTAATGTCAGCTGTACGTTTTACGATAATGTTCGTAAAAAAGAAGTGCACCGAGAATTTGGAGAAATGCTTTTTACCCACTTTGGCGTATCCGGACCCATTATTCTAAGTGCCAGTGCACATCTGCGGGAAATGTCCGTAGGTCGGTATCGCATGGATATCGATTTAAAGCCAGCCCTTTCACTGGAAAAACTGGATGCACGCCTGCTGCGTGACATTTCCGCACATCCGGCTCGCGCTTTCTCCAACGCACTTACGGATTTGTTGCCGCATAAGCTAATTCCGGTGGTGGTCCAACGGTCCGGCATTCCGGCATTTACAAAGTGCGGAGAAATCACGCGGGAGCAGCGGCATGACCTAATTCATCTTTTAAAGGCATTTTCTTTTACGATTACTGGTTCCCGCCCGCTGGAGGAAGCAATCGTCACCAGCGGCGGCGTTTCCACCAAAGAAGTGGACCCGCGTACCATGCAGTCCAAAAAGATACCCGGTCTTTACTTTGCAGGTGAAATTTTGGATGTGGACGGCTATACAGGCGGCTACAACCTGCAAATTGCTTTTTCCACAGGTCGTGTGGCCGGAGAGAATGTGCAGGGCACATATGCTCCAGAAAGCTGAATCTACTTTGCCTTTTGACCTTGATTGTAGTATACTAAACAGGTATGCATTTCCATCTGTTCTATATAAATCCCTTTTAATATGGAGGACTTGTACATGATTCAAATTGCGATTGATGGTCCGGCCGGAGCAGGGAAAAGCACCATTGCGCGCAAAGTTGCTGCTCAACTGGGTTTCCTCTATGTAGATACCGGTGCGCTTTACCGGGCGGTTGCACTGCACGTTTTGCGGGCAGGCGCAGCTGCAGCGGATACAGCCGCTGTAACAGCATTGCTGCCTAGTGCTCACATTTCCCTGCGGTACGAAAACGGCCTGCAGGAAGTTTATCTGCAGGGTGAAAATGTTTCCGAGGAAATACGCACGCCACAGGTCAGCCGAGCCGTTTCTGCCGTATCTGCCATTCCAGAGGTGCGGGAGTTCCTGTTTGGGTTGCAGCAGCAGCTGGCGCGGGAAAACAATGTAATCATGGACGGCCGCGACATTGGCACAGTGGTGCTGCCGCAGGCACAGGTTAAAATCTTTCTGACAGCTTCTCCGGAGGATCGTGCACAGCGCCGTTTTCAGGAAATGCAGGGAAAGGGACAGGCTGTTTCCTATGAAACGGTTCTTGCGGATATTCGCAAACGCGACGAGCAGGACACGCACCGCGCAGTGGCACCGCTCAAGCAGGCGGCTGATGCTGTTCGGGTGGACACGACTGGCAATACGCTGGAAGAAAGCGTTACCCGTCTGTCCCGGTTCATTCGCAAAAAGTTGGGACTGTGATTTTTGGCAGAAAGAAAGGACGAAACCTGCAATGAAAATGACACCTCTTTATCGGTTCGCTAAAATCGTTCCTTCGTGGTTTGCACGGCCGATTGTACCGTACCGTGTGCGCGGCAGGGAGAATATTCCCAAGGAAGGCGCGGCGATTCTCTGTATCAACCATATTCGCAACTCTGACCCCGTTCGTATTTTTCTTTCTTGCCGCCGGCAGGTCTTTTTCCTTGGAAAACAGGAATTGTTTAAAAATAAATTTATCAGCTGGGTATTGCGTAATGTTGGTGTTATTCCTATTCAGCGCGGCCGCAGTGACCTTGGCGCCATTAGCAGCGCCGGTCAGCATCTGCAGCGGGGTGATCTGCTCGGCGTCTTTATCGAGGGTACCCGCAGCAAAGACGGGACATTAGGCAAGCCAAAAGCTGGTGCCGCTATGCTGGCGTGGCGCTACCATGTTCCGGTCATTCCCTGCTGTATTACAGCTAGGGGAGAGCATCTGCCGAAAACATTTGAAAAATGCTGTGTGACTTACGGGAAACCCATTATACCGGAAGATCTGGGACTGAAAGATGGAAAAAGCAGTGAGTTTCGGGAAGCCAGCCGTCTTATTATGGATAGAATACGCGCCATTCGGGAAGAAGACCTGAAGACCTTTGAAAAGGGAGCATAACTGTTGCAGGTAGAAGTAGCAAAATCAGCCGGTTTCTGCTTTGGAGTTAACCGTGCTGTTACAATGGTAAAGGACCTGCTGCAAAAGGGCAGGCAGGTTTGTACACTGGGGCCAATCATTCACAACCCGCAGACACTGGCGGAGATGGAGCAGATGGGTGCGTCCGTTGTGGACCGCCCGGAACAGGCACCGGTCGGAAGCACACTGGTTATCCGCAGCCACGGTGTTTCACGGCAGGTGCGGGAGCGGATTGCGCAGCTTCCTGTTCAGTGCGCAGATGCTACGTGCCCTTTTGTCGCAAAGATTCACCGCATCGTTGCACAGCAGGGCAGAGAGGGACGCACGGTGCTGGTAGCTGGTAACCCGAACCATCCGGAAGTGCAGGGGATTTTGGGGTACTGTACTGGCCCGGCATATGTTTTCCGTTCAACGAAGGAATTGCAAAATCTGCTGGAAAGCGGGCAGGTTCCACAGGAAACTGCTGTATCTGCCGCAGCTCAAACGACTTTTAGTGTAGCAGAATGGCGAAATTGTCTAAAAATTCTGAATAGGGTATATACAAACATAAAAATTTTTGATACAATATGTAATGCGACTGTAAGCCGTCAGGCTGAAGCAGAACAGCTGGCGCACACCTGTGACGCTATGATTGTTTTGGGCGGCCGTCAAAGTTCCAATACGGCCAAGCTGTACGATGTATGCAAAAAATATACAAAAACTTTTTTTGCACAGTCAGCGGCCGACTTGCCCCGCGGTGCTTTTGCGGGGATGCATCATGTAGGTATTACTGCCGGTGCCTCCACACCGGCAAGTATAATAAAGGAGGTACTAGTTACCATGGCAGAAATTAATGAGGGCGTGAATAGCAGCCCGGAAACCGCGGACGGCGGTGACAACTTTGCAGAGATGCTCGAGGAGTCTCTGAAAAGTTTAAATACAGATGAGAAGGTACATGGCGTTGTCGTCGGCGTTACCCCGACAGAAGTTCTGGTAGATGTCGGCCGCAAACAGTCTGGTTTTATCCCGCGCGCCGAGCTGACCAGCGACCCCAATGCAAAAATTGAGGATATCGTAAAAGTCGGCGATGAGATGGACTTGCTTATCATGCGTACAAACGACCAGGAGGGCACAATCATGCTTTCCAAGCGCCGCTTGGATGCTGCAAAAGGCTGGGATGAGATCGTCGCAGCGGAAGAGGACCAGACCGTTCTGACCGGCAATGTTGTTGAAATCGTCAAGGGTGGCGTCATTGCTGTTACCCATGGTGTGCGTGTCTTTATTCCGGCTTCCCAGGCAACTGCATCCCGTAGCGACCCGCTGGACGCACTGCTCCACCAGGAAGTAAAGTTCCGTATTATTGAAGTGAACCGTAACCGCCGCCGCGCGGTCGGTTCCATCCGTTCTGTCCTGCGCGATGAGCGCAAGAAGCTGGCCGAGAAGTTCTGGGAAACCGCAGAAGTTGGCAAGGAATATGACGGTGTTGTGAAGTCCCTTACTTCTTACGGCGCATTTGTAGACCTCGGCGGCATTGACGGTATGATTCATATCAGTGAGCTGTCCTGGACTCGGATTAAGCATCCGAGCGAAGTTGTCAATATCGGCGACAAGGTTCATGTGTACATCAAGAACCTGGACCACGAAAAGGGCAAGATTTCTCTGGGCTATAAGCTCCCGGAGGACAACCCGTGGGAGGTTCTCAAGCGGGATTATCCGGCCGGCACCGTTGTTGAGGCTACCATTGTTGGTATGACTACATTCGGCGCATTTGCCCGCATTATCCCCGGCATTGACGGCCTTATTCATATTTCCCAGATTGCGGACCACCGCATTGAGAAGCCACAGGATGTCCTGCAGATGGGACAGACTGTGAAGGCTGTTATCACAGATATCGACTTTGACCGTCACCGTGTCAGCCTGTCTATCCGCAAGTTGATTGAAAGCGGCGAACTTGCCGATACAGCCGAAGACTCTGCTGAATAAAGTTTGAAATGCAGGCGTGCAAAAAAGAACTTCGGTTCCTTTTTGCGCGCCTTTTCTTTTTGCCGGAACCTTTTTTTCTATTTCTGCTTATACTAACGGCAGAGAACTACGGAAAAGGAGGCATTGAAATGCACAGATTTCACTGTGGTCGGCCAGCGGCATGGGGGATACTCCTGTTGGTGGCGGTCATGGTCATCGCTGTTGTCGGCTTTGATATTGCAGTGCGTCCGTACGCCGCCGCCGTGGTGGCTTGTGAGGCAAAAAATTACGCAGTCAAAGCGGTGCAGGCCGCAGTGCAGAAAGAACTGGGCGGAAAGAATGTGGACCATGGCAGCTACGTGCAGATTGTACGCAATACCGACGGCAGCATTCAATCCATCAGCAGTGACGTGCAGAAGCAGAACGCTCTGCAGGCGGAACTGACGCAGGTCGTGCAGAATCTGGTTAGCAGTCAGCCGCAGGAAACTGTCGGTGTGCCGCTGGGTACATTGACCGGCAGCTCTTTTCTGCATGGAACCGGTCCGGTTATCCCTGTACATGTCACACTTTGCAGTACAGTGCAGTCACATATTGTCAGCGCTTTTGATAGTACCGGCATCAACCAAACACGCCATCGGCTGACACTGCGCGTGGAGGTTAATATGTATACCTATTTTGCAGGTAAAGATGCGAATCAGCGCGCCGAAGTAGACATTCCAGTTGCGGAAACTGTCATTGTTGGCACGGTGCCCGGCGTGGTGCTACAGCCTTCCGGTAAAAACAGCTGAGAAACAACGGATATTTCCCTGCAGAATTCATACACTGTTTAAAATACAATCGTTTATTAAGAAAATGTGAGGATTATAGAAATGCAGCAAGAAGAAGCCCAAAAAAAGGTTGTAGAGCTGCGGGAACAAATTCGGTATCATAACCGCAAATATTATGTGGAAGATGCGCCGGATATCGACGACTATACTTATGATATACTGTATCGGCAGCTGCAGAATTTAGAGGCGGCATTTCCGGAGCTGCGTACACCAGATTCGCCTACCCAGCAGGTGGGCGGTGCTGCACTGCCGCAGTTCAGCAAAGTGCATCATCAGGTCGTTATGGAAAGTCTACACGATTCTTTTTCTCATGCGGAGCTGCAGGAGTTTGACCGCCGTGTGCGTGACGAGGTTTCTCCGGTTACCTACGTTGTGGAACCAAAATTTGACGGGTTGTCGGTGTCGCTGGAATACCGTGACGGCATTTTTGTGCGCGGTTCCACGCGCGGTGACGGAACCGTTGGTGAAGATGTGACGGAAAATCTGCGTACTATTCGGACCATCCCCAAAACATTGACACAGCCGATTCCGTATCTGGAAGTACGTGGGGAAGTGTATATGTCACATGACAGCTTTTTCAAGTTGTGCGCACAGCAGGAGCTGACCGGCGAAAAGCCCTTTAAAAACCCGCGTAACGCCGCCGCGGGCTCCCTTCGTCAAAAGAACAGTCAAATTACAGCGGCGCGTGTACTGGACATTTTTGTATTCAATGTACAGCAGATTACAGGAAAAACACTGTCCCACCACGATGAGGCGCTAGATTATTTAAAGCAGCTGGGCTTTACGGTTTCACCGTTCTATAAAATCTGTCATACAATCGAAGAAGCAATTGATGCGGTGGAAAAGGTTGGAAGTGTGCGCGGTAGCCTTGGTTACTCTATAGACGGTGCCGTTATCAAGGTCAACGACTTTGCGCAGCGGCAGGAACTTGGCAGCACTGCAAAATTTCCAAAGTGGGCAGAGGCATTTAAGTATCCGCCGGAGGAAAAACAGACAAAGCTGCTAAATATTGAAGTGAATGTCGGCCGGACCGGTGTCTTAACGCCCACCGGTGTTTTTGAACCGGTTGCGTTGGCCGGTACCACCGTCAGCCGTGCGACACTGCACAATCAAGATTATATTACAGACAAAGATATCCGTATTGGGGATATGGTCACACTGCGGAAAGCAGGGGAAATCATACCGGAAGTTGTCAGCGTTGTTTCCCATGCGCCTGACTCGGAACCATATCGTCTGCCTGCGGTGTGTCCTTCCTGCGGCAGTCCAGTTGTTCGGGAACCGGGTGAGGCAGCGGTCCGCTGTACAAATGCCGCCTGTCCAGCACAGCTCTCCCGCCATCTGATTCACTTTGTCAGCCGGGACGCCATGAATATTGACAGCTGTGGTCCAGCCGTCATTGAACAGTTGATTTCCAAAGAATTGGTGCATTCTCCAGTGGACCTGTACTCTCTTACGCTAGCACAGCTGACCAGTATTGAGCGCATGGGGGAGAAGTCAGCGCAAAACTTGCTGGATGGCATTGAAAAGAGCAAACAAAACGACCTTTCCCACCTGCTTTTTGCGATGGGCATTCCGCACATCGGACAAAAAGCGGCAAAGCTGCTGGCAGCCCGATTTGGCAGTATGTCCGCTCTATTCCAGGCAGATACCGCAGACGTTGCTTCTATTGACGGTTTTGGCGATATCATGGCGAAAAGCGTAACGGAATTCTTTAGTCTTTCCGCTACCGCTGAACTGGTTGGTCATTTGCGGGACGCCGGTGTCAACATGGAAAGTGCACTGCGGGTATCGGAAGACAACCGCTTTGCTGGAAAAACGTTTGTCCTTACCGGTACGCTGCCGGATTTGACCCGTGTGGAAGCTTCTGCACTGATTGAAAAATATGGCGGCAAAGTAACCGGCAGTGTGAGCAAAAAGACAAGCTATGTTCTTGCAGGGGAGGAAGCTGGCAGCAAGCTTACAAAGGCACAAAAACTGGGTGTTCCGGTTCTGTCACAGAACGATTTCCAGAAAATGCTTTCCTAAAATATAAAATAGCAGAAAAGATAAGGAGATATATATATGCTGAACAGCAAACAGCGCGCTTATCTGCGTGGACTTGCCAATCCATTGGAAACCATTTTAATGGTTGGCAAGGGCGGCATTTCATCTGATGTAGAGTATCAGGCGGACACCGCTTTGGAAAAACGAGAACTGATAAAGGGCCGTGTCCTGCCGGAAACCTGTCCCGTTTCTGCAAAGGAAGCAGCCAACATACTGGCGCAGGCTGCCCATGCGGAAGTGGTGCAGGTGATAGGTTCCCGCTTCGTTTTGTACAGGAGAAATGATAAAGAACCGAAAATCACTCTTCCCAAAAGCAGAAAAAAGTAATACAATAGAATTTATATAGCGGTTTGCTGGGGCAACCACTGGGACAGGGGGATGCACAATGGACAAGCTGCTGGTATATGGCGGTACTTTTAATCCGATTCACAACGGGCACCTGCATTTGGCTTCAGCCTTTGAAAAAATAACAGAGGCAGAGCGTGTGCTGTTGATTCCCACTCGTGTGCCGCCGCATAAAGAGGCTCCGAACCTCATTTCCGGAGAACAGCGGTTTGATATGTGCCAACTGGCAGTACAGCGGCGCGGGTGGCAGGTAAGTGATATGGAGCTTCGCCGGCTGGCCCCCAGCTATACCTCCGACACACTGACGGAACTGGCACAGGAGAACCCCAACACCAAACTTTATTTTTTGACAGGGGAAGATATGTTCCTTACGCTCTTTTCTTGGCATGACCCACAGTGCATTCTGCGGCTTGCTACGGTTTGTGCGGCACCGCGCAGCCTTACTGGCATGGACAAAATGCTCGATTTTGCGGATAAAATTCGGGAAGCGGGCGGGCATGCACTGGTGCGTAATGTACGTTACCTGCCAGTTTCCTCCACACAGGTGCGGGCACGGGTGCGGGCCGGAAAAGATGTGCACGCACTTGTCCCGTCAGCTGTTGAGTCCTATATTGCACAGAATTCTTTGTACAGGGAGCCGATGAAAACTTGACTATTCAGGAAGGAAAAAAGCTGATTCGTCCGCTGCTAGGAGATTATCGTTATCATCATTCTGTTTGTGTCAGTCAGTCAGCAAAAATTCTGGCTGTACGGTATGGTGCAGACGAGAACAAGGCGGAAACAGCTGGAATCCTGCATGATATTATGAAAGATATTCCCCATGATGAGCAGGTACAGCGCATGGAAGGGTACGGCATTGTACTTACACCGCTGGAGCAGCACGCACCAAAGCTGTGGCATGCTATTCTTGGCAGCGCTTATCTGCAGCAGGAACTGGGTATTCAGGACAAGGAAATCTTGAATGCTATTCGTTACCACACAACAGGGCGGGCCGGCATGACCCTAATGGATAAAATCATTTTTACTGCAGATTTTATTTCGGCAGACCGTACATACAGTGGTGTGGACGAGTTCCGCCAAATGGCAAAGCAGGACCTCTCAAAAGTGATGGAGAAAGAACTTGCCTATACGATTTCTGATTTAGCCGGCAATGGGGTGCCTATTCATCCCGATACACTGGCGGCATATAACGAAATTACACTGCAGAAGATTTCAAAAAAGGAAGGCTGATTGCATGGAACCGATTACACTGGCTCAAGAAGCTGTTAAAATTCTGGATAAAAAAAAGGCACAGAACATCAAACTCATTGGCATAGAGGATATTTCCTCGCTGGCCAATTATTTTCTTCTGGCAAACGGCACCAGCAGCACCCATGTAAAAGCGCTGGCAGACGAAGTAGAATATCAGCTAAAACAGAAGAATATCGTTCCAGACCATGTGGAAGGCTACCGCAGTCATTCCTGGGTTTTAATGGATTATGGTGCGGTTGTTATCCATATCTTTACGCAGGACGCCCGTGACTTTTATGATTTGGACCGCCTGTGGAAAGATGGCGAACAGGTGGATATTTCCGGACTTCTGACTGCCGACTAAGGCCCTTTTCCTTTTTGAAATGGCAGTTGTTCCAAAAAACAAGATATAGAGGGTTAGAACATGAAATACGATCATAAGGCAGTTGAAAAAAAGTGGCAGGACGCCTGGGAAAAAGCCGGCGTTTTTCATGCGGAAAATAACAGTAAAAAGCCAAAATATTTTGCTTTAATTGAATTTCCGTACCCGTCTGGCCAGGGCCTGCATGTAGGTCATCCGCGTCCGTACACCGCGCTGGATATTATTGCCCGAAAGCGCCGCCTGCAGGGATATAATGTATTGTATCCCATTGGCTGGGATGCCTTTGGCCTGCCTACCGAAAATTATGCTATCAAAAACCATGTGCACCCTGCTGAGGTGACGAAAAAGAACGTTGCCCGCTTTAAAGAGCAGATTAAAAGTTTGGGTATTTCTTTTGATTGGAGCCGGGAAATTAACACAACTGACCCGTCCTATTATAAATGGACACAGTGGATTTTTCTGCAGCTTTTTAAACATGGCCTCGCTTATAAAAAGGAAACGAATGTCAACTGGTGCACAGGCTGCAAATGTGTCCTTGCAAACGAAGAAGTGGTAGAGGGCGTTTGTGAACGCTGCGGCAACCCGGTTATCCATAAAGTAAAAAGCCAATGGATGCTGAAAATTACTGACTATGCGCAAAAATTGATTGATGGTTTGGACGGCGTTGATTATCCGGAGCGGGTCAAGGCCCAGCAGAAAAACTGGATTGGCCGCAGTGAAGGTGCCGAGGTTGGTTTTCAGACTTCTGCTGGTGATGAGCTGACCGTTTACACTACCCGTCCGGACACCCTGTTCGGCGCTACTTATATGGTTATTTCTCCGGAACACCCATATATTGAAAAATGGAAAGACCGTCTGAGTAATATAGACGAAATTCGTGATTATCAGACCAAAGCCGCCCGCAAGAGCGAATTTGAACGTGCCGAGATTGCCAAGGATAAGACGGGTGTCAAGCTGGAAGGCGTTACAGCGACAAACCCAGTTAATGGCAAGACCATTCCTATTTTCATTTCGGATTATGTGCTGATGACCTACGGAACCGGTGCCATCATGGCTGTTCCGGCACATGATACTCGTGACTGGGACTTTGCCAAAAAGTTCGGCCTGCCAATCATTGAGGTTGTAAAGGGCGGCAATGTGGAAAAGGAAGCGTATACCGACTGTGCCTCCGGTACCATGGTCAATTCCGGTTTCTTAAACGGTTTGTCCGTTGAGGAAGCGAAGGAAAAGATTAAGTCCTATATGGAAGAAAAGAACTTTGGTCACCGCAAGATTAACTATAAGCTGCGTGACTGGGTTTTTGCCCGCCAGCGTTACTGGGGTGAGCCGATTCCGATTGTCCATTGTGACAAGTGCGGTTATGTCCCGCTGCCGGAGGACCAGCTTCCGCTGCGTCTGCCGGAAGTAGAGAGCTATGAGCCGACGGATGACGGTGAATCTCCGCTTTCCAAAATGACAGATTGGGTAAACACAACCTGCCCGAAGTGCGGTGGTCCTGCCAAACGTGAAACCGACACCATGCCACAGTGGGCCGGCTCCTCCTGGTATTACCTGCGTTACACCGACCCGCACAATGATAAGGCACTTGCCAGCAAGGAAGCAATGGATTATTGGCTGCCGGTAGATTGGTACAACGGCGGTATGGAACACACGACACTACATCTGCTGTACAGTCGTTTTTGGCATAAATTCCTGTATGATATTGGTGTAGTGCCTACATCAGAACCGTACGCAAAACGAACTAGCCATGGCATGATTCTCGGTGAAAACGGCGAAAAGATGAGTAAGTCCCGCGGTAATGTCGTGAACCCGGATGATGTTGTTGATGAATATGGCGCCGATACACTTCGTTTGTATGAAATGTTTATCGGTGACTTTGAGAAGGCGGCACCGTGGAGCACTGCCAGCATGAAGGGCTGCCGCCGCTTTGTAGAACGCTACTTTGCACTGCAGGATATTGTTGTTCCCGGTGACAGCATTCGTCCGGAAATGGAAATTCCCTTTAACCGGACAATAAAAAAGGTAAGCGAAGATATCGAAAACTTGAAATTCAATACGGCAATTGCGGCTATGATGTCCCTGCTTAACGAAACTGCCCAAAGCGGTAGCATTACGCGTGAAGAAATGCGTATCTTTACACTTCTGATGAATCCGTTTTCCCCTCATGTTACAGAAGAGGTATGGGCAAACTTGCACTACAACGGTAAGATGGCCTGCCAGCAGGAATGGCCTTCCTATGATGAAAGTAAGTGCAAGGCAGCCTCTGTTGAAATTGCCGTACAGGTGAACGGCAAGGTTCGTGCGCATTTAACATTGGACGCCGACGTTTCCAAAGAGGATGCCCTTGCGTCGGCAAAGGCCAATGACCGTGTGAATTCTTTCCTGCAGGGGAAGAAAATCATAAAAGAAATTTATGTGCCAGGAAAACTTGTTAATTTGGTAGCAAAGCAATAATTATACTTCAAAAAATATGTTTTATCTCCGCTGGATGTTGATTCATCCAGCGGATTTTTTATTGATATAAGGCCTTATATCTTGAAACATCTTTACAGTTTCTTTTACCAGCGGATATGATTACCATTATCTTGAAAAGAATGAGAAGACCGATTTTGCGTTTGAACCGTAAAGTAAAATACGAACGAAAAATCAATCGAAATATGAGGAACGTGACAGCAGCCTTTTTGAAGAATTGCTCCGTTTTTCGCGTTTTATACAGTGGAGAAATTTTTTCTTGCTTTTTTATAGTATTTGTGATATTATATTTTTTGTTGTCAGTGAATATCCGGGTGTGGCGCAGTTGGTAGCGCGCTTGACTGGGGGTCAAGAGGCCGTGAGTTCAAGTCTCGCCACTCGGACCATATCAAAAACCGCACTGTTAGGCCAAAAATGGCTTGGCAGTGCGATTTTTTCGTTTTCAAAGTGCTTTTCAAACGAGTTCAAAAAACTCATTAAAGATCTTGCGGGCTTTAAATTCATGGACCGTACTAAAACAAAGCAGCGGCATTAATAGTTTTAATACAGCAACCGGAGGGCAGGGACTCTATGTTACTTACTTATTATACTTATTGAAATGGACAGCGATGGACTGACAAAATGGGCTGGCGAGTTAAAATGCAGGACAGAGACTTCTCCGTTATTTGATTTTGTGCGCATACTGCTGTATAATTGGCAATGGCTTAAAAATGTATTATGAGGGAGAGTATGTCGTAACATGAAGAAACACATCATTCAAGTAGAGGAAAGGCCACCTATTCAGCAGTTTATTCCTCTTAGTCTACAGCATCTGTTCGCAATGTTCAGTGCTTCCGTTTTAGTACCGACACTTTTGGGTATCAATCCCGCAGTCGTTCTATTTATGAATGGCGTTGGTACTCTTATTTACATTCTTGTTACAAAGGGAAAAGCACCAGCTTACCTCGGTTCCAGCTTCGCGTACATTGCTCCGGCAACCATCATCATCGGCAGCACCGGTCTTGGTTATGCTTACGCGTTGGGCGGATTCGTGGTAACTGGTGCTTTATTTTGTGTAATAGCGCTTATTATCAAATTTTGTGGTACAAAATGGATTGATGCGATTCTTCCGCCTGCCGCTATGGGAGCTGTTGTTGCACTCATTGGCCTTGAACTTTCCGGCACGGCAGCCAAAATGGGCGGTTTAGTCCTGCATGATAACTATAAGCAAATTGATCCCAAGCAGGTGATTGTATTTCTGATTACACTATGCGTTGCGGTATTTGGTTCTGTTTTGTTTAAAAAATTTCTGGCAGTTATTCCGATTCTGGTTGCGATTGTTGTCGGTTACGTTGTATCCGCATGCCTCGGAATGGTCCAGTGGGGAGCAGTGAATGCAGCTCCTGTCTTTGCAATTCCGCATTTCCAGATGGCAAAGTTCAACTGGAATGCGATTTCCATTGTTCTGCCGGCTACGCTGGTGGTCGTTTCAGAACATATCGGACACCAGATTGTAACCAGTAAAATTGTTGGACGCAACATTATTAAGGACCCAGGTCTGCACCGCACGCTGATGGGTGACGGTGTTTCCACCATGATTTCTGGCTTGGTCGGCTCCGTACCAACCACGACTTACGGCGAAAACATCGGCGTTATGGCAATGACCGGTGTTTACAGTGTTTGGGTAATCGGCGGTGCGGCGGTCATTTCTATTATCATTTCTTTCTTTGGCAAAGTATCCGCTGTCATACAGGCTATCCCCAGCCCGGTTATGGGCGGTGTCAGTTTTCTGCTTTATGGCATGATTGCGACCTCCGGTATTCGTCTGCTAGTTGAACAGAAAGTCGATTACAGCCGTTCTCGCAACCTTGCCATGACCAGCGTGATTTTGGTGACCGGCCTTTCTGGTGCGTTTATTCAAATCGGTCAGATTCAGCTGACGGGAATGTCACTGGGTGCCTGCGTCGCTATGATTATGGGCTTCATTTTCTGGATTATCGATAAATTCCACGCGGCAAATGATTACGACGATGCGGAAGAGCCAAGCGATGCCGTAAAGACCGAGCCTGCTGAAAGCAGCGTTACACAATAAAGATTGGATTGATCATTTATTAAAAAAAGAAAGAATTAACTTTTTAAGGTCTGAACCTACTTTTAATAAAGTTCAGGCCTTATTATTTTTTAAAAAACAGCATAAAACAGCATTCGCTTTTATGCTGTTTTTGGGATTGTATTTCCATATACACAATTTAGTGATTTCCACCAATTATGGACAAAAGTAGATATAAGCGTTACAATAGAATAGAAGCGGTTCCAAGCTAATATTAAACAAGGTGACAAAAGATGAAAAAAATTATTCAAAAATGGAACAGCACCAATCTCATCATACGAATACTATGCGGGTTGGTTGTCGGTTTCGTTCTGGCATTGGCATTTCCAAAAGCAAGTTGGATTAGCACATTGGGCACGCTGTTTGTTGGTGCATTAAAAGCTATCGCACCTATTTTGGTGTTTGTGTTGGTCACTGGTTCCATTGCTCAGGCAAAAGGAAAATTTGGACATAAATTTGCAACAGTTATTTTCCTATATATTCTCAGTACTCTCATATCGGCTGCTGTTGCTGTTTTTGCAAGCTTTTTATTCCCAGTTACGCTTACATTTACAAAGGCGAAAGTTTCTCAGGCAGCTCCCAGCGGTATTGGAGAAGTTTTTACAACACTGCTTCAAAATATTGTCGCAAACCCCATAAATTCACTGGCAAATGGCAACTATATTGGGATTCTGGTATGGGCTTTGCTGATTGGACTGGCACTGCGGCAAGCCTCTCGGGGAACGAAATCTGCTTTAGGAGATATTTCTGACGCTGTTTCAAAAGTCGTTCAGTGGATTATCAGTTTCGCACCGTTTGGTATTATGGGATTGATTTATCACTCTATTTCTACAAGTGGCCTTAATATTTTCGTTACATATGGGAAATTGATTGCAGTTTTGATTGGCTGCATGGCTATGGTGGCATTAGGAACGAATCCACTGATTGTTGCAATCTGCCTGAAACAGAATCCGTACCCGCTGGTTTTGCAATGCCTGAAAGAAAGCGGCATTCCCGCTTTCTTTACGCGCAGTTCCGCTGCAAATATTCCAATCAATATGGCTTTGTGCGAAAAGCTTGGATTGGATAAAGATATGTATTCCGTTTCCATTCCATTAGGAGCAACAATCAATATGAATGGCGCAGCTGTTACCATAACGGTAATGACATTGGCAGCAGTGCATACACTGGGAATCCCAGTGAATATTCCTATAGCATTGTTCCTATGTGCGCTTTCTACACTCGCTGCTTGTGGAGCTTCCGGCGTTGCCGGAGGTTCCTTGCTGATGATTCCGCTATCTTGTTCTACTTTCGGAATTTCTAATGATATTGCTATGCAGGTAGTTGGCGTCGGATTTATCATTGGTGTCATTCAGGACGCCTGCGAAACAGCCATCAACTCTTCCGGAGATGTTCTCTTCGCAGCGGTTGCAGAGTATCGGGAACGTATGATAAATGAAAAAAAGGACAGTCAAGACCATTACCGTCTGGAAGCCGGTAAATTCTAAAAATAATAGACAAACTTTTTAAATGACTGGAGAGCTTAATGAGCTTTTCAGCCATTTTTCTTACCCTAGCCATCAACGATAAAAAGATAAATCTCTCGTAGTTGTAGTTTCTTTGTGTAAATGTTACAATAGATTTGCTATCACAAAAAGTTAGGAGAAATGCATGCATTTACAGTTACATACACAGGTGGCTCAACAAAGCACAAAAGATATGACTTCAGGGAACCCCCAAAAACTGATTATTCAGTTTGCTGTTCCCATTTTTCTGAGCCAGCTTTTTCAGCAGCTATATAATACGGTTGATTCTGTGATTGTTGGAAATTACTTAGGAAAAAGCGCATTGGCGGCAGTCAGTTCCTCCGGAACCCTCATCTTTCTGTTAGTCAGCTTTTTTACAGGAATGGCTATGGGCGCCGGTGTGGCCATTTCCAAATACTTTGGTGCCGGTGACCAAGAGAAAATGTCAAAAGCTATCCACACCAATGTGGCATTTGGAGTGGTTGCCGGTATCCTGCTGACAATCGTTGGCATTTGGGCAACGCCGGAAATTTTGCGGTGGATGGGAACGGACCCACGGGTACTGCCACAATCCATTGTTTATTTTCGCTATTACTTCTGCGGTGCACTGTCAATCGTCCTGTACAATATTTTTACTAGTATTATGAATGCGGTAGGGGACAGTAAACGTCCGCTGTACTACCTCATCTTTTCGTCCATTCTCAATGTCGTGCTGGACCTTCTGTTTATCTGCGGCTTTCATCTTGGGGTAGGTTCTGCGGCTGTTGCAACAACTATTTCTCAAACTGTAAGTATGCTGCTAAGTCTTTATCATCTGACGCGGAAGGGTACCATTTATCAAGTTTCTCTCCATAAAGTACGGTTCCATACAGATACGCTGCGGGAAATGATTCATTATGGTATTCCTACAGGTATACAAAACTCGGTTATTGGCTTTGCAAATGTCATTGTGCAGACAAACATTAACTCTTTTGGCGAAAATGCTATGGCTGGGTATGGCTCTTACATTAAAATTGAAGGATTCGCATTTTTGCCCATTACCTGCTTTGCTATAGCACTTTCTACTTTCGTCAGTCAAAATCTTGGTGCGGGGAAACATGACCGTGCCAAAACTGGTGCACGGTTTGGCATTCTAACTTCTATTTTGCTAGCAGAAGGCATAGGCGTTATCATTTTTTGCAGTGCACCATTTCTAATCAGCCTATTCAATCAGGACTCCGGCGTAATTGCATATGGCGTTCGGCAGGCACATATTGAAACCTTATTTTACTTTGTGTTGGCCTTTTCTCATTGTATTGCCGGCATTTGCCGTGGGGCTGGCAAAGCGGTAGTTCCCATGCTGGTGATGCTGGGAGTTTGGTGCGTGTTCCGAATCTTTTATATTTCGGTGGCCATGCATTTTTCACACAACATCACATTGGTCTTTTGGGCATATCCGCTTACATGGAGCATCAGTTCTGCCATTTTCTTAATTTATTACAAGAAATCCGACTGGGTTCATGGTTTCGATTATTAAATCATTATATTATGTACATCAAAAGCAGCAGCTTGCATTTTTCGCACTGCTGCTTTTTGAAATTAGGTATTTTCAGGCTTCTGTTTTTCTTGCTGAGTGAAAGTCTGTACGAATTTTTGAATTTCTTCGTCTGTCTTTTCACTCAGCGCTGTTTGGTAAACTGCCTCCTGTAAATAGATAGGAAGCTGCGGTTTTTCACTGGATTTGTTTTGATTTACATCGTTCTGCATTTTTTCACCCCCATATCCTATAGAATGGACAAGAAAGCGAAAAATACACAGAGAAAGTGTAGGCACTTTCACCCTGCACTTGACAGGGAAAATCATTTTTATTATAATATTTAATTAGTCTAACTAAGTAAATAACAGAAGAGGGGCTGAACTAAGTGACACAGCTGGAAACAGAATTAAATGATCTGCTGACGCTGGCCTTTCGTTCCGTTCGGGAAATAGAAGAAGACATGCTAAAAAACAGTCATGTTCTAAATATTTCTATCAGTGAGATCCATTTTCTGCAGGCTGTGTACGATTCGGGTGACAACTGCACCATCAGCGCTCTTTCAGCCAATCAGCGTGTCAGTTTGCCCAGCGCAACAGCCGCTGTAAATAAACTAGCGAAGAAGGGATATGTGGAGAAAAAGAAATGTCCGTCTGACCTGCGTGTTGTGAATGTACATCTGACTAGATTAGGACATAAGGCGGTTATGGCACATCGCTATTTTCATACTCGTATGGTAAAGGCCGTTTCCGGCGCTTTAAATACAGAAGAACAGGAAGCAATGCTGAAAGGTGTGCAAAAACTCAATCAGTTTTTTGCAGATAAGCTGCACCGGGAGGATAAAGAAAAATGAGCTTTACAATATTGGGCACAGGCAGTGCACTGCCTGCTCATACCGTTTCTAATGAGGAACTGTCTAATTTTTTGGACACCAGTGATGAATGGATTTATTCCCGAACAGGAATACATACTCGCCATGTGATGACAACAGAATCAATTTTGCAACTTTCCGTACAGGCAGCACAAAAGGCGCTGGAAATGGCACATACATCACCACAGGAGTTAGACTGTATCATCTGTGCCACGGCAGCAGGAGACTGGATTTCTCCAAGTACAGGCTGCATGATTCAAAAGGAGCTGCAGGCCAGTTGTCCGGCATTTGATATCAATGCTGCCTGCAGTGGTTTCCTTTATGCTATGGACGTGGCGGACGGCCTTTTTGTCCGCAAAAGGGCCATCCGCGTACTGCTGGTTGCCGTTGAAGGCCTCAGCCGGCTGCTGAACTGGAAAGACCGCTCCACCTGTGTTTTGTTTGGTGATGGAGCGGGAGCAGCGGTCCTGGGGGAGGGCGACGCGCTCAAATATATCCACCTGACAGCTGAAGGCTCGCTTGCCATTAACGTTCCATGCAGTGCTGGGACCTCGCCATATGATGCGTTCACTTATCAGCCGCAGGGCCTATGCATGAATGGAAAAGAAGTTTATAAGTTTGCCGTTCGCTCTATTTGTCATGGGCTACAAAAAGCCAGCGAGACAACCGGAATTCCGCTGGAGAAAGTCGACCATTTTCTGCTGCACCAGGCAAATCAACGCATTTTAAACGCGGCAGCCAAAAAGCTCGGCCTACCCAAAGAAAAAATCCCAACAACGATTGCAGATACAGCAAACACTTCTGCATCCAGCATACCAATTTTGCTGGATGCAGAAGTGCGGGCGGGCCACCTTCATCGGAATGACCTACTTATGCTCTGTGCATTTGGTTCTGGCCTGACCAGTGGTACAGCTGTACTCCGCTGGGAAAAAGAATAAACTCATTTATCTATAATAAACAACAACTAACAAAGGAGCTACTGAAAATGGAAAACAAAGAAACGATGGAAAAGCTCGAAAAAATCTTTCGCGAATATCACGATGACCTGAAGCCAGGTTCTTTAAAGCCAGAAACTACCTTTGAGGAGCTGGAACTGGATTCCCTGGACATTGTGGACCTTGCCATGGCCTGTGAGGATGAATTCGGCATTAACATTCCAGATGATGCAAACCTGAAAAATGTACAGGACTTGCTGAATCTAATTCAGAAAGGCGGCAAGGAATAACCATGCTGCATACACCAATTTGTGACCTTCTGGGAATAGAATATCCGGTTTTTCAGGGTGGCATGGCATGGATTGCAGATGCTGATTTGGCAGCGGCAGTCAGCAACGGCGGTGGTCTTGGCATTATCTCTGCCATGAATGCAAACGGAGATTGGCTGCGTGGACAGATTCGCAAAGCAAAGACACTGACAGATAAACCTTTCGGTGTAAATATCATGCTGATGAGTCCTTTTGCTGATGAAGTTGCAAAAGTCGTTGTAGAAGAGGGCGTAAAAGTTCTGACCACCGGAGCCGGAAATCCAGGCAAATATATGGCCGCATGGCGTGAAGCAGGCATTCAGGTGATTCCTGTCGTTGCCAGTGTTGGCCTTGCACGAATGATGGAACGCAGCGGTGCTACAGCAGTCGTAGCAGAGGGAAGTGAAAGCGGCGGACATATCGGCGAAGAAACAACTATGGCGCTGGTGCCACAGGTTTGTGATTCCGTAAAGATTCCTGTTATTGCCGCTGGGGGTATTGCGGACGGCCGCGGGATGGCAGCTGCATTCATGCTGGGTGCCTGCGGTGTACAGATGGGCACACGCTTTCTAGTTGCCAATGAATGCAATGTACATCAAAACTATAAAAAGCGTATTTTAAAAGCCAAAGATATCGATACAATCGTCACTGGGCGCCGACAGGGGGACGCAACACGCAGCCTGAAAAACCGCTTCAGCCGGGACTTCTCAAAAGCGGAAATGTCAATGGATATTCCGGTATCCGAGCTGGAAAAGCGCGGTGTCGGTGCTTTGCGGCGCGCTGCGGTGGAAGGCGACGAAACCACCGGCTGCTTCCTTGCGGGACAGATTGCCGGACTGATAAAAAAAGAACAGCCTGCGGCGGAGATTGTCCACGAAATTTGTGCACAAGCGGAAGAGATGCTGAAAGGGGCACCAAAATGGGTAAGATAGCATTTCTTTTTGCCGGACAGGGTGCGCAGTACCCAGGCATGGGAAAATCCTTATATGACAGCAGCGCAGCTGCAAAGGCTGTCTTTGATACAGTCGAATCGGTTCGGCCGGGTACCATTCAACAGTGCTTTTCTGGTACGAAAGAAGAACTCATGAAAACCTCTAATACCCAGCCGTGTGTATTCTCTGTTGACCTTGCAGCAGCACGCGCACTGGAAGAGGCCGGTATTCACGCGGACGGTGCAGCAGGTTTTTCCCTTGGTGAAGTTGCTGCATTAACTTTTGCCGGTGCTTTTGCAGATGATGCGTTAGGGTGCTCTTTGGTAACCGAGCGCGGCCGTCTGATGCAGAAAACCAATGAAGAAAATCCCGGTTCCATGGTCGCGGTTTTAAAGCTGCCAAATGAAAAAGTAGAGGCCATCTGTGCGGAGTTTTCACAGATGTATCCTGTTAATTATAACTGTCCGGGACAGCTGGTCACGGCCGGTGTAAAGGAAAACATTGATGCGTTCTGCGCCAAAGTAGCTGAAGCCGGCGGACGTGCGAAAAAATTAGCCGTTGGCGGTGGGTTCCATTCACCACTGATGCATCAGGCCTCGATATCTTTTGAATCAGTGCTGCAAAAGACAGGTGTGAAAGCGCCATCCATTCCGGTTTACGCCAATTACACGGCGAAACCGTATGGAAATGAGAAGGTTAATGTACTGGCCCGCCAGATAGAAAATCCGGTTCGCTGGCAGCAAACATTGGAGAACATGGCTGCTGACGGATTCCGGACCTTTATTGAAGTTGGTCCCGGAAAAACATTATCTGGCTTTGTAAAACGGACTCTGTCCAAAGTACAGATTCTGCGGGTAAGCACAGCCGAGGAACTAGAACAGACAGTACAAACCGTTTTGGGATGATATCAGAAAAAAGGGAGGATAGAAACATGGGTCATACAAAAAAAACTGCTCTGGTTACAGGCGGCAGCCGCGGTATTGGGCATGCTACTGCGCTGCAGCTTGCTAAGGACGGTATGAATCTTGCTATTTTATATGCGGGAAATACATCTGCGGCACAGGAAACGGTAAAAGAGTTACAGGCACTCGGTGCTGTTGCAAAAGCATACCAATGTGATGTTTCCAGTTCTAATATGGTTAAGGCGACTGTTAAGCAGGTCCTGCAGGATTTTGGCGGCGTAGATGTCCTGGTAAACAATGCCGGCATCACACGGGATAATCTCTTGCTTGCACAGAAAGAGGAGGACCTTGACCGTGTATTGAGTGTCAGCCTAAAAGGCGCTTTTTATATGATTCAGGCTTTGTACCGCAATTTTATGAAAAAACGTGCAGGGCATATTATCAATATATCTTCTATAGTTGGGCTGCATGGCAATGCTGGTCAAGCCAGCTACGCAGCTGCCAAAGCCGGCGTTGTTGGTCTGACCAAAAGTGTAGCAAAAGAATTGGCTGGCCGCGGCATTACCTGCAATGCTGTCGCTCCCGGTTTTATTCAGTCTGATATGACTGCTGCCTTATCAGAACAGGCACGCAGTCAGGCAATTGCAGCTGTGCCGCTCGGCCGTCCTGGCCTTCCAGAAGATGTTGCTCAGGCAGTAGCGTTTCTGGCAAGTGACCGTGCAGCTTATATTACTGGTGTCGTCCTTCGCGTAGACGGCGGCATGGGTATGTAAAAAAGGAGGCTTTTTATGCGCAGAGTAGCAGTGACAGGCTTGGGTGCCGTAACACCCCTTGGAAATACAACAGACGAAACATGGAAGAACCTTACAGAAGGGAAAAACGGAATTGGGCGGATTACCCATTTTGATTCCTCTGATTTAAAAGTACATCTGGCAGGAGAAGTAAAAGGCTTTGACCCGCTGCAGTATTTTTCCAGAAGTGAATTGCGTAAATATGACCTTTTTATTCAGTATGCAGTCGCTGCAACTGAGCAGGCAATGGAAGACAGCGGTATTAAAGGAAAAATTTCCCCAGAACGTTTAGGAATCTATATTGGCAGCGGGATTGGCGGTATTTCTACAACACTAGAAAATTATAAGCGTTTACTAAATGGAAAGCATGTTTCCGCTCATATGATTACGAGCATGATTGTGAATATGGCTGCCGGCGTTGTTTCTATTCGCACGGGTGCCAAAGGCCCCTGTGTACCGATTGTTACTGCATGTGCTACCAGTACACATACCATTGGCGAAGCATTTCACTGTATCCGGGACGGCTATGCAGATGCAGCGATTGCTGGCGGCAGCGAAGCAGCTATCAATCCGCTTACTGTTGCCGGATTTTCTTCCTGCATGGCACTGACGACTAATCCAGATGCCAACACAGCCTGCCGTCCATTCGATAAAAATCGCAGTGGTTTTGTTCTTGGTGAGGGTGCCGGTATTCTTCTTTTGGAAGAATACGAGCATGCAAAAGCGCGCGGAGCAAAAATTTACGGTGAAGTTCTCGGTTATGCCAACACCAGCGATGCTTATCATATTACTGCTCCGCAGCCGGAAGCTGAGGGCATCACCCGCTGCATTCAGTTGGCAGTTAAGGAAGCCGGCGTCAACGTTGGTAGCAATACTTATATCAATGCGCATGGTACCAGTACAGTTTTGAATGATAAGAGTGAAACACTGGCTTTCAAGCAGGCTTTTGGTGAAGAAACAGCACATCAGGTCAAGATAAGCAGCACGAAAAGTATGACTGGGCATCTATTGGGTGCCACTGGTGCTGTGGAAGCACTGGCATGCCTGAAAGCGCTGCAGACCGGAACTGTTCCGCCCACAATTGGCTTAACAGAACCAGATCCGGACTGTGACTTGAACTATACACCAGGTAAAGCAATGAAAGCAGACTTAAAAACAGCTATTTCCACATCCCTTGGTTTTGGCGGACACAATGGTTGCTTGGTGTTTGGTAAAGCAGAGGAGGAATAACTGATGAACTTGCAGGAAATCAAAGAACTAACGCAGGTTATGGAAGAGGCTGGACTGACCTCTTTGGAAGTAGAACAGGATGGACAACGTGTCTGTCTGAAAAAAGATTTGCCTCCAGTTGCACCGGTAACAACAATCTCTGCCGCGGCACCTGCAGCGGCGGCTCCTGCACCATCTGCTACAGATACTGTTTCAACAAACACAGAGGATGGTGTCGTCAATTTTAATGATGTAACAGAACTGAAGTCACCTATGGTGGGAACAGTTTATGTAGCACCATCGCCTGGAGAGAAGCCCTATGTCCATGTTGGGGATAAGGTAAAGCAGGGGCAAGTTCTCTGTGTCATAGAAGCTATGAAGCTGATGAACGAATATACAGCGCCGCAGGATGGCGAAATTGTTGATATTTGCATTGAAGACGGTCAGTTGGTCGAGTATGGCCAATGCCTGTTTAAAATCTATTGATAAAGTAAATTGCTTTACATTATTACGTGTAAGGCAATTTTACTTTACATAAAAGGAGGACCTTCTATTTGAATCGGGAAGAACTCAAACAAATTTTACCACATCGGGAACCAATGCTTTTAGTGGATGAAGCAACCCTTCTGCCAGACGGAACAGCACAGGGAAAATACACAGTTCGTGGGGATGAATGGTTCTTAAAAGGCCATTTCCCAGGGAATCCGACCGTTCCAGGTGTCATTTTGTGTGAAATGATGGGGCAGTCCTGCTGCGTTCTGCTGGCAGAAAAGTTGAAAGGGAAAACGCCATATTTTACAGGAATGGACAAAGTCAAGTTTCATCGTCCGGTCAAGCCCGGTGATACACTGGAAATTTCCTGCAGGCCAACAAAAGAGTATAAAGGATTTTACTTTACAAAATGCCGTGGAACTGTGAACGGAAAAACGGCGGTTACCGGCGACTTGAGTTTTGCAATTATTGGCTGACTGTAACAAAAATGAGGTGAAAAGGTGTGTTTTCCAAAATGCTCATTGCGAACCGTGGTGAAATTGCGGTACGCATTATTCGAGCCTGCAAGGAAATGGGAATCGCCACTGTGGCGGTTTTCAGCGCTGCAGACCGGGATGCGCTGCATGTAAGTCTTGCCGATGAAAGTGTTTGCATTGGTCCTGCCCGTGTACAGGATAGCTATCTGAATATGCCGGCAATCCTTTCGGCCGCTGTTACAACGGGAGCGCAGGCCATTCACCCAGGCTATGGGCTCTTAAGTGAAAATGCAAAATTTGCTCAGCTGTGTGAAGAATGTCATATTACCTTTATTGGGCCGGATTCTGGGCTGATTGCGAAGTTGGGCGATAAGGATGAAGCGAAACGTACAATGCGCGCTGCAGGGGTTCCAGTTGTCCCAGGCAGCGGACTGATTGACAGTGATGCAACAGCATTAGCGGCGGCAAAGGAAATTGGTTATCCTCTGCTTGTTAAAGCAAGGGCAGGCGGCGGCGGCCGCGGTATACGTCTGGTGAACAGCGCCGAAGAACTGCTGCCAGCACTGCATGCTTCTGCTAAAGAAGCTGAAATTGCTTTCGGAGATGGTGCTTGCTACCTTGAAAAATACTTAAATCCAGTCAAGCATATTGAAATGCAGATTTTATGTGATAATTATGATAACGTCCTTTGTCTTGGAGAACGAGAGTGCTCCATTCAGCGCAAACATCAAAAACTGCTGGAGGAAAGCCCTGCAGTCTGCGTCACATCACAGTTGCGGCATAATATGATGGAAGCTGCTAGCAAAGCAGCAAAGGCTGTTCATTACCGCAGTTTGGGAACGATAGAATTTTTGGTGGACAGTGACCTCAGTTTCTATTTTATGGAAATGAATACGCGTCTGCAGGTGGAACATCCCGTAACAGAAATGGTAACAGGCATGGACCTTGTAAAATGGCAAATCCGTGTTGCTTCCGGTATACAGCTTCCCTTTGCCCAAAAAGATGTTCGTTTGCGCGGACATGCTATTGAGTGCCGCATTAATGCTGAGGACCCAGAAAACGGGTTTGTGCCCAGCTGCGGAAAAATTAATCTGCTGCATATCCCAGGCGGTCCATGGGTGCGGTTTGACACGGCTTTGTATCAGGATTATACGGTGCCGCCTTTTTACGATTCTCTGTTGGGAAAGCTGATTGTCTATGCACAAACCAGAGAAGAAGCCATTCGAAAGATGCAAGCTGCTCTGGCAGAACTAGTCATTGAAGGCGTCAGCAATACTGCTGAACTGCAGATGGATATTTTATCTGACCCCAGTTTTCTGGATGGCAGCTATCATACTGACTTTATGGAAAAGAGGGAAAAGCTGTGCTGAAACGTGCCAACTTTAAACCCAGCCGCAATACATTAGAAAATTTCGGAATTGCAACAGCAGCAAACGGTACCCCGGAGCAACCCCAAATTCCGGACCGGCTGTGTGTGAAATGCCCAGGCTGTGGAAAAATGCTTTTTACCATCGACGTCCAAAAGAATGACAATGTGTGCCCGGAGTGCAGCTATCATTTTAAGATGCCGGCCCGCAAACGATTGCTTTCTTTGTGTGATGAGCAATCATTTACAGAGTGGGATTCTACATTATATAGTAAGGACTTTCTTTCTTTCCCAGGTTATAAAGTTAAGTTAAAAAGCAGCCGACTGAACAGCCGTGAAAATGAAGCTGTTATTTCTGGATATGGAAAAATCAGTGGGTCACCCTGTGCTTTGTTTGCAATGGATGGCCGTTTTATGATGGGAAGCATGGGCTGCGTGGTCGGGGAAAAAATAACGCGCGTTTTTGAGCGTGCGACACAGCAGCACCTGCCGGTCGTTGGATTTACACTTTCCGGTGGGGCTCGTATGCAGGAGGGAACACTGTCCTTAATGCAGATGGCAAAAACCAGCGGCGCTGTTAAACGTCACAGTGATGCAGGCCTGCTGTATATCACAATTCTAACAAACCCAACAACTGGCGGTGTTACAGCCAGCTTCGCAATGGAAGGGGATATCCTTCTCGCAGAGCCTGGAGCTCTGATTGCATTTGCTGGTCCGCGTGTCATTGAACAGACCATTCGTCAGAAACTTCCAAAAGGATTTCAAAGCGCTGAGTTCCTTTTGGAAAAGGGGTTTCTGGATGATATCGTTGCCAGAAAAGATATGCGTCATACATTGTCTCATCTTCTAAAACTACATGAAAAGGAGGCGTGACCTCGGTGGAAGCCTATAAAAAACTGCAGCTTGCCAGAAAGTCAAACCGGCCAACAGGCCTCGATTATATCAATCACATTTTAACAGATTTTTTTGAGATGCATGGTGACCGCCGTTTTGCAGATGACTCAGCTATTGTAGCTGGCATCGGGCGTCTTTGCGGCCAGCCTATCACCGTGATTGCTCAGGAAAAAGGTCATACGATGAAGGAGCGAACCTACCGGAATTTTGGCAGCGCACATCCAGAGGGATATCGAAAAGCACTCCGCCAAATGAAGCTGGCAGAAAAGTTTGGTCGTCCGGTTCTTTGTATTGTAGACACTGCCGGTGCATACTGTGGTACCGGCGCGGAGGAACGTGGGCAGGGGGAAGCTATTGCAGAGAATCTTTCAGAAATGATGACGCTGCAGGTTCCTATTCTTTCTCTTTTTATCGGTGAAGGCGGCAGCGGCGGCGCTTTGGGTTTGGCAGTAGCCAATGAAGTTTGGATGATGGAAAACGCTGTTTACTCAGTTATCAGTCCAGAAGGCTGTGCAAGCATTCTGTGGAAAGACCCACATAAGGTGCGGGAAGCCAGTGACAGCCTGCACATTTGCCCGGAGAATCTAAAGCTTTTGGGAGTAGTGGAGCGTATCCTACCGGAAAATGATTGGGAGCAGTTGTGGCAGGACCTTCCTTTGCTTCTGCATCAAAAACTTGTTGAACTTTCTAATCTTTCTGGCTCTGAACTGTCCGAATCACGATACCGCCGTTTCCGGAAAATGGGGGTGTATGGAGAATGATTGCCATTGTCACAGACAGTACAGCACCTGTCACACGGCAAGAAGCCGAAAAATACGGCATCTGCATCGTTCCACACAGCTATCAGGTGAATGGAACCACATATTTGGAAAACTATACAGACCGAAATTACAACTATACGCAGCGGTTAACCAATGCTGGGAACCATACAGCTACGAACCAGTGTACATCTTCCGCTTTTGCGGTCATGTTTGAGCATCTTCTTTCACAAGGATACGAAGTCCTCTGCATCGTCATTTCTTCGCGTTTAAGCGGTGCGTGGAACAGCGCCGTAACCGCGGCAAGAGAAATCGGCGGCGATAAAATTGCCGTTGTGGATTCTCTTACAACGGCCGGTGGGCTTTATTATCAGATTATGCGCGCCCGTGAATTAGCAGATACAGGAATATCGTTGGATAAACTGGCAAGCTACTGTGCCGCACAACGGAGCAGTGTCGGTTTAGGCTTTTCTGTAGAAGATATGCATGCCCTGCGCCGCAGCCGCCGCTTGGGACCGCTGAGTCAATCTGTCACAACAATTTTAAATTGCCGTCCTATTTTCCTGGTACAGGATGGGACTATCGTTTATAAGGAGCTGGCACGCGGCCGTGCGAACCGGATACGAATGCTGTCTGCATTGGTGCCACAGAACGCACAGCGCATTATGGTACAGGGCTTTGGCACAATGCCGATTGCGTCAAGTCTTGCACATATGCTGCAGCAGCATTTTCCGCAGATAGAGATTCAGCGTAAGGAAGTGGGCCCGGTACTAAGCATTCATATTGGTATGCAGGCCTTGGCGGTGTCTTGGTGCTTGAATTGACTCCTATAAAAGTTTAAAAATAAAAATTGTTTTCAGCAGCGGGATGCGTTTTTCTACCTGCTGCTGTTTTCATTTTGATACAGAACGGTACCCGGTGATTTCCTTGACATAAAAGTTGGAATACGATACAATAAAATGATTCTTTCACATAAAATGCAGCTGTGTCCCGCTTGGAGATACAGCTTTGATGTATAAACAAATTTTGCACATCAAAGCTTTTCTAAATGGACGAGATTTATTGTGTGCCATTCAGAAGAAAGGGGTCCCATCTAAATGAAAATTGGTCTTGATGTTGGTTCCACGACAATTAAAAGTGTGGTATTGAACGACGATAATCAGATTGTTTTCAAGTCTTACGAACGCCATTATTCACAGATTACGGAGAAAATAACAGAACTGCTTACTAAAATCCGTGATGAAGTAGTGCATGGAGAAGATGCACTACTGACAATCTCCGGCTCCGCTGGCATGGGTATCAGTGAAACATGTGACCTGCCGTTTGTTCAAGAAGTATATGCCACGCGAATTGCTACTGGGCGCCTTCTGCCGCAAACCGACTGTATCATTGAGCTGGGCGGTGAAGACGCTAAAATTCTGTTTTTAACAGGTGGTCTTGAAGTTCGTATGAATGGCACTTGCGCCGGCGGTACAGGCGCTTTTATTGACCAAATGGCAACTCTTCTAAACGTTTCCCTGGAGGAGATGGATTCCCTTTCAGAACATTATGAGAAAATTTATACGATTGCTTCCCGCTGCGGTGTCTTTGCAAAAAGTGACATTCAGCCGCTTTTAAATCAGGGCGCACGAAAAAGTGACCTTGCCGCCAGCATTTTTGCTGCAGTGGCAAATCAAACGATTGCCGGCCTTGCACAGGGCCGACCGATTACTGGAAATGTCCTGTATCTGGGTGGACCTCTTACTTTTCTGAAAGGTCTGCGCCGTGCATTCGATATGGCCCTGAAAACAAAGGGGACCTGCCCAGAAAACAGTCTCTACTTTGTCGCTTTGGGCGCCGCATACAGCAGTGAAATCGAGATAGATTTGGATACAGCATTAAAGAATATTTCCACTTATGGTGTTACCGGAAACTTCCGCAGTATCGACCCGCTTTTTAACAGCAAAGAAGAATATCATGCATTTGTAGAGCGTCACAGCAAAAGTAAAGTTCCCCGCGGTAATCTTCAAACTTACCAAGGCCCCTTTTACCTCGGTGTAGATTCCGGTTCTACGACCATCAAGGCCGTTGTTATGGGAAACAGCGGACAGATTCTGGACAGTTTCTACCGTGGAAACACTGGCAATCCGGTACCGATTATGCGTGATTATCTATTGCAGCTGTATCAAAAGCGTCCAGATATTTCTTTTACCGCAGCAGCTGTTACCGGCTATGGAGAAGACCTGCTGAAAAATGCCTTTAACATTGATTATGGTGTTGTTGAAACAATAGCACATTTTACAGCAGCCAAACGCTTTATGCCAAATGTGGATTTTGTTATCGACATTGGCGGGCAGGACATGAAGTGTTTTAAAGTTCACAATGGGGCCATAGACAATATTTTCTTGAATGAAGCTTGTTCTTCCGGTTGTGGTTCCTTTTTGCAGACATTTGCCAATACGCTGGGATATAAAATCGAGGACTTTGCAAAGCTAGGCCTATTTGCTAAACATCCGGTTGATTTGGGAAGCCGCTGCACCGTCTTTATGAACAGCCAGGTCAAGCAGGCACAGAAAGATGGCGCCACGACGGAAGACATTTCAGCCGGTTTGTCCGTTAGTGTCGTCAAAAATGCATTGTATAAAGTTATTCGTGTATCTTCAGCGAAAGAGCTGGGCAAAAATATTGTTGTACAGGGTGGTACATTCTTAAATGATGCGGTTCTGCGTGTCTTTGAAAAAGAAATGAACGTCAACGTTATCCGTCCAGACATTTCCGGCCTGATGGGTGCTTATGGTGCGGCAGTTTACGCGATGAACAAAGCGCTGCATAAAGAAACCGGAACCAGTACGCTTATTTCCCGAGAAGAACTGGAAACCTTTAAACATGAGGTGAAAGTAACTAACTGCGGTATGTGCAGCAACAACTGCCGTTTGACCATCAATATTTTTGACAATGGCCGCCGGTTTATCGGTGGAAATCGCTGTGAGCGTCCTGTAACGAAGCGCAGCGGCACGGGTGCGGAGTATGATTTATATACTTACAAGCTGCAGAAGCTGCAGTCGTATACGCCAGTGCCCGCAGGAAAACGTGGAAAAATCGGTATTCCAATGTGTTTGAATATGTATGAAATGCTTCCATTCTGGTACACGTTTTTTTCCATGCTTGGCTTTGAAGTGGTCACTTCTCCGCTTTCCAACCGAGAACTTTATCTGGAGGGTCAAAGCACCATTCCCAGCGATACGGTTTGCTTCCCTGCAAAGCTGTCACATGGTCACATTCTGCGCTTGTTGGATGAAGGTGTGGATACCATTTTCTATCCCTGCCTAAGCTATAATTTTGATGAGAACCGCAGTGACAATCACTATAACTGCCCGGTTGTTGCTTATTATCCGGAAGTAATCGCAGCCAACATGCATCAGTTGAAAGGTAAAAAATTCATCCATGACTACGTTGGCATTCATAGGCCCCATGATTTTCCTAAAAAGATGTTGAAAATTTTAAATTACCATTTTCATAATCAACCATTTACACTGAAAGAAGTGAAGATAGCTGCCAACGCTGCTTATCAGTCTTACAACGATTATATGACGGACGTTCGCAAAAAAGGCGGCGAAATTGTAAAACGTGCACGGCTGGAGCATAAACCGATTATTGTTCTTTCTGGTCGGCCATATCATTTGGACCCGGAGGTCAACCATGGCATTGATAAACTAATTACCAGCCTGGGAGCAGCTGTTATCAGTGAAGATGTTGTGGCTGCCTGTGAACATATGGAACCGGTCAAAGTACTGAATCAGTGGACTTATCATGCACGCCTTTATTCCGCTGCCGAATATGTCGCCACACAGCCGGACATGAACCTGGTGCAGCTTGTTTCTTTTGGCTGTGGATTGGATGCTATCACAACTGATGAGGTACGCCGCATTCTTGAAGAGAACGGCAAAATTTACACCCAAATTAAAATTGATGAAATCACAAATTTGGGTGCCGTAAAGATCCGCCTGCGCAGTTTGTTTGCAGCGCTGGAACAGTAAGGAGATAGAATAATGGCGGAATTGGTATATGACAACACAGGACGGCTCATTTTTACAAAAGAAATGAAAAAGGAATACACCATTCTGATTCCCATGATGCTGCCGGTTCACTTTAAACTTTTTGTTGGTGTTTTGCGCAATGCCGGTTATAAAATTGAATTGTTGGAAAATAGCGGACAGGCTATTGTACAGGAAGGCCTGAAATATGTTCATAATGATGCTTGCTATCCGGCTATTTTGGTCATTGGCCAGTTTTTGGATGCCCTTCATTCCGGCAAATATGATTTGGACCACACCGCGCTGTTGCTGACACAAACCGGCGGCGGTTGCCGTGCCAGCAATTACATTCCTCTTTTGCGCAAAGCACTGCATAAAGCTGGAATGGACCAGATCCCTATTATCAGCCTAAACCTTGTTGGGCTGGAGAAAAACCCCGGGTTCAGTATGACTTTGCCCATGATAAGCCGTATGATGGCAGGCGTTGTGTACGGCGATGCGCTGATGAGTCTGAATAATCAGATAAAGCCCTATGAAATTGAAAAAGGGCAGAGTGCAGCGCTACTGGACAAATGGGTGGAAAAGCTCAACGAACAGTTTGTACACACTCGGGGTATCAGCATGGGCGACCAGCGTAAAAATTTGGCTGGCATTATGAAGGACTTTTCGGAAATACCAGTCAAGAAGGTCTCTAAAATTCATGTTGGCATTGTTGGCGAAATTTATGTAAAATATGCGCCCTTCGCAAACAATCATCTGGAAGATTTTCTCGCTGAGCAGGATTGCGAAGTCAATGTGCCGGGTTTAATGAACTTTTTGCTTTTTATGGTCAGTCACGGCTTGGACGAAAGGCGGCTGTATGGTGGCAGCTTTGCGAAGGCAGCTGTTGTGAAACTCCTTTTCAATTATGTTACGAAAATGCAGCATATTATTACAGAGACATTCCAGCCTTATCCGCAGTTCTTGGCACCAACCGAATTTTCTCATGTCCGCGAACTGGTCAAAGGTGTGATTGGTTACGGTGCTAAAATGGGTGAAGGCTGGCTTTTGACCGGTGAAATGTTGGAGCTCAGTGAATGCGGTTTTGAAAACATTATCTGCGCGCAGCCGTTTGGGTGTCTTCCAAACCATGTAGTTGGCAAAGGAATGATTCATAAAATCAAACAGATACACCCGAATGCCAATATTGTCCCGATTGACTATGACCCCAGTGCGACACAGGTAAATCAGGAAAATCGTATTAAGTTAATGCTTGCTGTTGCCCGTGAAAATCTGGGAAAAGGTAAAAATTAAGACTTCATAGAAACCCTGGAATGATATGCCGTCCAGGGTTTCTATTGCATTTTTCGTTCGCAATATTTTTGGAAAAACAGGATGTCAACAGATGACAGCCGACACTCCTTGCTTGCAGAATGCGTTTATTCTGTCCAAATCATACCGACGAGCGGCAGAATTCCCATTCGTAAATACATCTCCATGAGGCAGATTAATAACTGCGGCCTGAGGAGGTGCATGTAAAAATGAAAAAAGTTGAAAGGCAAGTTGCTGCTGTTCTTGCAGCAGCGGTGCTCAGCGTCAGTGCGGCTGCTTCAGCGGCGGAACCGACGTCAGCACCTGTCAGCGGTCCCCATGTCTGTATGCTGGTCCCATGTGGCACGCCCTTTGGCATTAAGTTGTTTACAAATGGTGTTGTTGTAGCCGGTACAGCAGATTTGGAAACGCCCACTGGAACCGTGAATCCTGCCGCAAAAGCGGACGTACGGGTGGGAGATATCATTCGCTCTGTCAACGGTAAGCCTGTTACAAAGAATGAACAGATAGCTGCGGCCATTCAAAAAAGCGGAGGGAAAGCGCTGAAACTTGGTTTGCTGCGCAGTGGCAAAGAACAAACTGCAAATATTTTGCCAGTACAGAGTGCAGGGAATTACCGGGCGGGCCTTTGGGTAAGAGACAGTGCTGCGGGTGTCGGTACGCTCACTTTCTATGACCCACAAACACATGCCTTTGCGGGTTTGGGGCATGGCATAACAGACCCGGACACGCATACTATTATGCCGTTTGGATGCGGAGACATTGTACCTGTCACAATTTCCGGCGTTCAAAAAGGTTCCGCCGGTGTACCAGGAGAATTGGAAGGTTATTTTACGTCAGATGTTCCGTCTGGAACGCTGTATTCTAATTCCGAGCAGGGTGTATTCGGCAATCTGAAGCAACCACCGCATAATACGGCCGTTCCAGTATGTCCTGCAGAAGAAGTGAAAGCCGGACCGGTACAGATTGTCTGTACGATAGATGGCAACACTCCGCATACGTATCAAGCAGAAATAGAGCTGTTAAACGTGCGCGGTGCACGCAGCAAGAACATGGTGCTGCACATTACGGACAAAACACTGTTAGCCCGTGCTGGAGGCATTGTGCAGGGAATGAGCGGCAGCCCCATTCTGCAGCAGGGCAGGTTGGTAGGTGCTGTTACTCATGTATTTGTAAATGATCCGACACGTGGATATGGAATTCTGGCTGAAAATATGTTGTCTGCCGAAAAGAAAGCAGCAGCATAGCAAAAACATGGGAAGCGGCTGTTTTCCGTATGAATTTCCCCAGAAAAGAAAAAATTCTCATTAAACTGTTGCCAATAATCCCAATATATGGTAATATATTGATGTAAAAATTCTTAGGGGGACTAAATATGGAGAATAGTATAAAACTTTTGATTGCCAATGAGAGTCCAGAGTATCAACAGGAAAATACTCATGTTTTTGAAGAAAATGGTTTTTGCGTATCTTATACTGAAAAAGACGGCAGCAGTCTTCTGAAAGCTGTAGAAACACAGCAGCCAGCAGCTGTGTTAGCTCCTATTTTCATGCCGGGGTTGGACGCAGTCGGTGTGTTGAATTCTTTGCAGGAACATCACCCGACAAAGCTGCCTACTTTTGTTGTGGAAAGTAATTTTACAAGTCCTACGCTGGAGAGGGAAGTCCTTTCAGCAGGAGCTGCCTATTTAGCTGTGCAGCCATATGAAACTGTTCAGCTTGCCCGGCGAATTCGTCAGCTACTGACCATGGAAAATCCAACAGTACCTTGCCAGGAAACGCTGGAAATTCAGGTAACCGAAATTTTACATCAAATTGGTGTTCCAGCGCATATCAAAGGGTACCATTATCTGCGGGATTCTATTATTATGGCAGTGGAAAATCCGGATATTATCAATGCCGTGACAAAACAATTATACCCAGGTGTTGCGAAAAAATACGGAACAACGCCATCCCGTGTGGAACGTGCTATTCGTCACGCGATTGAAGTCGCATGGGACCGCGGAGACGTCGATATTTTAAATTCCTATTTTGGATACACGATTCACAATACCCGCGGCAAGCCAACCAACTCGGAGTTTATCGCCATGATTTCTGATCGGCTGCGGCTGCACATGAAAAACGCCGGATAACAAAACTGAAAGATTACTTCGCAAGTATCTCCACTTTATTGGGCCCTAAGAACAGGCCTGACAAAATGGAGATGCTTTTTTAGAGAAATCAATTGTATACAGAAAAATACTTCCTATATTTTTCATGTACTTGTTGTTCAAAATGAAATTTTATGCAGTTTTATACGGTTTATAACTCTCTTTTGCAATTAGTTTGACAGTTTCACTGTTATTCTTTATAATAAGTATAAATTTTATGGTGGTCTGCTACCTTGGGAGGGAACATACAAATGAACAGTGATGCAATTAAAAAAGACGTGCCTAAACGGGCTCTGTTCCATGCGCTTGGCCTGACAAATGAGGAAATTGACCGTCCTCTTATCGGCGTTGTCAGCTCATACAACGAAATTGTACCAGGACACATGAACATTGATAAAATTGTAAAATCGGTAAAAACTGGTGTTACAATGGCAGGTGGCACACCATTGGTTTTCCCGGCAATCGCAGTGTGTGATGGAATCGCAATGGGACATCGTGGCATGAAATACAGCCTGGTTACCCGAGAACTGATTGCCGACTCTACTGAGGCCATGACCATTGCCCATGCGCTGGATGCACTGGTTTTGGTACCAAACTGCGATAAAAATGTTCCCGGTCTTCTCATGGCGGCGGCCCGCCTGAATGTCCCTGCAATTTTCGTCAGCGGCGGTCCAATGCTTGCCGGACGTGTACAGGGGAAGAAGACCAGCTTTTCCAGCGCAAGTGAGGCAGTTGGTGAATATGCGGCTGGCCGTATTTCAAAAGAAGTGCTAGACGAATATGAAGCAAACACCTGTCCTACCTGTGGCAGCTGTTCCGGTATGTATACAGCGAACAGCATGAACTGTCTGACGGAAGCACTTGGCATGGGGCTGCAGGGAAACGGAACCATTCCTGCTGTTTATTCTGCTCGCCTGCAACTTGCAAAACATGCTGGTATGCAAATTATGGAACTGCTTAAACAAAATATTCGTTCGCGTGACATTATGACAATGGACGCCTTTGAAAATGCACTAACCGTAGATATGGCCCTTGGCTGCAGCACAAACAGTGCACTCCATTTGCCGGCTATTGCCCATGAATGTGGTCTGGAATTGAATCTAGATATTCTTAACCATATCAGTGCCCATACACCAAACCTGTGTCACCTTGCGCCGGCAGGGCATACCTATATAGAAGATTTAAATGAGGCAGGCGGCGTCTACGCTGTAATGAACGAGCTGGCTTCCGCCGGTCTTCTACATACTGATTGTATAACCTGCACTGGTAAAACCGTGAAAAAGAACATTTCCGGCTGCGTCAATAAGGATCCGGAAATCATTCGTCCTTTGGACAACCCTTACAGCAAAACCGGTGGAATTGCTGTTCTGCGCGGCAACCTTGCACCGGACGGCTGTGTTGTTAAGCGCAGCGCCGTATCTACAGAGATGCTGCAGCATAAAGGTCCTGCCCGTGTCTTTGAAAGTGAAGAAGAGGCAATGTCCGCTATCCTTGGCGGAAAAATCAATCCCGGCGATGTTGTTGTCATCCGTTATGAAGGACCAAAAGGCGGTCCCGGTATGCGGGAAATGCTCAATCCAACTTCCGCAATTATGGGCTGTGGCCTGGGGGACAGTGTTGCGCTGATTACGGACGGCCGGTTTAGCGGTGCTACCCGTGGTGCTGCCATCGGTCATATTTCTCCGGAAGCGGCGGTAGGTGGTCCTATTGCTTTGGTACAGGAAGGCGATCAAATTGAAATTGATATTCCTTCCAACTCCATTCAGATTGATGTTTCAAATGAAGAATTGGCCGCACGCAAAGTACGGTGGAAACCAAAAGAACAGCATGTAACCGGCTATCTTGCTCGTTATGCGGCCTTGGTTACCTCCGGCAGCCAGGGCGCTGTTCTGTCGCTGGGCCAATAAAAAGTTCCGTGTTCGTATTTTAAGAATAGAAGAGGAAATGATAGCATGGCGGATTCCAATATCACCAAAAAGGCTCTTGCAGATGCAATGAAATCACTGATGGCAGAAGAGCCCTTTTCAAAAATCAGCATCAGCGATATTTGTGCCCGCTGCTCTATGAATCGTCAAAGCTTTTATTATCATTTCCGAGATAAATATGATTTAGTAAACTGGATTTTCTACACAGAACTGATTGAGCATTTGTACGAACATGAACCTACTAGCGGCTGGGATTTGCTGCTGGATGTCTGTACCTATTTCTATGCAAATCGGCCATTCTACGTAAATGCTTTGCAGGTAACCGGACAGAATTCCTTTACGGATTATTTTGCCGATGTTATGCGTGCAATCGTCCAGCCATATTTTGAGGAAATCTTCAATGGCAGTCATGAAAACAAAGAGGAATTGGACTTTTATGTACAGCTGTTTACAGACGCGTGCAAAACAGTCATTTGTCGTTGGTTGTTCGACTTACCGAATATGAAGCCAGAGAAGTTTGTCGCGCTGGTCCGCCATGCGATTGTATGTACAGCACATTGTGTAGTGCAAGACGAAAAAGCATCCCAGGACACAAGCAAAGAAAACAAATAAACAAACAAATCAAAAGGCTGTCTGCGTATTTCGGTAAACGCAGACAGCCTTTTTACTGTACTTTTCTATATCTGTGCAGAAGAATTAGCAGGCGGAAAATCTTTTGGCCAGCGGGGAAGGGTGATTCCCCATTTTTCCTGTGCCCGATAAAGTGCTTCTTTTCCTTTCTCCAGTCCAATGCGATAAGCAGTCAGCAGCTGGTCATGATTTGTGCCAAAACGATCCAAAGGCAGTGGCTCATCTGGTGCTGCGATAATTGCTTCTCCGTCATGTTCCATGCGTTGAATCATATCGAGTGTTGTATTATAAACTTTATGACGTGTATCCATGACGTGCACTAAAGCAGGATAGTGGCGATATTTATGTGCATACACCGGTCGGCCAACCTGTGGCTTTTTGCGATAGCCACGTTCCCGTGTCAGTACAATAATGATTTTATCACAGCCATCAGCTAAAGCTTTATCAATTGGAATAGGTGCATGCAGCCCACCGTCCAAATACTCTCCATTCTGATAATGCACGATTGGAGAAAAAACCGGCAGGGAACAAGACGCCCGCAGTACCGTACAGGGAGGCACAATCTCCTCCTTCCCAAAATAGCAGGTTTTTCCCGTACGAACATCAGTGGCGCCCGCAAAAAAAGTGCATGGATTCCTGCGGAAGGTGTCATAATCAAAAGAGTCCAGTTTTTCTGGTATTTCGCCAAAAATATAATCCATGCCAAAAAGGGATTTTGTCTTCACAAAGTTATGTAGGCTTAGATAGTCTTCTTTTCCCGCATAATTAACAGTTGTGCGCAGTCCGCGCTCATTCTGCATGGAAACATAGGAAATGCCAATAGAGGCACCAGCTGAAACACCAATAACCTCATCCGCCATAAACTGTGCCTGTAAAAAAGAGTCCAGCACGCCAGTGGAATAAATGCCCCGCATGCCGCCGCCTTCCAGTACAATTCCAATTTTCAAGTCTGTTCGCCTCTGGTTCGTCAGATTCTTACAAAACAAATATTTCATCTTATGTTATTATAAACCCAAGTTTTCTGATTGACAAGGTCCCCTAAAAAGTCTCTTTGACTTTCACCAGGTTTCAAAAAGTGATATACTATATTCGTTTTACAGAACAAAAAGGAGCCTGCACGAAAATATGACACTTGCTGTAAAAGAGAAAAGAGTAGGATACAGCCTGGAAGTTCGCAGATGGATATGTTTTCTGATGGCTGTTTGCTGTATGATACTGATTTTTCATTTTTCCGCTCAGAATGGTCCTAAAAGTGACAGCGTCAGTATGCCATGTGCTGTCTGGTTAAAAAAGACTTTGCGTCTTTCTGCTTCTAATGTTTCTGTTCACCATTTTATACGGAAGGCAGCACATTTCACTATTTATATGCTGTTGGCAGCTTTTACTGCTGGGTGGCTGTCTTCCTTTTCGCTGCGTCCGGCAGTTTGGCTGTTTGTCACAGTTGCTTTTTGTGCTGCCTATGCGGTGGGCGATGAATTTCACCAGTCCTTTACGGCACTGCGCTCTCCGTCTCCATGGGATGTACTGCTGGATACGATTGGTGCAGCAATCGGTGCGGTACTTATCCTGATACTGACGTCCTGCTGTAGAAAAGGGAGAAAGAAGGCCCAACTTTGATTTGTCCAAAATGTGGTTATGACAACCCGGCAGAAGCACGCTTCTGTTCCAGATGTGGAATGCCTTTTCAGGATATGGTGCCGCCTGCAGAAGATAGTGAATTTTTAAATAATCATCTTTCTGACAATGAATACGACACTTATGAAGAGGAAGATGAAGAGCCCAAACATCATTCGTATGGGCCGTTCATCACGCTTATTATCCTCCTTTGCGTGGTAGCCGTTGGCATTAGTTTTTCTGTTGCATGGAAACAGGAACAAGGAACATGGCCATGGGAACGGTTAATAGGTACCGCCTCGTCTGCTGTTTCACAGGCGGCAGTTTCTTCTTCCCAGCAAACGCTGATTCCCCGAAAGACTAGCCCAAATTACACGGCTGCGGATATTTCAGCCGCCGTCCGCAACAGTGAATTTCAACAGTTTGCTGTATCTGAATCTGAAATTAATTCTATTAAGACGGATGGCCAGTCACTAACAGATGCAGACCTTGTGGAATTTACCGTGACAAAGTCCATGGTACAGCTGCATATGCAGGTACGTATTCCCAGCAGTTACTCCTCAGCCGTTTCCGGAGCACCGTCTTCCATAGATAAACCCCGTGTAACCGCATGGGGCGCAGATACATGGAAACTGACGGGCACTTGGAATGACACGGACGGAAACGCACTGCTGATTGATACCTGCAGCGCTGGCAGCCTAACGGCACGTTATGTACCTGCCGGGACATTTGAAAGCCGTGCAGTCTCTGGCTCTATTTCTGAAAACGGTGATATTTCTTTATTAAGTGGAAAAACACAAATCAGCGGACAATTTACCCCCGCAGGAACTGCTTTACTGACGATTACTGTCAATGGCAGGCAGCCTCGCACCCAGCAGTTCATCATGCTGTCCTCCGCAATCGCCGGTTTGCCAAGCGTTCCTTCCTCCGCTGTATCCAGTTCATCCCGCACGTCCGCTGTTCCTTGACACAGCAGAAGATGTGATTCTTTATTTACAAAGGGTTTAAAAACTGCTATAATTCAACATATACTTACACAGCAGACAGATGCAGAACCGCATCTTCCTGCTGTTTTTCATGCACATTCATTTTTAAGCACAAATGCTGTTTGAAACAGCTGGAGGGGACAAGTTTATGCGGTTAAGAAGCTCATTTGCTGTTCTGCTGGCCCGTGCGGTTAGCTGGGGGGAGCGGCACATCCTGCACGTAGGTGCCAGTGCCATGCCGGGACGCTTTGCCCTGCGAATCGACCCAATGGTTCTGGGGCAACTTGCCAAGAAGCTGCACAAAGGTTCTATCGTTGTATGCGGCACCAATGGCAAAACAACGACGAATAATATTATTTGCCGAGCGGTAGAAAGCTGCGGCAATTCAGTTTTATGTAACCGAGCCGGAGCTAATATGGCATCTGGTGTTGTGACCGCTTTGCTGCCGGGCAAGGGAGCAGACTGGGGAGTAATGGAAGCGGACGAACTTTCTACACCGCACATTGTACCTTTTTTAAAGCCCCGATATATGGTTCTGCTCAATATCTTTCGTGACCAGCTGGACCGTTGTGGGGAAATTGACACAGTTATGAACGCCATTATCTCCGCACTGGAAAAATCTCCGGAAACAATTTTGATTTACAATGCAGATGACCCATTTTGCTCTCACATTGCCTCACATGTAAAGAATACCATTCCGTTTGGTATTGCTGAGGACCTGCATCTGCCGCAGGACCGCGTGACTGGCGGCCGGTTCTGCTTAAAATGCGGTACCGAGTTGGAATATGATTATCGTCAGTATGGACAGCTGGGTGCATTCCACTGCCCCAAATGCGGCTTTCAGCGGGCACCGTTACAGTTTGCAGCAACTGATGTGCAGCTGGGCGGCGGCATATCCTTTACTGTTGGGGATACAACGATTAAGACACAATACAGTGGTGTCTATATGGTTTATAATTTATTGGCAGCATATTCGGCTGCTTCTATGCTGGGCTGCAGTGCACAGGATTTTCAGCATACATTGGACCAGTATGACCCCAAGAACGGACGGCTTGAAAAATTCATGGTACAGGGACATCCTATCATGCTGAATCTGGCGAAAAATCCAACTGGCTTTAACCAAAACATGGCGTTATTGCTGCAGGACCAGGGACCGAAAGTTATCTATTTCATTATCAATGATAATGATAACGACGGCAATGATATTTCTTGGCTGTGGGACGTTGACTTTGAACGGCTGGCCAAAGAAAAAGAAATGGTCGTATATGCCGGTGGTCACCGTATGAATGATTTGCAGGTACGCCTGAAATATGCTGGCATCCCGGCAGAATTAGTGGAAAGCGTGGCAGAAGCAGCTGAAAAGACGCGTGCACTGCCAACAGAACATCGTCTATATATCCTTACCAATTATTCTGCGCTGGCACCTGCGCAGCGGGAATTGCGCACCCTGAGCGGGGAGGAAAAACAATGAAATTAAAAATTGCGCATCTTTATCCGGAACTGCTGAATCTGTACGGGGACGGCGGCAACATCATCTGTATGCAAAAGCGCTGTGAATGGCGCGGCATAGAGGCTGAGGTCTATCAGGTACACAATGGAGAGCTGGCCGATTTTTCTGACGTTGATATTGTTTTTATCGGCGGTGGAACAGACCGGGAACAAAAAATTGTCTGTGACGCGCTGCTATCTGAAAAAGAGCAATTGCACGCCTATGTGGAGGCAGGCGGCGTCCTGCTGGCTGTCTGCGGTGGTTATCAGCTTTTGGGGCACAACTATCTGCTGGGGGATGAGTTGGTCAAGGGAACGGGCGTTGTTGACCTGAAAACAGAGCGCGGAGAAGGCCGACTGATTGGCAACGTTATGATTCAAAGCGACATCTGTAAAATGCCGATTGTCGGCTATGAAAACCATGGCGGGCGCACTTATCTTGGTGACTGCCATCCTCTTGGCAAAGTGATTTCCGCCGGTGGATACGGCAACAACGGCACCGACGGCTACGAGGGTGTGCATTATAAAAACGTAATCGGTACGTATCTGCATGGGCCACTGCTGCCAAAGAACCCACAGGTGTGCGATTACCTATTGCATACCGCACTGACGCGTCGCTACGGAGAAGGCTATGATTTTCCAGCACTGGATGATACGATTGAAAATAACGCCAATCAAGTCATGCAGGAACGCTTAAAAGAAAACGTCGTCAACAAAATGAAAGTAAACGCACGCGGAAAAAGCTGAAATAAAATCATATACAAAGGGACTGCAGAAAACCGGAAAACTTCCGAATTCTCTGCAGTCCCTTAATGATTGTTGAAATCATTAAATTTAGTTTTATTTAGAAGATGCCGTAAAACGATGAATAATTTCTAAAATAATCGCGGTACATAAATCCATATCTTCTGCTGCGACGTGTTCATATGGCCCATGATAGGCATGACCGCCGGTACCCAAATTGGGGCATGGCAGGCCTTTGACACTCAGCATAGCACCATCTGTTCCGCCGCGAATGGGTTCTTCATATGGTGTCAGGCCAAGCTCTCGAATTGCCGCCCGCGCATTTTCCACCAGCATGGGGTACGGCTGGATGTAAGGCAGCATATTTTCATATTCATCAGCCATTTTTAATTCAACTGTGCCTTCACCATACTTCTCGTTTAGCGTACGGACGATATGGCGAAGCATATCTTTACGAATCTCAAAATGTTTTTTGGAATGGTCCCGAATAATATAAGTGAGCTTTGCTTCTTCAATGCAGCCTTCCATACTGCACAAATGGAAGAAACCTTCTTTGCCAGCAGTATGTGATGGTGTTTCAGCGGCGGGGAGCATTGCATTGGCTTCCATTGCAATTAAAGAAGCATTTTTCATAATGTCTTTTGCATCTCCGGGATGCACATTAAAACCATGAAAAGTCAGTTCTGCACCTGCCGCGTTAAAGTTTTCATATGTGATTTCACTGACCTCGCCGCCGTCTACCGTATATGCATACTTGGCACCAAAGCCGGGAATATCAAAAGAGCGTGTACCTTGTCCGATTTCTTCATCTGGTGTAAAAGCGATACAAATACGACCATGCGGCAGCTTTTTTTGCAGCAGTTCTTCACATGCGGTCATGATTTCCGCAATGCCTGCTTTGTCATCCGCACCCAGCAGAGTAGTTCCATCTGAAGTAATCACCGTTTTGCCCTTCATGTTGGCAAGGTCTGGGAAAGCCTTTGGCGAAAGGACACGGCCGCTGGAACCCAACGAAATCTCTCCGCCGTCATAATCTTTATGAATCTGTGGATGAACGCCTTTTCCGTTAAAATCTGGGGCTGTATCCATGTGTGCAATAAAGCCAATCGCGGGGACCTGCTCCATACCGGGGACTGCGGAAAGTTCGCCGTATACATAGCCGGATGATGAAATGCGGACATTTTCTAGCCCAAGCTGATTCATTTCGTCTTTCAGCATGCTGGCAAGGTCCAGTTCCCGTGCGGCAGACGGTGTGGTAGAGGAATTCCCGTCTGAGGTTGTATAGACTTTAACATATTTTAAAAGTCTTTGTGCTGCTTTCATGATTGATGCATCTCCTGTATTCTCATCTGTCAATATACTTATTCAGTATACGCTGAATGCAGAAAAGAAGCAAGAATTTGATTTTTTGTTCGCATCGCGGTAAACTGTATTTATTCTATATTTAATAAGAGTAGCAAAGGAGTCACTGCTATGAAATTTTCAGAAATGCCTTACACAAGGCCAGACTATTCTGCCCTTTTTCAGCAGATAGATGATATGACAGCCAAACTGCAGAAGGGAACCACTGCAGAACAGCTGGAAATTTATAAACAGGTGGAAACACTGGAATCCAATGTAGTCACGCAGGCCACCATCTGCATGATTCGCAACAGCGTAGATACGCTCGACAAGTTCTACGAAACAGAGCAGACATATAATGATGAGCACATACCGCTTTTGAACGAACATCTGCAGTCCTTTAAGAAAGCGCTGGTTCAATCGCCCCATCGCCCAGAACTTGAAAAAAATTTAGGCAGCATGCTGTTCCAGAAGCTTGAAATGGAGCAGAAAGCCTTTTCACCGAAGATTGTTCCGCTTCTACAGGAAGGCAATCATCTGACCAACGAATATCAAAAGTTGTACGCAAGTGCGGCCATTGACTTTGACGGTAAAACCTGTAACTTGTCACAGTTAGGGCCTTATCTGCAAAGCACGAATCGTTCTGTGCGTCGCAATGCAGCAGAAGCTTATTTCGATTTTTTTGAGGAACACCGCGAAGAATTCGATACCATTTACGACAAATTAGTAAAAAATCGTACAGAGCAGGCACATCGGCTTGGATTTTCCAACTATGCGGAACTTTCACTGCTGCGCATGAACCGGAACGGATATAATCTAGATGACATTCGCAATTTTCGCAAGCAGGTTGTACGTGACCTAGTTCCACTGACGATAAAGATTAAAAAACGTCAGGCAACACGCATTGGCGTTACGGATTTCCGCTTTTATGATAACGATTTAAAATTCAAAGATGGCAGCGCTGTACCGCAGGGAACCCCGAAAGAAATAATGCAAGCCGGAAAAAAGATGTACACAGAACTTTCCAAAGAGACTGAAGAGTTTATTGAACAGATGTTCCGCATGGATTTGTTTGATGTATTGGCCAAAAAAGGTAAAGCACCCGGTGGCTATTGTACGGATTTGCCAGATTATCATTGCTCGTTTATTTTTTCAAACTTTAATGGCACTTCCGGAGATGTGGACGTACTGACACATGAAGCAGGTCACGCATTTGCAAGTTTTATTGCACAGCGTACGGTTCCGCTGCTGGCTCTGCGGGAACCTTCCTATGAAACTGCTGAAACACATTCCATGAGTATGGAGTTTCTGACTGCGCCGTGGCATCACCTTTTCTTCGGCGACCAGACAGATAAATATGAACTTGCCCATGCTGAAGATGCGATTGACTTTATTCCTTATGGCTGTTTAGTAGACCATTTTCAGGAAGAAATTTACCTCCATCCGGAAATGACACCGGAAGAACGGAATCAGACATGGCTGCGGCTGGAAAAGATGTACCGACCCTATATGGACTTTACTGGCCTTCCTGTTTTGCAGCGTGGTGCAGGCTGGCAACGTCAGCTCCACATTTATATGTATCCTTTCTATTATATTGACTACTGCCTGGCACAGACGATGTCCCTGCAGTTTTTCAATGCGGCAAACCGTGACCGTAAGGACGCGTGGAACCGCTATTTGAAGTTTGTAAAACAGGGCGGGACCGCTTCCTTTATTGACATTGCACACTCTGTCAATTTTCAGTCACCGTTGGATGAAGGCTGTGTCCGCCGTGTGGCAGATGAAACAGCGGTGTGGCTGAAAGACCACGCTGTCGAATAACCATCTTGCTGGTGGAATCGTCCATTCATAAACGAATCATTTTTGCACATACTGGCTGGCAGAGGTGATTCATTTTGGACAGCACTTATTTTGGGCGTTTGGGTTATCCTGTGTTTTACAGCCGGTTTTTCAACGATGCACCGGAATTACAGAATTCTTTTCTGTCCTTGCCGGAGGAAGCACAGCAGGCTATCCTCAGGCGTGACATTCATTCTTCGGAAGAATTAAAAAATGCTGTAAGTGAATATTATTTAAAGCGATAATCGCAAATAGGGGAGATAGGGCAAACCGCTCTGTCTCCTTTTTTGCACTCTTGTGCATGGCAAAAGAAACAGAAGTGTAATCACCTGCAGCGGCCTTTCTCTTGAATACATACAACAGCTGTGCTATAATAAACTACGATTCAGACGAAGAATCATCCATCATTTTATGGGAATCTATTTGCTGGGATATTATATTACTGAACACCAAAACGTCCTGCCGGACGTTGCTTTTTTGTTTTAACGGAAATTGGTGTGATAAATCAGAAAGAAGGAGCAGGCACCCTATGACAGGCTATGAACATCTGTGTATGAATTGCATGGCTGACACGGAAGGACAAGCTAAGTGCCCGCGTTGCGGCTTTCCGCAGCAGGAACCTCAGCGAAAAGACGCTTTGCCTTACCGAACAGTTTTGCAGGAACGCTATATGGTGGGACGGGCAAAACGATCCGACCCAGAAGGATTCACATATATTGCCTTTGATATGCAGCAACTTTGTACTGTACAGATTCGTGAGTTCTTTCCGCATGAAATCTGTGCACGCATTACCGGCAGCACGGACATTGCCGTAATTGCCGGCAACGAAACCGCCTTTGATGAATATCTGAATGACTTTATCAGTTATCAGGAATCCATTGCAAAGTTCCGCGACCAGCCGGCCATACTGGCAGTGCAGGACATTTTTGAGGAAAATTATACTGCTTATGCGGTTTCTCCATGGGAGGAGGCCATTACACTGCGCTATTTTGTCGAGCGCAGCGGAGGCTCGCTTTCTTGGAATGCCGCATGGAAATTGTTTATGCCGGTTATCAGCGCTGTTTCTGCGATGTACGCAGCCGGTGTCGGTCATTATGGCATTTCCCCAGATACTTTATTTATCATGCCAAACGGAAGTATGAAATTAGGAGCTTTTTGCTCACCGGCCGTCCGTATATCAGGCGGTTGTTTATTACCAAATCTACAATCTGGCTGTGCTGCTGCGGAACAGTATGATGCCAACGCAAAACTCGGTGAAAACACCGATGTTTATGGAATGGCAGCTACGCTGTTCTACGCTTTGACAGGTGTTCTGCCGAAAGATGCTCGTGACCGCCGCAGCGACCCGCGCCTGTTGCTGCCTGCCAGTACATTACGAAGTATTCCGCCGCACGTTGTGACTGCACTGGCAAATGCACTGCAGGTAAGCCGCAGTGAGCGGACACCTACTTTTGAGCGATTTCGAGCGGAGCTTTCCGCTGCGCCAACGGCAACAGCTTCTCTGGAAGAAACACAAAGCCTGCGGCGTATTTCCAGTCCATATGATGACTCTGCCGACCGCGCAGCTCATGCGGCCCAGCAGCAGGAGCAGGAAGCAGAAAATATTCGGAAACCCATTCCTAAGTTCGTGGGTATTATCTTAATTTGCGTGGCAGTGCTGATATGTGTTACAGTCGGTGTTGTTGCCTATCTCTCCAATCACTCTGGAAGCCTTGGTGAATTAGCTGTGGCAACTTCTGCTGCATCCTCAGTAGAAAATCCCGTTACAGGCAATGCATCAGAATCTGCTTTAACCAACAGCGGAGTAAACCACTCGGCTATATCAGCGGTATCTTCCTCTGATGTAATTTCTTCTGCATCGGATTCAGCTGAAAATGAAAGCACCGCTTCTGCCAGCAGCCTTTCCAGTCCTAGCAGCTTAACTTCATCATCTAACAGTTCTTCTATGGCATCTTCTGTACCAGAAGGACAAATCGTGGTGCCGAATCTTGTCGGAAAAAATTACTACAGCTTGAGTAAAAGTTCGGATTACCAAGTCGTTTTAACAAGTAAGGAATTCAGCGACAGTATTAAAGAGGGCTGCATTATTTCCCAAACGCCATCATCTTCTGGTACGATGGTAAAAGGCGCGGCTATCTCTGTTACGGTTAGTCAGGGAGCCGCTTTGCGTGAACTGCCTGATGTTGCTGGACTTTCTTATGATGCAGCATGTAAAAAAGTAGACGCAGTTGGCTTGGTCCCGGATGGAAAAACACTGCAAAGCAGTAACAGCATTCCAAAAGGGCAAGTAATTGGCTATGCAGACGGTTTAAAGGCCGGCAGCAAACTAAATTATCAATATTCTGTAACTTTGCTGGTCAGTACTGGCGCGGATAATACTGACAGTGAAGATGTTGCTGATTAAATTTTTATTCCACTACAATATTACAATAATAAAGCAGGACTGCTCTGGAGTGAAACCTTCGGGGCAGTCCTGCTTTATTATTTCTATGTTTTAGCGGTCCCACTTATCACACATGGACAAAATCTGGTCAGCAAATCGACCAAGGTCTTTATTTGTACCGCCTTCGTTGTGCTGTACAACCTGCTCCAGCCGCTTCTGTGCTTGTAGCAATCGTGCGTAAGCGGGGGAGTAATACTTTTCATTTTTGTAATTGGAAGGACGGGCGGGGTGCAATTTTTCTGGCGTAATGCCCTCATCTGTAAGCCGTCCGGCAATCAAATCATAGTTCGCCTGGAAATTAGGGGCAAAAGCATCATATCCTTTTGTGCACAATTCAGCTGTAAATCCCTCACAGCAAGTACGTTCACCATGCACAACAAATATCTTTTTTGGTTTGTTCTGAAAGGCACCAAGCCACTCCAGCAAACCGCTGTGGTCCGCATGACCGGATAAAGCCCGGAAATTATAGATATGCGCTTTTACCGCAATCTGCTCACCAAAAAGCTTAACATTGTCTACACCATCAAGAAGCATTCGGCCAAGCGTTCCGGCTGCCTGAAATCCGACAAAAACGATGGAACATTCCGGCCGCCAAAGATTATGTTTCAGGTGATGCCGGATACGGCCAGCTTCGCACATACCGCTTGAAGAAATAATTACCTTTGGAACACCATCTGCATTTAGGGCTTTTGATTCCTCCACACTGGCAGTGATATTCAAATTAGGGAATTGGAGTGGGTCAAATCCATCCATAATTAGGTCAGCCGTTTCTTCATCTGCATATCCATGAAGGTCGCCGCTGTAAATAGCTGTAGCCTCTGCAGCAAGGGGAGAATCCACGTAGACTGGGAAATTTGGGCATTGCAATGTCAAGTGCTGCTCCTTTATCTGTCGTATAAAATAAAGGAGTTCCTGTGTACGACCGACTGCAAAGGACGGGATAACGACATTACCGCCATTCGCAAGCGTATTATCGATGATTTTTGCAATAACTTCCGGGTAGTTTTCCACTTCCTCATGTTCTCGGTCACCATAGGTGGATTCCATAACAACATAATCGGCTTCTTTGATATACTGTGGGTCGCGAATAATCGGCTGCTGTTTGTTTCCGATATCTCCGGAAAAGACTAATTTGCGTGTTACATCATCCTCTGTTGCCCAAATCTCAATAGAAGAACTTCCTAGCAGATGACCGGCATCTACAAAACGTGCACGCACACCGGGGCATACATCCACTATTTCGCCGTATTCACAGCTTTCCATCAACTGAATGGCAGCGTCTGCATCATCTAATGTATACATCGGTTGTTTGGGCTGTCGACCAGCGCGACGCCCCTTCCGGGTAGCCTGTGCAGCGTCCATTTCCTGAATATGTGCACTGTCACGCAGCATAATCTGCATCAGATAGGTCGTTTTGCTGGTTGCAATAATTTTCCCCTGGAACCCCTGCTTGACCAGCAGGGGAAGGCGGCCTGAATGGTCGATATGTGCGTGTGTAATAAGTACATAGTCTACCAGATTCGCATGGAATGGAAATTCCCAATTATTTGTTTCATCCTCGCCTTGCTGCATACCACAGTCAATTAAAATATGTCTTCCATTTACTGTTAGGCAGTGACAGCTGCCTGTTACCTCTTTATCAGCACCGTAAAAAGTTAAATTCATAGAGCCCCCTGCTTTCTTCTGTTACTACGATAACGTAAAGTTGCCCATTCTGCCTGTAAAGATGGACATATGGACTTGCATTCGCTTAATCTTTTACTTCCAGCAAAATTGGACAATGGTCGCTGCCATAAACATCTGATAAAATTTCACTCTTTGCTATACGTGGAAATAAACGATTGGAAGTTAAGAAATAATCAATACGCCATCCGGCGTTGGTATCGCGTGCGTGGAAACGGTAACTCCACCAGCTGTATGCTCCAGTTTGCTGTAGATGCAGTGCACGAAAGGTATCCGTAAATCCAGACTGCAGCAATTGAGTGAATTTTGCACGTTCCTGGTCGGAGAATCCAGCATTTCCACGATTGGGACCTGGATTCTTTAGGTCGATTTCTTCGTGTGCTACGTTGAGGTCCCCGCAAAGGATGACTGGTTTTTGGGCATCAAGCCTCATCAAATATTCCCGCTGTGTATCCTCCCACTGCATACGGTAATCAATGCGTGCTAATCCCTGCTGGGAATTGGGAGAATAAAAGGTTACGACATAATATTCTGGGAATTCCAGTGTTATGCTGCGCCCTTCACCGGTACATGTATCATAAGCAGTAGAAAGCGGCTGTTTTCGTGTAAATACAGCTGTGCCGGAATATCCTTTTCGTTCTGCCGAATTCCAAAGTTGCTGATAACCTGGTAAATTTAGTTCTACTTGCCCCGGCTGCATTTTTGTTTCCTGTACGCAAAATATATCTGCATCTACAGAAGAGAAAAAATCCAGGAATCCTTTTTTAATGCAAGCCCGCAGACCATTTACATTCCATGAAATTATTTTCATACATAAAGGGACCTTTCATTATTTATCTTTTAAAAAGTACAAGAGGGAACGTGTAACAAATAAACTATTCTTTCTTTTAAATTATATACATTTTTGTACAATATTGCAACATAAAGTTTTTATTGTTCTCTTTTTAGTGTTTTTTGACCACAATCCTGCGCAGAAAAGTGAAAAACAGTTGACATTTCTTAAATGTAATGATATAATAATCCACGTTGTCACAAGCGCGAGTGCTGGAACTGGCAGACAGGCACGTTTGAGGGGCGTGTGTTGTATGACGTACGGGTTCAAGTCCCGTCTCGCGCACCAAGGTATGGTCTTGAAATATCGCATAAGTATGCGGTTTTCAGGACTTTTCTTTTTATCAGTCGTATTTCACTTTTTTCCTGCATATTATAGGAGTACGGGGGAATGACAGCTGTACATAATAATTTCCTCTATATATCCGGACAGCACAGCACATGAGCTGGCTGCACCGGCAGTACTCCTAACTGACACGAGGCCAGGGCAAACAATGCTCTGGCCCCTGTTTTTTATGGGGAAGACTTTATTGGGAGGCAAGGAAAAATAAAAAATCCAAAGCAGATACAGAAAATTGTATCCTGCTTTGGATTTTCCACTTTTCATACATTTGATGCAAGTGAAAAGCTTTACTCTTCGTTGTCTTCCACATCGGACATATCCCAGTTGTGCCAAACGTTCTGCACATCATCCAAATCTTCCAGCGTGTCCAGCAATTTCTGCATACTGTTTTGCTTACTCTCCGGAACCTTTACATAAGTAGAGGGAACCATCTGAATTTCAGCTGTTTCAAACTCATAGCCCTTATTGGTTAAGTCATTCAGCACACCGGAAAAGTCATCCGGTTCGGTAAAGATTTCAAAGACATCTTCGTCTGCCTGCAGGTCTGCCGCGCCGGCTTCCAAAGCATCTTCCATCACTTTATCCTCTTCATGGCCTTCACGTTCAATGACCAGTACACCTTTGCGCTCAAACAGGAAAGAAACACATCCCGTTGTGCCGAGGTTCCCGCCATATTTATCAAAATCATGGCGAACATCTGCTGCTGTACGATTGCGGTTATCAGACAGTGCTTCTACAATAACAGCAACACCGCAGGGGCCATATCCCTCATAGACAATATTTTCGTATTTGTTTTCGTCGCCGTCACCAGCTGCACGTTTGATAATACGTTCAATATTATCATTCGGAACATTCGCTGCTTTCGCTTTTGCAATGCAGTCCTTTAGCTTTGAGTTGCTGACTGGGTCCGGTCCGCCGCCTTCTTTGACAGCAACTGCAAGTTCACGGCCGATTTTTGTAAAGACTTTTGCCTTTGCGCCATCGGTTTTTTCCTTTTTTCGTTTGATATTATTCCATTTCGAATGGCCAGACATATTTGTATTTCCTCCTGACAAAAAAACTATTTCTTAGTATACCATAAACAAACGAACGGGGCAAGATAGAAAGAATGGCTTCATTACTGCTTTTTAGGTTCAGGGTATTCTTTGCCAAAGGTTTCTACGGTTACTTTTGTCATGACCTGTTCCTTCCGTGGGCGGTCATTATAATCCCGGCGTGCAGAAACAATTTTATCGGCGGCTTCCATCCCTTCTGTTACTTTTCCGAAAGCAGCATACTGGCCATCTAGGTGCGGAGCATCAGCGACCATAATGAAGAACTGACTGCCGGCGGAATTTGGATCCATCGTGCGGGCCATGCTGAGAACACCGCGGGTATGTTTTAAAGAGTTTGCAAAACCGTTGGCTGAAAATTCGCCGCTGATGCTGTATCCCGGGCCGCCCATGCCGGTGCCATCCGGGTCACCGCCCTGAATCATAAAGCCAGGAATAACTCTGTGAAATATTGTACTGTCAAAAAAGCCGGAATGCACTAGACTAATAAAATTGCATACGGTATTCGGTGCAATCTCCGGATACAGTTCCGCTTTAATAGTGCCCGCGGTCGTTTCAAATGTGACAACAGGATTGTTCATGTGTGGATACCCCCATATCAATGATTAACTTCTGCCGTTCCGCACAAAAAGTGCCGGAATCTCTATACTGGCTCAGTATAAACCAAAATAGGGGGAAGAGCAAGCGCCCGCATACAGAATACATTTCTTACACGGAAGGATGCATGTGAGATTCAAACTGCCTGTGCAGGTTTTCTAGCGCTTTTTTTTCAATTCGAGAAACATAGCTGCGTGAAATACCGAGCACTTGGGCAACTTCCCGCTGTGTACGCGGCCGTGTACCATTTAAACCGTAGCGCAGCAGGATAATCGTCTGCTCACGGGAAGATAAATTTTGTATGTATTTGTACAGCTTTTCACACTTAATTTTTCGGTCCAAATTGTCGAAAATATTGTCATCGCTGGCCAACACGTCCATCAGCGTAAGGGCACTTCCGTCTTTATCATTATCTATCGGTTCATTCATGGAAACATCCTGCGCGGATTTTTTCATGCTGCGAAAATGCATTAAAATTTCGTTTTCAATACACCTGGCAGCATAGCTGGAAAGGCGAATGCCTTTTTTCGGGTCGAATGTGTTAACCGCTTTAATCAGTCCAATTGTACCAATCGAAATGAGGTCCTCCTGGTCCACACGCTTTCCGGAAGCATACTTTTTTATAATGTGGGCCACCAGACGCAGGTTATGTGAAATGAGTTCGTCTTTGGCCTTTTTATCTCCCTGTGCCATCCGCTGCAGGCAGTCGCGCTCCTGCTCGGCCGTAAGGGCATGCGGAAAGGAACCGGAACCTGTAACGTGCAAAACAAAAAACAGCAAACCGGACAATATCCCCAACAGCATTGACTCCAGCATATGCATTCTCCTTTTTTAAGCTGTCGATATTCTATTTTATGTTCTATACTGGAAGTTTGTTGCAAGTCCACCGGCTACCGTTTTGGTTTATTTTATTTGTCGGACAATGAAAAAATTACGAACAAACGGTGAATTTTTTATAAATGGGACTCGCTTTTTTGAAAGCAGTATGTTATAATAGCATTACTTACAAATTTGTAATCATTGTAAAGGAATGATAACAAAGGGTTCGGCTTTATCTATCTTACATAGAAAAGGAGTACAGCTTTATGCAAAACAAGCACAATGCAGCAAGCAAACTTACAGCGGCCGCCATTGCAGCTGCTCTGCTGGCCAGTATGCTGACCGTTTCTGTTTCAGCTGCTGAAGGTTCTTCATCTGCCGTAAAGGCAAAGGCCGGAATGGCTTCAGCACTTATGGTAAGAAGGCAGTCTACGTTGCAAACTTTAACGGCAAAAAGTGTAACGGTGAACTATGGTGCAGGTGCTTCATCTACAGGGAAAGTACACGTATCCAGCTGCCTGAATCTCCGCTCAGCCGCAAGTACCAGCAGCCAAATTATCGGGCGGTTAACCAATGGCCAGACCGTTACCATTTTGAAAAATACGAACGGCTGGATGCAGGTAACGACCTCGTCTGGTCAAACCGGTTACTGCAGCAGCAGCTATATTACCGTTACCACCACCTCTTCCTCCCAGACGAATTCCAGCGGCTCTGGAAGTTCTACGGCATCTAGCGGAAGTAAAGCGACCGTTAAGGTAAGTGGCGGCCTGAATCTTCGCTCGGCCGCAGGCACCAGCAGCAAAATTATCAGCTGCCTTTCCAATGGAGAGTCGGTAACTGTGCTGAGCACCAGCAATGGCTGGTCCTATATTCAAACTTCTGCAGGACAGAAGGGGTACTGCTGCTCTACTTATCTGACTGTCAGCAGCACTTCCGCCCCAGCTTCCAACAGCGGTAGTTCCAGTGTGTCCGGCAATGAAAAAGCAACCGTTAAAGTCAATGACAGCTTAAATCTTCGTTCTGCGGCAAGTACCAGCAGTACGGTAATTGGCAGCCTTTCAAACGGGCAGTCGGTAACTGTGCTGAGCACCAGCAATGGCTGGTCCTATATTCAAACTTCTGCAGGACAGAAGGGGTACTGCTGCTCTACTTATCTGACTGTCAGCAGCACTTCCGCCCCAGCTTCCAACAGCGGTAGTTCCAGTGTGTCCGGCAATGAAAAAGCAACCGTTAAAGTCAATGACAGCTTAAATCTTCGTTCTGCGGCAAGTACCAGCAGTACGGTAATTGGCAGCCTTTCAAACGGGCAGTCGGTAACCGTGCTGAGTGCCAGTAATGGCTGGTCTTATATTCAGACTTCTGCCGGTGCAAAAGGTTATTGCTGTTCCACTTATTTGGCCATTGACGGAAGTACGACAAACAATCCTTCAAATAGCAGTAGCAAAGTGCTAAATGGACTTCCTGCGTACAAGCAGTATGATTCTGAATGGGCTAATACCTATATTGGAAGCAGCTATGGCGGCACAATTCATGCGATTGGTTGTCTGGTAACAAGCCTTGCAATGTCAGAAAGCTATCGCACACAAAGCCGCGTAACTCCAAATGACATTGCACATCAGTGTAACTTTACAAGCGGCGGCGGTTTGTATTGGCCTTCTAACTATTATGCGCTGTCTGGCGTTAGTGACTCCAACCTGAGTGGAATTTATCAGCAGCTGAAGTCTGGAAAGCCCGTTATTGTCGGTGGCTCCAACTCCAGAAGCTCCCATTGGATTATCATTAAAGGCTATCAGAATGTACCACTGAACTCCAGCGGGAGTCCCACTTCTTTGTCTGCTTCTATGTTCCTGATTAACGACCCTGGATACGGCAATCAGACATTGGCGGATTATTTCAGTCAATTCCCATGTGGACATGTTTACCGTACATATTGATAACAAAGGCTGTTGCACAAAGGCAACGGCCTTTTTTATATTCTTCTTTCATAATAGTAGGTGTAAAACAAAGTGAAGAATCTTTCTAATTTAAATCGGTTTCTTGATAAATGTATGCCCATCCTTACCCCAACTGCGCTGGTACTGGGTGTCCTATTTCCACAAGTGACGGGCCGTTTTCTTCCGTATGTTATCGGCTTTTTTGCATTTATGACTTTTCAAGGAAGTCTAGACTCTGATTTTCGGCAGTTAAAAAAAGTGTTTTGTAATCTTCTGCCACTGATTGTTACATTGGGAATGCTTCATATTTGGATACCGTGTCTTGCCCGGTTTCTTGGTGGCGTATTCTTTGGATTTAACCCAAATCTGGTAGCCGGCATCGTTTTGGAATATATTGTGCCAACGGGTATTGTCAGTTTCATGTGGGTGAATATTTATAAGGGAAATGGTTCGCTTACACTGTCTATTATTTTATTGGACACTCTGCTGGCACCTATCATTGTACCTGCTAGCCTAAAAGTCCTGCTGGGTACTTCCGTACAGATGGATACCATAGGCATGATGAAGGATATGCTGCTGATGGTTGCTGTACCGGCAGTTGCGGGCATAACAATCAATCAGCTAAGCCATGGGAATGCAAATAAAAGAGTAAAGCCCGCCCTAGCACCATTCGGAAAAGCAGCACTGTTTCTTGTCGTTTCCGGGAACTCCAGCCGAGTAGCCCCGTACATCAGACATCTTACGCCGACTTTAGTCGGCGTTGCGGTGCTGATACTGTGTATATCCGCCTCTGGCTATTTGTGGGGCATTCTAGCGGCAAAGGTACTGCATCAGTCAAAAGATACTCTCGTTTCTATGGCATACAACAGTGGTATGCGCAATATTAGTGCCGGTGCCGTGCTCGCAGGCGCCTATTTTCCACCTGCCGTTATGTTTCCGGTTATGATTGGAACACTATTTCAGCAAGTCCTGGCTGCACTGTATGGGACTTGGTTCAATAAAAAGCGTGAGATAGGCTAAACAAAGCAGTAGCAGTAGAAGAAAAATTAAGATTGCTGCTTTAGACAGAAGCAAAAACTTCAGGACTTGTAAAATGCCTTGAAATATTGTAGAATAAATTAGTCTTATTATGATTATATTTTGATTGAATTTTAGGAGTGTTTTTCATGCAGCCACAATATAAGCGCATTTTATTAAAGCTCAGCGGTGAATCCCTTGCTGGTAAAGAAGGACATGGCATTGATTTCGATACCGTTATGAAAATCTGCGGTCCAATAAAAGCCTGTTCACTGATGGGTGTGCAAATTGGTATCGTTGTAGGGGGCGGCAACTTTTGGCGCGGCCGTTCCAGTGGAAAAATGGACCGTACCCGCGCTGACCATATGGGAATGCTGGCCACAGCAATCAATGCGCTGGGCGTAGCGGATGCTTTGGAGCAGCTAGGTGTACAGGTCCGTGTACAGACAGCTATTACTATGCAGCAAATAGCAGAACCGTATATTCGAAATCGTGCTGTGCGTCATTTGGAAAAGGGCCGCGTTGTTGTCTTTGGCTGCGGAACCGGAAATCCGTTCTTTTCGACAGATACAGCAGCAGCCCTGCGCGCTGCCGAAATTGATGCAGATGTTATTTTAAAGGCAACTATGGTCGATGGTGTCTATGATTCTGATCCGAAGACAAACCCAAATGCCAAAAAATACGAGACACTTTCCTTTACTGAAGTGTTGGATAAAAATTTAAAGGTTATGGACAGCACAGCTGCTTCCATGTGCCGTGATAATCATATTCCCATCTGTGTTTTCAGCATTGAAGACCCTGAAAATATTGAACGGGCTGTCTGCGGTGAACATATTGGTACAATTGTAAAATAAGGGAGGAAAATGTTTTATGAAACAAGTTATTCAACAAGCAGAAGAAAAGATGGAAAAGACGGTCAGCTTTCTACAAGAAGATTATGCAGAAATTCGTGCCGGTCGTGCAAATCCCAACGTGCTTAATAAAATTCGCGTAGACTATTATGGTGCACCAACACCAATCAATCAGCTGGCTGCCGTTGCCGTTTCGGAAGCACGGGTTCTAACCGTACAGCCGTGGGATCCGTCTGTCTGCCGAATGATTGAAAAGGCAATTCAAACTTCGGATATTGGTATCAATCCGCAGTCGGACGGAAAAATTATCCGTTTGGTTTTTCCAGCGTTGACGGAGGACCGCCGCAAGGACCTTGCAAAAGAAATTTCCAAACGTGCAGAAGAGGGAAAAGTTGCGGTACGTTCTATCCGCAGAGATGCTATGGAAAAGCTGAAGGAACTGAAGAAAAAAAGTGAAATTACAGAAGACGACCTGAAATTGGCAGAAAAAAAGATGCAGGATTTAACTGATAAGCACTGCAACAAAATTGGCACACTCTGCGAGGATAAAAAGAAGAGTATTATGGAACTGTAAAAGTAAATCTCAAAATGTGTTATCAGCTTAATTAAATACTTGCTTTGCTCCCTTCGTCGAATGGTCCGGGGGAGCAAATACTTTATTAGAGGGTTCGCATGAAAAAAACTACGCAAAAAGCTGCCTTATCGCCGGAATTATTACCCAGACATTTGGGCATTATTATGGATGGAAACGGCCGATGGGCTAAAAAGCGCGGCTTGCCGCGTTCAATAGGTCATAAAGTTGGTGCTGCCGTTTTTAAAAAGATTGCACGTTACTGCAGCAATATCGGGATTCCGTATTTAACAGTTTACGCTTTTTCAACGGAGAACTGGACTCGGCCTCCGGAAGAAGTCGGCGCTTTGATGGCTCTGTTTAAACAGTATTTACAGGTATCCCTTCGGGACTTCCGTGATGATGATATCAAGGTGAACTTTATAGGAGATATGACCCGATTTGCACCTACCCTTCAGCGACTCATTTTTGAGACAGCTGATGTCTGCAAAGACAGAAAAGGAATGGTCCTAAATATTGCCATGAATTATGGTGGACGTGCCGAGTTGGTGCGTGCTGCCCGTTCCATGGCTGCAAAGGCAGCTGCCGGGACATTACGGCCTGAAGAAATTACAGAGGACACCATTTCACAGGAACTGTATACGGCCGGTCAGCCGGACCCTGACTTAATTTTGCGACCCAGTGGTGAACATCGGCTATCCAACTTCTTGCTATGGCAGTCTGCCTACACAGAATTTCTTTCCATGAATGTACTGTGGCCTGATTTTACGACGGACGACCTGGACAATGCACTGAACGAATATGCACACCGCAGCCGCCGCTTCGGAGGTATCTAAAGTATGAAAGTACTGGATTCTATCAGGAAAAGGCTCATTTCAGCGCTTGCTATCCTCATTCTGATGGCTGCTGTTGTATTGTGCAATGCCCGCTTTCCACTGGCACTGAATATTGTCATTGCAGTTATCAGCCTTATGGGTGTATGGGAAATCTCGTCGGCCCTGCAAATGACGCGGCAAATCGCCCTTGTGGTGCCCAGTATGATTTTGGCAGCAGTCCTTCCATTTACCGTAAACGGATATGTGAGGTATCTTTCTTTTTTTATCTATACAGTTGTATTATTTGGAGCGATGATTCTTTACCATGCAGTTATCACCTTTCGTGAAGTTGCCATTATTTACAGTATGGCTATCCTCATTCCTACAGCACTGCAGACACTCATCCTTTTGCGTGATGCAGGCGGTAGGCATGGTATGTTCCATGTCATTGTTGCTATTTTTGCTGCATGGGTAGCAGATGCCGGTGCATATATTTTTGGCAGCTTGTTTGGAAAACATAAAATGTGTCCAAATATTAGTCCGAAAAAGACCGTGGAAGGTGCGGCGGGAGGTATCATTTCAGATATTCTCATCATGCTTCTTTTCGGGTTCATCTTCCAAAACCTGTACTGGAACGGCACTGTCCATGTGAATTACTGGGTGCTGGCTGCTATTGGACTGTTTGGTTCTTTGCTGTCCATGTTGGGTGATTTAAGCTTTTCTATCATTAAACGCAGTTGCCATATCAAAGATTTCAGCGAAATCATACCGGGACACGGTGGAATCTTAGACCGCTTCGACAGTGTAATTTTTGTATCTCCTTTTGTATATCTCCTTTTGCAGGTATTTCCAATGGTATATCACTGAACCGCTGAAAAACCGGAAATTTTTGTATAACAGACGGGAGAAGATATTACCATGAAAAAAAAGATTTCACTTCTAGGTTCTACTGGCTCTATCGGTACACAGACACTAGACGTAGTACGCAGCTTGGGGCTGCAGGTTTGTGCATTGGCCGCCCGTTCCCATATAGCCTTGTTGGAACAGCAAATTCGTGAATTTCATCCGCAGGTAGCTGCCATCTATGAAGAGGCTGCCGCACATGAACTGCAACAGCGTATTCAAGACACAAATACAAAAGTCTTAGTCGGTATGGATGGCTTGTGTGAAGCAGCCTGCATGCCAGAGGCCGACACCGTAGTGAATGCAGTGGTTGGCATTGTTGGACTGCAGCCGACCTTGGCTGCAGTCGCGGCAGATAAAGAGATTGCTTTGGCAAACAAGGAAACCCTAGTGGCAGGCGGCGCGCTCGTAATGGACGCGCTGAAACAGCATAAAGGGCGCCTGCTTCCGGTGGACAGTGAGCACAGTGCTATTTTTCAGTGTCTGCAAGGTTCCCCCCGCAAATCACTGAAAAAGATTCTGCTTACAGCTTCCGGTGGACCATTCTTTGGAAAAAAACGGCCTGAGTTAGAGACAGTCACTCCAGAACAGGCACTAAATCACCCAAACTGGAACATGGGTGCTAAAACTACAATCGACTCTGCCACTCTGATGAATAAAGGCCTAGAAGTTATGGAGGCTGGATGGCTGTTTCATGTACCATGTTCTCAAATTCAGGTCCTTATTCAAAGAGAAAGTATCATTCACTCTATGGTTGAATTCGCGGACAATGCAATTATTGCGCAGCTGGGCACAACCGATATGCGTCTGCCTATTCAATATGCACTGACTTATCCGGACCGTGTTGCGGGACCCGTACAGGAACTGGACTTGGCGAAAGTCGGGCAACTGACTTTTTACAATCCTGACCCAGCGACGTTTACATGCTTTGCAGCCTGTATGGAAGCTATGCAGCGGGGCGGTGCCGCTCCTGCCGCCGTGAATGGTGCAAATGAAGAGGCTGTACGGCTCTTTCTGCAGAAAAAGATTTCTTTTCTGCAGATTGGTGATTTGGTGCGCGCCGCTATGGATAATCAGCCGAATGTTTCACATTTAACGTTAAAAACTATTTTAAAGGCAGATAAAGATGCACGGGAATATGTACGAAATCATATTTGACAGGAGGGATTTCCATCCGAGCAGCGGAGATTATTTTACTGATTATCATTGGTGTTCTGCTTTTTTGCCTGAGTATTCTCATTCATGAGGCAGGACATTTTTTCACAGCAAAGGCCTGTAAAATCCGTGTTGATGAATTTTCCATTGGCATGGGGCCTCGTTTGGCTCATGTTCACAAAGGAGATACGGACTATTCGCTTCGGGCCCTTCCCATCGGCGGCTTTTGTGCAATGCCTGGAGAAGATGGTCAAGATGAAAACGGTAATCCTTGTGTGGACCCACATGCTTTTTGCAACAAACCAAAATGGCAGCGTTTTCTAGTACTGATTATGGGCGGCCTAATGAACATTTTACTGGGGCTTGTTCTTATGGCTATCCTTCTGGGACAGGAAACAGCATTTGCTTCAACAACAATCAGTAAATTCAGCAGTCATTCTGCCACACAAAGCGCTGGGCTGCAGGTAGGGGATCATTTTACCAGCATCAATGGCTATAAAGTGCGAACAGATAAAGATTTAATGTTTGCATTGGCATTGGCTAATCCGAACTCCGTGGAAATTCAGGTTAAACGAGCAGGGAAGGCCATTACACTGTCAAATGTAAAATTAAATACAGCAACAGCGTCGAACGGGAAACAAACTACCCAACTGGACTTTTACGTCCAGCCTATCAAGAAAACCCCGCTGACGCTGCTGCAGAAAACATTTACAGATACTGTATCGGTTGTTCGTCAGGTATGGGCTAGTCTTGCAGGCCTTGTCACCGGTCGTTTTGGACTCAACGATGTAACGGGCCCAGTCGGTCTGGTTCAGGTTATCAGCGAATCTGCCAGTGCAGGGCTGCAGCAGAGTTTTCTTTCGGCAGTGAATAATATCATCTATATCATTATGATTATTACGGTAAACCTTGGTATTATTAATTTACTGCCCATTCCTGCTTTGGACGGAGGCAAAATCCTTTTTCTGATAATTGAAGCTATTCGCCGTAACCCTTTGAACCCTAAATATGCCGCAGCAATTGAATCTGCTTTTTTTGCAGCATTGATGATTTTTATGGTCATCGTTGCAGTCAGCGACGTTATGCGGATTTCAACTGGCCATGGCCTAGGAGGATAAGCAATGAGACGTAAAAGTAAGCAGATAATGGTTGGCCATGTTCCAATTGGCGGCAATGCTCCCGTTGCGGTTCAGTCCATGCTGAATGTACCATCCACAGATATTGTCGGCAGTGTACAGCAGTCCATGCGTTTGGAACAGGCCGGATGTCAAATTTTGCGTGCAGCAATCCCCAATCAGAAAGCGGTTGCGCTGATTCCTGCTATTCGTTCTGCAATCTCTATTCCTTTGGTTGCCGATATTCATTTTGATTATCGTCTTGCATTGGCTGCAGCGGACGCCGGCGCGGACGCAATTCGCATCAATCCCGGCAATATTGGTGGCGAGGACCGTATCAAAGCTGTAGTAGATAAATGCCGTGAAAAGCATCTGCCCATTCGTATTGGTGTGAATTCCGGTTCACTGGAAAAGGACCTGCTTCAGAAATACGGCGGACCTACACCAGAGGCACTGGTTGAAAGTGCACTTCACCATGCCGCTCTATTGGAAAAGTTCGGTTTTATGGATATTGCCATCTCTATTAAATCCTCCAATGTGAACACTACTGTTCGTGCATATGAGCTCTGCGCAGAAAAATGTTCCTATCCTTTGCATTTAGGTGTCACCGAAACCGGCACCGAGCGAATGGGAATCATTAAATCAGCTATTGGAATCGGCTCTCTTCTGCAGCATGGCATTGGCGATACTATTCGTGTATCTTTAACGGCAGATCCGGTACGGGAAATATATGCAGGGCAGGATATTCTGCATGCCTTAGGTATGGGACAACATGGACCAACACTCATTTCCTGTCCGACCTGTGGCCGTACCCGCATTGATATTATTAAGATCGCAAATGAAGTGGAAGAACGTCTTCGCGGATGCAAAAAAACGATTACCGTAGCAGTCATGGGCTGTGCTGTCAATGGCCCCGGAGAAGCAAGAGAAGCGGACGTCGGCATTGCTGGTGGAGATGGAGTGGGCCTGCTCTTTAAAAAAGGAAAAATTATCCGTCGTGTGCCGGAAAATCGGCTGGTGCTGTCCTTAATGGAAGAAATAGAAAAATTATAAATGTATTTACAGATACCCTGCGACAGTGTTTCCTCTGCGCGGGGTATCTGTATAAGACACACATTACCAGATAAAACGAGGTTTACATGGACACATTTGGAAACTTTTTCAGTACATATATTAACTGCACTGGTTTAGCGGAAAGTCTTCTTACCGGTAAGTTACAGCAGATCCAAATTAGTGCAGGAAACAGAGCAATCTCGGTTGAAATTACTCTGGAAAAGCTTGTTCCACAAAAGTCTCTGTATGATGCAGAAAAGCGTATAATCAACTGTAAACAGCTAAAAATTGCGACAGCCCATCTTTTGCCGCGATATGCGTCATCTTTGTTCTCTTTGCAGTATTATCCCGACTTGGTTATGGAACTGAAACGGCGGGAAGCAACCGTAAACGGAACGCTGCAGGATTCAACTGCGGCGCTTGAAAATGGAACGATGATGATTACATTGAGGCATGGTGGCAATGCCCGCCTGCTGGCACATCACGCGGACACCATTTTGTCCCAGCTGATTTTTGAGGAGTTTGGTACACACATTCCCGTAAAGTTTACCGGCCGTTTGGAGATTGACGGAGAGAGCAAGCAATACCAGGAAATGCAGGCACACCAGACAGAAAAGGTACATCGGGAAGAGATTGTCAGCCGACAGGAAGATTACGAGATTTCTCAGGCACATACTACTTCACCTAGCGTTATTGAAGTTCGGGAGGGCACTACACTTTATCCAACGATTCTTCCGCAAACAGCTCATCCTTTGTACAAAACACTGCCTAAATCCAAACCTGCCCCTATCAGCAGCATTACACCAGACATTGGCTCCTTAACCGTATGGGGAGAAATCTTTTCTATAGAAACTCGCCTCACCAGAGATAAACAGCATAAAATCTTTTCAATCGATATTACAGATTATACCAGTTCCATTACGCTGAAAATTTTTGAAAACATTCCGGACAGCCGTCCACTGGACACTTTGCACAATGGCATGAGCCTGCTCGTACGCGGAGACGTAGAGTACGATAAATACGACCATGAAATTGTCATGCGCCCACGAGGGATTGGAACCGTTCAGCAGATGAAGGTAGAGGACCATGCCCCAGCAAAACGTGTAGAACTGCATATGCATACCAATATGTCACAGATGGATGCTGTCAGTTCTGCTTCTGACTTGATTACGCGTGCGGCGGAGTGGGGACAGCCTGCGGTCGCAGTTACGGACCATGGTGTTGTGCAGGCATTTCCGGAAGCAATGAATACGGCTGACAGTCTAAAAAAACAGGGGAAACCCATTAAAGTTATTTATGGAACAGAAGCTTACTTCGTCAACGACTTAGTTCCTGCTGTAGTGGGAGAAAGTGACCGCCCGCTAGATGGTGAGTTTATCTCTTTTGACCTGGAAACGACTGGCCTTTCCGCAAAAGAAGAACGCATTACTGAAATTGGTGCCGTACGCATTTGTGCTGGACAAATTGTAGAAGAATTTGACACCTTTGTAGACCCAGAACGTCCTATTCCGGCAAAAATCACAAAGCTAACAGGTATTACAGATGATATGGTCCAGGGTGCGCCTAGTGAAGAGGAAGCACTGAAGCAGTTCTATGCATTTTGTGGCAAAGATGCTGTACTGGTCGCACATAATGCGGGATTTGACACATCTTTTCTGCGGGCTGCAGCCGGTCGGCATGAGATGGAATTCCCATATACTTACATAGATTCTCTGCCCATGTGTCAGGCTATGCTAACAGATATAAAGAATTACAAACTGGACACAGTTGCGAAATACTTGAAACTCGGAAAATTCAACCACCACCGTGCCTGCGATGACGCTGCCATGCTTGGACAAATTTTCATTGTACTCCTGCAGAGGCTGAAGGAAGATTCCAAAGCCAAAACAGTCGCGGATATTAATACTGCTTTGGCAACTTATCATAATCACGGAAGCGCAAAAAAACTTCGCTCCTATCATCAAATTATTCTGGTACGCAATCAAACTGGACTTAAAAATCTGTATAAACTGGTTTCTATGGCTCACCTGCAGTATTTTTACCGCAATCCTCGGATTCCTAAGAGTGAACTAATTCAATATCGGGAAGGCCTGCTGATAGGCAGTGCCTGCCAAGCGGGTGAACTGTATCAGGCTGTTTTTGACGGAAAACCGTGGAATCAGCTGCTGGATATCGCAGATTTCTATGATTATTTGGAAATTCAGCCTGACGGCAATAATATGTTTATGATACATAATGGTTCACTGTCCAGTGTGGGGCAGCTGCACGAAATTAACAAAACGATTATTCGTTTGGGAAAAACACTGCATAAGCCTGTGGTTGCAACCTGTGATGTCCATTTTCTGGACCCCAAAGATAAAGACTATCGAAAAATCCTACAAACTGCACAGGGCTTTGATTCCAGTGAAGAGCAGGCACCATTGTACCTGCGTACGACTGCTGAGATGCTAAAAGAATTTGATTATCTTGATAAAGATCAGGCCTATGAGGTAGTTGTGAAAAATACGAATCTCATTGCCGATATGTGCGAAGAAATTCGTCCAATTCCAAGCGGTGTCTTTCCACCATTTATTGATGGTGCAGAAAAGCAACTGAACGAAATCTGCTGGAAACGTGCCAAACAGATTTATGGAGAACCATTGCCGCAAATTGTAAGGGCACGTTTGGAACGGGAACTCGGTTCTATTAATAAGCACGGTTTCTCCGTTTTGTATATGACCGCACAGAAACTGGTAGCAGACAGTGAAGCCCACGGCTATTTGGTAGGTTCCCGTGGCTCTGTTGGTTCCTCTTTTGTCGCCAGTATGTCTGGTATTTCTGAAGTAAATCCATTGTCACCGCATTATATCTGTCCTTACTGTAAATACAGCGAATTTATTACAGACGGAAGCGTTGGTTCCGGATTTGACCTGCCGCCGAAAATCTGTCCGGTGTGTGGTTCACCTTTGCGGCAGGACGGGCACAATATTCCGTTTGAAACTTTTCTTGGATTTGACGGCGACAAAACACCGGATATCGACTTAAACTTTTCCGGCGAGTATCAAAGCGGCGCTCACCGCTACACGGAAACACTGTTCGGCAAAGGTCATGTGTTTAAGGCCGGCACAATCGCTACTGTCGCAGATAAAACAGCATTTGGTTATGTAAAAAAGTACCAGGAAACAAGCAACGTCACCCTGCACAGCGCAGAGGAGCTGCGCCTTGCACAGGGATGCACCGGCATAAAACGCACAACTGGCCAGCACCCCGGCGGCATGGTAGTTGTTCCACGTGGATATGGAATTTATGATTTCTGCCCGGTGCAGCATCCCGCCAACGACCAGAAAAACGACAATGTCACGACACATTTTGATTTTCATTCCATCCATGATACCATCTGTAAGTTGGATGAGCTTGGCCACGATGTGCCAACGATTTATCGTTATCTGGAAGAATATACGGGTATACCGGTCATGTCAGTTTCTATGAGTGACCCCAAAGTGATGAGTTTGTTCCACTCCCCGGAAGCTCTTGGCGTAACACCGGAAGACATTGATTGCCAGACCGGTACTTTTTCAATGCCGGAACTTGGTACCCCTTTCGTACGCCAAATGTTAATTGATTCCCAACCCAAAACCTTTACAGACCTATTGCAGATTTCCGGCTTATCACATGGCACAGATGTTTGGCTTGGAAATGCACAGGACCTGATTAAAGATGGCACCTGCACCATTTCACAGGTAATCGGTACACGTGACTCTATTATGACCTATTTACTGCAAAAGGGTCTAGAACCAAAGATGGCCTTTAAAATTATGGAAATTACGCGAAAAGGCAAAGCACCGAAATTGTTGACTGAGGACCACATAAAAGCCATGAAAGAACACAATGTTCCACAATGGTATATCAACTCCTGCTTTAAAATTAAATATATGTTTCCGAAAGCGCACGCCGCCGCTTATATGATTTCTGCATTGCGGCTTGGCTGGTATAAGGTGCATAAACCAGTGGAATATTATGCTGCCTACTTTACTGTACGCGGTGAAGATTTTGACGGCGCTACTGTTGTGAAAGGCCGCGCTGCCGTGCAGCAGCGTATGCGGGAAATCCGGCAAAAGGGGAAAGAAGCAAGCAAAAAAGAAGAAGACGCCTTCGGTACGCTGCAGATTGTCAACGAGATGCTTGCTCGAGGCATAGGTGTACTGCCCATTGACCTGTATAAATCAGATGCACGCAAGTATTTGGTAGAGGACGGAAAAGTTCGCCTACCTTTCGCGTCTATCAATGGGGTAGGTGATTCCGCAGCACGGGCTTTGGCCGCGGCGCGGGATGGCGGCGAATATATCTCTGTAGATGATTTACAGTCACGCAGCAAAGTCAGCAAATCCGTTATTGAAAGTCTGCGGGACGCGGGAGCACTAAATGGTTTGCCGCAAAGCAGCCAGATGACGCTGTTTGCGTGAAGAAATAGTTGACAGCAATAATTTACCATGTTATTATATTAGCACGATAAAGCACAGACGATGTAAGGACTGAGTGATTGGTATGAAAAAGAACAATTTAATCACGCCTGAAGGCACACATGACCTCTTGTTCGAGGAGTGCCTGGCACGCCAGGCCGTAGAAAATAAACTGACGTCTGCTTTCCGCACACGTGGCTATAACGAAGTAATGACCTCATGCCTGGAATACTATGATGTATTTGACCCGGACGCTTCTGGTATTAGTCCAGAAGAAATGTACAAGATGACAGACCGTCGCGGCCGGTTAATTGTTATGCGGCCTGACTCTACACTGCCAATTGCCCGACTGGTCGCAACCCGCTTGCAGAATCATCAGCTTCCGATTCGGCTGTTCTATAATCAGCCCGTTTATCGGAGCAATCCTGGCCTGGCCGGACGATTGGATGAAAATGCACAGGCTGGTATTGAACTGATGGGTGCCTCCGGCATTCGGGCTGATTTGGAGGTACTAACCACAGCCGTAGAGGCTCTCTCTTCCTGTTGCCCGGATTTCCGTTTGGAACTCGGTCATGCAGGATTCTTCCGTGAGTTTGCCCGGCAGCTTCCTATTTCTGAAGAAGAACGGGAAGATATCCGGTGTGCGATTGAAACTAAGAATTATGCTGCGCTGGATACTATTTTGGATTCACTACCACAAACTATGGCCGTCAGCGGTATGCGGCAGCTGCCGCGGCTGTTTGGCGGGGAAGAGGTATTTCAGCAGGCAAAAGAGGTTTGCCCAACAAAGGCGACACTGGAAACCCTTTCTTATCTACACCAAGTCTATCATGCTGTACAGGACCTTGGACTTGGCAGTCATGTAATCGTTGACCTAGGATTAGTACAGCGCAATGACTATTATACCGATTTGATTTTCACTGCCTACACAGAAGGATATGGTGATTCGATTCTGTTTGGCGGCCGGTATGATAATCTACTGGCCCGTTTTCACTGCCCAATGCCTGCGATTGGATTTGGTATTGACGTAGAAGCATTGACCCGGATTGCATTATCAAAAGGTCATTATAATGCACCGCCTGCGGCTCAAGTTTTGGTGTATGGCGAAAATGGATATTCCATAAAGGCACTGGCCCATGCACGGGCACTGACACATCAGGGCCTGCGCTGTGAAACCAGTGTAGCCGAGACGAGAGAAGAAGCGGAAGCGTATGCCCGTTCGTTGGGCATTTGCCGACTCGACGTTGTTGGTGCACGTATATCGGAGGTGCTTTTATGAAACCGCTGCGGATTGCATTGACAAAAGGACGATTGGAAGATGACACCGTTGCGCTTTTAGAAAAGGTTGGCATGAACTGTGACAATGTACACAACAAGGGTAGAAAACTGATTCTTCCAATCGGTGATGGCTCCATAGAGGTTGTATTGGCCAAAGCCGCCGATGTAATTACATATGTAGAACATGGGGTATGCGACCTTGGCGTTGTAGGAAAAGATACTATTTTGGAACACGGCGGCAGTTTTTACGAGCTGCTGGACCTTGGCTTTGGAAAATGCCGCTTCGCATTGGCCGGACCTACCGGAAGAAATTTCTTCACCGGGTATCATACCAAAGTGATCGCCAGTAAGTATCCAAATGTTGCCCGCAGTTACTTTGAAGGTAAGGCAATGGATGTACAGATTATCAAAATAGAAGGTAGTGTGGAACTTGCACCCCTGCTCGGTTTGGCAGATGCGATTGTCGATATTGTGGAAACCGGAACGACGTTAAAAGAAAATGGCCTTGCCGTTATTGATACTATTTGTCACATCTCCGCACGGCTGATTGCAAATGAAGCCAGTTTAAAACTGAGAAAAGTGGAAATCGAGTGTCTGGCCGCGCGTATGGAACAGGCTAAGGAGGAAGCACAATGATACAAGTTGTAAAACAGGGCGGTGCCGTTGCCTATGACTTCGTCAAAAAATTTCGGGAACGCAGTGAAGCTGCTGGCAGGCAGGTAGATTCCGCCGTAGCGGAAATCCTTGCAAATGTCAAAAAAGATAAGGATGCTGCCGTAAAAGCCTATACCATGAAATTTGACGGTTCCGTACCCGCTTCTTTTGAAGTTAGCCATCATCAGATGGAAGAATTGGCAGCTGGCTGTGACCCTGCATTCCTTTCTGCACTGAAAAAATCGGCCACTAATATCCACGACTTTCATGAAAGGCAAAAACAGCAAAGCTGGGTTGAGAATCGGCCCGACGGCGTTATGATGGGACAGCGTATCCGTGGATTGTCAAAAGTGGGACTGTATGTTCCCGGCGGTACAGCCGCTTACCCCAGCAGTGTTCTGATGAATGCAATCCCTGCAAAAATTGCCGGCGTAAAAGAACTGATTATGGCCACACCGCCCGGAAAAGACGGAAAACCGAACCCTAATATTATGGCTGCCGCACTGACGGCCGATGTGGACCGTGTTTTTCTTGTCGGCGGTGCTCAGGCAATCGCGGCGCTTGCATACGGAACAGAAACCATTCCGAAGGTAGACAAAATTGTTGGTCCCGGCAATATCTATGTTGCCACAGCAAAGCGCCAGCTGTACGGCACAGTCGGCATCGACATGGTGGCGGGGCCCAGTGAAATTTTAGTGATTGCTGATGAAACAGCAAACCCTGTGTACTTAGCCGCTGACCTGATGAGCCAGGCAGAACATGACCGTTTGGCTTCCGCCGTTCTTCTGACAACCAGTGAGAAAATTGCAGATGCTACGGTTGCAGAAATCTATCGGCAAGTGGAAAAACTCTCCCGAAAAGATATTATCGAAGATTCACTGGACCACTTTGGCGCCGTTATTTTATGCAAGACACTCGATGAAGCCGTAGAGTTTGCGAACGACATTGCACCGGAACATCTGGAAGTATGCGCAAAAAATCCTATTGAATTTATTGGGAAAATAGACAATGCCGGCAGCGTGTTCCTTGGCAACTACGCACCGGAGCCTCTCGGCGATTATTTTGCCGGTCCAAACCATGTCCTTCCAACCAGCGGAACAGCACGTTTCTTCTCTCCGCTTTCAGTGGACAGTTTTATTAAAAAGTCAAGTTTTATTTACTATACAAAAGATGCTCTGGCTTCTGCCGGTGATGATATTATTAAAATGGCTGAAACGGAAGGCCTGACAGCGCACGCCAACAGTATTCAAGTAAGAAAATAAGAGGAACCGAGAATGGCTTACAAGATAAATGGGAAATTAAGGGGACTGAAGCCTTACGTACCTACGCAGGAAATCACTGGTGTCATTCATCTGGACGCCAACGAATCTTTTCTAAACCTTACGCCCCAATTGATTCAAGATGCAGCTGATGCAGTACAGAATACAGCATTTAACCGCTATCCGGATCCCTATGCGGCGGACCTCTGTCAAGCTTTCGGTAACTATTACGGCGTAAATGCAACACATGTTACAGCTGGAAACGGTTCAGATGAACTCATTAGCCTCCTAATTTCAAACTTCCTGATGAAAGGCGAAACAATCGTTACCACCGCACCGGATTTTTCCATGTACACATTTTATCCAAAACTGGCTGAAACAAATGATGTAGAAGCAGTAAAAGGGAACTCCTTCTCTATTACGCCGCAAAAACTAATCGATACGGTAAAGAAAAGCAACGCAAGAATGCTTCTTTTCAGTAACCCCTGCAACCCAACTTCCCTTGGTTTCACCCGGGAGGAGGTGGTGCAGATTATCGAATCCCTGCCTGATGTTTTGACCGTTGTTGATGAAGCATACATGGATTTCTGGGAACAGACACAATCTGTTCTGGGGCTGGAATCTCGTTATGATAATCTGGTTATCCTAAAGACCTGCTCCAAAATGGGCCTTGCTGCGCTCCGTTTGGGATTCTCTGTTTCCAACGAAAAACTGACTGGCCTTCTGCATAGTGCAAAGTCACCTTATAATGTCAATAGTCTGACACAGGAAATTGGCGCACTCGTGCTGGGTGAGAAGAAATGTCTGCAAAGCCATATCAAACAGATACAGCAGTCCAGAGATTCTCTGCTGCATGGTATTGAAGAAATCCTATTTCGTTATCCGGGTGCTTTTCAGCTGTACCGCAGCTGTACCAACTTTGTGACATTCCGTTTTCCGGAAGCTGAACAACTGTATACCTATTTGATGGAGTGTGGAATTTCTGCGCGGCAGTTCCCCGGATTTCTGCGTATAACGGCTGGAGCGCCGGCTGAAAATCAAGCATTTCTGGCTGTTATGGAGTCATTTTTTCATAAAAAATCCACTTTAGAAAAGGGAGGCTAATCATGCGTTCTGCATCTGTCACGCGAAAAACAAAAGAAACAAAAATCACCGCAGAAGTTAATCTAGACGGTGGTTCAGTCAACCTTTCAACTGGAATTGGATTTTTTGACCATATGCTTACTGCATTTGCTGTTCATGGCGGATTTGGCCTGCAGCTGCACGCGGAAGGGGACCTTTTCGTAGACTGCCACCATACGGTAGAAGATACCGGTATCGTGTTGGGACAAACCTTTGCGAAGGCTCTTGGTGATAAAGGTGATATTGCCCGCTATGGCTCTTTTTATATTCCTATGGACGAAGCACTCGCTTTTACCAGCCTAGACATCAGCGGACGACCGTTCCTGGTCTTTCATGCGGATTTTCAGCAGGAACGTGTCGGCAATTTTGACACCTGCATGACAGAAGAATTCCTGCGCGCGTTTGCTTATCATGCAGGAATCACACTGCATTGCAGTGTCCTGTACGGCAGCAATGCACACCATGAAATTGAGGCCATCTTTAAGTCTTTAGGTCATGCCTTACAGCAGGCAACTGCTTTGCGGGAAGGAACTCTTTCGACCAAAGGCGTTTTGTAAAATACAGAAAAGCAAAGGATTGACGAAACCATGCTGATTTTTCCTGCAATCGATATCAAAGACGGCCGCTGCGTTCGTTTGCAGCGCGGAAACTATGCAACTGCACAACAGGTCGCAGAAAATGCTTTACAGACAGCGAAAGCTTTTGAAGCAAGCGGCGCAAAATGGCTGCACATGGTCGACTTAGATGGTGCAAAGGATGCACATCCGGTAAATGCGCCGCTCTTTTTTCAAGTCGTTAAAAATACAAATTTGAAAGTAGAAGTTGGCGGTGGAATTCGCCGAATGGAAACCATTGCGTATTATCTGAATGGTGGAGTCTCCCGCGTCATTCTGGGTTCGGCAGCACTGGAAAATCACGATTTTGCGAAGGAAGCCATTCGCACATACGTCGAAAAAGTGGCCATTGGAATCGACGCAAGAAATGGTATGGTTGCAACAGAAGGTTGGCTGAATACTTCTTCTGTTTCGTATTTGGACTTTGCCAAAGAAATGGAACAGCTCGGTGCGCAAACATTAATTTTTACAGACATTTCGCGCGATGGTATGCTTTCCGGCCCAAATATAGAAATGCTTGATACACTCAATCGGTCTGTTTCCTGTAATGTCATAGCAAGCGGTGGGGTTCGCAATCGGGAGGACATACAGGCCCTGCGAAAACTTGGACTATATGGCACTATCTGCGGAAAGTCACTGTACGCCGGCTCATTAACTCTGGAAGATGCATTGTATGCGGCGGGAGGGCAAGAAGATGAAACCTGATTTGCAAACCTTTGACTATGATAAATATTTTAAAAAAGGACCGTTGATTCCTGCGATTATACAGGAGTGCCAAACAGGGCAAGTCTTGATGCTTGCTTATATGAATCGGGAATCGCTGCAAAAGACACTGGAAACCGGATATACGTGGTTCTGGTCCCGCTCCCGAAAGGAATTGTGGAATAAAGGCGCTGCTTCCGGACATTTGCAGAAAGTTATTTCTATGTACGGCGACTGCGATGACGATACTCTCCTAATAACCGTTATACAAACCGGTGCGGCCTGTCACACAGGGCACCATAGTTGTTTCTTTCAGAAAATAATGGGGGTTATGAACGATGAATGATACATTTGAAAATTTATATCAGACCGTTGTCAGCCGAAAAAACGCAAAGCAGGAAGGTTCTTATACCTGCTACCTTTTTGATCAGGGACTGGATAAAATCCTGAAAAAAGTAGGGGAAGAGTGCAGTGAAACTATTATCGCCGCCAAAAACGGAATCAAACAGGATACTGTCGGGGAAATTTCTGACCTATTGTATCATCTGACAGTAATGATGGTTAACGAAAACATTACGCTGGACGATGTAAAGACAGAATTGGACAAGCGTACCCAAAAAGCGGGAAATTTAAAGCAATTTCATCAGGTGGACCATAACACCTAACCGAATAGTCCGACACATAAAGCAGAGGCTGCAAAGGGATATCCCTTTGCAGCCTCTGCTTTGTTATTTCATATACATTTGCGGCACAGAAAATTTACCAATCGGACTGGCGCCGTTGCTGTGTTTGGAAATCCATACACCGTCCTCTGCAAAGTTTGCGATATGAGGAGAATAGGGAAGTGTGTACTGCTTATCTGCTGTATAAACAATACGGTTTGCTGCTGGGTCATATAGCTGTAAAGCATACATACGTTCCGTAAATGAATTTTCAACCAGTGACTGCGTGAAAATATAATATCTGCCACTGCAGGAATAAAGCTTGTAGACAAATTCACCGTTTAGCTGCCAACTGCTTACAATCTGTCCGGTCTTCTGTTGGATAACAGCAGCAACACATTTATATTGGCCAGTAGAGTCTTCGGCAGAAAAAGCAAGAAGAAGTTTTCCATTTGGCAGCAAAGCTGCAGCTATATTATCTGATGAAATAGTATTGACAGTCTGCTTACCAGAAGCATTTTTTAATGGAATGGTGCCGAGATTGACATGGATAATATTTGACTTTTCAGATGATTCTGTCTTTGGCTCAATTACCAACGTTTTGCTGCTCCGTTGCAAATACAAACTTTTTATATCTGTATTTCCTTTTAAATCAATATAAAAGCAATCTCCAATACAACTTATCAGCTTATGCTCTGTTGCACGCACATCCACTTTTGCCGCCGCATGAGAATGCGGCAAAAAAGCAACCGAAGCTTGGTGGACTTTTCCATTTGGATCCTCCAAAAGTTGCTTTGGAATATAAACAGATTCACTGCTGCTCTTTATTTTGTACGTATATAAATCGCCAAAAGTATTATTTGTCTGTACAGGGGAATCTTCCAGTATAATATTCCGCACAACAGAAAAGTGATTCTCCTTCATGGCTGAAACATCGCTTAAAAGCATACCGGTATTAAAAAGTTGATTCTGCGGTACGGACAAACAAATTAGTAAAATGAAAAAACCAAAAACAAAACCATGCCGCAAACGGCGCATGCCATTTACTTTTCGCAGCAAAAAATAATAAAAATAAAAAATATATGCTGCAATATACGCAATCAGACGAACGACAGCCGCCACTAAGCGGCCACTGAACGTTTTTGCAAGCAGGGGATACTGACTGGAAGGAAAAATGTTGAGGGTAACAGCTTCACAAAAAAAATACAGCAGCCAAGATAATAGGACAATAGAAATAGCGCACAGTAAATCACGCAGCCCGAAACGCCGTAAGGCACTGCGTGCAGCTGCACTGCCATGCGGACCTGTGTAATATGCCCGTGTCTTTTTGGAAGTTTTCCAAAATCCACGCGGCTTTTTTTTGATATTGCCGTGCTTGAGCTCTGCTTTAATCATTCTGTAAGCTTCTGACAACTTTTGTTCACCAACTAAGTTATCATCTTCCAGTTCCTGAATTGCAGTTAGATAAGCTTTTTTCAGTTGCTTTTTACTACATCCAGGCTGCAGTCCCAATAATTCATAGTTTTTATCCATACTTGCTCCTTAGGGCCATTGCTGAAAAATCGGAAGGAACCAAATGTCTTTTACCTGGAATGATTCCCCATTTAAGTATGATAAAATACCGGCATCCGTGGTAAAACAGAACTTCAGGCGATAAGAATAAAGGGCCTGATACCGAAATCCACAGGCGTGGTTGACTGCGTTGGTTCCATACTTTCCATCCCCCAAAAGCGGATGTCCCATGCTCGCCATGTGGGCCCGTATTTGATGTGTGCGGCCTGTCAGCAAGTCCACTTCCACTAAAGAACAATTTTTCTTTTCTTGCAGGACCCGGTACTTTGTCCGAATCGTCCTTGATTCTGCAGTAGGGTGCGCTGAAATATATACACGGTTCTGTTCTTCATTTTTTGTAAGATAACCTTTCAGAATTGCTTCTTTTGGATGAAGATGACCATGTACCAGACACAAATATAATTTTTGCAGTTCACGGTCTTTTACTTTCTGGTTCAAAATGCGAAGTGATTCTGCGTTTTTGGCTGCCATAACAATGCCCCCTGTATTGCGGTCAATTCGATTGACCAATGCGGGAACAAAGCTATGTTCGTCATGTGGATTGTATTCTCCTTTATCGTACAAATAATGTTGTACACGGGCAATTAGAGAATCGAAATGGTAGTGTATATCCGGATGTACAATTAAACCGGGCTTTTTGTCCAGCAGCAAAAGGTTGCTGTCTTCATACAGAATATTTAGTTTCGTAGGGGCCTTTAAAAAATCAAAGGATTCCGGCTCCTGTTGCAGAAAGTCATCTTTTAAATAGAGAGAAAGGACATCTCCTTCCTGCAGGCGGGCAGAAAACTGGTTGCAGCGCTTCCCATTTATTTTGATATCCTTTTTACGGACCGCTTTATAAAGCATAGACTGCGGCAAATTTGGATATGTTTTGGTCAGGAACTTGTCCAGCCGCTGTCCAGCATCATTTTTTTGAATTGTTATGGTTTTCATAAATTGCCTCATCCACTGTTAAAATCAATTTTATTATATCATACTCTCTATGAAAGGGAAAGAGTGATACACATCGGTAAAAAGCAGAACATCCTTTCGAAAAAGCCTTTTCAAATTGCATCGTTTCGTGTATAATGGAACTCACGAAAGCAGTAAAAAGGAGCAGCTGAATATCATGGCGGGGAAAACAGAAAATTTACACAATGGCCACCGTCAGCGTCTGCGGGGACGCTACCGCAGGGAGGGGCTGGATGGGTTTGCCGACCATGAAGTATTGGAATTGCTGCTGTTTTATGCAATTCCCTATCAGGACACCAATCCGCTGGCGCATCGACTGCTAGAACGCTTTGGTTCACTGGCCGGTGTACTGGATGCGCCGGAAGAAGAGCTTTTAAAAGTAAAAGGAATTGGTGAAAATGCTGCTTTACTTCTTAAAATTTTGCCGGATATTTATCGGCGTTATCAAATCAGTCAGCAAAAAGATGTACAGCTAATTGCCGGAGAAAACGATGCAGCAGCCTATTTGCAGAGCCGCTTTATTGGGAAAAAGCAGGAATGCGTATTGCTTATGCTGCTGAATTCACGACATCAGGCTTTGTTTTGTGACGAAGTCAGTGAAGGAACCGCTACGACAGCAAACATTTATGTCCGTAGAATTGTGCAGAAAGCAGTTCGGTACGATGCTGTGTTTGCTTTTTTGGCACATAATCATCCTAGCGGGGAAATTTTGCCCTCTGTTCAGGATTTGGAAGCAACACAGCTGATTGCGCAAGCCTTAAAAAACGTAAACGTACAGTTGGTTGACCATTTCATTATTTCGCAGAAAGATTATCTTTCCTTAAAGCAAAGCGGTTATTTTCAATACATACTATCTACTGAAAAGTATGAGAATTGCCAGTATAAAGTTGCAGAAAGCACAAAGGAGGAAAAAAGGCCATGAATTTTCAGCTTGTTTCTCCGTATCAGGCAACTGGTGATCAGCCACAGGCAATCAATCAATTGGTAAATGGTTTGCAGGAAGGCGATAAAGAGCAGGTATTAAAAGGAGTGACTGGCTCCGGCAAAACATTTACCATGGCAAATGTTATTGCGCAGGTCAACCGTCCTACGCTAGTGCTGGCCCACAATAAAACACTGGCAGCGCAGCTGTGTTCAGAATTCCGCACTTTTTTTCCAAACAATGCAGTAGAGTATTTTGTTTCCTACTATGATTACTATCAGCCGGAAGCCTATATTGCGCAAACGGATACTTATATAGAAAAAGATTCCGCAATCAATGATGAAATCGATAAACTTCGTCATTCAGCAACTTCAGCGCTGTGTGAACGGCGGGATGTTATTATCGTCGCCAGTGTCAGCTGCATCTATTCTTTGGGTGATCCAATTGATTACCGCAGCATGGTCATTTCACTGCGTCCGGGTGTGCAGAAGGAGCGGGATGAACTGCTCAAAAAGCTGGTAGAACTACAATATGAACGAAATGACATAGAACTGACACGAAACAAATTTCGTGCACGTGGTGATGTTGTCGAGATATTCCCATCTTACTCCAATGACACAATCATTCGCGTAGAATTTTTTGGGGATGAAATAGACCGTATCAGTGAACTGAACGCTCTGACTGGGGAGAGGAAAGCGGATTTAAAACACGTTGCCATTTATCCAGCTTCCCATTACATTGTTCCACGTGAAAAGATGCAGCGCGCCATTTCCTCTATACAGGCCGAAATGGAGGACCGTGTCAAATTTTTTGAATCACATGGTAAATTGATTGAAGCGCAGCGGATACGCGAACGTACAACTTATGATATGGAGATGCTGCAGGAAATTGGTTTCTGCAAAGGTATTGAAAACTATTCACGTATTATGTCCGGCCGTCCCGCTGGCAGCGCTCCGTTTACCCTGCTGGACTATTTCCCAGACGACTTTTTAATGTTTGTAGATGAGTCTCATGTTACGCTGCCGCAGGTTGGCGGTATGTATGGCGGGGACCGGGCACGAAAAAAGAATCTGATTGATTTTGGCTTTCGGCTTCCCAGTGCCTATGATAACCGGCCGCTGAATTTTCAAGAGTTTTATCAGCATATCAATCAAGTCGTATTTGTCAGCGCAACACCAGGAAACTTTGAGTTGGAACACGCATCTCAAGTTGTTGAACAGGTCATTCGCCCCACTGGGCTGCTGGACCCGGAAATTGACGTAAAACCGACAGAGGGACAAATTGATGACTTGATTTCTGAAATTAACTTGCGTGCAGCAAAACATCAGAGAGTTCTGGTCACAACACTGACAAAGAAAATGGCAGAGGACTTGACTTCATATCTGGAAAACATAGGACTTCGTGTCCGGTATATGCACCACGATATAGATACCGTTGAGCGGCAGGAAATCATCCGTGACCTGCGGCTCGAAAAGTTCGACGTTTTGGTTGGCATCAACCTGCTGCGTGAAGGACTGGATATTCCAGAAGTTAGTTTGGTCGCCATTTTGGATGCCGATAAAGAGGGCTTCCTGCGCAGTGAACGCAGCCTTATCCAGACGATTGGCCGTGCCGCACGAAATGCGGAAGGGCACGTTATTATGTATGCCGATTCCGTAACACCTAGTATGGAGGCTGCTATTCGCGAAACGAACCGCCGCCGCACTTTGCAGAAAGCATATAATCAGGCACACGGCATTACACCGAAAACCATCACGAAAAAAGTGGCGGATGTGCTGGAAATTTCCACAGGTCGCGGCAAGCAGAAATCCAAAAAGAAAGTACAAAGGAATCTGTCCCCGATTGAAAGGGAAGAACAAATTTCCAGCCTGACAAAAGAAATGAAAGAAGCAGCAAAGATGCTGGAATTTGAGCGCGCTGCTTCCTTGCGTGACCGCATCAAAACCCTGCAGAGAGGAAAATGACATGCCGTCCAAAACAATTTTTATTAAGGGTGCTAGAGAGCACAATCTAAAAAATATCAATCTGAAAATTCCACGTGATAAACTAATTGTCTTTACGGGACTGTCTGGTTCAGGAAAAAGCAGCCTGGCTTTTGATACTATTTATGCAGAAGGTCAGCGGCGCTATATGGAATCTCTTTCTTCTTATGCACGTCAGTTCCTAGGACAAATGGAAAAACCGGATGTTGACTTTATAGACGGACTTTCTCCTGCTATTTCAATAGACCAAAAAACAACATCTAAAAATCCTCGTTCTACGGTTGGAACGGTAACAGAAATTTACGACTATTTGCGTCTTTTGTATGCCCGCGTCGGTACCCCACACTGTCCCATATGCGGCAGAGAAATTCAGCAGCAAACGATTGACCAAATTGTAGACCAAGTTCTAAAGCTGCCAGAACATACGAAAATTCAAGTGATGGCCCCAGTTGTGCGTGCCCGAAAGGGAACACATGCCAAACAGCTAGAGTCCGCACGAAAAAGCGGTTTTGTCCGTGCTCGTGTAGATGGTATTCTATACGACTTATCTGAAAAAATTGTGCTTGAAAAAAACAAAAAGCATACGATTGACATTATCGTAGACCGACTGATGGTAAAACCAGAAATACGTTCCCGTTTGGCGGATAGTTTAGAAACAGCAGCTTCGCTGGCCGGAGGTCTGGTTGTCATCAGCCCGAATGGACAAGACGATATTTTGTTTAGTCAAAACTACGCGTGTCCGGAACACGGTCTTGGAATTGACGAACTGACACCGCAGATGTTTTCTTTTAACAGCCCTTCCGGTGCCTGCCCAAAGTGTACTGGGCTTGGCGTTTTCATGAAAATTGACCCGGACCTGATTATTCCGGATAAATCGCTGAGCGTCCGAAAAGGTGGCCTTCGGGGCAGCGGCTGGGCAATGGAGGGAAACTCGATTGCTTCTATGTATTTGGAAGGTCTTGCTAAACACTATCATTTTTCCCTTGATACACCGATTGCTGATTTGTCACCAAAAATCGTAGATATTCTCCTGTTTGGAAACAAAGGAGAAAAAATAGAGGTGGAACGGGATACTAGTTTTGGGCACAGCAAATACATGGCCACATTTGAGGGAATTATTCCAAATTTTGAGCGGCGTTTTCGGGATACAAGCAGTAACTGGATTAAAGAAGAAATCGAATCCTACATGAGTGCCATTCCCTGTGATGCCTGTCATGGAAACCGACTGAACCCCATGAGCCTAGCCGTAACCGTCGGCGGAAAGAATATTGCAGAGCTCTGCAGCTTGTCGGTCCTACAGGCACTGGACTTTCTGAATACGCTGCAACTGACCGGACGCAAAAAGCTAATCGCCGAACCGATTTTAAAAGAAGTACGTTCCCGTCTGACTTTTTTAAAAAGCGTAGGATTGGGATATTTGACATTATCCCGCTCGGCAGGCACACTTTCTGGAGGCGAAAGCCAGCGTATCCGTTTGGCTACACAGATTGGCTCGTCCCTGATGGGCGTTGTATACATTCTTGATGAGCCAAGCATTGGCCTGCATCAGCGTGACAATGCTAAATTGCTTGCGACTTTAAAGCATCTGCGTGACCTTGGAAATACCGTCATTGTCGTTGAACATGATGAAGAAACAATGCGCGCCGCTGACCATCTGGTGGATATTGGACCTGGTGCGGGCATTCACGGAGGAGAAGTCGTCTACAACGGACCTCCGGCAGACATCGTAAACTGTGAAGCTTCCATTACAGGACAATACTTGAGTGGAAAACGAAAAATTGAGGTCCCTTCCATACGTCGGCCAGGCAACGGCAAAAAGCTGTCCATTATTGGTGCTGCACAAAACAACTTAAAGCATATCAATGTAGACATTCCTCTCGGAAAATTCGTTTGTATCACTGGCGTTTCCGGTTCCGGAAAATCTTCACTTATCAATGAAATTCTATACAAATATCTTGCTGCCCAGCTGAACGGTGCAAAACTGCACCCTGGAAAGTTCAAAGAAATCCGTGGCTTGTCTGCACTGGATAAAGTGATTGAAATCAATCAAAGTCCTATCGGCCGTACGCCGCGGTCTAATCCTGCCACTTATACCGGTATGTTTACAGATATCCGTAACCTGTATGCCAGTACGCAGGACGCCAAGCTGCGTGGATATACACCCGGCAGATTTTCCTTTAATATAAAAGGCGGCCGCTGTGAAGCTTGTGAGGGCGGCGGAATCATTAAAATAGAAATGCATTTTCTTCCGGATGTTTATGTACCCTGTGATGTCTGCCATGGAAAGCGCTATAATCGAGAAACACTGGAAATCAAGTACAAAGGGAAGTCCATTTACGATGTACTGGAAATGACAGTTGAAGAGGGACTTACGTTCTTTCAGGCTATTCCGCGTATTGCTCGGCGCCTGCAAACATTGGAAGAAGTAGGATTGGGATACATTAAAATCGGCCAGCCTGCCACAACGCTTTCTGGTGGAGAGGCGCAGCGAGTCAAGCTGGCCGCAGAACTAAGCAAACGGCCTACAGGCCGAACTATCTATATTCTGGATGAACCGACAACGGGGCTCCATATGGCTGATGTACATCGCCTGATTAACGTCCTGCAAAAGTTAGTGGACAACGGCAATACTGTCGTTGTTATTGAGCATAATTTGGACTTAATCAAAACAGCCGACTGGATTATTGATCTTGGCCCTGAGGGTGGAGATGCCGGAGGAAACATTGTAGCACAGGGCACACCAGAGCAAGTGGCAGCTGTGCCAGAATCTTATACCGGACAATATTTGCGCAAAATGCTGCCTGCTTTTCAGGGAAAGTAACGAATTTCCGTAAACGTTATAATGTTATAATATTGTTTTATCTGTAAGCCTTTCTGCAATCTTTTGCCCCGTGGGTGTGGCGGCAAGACCGCCTTTTCCTGTTTCCCGCAAAGAAGTTGGCATTTGGTCACCTATACTTCCCATAGCGTCAATCACTTCATCTGCCGGTATATGACAAATGACACCGGACAATGCCATATTGGCAGCTCCCACTGCATTCAATGCTCCAGTTACGTTTCGCTGTACACACGGAACTTCCACCAATCCAGCTACCGGGTCACAGACCAGCCCCAAAAGATTGCTCAAGGCCATTGCACAGGCATGTGCGCACTGTTCGGCGCTGCCGCCTTTTAACCAAACCAGCGCAGCAGCAGCCATAGCAGACGCTGTACCAATTTCCGCCTGACACCCGCCGGATGCACCGGCAATCGAAGCCCTTTGTGCGATAACTTCTCCAAAACCTGCCGCAATATACAGTGCCTGTATCATAACTGTATCTGGCAGGTTTTCTTTCTTTGCAAGTGGTATAAGAACAGCAGGCAGCACTCCACAAGAACCAGCCGTTGGAGCAGCGACAATACGTTTCATGCAGGCATTACACTCACTAATCTGCAGTGCCAGCGCAATCATTTCATTGAGGAATGCGTCACCAATCAGTTTGCCTTTTTTAGCAGCATCGCTGACACGGGCACTGTCCCCGCCAACTAATCCGCTGTGAGAACGTTCTTCCGAACGATAGGAGCAGGTAGTGGTCTGCATGGTTTTCCATAACGTCAACATTTTCTGCATGGAAGCTTCTTCACTTCCGTTTTGTGACGCCGTGTCTTCCTGAAGAATAACTTTCCAAAGCGGCAAATTTTTCTCCTGTGCATCTTTCAGCATCTTTTTAATGGAATCATAAGCCATATTGCTGCTCCTCACTGTTTTACATTGATATAAGAAACTTTAATAATGCCGTCCAGCTTCATTAGCCAGTCCACTAAGTCTTCCGGTATAGGCTGGTCGCACTCAATGACCATAACAGCATACCCGCCCTGCACATTGCGGTAAAGCTGCATGGTTGCAATATTCACATTGCGTTGAGCGAGAATAGTGGTCACTTGTGCAACATGACCAGGCTGGTCCAGGTTGTGCACAATCAGCGTATTATATTCACCGGAAAAGTTCGTATCAATTCCATCAATCTTACGAACTTGAATCCTGCCACCTCCAAGAGAGGCCGCTTCAATTTCCAGTTTGCGCTTTTTTCCATCTTCCAAAGTAAGCACAGCCGTGTTTGGGTGCGCACCGCGCAAATGAATCGTATCGAAAGAAAAATCCAGACCCTGCTGTTTTGCGGCCGCAAAGCTGTCTGGAATCCGCTTGTCATCAGGCTGCATTCCCAAAAGTCCGGCAACAATCGCTTTATCTGTTCCATGTCCAACCCCTGTGCTGGCAAAGGAGCCATGCAGCAATATTTTTGCTTTTTTCGGCGTATCTCCCAACAGTTGACGTGCAACCAGACCGATTTTTACGGCACCTGCGGTATGAGAACTGGAGGGACCTATCATCACAGGACCTAATATATCAAATACATTCATGCTGTGCCTTTCTGTAAAATAGAAATTTTCTGTTCTTTATCTTTCGTGTACAGGAAACATCGTAAAACCTGCTTCCCAAAAAAGCGCCTTAAAAACGAGAATGCAGATAATGCCGCCCGCATTCCCATAATTATCTCTGCCATACAAAAGAGCTACGCTGATTCCACTTTAATAACATTTATGCCGTATGCGTATGAATCGCTTTTTTCAGAAGCGGAAGTGTCAAAGCTGCTACAATGCCTCCAATAACCGCTGTAAGAAGCTGCGGATAGGAAAACATCATAGAAATCACATTTGCCTTTGTGCCCTTCAGTTTTAGGATATACGGAACCGCCAGCTTCACAATGCCAAAATATAATACAAGAAATTTTCCTACAGCAGAAAGGACAACAGCGGCGGCCCCTCGAAAAAACTTTCGAGAGGATTCGTTTTTTGCAATCAAGCTCCACAGCAAAACAAGTACGAGGTTGCCCGCCATAATAAAAGGCACTAACGCCCACAAAGGACCAATGCCGAAAAGCTTTGCCACAATAGGGGACACCACTGCTACTATACAGCCAGAACGAACTCCACAGAGCATAACGGAAACTACCAGTAAATAATTTACGATAGAACCCGTTAAGATGGTACTGCCAAGAGGTGCCGTTGCTGCCTGCAGGCCAACCAGCAATGCAATACAAACTGCTGTCTGTGTAATCCACAAAGTTTCTTTTTTCTGTGTCATTATTTTCTCCAATCCTCATTCTGCTTACGTGTTACGTGAAACGTTTTTTATTAGTTCCATTATAGCAAAACGAAACAGGAAAGTAAAAAATTAAACTTATTTTTATATTGTAACAACAGCAGGAAAATTATCATGGCAAAAAATAAAAGCCGCAAATAGGCGCTTCACCCTCATAGGGAAGAAGATGCTTTTTTGCAGCTAATTGTATAAATTCTGCTGTATGGTATTTCTAATCTCCAACTCCAAAGTCGGTGTTCTCATACAAGACTTCAACAGATGGGTCCTCATCCAGACAGGCATATTTTTTGCGGAACCATGATACTAATTGTTCATCACGTTTTACATCTGTACTATTGTTGGTATAGACATTGATGGTACCAAGTTGAAAGTATTTCTTCAGCATCTTGATATCATAATCAATCATTTCCCGTGTCTGCCCTTTGATGCCTACCATTAGGCATGGGGAATCAAAATATTGTGCAACTTCTTCGGCACTGCTGAAATCAGCATTTTTGTTTAGATATTGTTCTCGAAAATCGTTGTTAAATGTTTCCACACCGATTTTGAACGTAATAGGCACACCCATATAATCCCGCATTTTTTGAAGCATATTTCTGTACATCCAATGTGCTTCAAAAAACAATCGACGAATATGTTTTTTCTGAACAATACTGCGTATCTCGGCCAGTGTTTCTCTCGGAAGCTCAAAGCAGCTGCCGGAATTGATTACTTCTAAAACACCAAATTTCCCTGTCACATGGGATAGGACTTCATGGTTGAGTTTTAGCATTTCCATTTTATTTTTAGAATTATCCAGTATGTAATCACAAAAGCGACATTTTCCCCATGCACAGGGATGCGCTTTCAGCAAGACAATTTCACGCATATTCTTATTTGTAATCTGATTATATCGTTCCATTACTGATATTGCTTCTCCTTACTGCATCTTTAATCTGAACCGGTAAAACTTTCAGAACTGCGCAGGCAGCAACAATGCTTACAGCACAGTTGGCATAATCTGTCAGTGCTTGCACCAAGCAAATACTCAGTGTCAAATTCATGCCGACACATTTATTCAAAAGCTGTACAAGCAATGCAGAACCAGAAGACGTAATGCCGTGAAAGACACAAGCAGTAATAACAGAACCTACTACTGTTGCCGGAATAGAAACACAGGCTGCCTTCAGTATAATATCCCAACCATGAGGCCTGCATTTCTTGAAAATCATGCCCGAAAAGAAACCTGTGGCAAATTGTACCGGTATGTAATAAAGCGAATAAATGTCTGTTGTGATTCCACAAGTAAAGCTGCCCAACACGCCGGAGACAATCCCACAAGCAGGTCCGAATAAGGCAGCACACATGACGGTGCCGATACTGTCAAGGTAAATAGGAAGCCGCGTAACCAGAGCAATGTTGGCGCCAATCACGTTGACTACAGCCATTAACACAATGACACAGATTTTGAAGGGACCCAACTTTCTCATCTGCTGCCCTCCGAAAGGAAAATCCTTTGACGGACATAAGGACTTGCATGTCGGGGAACAAAACGGCAGACTGCGGCTACTTTTTTTGCATTCATTCTCCAATCTCCTTTTATTATATTTTTGCTTAAAAAGCAAAGAGATACTTGGTTTTTTATCCTGGGAAGTTTGCGAACCAGTCCGATAGAATTTTCCTATCGATTAAATAAATGCACAATTAAATTGTAGCAAATTGCAGCATAATATACAAGGAAAACTAAAATTTATATATTGGAATCCATCTATATCCAACCGCCAGTATTACGGAAGTCTATGAATATGAAGCTGTAAAGAATCCAGAAAAGATTGTAGCCGGCCTAAAAGCGCTGAATGTTTGACCGGTCTGTGGCTATTCACAAAGTTTCTTTGAACTTCGCCACGAAAATTACCAATTATTAAAAAGCAGCTGTTTTAAAATGACTGACAGTAAGCGTAAAAATACCGTCCAGATATGACAACGGCCTCCCTCTTACAGGAGGTCGTTTTTTCATATTCTATTACCGCCGCTCCCAGTACTTGCGGTCAAGGCTGCGGTATTGTACCGACTCGGCGGCGTGCTCCGCTTCAATATCTTTAGAGCCTGCAAGGTCAGCTATTGTGCGTGCTACCTTCAGCACACGGTCATAGGCTCTGGCCGACAAGCCTAGCTTCTCAAACGCTGCCTTCAGCAGCGCTTTACCAGCAGGGGAAAGGCGGCAGGCATCATTTAGAATGTCCGGTGTGATGCGTGCGTTGCAGGTGATGTTTGTGCCCTTAAAGCGCTCGTTCTGCACCGCACGCGCCGCGTTTACGCGCTTTCTTATCTCGGCGCTGGGTTCTGCCTTCTGTTCACCTGACAGCGATTCAAAATCAACTGGCGGCACTTCTATGTGCAGGTCAAGCCGGTCTAGCAGGGGGCCGCTTACACGATTGAGGTAGCGATTTACCTGGTCTGGCTTGCAGGTACACTTGCGTGTGGGATGTCCGAAATAACCACAGGGGCAGGGGTTCATCGCAGCCACGAGCATAACGGAACAGGGGTACGTCACCGTGCCGCTGACACGCGAAATTGTCACCACGCCATCCTCAATCGGCTGCCGCAAAACTTCCATCGTGCTCCTTGCAAATTCCGGTAATTCATCTAAAAACAGCACACCGTTATGTGCAAGGGAAAGTTCTCCTGGCCGCGGAATAGAACCACCTCCAGATAATCCAGAGGGTGAAATTGTATGATGAGGCGCCCGAAAAGGACGAGAACTAATTAGAGATGTCTCATGCGGCAGAGCACCTGCTATGGAATGGATTTTCGTCGTTTCCATTCTTTCCGATAAAGTCATATCCGGCAAAATGGACGGCAGGCGCTTTGCCAGCATACTTTTGCCAGAACCAGGCGGACCAATTAGCAGAACATTATGTCCACCTGCAGCAGCAATCTCAAGTCCGCGTTTAGACTGTACCTGACCACGCACATCAGCAAAATCCAAAGTGTGGTCAAAAGCGTCCAACTGAACCGGAGCAGGCTTTGCTGGCATAATTTCCTTGCGTCCGGCCAAAAAGCTGATCAGTTCCATAACATTATGTATCGGAAACGCCGAGATTCCCGCTACAGCCGCCGCTTCTGCTGCATTTTCTGCCGGAAGAAAAATACGCTGAAAACCGCTTTCCTGCGCCCCGATGGTCATGGGCAAGACGCCCCTGACAGGACGCAAAGTTCCGCCAAGAGAAAGCTCTCCTAAAAAAGCGCAGCCCTCCAAATTTGCCGACATCTGTCCAGAAGCACACAGTAGGCTGATAAACAGGGGAAGGTCATAAATTGGCCCTTCCTTGCGCTTATCAGCAGGGGCTAAATTGACTGTAATTTTTCCTTCTGGGAAAGTATATCCACAATTTTTCACTGCTGACCGCACACGGTCTCTAGATTCTTTTACAGCAGCGTCCGGCAGTCCAACAATATCAAAAGAGGGAAGTGCCCGGGAAATATCCGATTCTACTAAAACCGGAAAAGCGTCCATTCCATACAATCCCATACTATATACCTGCGAAACCATAACATACCTCCCTGTGGTTTTACGGCTTTTATCTGCTATTGCAATCTTTCACTATCATTTTATTAGTTATTATACGACATTTTTTGTAAAAATGTTATTTTTTTATATGTTCGCTTTTTCTTAGGATTCCTGTATTGCTTCGTTCCCTTGACTTCCCACTATGGATGCTGTAAAATAAGCGTAAAGTACTTGGATAGGCGGTCTGTAATGATTGATAAGGCGAAATCCGAGAAAAAAAGATTATCTGCATATACAGATGCACAGCTTTCTTCTCTTATAAAAGAAGGAAATTCAGATGCTTTTGTGGAATTAACCGCACGGTATGTGGAGCTGATTCGTGCAAAATCCGCTCCTTTTCATGGTACTTTCCTAGACCATGATGATTTTTACCAGGAAGGCTTATGGGGACTGTATACGGCGGCCTGTACCTATCGTACAGACAAGGGAAGCCGCTTTTCTACCTATGCCAGCATTTGCATACATAATCGCATTTTAATGGCATACCGAAACGCAAAATGTGGGCGTAATCAGCCTCTGGATGGGTTTGTTTCTCTCAATGAGGAAATCAATCTTTCCGCGTCAGATACTGCAAACCCAGAGGCCCAGTATTTATCAAAAGAACGTCTGCAGCAAGTACATTTTGCAATACAGAATATGCTGACCGAAATGGAACAAAAGACTTTGCATCTCTACTTAAATGGATGCAGCTATGCGGAGATTGCACAGAAAATGCAAATCACGCAAAAGGCTGCAGACAATGCACTGCAACGGGTACGTCAGAAATTAAGAAAGCATTCTGAATTTTAAATATTCATTGTTGAACGAAATATTATGAGGATTTTCTTATGTATGAAGATAAAGTACTAATCTGCAAGGATTGTGGAAAAGAATTTGTTTTTACTGCAGCGGAACAAGAATTTTACGCAGCTAAAGGTTTCACCAATGAACCTAAGCGCTGTAAAGAATGCCGTGAAAAGCGCAGAAATAATGCACAGGCATCATGCAAATTGTACCCGGCTGTATGTGCAAACTGCGGAAAAGAAACACAAGTGCCTTTTCAGCCTCATGAGGGCCGACTTGTTTACTGTAAAGAATGTTTTGAAAAAATGCGGAAAAAATAAAGTCGTTCCAATGTGCGTTTTTGCCTCGGGAACTTTCCCGGGGCTTTTTTAAAACAAGGAGGATGAAAAATGGTCGTAACGAAAGATTCTATTATCGGTGACATCTTGGACGCAGACAATTCAACCGTTCCTTATTTCCTACAAATGGGTATGTATTGTCTTGGCTGTCCTGCTTCCCGCGGTGAAACATTGGCGCAGGCATGCGCCGTCCACGGCGTAGATGTGCAGGAACTGGTCCAGGTCTTAAATCAGCATCTGTCCGGTAAAGAACCGGCAGATACAAATGACGCGGAAAACACAGAACAATAAAAACTGACTTTACCGTCCGGTATTTCATTTGTTTCCGGGCGGTATTCCTTTTGGAGCCTAAGCATGAAAGAATCTGATATTCATCTGGGAGAGCGGCTGCACCTTTGTGCCTCTTTTGTACGGGAGGGCACGCGTTTGTGTGATGTGGGAACGGACCACGCCTACCTGCCCATCTGGCTAGCCCTGCATAACCGCATCATTTCTGCACTTGCCTGTGACGTGCGGGAAGGACCTTTGTCCACCGCCAAATCAAATATTTCACGCTTCCATCTGCAGAAACTGATCACGCCGCGTCTTTCGGACGGGCTGCGCGCTGTTCAGTCGCAGGAAGTGGAGGACATTGTCATTGCCGGAATGGGCGGAGATTTGATTGCTAGAATCGTTACGGAAACTCCTTGGCTGTATCATCCGGAAAAGCTTTTGATTCTGCAGCCAATGACAAAGCCATCTCATCTGCGCGCCGCAATGGCAGGGCGGGGATTCACCCTTTTACAGGAAGAAGCCGTTTACGATGAGCACAGAGTCTATACAGTGATGAAATATCGATACCTCCCACGGGAATGTAAAGAAACGGATTCCGTACAAATTTATACAGGTGCACTTACGGGAAAAAACGCAGCAGAACGGGAGTATCTGCTGCGGCAGAGCCACTATCTGCAACAAAAGCTGTTTGGTTTACTGCGCGGCGGGGACTCGCCACAGACAAAAGTCCTAGTGGACGCACTGCAAAAAATAGAAGATATGTGCCTTTGAAAACGGAAAGGAAGTGAAAACATGACGACAAGCGGAGATATTTATAATTTTATTGATTCTTTTGCCCCTTTTCAGTCGGCTATGGATTTTGATAATCCTGGATTATTGGTAGGGGACAGAAATACGCCAGTGCAGACTGTACTGTTTGCACTGGATATTACCCCTGCGGTTGTAGAAGAAGCCAAGAATCGACGTGCCCAATTAATTGTCAGTCATCATCCTGTCATTTTTAATCCCCTTCGTCAGTTGAAAAATGGGTCTGCACCTTATCTGCTGGCGCAGTATGGAATCGACGCCATCTGTGCCCACACAAACCTTGACATGGCAGAAGGCGGCGTAAACACCGCATTGGCCAGCCAGTTGCAGCTAAAAAACGTACATACGCTAAAAGAATACCGGCCCGGATTTTCAGAGGCTCTGATGGGGGAGCTTGACCACCCGCTTTCCCCAGCGGCCTTTGCCGCACAGGTAAAACAACAGCTGCATTGTAGTGGCCTGCGCTATACAAATGGCCTGCGCCCAATTCGCATCGTTGGCCTATGCAGCGGGGGCGGAACAGATTTGCTGTATGATGCGGTTGCTGCCGGATGCGAGGGCTTTGTCACTGGCGAAAGCAAGCATAACCTGCTTTTGGATGCGGAACAGCTGCAGCTGACGCTAGTGGACGCGGGACATTATGAAACGGAAGTAGTCGTTTTGGAGCCGCTGATACAGCGTATTTCCATACATTTTCCCGCATTAAACTGTGTAATCAGCCAAACCATGCACAGTCCTGCAGTTTGCATTTCTTAAACATGTATTTTGATATAGAAGGGAAGGGAGAAGCATGGCCTTAGACGGCGCCTACCTGCATCATTTAAAAAAGGAATTGGAAACATCCGTGCTCGGTTGTAAAGTAGACCGCATTTATCAGCCAAACCGCGACGAACTGTTTCTATATATGCGCAGTCGGGAAGGTACACAAAAGTTGCTGCTTTCTGCACGCGCAAACAGTGCCCGCATCCATTTAGTCAAGCAAACGCCGGAAAACCCAAAATATCCGCCAATGCTTTGCATGCTCCTGCGTAAGCGTTTGACAGGTGCACATTTGGTGCAAATTCGTCAGCCCGGCCTTGAGCGTGCATTGCTCCTTGATTTTGATGGGACCAACGAACTTGGTGACACCATACGGCTCACTTTAGCTATTGAAGTCATGGGGCGCTATAGCAACATTATTTTTATAGATGAGAATGGTAAAATTATAGATGCTCTAAAACGAGTGGACGCCGAAATGAGCTCGGAACGGCTGGTACTGCCGGGCCTTACCTACCATTTACCACCGCCGCAAAAAAAGCTGTGTTTATTGGAAGTAGCACCACAACAGATATTGTGTCAAATACAATCCCTCCCTGCAGAAATGCAGCTTCATAAAGCGCTGCTGCACACATTGCAGGGGCTGTCACCGGTCGTCTGTCGTGAAATTCAGTTCCGCGTTGGGCATGGTGCAGATGTCTTTATTCATCAAATGACACCGGCACAGCAATCAGCTTTGCTGGATATATTATTGCGGCTACAGGAAATCATTATCAAACAGACCGGTGTTCCTGCTATGGCAGTTGGACCACAAAAGCCATTGGATTTTTCTTTCATACCAATTCAGCAGTATGGTAACCGTGCAAAGTGTGCCATTAAATCCAGTTTCTCAGAGTTACTGGACTCTTTCTACGGTGACAGGGACCGTATAGAACGTATGCATGTCAAAAGCCAGGACCTGCTTCGAATCCTTACAACGGCGACCGAGCGCATCAGCCGCAAAATCAACAATCAGCGTGCTGATTTAAAAAAATGCGCCAAACGCGATGAGCTTCGTATCTGCGGTGACCTATTAAATGCAAATCTTTATCGTATCTCAAAAGGCAGCACGAGCGTACACCTGGAAAATTTCTATGAAGAGGGGCAGCCTTTGGTAACCATTCAGTTAAACCCGGCGCTATCCCCAAGCCAAAACGCACAAAAATATTATAAGGCTTATCGAAAGGCACGTACTGCAGAGGACATCTTAACCGTGCAAATCCAAAACGCAGAGGCTGAGCTTGCTTATTTGGATTCCGTATTCGAGGAACTTTCCCGCGCGGAAAAAGAGTGTGATTTAAACGAGATTCGGTCCGAACTTGCGGAAGAGGGATATATCCGTCGCCCTAAAAATAAGCGGCAGAAAGATATTGCCTCCAAACCGCTGCAGTTCACGACCAGTGACGGTTTTCATGTGCTGGTTGGCCGCAACAATCGGCAGAATGACCAACTAACGCTGAAACAGGCTCACAAAAATGACATTTGGTTTCACACACAAAAGATTCCGGGTTCCCATGTTATTCTTGTGACGGACGGAAAGGCGCCGACAGATAAAGCTATTCTGGAAGCCGCCTGTCTGGCTGCTTATCACAGCCGCGGAAAAAGTGCCACAAAGGTCCCTGTTGATTATACGCTGGACCGATATGTCAGCAAGCCAAAAGGGGCCAAACCTGGAATGGTTATTTATGTGAATCAAAAAACTTTGTATGTGACACCCAACACTGCCCTTGTTAAACAGCAGATTCAACAAAACTGAAACAGCAGGGAGTATATCTATGAAAAAGCTAATGATACTTCTTGACCATAACCCAGCAGAGGAGGGGGCCTTGCCTTTCCTGTTGCCGGAGCTGGCTGCTGAACAGCAGCGTTTCTCTGTTTCCTTGTTCTCTTCCAGCAGGATGGATGGGCTGGATTTATGCGGGCTGCCTATATCTTCTTTTTGCCAGAAGAAAAGAGGAAACCGGTTGCTTTATTTTTTGCCAAACCGGACAAAGACAATTTATCGTCGGCTTTTAAAGGAAAACAATACATCAGGTTCACAAAAACAGTCCGAAGAAGACATTCGCCAATTTTTGTTTCAGTCAGAAATGCTGCGCCGATGGCTGGAAAAGAAAGGTACCTTTTCTTCATGGGAGAATTGCGTTTACTATACATATTGGTATGGAATCGGGGCAATGGCACTTGTATTGGAAAAGCTACGATTTCCAAATTTAAAAATTGCAACGCGCGTGCAGGAATCCGACTTTGCTATGGCTAACTGTTTTTTTCAGCAGCGGATGTTTCCTTATCTCAATCTGATTGCTTTTTCTTTCCGCGGCAGTCGGGACATATTCTGCCAAGAAAGAAATATTAAAAAAAGAGGAAACATTAAAATTTCTTATATGGGTGTACCGGACCGCGGATTGAATCCGCCCGGTAAAAAAGGTACACCTTTGCAGCTTTTATCAGAGGACTACACTGAAAATGCAGAGCTGCATCTGCAGAAAATCGCACAAGCTTTAGCTTCCATAGACTTTCCGATACACTGGTGTCACTGCGGTTTAGATGCGGATATTTTGGAGCAACAAGAAAAAACATGTCGCTCTTTTTTGTCTGATACGGACAATGTTGTATGGAAAACAAAATGTTTTCACTCGGGGGAAGAACGGTCTGCCTATTTCCAAACGCATTTGATTGATTTGTACTTAACCTTTCCTCAAAATGAAAAGCAAGCTATACTTGTAATAGAAGCCTGTTCTTATGGTATACCAACAATCGCTGCTTCTACATTAAACTTTATCACGGAAATCATCAATCCAGGTATTGGCTATCTGCTGCCCGCCAAACCTGAAAGCCAACAGATTGCACAGGTCTTACAAGACTATCACCGTGCTTCATTTACCATGCAGGCAAGTCTTCGCTTAAATGCACGTCAAATATGGTTTAATTCATTTAACAGTAAAAAGAATGACGAGAAATTCGCAAAAGCACTTTTTAGTTTATAAGTTATAAAAGGGCAAAAGGGGGACCTCACTTTGGCAGAAGAGAATACACCCGAACGCAAGTCAGAATTGGATGAAGCCAATCAGCTGAAAGATGAAATCATGCAGGGCCTGCAAGTCGGTGAGCCCGCAGAGCGGATCCTGTTAAAAGCAGTCCATGCATTGGCGCTCATGGACAATGACAGTGTTTCTTATGAAGAAGCCAAACGTACGTTAATTGCCATCTATGGCGACACGCTGGGACAAAAAGTTCCGTTGGAAATAGAACTTGAAGAATTCACAAAACGTTTGAAAAAAATCAAAGTTTTTTATCAAAAAGCTAAAGCCAATGAAAGCGAAGAACCGGATACACTAGCCCGCGCACTCAATTCTATTCGTGCGCATGAAAGACGGATTGATTACCTAAAGGACCGGCTCAGTAAACAGAAAAGCAAAAAAAATTGAAGATACATTTCAGCCCTTTCTTTACGAAAAAGAGGAGATGAAATGTATCTTCCTTTTTAATGAATCCTTTGTTTTCAGTCAAGTGCTTTTTGCAGGGCCTCTAAAGTGGTACCAAAGTCCGCTTCCGTTACCAGCACCGAAATATCCACATCAGAAGTGGTCACAATTCGTATATCAGTATTCACTGTAGAAATGGCGGCAAATACTTTTGCGGCAACACCAGGTGTGTTCACCATGTTCTGGTCAAAAACATTAATTTTACAGTTACCACTGCTGACAATCGTTTTTATCTTCGATTTTTTCTGCAGGGAAGAGGTAAACTTTAAAATTTTCCCAAGGTCTTCATCATTGATTGTAAAAGAAACTGCTGTACTGGAGCCGTGATTCGGTGAAAGCGAAATCATGTCAACGTTTACTCCAAGCTCAGAAATTTTCACAAACACATTTGCCAGAAAAGCCGGATTTGCTGGACAGTTTTGCAGTGTAACCAGTGTGATTTCACTGGTCGTTTGAATTGTTTGTTTTGCTGCCATCTCTACTTTCACTCCTTATTTCAGTAAGTCGGACATATCATAAAGACCCGCAGCTTTTCCCGCTAAAAATGCGGCTGCATTTACAGCACCAGCGGCAAATACCTCTTTTGACTGTGCAGAGTGAGAGATTGTAATAACTTCATGATTCCCAGCAAACATTACTTCATGTTCACCAACAATGGTTCCGCCACGAATGGAATGAATTCCTATTTCAGAAGGTTCCCGTTTCTTTCGCTGGGAATGCCGGTCATAAACATAGTGCATATCTTCTCCGCGCGCCTGAGAAACCGCATCTGCAATCATCAGCGCTGTACCGCTGGGTGCATCAATTTTTTGATTATGATGTTTCTCAATAATTTCTACATCAAAATCCGGTCCTAAAACCTTTTCCGCTTTTTTACTCAGTTCTATTAGCAAATTGATGCCAAGTGACATATTGCGCGAATAAAAGACCGGAATGGTTTTGGCAGCCTTTTTCAGTGCTTCCACTTGGCTGCTGTTATAACCTGTGGTGCACAGGGCCACAGGAACCTTGTTTGCTTCTGCATAGTCCAACAGCGGCAGCAGGGCAGAGGGGTTAGAAAAATCAATGACCACATCAACCGGTACATTCACTTTTTCCGGAGAAGAAAAGACCGAAAATCCGCAGTCATCGCACGGGCGCAAATCCACTCCGCCGACTGCCTGCATATCTTCACGGGAAGCCAGCATACTTGCGACAACATGGCCCATTCTTCCGCCGCAGCCGCTGATTAAAACATTCATCATCGCTTTTTACATCCCATTTCTTTCAAAATATTATAAAATTAGGCCATACCGTTTAAGGACCGATGCCAATTCTTTCTTTGCTGCATCGTCCATTTCCACTAAAGGCAGCCGGCAGATTCCACAGTCATATCCCATCATGCGCAGTGCTTCTTTCACCGGAATCGGGTTAATATCCATAAACAGCGCATCCATCAGCGGTAGATATTTTGCCTCCAACGATGCAGCTTGTTTCGTATCCCCATCTAGATAAGCTCTGCACAGCTCGTGCATCTGGTGGGGCAAACAGTTAGCGAACACTGAAATAACACCTTTTCCGCCAAGCGAGAGCATCGGCAGTGCCTGGTCATCATTCCCGGAATAAACATTAAAATTATCTTTGCATAAAGAAATCGTGCGTGCCACAGAAGTAATGTCGCCATTGGCTTCCTTCACGCCATTAATCATCGGATGCTTCGCAAGAATCTGATAAGTTTCCGGCTTCACATTCACTCCTGTACGGGAAGGAACATTATAAATAATAATAGGTTTGTTTACTCTGTCAGCAAGATAAGTGTAATGCGCAATCAATCCGTTTTGAGAAGTTTTATTATAGAAGGGTGTCACTACCAGCAGTGCATCGGCACCGGCTTCCTGTGCTGTTTTGCAAAGCTGCAGCGCGGTTGCCGTGCAATTACTGCCTGCACCCGCGATAACCGGCACACGTCCCGCCACTTTTTGAATACCACGCTGAAGAACCTTCTTATATTCTTCCGCAGTTAAAACCGGAGATTCACCTGTAGTTGCGCACAAAACGACAGCATCCGTTCCGCTGGAAAGGTGCAGCTCCAGCAGGCGATCCAGCATTTCATAGTTTACAGACCCGTCCTGCGAAAAAGGGGTAACCAACGCAACCGCAGAACCAGTAAAAATGGGATGTTTCATCAGAAATGCCTCCAAGATAAATTTAATCCAAATAGCCCTTCGCTGCCAGCAGCTCGGCCAGCAGCACCGCACCGCCGGCAGCGCCGCGCAGTGTGTTATGGGACAAACATACAAACTTAATGGTGTACTGGCTGTCTGGGCGCAGACGTCCAATCGACACAGCCATGCCGTTTTCCAAGTTGCGGTCCAGACGCGTCTGCGGCCGATCCTCCTGATGGAAATAATGCAGGAACTGTTTAGGTGCACTTGGCAATTTTAGCTCCTGCGGCGCTCCCTTATAGGACTCCCACCGTTCAATGATTTCTTCCATGCTGACCGGCTTTTCAAAAGTAGCAAAAACGGCAGCGGTATGTCCGTCCGAAACAGGTACACGCAGGCACTGAGAAGTAATATTCGGCTCCACAGCGTTTACAATCTGCCCGTTCTCAATATGTCCCCAGATTTTCATAGGCTCATTTTCACTTTTGCCTTCTTCACCGCCGATGTAGGGAATGACATTGTCCAGAATCTGCGGGAACGTTTCAAAAGTTTTGCCTGCGCCGGAAATTGCCTGATAAGTGCAAGCTAGGACTTTTGTCACGTGTAAATCCATCAGCGGCTGAATAGCCGGTACATAGCTCTGCAAGGAACAGTTGGATTTCACCGCAATGAAGCCGCGTTTTGTGCCCAGGCGTTTACGCTGAACAGGAATGATTTCCGCATGGTCCGCATTGATTTCCGGAATAATCATCGGGACATCTGGTACTAAACGGTTGGCGCTGTTGTTGGAAATAACCGGACATTCCTGTTTGGCATATAACTCTTCCAGTGCCTTCGTAGCATCTTTCGGCATATTGACTGCACAAAAAACGAAGTCAACCAAGTCAGTGACTTTCTCCACATCTTTTTCAGCGTTGAAAATCACCATGCTTTTCATAGATTCAGGCATTGGTGCTTTTATCAGCCAGTGGTCGCCTACGGCCTCTTCATAGGTTTTTCCCGCGGAACGTGCACTGGCTGCGAGGGCTGTAACATGAAACCATGGATGATTTTCCAGAAGCGTAGCAAAACGCTGCCCAACCATACCTGTTGCACCGATGATTCCAACACTAAACTGCCTCATTTTTACAAAAGCCTCCTCAAGGGTATGAAAAAATCTGGGGATCAGAAATGAAAAAGACCGGTTGCAAACCGGTCGTCATGCTCTTATAATAGAGAGGTTCGGCAAACGTATTATTGAACTGCTTGCCGATAGCGCTCCATCATAATTCTATGACGACAGTTGAGTCGATGTTTCACACACTCAACCAGGAATTGCTGTTCCAAGCCATCCCTTCGGCGAATTTTCCTTTTACAGACTGTCACCGGCTTTGGCAGCCTCAAGCTCTGCTACTCTTCAAATCCGCGCCTCTATCTTCTGCCTATCATAGCAGACTTGTTATTAGATGTCAATTTATTTATAATAAAGAAAACATAATGAAACAGCCGTATTTCATAAATTTTCTAAAAGCTAAGAAGCACAGCTTTTAGTCATACTTTTAGGAGAAAGATATGCAATTAGACCTTAATAATTTACAGACAAAAGACTTCTATTACGACCTGCCCAAAGAACTTATTGCGCAGACTCCGGTGGAGCCGCGTGATGTTTCCCGTCTATTGACTTTGAATAAAAAGACGGGGGAAATTGCCCACTGCCATTTTCATGATATTACAGACTGGCTTCATCCAGGTGACTGCCTTGTTCTGAACGATTCCCGTGTACTTCCCGCGCGTATTTATGGTATTAAAGAAGACACTGGTGCCCGAGTGGAGTTTTTGCTGCTGACAAATCAAGGGAACGATACATGGGAAGTTCTGTGCAAGCCGGGGAAAAAGGCAAAAATTGGAACACACTTTTCCTTTGGGGACGGTCTGCTGAAGGCCGAAGTCATTGACGTACACGATGACGGAAACCGTATTGTGAAATTTTCTTACGCCGGCAGCTTTTTCTCAATTTTGGATCAGATTGGGCAGATGCCTCTGCCGCCGTACATCAAAACAAAGCTAAAGGACCAGGAACGCTACCAGACTGTTTATTCCAAAGAAGTCGGTTCCGCCGCCGCACCAACCGCCGGTCTGCACTTTACAAAGGAACTGCTGGAAAAAGTAAAAGCAATGGGTGTAAAAGTGGAATTTGTCACCTTGCATGTCGGGCTGGGAACATTCCGTCCAGTAACTGCAGATAAAGTAGTGGACCATAAAATGCACTCTGAACATTATTATCTGCCGCAGTCCACTGCCGATGTTATCAATGAAACGAAAAAATCCGGAAATCGTGTGATCGCTGTCGGTACCACCAGCTGCCGCACACTGGAAAGTGTCGCTGCAAAAGAAGGCTGTATAAAGGAAAGTGAAGGCTGGACCGACATTTTCATATATCCGGGATTCCAGTTTAAAGTTCTGGACGGACTCATTACAAACTTTCATCTTCCAGAAAGCACACTTATTATGTTGGTCAGCGCCTTTGCCGGCTATGACCATATTATGAATGCATATAAGGTTGCTGTGCAGGAAAAATACCGCTTTTTCTCTTTTGGAGATGCCATGTTCATATATTAATTGCGCAAAATTTTTATTTTGTATAAAGGGTCTGAATCTATGTATACACTTTTAAAACAAGAGGGGCTTGCACGCAGGGGCACTTTTCAAACACCACATGGTACTGTTCAAATGCCGGCTTTCATGAACGTTGCTACCGCGGGTGCTATTAAGGGCGCTGTTTCTGCGTTGGATTTAAAGGCTGTTCACTGTCAGGTTCAACTGTGTAACACCTATCATCTGCATCTGCGCCCGGGAGATGAACAAGTTTATCAGCTTGGCGGTCTGCAGCGTTTTACCCGCTGGGATGGCCCAATTTTAACTGACAGCGGCGGCTTTCAGGTTTTCTCGCTGGCCAAGCTTCGGAATATTACCGAAGAGGGCGTCACCTTTGCTTCCCATATTGATGGGCATAAAATCTTTATGGGCCCAGAGGAAAGTATGCGTATTCAATCGCATCTTGGCAGCACAATCGCCATGGCTTTCGATGAATGTATGCAAAATCCTGCAGAATATGATTATGCAAAACATTCGGTAGAGCGCACAACGCGCTGGCTTCACCGCTGCAAAGCAGAGCTTACCCAGCTTAATGCGCAGCCTGACACAATCAACCCGCAGCAGATGCTCTGGGGGATTAACCAGGGAAGTGTCTATGATGACCTGCGTGTGGAGCATATGAAACAAATTGCGGAACTTGATTTGCCTGGGTATGCGATTGGGGGGCTCGCCGTAGGGGAAAGTGCTGACATAATGTACCATATCCTTGAAGTGCTGAACCCTTATATGCCCAAGGATAAGCCGCGTTATCTGATGGGGGTTGGTACGCCCGCCAATATTTTAGAAGGTGTGCGCCGCGGCGTTGATATTTTTGACTGTGTAATGCCTACCCGCAACGCCCGCCATGGACACGCCTTTACTATGGAAGGTGTTCGCAATCTGATGAACGCGAAATATGCACTGGACCAAAATCCGTTGGAGGAAGGCTGTCAATGCCCAACTTGTCAGCACTTTACCCGCGCCTACATTCATCACTTACTGAAAGCTAGAGAAATGCTTGGAATGCGGCTAATGGTTTTGCATAATCTTTACTTCTATAATACCTTCATGGAGAAAATTCGTGCAGCGCTGGATGCCGGAAATTTCGATGAATTCTACCGCAGCCATATTGATTCCGTCAGCCGAAGAATATAACGGATTTTATTTCTGCTGTAAGATTTTATAATTTTTCTTGCAAGCCCGTCCAGGAATTGATATAATAAATACATTCACTTGGAGGTGCTGAAAGAATATGTTTAACCCTGTATTTCTATCTTCTTCCGCTGCCAGCTCAGCAAACAGCTCGTCTGCTGCACTTGTTACCTTTGTACCCATCATCCTACTGTGCGTATTGATGTGGCTGGTTATGCGTCCTTCAAGCAAGCGGCGCAAAGAAGAAGAGAAAATGCGCAAAAACGCGCAGATTGGCGATGATATTACAACAATCGGCGGCATTTGCGGACGTATTGTCGGTATCAAGGAAGATAATGATTCCCTGATTATCGAAACCGGTACAGACCGCATCAAGCTGCGCATTAAGCGCTGGGCAATTGGCAGTGTCGACACCGTACATGATGCACCGGCAGAGCCACCCAAAAAGAAGAGAAGGTTTTTCGGAAAGAAAGAAGATGCAGAGGATTCTGCTGCAAAGTCAAAAGAAGAGAAGCTGGAACAGCAGGTCAAGTAAAATGTTTGAAAACAGAACGAATCTTTTCTTCTAATTCTTCTAAAAAACCAACTAATCAGAATACTGAAACAGCTTCCCTCATAGATTATCTGCAGAAGGATAATGGTGGGGGAGGCCTTTTTTATGAAAACCAGCCGGACGATTGCTTTAAAACCTGGAACTCTTTTATTTCGCTCTATCCTAACTGGCACCGTTGGTGGCGCGGCTATTTGTGCTTTGCTTCTGCTTTTGGCAGCGGCAGCGGTCCAGTCCAGCGGACAGTTGCCACAAGATTTGCTGCAGCCAATGATTCTGATTATCTCCGCAGTCAGTGCCTTCTTTGCTGGTCTTTTTGCAGGAAAAGTCAGTCACCGCAGGGGACTGCTGCTTGGAATGGGCTGTGGTATGCTTTTGTTCTTGCTGTGTCTGATTGGCGGTGCAGTGAATTCACATGATGTCCTTAGCATTTCCTCTCTTACTCGTATGATGGTCATGGTTTTGTCTGGAGCGCTGGGTGGATATCTTGCCATTTACCGTCGGTCAAAAATCAGATAATCTGATAAATTTCTTCCTTTCACTTTGGATTTGTGTTATAATGAAAGAAACTTTGAGGAAAGGTCGGAAAATTTCATGAAGCAGATTAAAACACTGAATCAGGCAAACTTGAAGGAAAGCTGCGTTAAGGGTGGCTGCGGTGAATGCCAGGCATCCTGCCAGTCTGCCTGCAAAGTTTCCTGTACAGTTGCAAACCAGAAGTGCGAAAATAAAAATCGCTGAAACAGCTGACATAATGTCCTGTTAAAAACGCACAATTTTCGTAAGGGGCAGGCTGTGTCTGCCCCTTTATTTTTGTAATAATGGAGTTTTAAAAAATGATACATAAGTACACACTTAACGGCTTCCAAATTGTTCTGGACACAAACTCCGGTGCTGTTCATCTATTTGAGCCCGCACCATATGACCTGTTGGATTATCTGGACGATTCCGTTCCGGAGCAAATGCCTGAGGCTGCCAAAAAAGCGCTTTTGCCGAAATACGGTGCTGACACTTTAAATGAAGCTTATCAGGAGCTTCTGGCACTGCAGGCAAAGGGACAGCTGTTCTCTTCCGACGATTATGAACAATTTGCCGGTATGATGAAAGACGCACCTATTAAGTCCATGTGCTTGAATATTGCACATGACTGCAATCTTCGCTGTGCCTACTGTTTTGCAGCACAAGGTGACTTCGGCAAGGGACGTATGCTGATGCCTTTTAAAGTAGCCAAAGCTGCTATTGATTTTCTCATTAAAGAATCCGCCAGCCGTTATAATTTGGAGGTCGATTTCTTCGGCGGTGAACCGCTGATGAACTTTGATGTTGTAAAACAAACGGTTGCCTACGCACGCAGCCTGGAAAAAAGGTACAATAAAAATTTCCGCTTTACAATCACCACAAATGGTTTGCTGCTTGATGATGACAAAATAGATTTTATTAATCGGGAGATGTCCAACTGCGTTCTGTCTCTTGATGGCCGCAAAGAAGTGAATGATCGGCTGCGCGTCTGCCCGGACGGCAAAACCGGTTCTTATGATATAATTGTGCCAAAATTTCAAAAGCTCGTTGCCGGCAGGGGAGATAAGGACTATTATGTCCGCGGTACATTTACAAAGCATAACCTTGACTTTGTAAATGATATTCTGGAAATGGAGCGGCTCGGCTTTGATGAGATTTCAGTAGAGCCTGTTGTTTCTGACCCTATGCTTCCATATTCCATTCAAGAAGAGGACTTGCCTGTTGTATTTAAAGAATATGAGCACCTTTCAAATGTAATGATTGAAAAAAAGAAATCAGGAAAGTGCTTTAACTTTTTCCATTTTATGATTGACCTGAACCAAGGACCGTGCGCAATTAAGCGTCTGCGCGGCTGCAGCTGCGGTAATGAATACGTTGCGGTAACTCCTTTGGGAGAAATTTTCCCATGCCACCAGTTTGTCGGAAATGATGAATGGATTATGGGAAACGTATTAGATGGAACATATGACCATGAAATGAAAAATCGTTTCGCTGCCGCCAACGTTTATACAAAATCGGAATGCAAAAACTGCTGGGCAAAATTCTATTGCAGCGGCGGCTGCAATGCGAACAACCAAAAATACGAGGGCAGCATCTTGAAGCCACACAGCATTGCCTGCCAGCTGGAGAAAAAACGCCTGGAATGTGCAATTATGATTCAAGCGGCAATGGCAGAATAAAATCCTTTTTTGCGCCTGCTTATGCACAAACAGCAGGTGCCTTTTTGTTTATCATATAAGAGAATTGTATCATTTTATGCCTTTCCAATTATGTTATGCCTTTCCAATTATGCACTTCTCATAATTTTATGGCAATTTGCGGCTATCTGTTGAAACAAATAAAAAATAGGTATAATATAGGAAAAGACTGCCTTTCGTGATACCTTTTCCGTTGTGTGCTGCAGGAACGGAAGGGACATATCTGTACTGCCTGATTCATACATTTATCTGTAACACAACAGACGAGTACCGAGAAGAAAAAATGGAAAGGCAGCAATCCTATGAAAATTGTTTTGCAGCATTTACCCCAATCACTTCCGGATAAAACACAACTGAAAGAAGCGCTTTCACAAAATCGCATTTTAGCTGCTCTAGCAGCCGTTCTTCTTGGAGGAGTGGTTTGCGGGGCTTTGCTCTCTGCAAAAGCGGGGCTTCCCACTTTGAAAAAGCTGGATTTCCTTTTTAACAGCAACTATACACTTCACAATGGTTCGTCTTTATTGTCCGTTTTTTTCGCTTCGGCAGCTTCTTCCTTCGTATTTATCCTAACCTGCTTTTTGTGTGGGCTGTCAGTGTGGGGGGCTTTGCTGGTTCCTTTTGTACCCTTTATTCGGGGAATCGGTTTAGGCATGACAAGCGGATACTTGTATACATCCTATGGCCTGCATGGAGGCATTTTTTATGCAGTTATCTTACTGCCAGGAGCTTTCTGCAGCTGCCTTGCTATTCTCTGGGCTGCAAAAGAAGCGCAGCTCTTTTCTCACCGCCTTTCCCGTGCAGGACTGTCTGAAGAGGGCGTACCACCTAAATTTATAAAGTATCTCTCGCAGTTTGCCCGTATTTTGGCACTGGCTTTTTTAGGCGCCGGCGCAGATACTTTTTTTTCATGGGCCTTTGCGGGATATTTGATATCTTGGTTATAAAGAGAGAAGGAGAAAAATGAAAGCGTATTGTTCAGAATTCGGTACATACCTTTCAAAAGTAAAACGGGTTTCTCCCAATACATTGGATTCCTATTTACGTGATATTTCTGATTATCTGCATTTTTTAGAAGAACAGCATATCTTTTCACCGGCACAAGTGAACCAACAGACGGTAGAAAACTATATTCTGCATTTGCAAAACCAAAATAAATCTGCCGCAACGATTACAAGACATGTAGCATCTATCCGCTGTTTTTATCAATTTCTCGTGCAAAACGGGGAGACCGATACCAATCCAGCAAAAGAGATTAAGCTTAAAAAAGCACCACCAAAACTTCCTGAAACCCTTAGTGGGGACGAAATCGAGTTGCTTTTATCCCAGCCGGATACTTCGCAGCCGAAAGGATGCCGAGATAAAGCTATGCTGGAACTTTTATACGCAACCGGTACTCGCGTCTCAGAATTGGTAAACCTAAATGTAGGGGATATTAACCTCCACACTGGTATTTTATACTGCAGGGGAGAAAGGGGAGGCCGTATCATTCCTGTTTACCACCAAGCTGTTATGGCCGTATCAGATTATTTATTTCATGTGCGAAAAGTAATCGCCGACCCAAAAGAGAAACAAGCCTTGTTTACAAACTTAAACGGTCATCGACTGACACGACAAGGCTTTTGGAAAATCATCAAAGGCTACACCCGGCAGGCAGGTATTGCAAAAGAAATTACGCCGCATACGCTGCGACATTCTTTTGCCCTTCATCTATTGGAAAATGGGGCAGACCTGAAAGATATTCAACACATGTTGGGCCATGCGGATATTTCTTCAACACAAGTGTATCTGCATTTACTAAATGACCATGTAAAGCAAGTTTACCGTCATTGTCATCCAAAGGCTAAATTGGGATGATGAATATCTTGCTTGCAGGATATTTTAAATGAGTGTATGATAAACATAAAAGAAAGATTATTTTATTAAAGGGAAGTCACATTATGGGTCTTTTTTCAAACTATAATCGCCCTGGTCCTGGCATATCTAAAAACGAACCAAAGCCAAACAGATTTGTTCATTACTGGCAAATTTTCGGCCGGCATTTTTGGGATTTCATAAAATTGAATCTTCTGTTTGCCGTACCGGCCATCCTTCTGCTGGTTGCTTTCGTAGTGATTGATGCAAAAACCAAAAGCATTCTTTTGGCCGGTTTGCCGCTTATCGCTTTATCACCGTTTCTTGCCGGACTCACCTATGAAACGCGAAACTACATCAGAGAAGAGCATGTATTTATTTTACATGACTTTTTTCAGAAGCTAAAGGAAAACTGGAAGCAGTTTTTATCAAACGGAATCATTTGCTATCTAGTATACGGCACATTAAGCATTGCTATTCCTTTTTACGCTTCTGCGCAGAATCAAAAACAGCTGGGTATGCCTATTATCATTGCCGCTTTTGCCATTAGTTTTGCCATCCTATTTATCTTTACTTCCATGCAGTTTTACATTCCTTTGCAAATTGTTACTTTCAATATGAAGTTGTCCCAAATGTACAAAAATGCAGGTATTTTTGCAATTTCAGCATTGGGTTGGAACCTCATTGCATTTGCCATTAGTGCGGTACTGGCTTTCTTCTTGTTATCCTTTATGTGGATAGGACAATATATTGCCTTATTTCTGTTGATTATTTTTGCAGTCGCGCTGTTTTTCCTCTGGAGTTTCTGGTCCTACACTGTGAACTCATTGGTTTATCCTATTATTGACCGGCATATGCTGCAGCCGGCATTGAAGGAAAAAGAAGCTTCCGAAGGAAATGAATCCTCCATGATGGAAGAGGAGGGAATCCCGGATTTTACAGATTGGGATACCATCCATAAAAAAGACACGAACGACGACGATGATGACGAAGAAGACTAATAAATTTAACCAGAAAAAAGCCTGCCCTTGAACTTGAAAAAGCAAGGGTAAGCTTTTTTTATTTTTATCTGTCTGAAGTTTTTTATTTCTGATGCTGTAGTATATGAGGGGCTGGCTGTGTTTGTGTGGCAGTTGTATCATCCTGCTGTTTCGGTTGCTCTATTTCTGCTGCTCCTTCCGTTTCTGCTTGTTCTGCTTGTTCAGATTCAATTTGCTTTTCCGTTATGTGAGAAAGGGGATTAGACTCAGCTGCCTTTTCCATCTGTTGATTGGAAAGATGCGTATAGATTTCAGTTGTACCCAAATTTTCATGTCCCAAAATCTCTTGCAGAACACGGATATCTACTTTTCCTTGTTGATACATCAAAGTTGCGGCCGTATGCCGCAGTTTATGGACACTATATCCTGAACCGCCCAGTTGAATACCGGATAGGTACTTTTTGACGAGATACTGCACGGTTTTAGGGCTGATTCGCTTTCTCTGTTTGCTGATAAACAGGGCGTATTTGTCCTTTAGGTGGTCCTTTGGGCGGACTTTCAAGTAATTGTCAATCGCGTGCAAACACGCTTCATTGAGGTAAATAATTCGTTCTTTATTGCCTTTGCCAAGGATTCGCAGGGTATTGCTGCCGCGTCTAATATCATTTATGTTAATTCCGACCAATTCAGATAAACGCATTCCGCAGTTCAAAAAGAGAATCAAAATGCAGTAATCGCGTTCCTTAAAGGGGCCTTTGACTTGCTTTAAAAGGTCAATACTTTGGTTCAGTGTTAAGTACCTGGGCAGGCTTCGCTTTACTTTAGGAGATTCCAGCTCTTGAATGGGATTATCCTTCAAAAGATGCGCTTTGTGCGTTAGATAATTGTAAAAAGCCCGTAAACTGCAGCACTTTCGTGATCGGGCCGCAGGACCATTGTGGCGAACAGCCATCAAATAGTTCATGAATTCATAGGCCTCCGTCAAGGTAACCGACTTAACAAAAGTGAGGTCTATATCTGCAATCGAGATATCCGCTAGAGGTTTATCCGCCAGCGAAGGCTCCCGATGCTGTTTTAGATACCGAAAAAAAGTACGCAAATCTAAATAATATTCTTCAACCGTTTTTGGAGATTTACCTTTAATTGTTTGTAAGTAGCCTAAAAATTGCTTAATGATGATTGGAGCTTCATTCATATATTTTTCTTTCATAACGTGCTTCCGGCCTCCCCAAATTATACAAAATGTTCATTTTGTATAATTACGTTTTTTGATTTTTCATCTCTTCTTATACTCTTTTTCTTTTACAGGCAAAATACCGCCGATGTCCTGCAGCAGTCCATTGCCTAAGGATAACGCCCGAACATGGTGTTCCTTTAAAAATCGAATAATTTGTTCTACCTGTGGATGACTCCAAACTGAACCAGCAAACGCTAAAACATTCGGTGCTAATTTTCCGCAGCTGCCGCCAATAAATCCATATGGATAGCCATCCAGCTGAACCATCCCAGGCCGCAGCTGCAAAACGTCCAAACCAGCTTTTCGCGCTGCGGCCGCAATTCCATTGTCTTCGGTTATAATGGACCTTTCATCTACAACTGCTATATTGCACTTGGTGTATCCCTGGCGAACCGGTATGAATTCTATTTTTTGTTGTTCTTGCTCCTCTTTATAAAATTTTTGAAGTTCTTTGCACATACATCTTGGATTTGCAAAAACATAAGATCCGACTCTGGCTGCATTCAAACTGCAGTCCTCTGGATATTTGGAAAATTTATGAACATTTGTTCTGAAAAGAGAAATACCTCTTCGCAGAAATTCCGCTCGCAAGGATTCATCTGTACAAAAGCCTGTTTGGCTGCCCGTTAAGTGGCACCGCATATCTGCATGGGAAGACACCGAACCTGTGAACCGGTTATCCGCAGTAACTTTCATAACTTTAATAGAAAGGGCCTGTAATGCCTTCACAACAGAAGCTGGAGTCATTTCTGACACCGCGACTAAGGTAACACGCTGCTGCGGTAAATTTGGAATTTCAATTCCACGTGAAATGATAGCTTCTCCTCTCTGCATAAAAGCAATTTTTTTACCTCATACTGAAATAAAAAAGGAAAAGTGAGGTAACCAAAAATGCTTGTTCATTGTGACCAGGACTGTGCTTATCAAAAGGACGGATACTGTACGGTAGAACCGCCCTCGGCCATCACGCACTATGAACCGAACGGCTGTATCCACTGTATTCGCACAATACCGCGCGCCGTATATGAAGCAAACACCACTACTCCTGCTGAAGCGCCGCAAAAGCCTGTCTCACATTTTTAACGCCGGTCAGCTGTATCGTTGTATTTGCCTGCCGGCCGCTAAGATACTTTAAATTGTACCACGGAAGAATGCATCGATGAAAACCCATTCGTTCTGCTTCTCTGATACGCTGTTCTGCATGCATAACTGAACGAACCTCTCCCGTTAAGCCCACTTCTCCAAAAATGACCGCATCATCGGCAATCGGTACATCCTTCAGGCTGGAAACCAGCGCCATGGATACCGCCAAATCACACGCAGGTTCGTCCAAACGCAGACCGCCTACTACATTTAAATAGGCATCAAGATTTGAAAAATAATAGCCCGCCCGCTTTTCCAGCACCGCAAGGAGTAAATTCATGCGGTTATAGTCAAAGCCGGTTGCCATTCTTCTGGGATTCCCAAAGCCGGACGAAGTGACCAGTGCCTGCAGCTCCGCCAATATAGGACGGCTGCCTTCCATCACACAGGTAACACAAGTACCGGAAACATTCGTTGGCCGACCCGTCAGCATAGATGCTGACGGGTTTTCTACTTGATGCAGCCCCGTTTCTTCCATATCGAAAACACCAATTTCATTGGTGGAGCCATACCGGTTTTTTACCGCGCGCAAGATGCGGTAGCTCATCTGACGGTCACCTTCAAAATATAAAACCGCATCAACAATATGTTCCAAGACCTTCGGCCCAGCAATGGCTCCGTCTTTGTTGACATGACCTACCATGATTGCAGGAATCTCCATTCCTTTTGCGATATGCATAATCGCATTTGTGCATTCACGAACCTGTGTAACGCTGCCGGGAGCGGAGTTTAATTCTGTATCATTCATCGTTTGAATAGAGTCAATCATCAATAAATCCGGTTTTTCCGTTCGGACCTGCTCCAAAACTCTTTGTATATCTGTTTCCGTCAAAATATAAAGATTGTCTGGCTCCACTCCCAATCGGTTTGCCCTTAGCTTAATCTGTCGGCTGGACTCCTCACCAGAAACATATAGAATTTTCAGAGTATTTCCTAAATAAGCGCAAATCTGCGTTAATATCGTTGACTTACCGATTCCCGGTTCACCACTAATTAAGATGATGGAACCTTTTACAATTCCACCACCTAGAACGCGGTCCAGTTCCGAAACGCCCGTTTTATAGCGTGGCTCCTCCTCCATGCTAATTTCTCGAATTGGTGTCGCCTGCGGCGCTGTTTGATGATAAATTCCCTGCCCTATACTACCGCGCCGCATCGAAACAGCTGGCTCCTGCAGCGCTTCAGACATGGTATTCCATGCACCGCATTCCGGACATTTTCCATACCATTTTGCAGATTCATATCCGCATTCTGTACATCTATAAATACTTTTTAGTTTTCCTGCCATCGTTTGTTCATTCCTCATACCAATAATTAATGGACTAATGGATTTGTGTTTAATTTTTTCCTAATTACTTTATTATAGCGGAGGATACGGAGGAATACAAGCGGTTTGAAGACACAGCAGAGGACACTGCAGCACCCTGCTTCTGATAATTCAAAATTCCGTGTGTAACAGCGTCGGCCATTTTCTGCTGATAAGCAGTATCGTTTAGCAGTTTTGCTTCTGAGGCATTTGAGAGGAAACCACACTCTATTAGGATTGCCGGATCTTTTGCATGTGCCAGCAAATAAATGGAACTGGTAGCAGCTTTGTTTTCCCGTTTATTTTGGGGCTGTACACTGGATACGATGGATTGCCGTATAGATTCCGCAAGAATTTTGCTTTTGGGGTGATTCGACGAATAAAACACCTGTGCACCATTATAATAACCATCTGCAAAATGGTTTTGATGGATACTAACGAAGATACCGCCCGGATTTTCCTGCAAAATAGAAAGCCGTTTATGAATATCAGACACTTTCCGTTCATGCAAAGTGGAGAGTGTGTTGTCCCCCAACATTGTATCATCTGTACGTGTCATAACAACACGGCAGCCTGCAGATGTCAATCCTTTTTCAATTTTCTTCGTTATCGATAGATTTAAAACTTTTTCGGGCACAGGCGAGCAACCGACTGCTCCCCCATCTTCTCCACCATGTCCTGCATCTAAAACCACAAGCGGTCGTACAGCCGCCGCAGCCACAGCTGTTTGTGCAGTATGGAAACAGGAAACAGAGAGCAAAAATAAAAATAGGACGCAGACAGTAATAAAAGCTGCCAGCATCCAAATATTGATATGTTTTACTTTCATTTTCATTCCTCCTCTTTCGCATTTACATTTATATGTTGACAGAGGAAGGAGCAGAACCTTACAGCTTTTGAAGCAGAGTCTTTTTTAGGCGAATATGAAGGATGATGCTTGTAAGTAGAGATGAAACTTCTGCAATCGGAAAAGCAAACCATACTGCATTTACCCGTCCTGTTACTTGAGCCAAAATGGCTGCCGCTGGAAGCAGCACACACAGCTGCCGCATAAGCGTAACAATCAGGCTGTATGTGCCTTTACCTACAGCTGTAAACTCGGCAGACAACAAAATTCCCAGTGCAGCCGGAAGAAAACAAAGGCTGATGGTGCGCAGTGCTGGAATGCCCATTGAAAGCATACTTGGCGACGCATCGAATATTTTCAGCAGCTGACCCGGAATTGCCATAAACAAAGTCATGCCAAACAGCATAATGCATACAGCAATAACAATCCCGATACGCAAGCAGCTATTTAAGCGCCTTTTATTGTGGGCACCATAATTATACCCCATAATCGGAATAATGCCCTGGTTCAGCCCAAAAACGGGCATAAACACAAACATCTGCAATTTAAAATATACACCGAAAACCGCTACAGCTGTATTACCTATATCTTTAAACGTAATAAGGATTGCGTTTAGTCCACTAGTCATAACAGAACCAATCGCATTCATAACAATGGACGGCAAACCGACGGTATAGATATCCCGAATTGTCTGCCAGCTGAAATGGAAATCCCGCAAAGAAATATGTACTTCCATTTTCTTATGGCGTATCACATACACAGCCACCAAAAGGGAAAGGAACTGCCCAATAATCGTTGCAATCGCTGCACCGGCAACGTCCATATGCAATGTAAAAATAAAGATTGGGTCCAATATAATATTAGCAACCGCCCCTGTTAGTTGGAAAATCATGGGATATACCATGTTTCCAGTTGCGCCAATGACTTTTTCAAGGTTAGCTTCAAAGCAAAAGCTAAAAGAACCAATGCACACAATTTGCATATACTGCACAGCCCACTTTAGGATTTGTGGATTTTTTGTGAAAGAATGCGCAAATGGAGCTGCCGCAAAAAGGCCAAGAAGCAGAAAAAATACATAGTTAAGGGCACTGAGCAGCACGCCATGGTCCGCCGCCAGATTTGCTTCCTTTATTTTTTTCTCGCCAAGCCGCCGGGCAATCAGTGAATTCATGCCGATGCCAGTACCAATACAGACAGCAATTAAAAGATTCTGTATTGGAAAGACCAATGAAACTGCTGTAATAGCGCTTTCATTGATGCGAGAAACAAAAATACTGTCTACAATATTATAGAGCGCCTGCACCAGCATAGAAAAAATAGTAGGCAATGACATGCTAATGACTAAAGGCACCATTTTTTGTACACCCATACGGTTTGGCTGTGGTGTTTGCTTTGATTCAATTTGCTTAACAGCAGTTTCCATTCTTTTCTTTTTCTTCTCCTTCTTCTACTTTCTTCGCGATATAACGATATTCCTGTACGAGTTCAGTAAAAGAAACTCTGCAATTTGCCGGGCTAGTGGACGGTAAAGAAACCGCTTGTAAATGCGTCGTAGGAAAAACCAATTTTTGGTACAGGGAATATGCTTTCTTCCCTGTTGTAAAGACGGCATATACATTTGTCCTGCTTAGCAGCTTTGGAATATCATTTGGCTGTGGGTCCTTGATACTTGAATCATCTGCACCACTAATAGAACAGGCACGAAGTACGTCCCATAGTGCAATATGATTTTGTAGCAGCAAGGTTTTCTTTTCGTTTATGGTACTTGGTACCGGCTGATGAAAGACAGTTGCCAATACGCGCCAAAAACGATTTTGTGGATGTCCATAATAGAATCCGGTTTCACGCGACTTTGGCGATGGCATGGTGCCCAATATCAGGACACGGGAATCAGCCGCAAAAACAGGTCGCAGCGGATGTTCAACTGTTTGAGTATTCATGTTCCCGGTTACTTCCTCCATTCAGATAAAAAAAAAGTAAACAGAGAAAACAAAGCTCTCTGTTTACTGCGACATGGAGGCGTCACCCAGATTCGAACTGGGGCATCAGGGTTTTGCAGACCCATGCCTTACCACTTGGCTATGACGCCAAACATGGAGCGAACGACGAGGATCGAACTCGCTACCTCCACCTTGGCAAGGTGGCGCTCTACCAAATGAGCTACGTTCGCAAATGGTGCCTCCGAGCGGAATCGAACCACTGACACGGGGATTTTCAGTCCCCTGCTCTACCTACTGAGCTACAGAGGCAAAAATGGCGACTCGGAACGGGATCGAACCGTCGACCTCTAGCGTGACAGGCTAGCGTTCTAACCAGCTGAACTACCGAGCCACTGCTGGTGGGAACAATAGGACTCGAACCTATGACCCCCTGCTTGTAAGGCAGGTGCTCTAACCAGCTGAGCTATGCTCCCAATTTTTGCTGCGCTGCTGTTGTTCATCAGCGACGTGTATTATAATACACCATCATTTGATGAATGTCAAGGGATTTTTTAAAAAATTATTTGTTGTTTTTGCTTTTTTCGACAGTAGCCGCCAAGCACTGCAGTTCTTCCTCGGAAAAACGATATTTACGCCCACAAAATTGGCATGTTGCTTCCGCATATCCAGTTTTCTTATTTGCCAAAGAACGAATGTCTGCTGGAGACAGCGTTGACAGCGCGCGCAGCACCCGCTGTTTTGAACAGCCACAGGCATAGGCTACTTTGCTTTCGTCCAGCTTTTTAAACGGCATTCCCTGTAAAGCCAGGTCACACATATCTTCTATGCTATTCCCACAAGCCAGCATTTTTGTAACGGCGGGCAATTTTGCTGCATTCTTCTCCAGCTGTTCCAGCTCATCCCCTGTAACACCCGGCATACCCTGTATCAGCAAGCCGCCGGCCAGTATCTGCGCCTCGTTTTCTTTTCCCACCAAAACACCCAAAGCACACACCGTAGGTATCTGCTCACTATATGCATAGTACGCTGCCAAGTCTTCTGCAATTTCTCCTGACACAAGCTGGGTCTGTCCCGAGTAGGGTTTATGGCCCTTATCATCGCGGACAACGGTTAACAGACCATTACGGCCAACAACTCCACCTACGTTCAATTTTCCGTTTGGTTTCAGCGGAAGGTCCGCTTCAGGATGTACAGCATATCCGTGACAATTTCCAAAGCAGTCTGCTTCTGCCGTTAAGCTCCCAATTGGGCCTCCACCACTGATTTTCACTTGTAAGCTGGAACCCTGGTCTTTCAACATGGCACCCATCATAGATGTTCCTGTCAGTAAACGGCCCAAAGCGGCTGTTGCGGTTGGACTGGTATGGTGAATCTGCTGTGCTGTTGCTACCATGTAAGTAGAATCTACAGCACAAGCCATAATGTGGCTGCTTTCTGTAAGGCAACGAATCATTCTATCCATAAAACTTGGTCTTTCCTTTTTATGAGTTTCCAGTAAAATCTACGTAAGTATACATGGCCAAAATTGTTTATTGGTCATTCTTCGTTTCTTTTTTGTCGTTTTCTTCTGCTTTTTTATCCAAGCGGTCAAAAACCAACTTATAACCATCGCACCCGTAATTTAACGAACGGTTTACTCGGCTGATTGTTGCAGTAGATGCATGTGTGATGTGTACAATATGCTGATAGTTCTGCTTTGTACTCAACATATGCGCAACCAGCAAGCGTTGTGACATGGCCTTAATCTCCGGCACGGTGCACAAATCCTCAAAAAAAGCATAGCATTCCTCTGGAGTCTTTAAAGAAAGTACCGCCTGAAAAAGGAAATCTACACTGTCATCTTTAATTTTTGAATTCAAATCAGTTCACTCCTACATTGTTCATTGCAATATTTTGTCGTTGTTCCTATTTAAAATTTTACTCTAAAAAAGTGCAAAAGTAAAGGGCATTTTGCTGCCCTTTACCTCATGCTGTATTCTATTCACTAAGACTTACAAATCGTTCTGCACAAGGTCTGCATAGGATTCTCTGCGCACAGCGACACGCGGGCTGCCGTCCTTTACAAAGACGACCGCCGGGCGTGGAACACGGTTGTAATTAGACGCCATTGAATAGTTATAGGCACCGGTGGAGAGAACCGCCAAGATGTCCCCGGGGGCGCACTTCTGGATAGGTGTGTGTTCCTGTATCAAATCGCCGGATTCGCAGCAGCGGCCGGCAATCGTCACGGTATAATCCCGTGGCTTTTCTGCCTTGTTTGCAACGATTGCTTCATAAGTGGATTGATACAGAATGTAGCGGGGATTATCTGTCATGCCGCCATCAACCGAAACATAGGTCCGAGTATTCGGAATGCTTTTAACAGCACCTATGGTATAGAGTGTTAAACCCGATTCTCCCACAATGGAACGGCCTGGCTCGATATAAATTTTAGGCAGTGCCAGATTGTATTCACTGCAGCAACTATGTACAGTTTTTGAAACCTGCTCCATGTACTGGTCATAAGGAACCGGTTGGTCCTGCTCGGTATATTTAATACCAAAGCCGCCGCCCAAATTGAGTTCCTGCAACTCTGCACCTGTTTCCGCCTTAATATCCCGTATAAAAGTCAGCATTACTTTGGCCGCCAGCAGGAAGGGCTGAATCTCGAAAATTTGGGAACCAATATGGCAGTGCAGGCCAGTCAAAGTAACATTTTTCGCCTGCAGGGCTTCTTTCACCGCCGCCATAGCCTCGCCCGTTTCCAGTGCAAAGCCAAACTTGGAATCTATCTGGCCGGTACGAATGAATTTATGGGTATGGGCATCAATACCGGGCTTAATCCTCAGCAGAATATTGGCATGACCGTGCATACAACCGGCCAGATTATCCAGCGTATGTAACTCTGTCAAATTATCCACCACAAAATGACCGACACCACAGGTTAACGCGTATTTCATTTCTTCCGTCGTTTTATTGTTACCGTGGAACTGAATACGTTCTGGCGGGAACCCTGCCTGCATGGCAGTGTACAGTTCTCCACCGGACACAACATCCAGTCCCATTCCCTCGTCGTTCATAATGCGGCAGATTTCTTTGCAGCAAAATGCTTTACTGGCAAAGAGCGGTAGTCCGTTGCCATGGTAGCATTTTTCAATGGACTGTTTGTACATATTGCAGATTTTACGAATCCTGTTCTCATTCATAACATAGAGCGGCGTGCCATATTGTTTGGCCAGTGCAACTGTATCCGCACCGCCAAATAACAGATGACCTTCTTGATTGATTTTCAGATCTTCATTCAGCATTTTCATCTTTCCCACCAATCCTGTGTTATATTTTATGATTATTTCGTGGATTCACAAGCCTTTTTGATAGCAGAACGCAGATTTCCTACGCCCTCCCCGCTGCGGGCGGAAAAGATGTGAAGTGGGGCATGTGTCTGCTCGGACAACTGCTGCAATGCCGCCTGCCTTTCCCTGCGCTGTGAAACGTTCAGTTTATCGCTTTTGGTTGCCAGCAGCAAAAACGGAAACTGATTGTGCAAAAGAAACTGTATCATCTGCATATCGTTTTCCGTTGGTTCATGACGCATATCTAAAATCTGTATTACCAGAACAACGGGACGGTCTTCGGCAAAATAACCGTCCACCAGCTCGGCCCAGCGCAGCTTTTCTTCTTTGGATACCTTTGCATAACCATATCCAGGTAGGTCAACGAAACGACAGCCATCTAAACGATAAAAATTGATTGTCGCTGTTTTCCCTGGCTGCCCGCTCACCCGTGCAAGGGACTTCCGGTTAAGCAGCTTATTGATGAGCGAAGATTTTCCTACATTTGATTTCCCGGAAAATACGATTTCAGGAAGCGTTCCTTTTGGCAGTTGTTCTTTTATCCCTGCAGCAAATTCGAACTGTGCCGATTCAATCTTCATATATACTCCTTACTGCTGAACTGCCTGAAATGGATTCTTTATTAAAGCATTTTTTAAAACCTGGTCAATATGTTCCATGGGCAAAAACTCAACAGAGTCTTTAACAACCTTATCTACCTCTTCCAAATCAGATACATTATCCTTTGGAATTAAAACAGTTTTAATGCCTGCCCGGTAAGCAGCCATCGTTTTTTCCCGCAGACCACCGATAGGTAAAATACGCCCAAGCAGCGTGATTTCACCGGTCATAGCAACATCATGGTGAATCGGGATTTTCGTCAGCGCACTGGTGATAGCGGTAGCCATAGCCGCACCGGCACTTGGGCCATCCTTAGGGACAGCTCCTTCCGGCGCATGAATATGAATATCGTATTTGCTGTAAAAGTCGCTCGGTATGCCGAGTTTATCAGCACGTGTACGAATGCAGCTGATAGCTGTCCGTGCGGATTCTTTCATAACATCACCTAATGAGCCAGTCAATTCAATCTTTCCAGTTCCAGACATAACCGCTACTTCTATTGGCAGCATGACACCACCCACGGAAGTCCACGCAAGACCATTTACTAAACCAACAGTATCTTTTTTATTTAAAGATTCGTCACGGAACTTGCAGGGCCCTAAGAAATTCTCCAGATTTTTCGGCGTAACACGAACTACAAGCTCTGGGTCCTCAACGATTTTCACAGCACTTTTTCTGCAAATAGTAGAAATCTGTCGTTCAAGGCCACGAACGCCGGCTTCCCGCGTATAGCCGCCAATGACTGCACGAATTGCTGAAGGAGCAATTCGCAGATTCTTATTGGAAATGCCGCTGTTTTTCAGCTGCTTCGGAACCAGATATTTAGTCGCAATCTGAAATTTTTCTTCATGCGTATAGCTGCCAAGGGTAATGACATCCATTCGGTCATACAAAGGTTCCGGTATATTGGAAGCATCATTTGCTGTCGTAATGAAAAACACTTTGCTTAAATCGAATGGCATATCAACATAGTGGTCTTCAAATGTGCTATTTTGCGCACTGTCTAGAACCTCCAGCAAGGCAGATGAGGGGTCACCACGGTAATCATTACCGAGCTTATCGACCTCATCCAGCAGCAAGACGGGATTGTTCGTTCCTGCTTTCTGAATTGCATTGATAATTCTGCCAGGCATAGCACCAATATAGGTTCGGCGGTGCCCACGTATATCAGATTCATCATGCACGCCGCCTAGGCTCACACGCACATATTTGCGTCCCATTGCTTCTGCGACAGAATGCGCTATACTGGTCTTGCCAACTCCCGGAGGGCCGACAAGACATAGAATTTGGCCCTGCACATCTGGATTCAATTTTTTTACTGCCAGTGACTCAATAATGCGGTCCTTTACTTTTGTCAAGCCATAGTGGTCCCTATCTAAGACGCGGCGAGCCTTTTGCAGGTCAATATGGTCTTTTGATGACTTGTTCCACGGCAAAGATAGGCAGGTTTCTACATAAGTAATAATGACACTGCCTTCATGAGAACCTTCCGGCATTCTCGCCAGTCGGTCACATTCTTTCAGCAGCTTCTCTTCCTGTTCCTGCGGCAGTCCGGCTTTTTTAACGCGGTCCCGAAGCTGGTCGGCCTCCTGCAAAGGATTGTCAACTTCACCGAGTTCATCTGCAATCGCTTTCATTTGCTCCCGCAAATAATAATCTCGCTGGTTTTCATCTATCTGGTCCTTTGCCTTTTCAGAAATTTTGGATTCGATAGATAAAATCCGCAGTTCCGATTTCAGCATAGCGCTCAGCTTCTTTAAGCGCCGGTAGGGATGAAGCTCCTCAAGTATTTCCTGCTTTTTATCGTAATCCAGCGAAACATTCATGGCAATATAATCGGCCAGTTCCCCACAATCCTTTTTCTGCACAACGCCCATAACAATGTCGGGAGCCACATGGGTGTAGTTCTGAATATAGTCTTGAAATAAAGATTGTGTGTAACGAATCAATGCCTCAGAATTCGGTGTAGAGTTCCGCTTTTTATCCTCTATTTTTTCTACTTCTGTTAACAGGAAAGGATTTTCTGTTTTAACTGCACATACCTTTGCCCGATACAATCCTTCGGTAAACAAACGAATTCCATCATCTGTACGCCGAACAATCTGGCGAATGCGGGCAACGACACCTACGGAGTAAATATCCTTCGAGCCCGGATCATCCACGGACAAATCCTTTTGTGTAACCAGAAAAATCAGCTGGCCTTCTTCCATGGATTTTCCAAGCGCAAGAATAGATTTTCTGCGGCCAACGTCAAACTGCAGCATCATTCCCGGGAAAATAACCAATCCACGCAGAACAAGTGTGGGTAGTATTTGTGTATCTTCGGGAGCAAGCTGCACTGGGTCCACCTTTTCTATAACCATTATCTGTCTCCTTACTAAAAAAGGCTGCTGCGGGTAACAAAAGTCTGGGTTACCACATACAACAGCCCTCATATTTTAAAATAACAGCAGAACAAGCTTCAAGCGGTGTCCCGACGTCCTTTATTCTTTGGAGGATTTGGAAGTGCCATTTTTATCTTCACCGGCTGACGGTCCGGATTGTAAACCAGTTCTGGCTTTGCACCAGTGTTAACTGTATCAGCAGTAATAACAACTTTCTCCACCGTATAATCAGAAGGAACATCATACATCAACTGTGTAAGCAATTCCTCCATGGCAGAACGCAAGCCACGCGCACCTGTATGGCGTTCAATCGTTTTATGTGCGATTGCCTGCAAAGCATCATCGGAAAATTCGAGGTCAACCTTATCCAGCTGGAACAGCCGTTTATACTGGCTGACCAAACTGTTTTTGGGTTCTGTCAGTATACGCACAAGTGCGTTTTCGTCCAAACCGCTTAGCGCAGTAATGACTGGCAAACGGCCCACTAGCTCCGGAATAATGCCAAACTTCACAAGGTCATGTGGTTCGACCTTGGACATCCAGTTCATTGCATCCAATTCCGTTTTGCTGTGCACTTCCCCACCAAAGCCCAGAGAAGTGGAAACATTCCGGTCCTCTACAATTTTTTCGAGGCCATCAAAAGCACCTCCGCAGATAAACAGAATATTGCTTGTATCAATCTGCAGAAACTCCTGCTGAGGATGCTTTCTGCCACCCTGCGGTGGAACATTGGAAACTGTTCCTTCCAGGATTTTCAGCAAAGCCTGCTGTACGCCTTCACCACTAACATCTCTGGTAATAGACGGGTTTTCGGACTTTCGCGCAATTTTATCTATTTCGTCAATGTAAATAATACCGCGTTCAGCCCGCTCAATATCGTAGTCAGCAGCCTGAATTAAGCGAAGCAGAATATTTTCTACATCCTCACCAACATAGCCGGCTTCTGTCAGGGTTGTAGCATCCGCTATAGCAAAGGGGACATCCAAAATGCGTGCCAGTGTCTGTGCCAAAAGCGTTTTGCCAACACCGGTAGGCCCCAGCAGCAACACATTACTCTTTGAAAGCGTAACATGGTCGTCTTCACCATAATAGATGCGCTTGTAATGATTGTACACAGCAACAGACAATGCTACCTTTGCAGCATCCTGTCCAATCACATATTCATCTAAGCGTTTTTTAATCTCATGCGGTTTTGGCAGTTCTGCTGCATTCTCCTGTGCGGGTTCTGTATGATGATGAGTAGAGAGATTCATTTCATCGTTCAGAATGGACTGGCACAGTTCTACACAGGAATCACAGATATATACTCCTGGTCCGGCGATTAATCTGCGCACCTGACTCTGCGGTTTACCACAGAAAGAGCAGCATATCTCCCGGTCGGTAATATCACCATTGTTGGACATGCAATCACCTGCTTATCTTTGTGTAATAACTTTATCAATCAGCCCATATTCACAGGCTTCTTCGGGTGTCATAAAGTTATCCCGGTCAGTATCCCGTTCAATGACTTCCAGCGGCTGTCCCGTATTCTTAGCCAGGAGCTGGTTAAGCAACTTTTTCTTGCTTTCCAAATAGTTAGCATGAATCATAATATCAGACACCTGTGACTGTTGCATACCGGCACTGGGCTGATGAATTAAAATATCTGTGTTCGGCAGGGAATAGCGTTTCCCTTTGGTACCAGCAGACAGTAGAAAAGAGCCCATGCTTGCTGCCAATCCAAGGCAGATTGTAGAAACATCGCACTTAACATACTGCATAGTATCATAAATGGCCATTCCAGCGGTTACAGAGCCACCAGGACTGTTAATGTATAAGCTGATATCTTTTGAAGGGTCCTCTCCTTCCAAAAACAAGAGCTGCGCTACCACCAAGCTTGCCGTTGCATCGGTTACTTCTTCATTCAGCATAATAATACGGTCATTCAGCAGTCTGGAAAAAATATCATACTGCCGTTCTCCGCGGTTTGTTTGTTCAACAACATAAGGAACTAAATTGCTCACGATAAACCCTCCCATAGAACTGCACACAAAAAGCAGTATTGGTCTTACAGGATAAACTTATTCAGCGCTGTCCTTTTTGTCTGCTGCTTTTTTTGTTGCAGAGCTTTTTGTGGCTTTTGTCTTTTTTGCTGCAGTTGCCTTTGTGGATTTCTTTTTCTTCTCTGCCGGCGCATCCATTACATCAGCCTGGTCACGCACAAAATCGATTGCTTTTTCGACAGCCAAATCGGAGGCCAGTGCTTCTTTTTCTACCACTGCCTTAATCTTATCCACGTCTGTCTTGTACTGGTCAGCCATCTTCCTGTATTCTTTTTCGATATCTTCATCAGAAGCAACCAGTTTTTCCTGTTCTGCAATCTTCTCTAATGCCAAGCGAACCTTAACCTGACGCTCAGCCTGCGGCTCAAAAGCTTTCCGCAATTTTTCCTGATCCATGCCCGTGTATTTCATGTATGTCCGAATATCCAGTCCCTGGCTCTGCAGACGATAGCTGAAGTCACGAATATCATCGTTTGCCTTATTTGCGTACATGGCAGCCGGAATTTCGCCCTTTAGGGAAGCAACCAAAGAATCAATCAGTTGGTTATCCATATCATCCCGAACGGCCTCTTTCTTATCAGCCTCCAGATGCTTCTTAACATCTGCTTTGTATTCCTTCAGAGTATCGAATTCGCTGACATCTTTTGCAAATTCATCATCGAGTTCCGGAAGTTCACGGACTTTAATCTCATGAATTTTAACTTTAAAGACTGCTTCTTTACCCTTCAAGTCTTCAGCATGATAATCCTGCGGGAAAGTAACATTGACATCGAACTCATCGCCGGTATTTTTACCGATAATCTGGTCTTCAAATCCCGGAATAAACTGACCGGAACCCAAAGTCAGAGAGAAGTTATCGGCTTTTCCGCCTTCGAAAGATTTGCCGTCAACGGAACCGTCAAAGTCAATATCAACAATGTCGTCTTTTGCTGCAGGACGGTCATCAACCGTAACCATACGGGCATCGCGTTCCTGAACCTTTTTCAGCTCTGCATTTACTTCATCGGCCATAACTTTTTCGGATTTTTTGGTAACTTTAATTCCCTTATACCCATCAATTGTTACTTCCGGCTTGACCGTAATGGTGGCCTTAAAAACCAAACCGTCTTTCTCATCGACCGAAACAACGTCAAAGTCGATTTTGTCCTGAATCATATCCAGCTTAGCTTCTTTCACAGCTGCGTCCAGAGCGTCCGGATACACTTCATTTACAGCACCTTCGTAAAAGATATTGGGGCCGTAAAGCTTTTCAACAACAGAACGCGGTGCTTTGCCTTTGCGGAAGCCGGGAACGGCAATGCGGTTCTTCTGCTTTTTATAGGCATGGTCGACAGCGGCATTAAAAGTTGAGGCATCAACAGCAACCTCTAACTGCCAGCGATTTGTATCGACCTTCTTGGATGATTTCAGACTCATATTGATTTCCTCCTGCAAAATTGCAAATTATCGTTTAACAGTATAACATACTTATAGTTGATTTTCCATAAAAACTGACAAGAATTTAAAAATGCGTAACATTCTGCCTTACTCACGCACCAACAGCGGGCAGAAAGAAAGGTAGTCACATGAAATCAAGTGCATACGAATGCCGCGGTATTCTCCAATAACAGCACGTTTGGCAGCCTGACTCCCATGGATATGGCCAAAGTAGCAGTCTGAAACATTATGCTTTTTTAGTACCTCGAAAATTTCATCACAGCAGGCATTATCATAAACCGGCGGATAGTGCAAAAAGGCGACCGGAATACCGCCAAGCTTTTCACCCGCCTGTAAAGATGCTTCTAACCGGCCAACTTCCCGGTTAACGATTTTCATATCCTGTGCTGTCTGAGGATTGTACAGCCACCCGCGGCTGCCGCAAACGGCCAGTGCTCCAACTCTTACTGCTGAATTATGTATGATGGAAATTGTTGAAAAGCCACATGCGGTGAAAAAGTTTTCCAGTTTAGAACGGGTGGACCACCACAGGTCATGGTTTCCTTTTAAAATCAGTTTATGTCCAGGAAGGCGGTCAATATAACTGAAGTCTGCCTGTGCCTCTTCCAGTTTCATCGCCCAACTGATGTCTCCCGCGATAACGACTGTATCTTCTGGCTTTACCACAGCTTCCCAATTCTTTTCAAGTCGTTCTGTATAATTATCCCATCCTGGGAAAACGTCCATTGGCTTGTCTGTTCCAAATGACAGATGCAAATCTGATATTGCATATAATGCCATCTCTTCTAGTCCCTTCTGCAAAACGGACCGGTTTTAAAATTCACGAGTCAGCCCCGATCAGTTTCAGTGTCTTGGAAAACATCTCATCCGGTCTGCAGCAATTTGCAAAACGGACCGTTTTGCTCCGCAGCGCCTGGATAGGCTGCGGAATCGGTGTTCCCGTAACAGTAGCCAGTTCCTGTATCTTAGCAAAGTCATCGTCAGATGCCGCACTGCCCCCAATGGCCTGCAGCACACTGTCAGCAAATTTGTACGGGCTGGCTGTAGAAGCAATGATTGTCGGCGTACTGGCATCTCCTGTTTTGGAAACATACTGCTTATATACATTTACTGCAACTGCGGTATGCGGATCACAGAGGTAGTTCTCCTCCTGATACAAAGTGTGGATTTCTTCTTTCGTCTTTTGATCATCACAAAATCCAGCCCAAAAAATATTTTTCAGCTTCTGCATGACGTCATCATTTACCTGATAAGTCCCGGTCTGTGACAGTTCCTGCATCCAGTTCTTCACCTGTTCGTCAGAACCGGTTAAAGTACTGAGCATGCGTTCCAAATTGCTGGAAATAAGAATATCCATAGACGGAGAAATAGTCGTATAGAATGCGCGGTTGCGATTATAGCAGCCTGTCCGCAGAAATTCTGTCAAAACATTGTTGGCATTACTGGCACAAATCAATTTTTTAATTGGCAGGCCCATCTGTTTGGCGTAATAAGCGGCCAAAATATTCCCGAAGTTTCCTGTGGGAACAGCCACATTAACTTCCTGCCTATCTTGAATCTTGCCATTCACCATGAGGTCACAGTATGCTGAAATGTAATAAATAATCTGTGGTAAGAGCCGACCCAGGTTAATAGAATTGGCGCTGGAAAACATCATTCCATTTTTCGCTAGTTTTTGGCACATATCAGTATTGATAAAAATCTTTTTCACACCTGTCTGTGCATCATCGAAGTTACCTTCTATTGCACAAACAGCAACATTTTCGCCTTCCTGTGTAACCATTTGGCGTTTCTGCATGGGGCTGACGCCGTTCTGCGGGTAAAATACAAGGATTTTCGTCCCTGGTACATCCTTAAAGCCTTCCAGTGCAGCCTTTCCGGTATCCCCTGATGTTGCTACCAAAATGACTGCCGTTTTATCGGTGTGTATTTTCTGACAGCTTTTTGTCAAAAGATGTGGCAAAACCTGCAGAGCCATATCCTTAAAGGCACAGGTCGGGCCATGCCAGAGCTCCAGCAGATACATGCTGCAATCCTGTTCCTGCAGAGCTGACAGTTGTGCAGGTCCACCCGGAAATTTTTTTTCCGTATAGGCAGCCTGTACACAGTCTGCAATTTCTTTTTCTGAAAAATCTGTTAAAAAGAGGGACAGCACTTTCTGGGCACGTTCCACATAGCTGCACTTCTGCATTTGCTCCAAATCGTGGCTGCTTAATTTTGGAATCTCCTGTGGAACAAACAGACCTCCGTCCTGACAAATGCCTTGCGCAATCGCCTGAGCGGCAGAAACCTTTTTCCCGAAATCACGGGTTGATAAATACTGCATAAAAGAATAGCCCCCCACTTTCTGGATGCAAATATGGCGAAACCGGCCGGTGGTTTATTGCGTTATCATTTTAGTATATTTTTCAGCTGTTGTCAAAAAGCTTTTCCGATTTAACTTAAGAAATGCCATCTGCAGTAAACGCATTCTTCAAATACTGATATTGCAGTACAGTAAGTCCATCCTTCCCTACTGTAATCCCCATAACATCAAAACGAGGCTGCAACTGCGTAGGAAAATGCATCAAATATGTCTGCGCTGTCTTGAAAATTCTGCGCTGTTTCTGTGGGGTAACCGCCGCCAGCGGAGAAACCATTGCATTTGCTGAACGGGTTTTGACTTCTAAAAAAATAAGATGTATTTCATTGGAAGCAATCACATCAATTTCCCCATATCTGGAATGATAGTTCCGCGCCTCAATGCGGCAATGCTTTCGCTGCAGATAGGCAGCTGCAAAATCCTCCCCAACTGCACCAGTCCTATGCATGCGCTTCTCCTAATATCTTTTTTAAAAAAGTTTTTCTATGAATGGGACATGGACCATATTCCAATAAAGCACGGCGATGCTGGACTGTTCCATATCCTTTATGTTTTGCAAACCCATATTGCGGGTACATTTCGTCCAGTTGAATCATTAAGCGGTCCCTGCTAACTTTTGCAAGGATAGATGCTGCCGCTATGCTTTCGCAGCAGCCGTCTCCCTTTACAATCGTTTGAACCGGTATGCCAAGTGGTGGCATCTGATTGCCATCCACCAAAGCCATCTGCGGCAGCGGTGTTAATTTTTGTACCGCACGGCGCATTGCTAAAAAAGTAGCTTGTAAAATGTTAATCTGGTCAATTTCCTTTTCTGTCGCAAAACCGACACCCCACGAAACCGCTTTTTCGGTAATCAAAGAATACAGCGCTTCTCTTTTTTTCGGAGACAGCTTTTTAGAGTCATTGACGCCGTCTATAACACACCCTTCCGGTAAGATAACCGCACCAGCAAAAACCGGACCTGCCAGTGGGCCGCGTCCCGCTTCATCTACCCCACAGATAACAGAATACCCTTTCCGCAGATAAGCACGTTCATACAAAAGCCAATCCACAGGCTCATTCTGTTTGGTCATTGTACGCCCCCCGCCTGTTCCAACGTAATGCGTCCAATCTTACCTGCACGAAATTCATCCAGCAGCATTTTAGAAGTACGCTCTGTGTCAATCTCGCCGCCGGAAACCAGCATACCACGTTTCTTTCCAACCAGCTGCAAAATCTGCCAACCTTCCATACCGGAAAAATCTGTTTCTCCAAGTTTGTAGCGGCTACGTACAGCATTCGGGTATAAACGGCAGAGCAGTTCCAGAAGGCGCGATGCAAGGTCCTCTAAATCGAGAATATCGTCTTTCACAGCACCCGTAAACGCAAGGTGTTCGCCTACCATTTTGTCCTCAATTTTTGGCCATAGTACGCCGGGCGTATCCAGCAAATCGAATCCCTTTCCAATCGAAAACCACTGATTCGAGCGAGTGACACCTGGCCGATTCTCTACTGCAGCATGACTGCCATGTGAAAGGCGATTGATAAAAGATGATTTTCCAACGTTTGGAATACCAATAACCATCACACGAATCGTACGTCCCGTCATGCCTTTCTGCTTCCAGGAAGCTATCTGTGGTGCCAGCACTTTGCGCACAGCGGGCTGAAAAGCACCCAGCCCCTTTCCACTCTTGCAGTCGATATCTACCGCTTCTATATTCTTTTGTTGATAAAAAGAAACCCATTGTTTTGTAGCAGTTGGGTCTGCCATATCCCGTTTGTTCAATAAAATGATTCGCGGCTTTCCCTGAATAATGTGTTCAAGGATTGGATTTCGGCTGCTGACAGGAATCCGCGCATCCGCAATTTCAGCAACAGCATCTACCTGTTTTAAGGATTTTTCAATTTGCTTTTTGGCACGGGCCATATGACCCGGAAACCACTGTATAGATTGTGCTTCGCTCATGTTTCACCCTTTAATCTTTCCAAAATGTGAAAATGGGAAAAGAACCAGCTGCGCTTTTCCCAAAACATCTTTCTGATCAATCAGTCCAATTTCACTGCTGCGGCTGTCCAATGAAATAGAACGGTTATCTCCCAAAACAAAGATCTTGCCCTCCGGTACGGTCAGCGGATAATGAACATTTGTTCCTTCCTGCTCTGTCTTTATACCTTTTACCAGATAAGCACTTTCATCCAGTGCTTGGCCATTAACGGATACTATTCCCGCATGGATGTCAACAGTCTGTCCACCTGTAGCAACTACTCTCTTAATGATAGGTTCTCTGCTGTTCGTATGTTCTATTACAATAACATCCCCGCACTGCAGTGATGTTCCAAAATAAGTAAGCAAAACTTTATCACTGGAAAACAGATTTGGCTGCATAGACGGTCCACTGACACTGACAATCCGCAAACAAAATGAAAAAGCCAAAACCAATATGACAACCGCAATAAACAGCGCATCAGCCCACTCATAGCATGACTGTACTTTGCTGTGATGGGCCGAACCAACCTTGTTACTGCGTATCTGCATGAAATTATCCTCCAAAGCCAAATTCATAAATCTTCTATGCCTGGTACATGATGAGGATGAATATTAAAAAAAGGGACACATTCATGTCCCTTTTTCGGCCTATTCACAGCTTTTCTTTTATTTAACAACTTCACGCAGTTTAGCAGCTTTGCCCACACGGTCACGCAGATAATAGAGCTTTGCGCGGCGAGTGTGGCCTTTGCGGATAACTTCTACTTTTTTGACGTTCGGAGAATGGAACGGGAAAACACGCTCCACGCCAACACCATAGGAAACTCTGCGTACCGTGAATGTTTCGCTGACACCCGAACCGCGGCGGGCAATGACAGTACCCTCAAATGCCTGGATTCTTTCGTGGTCACCTTCACGGATGTTAACACTTACACGGATGGTGTCGCCGACTTCCAGCTGAGGCTTGTCTTCTTTTACAGAGTCCTGTGCAATTAACTGTAATGCGTTCATGATTTTTCCTCCTGTTTCAGGCATTCATGCTTCCTTTTTAGGGTAAGCAGAGGACTGCCCGCTTCAATGTCACATATAATCGGGCATTGACTCCCGCCGGGAGCGGCGGACTTCAAATGCCTATATAGTATATCACAAGCTATGTTTTGACGCAAGTCCTTTTTTGCTGACGCAGTACAAACTATTTCTTATGTATCAGACAAAATAATCGTCTTCCCCAAAGAAAAGGTATACAAAAGACATTCTTTTACAGGCATTCCTGTACATTGTGTCAGTGCCTCTTTATAGAGCATCAGCTGTACCTGGTAGCGGTCACGCAGTTTGTCCGGATTTTTTTCTCTGTCGGTTTTATAATCCAACAGTACCAGCCCGTCTGCTTCTTCAAATGCACAATCTATTGCGCCCTGTACAACAACAGGCTCCTGTCCCATGTCTGGCGGCAAAGAAATATCCAGCCGTGATGCTGGTATCTCAATTGTAAAACGATATTCCCGCAAAACTTTTTTGCTGTTTAAAATTCGTTTTGCCAGCGGTGACGCAAAAAAATGCTTGATTTTATTGATATCCACTGCATCTGCCTGTTCTTTTGTCAGGTACGCTTCCTTATACAGCCGTTCCAGCTCTGCTTCCGGATTAGAAGCAGCTGTTTTATAATCTACATATTGCATATAGGCGTGCAGTGCCGTGCCGCGCTCAGCCGGCGTTAAGCCGCCCTTCCCCAAAAAAGCCGGCCTGCTCATAGCTGCGTATTTCCGTTCAAACGGCGCCGCGGCGATTTCGCTGGCCGCGGTTTTTGCACGTACCTGTCCCAGCCGTAAATACGGATAGATGTATTCCGTTTCCTTCTTCAATTTTTCGTATAGTTCTGGGTTCGGAGAAACATTCTGCTCTGTTTTTTCCGTTCCATCAGTCTGCTGCAAAGGACCGGAAAATGAAACAATCTTGAAATGGCATTTTTGGCTGCACGGAACAATCGGCAAATCCACTGCATCTGCCGCTTTTCGCAAAGCCCCGGCATTCGGATGACGCAAAGCACATAGTAAAATCCAATCTGCAGTGCTCCCCGCTTTCTGTACAAGAAAGGCAGGAAGTTTTTCTTCCTTTCCTAATTTGGAAGCACATGAAGTAAGCTTTTTCTCGACATTTGACCCAGAGCAAAGAATCAAAAGTCTTTCTTTTGCACGCGTAACAGCAACATACAAAACTCGCAGTTCTTCGCTCATGCCATCGCATCTCTGTTCCAGTGAAACAGCTTCATGCGGCAAAGTTGTATAACGGCATCCGCTTTCTTCATCCTGCAACTGCAAACCAAAACCAAGCTTTGCATTCAGACACACTTTGTTAGTTTCCTGATGGAATCGTCGGCTGCATCCTGCCAGAATAACAACAGGAAATTCCAGCCCTTTGCTGTGATGAATGCTCATAATATGTACAACATCTGCACTTTCCGCAACGGGGCTGGCTGCACTTAAATCACTACCCTCCCGCTGCATGCGGTCAATGAGATGTATAAATCCGGAAAGACCGCCTGCACTGCTTTGTTCATACTTCCTGGCATATTCTATCAAAAGGTGTAAATTAGCAAGACGTGTTTCGCCATGGTCCATTGCTAACACTAAATCCTGATAGCCGCTTTTTTGTAAGAAAAACAGCAGGAAGCGGTCCGCCGGCAATGTGGCTGCCTGTGCCCTGTAAACCTGCAAATCTTCCAAAAAATTCTGGCAGCGTGTATTTCCTGCTGCGGCTTTTTTACGAACAGCAAGATAAACAGGTCCTTTCTTCTTTTCCATCCGTATACTTGCAAGTTCATCTGGCGTAAAGCCATATACCGGACTCGCAAGGACCGCTAGCAACGGAATATCCAAAAGTGGATTGTCCGCTGTGCGCAGAAAAGAAAGCGCCGTACGTATTTCTGATGTTTCAAAAAATCCATTTTCTGAACTGGCCCATGTCGGTACCCCAAAAGAGCTGAGTATACGCGCATATTGTGGTGCATACTTTTTGGCACTGCGCAAAAGGATACAAACGTCCCGAAGCTGTCCTTTACGCCGTCTGCCATTCTCCTGAACCGTTCCATTTTCAAGAAAATTCGTTATATACTCCGCTATGCGGCGGCTTTCCGCTTCTATCTGGTCTAAGTCCCCATCGTCTGTACTGCACTCTAATACGTCCAGCTCAGCATCTGGGACAGGGCTTTCTGGATAAGAACCACCATACAGCAATTCATCAGGGCCTGCATATTCCAGCCCTCCGGCATTTTTGCTCATCAGCTGACGGAAAAGGAAATTGACAAACGCAATGATACCTACACGGCTGCGAAAATTTTTCCCCAGTGTTATGCAGGAAGGAAATGTGGGAGCTTCCCTACAATAAATTTCAGCATGACTGCGCCTTTCCAAAAACAACCCAGCTTCTGCCTGACGAAACCCATATATGCTCTGTTTCACGTCGCCAACCATAAATAAATTTTTCTCTTCCTGAGAAATAGCCCGAAAAAGCAAGTCCTGAAGTTCATTCGTATCCTGATATTCGTCAACCAATACTTCGTCATACCGCTGTGACAGGCTATCTGCTTCCGGCGTACGTTTCCAGCCATCTGGTGTTTCCTGTACTAATAGCTGCAGTGCCAAATGTTCCAAGTCACTGAAATCTAATATTTTTTTCTCCTTCTTAACCGTATTCAGTTGGTCACTAAAGGTTTCGGTAACAGAAACCAGCTTGCTGACAACGGGCAGCAAACGCTCAAAATCTTCGCGGCACTCTTCCTTTTTACAGCAAAAGAGATGTTTTAATTGTTCTACTGTTTTTTTAACTTCTTTACGGTTGGCATCTGCTTTTAATTTATATGAACTTTCTTGATAACCCCGTACAGAAGGCATCCGTTCCCAGCTCACTGAATGGATCTGCTGATAAACAGCATCCCAGTCCCCTTTTTGCACTGTCTGCCGCAAACACTGCAAAATGCTCCAGTCTTCTTCATAAACTGGCCGCTGTGCTTCCCGCAGCTTATCTGTTTCCCCAAGTTTATCTAAAAGGGCAGCCGATTGTTCTGTCATCTGCATACTATACGAAAGCGCTGCTTCTGCATATTTCCGAACAGAGCTACCCCACTCTGTTCTATCTGGATTTGTTTCTCTGTACATATCTGCTTTTTCCTGCAGCCAGCGGCGCGGAAACGGATGACTGCGGGCAAACTGATATAATGTCTGGATAACTTCTGTTAGCTGCCTGTCATTCTTGCTGGAGGAAATGCTGTCTGCCATCTGCAGGAAATTCGCATCGTCTGCCGCATAATACCGGTCCAATACCTGCGTCATAGTTTGTGCCTGCAAAACTTCCATTTCACTCTGGTCCGCTACACGGAAATCTACAGGTACACCAAGCTGACTGAAATTTTCCTGTATCAATTCTTTGCAGAAGCTATCAATAGTACCGATTTGGGCATGAGAGAGCAAAATTTTCTGTCGCTGCAGGAAAGTACTGTTTGGATGTTTCTGCAGTTCCAAGGACAGACGCCGGTCAATACGGTCCTTCATTTCTGCTGCGGCCGCTTTTGTAAACGTAACAACCAACAGCCGGTCCGCAGCAATTCCCTGACTGGAATCTAATATTAAGCTAACTACACGTTCTACCAATACAGCCGTTTTCCCCGAACCCGCCGCAGCAGACACCAACAGAGGGCCACCACGGGCAGAAATTGCATCCTGCTGTTCAAGAGTCCACTTTTTATCGCTCATCTATCTTTTTCCCCCTCTTCTTTATGAATCTGCTGCAAAATCTCATTTTGTTTCTGCACAGTTTCTTCCCGGACCGGGCCATTTTCTTCATGCCCGCATACAGAAGTATAGGGACACCATTGGCAGGCATCTTCTAAAGGCATGGCCTGTACATTTCCGCTGTGCAGCTGTCTGCCCATTTCCTGAAGTTGTTTTTCGGTATACCGCAGAATGCTGTTTAGCTCTTTTTCAGTAACCATTGCATCTGTTTTGCGGTAGTCCCCATTTTTATTTTGCTTAACGGGTATGTACTTGCCGCCAGCGCCTTGTTCCATCGCCTTAATAACTTTTGTATCACTGCATATTAGGCCATTCATACACAGTTGCTTTTGCTGCTTGTCCCGTTTGTGCTCCTCGGTACGTTCCACCAGCACCGCAGATACAGAAGCGGGCATGTACAGGACACCAGCGGGAATCGGATTTTTATATTTCTCTTTCCCATTTTTACACAGTGCAGCAAGGTATAAAAGCATTTGCATATCGATTCCGTACAGAACATCGGACAGCGCAAACCGTTTCTGCCCCGTTTTGTAGTCAATGACGCGAATCCAAGTATGGCCTTCCTCTTCCCACGTGTCCACACGGTCCACTTTACCAATGAGCTCTACACTTCCGCCATCCGGGAGTGCCAAATGGATTCCCGGCACCCCCTGCGGACCAATGGGAAGCTCAAAATCCGATGGTACAAACTCGCTTTGGCAAAGTTCCTCCGCCACATGTCTGGCAATAACAAAAGCTGCCTGCGCCGCACGGAATAGAAGATGCTGAAACCTTGGAATATTTTCTGCATGTATACCCATTTTTTCATTTACATAGTCGTAAATAAAAGAAAGAATCAACTGATTTAACTTTTCCTCCTGCATATCTTTCAATTCTTGCGCACAAAAGCTGGAAAATAGCCGCTCCAATAAATCATGCATTAAGCTGCCGTATTCCATTGGGTCTAGTTCCGCCGTACGACGTTCTTTGGCCTGCAGGCCATACTGGCAAAAGTACTGGAACGGACATTTCGCATAGGTTTCTGCCTGAGAAGCCGAAATACGCATATCCGCGTGAAAAAGTTCTTTGGCACGGGATTGTTCTGCAAAGCACAGCGGCGTATGTTCTGCTGCGCGCCTAACCGCCGCCAGCTGAGGAGCATCCTGCTCCTGTGAAAACAATGCCTGCAAAGTAGCTTCCTGTTCATCTGCTTTTTGTCCCCAGCTGCGGGCCAACTGAGAAAATGCCGCTTTTCGGCTGCTGGAGAAAAAAGCTGTTGGAAGCGTGAATGCTGTTTGCACAGAAACATTTTTCAAAATGCGCTGCGTTTCTGTAACAATCGAAGAAGGCAATTTTGTATTTCCTCCGGTGTCTACTGTAGGCCAGGAAAGGTACAAATGACAGGAAGGAGCGCTGACTGCTGCATACGCTAAAAAGCGTTCCTGTACGTCTACACCAGCCATTGTATCGTTCAGCGGCAGACCTCCATCAATCAGTGACAGACGCTCTGCAAAACTAAACACTCCTGCTGTACCAGGTGCTTTTGGAAAATCTTCTTTCGCTGCATCTAAAAGGAATACAACCTTAGGTGACTCTATACGTATTCGGTCTGCTGCGCCCACCGTGACCTGGTCCAGTCCCTGTGGAATGCTGCTTATTTGGCTGTCAGAAATCACCATCCGCAGCAGTTCTTCAAAGCGGCTGCGGGCAATAGGCTGCTCCCCTAAAACCAGTGCACACTGGTCCAGTACCTGCATCAGCACATCCCAAAGACGAAGTGTATCATCAGCCAAAGACGGTGAACCGGCCTGTTCCAAAGCAGCTGCCAGCTCTTTCAAATGTTTGGGAACTTCAGCATCCTGCAGCAGCTGATATACTGCCTTTGCTATAGAAACTCCATCTGTATGTAAAGTGACCTTTGCAAACGCTTCCAGCGGATTTATGATTTGTCGCCGTGCTTTTTCAAGGCCCTCCAGCCGTTTCTGTTCATCTGGTGTAAAACTTCCGGTAAAGCCGTCCGGGTTCAGTGTAAACGGCTGATGCCAGGTTTTCCCGCTAATCTGCCATGTAAAGCAGTAATTTTCCAATACAGCTGTAACATCCGGTGTAATTCCTGTAAGATTCGTTTTTAGATAAGTGAAAATCGTTTCACTGTCATAGCCTGTCCGCACAGCTGCGAATGCAGCCAGAACAAAACGCATGAGTGGTTCATGTGTAATGTCACGAGCCTCATCCATAAAATAGGGAATTTCATAAGTATCCAATGCGGTATTCAAAATATCCCGGTAACTGTCCATATCCCGCGCAACAACCGCAATGTCCCTTGCCCGACACTGTCCCTTCATCAGAAGATGCCGAATTGCCGAAGCGACAAAAGAGGCTTCTTCATACGGGTTCGCCGCCTCATATAAAGTAACATGTTTTGCTGTTACCGCCGACTGGATATTCTCTGTACGGTAGAAATATGCTTCCAATTCCCGCAAATCATCAAAATAATACCGGATACCTGCCGGCAGCTTTTCCGGAGAAGCTACCGGTACATTTTCTTCATTTGCCAATCTAATGAAGCTATAAGCCGTTTGACGTACAATCGAAAACAGTCCCATACCATGTTCCGAATCCTCCAATGTATCGGTACAGAGGGATACCGTTACCTCCTGTGCCTGACGCATCACGAAACGCAGAACGCCATACTGCTGCTTTGTAAAACTTTGAAACTCATCAATAAAAACATCTGCTCCTTGAAAGAACGAATGTTTTCCAAGGCATGCGGCCGCACGTGTTAAATCGTCCTGTGGGTCTACCCAACTTTGTGCAACTAGTGCCTCATAGCAATCTAGAATTTGTGAGAGTTCTTCCAGTTTCTGCCGAAGAACAGACTTGTCCGATTGTATCGCTGCATTATGCAGGTCCCGTGGGGAAATCCCGCAGGACTTAAATTCAGCGTTGGCATCCAACAGCATTTGAATCAGTTCGGTTCCCTGTGCACTGCGCCGATAAAATTGAAGTGTATCTTTTATTTGTTCTAATGCCTGACTCATTAGAATGACACGGCCGCCGTCCGTCAGCCGCCGCCCGGCGCCGCCGCCGTAACTTCTTGCAAGCGCATCACACAGGCGGGAAAAGCTGAGTACCTGTACACGCTGTGCATCTTTTGGCCCAAGCAGTTTCAGCAATGCACGTTCATTGTCAAATGAAGCCTGCTCCGGGACGAGCAGGAATAGCTGTGTCTGTCCTCCTTTTGCCATGCTATGCAGGCGTTCCCGAATGGAAAATGTCTTTCCGCTTCCGGCTCTGCCCAGCAATAAGTGCAGCATATTTTATTAGCCTCCTTTAAAATAAAAGCAGCAGAAGCCGCTAATACAGGTTTTCTGCTGTTTCAAAAATGACTCTTTATTTTCCGCTTTTTAGATGGTTTTCTAGTTGCTCATAAAGCTCAACTGTTTTAAATTTAATTTGATAGGGACAGCCAGTCAAATCTTCCTGCGGCTGTGTCAGCACGTCCTGCAGTGTCTGTTTTGGCTCGGCGCAGGGCAGACACAGGGCAGGAAACAATACGCACCACCAATTATGTCCGGCACCGCTGCCAATTGTCACACGCAAGGCACGATAAGTTCCCGCAGGAAACGTAACCGCCTGATACTGACGTGTTGGAAACCATGTGTCTTCCAAACTCACGCGGACCGGTGCAGAAGAACCATTTTTCCGAAGCTCTTCTGTGGCTTGCTTTTGTATTTCCGCCAAATGCTGCTCCGCCGCCTGTTCTGCCTGGCTGCGGGTGCGTACCCCGGAAAACCACACATCGCTGCTGCGCAGAATACAGTCGCGCACTTTATATTTCAACGCCTGATCTGAAGCAGAATCGCTGTTTGCCAAAACATGCAGGCGCAGAACGCGTCCGGGAATCCCCTCACTTGCCGCAACTGCCGATGTGCAGGAAAAAGCAAATGACAGTATCAGCCCCAATACAACAGCGCGTTCCCAAAGTTTCCACTTCATGCGGAAATACCCCCTTTTCTTTATCAGGAGTATGCACATAGAATGGAAATATTATGCAATTCTATCTAGAAAAGACATCATTTTGCAGACGAGCATTTTGTTTGCGGCGGCGATCTGTTTCCTGCTGGTCAATCTGCAGTATACCCTCTGTATCATCTATTTGCAGCACGGTACCCTCTTTGGCACCTTCCGGCAGTTCAGTTGATTCAATGCCAAAGAGTCCTCCATCTTTATCCTCACAGACTGCATACTTGCCTTCAAAACGGTCAATAGAAACAGTTTTCATAGTTACCTCCATTTTTTATCCATTTTCAGTGGTTTCTTCCGGTGGCTTTGTCGCACTGCGTTCCAGCCACTGCTGATAAGTGATAAGCACCTTCCGCGGTTTGCTTCCCTCACGTGGACCGATAATCCCCATTTCTTCCATTTGATCAACAATTCGTCCCGCACGCGCATACCCTAAACGCAGACGGCGCTGAAGCAGAGAAGTAGAGGCTTGCCCAGCTTCCACCACACATTTCACTGCATCTTCCAGCATGGGGTCCACATCTGGTGCAGAAGAAGAGGATGATGATGTTTCTTTTTTATCAGCCACTGCATTCTTTTCAATCTCTTCTGCTATCTGCGGGTCATATCCAGGATTCTGCGATTGCTTAATAAATTCTACAATACTTTCAATTTCACTATCACTAACAAAGGCACCCTGAATACGGACCGGCTTTTGTGCACCAACCGGAGAAAAAAGCATGTCGCCATTACCGAGCAGTTTTTCGGCTCCGCCTGTGTCCAGTATTGTCCGGCTGTCCACCTGTGACGAAACCGCCAACGCAATGCGGCTTGGAATATTGGCCTTGATTAAGCCAGTTACAACATCCACACTAGGCCGCTGGGTAGCAATAACCAGATGCATTCCGGCAGCACGCGCCATCTGTGCTAGGCGGCAGATACTATCTTCCACCTCATTCGGAGCCGCCATCATTAAATCTGCCAGCTCTTCGATAAAGACGACAATCTGCGGCATATATTCAACGGGTGTACCGTCCTCTGCCACATAATCGTGCTGGGCGGCCAGTCTATTATAAGATTTCAGATCGCGTACATTGTATTTTGCAAAAAGCTTGTAGCGTTTCAGCATTTCCGTTACAGCCCAGCCAAGGGCACCGGCAGCTTTGCGCGGGTCCGTTACAACCGGAACCAAAAGCTGCGGAATGCCATTATAAATGGACAGCTCAACCACTTTCGGGTCAATCATCAAAAAACGAACATCTTTTGGTGTAGATTTATAAAGCAGGCTGATGATAAAGGAATTCAAACAAACCGATTTGCCAGAACCGGTGGTACCAGCAATCAGCAAATGCGGCATTTTAGAAAGGTCCGCTACCTGTGGGTCTCCGGCAATATCGCGTCCTAAACAAACAGTCAGCTTGCCCTTTGCCATCAAGAATGCGTTGGATTCCACTAGGTCACGCATACGTACGATGCTTTTTTTCTTATTTGGGACTTCTATGCCAACTGCTGCTTTTCCTGGAATAGGCGCCTCAATACGTACGCCGGACGCTGCCAAATTCATGGCAATATCATCGGCCAAACCGGTAATCTTACTGATTTTGACACCTGCAGCCGGCTGCAATTCATAGCGGGTAACAGAAGGCCCACGGCTAATATTAACAATCTTTGTAGACACGCCAAAGCTGTTGAGTACCTGCACCAACTGCTGTCCATTCGTGCTCAGCTCCTGCTGTATTGAAGAATTGTCGGGCATTGGGGATGATTCCAGCATAGAAACCGGCGGTCGCTGATAGCCGTCCTGTCCCTGCTGCTCCTGCACAGGCTCTGATTTTGCTGCTGGCTGTTCCCCGTTTTCTGGACGAGTCTCCGGCGGATGATTCTGTTCTTGCTGAACTGTTTCCACCTGTTTTTTGACATGTTCCATAAACTTTTCTGCTGCCTGTGCTGACCCACTGTCTGGCTGTTCTTGATGCTGTTCCTGTTCTGGCTCATTCTTATGGACACGGTCGTCACGAATTGGCTTTTCCACAATAGCGGAAGGCGGTACCTGCCGGGAAAAAGTTTTCTTTTCTTTGCTTTCGCTAGACCCAAAGATATCCTGCAAACGAGGCCGTGCTATTCTGCTCTTTTTTGGCTGCGGCGTCTGTACTGGGTGCATTGGCATTCCTTCATTATCCAATGGAATGTCAATATCTCGATTCCGATTTTTAATTTGTACGGATTCTACATAATTTTCATGTACGGCTCCTACTGCCTGACTAACTGCTTTTGCCGGCTTTTGAATTCCATGCCACAATCTTGCAAGTGTCGTCCCTGTCAGCAGCATCAGCGTAACAAAGAGCAACAGTATCAGTAAAATGCATGCGCCAGTTTTGCCAAGCCCTGCAATCATAGGAATGCCAATCAATCCCCCGACCAGACCAGCTCCGCCATGGTCTTTGCAGGAAAGGAAAAGGCTAAGCAGCTTTTCTCCAAATCCATGTGAAATTGAAACATTAGATGGCTGTAAAAAAGCAGTTACAACCGCGCTAAACAAAACAATGGAAACTGCTGACAGCCCAACTTTTGTGCTCATAAAACTGCCCTGTCGCTCAAAAGCCGTAGTAAAGGCCACATAAAGCAGCAGTATCGGCCACAGGAAGGCGCAATCGCCAAACAATCCCCGCACCAGGTGGTGCAGCATCAACCAAATATGTACCCCTGGAACAAGCGCAATGCAGGCAAGTAAAATTGCCAGTGCAAACAGCAGGACCGCCGATATTTGGCACTGACGTTGTTCTGTTTCCAGTGTACGGCGATTAACTGGCGGCGCCGGACTGCGTGTGCGCTGACGCGGCGGTGTACGGCTTGCCGTTCGCTGCTGCTTTGCCTTTGTTGGCGTTCTTCCAGAAGGTTTTCGCCTTCCGGAAGAACGTGAACGATTTGATTTCTTTTGTGCCAATTTAACATTCCCCTTATGTTTTAAAAGAGCAATTTCCAACCAGTACGAATGTACGGCGCAGTGCGCCGAATATTAAGATTTATGTGCTTTTTTGGAGGGTTTAGAAGATTTTGTTCCAGCCGCTTTTTTGTGGTTACGGTCAATCATATGGTACAGATAGTCTACTGCATCAGACAAACCGCCCAATGAATCAATCAGTCCCTCTGCTACAGCGTCTTCACCATCCAGTACAGTTCCGACATCCATGACCAATTCTTTGGTATTCATTGCCAACTGCATAAATCGTTTTTCTGACATCCGGCTGTTGGCGGCGACAAAACGTGTAATACGCTCCTGCATCCGCTGAAAATAGTCAAGAGTCTGTGGTACTCCAATCAACAGGCCGCTCATCCGCACTGGATGAATCGTCATAGTTGCGCTCGGCACAATGAAGCTGTGCTTCGCCGCCACCGCAAGCGGAACGCCAATGCTGTGTCCACCGCCCAATACCAAACTAACCGTTGGCTTTTTCATACTTGCAACAAGTTCTGCCAAAGCTAGGCCCGCCTCTACATCGCCGCCGACGGTATTCAGCAGCATAAGCAGTCCTTCTGTCTTCTCGTCCTCTTCAATTTCGACCAGCTGTGGGATAACATGCTCATATTTAGTCGTTTTGCTGTTGCTGGGCAGAATGGTATGGCCCTCTATCTGTCCAATAATCGTCAGGCATTGAATTTTATGATGCCCAGAGCCGGTAATAATGGTCCCCGTATCAGAGGGACGATCCCCTTCTTCCTCATCAGGCCCAAAATCCGGTTGCCCTCCCGACAAAATCTGGTTGTAATAATCTTTTTTCATGCTTCCGCCTCCTGTGACACTAGTCTGTCACAGAAAACAAAATCTATGTATTCCCATATAAGGAAATACATACTTAAATGCTTTATATAAACGGCTGCATTCCCGCATTGTATAAATCTGTACGCACAATTTGTGCATTCAAAGTGATTTTTAAATATGTTTCAATACAGTTGACAAGCAGATGCGGGTTAAGATTAAAATTGCAGCCAGCCGGCAAGACCGCATGAATACAAACACCCTCTGGCGTTGCGCTGACCTGTGTACGGTTAAGTTCCGGGTGCAGGTCCATCTGCAGAACACCATGTTTGGATTTTTTATCAACCAAAAGCGGCTGCCTTTGAAGCAGTTCCTGGATGCCCTGTGAAAGCGACTGCGGTTTTTTTGACGGCAGAAAAATTTGATAGGACGCAAATTCAATTTCGCCAGGCCTCATTTTCGGTTCCGTCACGTCCAGTACCCGAATGTCCGGCGGCAAAACTTTGTTCATGCGTTTCGTTATTTCTTCAACCGGCATATCCTGTTCCAAACGCAGGTCCATACTTTCCCGCAGCCCGCTAACACCAAGACTTAAAGGCAGCGCAAATGTCATATAGACACGGGAATTAAACCCCTGTGTATACCACAGCGGTAAATGTGCCCGGCGGGCAGCACGAGTCATGCAGCGCATAAGATCCAAATGAGAAATAAAGCGGGCAGAACCGGTCTTAGAAAACCACACTCTAATCTCTCTCATAGCAGATACCTCCCCCAAACTGTGCTGCTCCGCAGTGAGAGCAGGCCTCACGACAGTTCGGTGTTGTTTGTGCGGCATATGCACGCTTACACTCTCGTATTAAAAATTCCTTGCTAATGCCATAGTCCATATGGTCCCATGGAAGAACCTCATCAAAGCTGCGCCGTCTGTTGGCGTAAAAGGCAGGGTCAATTCCGCTCCGCCGGAAAACATCCAGCCATCTTTCAAAGGAAAAGCCCGCTTCCCAGCCATCCATTTTGCAGCCGCAGCGATGTGCCTCCAACAGTGCTGGTCCCAGCCTACGGTCACCGCGTGCAAAAACAGCTTCTATCAGACTGGTAGAAGCATCATGCCAGGTCGGATTGATTTTATGTGACTTGACTGCGCACAGCATATGATGCTGCTTCTCTTCCATTTGTTCCATGGTATCCTGCGGTTCCCACTGAAAAGGCGTATGTGGTTTGGGAATAAAAGCAGAGGCGCTGACCGTGACCTTCACTCCACGTCCCTTATGCCGCGCTGGATTTGCGTAGTACGCATCCACAACTTTCTGTGCCAGCTGAGCAATACCTTCTACATCCTCCATCGTTTCCGTTGGCAGACCAAGCATAAAGTACAGCTTAATGGTACTCCACCCGCCGGAAAAAGCGGTATTGACGGTTTTCATCAGTTCTTCTTCCGTTACGTTTTTATTAATAACGTTGCGCAGGCGCTGCGTACCGGCCTCCGGCGCAAAGGTAAGGCCGCTGCGCCGGACAGTTTTAATTTTATCCATAATCTGTGGCTGAAAGCCATCCACACGCAGACTAGGCAAAGAAATACTGGTCTTTTCGTCTTTTGACCACGTCAGCATACGGTCCAGCAGAGGATTGATTTGTGTATAATCACTGGTGCTCAATGAAGAAAGAGAAATCTCGTCGTAGCCGGTACTCTCACACAGCTCATGGCACTGCCTGTCCACAACTTCCGGACTTTTTTCCCGAACCGGGCGGTACAGGAATCCCGCCTGGCAAAAGCGGCATCCACGGATACAGCCGCGAAAAACTTCTTCCACAACACGGTCATGGATAATATCGATATAAGGCACAATAAATTTATCCGGATAAAAGCTGTTGTCCATGTCCATCATCAGACGCTTTTTCACACGCGCCGGTGCGCCGTGATTCGGCGTAATTGCCTGTACGGTACCGTCATCATGATATGTTACCTTATAAAAAGCCGGTACATAAATGCCCTGGATCTGTGCTGCCCGGGTCAGAAATTCTTCCTTTGTAGCACCCGCTTTTTTACATTCCCGATACAAATCACAAACTTCCAAGTCAACTCCTTCACCTTCGCCCAAAAAGAAAAGGTCAACGAAATCGGCGATTGGTTCCGCATTGCAGACGCAGGGGCCACCTGCCACGACAAGGTTTTTGAGTCCCTTTCGGTCACGGGAAAGGAGTGGTACACCCGCCAGCTCCAGCATATTTAAAACATTTGTATAGCAAAGTTCATACTGCAAGGTGAAACCGATGATGTCAAAGTCTCCTACCGGGTCACCGCTTTCCAATGCATACAGCGGCAAATTTGCTTTCCGCAGTTCTTCTTCCATGTCCAGCCACGGCGTGAAGACACGTTCACACCATAAATAATCCCGTGTATTCAGCTGACTATATAGAATCTTTATACCCAAATGGGACATTCCAACCTCGTATGTGTCGGGAAAGCAAAAAGCAAACCGGACTTCGATATTCTGTTTATCTTTTACAACGCTGTTCAGTTCTCCGCCAACATAGCGGCCGGGTTTCTGCACACGGCTTAGCAGCGTTTCAGTTTCTCGATTAATCATATATCCTCCTGGGGCAGCCAGTCTGATATGGCTGTAATCTTATTTATTATACCCCAGATACAGCTGCCCTTCAAGCCTGCCCAAACCTTTCTGGCTTCATTAGCAGCAGAATAAAAAGATAAATGTCTGCCAGCAGCAGTGTGACATTCCAGTGGGAGCGAAACAAGAGCAGAAAACCGGCTACCCCAATCGGTACCAATGTCATAAAAGAGCATATCTGCACAATCCTATATGAAGTCTCTCTTTTACAATGACAGCTCAGCAAACTTAAAAGTGCCTGTCCCCCATCCAGTGGCTGAACAGGGAGTAAATTGAAAACTGCCAGTACGATATTTGCTAAAGCAAAAAGCTGCACAGCCGGGCTGACCGGTGCCAAAATTCGGCATAATAAAAGGAGCAAATACAGCAATAGATTCACCAGTGGACCGGCAGCCGCAATAAAAGCGTCCTCTAAATAAGACTCCGTCCCACCCTCCGCGGAAATTTCTGCACCAAGGGCTGTGAAACGGATTTTTATCGGTGCCCGCCCGCACAAGTGCATGGCCAGGAGGTGTCCGCCCTCATGTAGTGCTGCCGCACATAGTCCGCACAGTGCCGCACCGGTCCTATCTGCCAGTAGAAGGAATGCCATCAATGCAAAAAAAGGCACTGTTGTTTCCACACGGCAGTTTCCTGTAAAAAAAATCATGTTTTTTTGCTGTTTGCGGCTACTGAAGATGCTGATTTCCCTTTAGACGAACCGCCGTCCGACTGGGTATGGCTAGACTGCTGCGGCAAAACAGGTTTTGAAAAGTCGGCCTGCGGAAACCATTCCACAAATTTTTTTTGCAGATTTTTCGCTGTGGAATCCGGAAGAACCGAATTCTGCAGCAGGCCGGTATACCAAATTTTGCTGTCCGCATAAGTTTTTCCACCAACTGCAAAGCGCACAATCAGTGCCACCAAAAGTACCACCATACACAGGACAAGGCGGACTCTCCATAAGACCCGTTTTTCTTCTTTCATTTAGCTGCCCCCTGCCTGTTCTCTTTTCCAGTCAGATATATGTAACCGATGGAAAGAATAGAACCTAGTACAGCAAAAAGCCCGCCGCTTTTACAAGCAGCAGGCTAATCAAGTTTACCTGTTATTTGTTTTTGCCTTGAATAAATGCGTCAATGGAATTTGCCGCGGCTTTGCCGCCGCCCATCGCCAGAATAACGGTTGCCGCACCGGAAACTGCATCGCCGGCAGCGTAAACGCCCTCACGACTTGTTTTCATAGTTTCTTCATCAACAACAACGCAGCCTTTGTGATTTGCTTCCAGTCCCTTGGTAGTGGAGCGAATAAGCGGGTTCGGGCTGTTGCCGATTGCGACAACAACGCAGTCCACAGACTGTTTAAAGTTACTGCCCGGAATCTCTACCGGACGGCGGCGTCCACTGGCATCCGGCTCTCCAAGCTGCATTTTGACACACTCTACTTCCTGTACATGTCCCTTATCGTCCCCTAAAATGCGCACGGGAGCGGTCAGGAAATTAAAGATGACGCCTTCTTCTTTCGCATGATGAACTTCTTCCCTGCGAGCCGGCATCTGTTCTTCGGCACGGCGATAAAGGACGTGCACCTCTTCCGCACCCAAACGCAGGGCCGTACGAGCCGCATCCATGGCAACATTGCCGCCACCGATGACCGCCACTTTATGGACCGGTACGGCGGGTGTATCATAGTCCGGCTTGTAGGCTTTCATCAGATTGACCCGTGTCAGGAACTCATTCGCTGAATAAGTACCAACCAGCGCTTCACCCGGAATATTCATAAAATTCGGCAGTCCGGCACCCGTACCGATAAACACAGCTTCATAACCCATATCAAACAGTTCATCAATTTCCAGCACTTTGCCGATAACCATATCTGTCTTAACTTCAACGCCTTTTGCCTTTAGCGCATCAATTTCCTTCTGCACAATTTCCTTTGGCAGGCGGAACTGCGGAATACCATACATCAGCACACCGCCTGCAACATGCAGTGCTTCAAATACGGTAACCTGATAACCTTTGGCCGCCAAATCCCCGGCACAGGTAAGGCCGGACGGACCAGCGCCGATAATGGCTACTTTATGTCCGTTAGAAGGCACTTTTGTGCTTTCTTCTGTTCCATGCTTCATGTGCCAGTCGGACACAAAACGCTCCAGGCGGCCGATACCGACCGGTTCACCTTTCAGTCCACGCACACATTTACTTTCACATTGTGTCTCCTGCGGGCAGACACGGCCGCATACTGCCGGCAGAGAATTTGTCAGTTTGATAATTTGAAAAGCTTTTTCATACTCTCCATTGGCAACATGAGCAATAAAATCAGGAATGTGCACGCCAACCGGGCAACCGGAAACGCAGGGCTTATTTTTACAGTTCAAGCACCGCTGTGCTTCGTTTTTTGCCATTTCCTCTGTGTAGCCCTCTGCCACTTCTGCAAAGTTATGGCACCGAACCTCTGGTGCCTGCTCCGGCATCGGTGTCTTTTTCTGCTGCATATTAGGCATTTTTTGCACCCTCCATCAACTTGCACTTTTCTTCTCTGGCCATTCTGCGTTCCTCATCATAGTAGGTGTGGCTGCGTCTAATAGTCTCATCAAAATCAACTTCAAAGCCATCAAAGTCTGGGCCATCCACACAGGCAAACTTTGTTTTACCGCCAACCGTCAACCGGCAGCCGCCGCACATGCCTGTTCCATCAATCATAATAGGGTTCATACTGACAATCGTTTTGATGTTTTTCGGCTTGGTAACGCCGACAACCGCGCGCATCATAACCAGTGGACCAATGGCTACCACCAGGTCATAACCGGCGCCGTTGTTAATATTCTCTTCCAATGCGCTGGTAACAAATCCCTTATGGCCATTGCTACCGTCGTCCGTCATTAGATACAGGTTGTCACAGGCAGCGCGCATTTCATCTTCCAGAATAATAATATCCTTGTTGCGAAAGCCAGCAATCATATCCACTTTTGTACCCATCTGATGGAGCGCTTTGGCCTGAGGCCAAGCGATTGCACAGCCAGCACCGCCGCCAATGACCGCTGCACGGTGATAACCCTCCAGTTCACTTGGCTTCCCCAGTGGGCCGACAAAGTCAAGCAGGGCATCCCCTTCCTGCAGCTGGTCCAGCTTCATAGTTGTCTTGCCCACAACCTGATAAATAATCGTTATCGTACCGGTCTTGCGGTCATAATCTGCAATGGTCAGCGGAATTCTTTCACCATGCTCATCCACACGCAGAATAATGAACTGACCCGGTTTTGCCTTTTTTGCAATAAACGGAGCTTCTACAACCATAAGTGTCATGGAATCGTTCAGCTTGCGTTTACCTACGATTTGAAACATGACTCCACATCCTCACCAGTTATTTGCCTATCTTTGCCTGATTAGCTTTTGCCGCATGACATAATTTTATTATATCTATCTTTGCAGGCAAAAGCAAGAAAAAATCGAGCAAACAGCCGAAAGCCCTGTTTGCCCGAGTGTTTTTGAACATTTTATTAAAGAATAATGCAAATCAGGCCGTTGCAGCCATCATTGATAATGCGCTCTATTGTCTCCCTTACCTTTTCACGGGCGTCCTGCGGCATACGGTACAGCTTGTTGTGCATACCCTCGTTAACCAACTCATGCAAGCTCTTGCCAAAGATATTAGACTCCCAAATCTTCGATGGATTTTCTTCAAATTCTTTTAGGATATAAGAAACAAGCTCTTCACTTTGCGCCTGTGAACCCACAATGGGTGTAATTTCCGTTGTAATCTGCGTTTTCATCATGTGAATAGACGGTGCAGTTGCCTTCAGCCGAATGCCGTATTTGCCGCCCTGCCGAACAATGCGCGGCTCCTCCAGTGTCAGCTCATCTGTCGACGGCATGACAATACCGTATCCGGTTTCCTGCACATCATGATAGGCATCTTTAATTTTATCATACTCTTTCTGCATATCAGCGAAACGCATCATGCTATCCAGAAGGTCTTCCTCGGTTTCCAGCGAAAGCCCTGTTTTTTCGCCCAACACTTTATAAAACAGGGACTGCGCCAGAGTGACTGCTATCCGGACCTTGCCTGTGCCGAGATCAACATTAGAAACCTCCGCTTTATCAACGTATTCGCACTCAGACACTTTTTGTGTCATGTTGGTCATTTCTCGAATACAGCTTACCACAGCGGCGTTGTCCCGAATGGAAGTGTACACGGCAGAACGCAGCCAGTGGTCTTTCTCCAGTGTGGAAACCCAATGAGGCATATCGACACGAATTTCCTGTATTGGGAACTCAAACAGTACTTTAGAAAGAATCTGCCGAATTTCTTTCTCTTCCAACTCCAGACAGTTCACCGCGAGAACCGGCACTGCATACTTTGCCTCCAGCTGCTGTGCCAGCTGCTGCGTTTCAGCTGAACCGGGGTCAGTGGAGTTCAGCAGGACAATAAAAGGCTTATGTATCTCTCTGAGCTCTGTAATGACGCGTTCCTCAGCATCCTCATATTCTTCCCGTGGAATATCGCTGATGCTGCCGTCCGTGGTCACAACCAACCCTATAGTCGAGTGTTCCGTAATGACTTTCTTTGTACCAATTTCCGCAGCCATATTAAACGGCACCGGGTCATCAAACCACGGCGTCATGACCATGCGCGGATTTTCCCCTTCCACATATCCCAAAGCACTGGGAACAATATATCCTACACAATCAATCAGCCGGACAGAGAAAACGGCATTGTCGCCAATGTGTACCTGTACCGCCTGTTCCGGAATAAATTTCGGTTCCGTCGTCATAATTGTCCGGCCGGCCGCGGACTGCGGCAATTCATCCACCGCCCTGTCCTTACGGGCTTCCTCATCAATGTTTGGAATGACGATGGTATCCATAAATTTTTTGATGAAGGTGGATTTCCCAGTACGCACCGGCCCAACGACACCAATATAAATATCTCCGTTTGTCCGTTCAGCAATGTCCCTGTAAATCGTATGTTCTTCCATTTCCTGCCCTCCTGTATTGTGATGCTGCCATGGCTGCTGTGCGGTTTTGCTTTACATAGGAATCAGCAGCATTCCCTGATTTTCCACAGTCTCACCGGCCAGGCCGTTCTCTTCCTGAATTGCCTGCACACTGGTGCAGTAATGGCGCGCGATGTCCCAAAGCTTTTCACCGGCGTCTGCGAAGTAAATGCACAAAGCTGCTGTATCCTGCTGTTTCGTATGCGCCGTGTCCTCTTCTATTTCTGTGATAAACTTAAAAGTCTGCAGGCCATATACCTCTGCTGTCAGCAGTATCTCGGCTTTTAAGTCCATTTCACCGCCTGCAAGATGATAGTTCAGGCTAAGTACACTGCCCTCCGCAGCACAGCGGGTATCGGTTTGTGTTTCGATTGGCTTGGTACAGGTAAATTCCGTAGAACGCTCAAAATAAAAGGGTGTATTGTCCTTATTCAGTGCCAACACACAAATGGGGAGTTTTCCCACAAACTTCAGCTCGCCATTTTCCACCGCCGCTGTCACCGTACACGGTTCACTCCACAAATCCAAAACTTTGGTCAGTCCATCGTCACACTGTACAGTAAACCGATGGGAACAAGTGTCGCTAACAATGCTGTTCAAACTTTCCAGTGTTTTTTGTTTGCGGGTAATATTCAGCTCATAAGTGCGGGAATACGCGTCAACCAACGCCGTGACAGTCTTCGGTGTAAAGCAGGTCACAGATGCCAAAAGATGCACATGTGTATCAAAAGCAGAGGATTCCCCACTATAATCTTCCTGTACCTGTATTTCAACACCGGAGACAGTCAGCTGTATGCGGCACGTCGTCTGTGCAGAAATGCCGTCGCAGTCCAGCAGCTGTGTAAACGGCATGACATATTCCATAAACTCCGGTTCCGCATTTTCGTTCCCAGAGGCATATAAAATATGCAAATGCACTTCACCTGCCGCCATTACCTGCCCCTCCATAGGCTCGGCCGACTTTAAAACGGCACAGGTATCCGTACGCAGAATGGTTTCTGCCGGGGTTTTCCCTGGTGTCAGCTCCAGTGTATCTTCAACAGTAAAGGGCTGCTGTGAAAAGCTGGAAAACATACTGCAGCTTAGTTCTTTGGTCTGTTGTTCCATATCTTTATCATCCGCAGAAGTGACAATTTCCATATCACTGCTTCCACAGACACGTGCACAGACAGAAAAAGCCCCATGAATATCCAAACGGCGCGGGCTTGTTGGACGACAGTTGATGTATTCCACCCGGGTAGATGTCAGAATGCGCGGCCGTTCGGACGGCTGCTTGAGGGTAATGGCCGTTAAATACGGACTTTCCGTTTCGTAGCATCGGACCGCTTTTCCTCCTGCATCCAGATAATACACCCGTACTGCACAGGTGCCCTCTACCTCCAGCCGATCGCCGGACACGCTGCGGGAAGTAATGCTTGGGCACACCTGACACTTCAGAATACGCTGTATATCCGGGCAGTAATCCGGCAGACTGATGTCCAGATCGATAGGCTGTTCCTGACAGCCGTCATAAATGACTTCGCTTGCAGAAAGCACCTCACGGTTAAGCATATTGATAATCTCTCCTTTTCCTTTTCTGGCACATCATATTCCAAAAGTGCCTGTAATATGCCTGCCAGCAGCAGAGGAAAGACAGGAAACTGCAAAAAGGTCTGACATCTGTTTAGAAAACAGATGTCAGACCTTTTTAAATACTGTGCAGATTCAAATATCCGTATACGCGCCCACTCAGCGTTGGGAATCTGGTTTTTCCTTCTGAATATGGAACCATTTCCTCAGGAAAAAGCTGAGTACCTTTGAACTGTGTACCACTACGATTTTCACAGAAAATCCCCCCATTAACCACAGCGCCGGGTAAGCGAGATACCTAGGCAGACCAGCAGAACCGCCACAATAAAGAGAATCAGCCCTATCGGGCAGAAGGTGGAAAGCATCAGTCCTACGCCAAACGCAACCGCGCAGGGAACTCCTTTCCCTTTCATGCACTGCTGAAAATGTCCACGCATCGGCTCACCGCCTTTACTGGTTGATAACCCAGTATATACGCTGACGGAATTATCTGTGCATCTTTCGTTTAATTTTTTTCGCCGCTAAGTACATAAATAATGACATTGCCGCCAAGGACGGTAATAGTTGCATCGTCACTTTCAATAATGTTGCTGGTACCAATGGGGTTGTCGGAAGTCATAACGCTTTCTGTCAACGGGTACTTCATACCAGTATAGGAAACTGTAGCATTCGGTGCACCGAAAGGATAGACAGAAGCTGTGCTTCCCTTCATCCCCCGCAAGTGCAGCCGTCCACCCGGCATGAAGAAAAGCTTTTCATTGTCCGACACCATGACTCCATGGCCACCCAAGTTGCTGATGTACTGCAGGACCGCAGCATTGGCATACGAATGGTCAAACCGACCGCCCAGTGCGCCAAACAAGATAAAATCCTTATACCCACGATGCAGGCCCTCTTTAACTGCAGAAAGAGTATCGGTATCGTCCTTCTCACGCATCAGACGAACGGTTTCCACGCCCGCCGGTGGCTGCGCCTTTATAGAGTCAAAATCGCCAATCAGCAGATTCGGCTTAATCTTGGCTGCAAGCGCAGTATCCAAACCGCCGTCTGCACAAATAACAAAGGAATCCTCTACATGATATTCCCGAAAAATTGACAAGTTTTTTACTGGAGCAGAGCCAATGACGATACATTGATTCATTTTTGATTCCATTCCTTTCTATCCTTTAATTCCTGATAGATTGCGGCATAGCTGTCATGGCGCGAACGGGGTATTTCTCCGTTCCGCACCGCGCTAAGAACAGCGCAGCCTTTTTCACAGATATGCGAACATCCCTGAAACTGACAATGCCCAAGGTGGGGTGCAAATTCCCGAAAACAGTACTGCAGCTCATCTTTCTGAAAAGCGTGGTACCGTTCGGTACAGATTGAGGAAAAACCCGGCGTATCTGCCACCAGTCCACCTTCCGGAAGATGAAGCAGTTCTACTTGACGCGTCGTATGCCTCCCGCGCCCCAGCTTGTGACTAATTTCGCCGGTTGCTAAAGACAGCTCCGGATACAGTGCATTGAGCAAAGAAGATTTGCCTGCACCGGTATTGCCCGTCAGCACTGTTATTTTGCCTTTCAGAAAGGGGCGGATTGCCTCTACTCCACTATTAGTCGCGGAAGAAATGGAAAAGCACCGGAAACCAGCCTGCCGATAAATATCGCAGAGCCAGTCGCCGCTTTCCAAATCAGTTTTAGAAACGGCAACAGCAGGTTCAATCTGCTGTTGTTCCGCCGCCGCAATCAGCTTGTCGATAATCAGCGTACTGGGTGTTGGGTCACATACTGACACCACTATCAGTAATTGGTCGATATTTGCAACCGGTGGGCGTACCAAAAAATTTCGCCGTGGCAGCAGCTCTTCAATATAGCCGCTTCCGCTTTCCGGACGAAACCGGACATGGTCTCCCACCACTGGCTTCTCGCCGGTTTTGCGGAAGCGCCCACATGCGCGGCACTCTGTTTCTATGCCTGCAGGCGTTTCCACCTGATAAAATCCGCTGAGACTCTTTAAAATGACACCTTCACACATTTCCATATTATTTTTTCACCGCCGATGAAGAGGAAGAATTCTCTCCACTGGAAAACGATGAAGAGGTAGAGGAGGAAGACTGATTGGAAGAAGAAGAGGAGGAAGACTGACTGCTTTGTGAAACATCACTGCTGCTCACCGCTGAAGAAGAAACCTGCTGATCCTGGTAGTCTCCACGCCATGTAACCTCCCAATTACCCATATCAAAGTTCAGCCGATACTTAATATATTTTTGCCCATCCAACTCTACCAGCAGTTCCTTTATCCCACTGCTGTCTGTAAAGCGGCCCGTCCAAGTATTATTAGAAGCCGGATTAACCGTTTCGCTTCCCTGTTGAATGCCGTCCAGATAATAGGATAAATCAACACTATGGGAAACATTGGTCGGCAGCTGAACAACGACCTTTACCTCTTTTTCATTCTTTCCAGAACTATAGTTAACTGTTATCGTATCGCCCTTTTTCGCAGTATTCCCTGCACCCGGAGAAGTAGAAGTAACATAATAAGCTTCTCTGTTTGTATTATCATGAGCAACCGCCGACACATGGAAGCCAGCACTTTCTAATGTCTTTTTGGCCTCACTTAAGGTCTTTCCCACAACATCAGGAATCGTCATGGAGCCGGGGCCCGTGCTGATATAAACCGTAATGGTTTTCCCTTTTTCAACGCTGGACCCTGCCGCAGGACTGGTAGAAATTGCATTCCCAATATCGACCGTATCACTGGAGTGATTCTGGAAAGAGGCCAGCAGACCGCTTTCTTTCAGAGTCTGTTCAGCCGCTGCTCTTGTCTGGTTAGATACATCCGGGACGACAGCGGAATCGACACTTTTCACAACAGAAAGCGAAACTTTGGAACCAGGTGTTACCATTGTACCATTTTGGGGGTCTTGGGCTGTAATAGTGCCGGCATCCTTGCTGTTGTCTGTTACATATTTAATATCGAACTGAAAATTGTTTGGATTGTTCGCCTGTACGGTAGAAAGCGTTTTCCCAACAAAATTATCCAGGGCAATTTTCGCCTGTGAATGCATTGCACCAGAAAGAACCAGAATAGCCGCTACAATCAAAAACGCTGCGATAATTCCGGTTGCAATAATGGGAGCCTTACTGCGCGTTTTTGTACGAGTTTGTGTTTCATCCGGATGATTGTCGGCATTCCCATCCTCTGTATAAACAAAATCGTCGTTATATCCATGTTGTGGATTGATTTCAGTCGTATCTGTATCCAAATAATGCGTTGGTTTATCATTATTGGAATAATACTGATAGTGGAACCGTACTCCCGGGTCCTGTTCAAAAGTACTGATGTCCCGCAGCATCTGTGCGGCAGACTGATAGCGCTGCATTGGGTCTTTCTGCATTGCTTTCAAAGTGATTTCCTGCAGGCCCATCGGAATGTCCGGATTGATTTCCCGCGGCGGGCGCGGGTCCGTCTGCAACTGCATAATAGCGACAGAAACCGCATTTTCCGCCTCAAACGGAAGCTGTCCGGTCGTCATCTCATACAGCATGACACCTACAGAATAGATATCCGCTTTTTCGTCTGTAAGGTCACCGCGGGCCTGTTCCGGTGCAATATAGTGAACGGACCCAATTGCTTTATCCGTCATAGTACGCGTTTCACTGCGGGCAAAGCGTGCTATTCCAAAGTCAGTGACTTTGATATGTCCATTTGGCAGGACCATAATATTCTGCGGTTTAATGTCGCGGTGGACAATTCCGCGCTCATGTGCATGCTGTAGAGCCTGCAAAATTTCCATAGTGAAGTGCAGTGCCTTATGCCAGTCCACATTGGGCTGCTGGTCCAGGTACTGTTTTAGCGTAGTTCCATCAATATATTCTTCAACAATATACTGAATCTGGTCACCAAAACTGACGTCATATACTTTTACAATATTGGGGTGCGAAAGCAGCGCAATCGCTTTGCTCTCATTTTTAAAACGCCGAATGAATTCTGCGTTGTGTAGGTACTCGTCCTTTAAAATTTTGATGGCAACTGTACGCTCATCCAGCGTGTCGTATGCACGGTATACCAGTGCCATACCGCCCATACCGACCAGTTCATGGATTTCATACCGTCCATCAAGGCGTTTCCCAGTATATTTGTCCATTTACCGAAAGCACCTCCTGCGCGTCAGTTTTCGATAACAGCAACAGTAATATTATCACTGCCGCCGCTTTCTTTTGCTGCGCTGACCAACTTTTCAGCAAGCTGCTGTCCCGTATACTGCTGAGAAAAAGTATAGAGGTCCTCTTTTTCTAGGTAATTGGACAACCCGTCTGTACACAGAATAAGCAGACTTCTCCCCTCAAAGGGGACCTCGTTGTAGTCGACCAGTACAGAGGGCTCTATCCCCAGCGCACGCGTAATAATATTCTTTTGCGGGTGTACTTTTGCCTGTTGCTCTGTCAAATCACCGCTGTCTACAAGCTCCTGAACCATAGAATGGTCCGTAGTAATCTGCTTAGCTTCATCCGGTGTTACCAAATAGGCACGGCTGTCACCAGCGTGCGCAATACGTGCAACGCCATCACATACAATCGCCGAAACAACGGTAGTACCCATTCCCTTCAGCTCTTCATCTTCACGGGAACGGTCATAAACAGCTGTGTTGGCTTTATAAATAGCCGAAACCATCAACTCTCGTATTGCATCGTCATTATGGGACTGATTTTCCCGAAAAAAAGCATGGTATTGGCGCATCATGGCCTCTACTGCAACACTGCTTGCAATATTGCCGCCATTGACGCCTCCCATTCCGTCACAGACCACAGCCCACGCAATTCCGCTGGTAGTCAGGCCGCTTTTGCAGGCATCCTGATTTGACTGACGGACCAAACCAATATCTGTTTTATGACATACTTTAAACATGGGACACCTCTTCTTGTCTTCTGCGTCGAAGCTGTCCGCAGGAGGCGTTGATATCTGAACCCAAGGTTCGCCGCACGGTGGCGGTGATGCCGTGATGTTCCAAAATAGAGATAAAATGCTGCTGTTTTTCCAGAGGGCTTTTGCGGTAACCCGTTCCTGCTACACTGTTCACAGGAATAAGATTGACATGGCAAAGTGTTCCTTCCAGCCTTTCCGCCAGCTCTTTTGCACAGGCTTCACTGTCGTTGATACCTGAAATCATTGCATACTCATAAGAAACCCGCCTGCCTGTTACCTTTTCATAGTAGCGACATGCCTTTAAAAGTTCTTCTATCGAATATTTGCGGCTAATTGGCATGGTTTGGCTGCGAATCTGGTCATTTGGTGCATGCAGGGAAACCGACAGTGTCAATTGGTAGCGATGCTCCGCGAGGTCATAAATGCGGTCAACTAAGCCGCAAGTGGAAAGTGAAATATGGCGCATACCTATGTTCATGCCATCTATATTTGTTATTAATTCCAAAAAGCGCAGAACATTCTCATAATTGTCCAAAGGTTCTCCCATTCCCATTAAGACAATATTAGAAATGCGGACACCGCCGTCACGCTGAGCAGCCTGCACCTCGGCGACCATTTCTCCCGCTGTCATATTGCGGGAAAAACCACTTTTGCCAGTTGCACAGAAGGTGCAGTTCATCCGGCATCCAACCTGTGTGGAAATACAAATAGTGCGCCCATGATGATAGTCCATGAGAACCGCTTCCACCAATTCACCATCATTCAGCTGAAAAAGGTACTTGCGGGTGCCGTCGATTTTAGAAACCAGCCGCTGTGCAATTTCGGCATTCGCTATGTAATACCGCTGTGCCAGTGCTTCCCGCAGTGCTTTGCTGACATTGGTCATTTCCGAAAATTTTTGAATCCCATTTTTCTGCAGCCAGGAAAACACCTGCTTTGCACGGTAGGAAGGCTGCCCTAAATCTGATAAAACCCGTGACAGTTCCTGCTGATTTTTTGAACGAATATCTTCTGGCTCCAACTTATGCTTCCTTCCTGAATACGCTGATAAAGAATCCATCTGTATGATTGGTCTGCGGAAACAGTGTCAGCTGATTGTCCGGTTCTGAAATTGTACGCAAAACGCCTTTTGACAGACACAGTGACACACCCCTAAAGTCAAGATGCTCCCGCAGAAAGCGGCCAGCGTTCCCGCCGTTTTCCATAGGATTTAAGGTACAGGTGGAATACAGTAAAGTACCTCCCTGACGCACAAGCGCTGCGGACTTACACAGAATACGGTACTGCAAATCTGGCAGGCTGTCAATAGTTTCCCTTGATTTATAACGGATTTCGGGCTTCCTGCGCAAAATTCCATAGCCGGAACATGGTACATCACACAATACCCGGTCCGCTGGCGGCAAAGGAGTGCAATCCCCCACGGCGTCCCGCATGGCAGCTGTCACACAGCAAATTCCCAGCCGGTCGGCCCCTTTACGTATCAGCCCGACTTTTCCGCGGTATTGGTCAAACGCGTGAATCTCGCCGGTATCCCGCATCAGCTGCGCAATGGTAAATGTTTTGCCTCCGGGAGCTGCACATACATCATAAATATGTTCCCCCGGCTGTGCCCCCAGAAGGTGGCAGCACAGCTGACTCGCCAAGTCCTGTATATGGAAAAGCCCCTTTTGAAAACATCCATTCTGTGCAATAGAACCTGTGTGTGTCAATTCCAGTGCATCTGGCAGCCACGAAATTTTCTTTGCAGTAATACCTTCTTCCTGCAGGGCATCTATCAGCGCATCACTGCTGGTTTTCAAGGTGTTCACCCGCGCGTATAGAGGCGGGCGGGAAAAGCTGTCCTGCAGCATGGCTTCTACAGTAGCTGTGCCATATGTCTTCTCCCATCGCTCTATCAGCCATTCCGGACAAGAATAACGGACGGACATTTGCTGCAGGCGGCTGCCCTGCTGCGGCGGAAATGGTGTTTTTTCTTTTTGACGCAGCAGGTTTCGCAGCAATCCATTGACAAACCCGGCCGCTTTTTCTTTACCGGCTTCCTTTGTCAGGAAAACCGCTTCATTGACTGCTGCACTGTCTGGAATACGGTCCATATAATAAATTTGATAGGCCGCCATGCGCAGAATATCTTTGACCGCTATATTCAGTTTATCTTTCGGGTTTCGCAGATACGGCCGTAGGGCAGCATCCAATGTGATGCGGCGTTCCAACGTCCCATAGAACAAAGCGGACGTCAGTGCTTTGTCACGCGGCGCAAGCTCCGAAGAACGCAGCGCTTTGTCCAGCACTAAGTTGGAATACCCCTCATTTTCATCTACGCGCAAAAGTGCTTTCAGTGCAACTTCCCGTGCATTCAATTATCATCGCTCCTCCGGCCACTGGCAATCATCAGCAGCCTGACAAGCTGCAGCAGTGCTGTAAAAGATGCCGCAACATAGGTCATAGCGGCTGCAGAAAGTACCTTTCTGGCCCCATTTAATTCATCTGATGTTAAAAGATTTGTTTCGTCAAGGGAACGCAGTGCGCGAGCACTCGCGTTAAACTCCACCGGCAGTGTCACCAACTGAAAAAGCACTGCTATACTGAACAGAAGGATGCCCAAGTTGACGACAAAACTGTACTGGACCGGTAAAATCAGCCCAATAAAAATAAGCGGAAAAGAAAGACGGGATGCAAACTGTGTTGCCGGTACAATCGCTGTACGAATGCGGTTCGGCAGATATCCCTGTGCTGTCTGTATGCTGTGACCTGCCTCATGGGCAGCTACACCGACTGCACTAATGGAAGCACTGTCATATACGTCCTGCGAAAGGCTGATAGTATTGTTGCGCGGGTCAAAGTTATCCGTAAGGCTGCCGCCGATGCGGCGAATCTGCAGTCCCCTGACACCTCCGTAATAAGCAACCGTTTCAGCTGCCTGTGCACCAGTACAGCCACGCAGGCAGTGCACCCTGCTGTACCGACGAAAGGTAGACTGTACTTTCATCTGTGCAAAAGCAGTCAGCAAAATTGCTGGCAGCATCCATAAAAAATAAGTGTAATTATAGTAGTAAAAACCCATCGGCATTTCTCCTTTCAGCAAGGCAGCACAGCACCCTCCGGCACAGGATGTCCCCGCAGAAAATCAACAGCAGACATACGCTTTTTGCCTGCCAGCTGTACCTCTGTTACCTGCAGCGCCGTCCCCTCTCCACAGCAGACGGTCAAATCGCTGTCCACGGTGCCGGGCTGCTGGCCCGCCTGTTTTGGTTTCACAACACGAGCAGCAAGAATTTTCAGCTGTCGGCCGCCATAAGTGGTAGAGGCTGTTGGCCACGGATTCAACCCGCAAATCCAGCTGTGAATCTGGCTGGCTGTGTGGCTCCAGTCAATCGGACTCATGGATTTGTCCAGCATGGAAGCATAAGCTGTAGTTGCTTTTCCCTGCGGGCGAGGCTGAATAGCATCTAGTTCTGCCAGTGTGCGCACTAAAAGATGCGCCCCCAGCGCTGATAGACGGTCATGCAGCTGCCCCGCGGTTTCTTCCGCCCCGATTGGCGTTTTTTCCTGCAAAAGAATATCGCCGGTGTCCAGCCCCTCTGCCATATACATGGTTGTCACACCGGTTTCCTTATCTCCATTCAGCACAGACCACTGAATGGGCGCTGCCCCACGGTAAGCCGGCAGCAACGATGCATGCACATTGATACATCCCTTTGGCGGAATCTCTAATATTTCTTTAGGCAGAAGTTTTCCGTAAGCAACCACAAGCACTGCCTCTGGTGCCAGCTGCCGCAGCTGCGCTGCCGCTTCCGGTGTACGCAGTGTTTTCGGCTGAAAAACCGGAATACCGGATTTTTGCGCCAGAACCTTCACCGGCGGCGGTGTCAGGGTATATTTGCGACCTTTCGGCTTATCCGGCTGTGTATATACGCCGCACACTGTATGTCCAGCATCCAGCAGTGCCTGCAGACAGGGCACCGCAAAATCCGGTGTCCCCATAAAAACCAAACGCATTTTGTTCACCAATCCTGATAGGAGTTTATTTCCGTTTCGATAAAATATACATTACTGGGACATTCATTTCATTTTTTCAGTTCTTCATCTGTCAGGAAATGTTCAACATGTGAAAGGAACACAATGCCGTTCAGGTGGTCAATCTCGTGACAACAGGCAAGTGCAAGCATTTCTGTGCCGTCCAATTCAAAGAAAGTGCCATCACGGCGCTGTGCACGTACTTTGACATGATTCGGACGATGTGTAACGCCCCAGCGGTTTGGGAAAGACAGGCAGCCTTCTACACACTGCTGTTCCCCTTCCTGCAACAGGAATTCCGGGTTAATCAGTTCTACACGTCCGTCACCGACATCAATGACCACAATGCGGCGCAGAATGCCTACCTGTGGTGCAGCCAGGCCAACGCCGTTTGCACGTTTCATGGTTTCATACATATCATCCAAAATCTGGCCTAGGTGATCATCGAATTTTTCCACCGGACGGCAGACAGTCTTTAAACAAGGGTCATTTCCTGTACGAATATTACGAATTGCCATTGCAATTCCTCCTTATGTTTTTAATTTCAGCAGGACTTTATCAATATCAATAAGATTATAAACGGAATTCATTTCTTTTTTATGAATAAAACCGCACATCTACAGAATGCTGTCCGGATTGATGTCCGCAAAAGCGGTAACCCCTTTGGTATCTTTCCGTTTGGAAAAGGCAACCAACAAACATGCGATCATTTTCCGGAACAAAAGGCTGTTCCGGCACTTTATCAGAAGCTTATAGCGGTACCGCCCATCCATACGGACAATACGTGCCGGAGAAGGACGCAACACCCGAAGCGGCAGCTTCCCATATTCACTGGCCGCCAGCTTTCGCAGCATCTGCAGAAAAATACTGCTGCCGCCGCGGACGCGCGCTTCCTCACTTCCGACAAAACCGACCACACACAAATCGGCAAACGGTGGATACAGCATCCATTTGCGCAGCGGCAGCTCCTGTTCATAAAAAGCGGGGTAATCCTGTTTGGCTGCCAGCGCAAATACTGGATTTTCCGGTGTATAGGTCTGCAGATACGCTCTGCCGTGCAGACGGCCCCGGCCAGCTCGTCCAACAACCTGCGTCAGTAAATCAAATGTCCGCTCAGAACTGCGAAAATCGTCATTGTACAGGGAGCCATCCGCATTCAGTACACCGACCACCGTCACGTTTTCAAAATCAAGGCCTTTTGCGACCATTTGGGTTCCAATCATAAGGTTGTACTTGCCGTTTGCAAAGGCATGCAGCTTGTCCTCATATGCATAACGAGACATGGCTGCATCCGCATCCATACGCAGAACACGCGCTTGCGGCAGAAGCTTTTTCAGTTCTTCTTCCGCTTTTTGTGTGCCGGAGCCGCGATACTGCAAATGCGTTCCGTGACAGGCCGGACATTCCATCGTCATAGGGACAGAATAACCACAGTAGTGGCACATCAGACGATGGTTGGCCGCATGGTAAGTCAAGGAAATGCTGCAGTTGGGGCACGTCATTACATGACCGCAGTCCGGACAGACCACAAAGGTATGATACCCGCGGCGATTCAGCAGCAAAATGGCCTGCTGTCCATCGCACAGTGTCTCCTGCACAGCTTCCAAAAGCGGGCGGCTTAAAATAGAAACATTGCCGTTCTGCAGTTCTGCATTCATATCACAGACATGTACTTCCGGCATCTGTGCCGGACCATAGCGTTCCGGAAGAATCTCTAAATCTATTTTTCCCGTTTTCGCCGCATAATAAGTTTCTACACTGGGCGTTGCAGAAGTCAGCAACAAAAGTGCATGATGGTACCGGCACCGAAACCACGCCACTTCTTTTGCATGATAACGTGGGGAACTTTCCGACTGATAAGCAGATTCCTGTTCTTCGTCCACAACAATAAGTCCAATATGGTCTAATGGCGCAAAAACCGCAGAGCGCGTGCCAACAACCACCGTGGCTTCCCCCCTGCGCACACGTTTCCACTCGTCCATACGTTCACCGACAGAAAGGCCACTGTGAAAAACAGCCATTTTCTTTCCATAACGCTGCCGAAAAATGCGAACCATCTGCGGTGTCAGGGAAATTTCCGGCACCATTAGCAGTGCCGTACGGCCCGCCTCTAAGGCTTTGTCTATCAGGCAGAGATACACGCTGGTTTTCCCACTGCCTGTCACACCGTACAAAAGCGCGGCTGACGCATCTCCTTTGCAGGAAAGCTGATATAGGTGTGTAAAGGCTGTTTCCTGTGCGGGGGAAAGATGAATCGGCGTTTGTTCACCTGCTGCAATTCCATTTTTCGAATATGGAATGCGATATTGCTCCTGCTCGTATGTTTCACAAACGCCGTGAGCTTCCATGTTCTCAATAACGACCGGTGTAACACCTGTAAAATAACAAATTTCTTTGACAGACGCGCACCCGACGTCCTGCAAGACCTTAAAAACTTCCTTCTGCCGCGGTGTAAGGCGAAACTGTTGCGGCAGCTCGGCACACAGCCGTACCATCTTCTTGAAAGCGTCTCCCATGCGGCGAACCGGATTGCGTGTACAGGACAAAATGCCCGCTTCACACAAACGGTCGGGCACATTGGAATCCGGCGGCAAGCCCGCACATTTCAGCAGCTTTTTTCGTTCAACTGCCGCATGATTTGCAAGCTGTGCGACTACAATCTGTTCGTCCGGCAAAAGGCGCTGCACCTCTGCCGGACGAACGTCTGGTGCCAGTGTATAAAAACGGCGCAGCTGGTAGGTAAGTCCTACAGGCAGCAGCAATCGTACCGCTTCAAACAGTGTACAAAAGCAGCGCTGTTTCAGCCACGGTACCAAAAAAAGCATTTCATGCGAAAGAAGCGGTGCTTCATCCAGCACCGCTCTTATATATTTCAGCTTTTTGCCGCTGTCCAATTCCTCGGCGGAGGACAGAATCATGCCCTGGCGCAGGCGGCTGCCTGCGCCAAAAGGGACCAAGACGCGGCACCCTGGCACTGCCTGGCCGGTAAGAGAGTCCGGCACTGCATAGTCAAAGTCTTTATCAAAATGATACACTGTTTTTTCCACAGCGACTTTGACAACCTGCATTTGCCTTATCTCCCTCTTACTTCTATTCTTCAGGCTGTTCTGCGTTTTCCTCGTTCCACGCTTCGGAGCTCACCTTTGCATTTTCTTCAGCCGCGGCGATTTCAGCATTGCGCTGTTCTTCCAGCTGCTGCACCTTTGCCTCGTCCGCTTCTTCATCCTCATTGCGGTTGGATTCCACAATATGATATTTATGCTCTGTCAGTTCCTGAACAGCTATTTCGACCGGCTGCTCATCCAAAACGATGTGGTTTTTTTCCGCTTCTTCTGCAATTTCACGAGCACGCTTGGAAACGCCCACGCATAGTGCATAACGGCTCTGGCCCGGTTCTGTCAAAAGATCTGCAATCGGTTTAATCATGATTCAGCACCCTTTCTATCAGCGCCTGATTCCGGCTTGTTTTGTGTTTTTCTGCAGTGACGATTGCTGCAAGGTTCTCCGCCGCTTTTTCTACGGTATCATTTACCACCGCATAATCGTACTCTGCAGCCTTTGGAATTTCCCGTCTGGCTGCTGTCAAACGGTTTTCCACAACTTCTTCTGCTTCCGTTTCACGGCCCCTCAGACGCTCTCCCAGTACTTGAATGGATGGCGGCAGAATAAAGACACCGACGCTTTCCGGCAGCAGACGGCGAATCTGTGCACCGCCCTGCACCTCTATGTCCAGAAAAACGTCTTTGCCGTCTTTCAGGGCTTTTTCAATCGGTGCACGCGGTGTTCCGTAACAGTTACCACAGTACTCCGCACTTTCCAACAACTCATTATTCTGCTTCATCTGCATAAATTTTTCTCTGGATACAAAATAATACTCACGGCCGTCCTGCTCACCCGGACGGGGCTTGCGCGTAGTAGCAGAAACTGAGAATTGGGCTTCCGGGTGCTTTGCAAAGTAGGCGCTTAAAACCGTACCCTTTCCTGTTCCGGAAGGACCGGAAAAAACGATCAGCAGTCCTTTACTCATTGTTTTCACCCAGCTCCTCTTCATCCATATCGTTCTCTTTGCAGTTCAGCCGGTTTGCAACTGTTTCCGGCTGAACTGCAGACAAAATGACATGCTCGCTGTCCATAATAATCACTGCACGCGTGCGGCGGCCGTAAGTCGCATCAATCAGCGTACCCCGTTCTTTTGCGTCCTGAATAATGCGCTTGATAGGCGCAGACTCCGGACTGACAATAGCGACCAGACGGTTTGCGGAAACCATGTTTCCAAAACCGATATTGATCAACCTCATAAAGTCTTTATTCCCCCTGTTTTTCAGGATAGAAAATATTTATTCAATATTCTGAATCTGTTCCCGGATTTTTTCAATTTCCGCCTTGATGTCCACCACCAGATAGGCGATTTGTGTATCAGTGCACTTGGAACCGATGGTATTGGCTTCCCGGTTCATTTCCTGCACCAGAAAATCCAGCTTGCGGCCTACTGGACCGTCAGATTCCAGCATAGCACAAAACTGAGAAAGGTGACTGCGCAGCCGAACGGTTTCTTCATCCACCGCGACTTTGTCAGCAAAAATAGCCGCTTCCGTCACGATGCGCTGCTCGTCAACCGTCTGGTCCTGCAGCACTTCCTGCAAACGCGCCTGCAGTCGTCTGCGATATGCTTCCACTGTCTCCGGCGAACGCTGTTCAACTTTCTCCACTATTTTCAGAATGTCGTGTGCACGTGAAGCAACATCCTCTTTCATCTTTTGGCCCTCTGCTAAACGCATTTGTGCAAAAGAATCCATCGCATGGTCCAGCGTTTTCTGAACATCTGTCCAAACTTCCTCTTCATTTTCCGGCTCATGAAAGACTGTAAAAATGCCATCAAAATGTGCGAGGTCCGAGACCGAAAGGTCATTTTTTAGGCCATAGGTGCTGCAAAGGTCTTTCATCGCGGCAATATACCCTGCAGCAACGCCGTGATTGACGGAAATCTGTACATTTGCGTCCTCTACCGGCTCTATCAGCACCATAGCATCCACTTTGCCGCGGGAAATGCGGCTTTGCAGATAAGTACGAATTCTATCCTCCAAAAAGCCATATCCACGGCTAATGCGTGCGGAAAATTCAAAATAGCGGTGATTGACTGACTTTACTTCTGCTTGAATATGCCGACCATTGATAATAGCTTCATATCTTCCATAGCCGGTCATGCTCTTTATCAAAAAACCATCTCGTTTTCTTTATTCACTTCTGTTCACATACTTTATTATTGTATCAGATAAGTCCCCCGCTTGTCAATAAAAGGCCGTCTGGGAGGTCATTTTATCGCATAAACAGAAAAACAAATGTACCTGTTGGATGGTTTTTGCATATGCCGCTTTTTGAAAGGATACATCTGGTTCAGCGCCTGCTGTTATGGGGACGCGGCGCAGAAGTACTGTCGGACTGCCTGTCCGCCTTTGCCGCCGCATTCAGCTGATTTATTTCCTGTGCTGTTAATTCCCGATAATCACCCGGCTGAAGCATTCCCAAACGCAGCGGACCAATCGCCGTGCGCTTTAGACGCGCTACCTCCAGCCCCAATGCTTCGCACATCTTGCGGATTTGCCGGTTGCGCCCTTCATGCAGGATGATTTCCAGTACGACGCGCCCCTGCTCCTGCTTTAGGACGCGCACCTGTGCCGGCGCCGTACGGCGGCCGTCAATAACGATTCCAACGGCCATCTGTGTCAGCTGTTCCTCAGTAATGCTGGGATGAACCGTAACACGGTACGTTTTCGGCACATGACGGGAGGGATGCGTCATAGCATTTGCAAAAGCACCGTCGTTGGTCATCAGGAGCAATCCTTCGCTTTCCCGATCCAGCCGGCCGACCGGATAAACACGTTCCGGAATATCTTTGACCAAATCAGCAACGCATTTTCTTCCCTTTTCGTCCGACATGGTTGTAATAAAGCCGCGCGGCTTGTGAAGCAGCAAATAAACATTCGGTGTGTGCGTCTTTAGAAGCCGGCCCTTAACCGTAATTTTGTCGTGTTTTGGGTCCGCTTTGTCGCCCACCTGCACCGGCTGGTCATTTACCCGTACATCACCGGCGGCGATCATTTCCTCCGCTTTTCTGCGGGAAGCAACGCCTGCGTCCGCCAGTATTTTCTGCAGTCTGATTTTTTCTGCCATTTTTCATCCTCGTTTTATCTATAAAATTCAATTCATCAGTTTTTAGGAAGCAAATAGGGACTCTGCCAAGGAACTAAAGAAAGAGCAGATTTTTTGCCAAACGCTGCTTTCCTGTGGTGGTGCGGCAGATTCTTTCTGGGCTGTCAATACGGTTTGGGCTACTACTTTGCCCCCATAGCAGTACTGAACAGTGCCAACCGGTTCCTCTTTATCCAATGGTGCATACAAGAAATGAGGGAGCTGTACGCTGCGGTTCAAATTGGCATCTTTGGGGATAACGACTGTGCTGCCCGCCATGCCATGGACCTGCACTGCTTCCTTACTTCCGCCTACCAGCGGCAATGAAACAGAGTAGGCACTGTCATCAATTGGGACCGATCTCAGCTGCGAAAATCCATAATCAAGCATAATCTGATGGTCTTTCCAGTCATCCGGTGCGGAAAGTGTAACAGCCACCAATCGAACGCCATTGCGCTGTGCACAGCTGACAAAGCAGCGGCCTGCTTTCTTCGTAAAGCCTGTTTTCACTCCTATGCAGCCATTATACATAGACAATAGCTTGTTGTGATTGGTAAACGTCTGTGTACAGTCAGGCTGCACAAAATGCACCTGTATGGTTTTCTGCGCTGTAATCGCCGCAAATGATGCATTCTTCATCGCTGCACAAGCAAGTTTTGCCATATCCTCTGCAGTGGAATAATGCTGGCTGTCATCCAACCCAGAAGGGGTAGCGAAATGCGTATTGGTCATTTTCAGCTCTTGTGCACGCTGATTCATTTTTTGTACAAATGCTGCTGGGCTGCCAGCCAACGCATAGGCCGCTGCTGTGGCGGCGTCGTTGCCGGAAGTGCTGAGCATACCGGCCGCCAGTCCACTGAGAGAAAGACGGTCACCTGCGCGCAACCCCATGGAGGAGCCCTCCACCCGTACCATATCGGCTGTAATGTCAACCACACGGTCCTTGCAGGCAGCTGTTTCCAGTGTCAGCAGTGCCGTCATAATCTTTGTCGTACTGGCCATGGGACGTTTCTGTGCGGCATTTTTGGCCCACAGCACACTGCCATCATCCGCATTGACCAAAATGGCCGACTGCGCTGAAACCACTGGAACAGCGTCCGCTGTTTTGGCTGAGCAGACAACAGCGGTCCCACAAAAAATACAGAGTGCAAGAAAAAATGCTGCCCATTTTTTCCCGTCTTTTTTTATGTAACGAATACCTTCTCCCCCCTTAATAAAACAAAACAACCACCTGCCCAAAATACCTATATGCAGGCGGTTGTAAAAAGATTATTTCTGCGGCTGTGTTTCGGTATTTTCCTGCTTTGCCGCCGCTTGTTCGTCTTTTTTCTTCTTTTTTCCGTTAATCATTTCATTTACTTTATCAACAATATCCGGAACCATACCAACAATGCGGTCCGTAGAAGAATTATACGGGTCAATCTGCAGCATCTTAACATTGCCGTTGGAAATTGTGAGAAACGCGACCGGACTAATGGAAACACCGGCACCAGCACCGCCACCAAAGAAATCTTTGTCGGGGTTTGCTTTACAGGCAAAATCAGAACCGCCAGAAGCAAAACCATAGCTGATTTTAGAAATGGGAATAATAATCGTCCCGTCCGGCGCCGTAATGGGGTCGCCGATGATTGTGTTAATATCCACCATCTGCCGGATATTTTGGAGCGTTGTGTCCATCATGCCTTCAATTGGATGGTTGCTGTCGCTCATTTTCTGCACCGCCTTTTCTATTTTGATTTTGTGTGTCACTGTTTATTTTAGCCGATTTCATAAGTTTCATGTATGCCATCAATGCACGTATAAGTGCAGTTATTAAAAAGACTACACGAATTTTGACATCAGCTGTACCTTGTATTTTTGTTTGGATACCGTGAAAACTGGGAACAACCGCCACTTCAAACGCACGGCATCGCATGGCCTGCGTTAAAACCGAAAAAGCAGGATAAACTGCCGCACAAACATAGCCATACTTAACCGCTGTCGTTGCAGCATCTCTTTCTGCAACGGATATATGCAGAGAAAGCTGTTTTGCCCGAATATGCCGAAACAGCGTTTTCAATGCGCCGCTGGCCATATCCGCCAGTCCTTTCAGCAAATGCAGTAAGCCAGACAGACCCCGCTCCCGATAAGCTTTGTGGAAAATATTCTCTTTTTTCTGCTTTGGCTTCTCCTCCTTTTTCGGAGAAGGCTGCTTCTTTTTTGCCTTTTTCTTCTCCTTTTGCGGTAAAAGCATATAAGAGAAAAAAAGATAAGAGATTTTCATATGCAGTGTATCATAATAAGAAAAACGCAGACGCACCGATGCCATGGAAAGCAGGAAAAAAACAGCGTTCATTATCAAAAATACTTTTAAGAACGTCATGGCACCGCCTCCGACACCTGCGAAACAGAATCAGGAGTTGCTTCTGTTTCGCTCTTTTCGTCCTGTTTAAGCGGAGGGAGTTCATCTAATGAAGCAATTCCCATACACCGCAGAAAGTTAGAAGTTGTTCTGTAAAGCAGAGGACGGCCGGGCAATTCCAAACGGCCACATTCTTCTGCCAATCCTTTCTGGCAAAGGCTGTTCACCGTACTAGACGAATCAACTCCCCGAATCTGTTCAACAAATGCTTTTGTAACCGGCTGGTTATACGCGATAATTGCCAAGGCCTCCAGTGCTGCCTGTGAAAGCGGCGCATTGTGCCGAATATTAAGCAGGGCTCGAACCTGCCCAGCGAAAGGCGGTGCACTGCACATTTGGTAGCTGTCTTCCACGCGAATAATCTGTATTCCGCGGTTTGCTGTATTAAAAGCCATGCGGGTTTCTTCCGCTAGCTGTAAAGCTTTCTGTGGTGTTAGCCCCAACACTTCCGCAATTCGTTCCAGAGGAAGCGGCTCGCCGTTAGCAAACAGCATTGCCTGCAGCGCACCAGTCATGTCTTTGCATTTCATTTGTGTTCACCCACCTTCGTTAATTTCACAGTGGGGTTGTTCCCCTCGCCCTCTACACGCACACGTTTATCATGAATTAGTTCCAGTAAAGCGAGGAAAGTCGCCACAATTTCTGAACGATTCTGTTTACGGCGGAACAGTTCCTGATAGGCTGCCCGTCCTTTTTTCCACAAGCAGCGCATTACCCCAACCATTTGGGAGGCAACAGAAACGACTCGATGTGCCACTAATTTTGAGAAAGAATTTTGCGTTGGCGGCGGCATACGCCGGCCGGCAGCACCGTAATACGCTTTTTGCAGATTTTCCGGGTTAATTGGCCGGCGGTAAGTGAAGTCCGGTGCAACTGGTTCCGGTTCCCTTGTAAACGATGTATCCACCATAAGCGTACCGCCCAAAACTGCCGCCACTTTTTTGCATTCCTCATATTCCAGCAGCTGTCCCGAAAGCTGTGCACGCATGGTTTCAGCCTCTTCATGCTTTGGCAGAAGGTAAACTGTCTTCATATAAACAAGACGGGCCGCCATGTCCAGGAACTCGCTGGAAACATCCATATCTTTCTGCTGTGCAGCGTGGATATGGTCCATATACTGCTGCAGGACTTCTGCGATTGGAATGTCACAAATATTGAGTTTATTCTTGCGTATTAGATATAAGAGCAGGTCCAGTGGACCCTCAAAGGCGTCCAGTTTATAGGTTAGCTTTTCCATATTGTTTCCAAATATTACACACCCAACAGACGAAACGGCAGATTTGCCAAAGACATAATGCCAAAAGTGAACACACGCTGCAGAAAATTCAGCGGGACATCCAGTGCACCAATCAGAAGAAGCGCAAAAATACCGAACATAATATATTTTTCATACCGATAATATGCCATCATGGCCCGGTCACTTAAAAACATACCCAATATACGGGAACCATCCAGCGGCGGAATTGGCAGCAAGTTGAAGACCGCAAGGGAAATGTTGATGGTGGTGCAGGCACCGAAAAACAGCAGGAAAAACTGTACAATGCTGTTTTCCGGATACAGGCCATAAGTAACACTGCCGCCGCCTACCAGCAGAACGACATTAAAAAGGATACCGGAAGCCAGGGACGCCAACAAGTTGGCCAACGGGCCGGCAACAGCTGTCAATGCCATATCCTTTTTTGGGTTCTTAAAATAGCGCGGGTCGATTGGAACAGGCTTTGCCCAACCAAAGCCAAAAAGAATCAGAAACAGTGCACCAAAAGGGTCCAGACTCGCCAATGGGTTAAAAGTAAGGCGACCAGCATTTTCCGCCGTAGGGTCACCCAGTTTTTTGGCAGCCCAACCGTGCGCATATTCGTGAAACGGCAAAATGAAAATAATAATCAGGATGGAAGCCACAACATCAGCGAATGCGCTCATGGCATTGAAGCCCTGTCCCTGAATCATGGATTGAATAACATTAAATAGCATTTAAACTTTTCTCCTTTGTTCCATTCTGCCGGCACATGAGATATGCTTTATTATAATACGCCTGCCAATAAAATACAAGGCAAGTGCCGCCTACGCACAAATTCTAAAAAAGTCTTGCTTTTTAAAGGGAGTTCCTGTATAATATACTTTGTTATCGCAACATGCAAATATGCAAAAATCCTTTTAGAAGGAGGTGCAGACTCATGGCAAAGTGCGAAATCTGTGGCAAGGATCTTGCTTTCGGTATTCGAGTGTCCCATTCTCATCGTCGTTCCAACCGTACCTGGAAGCCAAACATCCGTCGTGTAAAAGCGATTGTTAACGGTTCTCCGAAGCGTATTTACGCCTGCACCCGCTGCCTGCGTTCCGGCAAGGTAAAACGAGCTATGTGAGAAATAAAGGAGCCTTCGGGCTTCTTTTTTTTATTGTTTTTTACTCTCAGGAACGTAAAAAGCACCGTATATGCTTTGCCCACAGCGGGCAGGCCATATACAGTGCTTTTTTATGTTTCGGTTTTAAAAGTCCTATTTTCAGTGGCTGCCATGGTGAAGAGAAAACTTTTTTTCTGTACCATGTATCAGCCGGCTGATATTTCCGCGGTGACGGATATCAATGCAGACTGAAAGAAAGCACAGAAGCAGCGTGGTAATCGTCATATACGTAAGAGAAACCTGCCCTGTACGGAAAAGCAGAAAATAGTTGAACATCCAGCCCCACAGCGGAAATGTACTGGCTGCAATAACCGAACCGAGCGAAACATATTTACTGATAATTGCAATAACCAAAAACAGTGAAAAATCGACAGCAATCAGCGGCGGATAAATCATCAGCAAAACCGCCGCGGTAGTCAGGACACCTTTTCCCCCACGGAATCCAAAATAAAAGGGAAACATATGTCCCAGCACACACGCAATACCGGCAATATAAACGCCGTAGCGGGCAAGCTCCGTTCCGCTGCCCAACAGTGCCACAAAAATCTGTATGCCTATAAAGCAGGACAAAATGCCTTTGCCGAAATCACAAAAAATCGTCAGCAGTCCCGGTTTGATACCCGCCGACCGCAGAACATTTGTCATACCGGCATTTCCGCTGCCCATGGTGCGGATATCCTTTTTCTCAAACATTTTTGTAAAGATGATAGAAAAAGAAATACTGCCCAGCAGGTAGCTGATAATTGCGGATAAGGCAATTGCAACAATAAAGTTTACAGGATACTGCATATTGGTTCCTCCCCAGAAAACCAGATTTTAAGAGCGCCGGTCACGTTCCCGAATGATAAAGCGGACCGGAGTTCCTGTAAGGCCAAATGTGTCGCGAATGCGGTTTTCCAAATACCGCTGATAGGAAAAATGAAACAATTCCGCCGAATTGACAAAGCAGACAAAAGTGGGTGGGCAGGTACTGGCCTGCGTCATATAATAAATTTTCAAGCGATGGCCCTTGTCAGTCGGCGGCTGTACACGAGCGGTAGCTTGCGCCAAAACGTCATTCAGCATGCCCGTTGCAATACGCTTTTTGTTCGATTCAGCTGACTGGCAAATTGTCTGGAACAGGTCCTTTAAATGTTGCCCTGTTTTTGCGGACAAAAAGATAATAGGCACATAGCTCATGAATGAAAAATCTCCCTGCAGTTTTGTACGCATGGATTCCATAGTACCTGTTTCTTTTTCAACAGCATCCCATTTGTTGACTGCCACTACACAGCCCTTCCCTGCCTCATGGGCAAGTCCGGCTACCTTTGAATCCTGTTCGGTAAAGCCTGTCAGTGCATCAATCATAATCACGCAGACATCCGCACGCTCTATGGCCATTTGTGCACGCAGCACACTGTAATGTTCAATTTGGTCAGTCACTTTACTTTTCCGGCGCAGGCCTGCTGTATCAATAAAAATAAACTTCCCATAAGAATTATCGACTTCCGTATCAATCGCGTCACGCGTTGTGCCCGCAATATCGGAAACGATGCAGCGATTTTCTCCGGAAATATGATTGATAAGCGATGATTTGCCGACATTTGGTTTGCCAATAACGGCCACACGAATCGCTTCGGTATCTTCTTCTTCCGTTTCTTCCTTTGGAAGATAAGAAACCACATGGTCCAACAGGTCACCGGTTCCATGACCATGCACGGATGAAACAGCAATCGGGTCACCAAGTCCCAGATTATAGAATTCATAAAATTCAACAGGTGGCTCGCCAACTGTGTCACATTTATTGACACACAGAATGACCGGACGGCCGCTTCGGCGCAGCATAGAGGCTACCTCTTGGTCCGCTGCAGTAACACCTGCATGCAGGTCCGTTACCATTAAAATAACATCTGCCGCATCAATCGCCAGCTGTGCCTGCGCACGCATCTGTGAAAGCAGAATATCACTGGTATTTGGCTCAATACCGCCGGTATCGATCACCGTAAACGAATGGCCGCACCATTCACATTTTCCATAAATACGGTCACGCGTAACACCCGGCGTATCATCAACAATAGACAGCCGTTTCCCTACCAGCTTGTTAAACAGCGTTGACTTTCCAACATTTGGGCGGCCAACAACTGCAACAACAGGTTTCGACATTTTTTTCACTCCCAGTTACTACAGGGAATCAGCTTGGACAGGGGCATCTTTTTCCTGCCTGTATCTGTTTCCGTGCGATATCATCTAAAAAAGTTTTTTTATAGCGCAAAGCACAGCTTGTCCTGTGCTCACTTCAGTACAGCAGGGCCGGCCGTGAAACTGGCTAAACGATACATAAGAAGATTATGGCATTTTCTGCGCAGTTCGTCAAGCGGAGATTCCAAAAAAGCACTTGCTTGCAGCCGAAAAAGTAAAATCCTACTATCAATATTCCCCTGACTGTACACAAGCATACAAATAAAGAAAAACAGGAGCTGCCCCACACAGCAAATGCTGTGTTTTACGAGACAACCCCTGGATTTTCCGGAAAACCAGCAGGACAATCAAACGTCCTTTTTGTTGATAACCTGTCTGCCATTGTAATAGCCGCAGTTACCACACACCTGATGTGCAACCTTAAAAGCACCACACTTTGGGCATTTCATCAGAGCAGGAGCGCTAATTTTCCAAACATTGGAACGCCGTTTATTCTGTCTTGCACTGGAAAGTTTGCTTTTTGGTACCGCCATGTTCAGCACCTCCTTATATGACTCTATATGACTCTGGTCATTTTATCAGTTGTTTCAGCACCTCAAGGCGCGGGTCAATCTCTTTGTGGCTACAGCCGCAGGGACCGTCATTCAAATTCTTGCCACAGATAGGGCACAAACCCTTGCAGTCTTCCCGGCACAAAAATTTGTTAGGAAGAGCCAAGAGGATGTCTTCCTGCAGCAGATGGTCCAAATCCAGTGAACCGTCCTCCTGCAGAACAACGTACCGGTCATCGTCTGCATCCCGTTCATTGGTAAGCGACGGAACCAGCGTGTGAGAAAACCGATAGGTCAAGCGCTTGTTTATCTGGGCTGTACAACGGTCGCACGGGACTGAGAAATCGAAAGATACAGCTGCCTGCAGCTGTGCAAAGCCGCCGTGCATATCTACTGTTCCCTCCACCTGGACAGGAGAAACAAAAGGATATACCGCATCACAGGAAAGCTTTGAAAGGTCAAACGAATACTGAAGAGGAAGCGAAGTTCCGTCTTCCTGTATTTTCTTTTTCAAATTCAAAAGCATAGATAGTACACCTCAATACGCGCTACAATTGATTATTATAGACGCTGTCCCGTTCGATGTCAAGAAAAAAGCAAAAGAAACGCGGAAAAAACATAGAAAATGCTGCCGGTAGGCAGCATTTTCCCTCGGCAGAAGTCAAACTTCTGTAATATACTGACGAACGCCATCCGGAATATCTGCCTTATCCGCAGAGATAAGGCAGGTGATATTTGTGTTTGCCATAGCTGCCAGTGCATTGACCTTTTCTGCAAACGGAATCAGCTGCTGCAGGTCAGGACCCATAATCTTGAGGGTGGAATCGACAAAGATGTCTGTTACATCATAGTTGCCGGCGCAGATGCCGCTGATAAAGCCAAACAATGCTTCCGCACCCTTAATGCCGTATGCCTCAATGTCTATCAGACGAGCTGCATGGTCAACATCATAGGTAAGCTTCAGGCCCTTTTCAATGACCACGACATTGCCCTTGGAGGAAGCAACTGCAGCATTTGCGCCTTCAATCAGCTTTTTGGTTTTTCCTGAGCCTTTTTTGCCTGTAATGAATGTAATCATAAAACTATCCCCTTTATGTTATTTGTGCTAACCTGCTTTACTTGTTTAACCGAGCTTCCAAAGCATCTTTCTGTGCCTCATAACCAGGTTTGCCAAGCAGAGCAAACATATTCTTCTTGTAACTTTCCACACCAGGCTGATTAAACGGGTTAACGCCCATCAGATAACCAGAAATGGCACAGGATTTTTCAAAGAAATATATCAGCCGACCAAGCGAATCTTCTGAAAAGTCTGGTACACGAATAACCAGATTCGGTACATTGCCGTCTGTATGTGCCAGCACAGTACCCTCAAAAGCTTTTTCGTTTACATAGGCCATTGTCTTGCCTTCCAGGAAATTCAAGCCATCAATGTTCTGCGGGTCATTGCCAATCGTGATTTCCTTTTTCGGCTTGTCAAACAAAACGGTCGTTTCAAAGAGGATACGGCGGCCCTGCTGAATGTACTGTCCCATAGAATGCAAGTCTGTAGAAAAGACCACCGAAGCCGGGAACAGTCCTTTGTTGTCCTTGCCTTCACTTTCGCCGTACAGCTGTTTCCACCATTCATTCATCATGGTAAAGCACGGTTCGTAGCTGACCAAGATTTCCACTTCTTTGCCTTTACGGTACAAAAGGTTGCGTGCCGCAGCATACTGATAGCAAGGATTTTCCGCAAGATTCGGATTATTGTAAAGCTTCTGTGCCTTTGCTGCACCTGCCATGAGGGCGCCGATGTCTGCACCGGAAACAGCAATCGGCAATAGGCCTACCGCCGTCAGAACACTGTAGCGTCCGCCGACATTATCCGGCACGACGAAGGTTTCGTATCCTTCCTCATCCGCCAGATGTTTTAAGGTCCCCTTGGATTTATCTGTTGTACAGAAAATGCGCTCGCGTGCACCTTCTTTGCCGTACTTTTTGTTCAGCATATCACGCAGTACACGAAATGCAATGGACGGCTCCGTTGTTGTGCCGGACTTACTAATCATGTTAATAGAAACATTTTTGCCTTCACACAGTTCCACTACTTCGGCAAGCGCCGTGGAGCTGATGCTGTTGCCAACGAAGTAGATATTCGGTGTATCTTTCTTCAGTGCATTATAGTTGTTGGACTTTAGGAATTCGACTGCAGCGCGTGCGCCTAGGTACGAACCACCGATACCAATGACAATAAATACATCTGAATTGTTTTGAATCCGTTTTGCAGCGGCCTGAATGCGGGCGAACTCTTCTTTATCATAATCTGTCGGAAGAGTGACCCAACCGGTAAAATCATTTCCCGCACCTGTACCTGTATGAAGCAGTTCATGCGCCAGTTTGACCTGAGGAGCCAGATTTGTCATTTCCTCTGGTATGGCAAAGCCATCCAGGTATTTTGTTTCCAGCCGAATAGACATAATAGGATTTCCTCCTTAAAAGCTTTATCAGTCTATGTGTTTGTTCATATTTTACAATATCACGTAATAATTTGCAAGTGAAACCGCCAGAATTTATATTCCGTTCACAGCATGACTTTTTTCTTGCTTTTTATTTATACATAAAGCAAATTCAGGAGGAGCAGATGCAGTACACGCTGAAAAGACAGCGGGCAAACCGTCTGTGTGGCCGTAATGGGACGGACACACACGACTTTCCCACCCAATGTATAGGTCACTTCACCAAGCTTCTGTCCCTTTGCAACCGGTGCCCGCACAGACGGCTGAACTGTTACCTTGCTGGAAACTGCCTTTTCTTGGCCTTTTGGTACCAATAATTTTCCAGAAAAATCCGCTTTCACTGGAACCGTGTCTGACATGCCGTTTTCTACAGTAACCGCTGCAAGGTTTTCTTTTGGCTGCTTTAAAGGAACCATAGACCAGCCTGCAAAGCCTTTGTTCAACAGCGCCGCGGCTGTGGAAAAGCGGTCCTTTGTGCTGCCCGCACCGAGAACAACTGCAATCAGAGAAAGGCCGTCCCGCTGCGCGGTTGCAGAAATACAGCTGCCGGCTTTGCTGGTCGTCCCTGTTTTCAGCCCGGTAATTCCTTTATAAGATTTTAGCAGTTTGTTGGTATTGGTCAGCTGTGTTTTTCCGCCGCGCAGGTGGTCTATCCAAACGGTTGTATAGTTAAAGATTTGTTTATGCTGAATCAATGCACGACTCATTAGCGCAACGTCATAGGCACTGGTTACATGCCCATCCTCATCCAAACCGTTGCAGTTTTTAAAGGTGGTATCCTGCATACCCAATGTTTTTGCTTTGGCGTTCATTTGTGCAATAAATACGTCATCACTACCGGCAACGTGTTCCGCCAACGCCACAGCGGCATCGTTTGCACTGGCGATTGCCGTAGCCTTAATCAGGTCATTGACAGACATGGTCTCCCCTTCCTTCAGCCAGATATCCGACCCACCCATAGAGGCAGCGTGCGCACTGGCAGAAACCATATCCGTCAAGTGGATTTTGCCGGTATCCAGTGCTTCCATAACCAGTAGCAGCGTCATTACTTTTGTCACTGACGCACAGGCACGCTTTTCATGCGGTGCTTTTTCGTACAGTACCTGCCCAGTAGATGCTTCCATTAAAACGGCGGCCGGCGCTTTAATGTCTGTTTTTGTTTCATCTGCAGCATACACACGTACTGGTGCTGCCGCTGCAATCATGACCACAGCAAGAACTGCGGCAGTGATTTGTTTAACCTTCATTCCCGACACCTCCAGATTATTCCACATGATATGTATGCAGAAAGAAAAGCTTTTACCCGTCCTTTTTATGGGAATTGCGGACTTTATGGTTTTTGTATGAGCTTTTATATATTCGTACCGTTCTGCATCTGTAAAGTATTTTGCTTTACTTATTTTCACTTTTAGTCTTTCTTGTACTTTACGCGTTCAATTTTGATAAGTATAACGCTTTACGTCTAATATCCCAGCAATTTCAGCATTTTACATGCTTTTTGTAGAAAATCTGTATGGGTTATTTTAAAATTCAGGAAATACTTACTTGTGAAATAAATCTGTAAAATGATCCTCTTTACAAATATTATGTAAATTTCCGCCGTATAATACTTTGGCGGAAAAGATATAAACCAAATTTTAAAAGCAACAAGGTCCAAGATAGACCGCATTGTTTCCCAGCAGTTCCTCTATACGCAGCAGGCGATTATACTTTGCGATACGCTCTGTTCGGCTGGGTGCGCCGGTCTTTATCTGTCCCGCATTGACGGCAACAGCTAAATCAGCAATCGTTGTATCCTCGGTTTCACCGGAACGATGGGAAACAATCGAGGCATAACCGGTACGGTCCGCCAAACGAATGGTTTCCAGTGTTTCAGAAAGTGTCCCTATCTGGTTGCACTTAATTAGAACCGCATTGGCACAGGACTGGTCGATTCCTTTTTGCAGCCGCTGTACATTCGTAACAAACAGGTCATCCCCCACTAGCTGTACCCTGTCCCCCAGCGCCTGCGTCAGCTCTGCCCAGCCGGACCAGTCCTCTTCACCAAGCGGATCTTCAATAGACGCAATCGGAAAACGTTCCACCAAACCCTCCCAATATGCATTCAGCTCTTTTGAGGTATACGCTTTCTGTGATTTAGGCAGCAAATAATTGCCGCCGGACGTATACCATTCACTGGCAGCCGCATCAATCGCAAAAACAAAATCTTTTTTCAGCACATATCCTGCTGCCTCTACCGCATGGGACAAATATTGAAGCGCTTCCTCATCATTTTGCAGATTCGGCGCATAACCGCCCTCGTCCCCCACTGCTGTAGAAAGATGTTCCTTTTTTAAAATGGCAGCCAGTGCATGGAAAACTTCCGCGCACATACGTAGACCCTCATGGAAGGAATGAGCCCCAACCGGCATAATCATAAACTCCTGAATATCCACCGTATTTGCTGCATGAGCACCTCCGTTCAGGATATTCATCATTGGCACCGGCAGGACAACCGCATTGCTGCCGCCCAAAAAACGGAACAACGGTATTCCCAGTGCTGCAGCAGCGGCCTTTGAACAGGCGATTGAAACAGACAGAATCGCATTGGCACCTAGTCTGGATTTATTTTTACTCGCATCCAAAACCAGCATTCTGTGGTCGATAGCTCCTATGTCAGAAACATCCATTCCACAAAGGTTGTCAGCAATGACCGTATTGACGTTTTGAGTGGCCTGCAGGACGCCTTTCCCGCCATAACGGTGTAAATCTTCGTCTCGAAGCTCGACTGCCTCATATGCACCGGTAGAGGCACCGCTGGGCACGGCCGCACTTGCTGTTGTTCCATCGGCAAGCGTTACCTCTGTTTCGACCGTTGGATTGCCCCGTGAATCGAGTATTTCGCGGGCGTGTATTTTTTGAATCTGCAGTTTCATATTGACCATCCTTTTTTTCATTTTGCAAAGCTTAAAATAGTATCCCCGTTTTTATTGATTTTGCAAAAAAATTTGCACCAGAAAAGAAAAAAGCAGTTCCAGACTAATGAACGCCTGAAACTGCGCAAAACAATCTCCACTACAAACGAAAGGCCGCACTGAAAAGCGTAAAAGCAGCTTAACAGTGCGGTCTTTCAACAATCCTATGTGGTCGAGGTGACTGGATTCGAACCAGCGACTTCTACGTCCCGAACGTAGCGCTCTACCAAGCTGAGCCACACCTCGAAAAAGAAAGCCCCAAGCATGGGGCCATGTTTGGTTGCGGAAGAAGGATTCGAACCCTCACAAACAGAGTCAGAGTCTGTCGTGCTACCTTTACACAATTCCGCAATATCCGCTGCTTCTTTAGAAGCACTAAGTGAAGCAACGTGTATTATTATATCAAAAATTTGATAATTGTCAAGCGTTTTTTCTAAAAAGTTGAAATTTTTTCGGGATGTTACCTTTTCCACCCTGCGTTCTGTGATTCCAGCAGGATTGCTTCCGCACAACGAATGCCGTCTACCGCGGCCGACATAATACCGCCAGCATAACCGGCGCCTTCCCCGCAGGGATATAATCCACGTGCGTCCGGTGCAAAAAGGGCACTGCTGCGTACAACACGCACTGGTGATGAAGAACGGCTTTCTACGGCAGTCAGCAACGCGTCCGCGTCGTCAAAGCCATGCAGGCGTCCCGCCAGCTTGCGTATGCCTTGTTCCAGCGGTTCCGTCAAAAAAGGCGGCAGGCATTTGTGCAGGTCCGTATAGGTAACGCCGCGGCTGTAAGTTGGCCGAACGCTCCCACAGCGCTGTGATGGCTTTCTGTCCAAAAAATCGCCCAGCCGCTGAACCGGAGCCAAATAAGCGCCGCCGCCCGTCAAATACGCTGCTGACTCTAACTGCCGTTGAAGTGCAATACCTGCCAAAGGATGTGGGCTGCCAAAATCTGCCGGTGTCAGCCCCGCCAGCAAAGCGGCGTTGGCATTCCTGCCATCCCGTGCAAAGGAGCTCATGCCATTGGTTGCAACACGTTTTTCTTCGCTGGCTGCCGGAACGACTGTACCGCCGGGACACATACAAAACGTATAGATACTGCGCCCGTCCGGGAAATGGACCGCCAGTTTATAGCTGGCAGCACCTAAAGCCGGGTCGCCGGCTGCCTGTCCGTACAAAGCTTGGTCAATTTTCTCCTGCAGATGCTCAATCCGCACACCAACGGCAAAGGGTTTCTGCTGCAGCTGCAAATGACTCTGCAGCAGCATTTCAAAGGTATCTCGGGCACTATGCCCGACCGCTAAAATCAAATGACCGCACGGCATATCGTACCGCGTCCCGTCCTCCTGACAAACCGTAACGCCTTGCAGAATTCCATTGTGTACCTTTATATGGTCCAACTTAGAATGGAAACGCACTTCTCCGCCAAGGGAAAGAATCGTCTGCCGAATGGTGCGGACAACACCAGGCAGGCGGTCCGTTCCAATATGCGGCTTTGCCTCCCACAAGATACAATCCGGCGCGCCGGCCTGTACAAAGGTTTCCAGCACATGGCGAATATGTGGATTTTTAGTACCGGTCGTCAGCTTGCCATCTGAAAAAGTACCGGCACCGCCTTCGCCAAACTGTACATTGGAATTTGTGTTCAGACTTCCCGTTTTCCAAAAGTGCTCCACGTCTCGGCTGCGCTCTTCCACCGGTGCACCCCGCTCCAAAATAATCGGGCGCTGCCCAGCCTGTGCCAGCGTCAGCGCCGCAAACATACCGGCAGGGCCAAAGCCCGCAACAACCGGACGCACCGGTAAAAGATTGCTTTCCGGCAAATGATACTGGTATACAGAGGCCTGCTGAATTTTATGATCACGCTGCAAAACGTTTTTCTTGACCTGTACACCCGGGCGAAGCGTCACTTCCGCTGTACAGATAAAATGAACATCATTTTTCTTTCGGGCGTCCACCGAACGGCGGTAGAGTTTGCAGGACGCAATATCCGAGTCACGAACACGAAGCCGTTTAGCTGCGCGTGCAGTCAACTCCCCCTCTACGTTGTGCAAGCCCAGCGAAATTTCCGAAACATGGTACATCATGACATCTGCGCCTCCTTATAAACCGCCTCTGCCGCACACAGTGCTGTGCTCCATGCCCAGTGCAGGTTAAAGCCGCCGCAGTCACCATCTACATTCAGCAGTTCTCCCGTCAGCCATGCATGGGGCGAACGCAAACTTTGGCAGGAAGCGTCCACTTGAGAAAGCGGCACACCGCCCGCTGTTACCTGTGCCTGCTGAAAATCAGCTGTACGGTCCACAGTAAAGCAGAAATTTTTGCAGAATTCAAACGGACAATTCTGCACCAATGCTTTATGCAAAACGCCCTCTAAGCGGCCGCCAGTCGCTTTGCGCAGTTCCGAACTTGTATAATCGGGTACAAGGTCCAGAGAAATGATATCGCCGTGCCGAGCTTCCCGTGCCAACTCAAAGATACAAATGCCGGACAGACCGCGCTCTGTAAACTGTACCTCGCCCTCTGTCCTGTGCAGCATTTTTCCGCCGCACTTCAGGACCACCGCCGCAGGTGCACGTACGCCCTTCAGGGCGCGCACTTTTTTCGTTTCCTGCACCCAAATCGGTGCCAGGGCTGGTTTGAGCGGCGTTATGCTGTGCCCCAGCTGTTTCACCAATGGATAGCCTGTTTCATCTCCGGTGTGAGCCGTGCCGCCGGTACACAGCATAACGAACTGTGCACACACCGGTACCTTCTCCTGGGAATACAGGACATACCCGTTTGGCGTGCGGTGAACAGTACGCACTGCAAAATTGCAGCGCTCTTCCGCACCGAGGTCCTTTAGCCGTGCCCGCAGAATATTCAATACCGTAGAGGCCTGCAGGCTGTACGGATAAACACGGCCCTGTGTCTGCTCACGGCAAAGCAGCCCTATATGCTGAAAATAAGCCAGTATTCTTTTGGGCGGAAATGCCTGCAGAATTTGCTCGGCACGTTCGGTATCCCCATGATAACGCGCAATATTCACACCCATATTGGTAAGATTACAGCGCCCATTTCCGGTCATCAGCAGTTTTTTTCCCACCCGTGCGGCGGCTTCCAGCACAACCACATTGGCGCCGCCCAGCAATTCTGCCGCGCGGACCGCTCCCAACAAACCGGATGCACCGCCGCCTACAACGGCCAGCGTATATCTTTTTGGCAAGAAAAGCCCTCCCTTTTTGTCTTATTGTAAACACTCCACGCGAAAAAAGCAACGCCGGCATGACATTTCCTGTTTCATTTTTATATAGGCAACGCATTGCATGCTTTCCCTTCAAATCCCGCGGCAGCAACTTTTCATTGTATTAGCGGCAGCAGAATGCTATAATGAAAATGAATGCATTATCCTTTTTCTCGTGCAGACAGCCTGTATTTTTGCCGGAAGTAAGGTATACGAATAAAATAAAGGAGCCTGCTGATTTGAAACTGTCTATTATTGTTCCCGTGTATAATACCCAGCAGTATTTAAAGAACTGTGTGGAAAGCATTCTTTCACAGCCTTTCAAAGACTATGAACTGCTGCTGGTCAATGACGCTTCTTCCGACCATTCCCTGGAAGCTGCACACGCTTTGGAACGTCAGGATTCGCATATCACGGTGTACGACAAGCCTCATGGTGGATTGGGGGACACCCGCAACTTTGGTGCACAGCGTGCACAGGGCGAGTACCTCCTTTTTATTGATTCAGACGACTGGATTGGTGAGGATACTCTCTTTAAAGTAATGGAGCCAACGCTGAAAGCGCAGGCAGACCTAACCGTTTTTAACTTTATACGGGAAAACGAAACAGACAGCATCAGTCGGCTATGCACTCTGCCGATTCATACACCAACCGATGATGCTGCAATCAACGAAATTGTCCTAAAAGAACAAATCGGTCCGGATGCCGGCAGCACCCCGTGGCGCAGTGTGGATATGCTGGGCTGCGCGTGGCGCCGCCTGTACCGCCGAGAATGGTTCCTGCAGCATCATTTGTCTTATCCAGACGAACAAAAAGTCATGCTGGAGGACCGGCCGGTCAGCATTATGGCCCACTTCTACTCGAAGAAAACTCTGTTTTTAGATGTTCCGCTTTACCACTACCGCTACAATCCGGATTCATTGAGCACCCGCTACCGGCCGGAAAAAATGCAGAAGCTTTCCTGTTGTTTCCAGCTGGTGGAATCCTTTCTAAAGGATAAAAACATCAACGGAAAGCTGCGGGACCGCCACATGGCGTGGTATCTGCGGAATGCAGCGCACAGTGCCCTCGTCAATGTTTTCAGCACCGGAAATAAACGGGATAAACGTGGAAAAAAGGCAGAAATTCAGAACATTCTGACAGACCCGCTGCTGAAACGTGCAGCAAAAAGCAGGTATCTGTGCAAAGGAACGGCTGCTGACCGTGTTATCTATCGCGTGATTAGTTCCGGCTCTGTTGGGCTGGTTTACACATTCTACCGCTGGTATGCAGACAAACTGCGCCAGCATACAGAAAAGCAATAGGAGAAATTATGCCGAAGAAGAAAATCCTTTTTATCAATTACTCCCTGCACAGTGGCGGGATTGAAAAAAGTCTGGTCACCCTGCTGACGCTGTTCGACTATGATCAGTATGATGTGGACCTGCAGCTGTTTGCCAATGATGGTCTGTTCCTGCCGCGGGTCCCCAAACAAGTTCATTTGCTACCGCCGCTTTTTCCAAAAGAATATCGTCTGAATATCCGGCAGGCGCTGCCGGCTCTGCTAAAAAACGGCCATCCGCTGACTGCCCTTTGCCGGGCGGGTGTCACATGTGCCGGCCTGCACGGCACCATGGGAGAACGGCTGGTGAAAATGTGGCGCTGCGAACGATGCTTTGTCCGTAAAAATCCTGTACAGTATGATGCAACTGTTGCCTATATGGAAGGCCAGCCTATCTATTATTGTATCGATGATGTGCATGCGAGACGCAAAATTGGCTTTGTGCATGGCGATTATACCGCAATGGGCCTGGACCGTGCATTTGACACCCCCTATTTTGCAAAGCTGGATGCTATCTGTACCGTTTCGGAGTCATGCAAAACAGCCTTGCAGACGAACTTTCCGCAGGACGCGCAGAAATGTCATGTGCAGTATAATTTACTTTCCTCTTCCCTGCTACGCCAAATGGCGGAGGAACCGGCAGCTTTTCCGGATAGCGGGTACACTGGCCTGCGTGTTTTGTCAATTGCGCGCCTTTCCCAACAGAAGGGGCTGGACCTTGCACTTCCGGCGGTTGCGGCCCTGCGCCGGAAAGGACTCGATTTTCGTTGGTATATTATTGGGGTTGGCCCGGAAAAAGAGTCTCTTCTCGCGCAGATACAAAAGCTTGGCCTTCAGAAAGACGTCGTCTTTCTGGGGGAACAGGCAAACCCCTACCCCTTCGTTCGGGCATGCGATATTTATATGCAGCCCTCCCGCTTTGAGGGGAAAAGCATTGCCGTTGATGAGGCCATGGCACTTTCCCGGCCAATTCTGCTGACGGATTTTTCCACTGCAAAAGACCAAATTGCGGACGGAAAGACTGGATTGATTGTACCTATGTCGCCGGAAGGAATTTCTAATGGGCTGGAACACCTTTTGACGAACGCTTCTCTGCGGCAATCCTTTTCCGCGGAACTTGCCGCACATGACTATTCCAATATGGAGGAAATCAGAAAGTTCTATGCCATTCTCAATGGTTCCCGTACCGCAGAACCAAACTGAAATGAAACATAATGAGGTGTACAGAAATGACAATCAAAGAACTGCTGGAAGATATGCCATGTAAAGTGACTGGACCGGTCGATACACCGGTAACCGGCATTGTTTATGACTCCCGCATGGTGAAGCCGGGCTGTGTGTTTGTCTGTCTGGTGGGCAGTAAGACGGACAGTCACGTTTATGCTGCACAGGCAGCGGAGGGCGGCGCGGCCGCCGTTGTAACACAGCATGATATTGCACCGGTTTCCTGCACGGAAATTCGTGTGGAAGATACGCGTAAGGCACTGGCACTGCTTTCGGCAGCATGGTTCGGTCATCCCGCGGAAAAGCTGAAGGTTATTGGTGTCACGGGCACCAAAGGGAAAACAACTTCTACCTATATGATTCATTCCATTTTGGAAGCCGCAGGCATTACGACCGGCATTATCGGAACGATTGGTACAGTCATCGGCAGCCAGCTGATTAAAACCAATAACACAACGCCGGAATCATACGACATACAGAAATTTATGCGCATGATGGTAGACGCTGGCTGCCGTGCCTGTGTGCTGGAAGCCAGTTCGATAGGCTTGCGTGACCACCGTGTGGACGGTTTCACCTTTGATATTGGGCTGTTTACCAACTTTAGCGAGGACCATATCGGCGGGCTGGAGCACAAGGACATGGCGGAATATATGGCCTGCAAAGCAATGCTGTTCCAGAAATGCCGTCTAGGTGTCATCAATATCGATGACGAAAACTGGAAAGGCATTACCGCAGGACATACCTGTGAACTGACAAGCTATGGCTTTGGTTCGGAAGCCAAGCTGCATGCTGAAAGTCCGGAACTGGTGTCACAGCCCGGTTACCTCGGCATTGCCTTTGACCTGTGCGGCAGTATGCAGGGGCGTGTACGCATTGATATTTCCGGTAAATTTAACGTTTATAACGCACTCGGTGCTGTAGCTGTCTGTCAGCAGTTCGGTGTTGCATTGGACAACGTGCGCAAAGGGCTGGACACTGTGAAGGTAAAGGGACGCGTGGAGCCGGTGGAAGTTCCCGGCGGCTACACCCTGCTGATTGACTACGCACATAACGCCGTCAGCATGGAAAACATTCTGACAACACTGCGGGAATATCACCCGAATCGCCTTATCTGTATGTTTGGTGCCGGCGGCAACCGCCCGAAACTCCGCCGCTACGAAATGGGTGAAGTCAGCGGTAAGTTGGCCGACCTCTCCGTGATTACCGCGGACAATTCCCGGTATGAAGATGTGATGGATATTCTGGCCGATATTGAAGTGGGCCTGAAAAAGACAACCGGCAAGTATATTGTCGTTCCGGACCGCAAACAGGCTATCAAGTACTGCATAGACAACGCCCAGAAAGGCGACGTTGTTGTCCTGGCGGGCAAGGGTCACGAAGATTACCAGGAAATCAAGGGAGTTAAATATCCCTTTGATGAACGGGATGTAATTCATGATATTCTGCAGGAGGAAGGAAAACTTCCGGCAGAATACTAAAAAGCATAAACATGGTGCAGCGTTTTGGGCTGCGCCATTTTGCTGTTAAAACATTTTTGAAATTCCTGCTTTTGCGGGAAAAAGATAAGGATTTTGCAATATGAAAATAACAGTCAGAGAAGCAGCAGAAATGAGCAGCGGACGGCTGCTCTGCGGAAATGCGGACAGTTGGATTACTTCCATTGTAACCGACAGCCGGGAGGCGTGCCCCGGTTCCTTGTTTGTGCCCATTCGGGGCGAAAAAACAGATGCACATATTTATATTCCAGCTGTTTTTGCCGCGGGTGCAGCGGCGTCCTTTACGCAGGAAGAAACAGCTGTTCCGCCGGACAGCAGCGCACTCATAGCTGTGCCGGATACAACAGCTGCCCTACAGCGTTTGGCGGCCGCCTACCGCCGCCGGTATACCGGCCCAGTTGTCGGCATAACCGGCAGTGTCGGCAAAACGACGACTAAGGAAATGGTGGCCCTGGCGCTTTCCGCCCGCTATCACGTAATGAAAACACAGGGAAACCAGAACAGCCAAGTTGGTGTGCCGCTAACCATGTTCCAGCTGAACGCAGACACGGAAACAGCAGTTGTGGAAATGGGAATGAGTCAGTTCGGTGAAATGGCCCGCCTTGCCAGGATTGCGGCACCGCAGTTTGCGGTTATGACGAACATCGGTATCTCTCATATAGAAAATCTGCATACACAGGAAAACATCATGCGGGAAAAGCTGCACATCACGGACGGCTTTACACCGCAGTCCGTACTGGTACTGAACGGTGATGATAAAATGCTCGCTACCCTGCGCGGGAAGCTGCCGTTCCATACAGAATTTGTGGGTACATCACCGTGGTGCAGCTATCGGGCCGTGCAGGTGGAAAGCCAGAACGGCTGTATGCACTTTTCCATGCAGCACGATGGGAAAAGCCTGCCGGTTACCATTCCAGTACTCGGTATGCATCAGGTGACCAATGCGCTTGCTGCATTGGCAATAGCCGACATTCTGCACGTTTCTCTGCCGGATGCAGCGGCTGAACTTGCCAAGTATCAGCCGCTGGCCATGCGCCAGCAAATACATGAGGCAGGCGGCATGACCGTCATTGATGACTCCTACAACGCCAGTCCGGACGCTATGCGCGGTGCTCTGGATGTTCTGTGCAGTTTTCCACACCGGCGTGTCGCTGTACTGGCGGATATGCTGGAGCTTGGGGACGCTTCCTGCCGTGCCCATCAGGACTGTGGGAGACACGCGGCACAGGCCGGCGTGGACGTACTGGTTACAATCGGCAAAGAAGCCGCGGCAATTGCAGAAGGCGCACATGAGGTTAATTCCAGCCTTCCCTGCACTGTTTGCAGCAGCAATCAAGAAGCAGGGGCTTATTTGCGCAAATTGCTGAAGCCAGGCGATACCATTCTGGTAAAGGGTTCCCGCGGCATGCACGTAGATGAAATCGTTTCAGGCATTCTTGCTTTCGCCTGACTGCGTAAAAATAAAGAAGTGACTGTACGGCCCCTAAAAACAGGGCGTACAGTCACTTTTTTATTCCCGATTTTATTAAAAAGGCAAAATATTTTCCGCAAATGCCGCAAAATTTTTATCTGCCTGAAAAGATTGTTCCCAAACTGCGCGGCAGGCTTTGCGCTGAGCAGCCATTTTTTCGGCAGACTGAGAAGCCGCATCCCGAATTGCCTTTGCCAATGCTTCCGGTGTTAAATCAGCGGGCAGCAGCTGCCCGGTCTCCCCTGTGCGTATCAACTCACTGGTGCCGCCTACATCTGTTGCTATGGATGGAATGCCAAAAGAGGAAGCCTCCATAATCGAAACCGGCAAGCCTTCACTGCTGCTGGTATTGACAAACAAGCTGACCGGGGTGGACTGATAAAAAGACATCAACTGCTGGTTTGGAAGTGCACCGCGCAGGTCCGTTTCCATAAAAGCAAGGTGTTCCTTTGCGAAGTTGCGCAATTCTTTCAGTGTATCGCCGTCACCAATATGCGTCCACTTTAGTTTCAGTCCGCTTCCCTGTAGCAAAGAAAGTGCCTGTGCCAACAATTCCACACGTTTTACCGGAGAAATGTGGCAGCAGCTAACAATGTGGAAACAGTCTTCCCGTGGCACTGGACCTAATCCATAGTCACGTGTACCCAAATATGCGGTGTGCACCTTTCCCTTTCCCGCAGGCCAGTGCTGTAGAATATAGCGGGTTCCATTTTCGCTGCAGGGATAAACCGCATCCAAATTTTTCAACAGATAAGGACGCAGCGGCAGAAAACCACTGGGCTGCCGTTCCTGATAAAGGTCATATCCGTGTGCCCGGCACACCGCTTTGCTTGTTTGTGCAGGGCAGTATTTTTTCAGCTGATTGGCAACAACCGCGACATCATAAAACCAATACGCATAAAATGTGATACCATCATACGCTTTCATGCGGTGCGCCAGCAGAATGCGGCGGCAGATACTAAACAGCACTTCACTCTTTGCAATAAAGTAATAAAAAAATGCCCACGATTTCAGTTTTGCATGTGCCTGCTTTAGTTCGTCCCGCTCTATAAATCCATGCATACTGGGAGAAAACAGCAGACGGGCCGCCGCGCCCGGCAGATACCGCTTTACTTGACTGGCCGGGATATGGTAAACCGTTACATTCTGCGGCACCTGCCGCGTCTGTACAGCGTTGTCTGCTGTACTGGTTGCAATCAAAAAAACATGCTCAAACTTTTCTGCCAGAACCGGCAGCTCATTTTCTATAAATTCTTCTCCTTTATCAAATGGAAAAGTCTTTGTCAGCATGACTAAGCAGTCCCTCATCTGTTGTCCTCCTGTACGCACAAACGCAGTTCGTCGTGCATTTTTGTTTCAAATTCATACAACAGAATAGCATATTTTTCATAGATATACAAGCCTGCACGCTTTTAGGCGACGTCAAATTGGTACTTTTGTGGCTGCACACAAAAAGCAGCTCCAGCTGTTTTGCGGCTGGAGCTGCTTTTATGAAGATTTACAGAAAGGGCGTTTTTTATTCCCCAAAATAACGTTTCAGAAGTCCCTTAAAGCCACAACCGTGACGGGCTTCATCCTTCGCCATTTCGTGAACGGTGTCATGGATAGCATCGTAGTTCAATGCCTTTGCTTTCTTGGCAAGCGCCAGCTTTCCGGCGCAGGCACCGGCCTCTGCCTCTACACGCATTTCCAGATTCTTCTTGGTGCTCTTTGTGACTACCTCACCAAGTAGCTCCGCAAACTTGGAAGCATGCTCTGCTTCTTCAAAAGCGTAGCGTTTATAGGCTTCTGCAATTTCCGGATAACCTTCGCGCTCTGCCTGACGGCTCATTGCAAGGTACATGCCAACTTCACTGCACTCGCCGTTAAAGTTGTCCTTGAGGCCCTGATAGACTTCCGGGTCGCAGCCCTGTGCGACACCCACTTCGTGCTCACAGGCAAAGCCAGCTGCAGCAACCTGCTCTTTAAACTTGCTCTTCGGTGCACCACACTGTGGGCACTTCTCCGGCGGCTGGTCACCTTCATAAACATAACCACATACAGAACAAACCCATTTTTTCATAGCAATACCTCCAATAATAAAAATAAATTTAGACTATTTGGTAAGGAATACAGGGCTTTTATGCGCCCTGATTGGTCTTGCATTCAGCAGCACAGGCGGCACACAGTCCCCGAAAAACAATTTGGTGACTTTCCACCTTGGCTCCCAGCATACGGGAAACCTTTGCGCTGTCTTCCGGTCCTAGAAACTCCATATTGATGTCCAAAACAGCGCCGCAGTGTGTACATACAAAGTGCGAATGGGGAGAAACATCTGCATCGTACCGTTCCTGTCCATTGACAACGGCAACTGTAATAATGGTTCCGTTCTTTTTAAAACGGCCAAGATTGCGGTAAACAGTTCCGAGGCTAAGGTCCGGGAAAGACGGTTTCAGTTGTTCATATACCCACTCCGCTGTCGGGTGTGTTTTGGTCGCCTTCAGTGTTTCTAGAATTGCTTCTCTTTTACGGCTGAAATTCTGCTTTTTTTCCATGTGACAATACTCCATCAAATACATATTTTCTGTTAGATATTGTATCATGCAGAACATAGAGTGTAAAGGAGCGGCAGATGAAAACGATAATAATAATTATTCTCTTTCCATGGCTATAGAATAGCACATCCCATGGTATTTGTAAAGCCCTTTTTTGAAAAAAAATAAAATATTTTTTCAATAAGACCAAACATCAGAAAATGCCCGCTCTATACATTTTTTCATTTTGCTCCTGCATCAGTTTGTGGGAAGAGCCTTGTATTTATTATGCACTGTTCTTTTTCAAAAAACGGCTTTCAAATTTTAAAAAATTTGAAAAAACAGCTTGTATTTTCTATATATATGTGTTATTATGTATAAGCTGTTTCAAGAAAGTACAGCTATGATATGGGGTATTAGCTCAGCTGGGAGCGCAGGGCATCCGGTAAGCAACACCTCAGAGTCAGGAACAAGCGAAAAATCGAATAGCCCGGAAAGCCGCATCAGTAAAGGGCTTTCCAATATTTGGGGGTATAGCTCAGCTGGGAGAGCGCCTGCATGGCATGCAGGAGGTCAGCGGTTCGATCCCGCTTATCTCCACCAAAAACAATAAGCCACAAGGCCAAAACCTTGTGGCTTGCGTTTTATCTTACAGCGACTGGGCACTTGATAAATATCAGGGGAATGCGGAGATCAGTCATCGCATGATGGGTACTCCCTGATATCCTCATTTTCATAGAGCAATCCCATTACCAAAAGCGAGGAAAGAGCTATGTTTTCCAATTGGAGGACATAGCTCTTTTTTTATATCCAAACGCGAAAATCCTAATAATCGCGGGCGTTATAAAAATGGAGTAGCTATTCCGTTCTCTTCGTGGTATCTTGTGTGCTTGACAAATCAAAAAAAGGAGATGAATATTGGTGAGCGTAAACGCCAGAGAAGAAGAATATGAGCATGTGGAGCTGTTCGGCCGGCCCGCGCTTTTTACGAATTCCCGCATTGACCGCGGCACCGTGCCGGAAGGCTTTCACTGCTATGACCTGCACGGCTCGGACCGTGACCCCGGAAAACCGACGACGGTGGAAAATCGGGTGGCCGTCCATCACGCCGGTACGGTGCTGACAGCCGAGCCAATCACCATTCCCAGGGAGGGCTTTCGCCGATTGCGCGGCGGCCTCAACTTTCTCGGTGAATGTCTGACGCTCCCGGAATTCTGTGAAAAGCAAAATCTCAGGCTCCCACCCGACGACCGGAAGTTTATTCTGCGGCCTGCCTCTCCCAGTGAGGCGGGCTTTTTTTTCGCCCTGCCGAAAGGACGGGACGCGGAGCTTGGAACCATTGGCCATATGCGGATCGATTTCGGCGGTGAAGGAAAGGAGTTCTGGCACACATGGTGGCCGAGGGGCGACGAGGAATTGAACAGCCCCGAATTCAAAGCGGAGATGAAAGAGCTGGTGAATGAACTGAAGGAAACCGGTCCGCTGAAAAGTCTCAGCACCATGTCCGGCTACTGCGGCGGGCATGGCGGCCAGATCGAGGGCGGCGGGCGGCAGAACTATGGCTACATCGTGGAAACGGAGCATTACCGCTACTGCCTGCGGTGCAATCCCGGTCCCGGAGATTATCAGGCGTACCTGACAGCTTTCGATCTGCGGGTACAGAGGGTGAATATGAAACAGAAAACGCCCGCGCAGGATTGCGGCCTTGAAGATAGAATCGGGGATCAGACGCCCGAACAGGGCATCACGATGGGAGGCTTATGAGATGAGACAGCATCCGAAATGGCTGGAGTTTTTACGCGAGCAGTACCCGCCGGGCACACGTATCCGGCTCGCACAGATGAACGATCCCTATTCCCCCGTGCCGCCCGGCACCGAGGGGACGCTCGAGTACATCGACGACGCGGGCCAGTTCCAGATAAATTGGGACAACGGCCGCACCCTCGCGCTCATCCCCAGTGAAGATCACTTTTCCGTCATTCCGCGGCCGCTCCAGACTCTCAAGCTCTACATGCCGCTCACCGTCACCACCTATGAGCGCGACGAATACGGCGACATGGACAACGATCCCGTCGAGCTTGACAGCCGGACGGTCCTTCCCTATGAGGATCATATCCTCGCCGCCATTCTGAAGGAGCGCGCGCCGGAGGAAGCGGAGCGCGGCCTCATGAAATACTATGGCGCGGACGACGCTGTAAACGACAAGGTGAGGTCTTATGTTTTCACGGTGGAACGTGTCCAGGGCCAATTGATGGGAGTCGCTGAGTGCCGCATCAAGAGCGAACTGACAGCTGAGGAACTGGAACGGCTAAAGGGGAACATCTCCGGCCAGGCGTCCGATGGGTTTGGGGAAGGATTTGAGCAGCGGCCGATCAAGACCCCGGACGGTGAGATTTACGTCAGCCTGTGGAGCAGCGAGAAAGGCTGGAACATCATGACGCAGGATGAGCTGGAGCAGAGCCAGCAGATGGGAGGCATGCGGCTTGATCAACAATAAAAGAATCATGGAGCTGGAGATCAGCCGTCCCGGTACGTTCGGCTCGAATACTTCGTCGACAATTGCGTTGCCCGCCACCCCCTATGAGCTGTTGGATGCACTGGACAGGGCGCGCGTGACCGACGAACGGGTTATCTACTCCACGGAAATCCTGCGCTGCGAGCTGGACTACCTGCCCCAATTTCTCAGCCCCAGCTCCAACCTGTATGAAATGAACCATCTCTCCCAGCGGCTGGCCTCACTCAGCGATTGGGAGCTGGACTGCTTCGAGGGGATGGTGATGATGGATGCTATCCAGAACAGCTATGCTTTGATCCCTGTGGAGCGGCTGATCAACATGACCGCCAGTATGGAGCACTGTCAGATCGCCTACGAAGCACACAACGACGAATCCCTCGGCAAATTTTATGCGGAAAACGGCTTCGTGCCGCAACTGGACAGCCTGCCGGACAATATCTACGCATGGCTGGACTTCGGCAAGATCGGAAAAGAGATGCGCGAGGGCGAAGGCGGCGTCTTTACCCCGCACGGCTATGTGGTGCAGAACGGTATGATCGCGCGGCTGTATCAGAGCGGAGAGGCCGTCCCCGCCGAGAAGCCGGACTACACGGTGCTCCTGCGCGTGACCAAAGGGCATTTCAACGATCCCGAATCTGACAACGGTCTCTCCGCACTTCTGAAGCTGCCCGCCGGCGATCAGGAGCTTTTTCAAGCGGTGAAGGAGGTGGACGCGATATCGCCGGAGGACTGCTCGTTTGTCGCCGTGGACTGCGCCATTCCGCAATTGACGGAGAAAATCACAGATGAGCTGGAAGCAACAAATGGCGATTGCTACGGTCTGGTCAATGAGCTGGCAGGACAGCTACGGCATCTTGACCGCGAGGGCGGCGTCCCCATTTGCAAGGCAATGCTGATGTCGGCGCCCAGGGACATCTCTCTGGAGGAAGCGCTCGACCTCGCGTATCAGACTGACGAATTCAGGCTTCTGCGGGAGACCGCGACCCCTGCGGATTACGCGAAAGCGGAGCTTGCGAAATGTACGATCCCGCTGAAAAAAGAACTGTTTGCCAGCGATGCTGCCCTTTGTTACTACGGTGAAAAGCTCATGGAGCACGACAAGGCTTCCTCTACCGAATACGGCATTCTCGTCGCACGGGGCGGTCAGACGGTGGAACAGTGCCTGAACCGACCCGAACCGCAAATGGAAATGAGGTAAATGAATCATACTATTATCCAGAGATGTGCAACCGTAAACAGAATAAACTTTGCGTCGCCTTTTGATTTTAACGAAGATCAAAAGGCACTTTTTTGTTTCAGGAGGAAAAGTGTTGGCAGGACAATCGAATACGGTTAACAAACGGCGCCGCCTTTGCAAAAAGGCAGCGCCGCTTCCGTTATAAGGAGATGAACCATGGATCAGAAAACAAAAGAAAATCCCGGAACAGGATCGGCGGGCCCTCCGAAGCCGGTAACCCTCCCGCTTCCCAAAGAGCTGTCCCGCTGCAAAGGCTGCCCGTACCCCGGAATCGGCTTCATCTGCTGGAACACGGACGGGACCTGCATACGCACGGATGAGGAAGAAATGAACCGCCGCGATGGAAGAAGGCGGCGCAAGTGAACAGCATCATCAGCTGGATCGGCGGGAAGAAAGCCCTGCGCGACCAGATCTACCAGCGGATGCCGATTCAGATAGGACGATATGTCGAGGTGTTCGGCGGGGGCGGCTGGGTGTTGTTCGGACGAAGGCCCGACTCCGCTATGGAGGTGTATAACGACTTCAATGCCAATCTTGTCAACCTTTTTCGCTGCGTCCGCGACCGCCCGTTCGCGCTTCTGAAGGAACTGAACTTTCTGCCCCTTAACGGGCGGGACGAATTCGGCGTCCTCAAAAGGTACCTCGAAAAAGAGGAATTCACCAGCCCTTACCTGAAAGAGGAACTGGAGATCGCCGAGCGTTACCTGGCTCCTCCGGAGTATGAGGAAATCAAGCCGATCCTGCTCGAAAACGCAACGATGAATGACGTCAAGCGGGCCGCGGCCTTTTACAAACTCGTCCGCCTGAGCTACGGCAGCGGCTGCACCAGCTACGGCTGCCAGCCCTTCGATATCCGCAAGACCTTCCATTTGTTGTGGGAAGGCAGCCGGAGGCTCCGCGACACGGTTATAGAGAACAAAGACTTTGAGGCCCTCATCCGGCAGTACGAGCGGGATGACGCCTTCTATTATTGCGACCCGCCGTATTACCAGACGGAAGGTCATTACGCCGTGGCGTTTGGCCTCGAGGACCATTACCGTCTGCGGGACACGCTCGCTTCCTGCAAGGGGAAATGGCTGGTGAGCTATAACGACTGCGCATTCATCCGTGAGCTCTACCATGACTTTCAGATCGAGGCGATCAGCCGCCTGAGCAACCTTGCCCAGCGGTATGACGGCGGCTGCGAATACGCCGAAGTCCTTATCGCCAACTATGACACCAGTGAAAGACTGCGCGAACTGCCGGTGCAGATGAATCTCTTCGGTTCGTCCGACGCCGGCCTTTTTTGCTATGCAAAAGCATAGCAAAAAAATAAATTCAACCGCGCCACATGCGCAAAAACTTCATGCGCTCCCGCCTCTTTTGCATCCATCGTGGCGCGCGATAATCCGCGCATGAAGTTTTATGACCAAACGGCTCAAATCAAGGAGGAAAATGCAATGAGATTACTTGAAACCAGCGCCGCCGTCGACCGGAAAGGGCGCCTCAGAATTCCCGAGGAAGTCTCCATTCAGCTGGAACTTTCCCCCGGCGATGAAATCCGTGCCCTGATCTGCGACGATTCGCACACTCTGCAGGCTCTGTGGCGGGAGTTTGTTTCCCGCCACGGCGTGGAGGATGAACAGGATCCGGCTGACAACGAGGCTTTGGAGGAAGTTGTGCTTCCCGGGGAGATGCTGGCGCAGGCGGGGTTCCGCGCCGGCGACGAGCTTGACGCCGTCTGCGGCGAGCGGAAGATCGTCATTACGGCCTCGGACGAAACGCCCGGCCGTCTCAACCCTCTCGACAGTCTGCCGGACGATCTGCGCAGGCTGTGCGGTGATCTCGGATTCAACCCCGGCACGGTTCGGAATGTGATGCGGGAAGGAGGTTATTTCCGTGAATAAGCCGATTTACAAGATCCTCGACGCCAAGGGGCGCGTGCTGATCCCGCGGGAAGCGCGCTCAGCCGCGGGCATGGACTACGGCGACATTGTCCGTCTGGATGTTCAGAACGGCCGGGTGTCGGTCAAAAAGGTCAACATCGTCGAGGTTGGGGACAAATCTCCGGAGGCGGTGGAAGCATTCGTGCACGCCGCCATCCGGGAGATGCCGGAGGATAGCCAGATCGCCATCGCCGCCCGGCTGCTGGAGCTGATCCAGCAGAGAAAGGAAGGCCGCCATGGATGAGAAATCGGCCTATGGCGGGGAAGACTGCGTCCAAACCGGAACCGGCATGTTCATTGCCGGAACTGTGGTCGTCCTCAAGCCGGAAGCACTGCCACAAGATCAGCGCGGTATCCGTCATCTCCTCTTCTGCGAAGGCGGATGGGGCAGCGGCCCGGACGAGCCCGACGGTTCTTCCGTGCGCGCCGTTTCCCTCGCCAACGGGGAATGTGTTCGCCGGAAACGCAGCGAAATCCTTGGGTTGCTGAAAACCGAGCTGCTTCCCGACCGCGCGCGGCTTCAGCTGTCACAGATCCGGCCCCTGGATTCGGAGGTTCCCAAGGCGCCGCAATTTTTCGGTTACTGCTTCCTGCCGGACGGGCGCTATGCCGCGGGTGTTCCTCTTTCCGATGAGATGGAGGTGCGGGAGTACATCGACACGCAGCGCGGATACCAGCACCGCGTCATGATCTGCGACAGCGAAGACAGCTGTGTGTTCGAGATGACCGCAGGCAAAGTCACTTTCCCCACGCGGGAGGACATCGAGCGTTTTAATAAAGAACAAACGCCGCCGAACGCGCCCGAGTCCGGCGGGATGGAAATGAAACCGTGAGTTTCCGAGAAAGTGAGGCGATCCGGCAATGAAGAATATTGAAATCCGAAACGGCCGCGTCCTGTATTACAGCAATGAAGCGGGCTATGTGGAAAACGGCAGGGCCGTGGTCGACCCCATCTTCCAAAGCGATGAACTCTCGGACTTTCTTGCAAAGGAGAAGCTCGAGACTCTATGGACCAACGGTGTCTACGACCGACTCACCACCGCGAGAGAAACCTCGGCGGCGGGCGCGGAGGTCCCCGCAGCCGGGCGGGCCCATGGTTTCCCCGACCGCCCGCCGCTGAAAAGCTGCCGGATATGGCAGCTGAAGCCGGACGTGGATGTCCGCATGAAATTCGTCGGCTACGACGAGCTGCTGAAGAACTTCGGCGAGCCGGATCCCGGCAATTACCAGATTGCCTACGACGGGCAGGTGGAAACCAACGATCTGGAGGAACTCTACACCAAATTCAACGTCGATCATCCGCCCGGTTACGAGGGGCACAGCCTTTCCATGTCGGACGTGGTGGAGCTGTACGACGAAACGGGCAGCTCCTTCCACTATATCGACCATTTCGGCTTTAAAGAGATCGGATTTGGCCCACCCGGGCAGGAGATGCGCCAGGGACCCGCCCTGAGTCCTTGAAGAGCGCTACAAAATTTCAAACAAAATACGGAGGTGTGGAATGAACCACGAAAACAACGACGGAAAGGAAAAAAATAAAAAGCGCAAAAGGGTGCTGCTGATTATCCTGCTCATCCTTTTGCTTGCGATCATCGGCATCACTTTTTCTTTTTGCCATGCCGGGACACCGAATGATGGCGGCCCGTCCCCATCCAGCCAATCGGCCCCTTCTTCTTCCCTCGACGATAACGGCAACGCCTTACCGGGCGGGTACGTCCCAAAATCCCGGCAGGAGATCCTGTCCGAGCTGCGGAAAAAGGAGGTCGTAGTCACCGACAAGGTGAGCGAGCAGATCGCTTTTTCAAGCGGCGTCAAGGGAACAGTCGGCACATGGGCGGTGGAGAACCCGGCATCCAACAAGGTGATTGAGCAGTGCGCTGTCATACTGAACGGACAGACCGTCGCGGAATCGGTGCCGATCTATCCCGGCCAGCATATTGAGCAGATCACCCTCTCCCAGAAAGTAGCCTCCGGTACTTACGACGTCATCGCAAATATCAAATATTACAGCACGGATACCAAGTCACTGCTTGGTCAGGCGGATTACCGCCTCAAGCTCACCGTTTCATAAAGCCGGATTTCCGGCTTACAATCAGATTTATAAGGAGGATTCCCCATAATGAAAAAGGGTATCAAAAAACTGCTTGCGGGCATCGTCACCCTCGCTATGCTTTCCCTCGCGGCGGTTCCGGCGTTTGCCGCGACCACCACAACCGACTCGGGAACCGGCAGCGTCACCGGCTCTGTAACCATCAACGGCTCCATTTCGCCGCTGACGATCAGCGTGACGCACCCCATCAACGTCGCCTACGCCATCAGCCCCGACACCGGCACATTCACTTCGCCGGACATCGGGATCACCAACAACACCAAAACGGCGGTCAACGTCACCGTTCAGTCCCTCACCGCGGCATCCGGCGGTACGCTAACCTTCACCGATGTCGACCCCGCGTCCAAGTCGTGGAATACACTGAACAACGCGGATTCCAAAAAATACATCGCGCTCGGCGTGAAAGCGAAGGACTCCACCGGCTGGAACTCCGGTTACAGCACCGCCACCCATTGGGCGACCACCCCGTCGCCGCTGCTGGTCGGATCGCTGAATCCCGCCACGACCGGGATCCTGACGCTTACGGCGGATTACGGCCTTGCCTTCGACGCAGCCTACACCGCAAACCACAGCCTCGTGTTCCTATTCCAGCTCACATAACCGATAACGGACAGGCGACCGGAGGCACACAGTTTCCGGCCGCTGTCTGTCCCACGGAAAGGAGGTCAAACTCTTCATGCGTTGCTTCAAGCGCCTGTGTTGCGTCCCGCTCCTTGCCTGCTTTCTCCTGTTCACGTCCATTTTGCCCGGCATCACGGCCTCCGCGGCAACCACCCTGACACTTTCTGCAACGCCGAATCCCGCAGCAAATTATGTTGCTTTGAGCTGGACAAACAGCGACAAAAGCCAGCCGTACAGCTACATGCTGTACAGCAAATCATCCCATGATTCGACGTTCCAAAGTATTCCATCAAAGGCCAGCGTGAAAGTGCTGAACATCTACCCCGACGTGACGCCGACCGTGACCTTTACAACGTGGCAGGGGCAGAACTATACCCTTCCGAAATCCGCATCGCTGAAAATATGGATGGAAACTCCGAACCAATACGACCCCAAAGGCTTCGGCAAAGGCTTGATTTCGGTCGACCCTGTATCCATCACCAGTTTCAACGCAAGCCCAAATTCATACCTGAAAAATTCAGATGGGACTTATAAGTACGATACCCTCTATTTCGGGGCGTGGGACGCTTTTGCCAGCGAGGATCTCTCCGCTGCGGCGGAAACCGTTACCGATGCTTTCATAAAAACCGGCAGAGGGGTTCTTTTCGGACATGATACGATGGTGAATAACGACACCATCTCCATGCCGAATTTTTTTAAGCTGGCCCATTACTGCAATATTCAGACCATCAGCCATTACACGATACTCGGTAATACGCAGATCAAGGTTTTCAAAAAAGGCTTGCTGACCAACTACCCCTGGCAGGTTGGGGACATCGGCACGGTGCTGAACGTGCCGATGTCTCACTCCAACCAGATGGCCTTCGGCGACATCTGGATGACCTACCAGCAGCCTTTTACCTATCCGAACAGCACCCTTGTTACCTCGGGTCTGGGCACCAACAATTTCTATCTCACCAGTTGGAGCAATGCCGCAATGATCCAGACAGGTCACTCCAATGGCGACGCTACCCCCGATGAGCAGCGGGTGACGGCGAACACGCTTTTCTATTTAAGCCAGATCACCACCGATACGAGTTGGTCTGATCACAAGGGGCAGGATCTGGACGCACCGGATGCGCCAGCCATTTCAGGCATCACCCATAATTCCGGGCGAACACAATACACGGTCAGCTACTCCTCGCAGGACAATGCTACTGGTTATCAGTATTATGTGGAAAGCACCGGTGAAAACGATGGTATGAAATACGATTCGCCTACCATCAGTACCAGCATCGAAAGCGGGATGAAGGGTTACTCCATTGCCGTCGACAATAACCCATCCGGGGTTCCTGACGGCTCCATCACCACCACAGCAGGAAGTTACACTTTTGCGCGGCCATCCGGCAGCGGTTTTTATGTTCACATTGCCGCTGCCGACAACGTAGGAAATGTTTCAGCAGTCTCGACCTATCATGTGGACGAGCTCGTTTCCGTCACACATCCGGTCAGCGTCGGCTATGCGATCAACCCCAACAGCGCGGCTCCTTTTACGGCGCCAGATGTCCAAATCGTCAACAATTCCACGATCCCCATTCGGGTTTCCGTTCAAAGCCTGTCCGCATCCACCGGAGGCTCGCTCACGCTGAACGACGTATCGCCCTCCAAGTATGCGGACTGGAGCAAGCTGACAACCGTGCAGACCAGATCGAATATTGCCCTCGGGCTTGGGATCAGGGAAACAGCAGCCGGAAGCGGCACATGGTCGGAGATCGACCGGACAGCCCCGCTCTATGCCTCAGATATCACAGACAAGACTCCTCTCGGTGTCCTGAACCCCAACGGCGCCGCGGGAACACTGGAGTTAACGGCGAAATACGGTCTTGCCTGGGATAAAGCCTACACTTCGGTTCACAGCCTTTCGCTGTTTTTCGATCTTACAGATTGAAAACGGATTTCTTCCACTGACAGCGGAAGGCTGTCTTTTTATACCCAAATTTGAAAACACAGGAGGAACAAGTCATGAGTGAACTGCAGAATGTACCGGCCGCCGCCCCCGAAAGTCCGGCGCAGCCCATGCAGGTGGATGTGAAAATCGGCTCCATCCGGCCGGAGGGCAATGTCAAAGCCTACGCTTCAGTCAACCTGAACGGCTGCTTTGCTATCCGTAATGTCAAGGTGCTCGAAAGCAGCAAGGGGCTGTTCGTGAGCATGCCGAGCTACCGGGCCGGGAACGGCGAGTACCGGGACATCTGCTTCCCGGTCACCAAGAAATTCCGGGAGCAGCTCAACGGCGCGGTGCTGGACGCCTATCACCAGGCGCTGATCCAGGGGCAGAAGGAAGCCCTCAGGCAGCATCTTCCCGAGGCTCCGAAGCAGGAAGCCGGAATGCAGATGGCGGGCGTGTGACGCCCGCCATCTTTTCGCCCCAAAGTATAAACAGAATAACGGAGGTATGTCATGAAAAAGAAAATATCCAGCGCGAAAAAGGAGTTCGCGTGCAAGCTGCTCCGGTTTTATGCCAGAGTATCCTCCCGGAAGGCGGAAGGATTCGTTGACAGCGCCATCAAAATCCTGATTGCCGTCGTCATCGGTGCGCTGCTCCTCGCCGGCCTGTATGCCCTGTTCGGCAATACGATTCTGCCGACCGTGACCCAGCGAATCAAAGATATGTTCAATTATGCCGGGTAAAGGCCATGGTCTGGATACGAACCGCCGCTTTTTTTCTTCTGCTGTCGGCGGCTGCTGCCGGCGATCTCAAAAACAGGGAGATCCCGAGGGGCGACATTCCCGGCATATTCCTGGCCGGGCTCCTCGTCTTTAACCCGATCAGGCTGCTCGGCGCCCTCGCGGGCGCCCCAATTTTTATCCTCGCCCTGATCTGTAAGGACAGGCTGGGTTTCGGAGACGTATGGCTGACAATCGCGGCCGGGTCCGTCGTTGGATTTGAGCATGGGCTGTGGGCACAGATCATCGCCTACAGCTCCATGCTCTTTTTTTACGTTGGCTGTCGGATCTATCGGAAGTACAGGCCGCATGGAAAGGTGCTGAACCAGCCGTACCCCCTTGCGCCTTTTATCTCATTCGGCTTTATCGCGGCCTATTTTCTATGAATATTGGAGGGATTATCTCGTGAGCTTTTTCAAAAACCGCACCGTTCTCGGGGCGCTCTGCATTTTGCTTTCACTCCTCATTTGCTTTGCGGTCACGCCCCTTTTTAACGCCGGGGTTTCGCATAAGACAAGCATTGTGCGCGTCACGAAGGACATCCAGGCCGGGCAGCAGATTACCAAAGACATGGTGCAGACGTTGGAAGTCGGCGGTTACAACCTGCCTTCAAATGTACTGAAAAGCCCGGACAGTGTTGTCGGAAAATACGCCGCCGCAGAGCTCGTTCCCGGCGACTATATCCTCAGCATGAAAGTCACCGGAACTCCTACCGTGTCAAACGCCTATCTGTCGGCCCTGAACGGGAGCAGGCAGGCTATTTCCGTGACGCTTAAAACCCTTGCGGAAGGGGTTTCAGGCAAACTGCTGCCGGGAGATATTGTGTCTGTCCTCGCCCCGGACTACCAGAACCAGGGCAGCACCGTCACTCCGAAGGAACTGCAGTATGTGGAAGTCATCGGCGTGACCACCAGTGAGGGCGCGGATGCCAATGCAAACATCGGCCAGAACGCATCGTCGGGCGGCACAACGACGAATGATGCGAAGAATCTGCCAAGCACCGTCACCCTGCTGGCGACACCGGAGCAGAGCGCCATCCTCGCGGGGCTGGACGCGGACGGGAAACTGCACCTTGCCCTTGTCTACCGGGGCAGCAAGGACAACGCTCAGAAATTCCTGGACGCACAGGACAAGGCCCTGAAAGAGCTGTACCCGGACGCCTCCAGTACGGCGCTGACGGATTCCTCCGGCCCGGCTCAGGAAAGCAGCTCTTCCCAGACCGCCGCTTTCTCCGGCGAGGGGGGACAGTAATGTTCCATTTTCAGACCGGAAGCCTTTTCTCCCGGAGCTCCGGCGCGTCCAAGGCGGATCCCGAGCCGGAGCCTTCCGCACAAATTCTGGCCGTATGGGGAAGCCCCTCCTCCGGAAAAACCACGGTCAGCGTCAAGCTGGCCCAATACCTGACGGATCAGCGCCGCAACGTGCTGCTTCTGCTCTGTGACAGCACGGTTCCCATGCTGCCCTGCATCTGCCCGCCCGCGGACCTTGAGTGCGAGTGCTCCCTTGGGAGTGTCCTTGCCGCTTCGCATATCACCGCAAGCCTGATCCGGCACAACTGCATCACCCATAAGCGCATCAGCCACTTGAGTATTCTCGGAATGCGCAAAGGAGAAAACGTCTTTACCTACCCGCCATATACCTCCGAGCTTGCGGCGGAACTGATCGCCGGTCTGCGGGAGGTCGCGCCCTATGTAATCATCGACTGCGGCAGCGCCATCGCCCATGACATCCTGTCAGCGGTGGCGCTCATGGAGTCCGACGCCGTTCTGCGGCTGGTTGGTTGCGATCTGAAATCCGTCAGCTACCTGTCCTCCCAGCTTCCGCTCCTCAAAGATAACAAATGGGATGCGGAGAAGCAGTATAAGGCGGCAAGCAACATTAAGCCCAATCAGGCCAGCGAAAACATGGAACAGGTTCTCGGAAACGTTGCGTTCAAAATTCCACATTCCGACGAGCTGGAAAGCCAGATGCTCGCCGGAGATCTGTTCCGGGAGTTGTCGCTCAAGGAGAGCCGGGGCTTTCGCAGGGAAATTCAGAAAATCAGCAAGGAGGTGTTCGACGTTTGAAGCCCATTCATATGACAGACAGCCAGAACCTGTTTTTTACACCCGCGGACGAATCCAGAGACTTCGGAGAGGTTCTGCGGGAAGTTCAGGGGTATATCTCCACCCACTACGCCTCTCTGCTTTCGGCGGGGGCGGGCCTTGAATCCAAGGCGCAGCTCAAGCGGTACATCGCGCAGTATGTGCGGGAAAACCGGATCGCCGTCGCCGGCATGGATCAGCCCCGGCTCGTAGAGGCGCTGCACACTGAAATGGCGGAGTTCGGTTTCCTGACCCATTACATTTTCGGCTCCGGCGTTGAAGAAATCGACGTCAACGCCTGGGACGACGTGGAGGTGCAGTACAGCGACGGCAGCATAAAAAAACTCGATGAACGCTTCGATTCCCCGGCGCACGCCGTCAGCGTCATCCGCCGCATGCTCCACATATCGGGCATGGTGCTCGACAATGCCAGCCCGGCCGTGCTGGGGCATTTGAGCAAAAACATCCGCATCGCAACGCTCAAGGATCCTCTGGTGGATGAGGACGTGGCGGTGGCCGCGTCCATCCGGATTGTCAACCCGCAGAACATGGGGCGTGATGATTTTATCCGTCTCGGCACGGCGACGGAGGACATGCTGGATTTTCTCTCCGAGTGCCTGCGTTACGGCGTTTCCATCTGCGTCGCGGGGCCAACCGGATCCGGCAAGACCACACTTGCGGGCTGGCTCTTGACCACTATACCGGACAATAAGCGCATTTTCACCATTGAATCCGGGAGCCGCGAGCTTTCACTGGTGAGAAGGGATGCAAACGGGAAAATCCGCAACAGCGTCATCCACACGCTGACGCGCGACAGCGAGAACGGCCGGCAGCGCATCGACCAGACCGACCTGCTGGATATCGCCCTGCGTTTCAACCCAGACTATGTCGTGGTTGGCGAAATGCGCGGGCCCGAAGCGGACGCGGCGCAGGAGGCCGCCCGCACCGGCATCGCGGTCGTCACCACAATCCACGCCAACTCCTGCCAGGCAACCTATTCCCGTATGGTATCCCTGTGCAAGCGCGCCGTCGATACGCCCGACGCGACCCTCATGGGCTATGTCACGGAGGCGTTCCCGCTGATTGTATTCTGTAAACAGCTCGAAAACCGGCAGCGCCGTGTGATGGAAGTGATGGAGTGCGAAATCCTGCCGGACGGCGCGAGGAATTTCCGCCCCATCTTCCAGTTCGCCATCAATGAAAACCGTATCGAAGACGGCCGGTTCATCATCAGCGGCAGCCACAGCGTGGTACAGGGTATCTCTCCGAGCCTGCAGAGGCAGCTCATTGAAAACGGCATGCCGCAGGACATCCTCAAACGGATCCTGCAGATTGGAGGCGAGGCCGCATGACCGCAATAGAATTGTTTGCCTGCGCCGGCCTGATCGCCGGCGCTTTTATGATCCTGAAGATCTCGCCGCTGGAATTCGCGGACGGGCTGTTCGGCTTTCTGCTGAAACGGCCCCGGAGCATCCGGGATAAGATCAATGAAACCACCAGGCGAAAAAAGCCGTCATTCCTGCACCGTGAAATCAGCGAGGCGCAGGAAATCCTCCGTATGACCGGACGGAGCGAACGCTTCTCCATGGTCTGTGCGGCGTCGCTCCTGTTCTTCGCTTTCGGAGCGTGCGTTGCCATTCTGATGCAGAATGTGTTTCTTGTGCCGGTTCTGGCGGTGGGGCTTGCGTTTCTGCCGTTTCTCTATGTCAGGACAACGGCGGAGCACTTCAAAAAGAACGTCGCTACCGAACTGGAAACGGCGCTCTCCATTGTCACATCGGCCTATTTGCGCAATGAGGATCTGATGACCTCGATAGAGGAAAACCTGCCCTATCTGAACCCGCCGGTGAAGAATGTTTTTGCGGAATTTACCGCGCGGGTCAAGCTCATCGACCCCGACATGGAGGCGGCAATCCGGGAGATGAAGCCCAAAATTCAAAACGAAGTGTTTCAGGAATGGTGCGATGCCGTCGCCGTGTGTCAATACGATCGGAGCCTGAAAAGCACGCTGACGCCGATTGTTACCAAGCTCTCCGACGTCCGCGTGGTCAACGCCGAGCTGGACTACCTGGTGTTTGAACCGCGAAAGGAATTCGTCATCATGGCGCTGTTGGTTGTCGGCAACATCCCGCTCATGTATTTCCTCAACCGGAGCTGGTACGCGGCGCTGATGCACAGCCTCGCGGGCCAGATCGTCCTTGCGGCCTGTGCCGCGGCAATTTTCATCAGCAGTGCCTTCGTGATCAAACTGACAAAGCCCATCCGCTACAGGAGGTGACGTGGATGACGGGTCTGCTGTTTCTTTTTGCAGCCCTGCTTGCGGCGGGGCTGTTTTTCCTTCTATCCGATTTGCTGAAGCTTCCGACGCTGGCCGCGGCCAAGGCTCTGCTGAGCGCCGGGAAGCCCCGGAAAAAAGCCGCCAAAAGCGTGGAGGCTTACCTCATGACGTGTGCCGGCAAGCTGGCAAGGCTTATCCGCATGGACGAATATAAACGCAGCCGGTTGGAGAACACCCTCAAAGCGGCGGGGATTCCCATGACGCCGGAGGTCTACACCGCGTATGCCATTGTGAAAGGCGGAGTGATCGTTGTCCTTGTGATCCCCTGTCTGTTCTTATTTCCGCTGCTGGCTCCGGTGCTGATGCTGCTTGCCGCCCTTGTATATTTCAAAGAAATCCGAAAGGCGGACGAGCAGCTCAAGGCGAAACGCGAGCAGATTGAAAGCGAGCTGCCCCGCTTTGTGGCGACCATTGAGCAATCCCTCAAATCCAGCCGCGACGTGCTGGCGATGCTGGAGCATTACAAGCAGAATGCGGGCGAAGCCTTTGCAAATGAGCTGGGAATCCTGACCGCCGACATGCGCTCCTCCTCCTATGAGGCGGCGCTGACCCGCTTTGAGGCCAGGTTCAATTCGCCTCGTATATCCGATGTGACGCGCGGCCTGATCGGGGTGCTGCGGGGCGACGACGGGGCGGTATACTTCCAGATGCTCGATCACGACTTCAAGGCGCTGGAGCTCCAGCGGCTGCGCGGCGAGGCGCTTAAAATTCCGCCGAAGATCCGCGTCTATTCCTTTGTGATGCTGATGTGTTTCCTGTTCACATGGCTCTCCGTCATGGCGATCTCAATCATGAAATCCCTCGGCACCATGTTTTAGCGGCGAACCGCCGCTGATATGACGCGGGTGCAGACAGCATCCAGCGGAAAACAAGGCGCCCGGGATCCTGAATATATCCATGTATGTGAGGAAGGGAGGTTTATAGATGGACCATCAGAAAACGCTGCAGGAGCTTCAGGAAAAACTCGATGAAAATTACAATGCCTTTGTGCAGGGATGGTTAAATCTCGACACACCGACCCTGATCGAAAAAGCGGAGGAAATCGCCGCAACCAAAACGGTATACAAGGCGCTCCGGGCCAGCCATTTCAGGGACATGGAATATCTGCTCCGATTCCGGAACCCTCTGGAGGTTGTGCGGGATCAGTGGATGGAGGAAGAATCCTATGCGCCCGATGAGGATATGGAGCATGTTCTCTGGTCGGTCGCGGACCGCAGCGACGCAGAGCAGAGTTATGAACTTGACGAGGATTTTCACCCTCCGGAACAGCAGGGGGTGAAACTGTGCTGAAACGGCTCCGCTCCCGCCGCGGGGAAGGTTATATCGACATCGCGGTGCTGGTGCTCTGCGCCATGCTGGTCATCGCTTTCGCGGTCAAACTGTTTCCCGTGTATATAGAGAAAAACCAGCTGGACTCCTTTGCCACGGAGCTGTGCCGGGAAGCGGAGATCTCAGGCCGCGTCGGTACGGAAACGGACGCACGGGCGCGGGAACTGGAGGAACAGACCGGGCTGCACCCGTCTGTCGACTGGTCAAAGACAGGTAAAATCCCGCTCGATCAGGAATTCACAGTGACGGTGTCCGCACAGGCGAATATCGGACTGTTCGGCGGATTCGGCAGTTTTCCGATCAATCTGGAAGGAAAGGCCAACGGGAAAAGCGAAATTTACTGGAAATGAGGTGAAGGAAAACGTGCGCAAAAAACTGAAGCATATTCTGAAAGACCGGCGCGGGTTTTCCTTCCCGCTGGTTGTGGCGGTCGCCCTCGCGCTGGTGCTCATCCTGTGCGGGATCTCCGAATACCTGCGTCTATGCATCATCGCGTCGGGCGTCCGGGATGCGGTGCAGTCTGCCGTCGTCGCTACCGTAACCGACAATTACAGCAACGTTTATCACGGAATCCGTGAGGGATATTCCGGTGGATATCGGCCCAGCGGCTCTTCCTGGGTCGGAAGCGTCAGTACCGGCGATATTTATGGTCGGCTTGATCGGAACCTCGGCCTTACAAATGAAAGCGGAGCCCATGTGAAGGAAGCGGGCGGCGCGGAGGAATTCAAGATATCCGGCCTGTCGGTAACCATACAAAACGCGCCTCTGGCGCCCTCCAATCCGGCCAACAGTCCGGTCTTTATGGCCGACGCGACGATCCAACTGGAAGTACCGGTGAGCTTCGGCGGTAAGACGCTTCCTCCAATGCACGCCAAATTGAAAGTTCGGGCAAAATATATGCCTGTTTTCTAAAAAAATCGCAGTAGCAATAGACTTTTTACCCTTTCTGTGATAGTGTGTGAAACAAGAGGAAACAAACGGAAAAGAGAAAAAAGGAGGTCAAACTCCATGAAGAAATTATCGGATAAAGCCAAAAGATCATTGACTATCGCCGGCATCGGCGTGGTGTGTGTGGCTGTGATAATCGGGATTTCCTATCAGCTTAAGGCCGAGGGAGCCAAAGACGTTGACGTCACACCGTCCTCTTCAGCCTCCTCCAGCGAAGTGACTGTCTCACCTATCGGGACGGATAATAATACAACGGAAAGCACGGCGCCTTCTTCGTCCGCATCCTCTCAGGCACCGGAGACCTCAAGCAAAGCGGATCAAGTGATACAACCCGATGTATCGAAACCCGCGGCACCTTCCTCTAAACCCGCCGCACAGGGCAGCACTACAAATCCGTCCAAGGCACCGACGTATAGCTCGAAGGATACTTCTCCAGGCAAGGGATCCGGAGATAAAAACTTTCAGAAAAAAGACGGGAAAATCTATGTCCCCGGATTTGGATGGGTAACGAACAACGGCGGCGGTGGCTCGGGAAGTACAGCGAGCGATATGTATGAAAACGGAAACAAGGTCGGACAGATGGACTGAGTCAAATTTCAAAATTTAAAACAGTATTTAAGACGCACGGCATAATTTGGCTGTGCGTCTTTTTTATTTTGGAGGCGATTATGAAGCGGCTATTCAGCATCTTTCTTTCTCTGGCATTGCTACTGACGCTTTGCACTCCGCTCAGCGCTTATGCCGATGGGGACAGTGACGGAAACATCGATCATGGAGGCGGCGGGCTCGGAAACGGAAGCGACGAGAATTTCTGGGACTCCGGTGACGAAGGTGTCCGAGTAACCGTCATCCGGGCCAGCGACCATGCGGTGGCGTCAGCTTCCGTGGATTTCACCAACAGGCATCCGGATAATATTATCATCAACTTTGGAAAAGTAAGCAAGATCGCCTACAACAACGGCCATGCGCTGGCACTGAATACCGGCCGGTATTCTTATGTCAATCCAGCGCAGCCGCTTCCCAAGATCATCAACTCCGATCAGGGGCAGTCCAGTATCGAAGTAATAAAAAGTTATTTCACTGACGAACAGGTGCTCCGAAGTATTGCAAACCTGACTGGCTTTAGCTACTCGATTCTTACCAATGGCAATTACAAAATTCTGTTGGAACCTATCGCATATTTCACTTTTTATGGCGCACGGGTGGCGATGACCGCTACGGAAGCCGCATTGTACGATCAGAGACTCGGAGGCGACCTTCGTTCCAAGATGGCGTCCCTGACGCACAAGAATTTGCCGCTTTCTATGTTTCTCGATACCTCGGATCTTGGTTACCCCGCCTGGACGGGTTCCAGAGATGATCGCGTGTCCGACTCCACGATTATTTCCTCTCTCGGTCTCGGCATCGTCCGCTTTTCCGCAGCCGAACCGCCAACGCAGGTCAGCACTCAGAATTACACTTACCATGTCAACACCGAAGTTATCACACCGGTGACTGTCAGCGGCGGGCAGTCGGATCCCGACCACCCGGTAACGGTAAGATTCAATATCGGCGGCAGAAACTATGCGGTTGGCAACGTATATTATCCTGACGGCGACAGTCAGCTGGCTTGGGTGCGCTGGACAACGCCTTCCACGCCGCAGTCCATGGCCATTCATGTGTCTGCAACGGGCGGAGGAAGCACCAGTGAAGGCACAATCAACGCGAGCATTGTGGATCTTTCCGGTCATGACCCGCCTGATCCCAACGCCGATGACCGAAACAGCGGCTATTCCCCGGCGAGTATGCCAAGCAATCCACAAAAAGCTTCGGCCTCATGGAACGTATGGCGGCCCGTATGGCATGCCGATTGGGTGTGGGTTTCGGACTGGATTTGGCACGGCGACGACACCAGCGGTTCTTGGGAGGACAACGGCAGTTGGGTTGACCACGGCTGGTGGGACTTTGCCTGCGACACCTATTCCGCAAGCCTTTCCGCGTCCATGAGCATCACGCCGGACGGCAAAGACCCGACTGCATCCGACGAAACAATCAAAAGCGGATATGGAATCCATCAGACCGCTGCGGCGTCAGTCAGCACCAATCATTCCTCGGCGGTAACTGGCGCTCAAACCGCCGTCACCTACTTCCCCGAATTTGGGTATAAGACGTATTGGCGCCTGCTGGACCCAACAGCCGGCGGGTACAACGCACGGTTTGAATTTGCCCCCAACCGCTATTCCACCTACAACCGGCGCACTCATTTCACACCGCTTTGGATGCCGGACGGAAGCTATACTCCATACACCTTTTTGGAAGATTGTTGGACCCCGACCGGCATGCTCAGCATGAATCTGACCGACTCAGTGACAATTAGGGGAAACCTGTGGTCGGACTGGCGCGCCATCCCGGCATTACCCTGAACCATCCGCAGATAAAGAAGAAGGCCGCAGACATCATGCTCTGCGGCCTTGAATTTTATCCTACAATGAAAGGTGTGAAAGCATATATGAAAAAGCGGAAGAAGTTTGTGATTCTCATTTGCATGGCTTTAGTGATGCTCTCCGTGTTTTGTATCACGGCGTCCGCAGCCGGCAGCGGCGACGTGGCGGGGGCGGTACAGAGTACCTGGTCGACTGCTTCCCAGCAGATCAAGACGGTTGTCAACAAAGTGGTTTTCCCCGCTATTGATCTGATTCTCGCTGTTTTCTTCTTTGCAAAACTTGGCACGGCTTATTTCGACTACAGAAAACAGGGCCAATTTGAGTGGGCCGCGCCAGCCATTTTGTTTGCGTGCTTAGTTTTCACCTTGACGGCCCCCCTTTATATCTGGGGTGTCATCGGGATGTAGCCAATTGACCGGTCAGCCTAATCCCGGTGTTATAAGGTCTAACCAGCAGACCGCTTGGCGTTTCCGATATTTTGTTTGTTATTTTCTTGCTTTGTAAAGGGCAATTCGGTATACTATAGTAAAATTTACATATAAGGGATGATGAAAATGCCTCGCGGCAGCCGTAAGACCATTGAAGAACAGATTTCTGAGGTTGACTCGAAACTCAAGGAACTGAACGAGCAGAAAAAGCAGCTTCTTGAAAAAAAGGAACAGGAGGATATCCAGACACTTCTCGAAGCGGCAAAAAAGGCCGGAGTATCTCCCGCGGAGCTTGTAAAAAAGCTCAAGGAAAAGGCTCCGACAGAGGAATGATTGCTATAAAAACCAAGTGACCTATCCCAAAACATAAAAACGAGAGGCTGGCATCCTGTCGAAAAGCGCAGGATACCGGCCTCTTTTGCTTTTCTGAAAGCCACCATACGGTGGCTTTTTATTTTGCGCAAAGGAAGTGAATGCTGTGTTCATCTGGAATTTCGTAGCTGGAACCGTGCTCAATCAGATTATCGACTGGATCTATAGTCAGATCGTCGGTTTCCTTGGAAACTTTTTCGCGCAGATGGGTGACATGGGTGCCGAGCTGTTCGACATGGACTGGGTGAAGTCCATCGTTCTCTTTTTCGTTTACCTGGCCTGGGCACTATACGGTACGGGTCTTGTAGTGGCGGTTTTCGAGTGCGCCATTGAGTATCAGTCCGGTCGCGGCAGCATCAAAGACACAGCCCTCAACGCGATCAAAGGGTTTATGGCAGTCGGGCTTTTTTCGACCGTACCGGTGGAGTTGTATAAGCTGTCCGTATCCCTGCAGAGCAGCCTGACGGCGGGCATCACCGGTTATGGTTCGGGAATCAGCGACCTTGCAAGCTCAATCATCACCGGGCTTAACTCGGCAGGCACACTGGAACAGGCGGCAAGCACCAATGTATTCGGCGGGCTCGGCGCCATTACCAGCCCCATTCTGATCTTGTTTATCCTCATTCTCATGGGGTACGCCGTGATTAAAGTATTTTTCAGCAACCTCAAACGCGGCGGAATCCTGCTGATCCAGATCGCAGTGGGAAGTCTGTATATGTTCAGCGTCCCGCGCGGCTACATTGACGGATTTGTATCATGGTGCAAACAGATCGTCGGGTTGTGCCTGACGACGTTTCTGCAGGCGACCATCCTCTGCGCCGGTCTGCTGGTGGTCAAAGACCATGCCCTGCTGGGGCTTGGGCTGATGCTGTCGGCCGGCGAGATTCCCCGCATTGCCGGGGCTTTCGGACTTGATACGTCAACCAAGGCCAACCTCATGAGCGCGGCGTATGCCGCACAAACCGCAGTGTCTATCACCCGCACCATTGCGAAGGCGGTGGCGAAGTAAACGAAAAGAAGGGATGAAGTTTGAAACTGGTCTATATCTGTTCCCCATACGCGGGGAGCATTGAGGAAAATGTCCGCTTTGCCAAAGCCGCGTGCCGGTACGCTATGAAGCAGGGCTGCGCACCCATTGCCCCGCACCTTCTGTACCCGCAGTTTTTGAACGATGCCGTTCCCATGGAAAGAGAAGCCGGTATCCGAATGGGGCTGCGGGTTTTAGCCTCCTGCGAAGAACTGTGGGTGTGTGGAAATCATACCAGCGAGGGTATGGAAAAAGAAATTGCTGAAGCAAAGCGGCTCGGCATTCCGGTCCGCAGGATATCGGCTGAACAAATTCAGAAAAAACAAGCCATCAGGCAGTACGGCATTCTGGCGCGCCGCAGCGCCTTGTCGGTCTGCGGTTCCGCCGAGGCGTGGGTGAAACAGGATGGAGAGCCGGTAACGTTTGACACCTACGAGGAAGCGGCCACCGAAGCAGGGCGGCTTAATGAAGGAATAGGGCCCGTCAACCGGACGGTGGAATATTTTCCGCAGAAAAGAAGTCCCCTGCCGGAAGAAACGCTTGTCTTCGGCATGAGCATGCGGCTATGAGCACTTCACTGACCATGGGCAGTCTATTCGACGGGATAGGCGGCTTTCCCCTCGCTGGCAGCCGGCAGGGCTTCACCCCTCTGTGGGCCAGCGAGATCGAGCCGTTTCCCATCCGGGTGACCAAACTTCATTTTTCAAATATGATTCACGTAGGCGACATTACTCAGCTCAACGGGGCAAATTTGCCCCCTGTGGATATGGTCTGCGGGGGCAGCCCGTGCCAGGATCTGAGCACTGCGGGAAAGCGGGCGGGGCTCCAGGGCGCGCGTTCCGGGCTGTTTATGGAACAGATCCGGGTGATCAAGGAGATGAGAACACATGACGCAGGAACCGGACGGACAGCTGACGCTGTTCGCCCCCGATACATGGTCTGGGAGAACGTACCCGGCGCCTTCTCCAGCGCCGATGGAGAGGATTTCCGTATCGTGCTGGAGGAAACCTGCCGAATTGTCGACAGCGCCATATCTGTTCCTCGACCTCCGGGCGGGGTGTGGTACGCTGCTGGGTGCATTATGGGAGATCAATTCTCCCTCGCTTGGAGAATATACAACGCTCAATACTGGGGTCTCGCCCAGCGCCGCAAAAGGGTGTACCTTGTCGCGGATTTTGGAGACTGTACCGCACCCGAAATATTATTTGAGCAAGACCGCCTGTTTGGGGATCCTGCGCCGGGCGAGGAAACGCGGGAAAGACCTCCCGCCGGTGCTGCAAATGGCTCTGGAGATTCAGGCAGGGATCCGGTCAACATAGGCGCGGATGGCAGTTTCGTTGCCTTTGCCTGCAACCAGCGGGACGAGGTGCGGAATCTCCATAATGTGTCCGGCACCATTCAAGCCCAGCCGGGGATGAAGCAGCAGACTTTTATCGCTCATCCGTCCAAGGAAACGCAGACTTCCAACTGCCTGACTTCATGGGACACCCAGCAGAAGCGGATCTTTACGGAAAAAAGTGTCGCTCCGACGCTTGCCGGTGCGGATGGAAACGGCGGCAGAAACCCCGGTGGCCTCCTGCTGTCTGCGGGCGTAGTCAGCAAAGGAAACGGCGAGTGTTTTCTCACACCGGAACAGCATACAGCCCTTTCATTGGGCGGCGGGCAGGCAGGCCAGGGATATCCATGTGTACTGACCGCCGCCTTTTCCACGGGAGCCGGTGCTGCGGCGGGCGGAATCGGATATCATGAGGAATGCGCGCCGACCCTTAAAGCGACCGAAGGCGGCAACATGGTGCCAGGCGTTCTGTGTCTGAACGATCAGGGCGGGAGCCGCATCGATCTGAGCGGCAACCTCTCCGGTACGCTCCGGGCGCAAGAGCATGGGCACACGCCTCTCGTGATGGGCGAACCGGAGTTATATAAAAACCACAGGATCGATTCCCGCTACACCGGGCCGCACGGCGTGGCGCCCACAATATCCGCGCGGTACGGAACGGGCGGCAACAACGTGCCGCTGATCAGCCAGCCGAGCGAAGGGGTCGGCTCCGACCTTCCTACCGGTCAGAGTTACTGCATCGCCGGCAACATTATCGACCGGCAGGATCATAACGGCGGCAACGGGATCGGCGTTCAACCAAACATCAGCTACACGCTGAACACCGCGGACCGGCATTGTGTCTTTTCTCAGCAACGAAGCGACGAGTACACGCCGAACGGCGTGGTCAGCACCCAAAGTGCCCGCCAGTATAAAGACGCGACCGATCTCGTGTGCGACACCGACATCGCGGGAATCAACTGCCGTGCCGGATCGGAAAACGGCGACCTGTGCGGTACGCCGCAGTCTCATCCAGGCGGCGGTTATTCGTTCAACACTCTGTATCCAGTGCGAACCGGAAAGCTCATCCGACGGCTGACACCGCTCGAATGCGAACGGCTCCAGGGCTTTCCCGATCACTGGACGGATATCCCCGGCGCATGTGACAGCGCGCGGTACAAAGCCCTCGGAAACAGCGTGGCGATCCCCTGTGTGGAGCATGTGCTCCGGGGGATCGCTTATTTTTTGCTCAAAATCAGAAATAAAAAGGACTGATTGCATGTATATCTATCCGGATAATCTCCGGGCGAAGCCCACCCTCTGGCTGTGGGAGTTGCGGGATCTCGGCGTGATCGGCATCGGCCTTCTCCTCGCGGTGCTTGCGTTGGCTCAGCTGCGATTTCTGCCGCCTATTGTCCTCGTCGCGCTTTACGCCTTTTTGAGTATCCGCTTCGACGACACCAGCATTTTGAATTTCATCAAGAATGCAGCGGCTTTCTTCCTCACGAAACAGCAGTATTTTGAATGGGGGCTGTCGGACGCTGCGAATCCGCCTGATATGGGACCGCGTGGAAGGAGCAAAAACTTATGAGCAGGCAAACAAAAAAACAGGCAAGGCAGTGGCAGACCACCCGCCAGCTGATCAACACAAAAGCCATCACCGATTACAGCCTGCAAACCTATCGGAACGACGAACTGGTCTATTTTATCGTGCAGCCCACAAATATCTCCGTGCTGTCTGAAGAAAGCCTGTCCGCCCGGATCTATGCGCTGATGACCGTCCTCAAGGGGATTGCGGAATTGGAGTTTATATGCTTAAACAGCCGCGAAAATTTCGAGGGCAACAAGCAATTTCTGCGCACGCGGCTTGAAAAGGAACAGAATCCGGCTATCCGTGCTCTGTTGGAGGCCGACCTGAACCATCTGGATCGTATCCAGATGCAGATGGCGACGGCGCGGGAATTTCTGGTCGTGCTGCGCCTGCGGAATGAGAAGCAAGGCGAAATTTATTCCTATCTTAACCGCATTGAGAAGACCCTGCGGGAACAGGGCTTCTCCGCCAAACGCGCAGATTCAGAGGACATCAAATGCCTTTTGGCCGTTTACTTCGAACAGAATGTCACCTCTGAAAAGTTTGAGGATTTCGACGGGGAGCGTTGGTTGATTCCAGACGAATAGCGGTGCCAGTTCTTGTTGGGTTTGGTAATAGACTTGACACAGAATTTCGGATATTGTGTATCCAAAGGGGTCCCCTTGGATTACATATTTACGGTTAAGGACGTGTAAAACGATGAAGGATGTTGACGAGGCGCTGAGCGACTATCTGGAAACCTATGAGGCCGATGAGATCTTCAACGACCATTTTTCCGGCATCCGCAGAGCGTTTATTGCGGGTTTTAAGGCGGCGGGAGGCGAAGTTCCCCCGATACAGCCCGTATTCAGGATCATACGGCAAGACCATCCCCCAAAATGATTCAGGAGGGATCGCAAAGAATCTATTATGAATGTTTTTGAATCGGCATTTACCCAGCTGTGCGAATCCATGGCGTTCGATGCCGTGCGCATTTGTGGATCCGGACACCATACCGCTCTTTTGTTGCTAAGGCCACAAAAGGAGTAACCGTAAAGCCGATTTATACTGTTCACTCATCACAAGCATGAAACGCCATCAATTCAAATATCTGCCCATCTATGCTGATTGTTTCGTCAATAGGGATCACTGTGCCGTCGGTCATAACGACAACCTGTTCATATTCGTCTATCTTTTTAGCTGAGCCGACAGCAGTAACATAGGCACCGCCTTTTTTCTTCGCATCCGGCTGGAAATAGGTGATCGTGATTTCGGGATGCTCTTTAATCCGATCTGTTATGATTTGCAGCTTTTCTCGCAGAGCGTCCTTCGCATATTCGTCCAACTCTACTCTCTCGTCAGTCAGTCTTGCGGTTTCTTTGATTGCGGCTTCATAACCGGTCAGTGCGGCAAACGGGGAAAACTGAGCTGCCCGGTCAATAGCGGTCATATGGGAACGTGTCGCGGAGATATGGTGAGGGAGATTGATGATGTCGTCATATGTCCTTTTCATGCCTTGTGCCCTCCAATCTGCCTGTTCCGATCTATTGTGGTAGCGCCTTCCTCCAGATTCATACCCCTTAGAATGGCGTTCTTGCCGTGTTTCTTTTTTATCTCCAGCATTGTTTTCTGCACCTTTTTTTCTCGTGCAAGTTCGGATTTTTCATCCTCTTTTTTCGCCTGCGCAGCCGCGTAATCCGTAAAGAGATCAAGCTGTTCAAAGTTGTCCGCCTTTTGAACAGTTCCCTCATCAACAACATGATTTGCTGTAATGTTGACTCTTCTGATCAGGAGATTTTTGTCAATGATGCGGTCAAACAGCTTTGCGACGGCATCCAATATTAGCTTTGTAGACGAGGTCGGTCTGCCAAGATTTATTGAACCATGCGCGGATTTCGGAACGGCGCGTCCATAGTGATCCATGGTAATTGCTCCGTGATATGATTTTTTTATCGTCGGATTTGTCAGATTTTCGATATCATATCCGACCGTCAAGACAAGCTGGTCGGTCACAAGCCGTTTATCCACCAGATCGAGTACCAGCAGATCGGTCATTTCCCGCACGATCAGCTTCGCTTTGTCAAAAGTATAGGCGGATTGCAGCACCTGCCCCGATCCAACACTGTTTGAGCCTGGCTTATATGCTTTAATATCGGCAATCGTGCATGGTTCCCACCCCCAGGCGTGGTCGATCAGCAGCTCGGCGTTGACGCCGAACAGCCTGTACAGTAAATCCTCGTTATAGTAATCGGTAGGTTTACCGAGAGAGCATCTCGCAATATCCCCCATCGTAAAGAGGCCGTGTTCCTCCAGCTTCTTGGCATATCCTTTTCCGACGCGCCAAAAGTCCGTTAGGGGCCGATGTGACCATAGGGAGCGTCGGTAGTTCATTTCGTCCAACTCGGCAATCCGCATACCGTTGTTATCAGCCGGTATGTGCTTTGCCTGGATATCCATAGCGATCTTGCTGAGGTACAGGTTTGCGCCAATTCCCGCCGTTGCTGTAATGCCAGTTGTTTTGAGTACATCCAGAATCATTTCCTTGGCAAGCTCACGGGCTGAGAGATTGTAGGTGTTCAGATATGCGGTGGCATCAATAAATACCTCGTCAATGGAGTAGACATGAATATCCTCGGGCGCGATGTACTTCAGGTAGATATTGTAAATTTGTGTGCTGTACTCTATATAATAGGCCATCCTCGGCGTTGCGACAATATAATCCAACGAAAGACCCGGTGAGGATTTCAGTTCGGTATCGTTACAGGAGGCACCGGAAAAGGCTCGTCCCGGTGCTTTGCGCAGCCGTCCTGCATTTACTTCCTTGACCTTCTGTACGACCTCAAACAGCCTCGCCCTGCCGGGGATGCCGTATGCTTTGAGGGAAGGAGAGACGGCGAGGCAGATGGTTTTTTCGGTGCGGCTTGCATCAGCGACAACGAGGTTGGTGGTCAGCGGATCAAGCCCTCGTTCCACGCACTCGACCGAAGCGTAGAAGGATTTTAGATCGATTGCGATATAGGTCCTGTTCTCCATGCTTATTCTCCGGCCTCCTCCTTTAAAAGTCATCTGTTTGCAGATTGAAATTACAGAGTTCCCATTTTACGTTTCCCCACTATGCTTCATGAAAAACCACGTTTCAGGGGTACCATTCGTTGAAATATATAGTACATTACCCTAAAATTAGAAACCAAGTTGTTTCAGCGTTTTCACAATGTCTGATAAAGTGCATTTAACATCGCACTTATTATACCATGCTTAACCGCAAGAGGGTCCGTGCCGTCACAGAGATGTGACGGCTTTTTTATCCAAAATCCAATCGGGAAGGAAGATGCCAAATGGCAAAGCAGCAGAAGACGAAAACGCCGCCGCAGGAGGATGTCCGCATGCAGGAATTTCTGGACATGATCGCACCCTCGGTGATCAAGTTTTTCACGGATTATTTTATCTGCGGCAACACATTTCGGTGCGTTTGGGCTTTGCGTGAATACCCGACGACGACCGATGAGCAGGCCATCTTACGCTATCTCGGAGAAAAAGACGGCGTAACCCTGCACCTCTACACCAGGCACGTCACACCCATGGAGGAAAAGAAAATCATCTCAAATGCTGCGAACAAAAACCGTATGCAGCGGAGCAGCACACAGGATCTTCAACAAACCGTCACAGCTGAGTCGAATTTACAAGACGTCACCACCCTTGTCACACAAATGCACCGGAGTAAGGAGCCGCTTCTGCATACGGCGGTTTACATCGAGCTCTCCGCCCACAGTCTGGAACAGCTCGGTCTGCTTCAAACCGAAGTGCTGACAGAACTCATTCGTTCCAAGCTCAATGTGGATAAACTCCTGCTCCGCCAGCAGCAGGGATTCCAGAGCGTCATCCCCTCAGGCTGGAATGCGTTTTCCAGCCAATTTGAGCGGGTCCTGCCCGCAAGCTCCGCCGCCAACCTGTACCCCTTTAATTATTCGGGCAAAACAGATCCCCATGGCTTTTACCTGGGCCGCGATAAGTTCGGCTCGAATATAATCGTGGACTTCGACAAGCGGGACGATGATAAAACCAACAGCAATATTTTGATCCTTGGCAATAGCGGCCAGGGCAAAAGCCACCTTTTGAAGCTGATCCTCTGCAATATCCTTGAATCCGGAAAAAGCGTGATCTGCCTCGATCCGGAACATGAATACGTTGATCTGGCCGAAAACCTCGGGGGGTGTTTTGCCGACCTCATGAGCGGTCAATATATGATAAACCCTTTGGAGCCCAAGACCTGGGACGAAGGCGGCAGCCCCGAGGATAAGGAAGCGCCCCAGGCATTCCGGCAGCGGACAAAGCTCAGCCAGCATGTTTCTTTCCTGAAGGACTTTTTCCGCTGTTACAAGAATTTTTCCGACCGCCACATCGATGTTATCGAAATCATGCTGGGTAAGCTCTATGAAAAATGGGGGCTCAGCGACCGCACCGATTTCAGCAAGCTGGAGGCCGCTGATTACCCCATCCTTTCCGACCTGTACGCGCTGATTGAGGATGAGTACAAAAGCTACGACCAGGCAAAATATCAGCTCTACACCGCCGAGCTCCTGCAGGAAATCCTGCTGGGGCTCCACTCCATGTGCCAGGGCGCCGAGAGCAAATTCTTCAACGGCCATACCAATGTGACTTCCAACCGCTTTATTGTGTTTGGCGTCAAGGGATTACTGCAGGCCAGCCGGAATGTCAAGAGCGCTCTCCTGTTCAACGTCCTTTCCTTTATGTCCGACAAACTGCTGACCGAAGGCAATACGGCCGCCAGCATCGACGAGCTGTATCTGTTCCTGACCAACAATGGCGGCGGGAACGGTAACAATTATGTGGTCATTGAGTATATTCGAAGCTGCATGAAGCGGGTACGGAAAAAGGACTCCGCCATGATTCTGGCCTCGCAGAATCTCGAAGATTTCAACATCGAGGGCATCAGGGAGCTGACGAAGCCGCTGTTTTCCATCCCCACGCACGCGTTCCTCTTCAACGCTGGCAACATCGACAAGCATTTTTACATCGACTCCCTGCAGCTCGAGGAATCCGAGTACAACCTGATCCGTTACCCTCAGCGGGGCGTCTGCTTGTATAAATGCGGCAACGAGCGGTATAACCTGATGGTCACCGCACCGGAGTACAAATCAAAACTCTTCGGTACGGCCGGAGGCCGCTGATCATCGGAAAAGAGATGAAAAATTTTGGACATGAAAGAACAGCGGTTCGGGATTGAAATCGAGATGACAGGCTTGACCCGTGAGGCTGCCGCACGTGTGCTGTCCGAACATTTAGGGAATCCCGTCAGCCGCGACGGGGGGTATTACGGCGAATATTCTGTTTTGGACAGTGAGAGCCGCCGCTGGAAGGTCATGAGCGACGGCAGTATCACCTGTCAGAAAAAAGAAGGAGGCAGGCTTGTTCCCGCGGACCATGATTACAGTGTGGAGCTGGTCAGCCCCATCTGCCATTGGGGTGACATCGAAATCATCCAGGAAATCGTGCGGAAACTGCGCGGCGCCGGAATGATCGCCGATAAAAGCTGTGGGATCCATGTGCATGTGGACGCCTCTCCGCACAACGCGAACACTCTGCGCAACATCACCAATATCATGGCTGCGAAAGAGGATCTGATCTATAAGGCCATGCAGGTGGAGGTTGCCCGCGAGCACCAATATTGCAGAAAGGTCGATCAGCGTTTTCTTGAAGAACTCAATCGCAAAAAACCCAGAACGCTCAATGAGGTCAGCCGCATCTGGTACGGAGGCGCAGACCGGAGCTACCACCATTACGACGATTCCCGTTACCACTGCCTGAACTTACATAGCGTGTTCCAAAAGGGCACAATTGAGTTCAGGCTTTTTAATTCCACCACTCATGCCGGAAAGATCAAGGCATATATCCAGTTCTGCCTCGCCGTTTCCGCGCAGGCCCTCAACCAGCGCTGCGCCAGCAGGCAGAAAACCCACAGCACCAATGAAAAATACACTTTCCGCACCTGGCTTTTACGGCTTGGGCTGATTGGGGATGAATTCAAAACCGCCCGGCTGCATCTGCTGGAGCATCTGGACGGCTGTATCGCGTGGAAAAACCCCGAGCAGGCTATACAGCAAAAGCAAAGGTTACGGCAGAAAAAAGAAAAAGAACTGGAATCGGCCGCAGAAAGCCAAGCCCAACAGGAGACTGCAACGGCCACTCCACAGCAGGAACCGGCCGGGGAGGACGAGTCCCCGGCCCTTGTCATGCGTATGTAAACATATAAAGGAGATGTGTTTTTGTGAGCAAATCTATGCTGTATATCGCTTACGGCAGCAACCTTAACCTTCCGCAGATGGCTTACCGCTGCCCGACCGCCAAAGTGGTTGGAACAAGCGAGATCAGGGATTATGAACTGCTGTTCCGTGGCGGACGCCGTGGGGCGGTTGCCACCGTGGAGCCGCTCAAGGGGGCGAATGTTCCCATTCTGTTATGGAAGATCCGGCCTGCCGACGAGCAGGCACTCGACCGGTATGAAGGATACCCCCATTTTTATCACAAAGAGATCCTGCCGGTGCAACTTGGGGGAAAGACACAACCGGCCATGGTCTACATCATGAACGACAGGCATCCCTTCGGGACCCCTTCGGATTACTACCTGGGAGTCATCATGGAGGGTTATAAAACGGCGAACTTTGATACGGATTTTCTGGAAAGGTCCGTGGAAAAGTCCATCCGGCTGGCCGAAGAACAAGAGCAGTCCGAACAGGAATCACCGGATCTGGAACAAGGCAGTCTGTTCAATATGAAATGGAAATAACGCTCAATCGATTATTGCAATAGGAGCGTAAAGCGGACGCCCTACTACCCGCCGGGGTGTCTGTTCTTTTCTGCCCAAAGGAGGAATGCTTCATGGCCGCACCCGCTGTGGCCCTTGCAGTTAAGGCGGCGGTTGCCGCCGCCACAGACAAACGGACGTGGAAGGTGATCGCAGTAACCATCACCGCTGTCCTGATGCCCTTTATTCTTGCCGTACTTTTACTCATGAGTTTTCTCTCCGGGGGCGCGGCACACAACAACGACGCTGTGAATCTCGCCTTCCACGGAGGGACGATCTCCTCGGATGTTCCCTCTGAATATCGGCAGCATATTGAAGAAATGCAAGATGCGTTCAGCCAGCTGGACGATGCGATCGCTCAGCTGCATATTGAATCCGGGGACGGAAGCCTCGACTCCACTCGGGTCAAGGCTGTTTTTTATTCTCTGTATTTCGGCGCCGACTCCCTGCAGGGGGTGGACTACGATTCGTTTGCCGGCTGCTTTGCAAAAACGGAAACCCGCACCCGCACTGTTCAGAATCCGGATGGAACCCATACTGAACAGAGCTATGACGCAGCTGTTCCGCTGACTGATCTCAATCAGGTCTTTAAGAATCTTGACAGACTCCTCGGCCGGACCGTCACGGACGATGAAAAGTCCAATGCCGATGAAATCTATCAAAGAGCTTTGGGCGAAACCGGCACAGGGCTTACCGTCTCATCGCAAGTCCCCTCCACTGCCGGCCTGATTTCCCCCTGTCGGAAGTAACTGGCGGGCACTGGTCACCTCGGAATTCGGGCCCCGCATTGACCCGATCAACGGAAAAGCCACTGTCCATACAGGCATCGATCTGGGCGTACCGACCGGCACACAGGTCCATGCGGCGAAGGATGGAACTGTTTCCAAGATTGCCTGGGATCCTGACGGCTATGGGAATTATCTTATAATCGGCCATGGCGGCGGGCTGGTCACTCTGTACGGACACTGCTCCCAAATTATCGCCCATGCAGGGCAAGCTGTCAAAGCCGGCGACGTCGTCGCACTTTCTGGAAACACCGGCCACAGCACAGGCAGCCACCTGCACTTTGAAGTGCGCATCGGCGGCAAGGCAGTCAACCCCAGAGGGTATCTGCCGTAAAGCAAGCCCCGTACATACAGGAGACCTTTTAATATAAACCGATCGAAGCCGTCTCTTGGGAGGCGGCTTTTTGTGCTTCGAAGGAGGTAAAGCATGCTGAACCTCAGTGGCATGTAATCCGAGAAGCAATCATATGGAGGCAGGCCATGCGACTTGTCTATATTTTTCAAAAGAGGTGTGATTCAGATGGTGATCAAACTCGGTGTGGATAACGGAAACTACAACACCAAATCCTCAGAGGGGATGCTGTACGCCTCCGGGTACGCGGCAAGCGATAAGGAATTCATCACGGATGAGATGCAGCTCTGCTATGGCGGCAGATATTACGCCATCGGTGAAAAGCGAGTGCGGTTTCAGCAGGATAAGACGAAAGCTCCTGATACCTTTCTTCTGACGTTGCCGGCCATTGCGTCCGCCATGAAAAAGGCGGGTGTTCGGGAAGCCGATGTCATTCTGGGCGTAGGGTTGCCCATCGAAGCATACGGAATGCAGAAAGACGCCTTCCGCCAATATTTTCTGCGCGGAAATCTGACTTTCCGGTTTGAAGGAACGGATTACCACTGCCACATTGCGGACTGCAAGGTGTTCGCCCAGGGGCATGCGGCGCTGTGCCGGTATTACCCTCAGCTCCGGGCATACCGCAGCATCACTCTGGCGGACATCGGGGGGTATACGGTAGATGTTCTAACCATGCATGGCTCCAAGCTGGACCGATCAAACTGCACAAGCCTCCGGATGGGCACCATTACGCTCTATACCCGCATTCAGGACATCCTGCGGCGGCGGGACATCCTGCTGACCGACGAGCTTGTCACCGACGCCATCCGCGGTAAAATTCAGCACGCGGATCAGGATTTCATCCGGCAGACCGTGGAGCAGGAGATGCAGAAGTATATCAGGGAATTGTTCAACACGCTGCGGGAACGGGGCCTCGACCTGAAGCTCCCCACCGTGTTCGCGGGTGGCGGCGCGGAACTGCTCGGCGGCATGCTGCGTGACAGCAGCGTCAATACAGTGGCCGTTCTGAACCGCTTCGCCAATGCGGACGGTTATCGTCTGCTGTTGGGGTGAGCAGGATGAGAAAACGCTTCAATGTCTCCTTCGATTTGCAAGCCGCGCGGCACAGAGAAGCGGCCCGCCTGCTCGATGAGCAGCCCGTCGGGCAGCGCACGGAATTTATTGTGGATTGTATCCTGCGATATGACCAGGCGGTGAAACTGGAAAAGATCGTCCGCATGACCATTCAGGAGGGACTGCGGTATTTCACCGATTACCAAGCGCCGTCCGACCCGCCTGCCTTCTCTGCTGTTCTGCAACTGGATGAGGCAAATCTTTCGGATGTGCCGGACAGCCTGCTCCACGCGATGGATGACCCATAACTCCGCTCATACGCCTTGTTGGACGTCAGCACTCTCACGAGAAGGCATCGCATATCGGTATCATGCGCCCTGTTGGGTGTTTGGAGCAACAATTCGCGCCTGCTCAACTTTCTGTATGCACCCTGTCAGGTGTCTGGCCTTGTACCCTTCAAGCTCTGTCAGTTGCAGGACCAATACGGAAATCCCGGTCACTTGGGAGGAATTGAGGGGCCAGACTGTCGAAAGTTGCCCTTACCATCCGGCTGACCGAAGCTGGAACCTGCTGACAGATGATCCCTCCCTGAGCCAGCCGACCCAGGCGCCCGAGATACGAATGTAAAGTGTCGACATAGGATCAAAGGCCGTAGACGTTGGTTTGAAAACAGAAAAGCCTGCTCCTCGCCCATGTCGCCGCCCGTGTGGCCCCGTGTCGCACTTTCTCCGCAGAGGTCACACAGCTGCACCGTGAGACGGTAAGGCCCGGTGCTGGGGCTTTGTGCGGAAATCTGCACAGCCAAACGCTCCGCTTTCGGGGAGTGAACCATGGGGTCGAAAACGATGCGGGTTAAAGCAGCGGGGTCGCGGTGCGCCCCCGCTGCGGCTCACACCGCCCCGCAATGCGGGTCGGGGAACGATTTGCTCCGGGGTCGGATTTCGGCCCCTGGGGTCGGTTCCGGGGTCGGCGGCTGAAAAAACAACCGTAAACCCGCATCTTTACGCCTTTACAGAGGGGTCATGACAGGAGTCATGGCCCTTTTTGTATAAAACAGAATGGAGGAAAACAATGCCGGAAGAAAGAGTAAACAAGAAGAAATTCCCGCTGTGGATGTACCCGGAAACACGCACTCTGATCGAGAAATGGTACAAACAGGACAACTGCCAGAGCCAGAGCGAGTTCATCGAAAAGGCCGTCCGTTTCTACTGCGGCTACATTTCGGCGGAGGACGGCGTGCGCTATCTGCCCGCCGCCATCACGTCCGCCATGACCGGAATGGTGGACAGTCTGGAAAGCCGGATGGCTCGCCTTATTTTCAAACTGGCTGTCGAGATGAGCATGATGATGAACATCCTCGCGGCAAACGTAGATGTGGACGAAGCCATGTTGCGCAGGCTGCGTGGCAAGTGCGTGAACGACGTTAAAAGGTCTGTCGGTTCCGTCACCTTCGAGGATGTGGTGAAATTCCAGAAGGGTGAGTAACGGCCATGCCGAAAATCATCTTTAAGTGCCGGTATCTCAAGGACGGAACCCATGCCGCCAACCTCGTGGAATACATGGCGACGCGCGAGGGCGTGGAGAAGCTTCCGGCGAATATCCGCGCCCTGCCCTCCACGGCAAAACAGCAACGGCTCATCGGTGATCTGTTGGCTCAGTTTCCCGATACCGCGGACCTGTTCGAATATGAGGACTTCCAGAAGCGGTCTACCATTGAGAACGCCTCGGAATTCATCACGGCGGCGTTGGAACAAAATCTGGATCAGCTCGGGCAAAAGGACGTGTACGTGCAATATATCGCCACCCGCCCTCATGTGGAGAAATCCGGCACGCACGGCCTGTTTTCAGATGCCGGGGCGCCACCAGTATTGTCCGAAGTGGCGGAGGAAGTCTCCCATCACACGGGAAACGTCTGGACGCCGATTATCAGCCTGCGGCGGGAGGACGCCGCCCGGCTCGGGTATGACCATGCCGCGGCGTGGATGGCGCTTCTGCGCAAACAGCGCAACCTGTTCTCCGAGCAGATGAAGATCTCCCCGGAAAACCTGCGCTGGTACGCGGCTTTTCACGATGAGGGCCATCATCCACACTGCCACACGATCGTCTATTCCATCGATCCCCGTGAGGGTTACGTTACCAAACCCGCCATCAACAAAATGCGGAGTACGCTGGCGCATGAAATCTTCCAGCAGGACCTGATGCAGATCTATCCGGAGCAGACCGCACGCCGCAACGAGCTCGCCGAACAGAGCCGTGCCGCGCTTTCCGAAATCATCGGGCAGATGGAATCCGGTGTCTACGAAAACAAGGTTATTGAAGATCTGATCTCCCGGCTTGTCGAACGCCTGAAATACACCTCGGGCAGAAAACAGTACGGTTACCTCAAGGCCGAGCTCAAGACCATCGTCGATCAGATCGTGGATGAGCTGTCAAAGGACGCGCGGGTGGCGGAAGCCTACCAGGCATGGTACGAACTACAAAACGAGGTTCTGCACACTTACGCCGACAAGCTGCCCGGCCCGCTTCCGCTTTCCCAACAGAAGGAATTCAAGCACATCAAGAACATCGTGATCGAGGAAGCCCTGCGCATCAATGAACGGCAGATCACGTTTGAGGGCGACGAGGGCATTGAGGCTCAGGCGGATACGGCAGCTGATCAGGCCGATCGGGTGTATGAGCCGGAGGATGAGCCAGACGATGAATCCCCAGAAGACGGGAATTTTCCGGACAGCACATCAGAAGGCCCGGAACCCATTGAAAGTCCGCCCGCGACACCCCACCCATATATCGAATGGAGCGACCGCTACAAACAGGCCCGTGAATTTTTGTACGGGAAAGACGATATGGAGCCGGATTTAGCTCAGACGCTCCGGCTGTTTCAAGAAGAAGCCGATGCTGGAAACGCACTCGCCATGCATGATCTCGGACGCATGTACGCAGACGGACTGGGGATAGAAGCCGATGCGGGGATTTCTTTCACCTGGTACGAAAAGGCCCTCACAGCCTTTTATGAGATTGAAACGGGGAAAAGCCACCGCTATGTGGAATACCGCATCGGCAAGATGCATGCGGCTGGCAACGGCACCGATCAGGATTATGAAGAAGCGGCGGGCTGGTTTGAGAAATCTGCCTCGGAGAATTACAAGTACGCGCAGTATTCCCTCGCCGGCCTGTATTACCGTGGCCAGGGCTTGGAACAGAACTACAATACGGCGTTTGTTCTCTATGACAAAGCGGCGCGGCAGCACTTCCCATATGCGTCCTACGAACTGGCGAAGATGTACCGCGACGGTATCGGCACGGCAAAAAATCATGATGCGGCCGCCGCCTGCTTCCGGGAAGCCTTTCTCGGCTTTCAGCAACTGGAGGCTCAGAGCCGCGACGATAAGCTCCAGTACCGCCTCGGACAAATGCTTTATACGGGCACCGGAACGGAACAGAATATCGGCGCGGCGGTGCAATACCTCGAGAAATCGGCCAAGCTCGGGAATGCCTATGCCCAATGTCTGCTTGGAAAAATTTATCTGGCTGTTGAAAGTCCGTTGAATCCGGTTGAAAACTCCTATGCGAACCCCGAAAGTGGCATCTTCTGGCTCACCAAAGCTGCGGATGCCGGAAATGACTCCGCAGAGTATCTATTAGGAAAGCTCTACCGGGACGGCCTGTATGTGGAGCGGAACTCGGAAAAAGCCGTCGCACTGTTCACCGCGGCGGCCAAACAGAAGAACCCCTACGCCGCCTACGCCCTGGGAAAGTTGTACCTCGAAGGAACGGCTGTCGTAAAGGATACGGGTGCCGCAGCCAGATGGCTGACATTCTCGGCCGGCCTCGGCAATGCGTATGCGCAGTACGCGCTGGCAAAGCTGTATCTGGCCGACGAAGATGTGCCAAAGGATGTTCCGCGGGCGGTGGATTTACTCACAAAGGCGGCCCTGCAGAACAATTCCTTTGCCCAATACCGGATCGGCAAGCTGTACCTTCTGGGAGAGGAAGTTTCCAAAGATATGGATGCCGCCTTCCGGTGGCTCACAGACGCAGCGGAACAGAACAACCAATATGCCCAGTACATGCTCGGCAAGCTCTATCTGATGGGGCAGGATGTTCCCCGCGACCGCGAGGCCGCCGCCCGATGGCTGACGGCTTCCGCCGGGCAGGGCAATCCATACGCCCAAATTTTTCTCAATCATCTGGACTCGTTCCGTGATCCGTCCCCGATGCTGGCGGTTACCCGGCTCCTGCACCATCTGAGCCGGATCTTCCGGCAGCAGCAAGGCAGACTGTACGGAGGCCCCTCCATGGAGACGGACAGCAAGCTCCGCCGCCGGCTTCGACAGAAGAAGATGGCAATGGGCCATGCGCCCGACGAGCGGGCGCCCGAACAAACCTATTAAAAGGAGATGCACACCTGATGCAAAAGCATTATCCACAGGCAAAAGAGATCCCGCCCGCCAAAATCAATATGGTGCCGGAAAAGCCGTCCGTACATCAGCGGACGGCCTTTTTTCGCCGGTGCGGGAAACGCAAACGCTGAAAGGAAGGATCCTTCATGTCCTATATCCCGTTCACAGAGGAAGAAAAGCAAAGGGCCAACTCGGTTGACCTGGTGGATTTTTTGCAGAGGCAGGGCGAGCAGCTCGTCCGCTCCGGGCATGAGTGGCGTTGGAAACGGCACGACAGCGTGACGATCCGCGGCAGCGAGTGGTTTCGGCATTCCCGCAAGGAAGGAGGCCACGCGATTGACTTCGTCCAACGGTTTTACGACATGGATTTCCCCGGAGCGGTCACCTTTCTGCTCGGAGGCGAAGGCGGCCTGGAATGGAACCAGACCGCGAAAAGCGCGCCGCCGCCCAAAAAGAACTTCGCGCTTCCGGAGGCCAATCCGGACATGCGCCGGGTGTTTGCCTATCTTCTCAAACAGCGGTTCATCGGCCCGAGCGTGCTGTCGTATTTCGCGCGCGAACACCTGATCTACGAGGACAAAGAATACCATAACGCCGTATTCGTTGGTCTGGATGAGGATGGTGCCGCCCGGCATGCGCACAAGCGCGGCACCTATACCAAGGGCGAGCCTTACAAGGGTAATGTCGAGGGAAGCGATCCGAAATACAGCTTTCACTACATTGGCGAGGACGACACCCTTTATGTGTTCGAAGCGCCGATCGATATGCTCTCTTTTATTTCCCTTCACCTGAAGGACTGGCAAAAACACAGCTATGTCACGCTGGACGGTGTGTCTGAGCACGCGATGCTGCAACAGCTGAAAAGCCATTCGAACCTGAAAAAGATTGTGCTGTGCCTTGATCACGACGAGGCCGGGATTGAGGCCACCGGCAGACTGAAGGACATCCTTGCGGAACACGATTATTACGCCCCCGCTTATATGGACATTCCTGTTTTGCAATCCCGGTACAAGGACTGGAACGAGGATATCAAGGCAAAACACGGCATTACCCCCATCCCTGCCGGGGAGCATCCGAAGCTCGTCCTGCTGCCGGAGATCTGCGAGAATCTGTTCTCCGCATGTGAAACCCTATCGGCCGTTCCGGATCCGAACGCTGTCATTCGGGAATATCACCGGAGGCTGACGCCGCTGGTCGATTCCGAAAAGCTCGCTGCCGCGAATCCGGAAATCGTGGGAGCCTGTCTGCAGAAGATGGCGGCGGGCGCGTTGCTGGCCGCTCAGCGGGAGCTTCGGCAAATGGAACGACCGGAAACGCTCGGGCAGCTGGTCGGAAACCTGCGGGACAGCTACAGGCCCCACCTGGACCGGGGCTGGATGCGAACCAAAGCGGAAGATATTCGCGAGGATGCGGTGAATATAGACCGGCAGTTATTCGCACCCGGCATCCGCACGCTGCAGGAGCGGCTGGCATTGGTTTCGGATTACAGGCGCCTCGCGCTTGACTGCGTGAAGGCGCAGCTTTTTGTCCGGCTGGAACTGTCCCAGCCGCTCCAGGCGCCGGAGGAAGCGGCGCCAAATTTTAGAATGAGCATGTAAGGGAGGTCTTTCTATGCAAATATCTCCGGTTGTCACACTGCTGATCGCCGGATTTCTGATGTTCGCCGTCATCGGGCTTCTGTCCCTGCTGGCGCATTATTATACCCTCAACGGAATCAAATCCCGGACGGTGGGCGACGGCCAGCACGGTACGGCCCGTTGGGCGACCAAATCCGAAATCAAGCACACCTATTCGGAAGTCCCTTTTGAGCCGGAACTCTGGCGGCAGGGCAAAAACCTTCCCTCCGCACAGGGCCTGATTATCGGCTGGCATAAAGCGCCGCTGTTTGACCGGACGGCTCCCCACGGCTACGCGCTGATTGATGACGACGATATCCACTGCCTCATGATCGGTGCGGCCGGCGTCGGGAAAACCGCAAATTTTTTATATCCCAACCTCGAATACGCATGTGCGGCCGGCATGAGCTTTCTTACGACCGATACCAAGGGAGATCTGTATCGCAATTGATACCAAGGGAGATCTGTATCGCAATTATGGGGGGATCGCAAAAGAGTGTTACGGTTACGACGTGGCCGTAATTGATCTGCGCAACCCGACCCGGAGCGACGGGTTCAACCTGAATCATCTGGTCAACCGGTACATGGACGCCTATCTGCGGGACTATGCAAATCTGGCATATAAGGCAAAGGCCGAAAAGTATGCTAAGATTACGGCGAAGACCATCATCGGGTCGGGAGGTTTCGATATCGCTACGGCCGGCCAGAACGCCTTCTTTTACGACGCGGCGGAAGGTCTGCTGACCTCGGTCATCCTTCTGCTCGCGGAATTCTGCCCTCCGGAGAAGCGTCATATCGTCTCCGTCTTCAAACTGATTCAGGACCTGCTCGCACCGAGCGGCGTGAAGGGCAGGACTCTGTTCCAGTTGCTGATGGCGCATCTTCCGGACGACCACAAGACAAAATGGTTCGCGGGCGCGGCGCTCAACAGCGCGGATATGGCGATGCAGAGCGTCCTTTCCACGGCGCTTTCCAGGCTCAACGCATTCCTGGATTCCGAACTGGAGCAGGTTCTGTGTTTTGACACTGCGATCGACGCGGAGAAGTTCTGTAATACCAAGTCCGCGATATTTTTGGTGATGCCTGAAGAGGATTCCACCAAATACTTCATTATCAGCCTGATTGTCCAGCAGCTCTACCGGGAAATTCTTGCCGTAGCTGATGAGCACGGCGGCAAGCTGCCCAACCGTGTCATGATGTACCTTGATGAGATAGGGACCATTCCAAAAATAGAGTCAGCCGAGATGATGTTCTCATCCAGTCGCTCCCGGCGGGTGTCTATAACAGCCATCATCCAGAGCCTTGCTCAGTTGGAGAAAAATTACGGAAAAGAAGGCGCCGCCATCATCGTGGATAACTGCCAGGACACGATTTTCGGAGGTTTCGCGCCCAACAGCGAGTCGGCGGAAACCCTGTCCAAATCGCTGGGAACCCGAACGGTGATGAGCGGGACCGTTAATCGAGGCAAAAGCGACGGCTCGCAGAACCTCGAAATGATCGAGCGTCCGCTCCTTTCGCCGGACGAACTCAAATCCATGCCCAAGGGCAGATTCGTTGTGACGAAAACCGGCGCTTATCCAATGCGCACCCGGCTCAAGCTGTTTAAGGATTGGGGTATCACCTTCGGCAAACCTTATGAGGTTGAGGAAAAGTCGGCCCGGAAGGTGGAGTACGCCGACCGGTTCGAGCTGGAGGAAGAACTCATCCGCAGGAATGCGGCTTATACGGTTGACCCGGACATAGCTGAAGGTGAACCCAGTGCACACGGTGGGATCGAGCATGCGCCTGCGCAGGAGATACGCAATTTTCCGCGAAGAAAAGATCCCGTTCGCATTGAATAGGAGTGATATATCATGGGGTATTTTACATCCCTTTACGCTTCTGAGCTTCCTCACCGCGCGGTTGCCGTGTATATGTACCTGCGCGACCGAGCCGATAAGGACGGCAAATGCTACCCGGCGATCGGTACCATCGCACGGGAACTGAAGCTGTCCAAAAGCACGGTCAAGCGGGCAATTTCCGACCTTGAAAAAAGCGGCCATCTCTGCAAAGAGCCGAGGTGGCGCGAAAACGGCGGAAAATCCTCCAACCTGTATCACATCAAATAACGCTGAAAAAGGCATCACTTCCGCCAGGGAGAAAGTCTGTCTACAGGTGAACCGTGGAACGGTTCATGTTGAACCATGAAAGCGAACCTCCTACTCTAAGCAGATCTAAATCAGAGAAAAGACAAGCGGAAAGGTTTTTTTTCTTTCTTCCTTTCTTTCACCGGTATGGGAGTAACCTCCGCTGTATCCGGGTCAATCAGAATAATTTCCTTGTTCTTTTCTCTGGCATATGTAATGAGATGAGCGGCAGATTCCACAAAAACGAGCATCTGTTCTTTGTAAACCGCCAGAACGGAGCCGGAGCGGTTCACCAGTATTCATTGCAGCGGGGATAACAACTGTTTTTAAGTAAGTGTCAAAACGCCGTCACCTTGACAGAATCAATTGGTGTCGCGCTAAGTTTTCATTGCCCCTGAATGTCCGGCAAATCCGGTGGAAGATATTTGCTTTTGAGCGCGCGCAGAACATCGCTGATGGTGGAAACCGATGCCATATTCTGTATTTCCACCCCCGCTTCCCGAAGCGGGTTGTTACGACGGCTCCCGTGGTTGGTGCCTCTTTTGGGGGATCCAGTTCAGCAAATACCACTCGCGGGTCGGCGATGATTTCTCCATCCGGTTGGCTGCAGGCCAGCAGTGCTTCGAGCCGTACTCTCCGGGAAAAGGTACACAAGCCGCGCAATAAAGTCATCAGATCCGCGCCGGGAAAACGAGTCAATCTGCTGGTGTACATTCGGGCCAAACTCCGCGCCGGAAAAGGCATCTGCTACGAACGGTGGGCCAGGATTTTCAACCTCAAACATGGCATCCAACAGATCCGGAATATTTTTTATTTTTCTATTGACAATAATCTATGTCAATGATAATATAACGATTAAGCAATCGTTTAATCGTTATATTAAGGGGGCTCATCCATGTCGACGAAGGTATTTATGCTTAATGGGTTGGACTGCGCCAACTGTGCCGCAAAAATAGAAACAGAAATTAAAAATATTGAAGGGATTAAGTTCGCTTCAGTAGATTTTGTTTCTAAGAGACTTACTTGGGAAGCTGAGTCGAATACCAATGTTCCTATGTTAGTGGAGAAGATAGAAAGCATCGTAAAAAAAATAGAACCGGATGTGAAAATTGCTTTAGTGGAGAACACTTCTAAGCCTAAAATAGAAGAAAAAGATGACGACGATGACGACGATGAAGAAGATCATAAGAAAGAGATAGTCGAACTGGTGATTGGAGGAACTTTATTTGTTGTTGGATTGATTTTTAAGTTCCAGAACTGGCTTGAACTTACCATATTCTTAATAAGCTATATCATTGTTGGCAGAAAAGTTGTTTTAAGCGCAATAAAGGGGATCGTACGAGGTCAGGTATTCAGTGAGCACTTCCTTATGAGTGTTGCTACAATCGGTGCCTTCTTTGTTGGAGAGTATCCGGAAGGTGTCGCCGTTATGTTGTTCTATCTGGTTGGGGAATTATTCGAGGATATGGCCGTGGATAATTCCAGAAAGTCAATCAGTGAATTAATGGATATAAGACCTGATTATGCAAATTTACGGGTTGGCGAAGAACTCAAAAAAGTATCTCCTGATGAAGTAAATATCGGTAATAAGATTGTAGTAAAACCGGGAGAAAAAATTCCTCTTGACGGCAAGGTCATAGAAGGCACTTCAATGGTTGATACAGCGGCATTGACCGGTGAATCCGTTCCACGTGAGTTAAAACCCGGAAGTGATGCTTTGAGCGGGTTTGTAAATAAAAATGGCGTTTTGACTATTGAAGTTACAAAAGAATTCGGAGAATCTACAGTTTCAAAAATCTTGGATTTAGTACAGAATGCCAGCAACAAAAAAGCGCCAACTGAAAAATTTATAACAAAATTTGCGCGTTACTATACTCCGGTTGTTGTATTTGGAGCATTGGCATTAGCAATTATTCCGCCTTTGGTTATTCCAGGAGCATCCTTCTCTGACTGGATTTACCGAGGGTTAGTATTCTTGGTGGTTTCCTGCCCCTGCGCGTTAGTGCTTTCAATACCATTGGGATTCCTTGGGGGAATTGGAGGAGCTTCAAAAAAGGGAATATTAGTAAAAGGCGGCAACTACCTTGAAGCGTTGAACAATGTTGAAGTAGTTGTTTTTGATAAGACCGGGACTTTAACCAAAGGTGTATTCAAGGTTACAAAAGCGATTTCTGAAAACGGTTATACAGAGGATGAACTGATCAAATATGCGGCATATGCTGAAAGCTATTCAAATCATCCGATTGCACTTTCAATTATAGCTGCTTATCATGCTGAAATTGATAAAGATAAAATTGAGAATTATCAGGAAATAGCGGGAAATGGCATTAAGGTCAATGTCAATGGAAAGGAAATACTTGCTGGAAATACTAAATTAATGATCAGTGAAAACATCCAATACACTGATGTGGATACGTTAGGCACAGTAGTACATGTGGCCATAGACAAAAAGTATGCGGGCAGTATCATAATTTCAGATGAGGTGAAAGAAGACTCTGCAAAAACAATTAAAGAGTTGAAAGCGCTTGGCGTTAGAAAAACAGTTATGCTTACTGGCGACTTGAAGAAGGTGGCAGACAATATCGGCAAGGAATTAGGTTTAGACAAGGTTTATTCTGAACTGTTACCCGCCGATAAAGTTGAAAAAGTTGAATCCCTGGAAGCCCAAAAATCTCACAAGGGAAAGATTGTATTTGTTGGTGATGGAATTAACGATGCGCCGGTACTTGCAAGAGCCGACATCGGTATCGCTATGGGAGGCTTGGGCTCGGACGCTGCGATTGAGGCCGCAGATGTAGTGATTATGACTGATGAACCTCACAAAGTAGCATCAGCGATAAAAATTGCGAAAAGAACGAGAAACATTGTATCTCAGAATATCGTGTTTGCATTAGGAGTTAAAGCCATATTCCTCGTATTAGGAGCATTGGGGTTAGCTTCCATGTGGGCGGCCGTGTTTGCAGATATGGGGGTTGCTCTGATTGCAGTTGTTAACGCAATGAGAGCTCTGAATACGAAAAAAATATGAATCTTTTTATGGTTATATCTTATATTGTTTATATGAAAGGGTGGCTATAATGTCTGAAAACCAGGAAAACATGACAGATCAAGAAAATGCAATGTGTGATATCACTATTGTTCATCAGGATATATTAGATAAAGTGAAAAAAGAAATAACTGACGATGATACTTTGTATAATATGGCTGGTATATTTAAAGTACTCAGCGATCCTACACGCCTAAAAATTATAAATGCGCTTATGCTTTCTGAAATGTGCGTGTGTGATATTTCAGCTTTGCTGAATATGTCGAAACCTGCTATTTCGCATCATCTAAAATCGTTACGGCAAACCCACTTAATTAAATACAGGCGTGACGGGAAAATCGCTTATTATTCACTGAATGATGCACACATTAAAATGATGTTTGATCTATGCATAACGCATATCAAAAAATAATGATACAGGTAAGTTTAGCTGAAATGAGGCGGGGGTGCGCCGGCTGATCTACACCACCAACGTTATTGAAGGCTTCAACCGGCAGCTCTGAAAGGTGACGAAGGCGAAATCGGTCTTTCCGACGGATGACAGCCTGCTCAAGATGCTATATCTGGCCATGATGGACATCACGAAAAAATTGACCGGCAGGCGGCAGGACTGGAGCGTGATCCACGCCCAACTGGCCGTATATTTTGCCGGCCGGATGCTGTGCTTTCTTTTATGTCCATACACTTTCCGCTCAGTTGTCGGGGCGGTATAAGGACGGTACTTATCATGGACTTGGCGCCGGATTTCGGGGAGGCACAACGACGGTGACGGTCGAAGTTTCGGGCGGGAAAGTTACTGCAATCCAAGTGGATTCCAGCATTGAAGCGAACTGAGCCAATCGCGCGGCAATAACATGGAACAACGCTCGAAACCCATATCGTTTTGAAAAGCACTTTTCCGGCAGACCATTCATATAATGGGTTAAAATCAACGGGAGAGGATCGGAAGATATGCCTGATGAAGAATTAAGAGACTATGGCCCCATACCAATCGTAGTGAATATTGAAGCGGTTACGGAGCAAAACGATACCTTCCGTACCGCTTTATGGACAGGGAATCATCTGCAGCTTACGCTGATGAGCATTCGTGTGAACTAAGGCAGGAACAGCCTACTGTACGCTATTCCTGCCTGTCCAATTTTGAAGCGAAAAGGGAGGGCCTCTCAGCGGCTGAAGGCAGATTTATATGAAAGGCGGAGGATTATCATGAGCTATACGCATCCGAACGGACAGCCGCAGGGCGCGGCACAGAAGTTTACGGATAAACTCAGGGAAATCCTGATCAGTGAAATCATCGCGATTAACGGTTACCAAACCCACATTGCCAACTCGGACATTCCTGAAATAAACGATGCCTGGCACAGTATTATGCTCGACGAAAAGCAGCATTACGGCTGGGTGCTGAAGCTGCTCCGCAAATATGATCCGGAGCAGTATAAACAGTTTTTAGCTCATAAGGGCGACAACCCCGGGCCCCAAACACCGGTGTCGCTCTCCCATTCCCAGTCCGGCGGTGCGGCCATTCTGAACGATATCCGGGACGATATCAAGGGAGAACTCGAGGCCGTGATTCTGTATGAAGCGCAGCTTCCAAAATATCCATATCGGGATATCCGCACCACCTTGCAGGCCGTGATTGACGACGAAAAAGGCCACGCGGAGCATCTTACCAGACTGTTGCTGAAATATGACGTCGATCCGTATGATGAATTGGTCTGATTCCGGGCATTTCAGGGAACCGGCAAACTTGAACGGCCGTGAAATCCATTGGAGATGTCACGGCCGTTCTGATTTTCCTGTTACTTCTTTCTCAGATGTTTTACAAGTTTTACGATTTCGACCCAAAGTACCGACGCCGCCGACATTACGATTACGGCGATCGCTTCCGGTCCGGTCAGCGGAGCCAGCTTCACAAAGGCTGAAAGCGGAGTGTATAAGAGCAGGACAAGCATGAAAATGGTTCCCGCAAAGGCCGCCCACATCACCTTGTCTTTGATCAGACGGTGGAATGACTGGAATGCAAAATTCGTTTGGGAACTGTTGACCAGAACCAAAAGTATATTGCTTAGAAAAATAATGGAAAGGCCCATCGCACGGGCAACCGGAGCGTTTACGGCCGGATCCGCCATAAGAACCGTATAATAGGTTCCAAAAGAAGAGGCAAAAACCGTCAGCCCCTGCAGAATGCTTCTGAAGAGACCTTTCGCTCTCATCAGTTTTTCTTTCGGATCACGGGGATCGCGTTCCATCACATTCTGTTCCGCGGGCTGTCGTTCAAAAATGATGGAGCAGGTCGGGTCGATAATCAGTTCCAAAAGGACGACATGGACGGGCAGTAACATAAGGTTCGCCGGATTTACTTTCAGAAGAGGGGCCAGCAGACAGGAAAACGCGATTGGAATGTGAATCGTGAACACATATCCGACCGCTTTTTTGATGTTGTCGTAAATCCGCCTGCCGTCCCTGATGGTATCCACAATCGTCGAAAAATTATCGTCAAGCAGGATGAGATCGGCGGCTTCGCGGGACACCTCCGAACCGCGCTTTCCCATCGCGATGCCGATATCGGCATATTTGAGCGCGGGGGCGTCGTTGACCCCGTCGCCCGTCATTGCCACGATCTCGCCGTTTGCCTTGAAAGCCTTCACGATGCGCATCTTATGCTCCGGGACGACGCGGGAAAAAATGCTGACGGAACGGACACGTTTCTGAAGTTTCTCATCCGTCATCCGGTCGATCTCGTCGCCAGTGACGGATTCCCCGCATGGCATGCCGATCTGCTTCGCGATCGCGCCTGCCGTGATGCCGTTGTCGCCGGTAATCATCACAACGCGGACGCCTGCCTTCCTGCAGCGGAGGATATCCGCTTTTACGGATTCCCTCGGAGGATCCGCAAGGCCAACCAATCCGCAGAACTGAAGGCGGCACTGAGCCAAAGAAGCGGGAACTTCGCCCGCTGTTCCAACTTCCATTCTGCCAACCGCGATCACGCGGAGCCCGCGTGCCGCCATACCGGCGGCTTTTTCCTGCGCTTTGTCCCGTTCGTCCGAATTGAGATTACATAAAGCGAGGATCTTTTCCGGCGAGCCTTTCGCGGCGATCAGGATTTCATTGCCGCGCCGCCAGACATGGCCCATCATTTTTGCCTCATGAGTGAAGGAATATTCCCGAATCAGCCTGCCGCCGAACAGGAAATCCCTGGACAGGCCCCTGCCTTCACAATACGAAATCATGGCCTTTTCCATAGGGTCATATGCGTCCGGTTCACAGGCCATCCCCATAACCGCGCAGAGGTCCCGCTCTTTGCCTTCGTTCGCCCACGTTTCGCATACGGTCATCCGGTTCGTCGTAATGGTGCCGGTCTTATCCACGCAAAGAACCGACACGGCGCCGAGCGTTTCCACAGAAGCCAGCCTGCGCATAAGCGAATGCCTTTTTGCAAGCCGCCATGCGCCCATGGAAAGGAAGACTGTTAAAATAACCGGGAACTCTTCCGGGATCATGGCCATGGCGAGCGTGACGCCGGAAAGGATGCTTTCAATCAGTCTGTCGGTAAATTGGTGGTCCGGGATATTCAGCCAGGTGAAACAGCCTACCAATACGAACAGGACCGCCGCGATGGCCGCGCAGAGCTTCACGAGCCCGCGGGTCTGCCTCTGAAGCGGCGACGGGGCTTCCGGCGCGCCGGCGACATTCACGCCGATTTTTCCGAACTCGGTGGCTTTTCCGATTCGCTTCACGCGGACCAGCGCGCTCCCCTGCGTCACAAGCGTCCCCGCGTAGCAGAAATCGCGCCGCCAGTGCCCGCCGTCTGTATCGGCGGTCCCGAGCGCGACCTTCCAAACGCCTTCCGCTTCGCCCGTCATGGACGACTCGTCGACGCACAGATCATTCGCCTGAAGGATCTCCCCGTCCGCCGGGATCTTGTCGCCTTCGGCAATCAGCATGATATCTCCCGGGACAAGATCGGCGCTGTCGATCCGCCGCTCCGCTCCGTCCCGCAGCACCGTAATGCGCGGCGCCGCGAGATCTTTTAAGGCGTTCAGGGTCTTGTCGGTTTTCCAGCCCTGAACCACATCGATGCTGATCATGCCCAACACAAAAATCAGCATAACCGCTCCGTCGCGCGGCTCACCCAGCAGAAAATAGATGACCGCCGTCACGATAAGCAGCAGAAACATGGGTTCCGACAAGGCTTTTAAAATCTCCCGAAAAAGATTCTTCTTCTTTTTAGGAATCAATTCGTTTCTGCCGAACTGTTTTTGACGCTCCTCGGCTTCTGCCGTCGTCAGGCCGGTTGGATTTGCGGTGTTCTTTTGTTCTGTCATAAAAGTTACCTCCATCATGCATTTCAGCATTTATGCGACAGCTCTATGGCATTGCAAAGACCCAGCTGCAGTCCCAAAAGGGTATAAAAATACCCGTGGGACAACATACTGTCCCACAGGTTCCGATTCCCTGTTGCCGTAAGGCCCAGCCCCATAAACCCATTTCGGGTTTATCGCCTGCTCAGTTTGTACTGTAGATCAAATGCAGCGCAAAGAGATGAAAGACATTCTATCATATTCGTTTACAAGCGTCAAGTGATTAAAAACAAAAATATAAGATTCACACCATGAATTTTTCGGCGGCGCCTGAGGGAAAATCTATTGTTTGTTTTTCCTCTTTTTAGAAAGCCAAATGATAAAACCGACTACGGCAACGGCCAGCACGGTGAGTGCAATGTAGGTATAGAGATTCATCGATTGGCTGACGCGTTCCCACCCGGCTCCGGCAAAAGCGCCCAGAGTCACCAGAACCACATTCCAAATTGCGGAGCCGAGGGTGGTGTACAAAAGGAACCTGCCTCTGCGCATCCGCGCCATCCCCGCGGGGATGGAGATGAGGCTTCGGACTAATGGAATAAACCGGCAAAAAAAGACGGTGGAGGCACCGCGCCGATTAAACCAGTTATCCGCCCGTTCCACATCCCCTTTTTTCAGCCCGAGGACATGTCCCCATTTCCCGATGAACCTGTCCATTTTCTCGGCCGGAAGCAGCTGTCCGACACCGTAAAGGACGATTGCCCCGGCCACCGACCCGATGGTGGCGGACAAGGCTACGATCCAGATGTTCATGCTGGTGTAAGTGGTCATGAAGCCGCCGAAAGTCAGGATCAGCTCGGAAGGAATGGGAGGAAACAGGTTCTCGATTGCAATCAGCAGTGCTATCCCCACGTATCCATACTGATTCATGATATTGATGACCCATTCCTGCATTTTTGACTCCCTTTTCAAAAATCCGGGTTTTTACTCTTTGTTTGTCTGCCGTTTCAAAGAGAATCGGCCGGCGGGAATACGGCGGCGCCGGCGCCGGCGCCGGCGCAGTCGCGGCAGGACAGCTATTTGCGCAGCTCGGGCGGGTGTATTATCAATCTTTCTTTTGAGGAATCGCTTTGAATTTCTGATTTGCTTCCAGTTTGCATTCCTCGCGCAGGCTCCAGAAAATTTTGAACTCCAGCTTTTCGATCTCCCGCTGCTGCTTGTAGCTGACGCGCAGAGTGGCTTCCCGCGGGATCGTGACGTCCCTGCCGAGCTCCGGCAGCAGCGCCTGGATCCGGTTTCCGTTTTTTCGCAGAAAGTCCAGCCTGCTTCCGATGCCGTCGAGCAGGTCGGGGGACCTGCCGGGCGTGTCCTCGGAAACCATGTACCGCTCGTTTTGGTTGATATAGTTCGTCGAATCCCCGGCGGCGAGCCAGCGGACCAGCGCTTCCCGGCTGAAGCGCCATTCGCGGCCGATTTTCCGGGCGGGGATGTGCTCCTCCCGGAGCAGCTTGATCAGCGTCTTCTCGCTGATCCCCAAAAATTCCGATGCCTGACTCAGATTTAAGATGTCGTTGTCCATGTTGTTCCTCCTCCTGAACCGTCTGCGGAAATATTATAATACTTCCAATTTAAAATGGCAAGCAGAACGGAAATTAAATTCATTATAAAAGAATTTAACAGTACTATGACGGCCTTTTCGATTATTTCCAACGCCTTTCCGGCATCTTCGGCGGACAAGTCGGCTTTGCTCTTTCAATTTTCCGCTATTGTAATTGATATTGGCACTAAGTACGCTTATCATATGATTATATTCCGTTCTGTGTTGACTTTATTCAATGTTTGCGCTATCATAAGATAAATTTGTAATTCTTTGTTTTCACGGCGGCATGACGGCGGATCGCGCCGGCGCGGCCGGCTTTTTGACAGAGCATCATAAAGACGGGGAGGCGTTCGTTTGTTGAAAAAAAGGACAGCCGCGGTTTCCAACATTTTTCTGATCGGGCTGGTCAGCTTTTTTATGGATATGAGTACGGAAATGATCTACCCGATCATTCCTCTTTACCTGACGGCGGTTCTCGGGGCGACGCCGGCCATTGTCGGCGTGATCGAAGGCGTTGCGGAAAGCGTCGCTTCCCTTCTGAAAGTGGCGAGCGGCTACATCGGAGATCGGTATCAAAATAAAAAACGGTTGGCTTTCCTCGGGTATTCCGCTTCCGTGCTCTATAAGTTCGTCCTTCTGATAGCCGGCTCGTGGGGCGGCGTGCTGGCGGCGCGGGTGATCGACCGCACCGGCAAAGGGATCCGGACCGCACCGCGCGACGCCCTGGTGGCGCAGTCGAGCGAAAAAGGAAAACTGGGCGGTTCCTACGGTCTACATAAGATGCTCGATATGGCGGGGTCCTCCCTCGGGGCCCTTTTCGCTTTCCTGTTTATCGCCTTCGGAATGAAATATCGCGCGGCGTTTCTCTGGTCCGTCATTCCGGGCGTTGTCGCCGTGACGATCATCCCGCTGATCCGGGAAGAAAAGGGAGCCGCCCCAAACCGGCGGAGGCTGGCCTTGCGGGGCCTGAAGCTGGACGCGAGGCTGAAATGGTATTTTGCCGTCCTCTTCCTTTTCTGCCTCGGCAACTCGTCCAACGTCTTTTTGCTGCTCAAGGCGCAGTCGCGCGGGTTTTCCACCTCCGAGGTGATGCTGCTCTATCTGATTTTCAGCGTTTCCGCGTCAATCCTGGCGATCCCGGCCGGCCGACTGTCGGACCGGTTCGGCAGAAGCAGAATCCTGATTCCCGGCTATCTGATCTACGGCCTGGTCTATCTGGGGTTCGCCCTGCTGACGTCGAAGGTTTCCCTGCTGATTCTGTTTGTCGCCTACGGCGCTTACACCGCCTTTATCAGCGGAGCGGAACGGGCGTTGATCGCGGAAGCGTCGCCGGCGGACTATCAGGGGACCGTGCTCGGCATCTACGGCATGCTGCAAGGCTTCGGCCTCCTGCTCTCCTCCATGATCGGCGGCGTTCTGGGCATCGTCTCCGCGCTGCTGATCGCCGTCATCCTCCGCTCCGGGAAAGGGCGGAAAGCGGCGGACCGTCCGGATTGAAGCCGGAACAGGAGGAAATCTTCAGAAAAAGCGGCCGCCGCGGCCGCGGAAAATCTTGATCTTGAGGTGAAAGCATTGGAACAGCTCACATTCCGGGATGTTTCCTACCGGCAGGGCGGAAAAGAGATTCTCAAAGGCGTTTCGGCACAGTTTTCAGCCGGCGACTTTGTCTCCATCGTCGGCCCTTCCGGAAGCGGGAAGAGTACCTTTTTACGGCTGTGCTGCCATCTGATCAGCCCGACGGAAGGAAAAATCTTCTTCCATGGAAAGGATATGCTTCAGGAAGACCCGATCGGACTGCGGAAAAAAATCAGCTATTGCTTTCAGGAACCGATCCTCTGGGGGAATACGGTGGAAGACAACGTCGCGTTCCCCTACCGCGTCAGGGACCGGAAGATCGACCGGGAAAAGATCGTTTCGCTGTTCGCCCGCTTCCATCTGGACGAAAGCTACCTCTCGCATGAGGTCAAAGGGCTGTCGGGAGGGGAAAAACAGCGGATCTCCCTGATCCGCACCCTGCTTTTCGAGCCGGAAATATTACTGCTGGACGAAGTGACCTCCGCGCTCGACGCCGAGAACACGGAGCTGATCGAAAAAGAAATCCTGCGGCTGAACCGGAAGGGCGTCACGGTCCTGTGGGTCACCCACAACGCCGCCCAGAGCCGGAAATACGCCGACCGGCTGCTGACTCTGGAAAACGGCCGAATTCAATCCCTGGAGGAAATCAAATGAACGGTGCGAATATCAGCGACGCCTCTCTTCTGATGGCGTCTTCGTTAGTTCTCGTTTCCCTGCTGTTTTCCTATTTTCAGAAACTCAGGCTGGAAAAAGAGACCCTCATCAGCGTGATCCGGGCGGTCATCCAGCTCTTTGCGGTGGGATATGTCCTTCAATTTATCTTTGGACTCCGCAACCCGGCCGTCACGACGCTGATTGTGCTCTTCATGACCTTCAACGCGGCCTTGAACGCGGCCAAGCGGGGAAAAGGGATCAAAAACGGAATTCTGATTTCTTTCCTTTCCATTTTGGTCGGCGCAGGCGCCACGCTTTCCGTTCTGGTGCTCTCCGGCGCGGTGCGGTACGAGGCGAACCAGATCATTCCGATCAGCGGCATGATCATCAGCAACGCCATGGTCGCCATCGGCCTGTGCTACCGGCAGCTCACAGGCGATTTCAAAAGCCGGAGGAACGAGGTGGAAATCAAGCTTTCACTGGGCGCGGATCTTCTTCCGGCTTCGATGGATATCCTCCGGGACTCGATCCGCACGGGGATGGTTCCCACCATCGACTCCACGAAGACGCTGGGCATCGTCTCCCTTCCCGGCATGATGACGGGGCTGATCCTTGCCGGCATATCCCCGCTCATGGCAATCCGGTACCAGATCATGGTAACCTTCATGCTGCTGTCTACGACGGCGATTTCCTCATTTATGGCCTGCTTTCTCTCTTACCGGACCTTCTTCAATGAGAGAAAGCAACTGCTGTAGCGCTTTTAAAATAAACGGCCCCTCGCGGACTGCTCCAGCGTGTGGGGCAGAATCGCCGCAAAAGGGCCGCTTTTTGCCGGGTATGGGGCAAAAAGCAATTTTTCGCCTTTGCCCCGGACATAGGAAAAGGGGCTATTTTGCAACAGCCCCTTCTGTTTGGTTGCGGAGGCAGAATTTAAACCAACGGCCTTTGGGTTTTACCGCTGACACAGAAAGCCTTGGACTGGGAACTGAAACATTGAATTTTCTGGTTCACTTTGGCCAATTGCTTTTTCATGGAGGCGATGCGACCTTCCACATCCCTTTTATGTGCCATTAGAATTTCGCAGCGCTGAGGCAGAGTCTGCTCCGCCCTGCGGCTCAGATCGACGAATTCCCTGATCTTTTTGATTGGCATTCCGGTGTTTTTCAGGCAAAAAACCAGACCAAGCCACTCCAGGTCTTCTTCCGAAAAACGCCGGACGCCGCCGCAGATAGTCTTTTGCCGGCAGAGGTAGCAAGCTGGCTCCCACTCCCTACCCCCAACGTAGGCAAATATTTTTATTTAACTATTGCAATATACAACTGTTGTATGATAGAATATGCACGAGGTGATGAAATGATTGACCAAGGGAGCGCAATCCTGAGAGAGCTGATCCGGGTGCTTGTAAGGAACTTAGGCATCCTGGAAAAAGGCGATGCCTCTTGCTGCGGCGTTACGATCACGCAATGTCACGCCATTGTCGAAATTGGCCGGAAAGAAAAAATATCACTGGTGGACCTTGCCGACTTATTGGGCGTGGACAAAAGTACCATGAGCCGGACTGTCAATAACCTTGTGGAAGCGGATTTAGCGGTGCGGGAACTGGATGCTGAAAACAGGAGATATGTTACAATTCAGTTGACAGAAAAGGGCAAAGATGTATTCCGGAATATTGAAAAAAGCATGGAGAGCTACTACAAAGGGATATTCGGTTCCATTCCAGAGGATAAAAGAAGTCAGGTGCTGGAAAGCTTGAAGCTCCTGGCGGACGCGGCGCAACGCAACAAATGCTGTTAATCGGAAATGATTTTATTGCTAATTTTAAGGAGGCTATCTTTATGTCGAAGAACATTCGGGAAGAAATCAAGGAGCATTACGGCGATATTGCAAAAAAAGTGTCTGAAACCGCAAAAAGTTCCTGTTGCGGTGGTGGGTCTTGCTGCGGTGATATATCGAATGATCTGTATTCCGTAGAATATGTTGCCGGATTGCCGGAAGAAGCGATCCGGGCCTCGTTGGGCTGCGCGAATCCGGTTGCCCTTGCAAACCTGCAAAAGGGTGAAACGGTGCTGGATTTGGGCAGCGGCGGCGGGATAGACGTGCTGATTTCCGCAAAATTTGTGGGCGAAACAGGCAAAGCCTATGGATTGGATATGACCGACAAAATGCTGGAACTGGCGAATCGCAACAAGGAGAAGATCGGCGCGAAAAATGTTGAATTTATTAAAGGATACATTGAGAATATTCCACTGCCAGACGAATCTGTTGACGTTGTTACATCGAACTGTGTAATCAACCTGACTGAGAACAAGGAAGTCGCTCTGAGAGAGGCTTATCGGGTTTTGAAAAAGGGCGGCAGACTTGCGATTGCTGATATTGTTGAACTGAAAGCCGTTCCGGATGAGATTCGCAAAAGCGTCCAAATGTGGGTCGGCTGCATTTCCGGGGCATTGAGCGTCGCAGAATATGAACGAATTCTGAAAAAAGTCGGCTTTACAAACGTAGAAATTACGCCTGTCAATATCTATACAAAAGAAATCATCCGAAATATTGCGGAAGAAAAGGAACTTGGTGAGATTTACTCCCACCTAAACGAAGATGCCTTGGACGGTGCTTTTGCGGGCGCACATGTAAAGGCATATAAATAGAGAAAGGCTTTGAAATGGACTTTACGATTGAGAAGATGGAACCGGCCGACTGGCCTCAGGTTTCTACCATCTATTCGGCAGGCATCAAAACCGGGATCGCAACTTTCCAAAGAGACGTTCCAAGCTGGAAGGAGTGGGATCAAAGCCATCTGAAATCCTGCCGTTTTGTTGCACGATTCAATGATGTGATTTTGGGATGGGCAGCTTTATCCCCAACCTCCAGCAGATGTGTCTATGCGGGAGTAGCCGAAGTCAGCGTATACATCGATCCGGAATATAAACATCAGGGCATAGGAACTAAACTCCTGAAAAATTTAATTCAGCAGTCGGAAAAAGAAGGTTTCTGGTCTTTGCAAGCCGGAATCATCAAAGAAAATACCCACAGCCGAGAATTACATCAGAAATGCGAGTTTCGGGAGCTTGGCTTCAGAGAAAGATTAGGACAGATGTCAAATGAAAAATGGCATGACGTCGTTTTAATGGAGCGCAGAAGCAAAGCTGTTGGCTGAATCAATCTATTTCAAGTAGAAAGCAGTGGCATAAAATGGTTCTTCTTTTCATAACTTTACTGATCATCGTCGCGGTAACTCCAAGGGAAAGCAACTCCGATTATGAGGAATATTGCCGGATGGAATGCTGGAGCAGGAGATTTCCGAAATCGTCGAATTAGTCAGAAGGCGGCTTCACGAACAAAATTCGTGAAGCTCCTTTTCTTGTCAGGCATTTACCAGTTCTAAAAATATTTATAAATTCGATTTTTCGATTTAAAGATATTGAATATTGACTTTATACTGTATATTACATATCTGATTACTTTAATTTAGAGGGGTAGAGGGGAGCAATAGCAATGACATTACAAAAAGAAGTGTTGGCCACCCAAGCCGTTGATCTATTCAGAAATGGGCTCTATTGTTCGGAAGCAATTCTTCAGGTTTTTAATAAGGAGCTTGGCCTGGGATTGAATGACACTGCCATAAAAATGGCAACCGGATTTGGCGCAGGTTTAGGTGCGTCGAAATGCTGCTGCGGCTCGCTGACAGGTGCAGTGATGGTTTTAAGCGCCGTGAAAGGCAGAACAAGTACAGAAGGCAATGTAGATGAGGTGTTTTCCTTAACTCAGGAATTGCATAATGAGTTTAAAAAAAGATATAAAGCTACCTGCTGCCGTGTGCTGACGAGATCAGTAAAATGGGGAGAACCGGAGCATCATCAGCTCTGTGAGCAATATGTCAGAGGTGCTGTAGAAATATTAACTGATATTTTAGAGAGGGAAAGTAAGTCAGCACCAGTAAAAAGCAATGGGTAACTTGGAACTGAACTAAATTAAACCCAAGGCTGCAGAAACAGCTTGCCGCCTTGGGTTCTATTTTATAAAATTTTTTCTCCGACATATTGACATTCATCGATATAAGTATATAATATAGATGAATTTGAATGAAATCGATGCATGTCTATCTTAATGCAGAACTGGGAGGCGTACAGAAAATGAGATATTCCCACGCGGAATATGCCCCGGTGTTTAAGGCGCTGTCCGACGAAACGCGGCTGAAGATCGTCGAGATGCTTTCCTGCGGCGAAATGTGCGCCTGTGACATTCTGGAATCCTTCAAGATCACGCAGCCTACCCTTTCCTACCACATGAAAATCCTGACGGATTGCGGCCTTGTGAACGGCAGGCGCGAAGGAGCCTGGATGAGGTATACGATCAACGACAAAAAAGTTACTGCCATAAAAAATTTCTGGGACGGAATCACATCGGAACATCGGGATTGTATCTGTAATAATGTCGAGGAGGCAGGAAAATGCGAATCATAATCATAGGTGCAGTTGCCGCCGGAACTTCCGCAGCGGCAAAAGCAAGAAGGAACAGCGAAAGCGCCGAAATCGTCGTCTATGACAAGGACAGCTTTATTTCTTATTCCGGCTGTGGTATGCCCTATTACATCGGCGGCGAAGTCGGAAACGCAGATGAACTCACCCCACGCGATCCCGCGTTTTTCAAAAGCAAATACAATGTGGATATTTTAACCCGCCATGAAGTTCTCTCGATTGACCCCGATCGAAAGGTTCTGAAAGTCAAAAACCTTACGACCGGAGAGGTGTTTCCCGATTCGTATGACAAGCTGGTGATCGCAACCGGCGCGCAGGCGTTTGTTCCGCCGATCAAGGGCGTGGACGGACGGCACGTCTTTACCTTGCGCAATATCAACGACATGAACCGCATCAAGGCTTATATCGACGGAAACAGCCCGAAGCGTGCGGCGATCATCGGGACGGGCTTCATCGGACTGGAAGTCTGTGAAAATCTGAAAAAGCTCGGCTTGGAAGTGATTCTGCTGGAAAAGCTGCCGCAAGTAACACCGGGGCTCGACAGCGACATGGCGGTCTATGTGCAGGACTATATCGAAAAGAACGGCGTCCCTGTCCTGACAGGCGTTTCTATTACGGAGATCACGGAAAGCGGTGTCATCCTATCGGATGGCAAAGAGATTCCTGCGGATCTGGTTCTGATCTCCGCTGGGGTCCGCCCCAACACGGCATTGGCCAAAGCGGCGGAGATTGAGCTTGGCGTTTCCGGTGCGATCCGTGTGAACACAAAGATGCAAACCAGCCAGCCGGACATCTATGCCTGCGGCGACTGTATCGAGCAGTTTCATGCGGTGACGGGGAAACCAGTTTACCGGCCGCTGGGTTCTACGGCCAACAAGACCGGCAGAATCGCAGGTGACAGCATGACGGGCGGTGATCTGGAATTCAGAGGCATCCTCGGTACCGGAATCTTCAAAATATTTGATATGACGGTAGCGCAGACCGGCCTTTCCGAACATGAGGCGCTTGCTTTGGGTTATCAAGTCCAGGTTTGCCACAACATCAAGCCCAACAGGCCGGAATACATGGGCGGCCGGGAAATGGTCATCAAGGGAATCGCCGACCGCGTGAGCGGCAGGCTCCTGGGTGCGCAGATTGTCGGATATGAGGGCGTGGACAAGAGAATCGACGTGTTTGTGACAGCGATTACCTTCAAGGCGAAGGCGGAAGACCTTTTCCATCTCGATCTGGCCTATGCCCCGCCGTTTTCCACCACAAAGGATTCGGTGATGTACACCGGCATGATCCTGGACAACGCCATTCACAGAGGCAGATCGCTGATCACGGCGCAGGAGCTCGATACCCTGATGCAGTCTGGGAAACCCTATACGTTGATCGACGCCAGAGCTGCCGCGCAATATGAACAGGGACATATCGAAACCGCGAAAAGTGTCCCCCATGCCCAAGTAAGAGCCACGGCTGAGGCGCTGGATCGGGACGTTATCACGGTTACCTACTGCAATAAGGGCGTGACCGGAAACGCGGCGCAGAACATCCTGATCAACGACGGATTTCAAAAAGTATATAACCTCTCGGGAGGATATAAGCATTACTGCAAAATACATTCAGAGAAATAAATCGGTTATTTTGTTCTTGTAACAAATGGTCAACGAGAACATATAATATGCGTATATGAGCATTCAATAATATAATCGCCGGTTACAGAAACCATCGTAGGTACGCAAAGAAGGTGAAATGAATGGTTGAAATTTTTAGGGCCCTGTCGGAAGAAAACAGACTCAGAATCCTATCCCTTCTTTTGGAAGGTGAAATGTGCGTCTGTGAGATCGAAGCGGTGCTAAACCTGTCGCAGTCGAACGCGTCCAGACATCTCACGGCGTTGAAACAGTGCGGCATTCTCGACAGCTTTAAAAAAGCGCAATGGACTTATTATCGGATCAATGACCAATTTAAGCAGGAAAATGCTAAACTTTTGGGCTATCTCCAGGACGGCTTAAAAGAACTTCCGACCTATCAGGCCGATCAGGAGGCATATAAAAAGTATGATAGTCAAAATCTATGTGATTGTATCACTCCACAACAAGGGCTTAAAAAACTGTGAGTCCAAATATTTACGCTAATTTGGGGGCAATGATTGATGAGTGATGAAAAAACACAAGGCATTGGTTTCTTTGAGAAATATCTGACAGTTTGGGTGCTTCTCTGTATGGCGGCGGGCATTCTGATCAGTAAATTTCTGCCGGTAATTCCTGCATTTCTGGAAAAACTTCAGTACGCGCAACAGAATATTCCGATCGCGATTCTGATCTGGATCATGATTTATCCCATGATGCTGAAGATCAATTTCCAATCCATCAAAAACGTGGGAAAGCATCCCCTCGGTATCCTCATATCGAGCGGGAGCAGTTGGGCGATCAAACCATTCCTGATGCTGGGGCTGGCGACTCTCTTTCTTAAAATCGTATTCAGCGCCTTTATCCCCGCCGCCCTGGCGCAAAATTTTGTTACAGGCGCGGTCCTGTTGGGGACGGCTCCCTGCACTGCGATGGTGTTTGTCTGGAGCAATCTCGCCAAAGGCGACCCGGCGCACACCCTTGTACAGGTTTCGGTCAATGATCTGCTGATTCTTGTTCTGTTTGTCCCACTGGTTTCTTTCCTGCTCGGCGTAAACAACGTTCAGATCCCCTGGAATACCCTTGTTTTCTCAGTCGTGCTTTTCGTCGTGGTCCCCTTGGTCGGCGGCGCTGTTACACGAGTTACAATGATCAAAAAAATGGGAGAAACGGCTTTCAATGAAAAATTCGTTTCCAAGTTTGACAATGTAACGACGCTGGGCCTGCTGCTGACTTTAATCATCATTTTTTCATTCCAAGGCAACATTCTCTTGGAAAAACCGCTTTATGTTCTGATGATTGCCGTACCGCTGATCCTCCAGAATCTTATCTCCTCTACGTTTACCTATTTGCTGTGCAAATGGACAAAACAGCCGCACAATATAGCGGCGCCGGCATCCCTGATTGCCGCTTCCGACTTCTTTGAACTTTCAGTCGCGGTAGCAATCTCGCTGTTCGGCCCAAACTCGCCAGTCGTGCTGGCTTGCACCGTCGGCGTCCTTACGGAAGTCCCTGTGATGCTGATGCTTGTCAGAATCATTACGAAAACCAAAGACTGGTATTACAAAGGCTGGCATTCTAAACCTGCCGTTCACAACTAATTTTATTTTAGGAGATGTTTGATATGAAAAAAATGCAAATCTTTGAACCCGCTATGTGCTGCTCAACCGGCCTTTGCGGAGTTGGGGTCGACCCCGAACTGCTCAGGGTTTCCACCGTGCTGAACACGCTCAAGAAAAACGGGATCAATGTTGAACGGTTCAATTTGTCCAACGCTCCGCAGCAGTTTGTAAACGATAAGGCAGTCAACCACTTTATCAACACAAAGGGCGTTGATGGGCTGCCCGTCACTGTTTTGGATGGAGAAATCGTGATTGCAGGCCGGTATCCGACCAATGAAGAGTTTGCCAACCTGCTCGGCGTTCCGGAAACTCTGTTCGGCGGAAAGCCGAAGACTGTCAAGGTCACTCCGAGAAGGTCGGGCGGATGCGGTTGCTCGGGAGGAAAGTGCTGCTGATTTGGTTCATACTTTCTGCTGAGAAAGAGATTTGGCACTTCTAACAAGATGATAGGAGCATATCTTCCCAAATTAATGTTGTGAATTTTTCACAAGGGACGAGAATGCTCCTTCTTTTTATCGAAAATTGGAGGTTATCATCATGGAGAATTTTAATCCACAATCGATCAGATTGACAAAATATCTATTTTACACGGGAAAAGGTGGAGTTGGAAAAACATCGACGGCGTGTGCTACGGCCGTTACCCTTGCGGATAGCGGAAAAAAGGTCCTTTTAATCAGCACGGACCCCGCCTCAAATTTGCAGGATGTTTTTCATACCGAACTTACGAACAAGGGTGTGGTGATTCGGGGGGTGCCCAATCTGATCGTTTGCAACCTCGACCCTGTCCAGGCGGCGGCGGAATACAGAGAAAGTGTCATCGGTCCTTATCGCGGCAAGCTGCCCGATGTTGTAATCAGAAATATGGAGGAACAGCTCTCCGGTTCGTGTACGGTGGAGATTGCCGCGTTCAACGAGTTTTCAAAGTTCATCACGGACGAAACGATGCAGAAAGAATATGACCATATCCTGTTCGATACCGCCCCGACAGGGCATACCCTCCGGATGTTGCAACTGCCGTCTGCGTGGAGTAATTTCATCAGCGAAAACACACACGGGGCTTCCTGTTTAGGTCAGCTTTCGGGATTGGAAAGTAAAAAAGCAGTTTACAAAAAAGCCGTTGAAACACTGTCCGATGGAAAGCTGACGACGCTGATTCTTGTTTCACGTCCGGAAGAAGCGCCTTTGAAAGAAGCGGAACGGGCATCCAGAGAACTGGCGGAGATCGGAATCAAAAATCAGGCACTGGTGATCAACGGTGTGCTGACTTCCTATGATGACAGCGTTTCCGAAAGCCTGTATCGGAAACAGCAGGATGCGCTTCATGACATCCCGCAAGGCTTGAAAAAACTGGCCGCATACCGGATTCCGCTCCGGGCTTATAACATCACCGGAATTGACAATGTCAGGGCTTTTCTGACCCGGGACCGGTATCAGGCCTGCAGTCAGACCCGCAGCGAAAAAATCAAGGCCAAAACGATTCCATGCCTTCAGGATGTCATCAACGACCTGTACTGCGCCGATAAAAAAGTCATCTTCACCATGGGAAAGGGCGGCGTCGGGAAAACCACCGTTGCGGCCGCAATCGCCCTGGGCCTTTCAAAAAGAGGCAGGAAGGTCCATCTGGCCACCACGGATCCGGCAGGGCATCTGGAATCCGTGATCGACGAATCCAGCGGCATCACCATGAGCCGTATCGACGAGCGCGCCGAACTGAAAAAATATCAGGACGAAGTGCTTTCCAAAGCGAGAAAGACCCTGTCCGCTGATGATGTCGCCTATATTCAGGAGGATCTGCGTTCCCCCTGCACGCAGGAAATCGCGGTTTTCCGGGCCTTTGCCGAGATTGTGGAAAAAGCGGAAGACCGGACTGTGGTGATTGACACCGCTCCGACAGGACATACCCTTTTGCTGCTGGATTCCACACAAAGCTACAATCAGGAGATCAAACGCTCCCAAGGCGAAATCCCCGAATCCGCAAAAAAACTTCTGCCCCGCCTCCGCGACCCTAACGAAACCGAGGTCGTCATCGTAACTTTGGCCGAGGATACACCTGTCTATGAAGCACTGCGCCTTGAGGAAGATTTAAGGCGCGCCGGCATAGAAGCGAAATGGTGGGTCATCAACTCTTCCTTTTACCGGACCGGTACAACAAACCGTGTCCTTTCCGCGAAGGTAAACAACGAAATTGAATGGATCAACAAGGTTTCGGGCCATTCAAAAGGAAATTTTGCTGTTATTGGCTGGAAAGCAAATGAGATAAAAGGTGACGAGTTGCTGAAGCTGTAAATACTGGTAAGCCGCTTTATAATCTTGGTAAAAAATGTTTTTACGCAGGGTCCTATTTCGACAAGAGTTGAAACAGGCTACCTGCGTTTCTATCGACATTCCCCTTCATCCCTTTTCTAAATGATCTGGTATATCTTATCACCGAAAAAAGAAGAGGAACAGTAAAAGATGAACTGGACCCTTTTAGCGTCCGAGGGACGCGCAGCCGCACAATTTATTGTGCATTTAAAGGGGATTGGGGGCGCTGCCACCAACAAGCAATTTCCCGGTTTTCGCGGAAGCGAAAAATTGGGGAATGGGCATCGTGGGTCCCACGATGCATTGCTTGCCGGTCATCTCCCACCCCTTGTAAGTCCACACATGTGCTTATCATATGGAAAACGGCTGGTTTGTGTTGGTTGCCAAAAATCCGAAGAAATGCAAACCGAAAAAAGTTAAAAACAAAATAGTCAAACCAAGGGCAAACCCATTTAACGATGAGGACGCAAAGCCATAGGGTCTAAAGTGCGTAAAAGTGCGCTATGACAGCCTGGCTGCCGGAAGTCACACTTGAAAGCTTGCCCTTTTACGGGCAGGCTTTCATCGTTTTTATAGCTTCTGACGGATAATTTGAACATAGATCATTCATGGCTCTGCTATGTCCCTTGGTGAAAGGGGAATCCATGAGTATTCTTTACTTCTTCCTTTTCCGGAGGTTGAAATAAAGACGGCGAATCCCGTACACACTCGCCTCCATTAACTGAATATATTCAAAAATCAGCACTTTGCCGTCCCGGGCAAAGTGCTGATTTTTTATTTTCGACAACAAAAGCCCCGCCTCGACCGCTAAAGAACAGTTTCGATTTTAAGCTCTTTTCTTTTTGTAGAAGCGTGTCGAATCGACATTGCCGATCCCCTCCGCTTGTTCTTCATTTCCGAATTTCAACAATCACGAAATGGAGGACAAGCTTATGGCAAAGTATCGGAGAAAAACAAATTACCGGGATAAATATTCCGATGTAAGCAAAGAAATTATCGGGGTTCTGGAGAAAAGCGACCGCCTGATGGAATACCAGCAGTACGACATCAAAGTCGAACGGTGCAGGATTGATTATGGCAGTGGGACCGTTACATACATTCCAAGCCGGGAGGACTCCTACGAGCGGCTTCTGGAGGAAAACAGACAGTTTGTCACCGAGATTGAAAGTGTTGAGGATGCCGCGATCAAGACGGTGCTGATCGGGAAAATGCTGGCCTGCCTCAAACATCTCGCCCCGGAAGAACAGGAGTTGATCACGGCTCTCTTTTTTATGGATAAGAGCGAGCGCCAGCTATCCAGAGAAACCGGGATCGCGCAGCGGACAATTCACGATAGAAAGGCAAAAGTCCTGGCGAAATTAAAAAAACTTATGGAAAAGTGAAAACTTTTCCGCTCAACCCCCTCGCTCAACGTGGAAATAAGTGAGGGGGTTTTACTCTTCCCTCATTGCTCTTTGAAAATTTCATATCCGGCAGCATAAATACATGATCTGTCCGGCCGTGATGAGCGGCAGCGACATTGACGGGCGCGCCAAGACTACCTGCGGATGGGTGACAGACATCCGTCAAACCGATGGCATCGAAGGCGACGAGCGGCAAAGCCCGGTTATAAAGCAGCCCGTGGTGGGTTGTTTCGCAATGAAACGGACAGTGCCAACGCTACTTCCGTCCAGCCACAGCCCCGCTTGAAAGCGGGATCACGCAATGGGGGCGGCTCGGTGAGAACCACGGAGAGGTGAAATCCCTATGGTGTTTGCTTAACCGGCAAACCATTTATGTTGCCGCCCTCGCTTCGGGAAACAGTGCCGAATAGAAGCACTAAATTGAAATGAAGAACAAGCAAATCGTTTGACCTTAGAAACTACACGGCAGGACAATTGCGTCCTGCCGCGCCCTTGTGAGGTCAAACCACATTATTTAGGAACAGGAGGTTTTTATTATAATGGGACTGAAAAAAAGAGCGTGGCTGTACTGCCGCATTGACGCGCCGGAGGATGCCCACGGCATGCTGAAAGGTCAGAAAAAAGAGCTCTATGACTATGCGGATCAGCTGGGATTCATCATTGTTGGCTGTTCCGAGGATTTGGGAAGCGGCCTGAAATATAATCGCCCCGGCCTGATTGCAGTCGAACGTGCCGCTGAACAAGACAGGATGGATGTCTTATTAGTAAAACAACTAAGCCACCTCGGGAGAGATTCGGCACAAACGCTGGATTTTCTCCGGAAGCTGGAGCAGTCGGGCATAAAGCTCTATTCACCGCTGGAAGGAGAAATCAGATTGTTCAGAGATATCAATGCAATCCATGAGCTCACCATGGGCATGGAATAGGAGGCTTCACTATGAAGGCAAAGCAGCCGGATAGAAGGGCTGAGACTATAAGAATCCAAGTAAATGGACTACCTGTCACATTGCTTTTTTCTGCGGAGCCGAACAAAGAAGCGGCTGATTTCATAAAAAAGGCTTTGATAAATGCTTATGTAGTTAGGACAGCATAAACGCAAAGCACAATTTAAAGGCGGTTTTTTCTAATGTCAATATGCGAAAAATCAGCTATTTGTATAGCTTTTTCCTGCTTTGTGTGAGATAATGGCGTTGGCAAAAAGCCAACTGCTCCTTGACAATTGAATAAAATCAAGTGTCCGGTCTCTCACACAAAACACCAACGATATGAGAGGACGGATACAAAATGGCTGAAAGAGTTTATTGTTTATACAGAGTATCTACCGCAAAGCAGGTAGACCATGATGAACAGAATCAGGCCGACATTCCCATGCAGCGCAAAGCCTGCCATGAATTTGCAGACCGCATGGGCTGGACCATTGTTCATGAAGAACAGGAAGACGGTGTTTCCGGCTATAAAGTCAGTGCCGCTCAGCGTGACAAAATCCAGCTCATAAGAGAACATGCAGAGCAAGGCAAATTTGATATCCTTCTGGTTTTTATGTTCGACAGGCTCGGCAGGAAAGCCGATGAAACTCCCTTTGTAGTGGAATGGTTTGTAAAAAAGGGTGTCAGAGTATGGAGCGTCAATGAAGGAGAGCAGCGGTTTGAGTCCCACACCGACCGCTTGACAAACTATATCCGCTTTTGGCAGGCTGACGGCGAAAGTCAGAAAACCTCCATCAGAACCAGAACTGCTCTTGGACAGATGGTTCAGGAGGGACGCTTCCGCGGCGGCACTGCTCCATATGGTTATTGTCTCGAGAAAAGCGGCATCATCAACAAGCGCAAGCATGAAGTCTACAAATTGGTCATTGACGAGGAAGAAGCCGAAGTAGTACGCATGATGTTTAATTTATGCGTATCGGCAGGTTACGGACGCTGGCGGCTTGCCATGTTCCTGAACGATAAGGGAATCAAGACTCGCAAGGGAACCAATTGGCATGACGCATCGGTAGGCGCGATTCTGCACAACGTGATATACAAGGGCGTCCTCCGGAGCGGCACCACTTTCTCAGAGCCGTTCGAGAAACTTCAAATCGTTGATCCCTCTACTTTTGATTTAGCGCAAAGGCTTATGACTGAGCGGGTAAATGAGAAGAAAAACGAAAGAACGGTTCCGCTAAACACCGCAGGTCAATCGCTTCTGTCCGGAAATGTATTCTGTGGACATTGCGGCGGGCGCCTGGTCCTAACCACCAACGGCAAAGTAGTCAGGCTTGCAAACGGTGAAAAAAAGGGTGTCAAGCGCATTCGTTATATCTGCTATAACAAAACGAGGCGCCGTCTTGACTGCGATGGACAAACAGGCTATACTATGCACATCCTTGACGATGCGGTGGTTCAGATCCTGCATCAGATTTTTGACCGCATGAATTCGGCTTCCGACATCATGATTCTTGGAAGCACGGAGGATCGCCGGATGGCGGAATTACGAGCCGAGGTTAAACGGGCTAAGGCCGAGAACAGCAAGGCTACCACCGAGTACGAATCCATGAAAGCTGAAATGGTAAAGGTTGTTCTTGGCACGAGCGATATGCCCAAAGATGTATTGTCAGAGGTTGTAAATGAGTGCCGCGATAAGGTGATTGCCACCAGTGAACGGTTGACTTCATTAACAGCTGAGTTGGAACGCGGCAATGCAAGGGTAACTGAAATGAAATCTGAGCTTTCCCGCATCCGCACATGGTCGGAAATTTTCGATGGCAGCGATATGGAAGTCAAGAAGATGATCGCGAACTACATCATCAAGAGAGTCAACGTATTCAAAGGCTATAAACTGGACATCGAGCTGAACCTGAATGTGCAGCAATTTCTGAATGGTCTTGACAGCATCAGCGGCGATGAAGAACCGCACCCTGCGGTGGCGTCGTAAATTACTGCAGCTTCAATAAACTCTCTGCAGCTGAGTAAATATCCACATATGCGGGTTGGGTTTTGTGGTGGTGCACACCCGATACTTCGGGAGAGCGCCACACTGGCAGTGTGGAGGTCAGCGGTTCGAGCCCGCTATGCTCCACCAAAAAGGTTGCCGCAGGAGAATCCATTCGTGGGTTTTAATGCGGCTTTTTTATTGTTATTAACACAAAACAGAGCAGAACCTAACGGCACAAAATGCCGGAAAGTCCTGCTCCGTTTTGATTTACAGTACCAGCTGGTCTTTTATCTGTACATACAGCTTATCACCAATGCCTTTGACTTGTTTCAGCTCTTCCACAGAATGGAATCCACCATGTTCCTTCCGATATTGAATAATCCGGCCGGCAAGTGCGTTACCAACGCCTTTCAAATTTTTCAGCTGCGCCGCTGTTGCGGTATTAAGGTGGATTTTGCTGTAACTTCCACTTGCTGCAGATGAAATGGCAGAATCCGTCGCAATAACTGCCGCCGGGTCACTGATGGGCGGCTCATAAAAAACTGTATATCCTATACACAGAGCCAGCAGCACCGCCGCAATACCAATAAGAATGCGAATATGCACTTTCTCTTCATCCACAGCCATCCACCTCGTTTGTCTATCCTTGCCGGCAGAAATTACGGACGCAGTCTTTTTAGAAAATCCGTAAAGTAAGTCGGCAGCGGGCTGGTAAACTCCATATACTTTCCTGTACGGGGATGTACAAATCCAATGACTCTGGCATGCAGGCACTGGCCTTGTAGTCCCGCAACTGCTTTTTTAGGCCCATACACCGGGTCCCCAGCGACGGGATGACCAATGTATGCCATGTGTACACGAATTTGGTGTGTACGGCCAGTTTCCAGCTTTAAACGAACATGGGTAAAGCCGCGGTACCGCGCTAGTACCCGATAATGCGTTACCGCCTGACGGCCGTCTGGTACAACGGCCATTTTCTTGCGGTCTGCCGGGCTGCGGCCAATGGGTGCATCCACTGTATCGCTGTCCTGATTAAGTACACCATGAACAACGGCTTCATAAATGCGTGTAAAGCTGTGCACCTTAATTTGTTCTGCCAGTCCCTTGTGTGCCTCATCATTCTTGGCGACAATCAGCAGGCCACTGGTATCTTTGTCGATACGGTGGACAATTCCAGGGCGAATGACACCGTTGATACCGGATAAAGTGTCCCCACAGTATGCCAGCAGTGCATTGACCAAAGTTCCTGTATAATGGCCCGGCGCCGGATGCACCACCATACCTTTCGGCTTATTGACTACCAGCAGGTCATTATCCTCGTACACAATATGCAGTGGAATTGCTTCCGGCTTTACGTCCAGCACCTGCGGGTCCGGAATAACCGCCTGCACTTCCTCCCCGGCAGCGACACGGAAACTCTTGCTGAGTGTTTTTCCGTTACTGGTCACACAACCCTGCCCAATATACTTTTCTGCAAGGGAGCGAGTCACTCCTATTCCCTGCTGGCTGAGATATTTATCCAACCGCAGGCCAGCTTCTTCTTCTTTTACTGTAAAATGATAATATTCAGGCATGATTTTCCTCGGTCTTTGGCTCGTGACTTGGCAGGAACAAACTGATAATCAGCAGAGCTACCCCAACCACGACACAGATATCCGCAAAGTTGAAAATAAACGGGAAAAAGTGGAAATGAATGTAGTCCACCACATATCCCCGCAACAGACGGTCCAAAATGTTGCCGACGCCGCCGCCCAGAATCAGCGTGCAGACCGTCATAAATAATTTGGTACGCTCCTGATAGCGGAACATAGCTACGACAATAAAAACGCAAATAATGCCTGTAATAAGTGCAATCGCCCATTGCCGGTTCTGCAGAATACCGAAAGCCGCACCTCGGTTTTCAAGATACTGCAGAGAAAGGAAATGCGGTATCAAAGTGACGGTGCCGACAGGCATCAGATTGCGGACAACCAGCAGCTTTAAAATTTGGTCAACCGCGACCTCTGCCGCTGCAAGCAGTAAAGCGATAAATGGCATAATTGTTTCCCCCTATCATACAAAAAGCGGAGCGGTTTTATCTGCCGCCCCGTTCTTTATTGTTCATTTTATGCAAGTACGTGTGCGCAGCGCTCACAAATGTCCGGATGTGCGGAGTCCTTGCCGACTGTATCACTGTACATCCAGCAGCGGGCACATTTTTCGCCCTCTGCATGGGTGACGGTAACCGAAAAGTCCGGCAGAGCAACATCTGTAAAGGTGCCTGTGCCACCGTTTGTAACCTCTACTGCTGAAACAATCAGCACACTGACCAGTTCCTGCTGTACGCTCTTCAGGAAGTCGTACAGGCCACCGGTGCAGAACAGCTGTACTTTCGCGTCCAGAGAAGAACCAATGGTCTTCTGTTTCCGAGCCTGCTCCAATGCCTTCTTCACGTCGTCCCGAACTGCATGGATACGGTCCCAGCGTGCCAGGAAAGCCTCATCTGTCTGAACGCCCGTCTTATCCGGGAATTCATTCAGCATAACCGAAGCAGTGTCTTCTTTGCTGCTGTGACGCATAGCCTTCCAGATTTCCTCACTGGTATAAGCAAGAATTGGTGAGACCAAACGTGTTAAGCCACTGAGAATGGTATACATTACTGTCTGTGCCGCACGGCGTGTCTGGCTGTCTGTTTTTTCTGTATACAGACGGTCCTTGGCAACATCCAAATAGAAGTTACTCATATCGACAACGCAGAAGTTGTGGATTGCATGGTAGGCGTTGTGGAACTCCAGGGAATCGTATCCTTCACGTACATTATCAATCAGGTTGTCAAAGCAGTGCAGTGCCCAGCGGTCAATCTCTTCCGATTTATCCTGTGACACGGCATCTTTATCCGGGTCAAAGTCATGCAGGTTTCCCAACATAAAGCGTGCCGTGTTGCGAATCTTGCGGTAGGCATCAGACAGCTGCTTTAGGATTGCTTTGGAAATACGAATATCTGCATGATAATCGGAGGACGCAACCCATAGGCGCAGAATGTCGGCGCCGTATTTGTCGATAATTTCCTGAGGACGAATGCCATTACCCATGGATTTGCTCATTTTGCGGCCTTCGCCATCAACCACCCAGCCATGTGTGCAAACGGCTTTATACGGTGCCTGACCGCGCCATGCGGTACTGGTCAGCAGGCTGGACTGGAACCATCCACGGTACTGGTCAGCACCTTCCAAATACAGGTCTGCCGGCCAATGCAGTTCTGGACGCTTATCCGCCACTGCCGCGTGAGAAACGCCAGAGTCAAACCATACATCCATAATGTCGTGCTCTTTGGTAAACTCTGTGCAGCCGCACTTTTTACACTTTGTGCCCGCCGGAAGAATGTCTTTCGGGTCAGTTGTATACCACGAGTCACTGCCCTCTTTTGCAAACAGGGCAGAAACATTTGCCATGGCTTCCTTGCTCATCAGCGGTTCACCGCAGTCTTTGCAGTAGAAAATCGGAATCGGAACACCCCAGCGGCGCTGACGGGAAATGCACCAGTCGTTGCGTTCGCGGACCATGGAAGTGATGCGATCACGGCCCCATGCGGGAATCCATTTTACCTGATTGATTTCCTTGACAGCCTGCTCCTTAATGGCATCGACGGAGCAGAACCACTGCTCCGTTGCGCGGAACAGAATCGGCTTCTTGCAGCGCCAGCAGTGCGGATACTGATGGATAATTTTCTTCCGCGCAAACATAGCGCCGATTTCCACCAAATAATCAGCGATTGCCTTATTTGCCTGCTGTGTTGTCAAACCGGCAAAGCGCTCGCCGGCTTCCTCAGTCATACGGCCGTTCGCATCGACCGGAACTAGAATCGGCAGCTGCGGGTAATGGTCGTGACAGACATTATAGTCGTCAACGCCGTGGCCCGGCGCAGTATGAACGCAGCCGGTGCCGCTGTCCAGTGTAACATGGTCGCCGATAATGACCAGAGATTCACGGTCAAGGAACGGGTGCTGTGCTTTCATGTACTCGCAGTCCTTGCCCTTAAAGGTAGCAATGACCGAGTAATCTGTCTTGCCCGCTTCCTTCATAACCTGCTCATACAGGGTGCTGGCCATAACGTAGTACTCATCGCCGCAGTGAATCAGGGAATAATCGAACTCCGGACCAAGGCAGATCGCCTCATTGGCAGGAATGGTCCATGTTGTGGTAGTCCAAATGACAAAGTAGGTATGCGCAAGGTCTGCCCCTTTTGCCGTAAACATTCCCTTATCGTCTGTTACATGGAATTTTACATAGATGGAATCACAGGGGTCTTCCTGATACTCAATTTCCGCTTCTGCTAAAGCGGTTTTGCAGTCAGAGCACCAGTACACTGGCTTCAAGCCCTTATAAATCAGGCCCTTTTCGCACATATTGGAGAATATTTCAATCTGTTTGGCTTCATAGTCATGTGTCAACGTAACATAAGGGTGATCCCAATCGCCCAGACCGCCAAGACGCTTGAATTCATTGCGCTGGTCGTCAATGTAGGACAGGGCAAAGTCACGGCAAATTTTGCGCAGCTCAACGTCAGAAATGGTATCGCTGTTTTTTACGCCGGCTTTTTTGCGGGCTTTCAGTTCCGTAGGCAGTCCATGTGTATCCCAGCCAGGTACATAAGGTGCCTGATAACCGGACATATTCTTCGACCGAACAATAATGTCCTTCAGGGCCTTGTTAAGCGCTGTGCCAAGATGAATGTCACCGTTGGCATACGGAGGGCCATCATGCAGGACAAAGACCGGTTTCCCTTCGTTCTTTTTCATGACCTGCCCATACAGGTCCTCTTTTTCCCACGCCGCCAGCGTTTCCGGTTCCCGCTTAGGCAGGTGTGCCTGCATGGGAAAGTCCGTTTTTGGCAAGTTCAGAGTGCTTTTGTAATCCATCAGATTTTCATTCTCCTTCAACATTTACACGACACAAGCTATTACCGACTCAATGCTTTTTACTGAAAATTTCGGAAGCATCCTCATCGTCTAAATCATAGTCATCAGCAAAAGAAGATACCGATTTATCCGCTTTGTTTTCATTCTTTACCGGAGCAAACGGTTTTGCTGTTAAATAGTCCGGTTCGTCCAACTCATCGGCAAAAGTGACCGGCACAGGGCCTTTCTTTGCCGCAGGCGCCGCGGCTTCCTGCGGGTAACAAGGCTCCTCTTCCGGCTCTGCTTCCGCCGCAGCAGGTGCTTCTTGTTTCGCCGCAGGTGCTGCAGCTTCCTGTGGGTACGAGGGCTCCTTTTCCGGCTGTGGCTGTACCGCAGGAGCTGGTGCAGGCTGCGGCTGTACCGCAGGAGCTGGTGCAGGCTGCGGCTGCTTCTTTTCCATATGCGGCAATGCATTGATGAGCGTCAGATGCTGCTTATAAACACGCAGAAGCTGCGAACGGAAATCAGATACAGCCTGCTTCATCGCCTGCAGCTTTTCCTGTTCACCTTCAATTTCCTGGGAAGCTTCAGTTACAATGCCTTTTGCTTTGCGGTTGGCATCCGCAACAATGCTGTCAGCCTGCTGGCGCGCTTCTCGCAAAGCTGCATCCCGCATTTTCTGTGCACTGAGCAGCGCTTCCTTAATTTCATCTTCCTCAGCACAATATTTTTGAATCTGCTCCTGCATTGATTTCATTTTTTCCTGCATTTGGCGCATTTCATTTTTTTTGTGCTCCAACTCATCGTGCTGCTGAGCGGTCTTTTGAATCAATGCAGTATAGGAAGACTCCACTTCGTCCAGAAAGTCATCTACTTCCTCGCGCATATAGCCCCCGCGCAGACTGGCTTTTTGGAATCTTTTATTTTTAATATCATTTAAAGACAGCATCTGTTAACCCTCCATCAAATAAATTTTCTGCCCTGCAGCCGCAACCGGCCCTTGTGGGTTGGCTGTGAAAAAGTGTCAATACGATATCTGCCGCGGCCACGGATAGAGAGCAAATCGCCCTCTTTTACAGAAACATCTGCGTCAGTTGCCAACAGATGGTTGACCTGTACGCATTCTTTTTTCAGCAGTTCCTGTGCCTTTGCTCGGCTAAGCCCCGTACAGGCAGCCGCAACACAGTCAAGCCTAGGTGAAGAAATGACTGTTGAAAAAGGACGATACCGATGCGCAGGCGGCAGAGGTTCCTGCGCATCCGGAGAAAGATGAACACCCACTCTGCCGACCTTTGTCATTTGTGTTAAAAGAAAATCCATTATTTCACTGCGGCAGAAAAAGACGCAACGTCCCTCCTGCAGTAAAACATCCCCCAACACCTCACGGCTGACACCAGCACCCGTCAGAGCACCCAGAAAGTCCCGATGTGACAGCTGGTCGCAGGGACGAAACGCAGCTGTTACCGCGTGTATTGGAAATGACACAGTGTTAGGTTCTTCCCATGCTGGAAACGCACCAAAACAGACGCGCTCTGCCTGCGTATATCCGCCCCAAAGCAGATAACGTGTAAAGCGTGCCTGTTTCGCTGTCTGCCGTACCAGTACAGCCTGACGCTCATCTAGAAAACCGATAAAATGTGCGTCGCGTCCGCTTTGGGCAGAATAGATAGCATCTTTCACTTTGGCCTGCAGTACAGCATCCTGACTATCTGTACGCATCAATAGTATGTAGCATTGTCACCGTTGTCGGAATCTTCTACGTTGTCCTCACCCATCAGGTCAACATTGTAAGGAGTGATGATGAACGTGTTGGTTGCAACGCGCTTAATTTTTCCGCCGTTGGCATAGGCAACGCCGCTGAGAAAATCGATAATGCGGCGGGCAATATCCTTCTGCGTTTCTTCAAGGTTCAGAACGACAGTATTGGTATGAATCAGTTCGTCCGCAACAGCACAGGTTTCTTCCCCAAAATGCTGTGGCTTGAAGATGACGACCTGCAGCTGACGAGAATTGTTGATATTGACCACTTTTCCGTCAGAATTGGAACGGGCATACGCTGTTTGTGTACGTTCACGCCGGGAAACAGAAGGAGAAGACTGCTGCTCCGCACGCGGTGCCTGATGTGGGCGTGGAGCAGGCTCTTCCTGCTGCTCTTCCTCGTAATCGTAATCATCATATTCTTCTTCGGGCGGATTCCAAAGGTCCTTAAATTTCTGCATCAGTCCTGGCATATGAAAGTTGCCCCCTAAATTTTTTTCTGTTTTACGCGCTTATTTTTTGGAGTAATCCCTGGGTCCAAACAGAGCGGAACCGACACGCACCATATTGGCACCTGCTGCAATCGCCAGCTCATAATCGGCGGACATTCCCATTGATAAACGTTGCATACTGACATTATCTAATTTTTTCGAGCCTATGTCAATAAAATATTGATACATTTGGGTAAAATACGCAAAAGTTTCTTCCTTTTCAGCCCCTGCCGGCGGAATTGCCATTAAACCGCGCACCTGAATGTTCGGCATTTGTGATACTTCACCCAACAGCTGTTCCAAATTCTCCGGCAGGACACCGGACTTGTTTTCTTCCCTGCCGATGTTTACCTCCAGCAGAATATTGGTCGTAATGCCAGCACGCTGGGACAGGCGGGAAACCTCCGCGGCCAATTTACGGCTGTCAATGCTTTGTATCAAACTGACTTTACCAATCAGATATTTCACTTTGTTTGTCTGCAAATGGCCAATAAACTGAACGTCTGCAAGGTCCTTGCGGTATCCTTCATATTTGTCCATTAGTTCCTGCACGCGGTTTTCACCAATGCAGCGGATGCCCGCCTCAATCCCGTGGTTAATGATTTCCACAGGCACGGTTTTTGTGGCCGCCAGCAAAGTAATGTCCTCACGTTTGCGCCCAGCGTGTTCCGCCGCAGCAGCAATGCGCTCTTCCACCACTTTGAGGTTTTCTTCTACATCACGGAACCGACGCTGTAAATCTTCTTCACTCAATGATTTTGTTGTCACGTAAATCCTTCCCTTCAATTATGACTTCATCATACAGCTGAATTTGTTCCTTTGTGGAACTTTTGCTTGGATCCGGATTGGGGTCACAGTAACAATAAATATAGGTACCGTCGCTGTACAGCGGCGTAATCTGCTTGAATTTCATCTTGATGCCATATAAAACGTATACCCCTTCTACCGTTTTTTCCTTGGTAACGGTCTTTCCGTTTTCCTGCACCGTCTGCTGCTGCTTTTCAAAATGAACCGCTTTTTGGTTGATTTGAATGCCTTTGTAAGTATGAACTGTAATCTTCGCAGTTTCATGTCGAATATTGGCAAGGGCGCTGTTCATGGTGTTACATTGTAAAATAACGGCTGCCGGTGAAGCCTTCGTTTTTTGGTTCACACGCAGGACCGTCGCATTTACTTCCGAGGAACTGGCAAAGGGAAATGTAATGGTAACAGAAGTATCCGGCTGAAATTTAGAGGCATTGGATGCGCTGACAACACAGGCAAAGTACCAGTTAAACTGAGAACAGACTTTTCCAACAACATCTTTGGGAACAGCTTTTGGCTTCACGGAATCCGAAAGATTTTCTGGAAGCAGTTCCTTTGCATTCTGGTAAGGGAACACCGATTCGTATCCGTCCGTTTTGCTGGAAAAATAGCCGGAAGCATTGGCCGTTACTTTTCCAAGTGATGTACCGCTGCTGCTGGCAGGAAGCGCGGCAATCTGCTTTTGCAGTGCACTGATACGGGCAGAGAAGTTGGTGATTTGGCCGCTGGAAAGCTGCTTTTCATTCATTAAGTTTAAAAGCTGCTGACGGGAATCTGTAATATCCGCGTCGCCGTCGTTGGCATCTTTGATAACCCGCAGCAGCTGGTCACTCAGTAAAGAATCCACATTGTCCGCGTTCGCTCCTACATAAGAGCCCTGGCTGGCCAGCGACTGCAGTGCTGTCATTTCATTGGTCATTCTTTCCTTTTTCTGCAGGACCCCGGCATCTGCAACACTGCTGTAGGCACGGGCTACTGTACCGCCTTTGTCCACCTTTCCACCGTCCGGAATATCGTACTGCAAAACACCACTGGTGTGACTGGTGACCAGCGACTCCTGCCGAATCGCATATCCGCTGACGGTAATAGAATCCGCCACGGTTTTATACAAAGCCGTTTCTGTTTTCTGATGTGAAAAACTTGCCTGAAAAATCTGATACCCGACAAACAGAAGGATAACAGCCGCCGCAGCCAGCGACAAAATTCGTTTAACCAGTAGCTTGTTCATAGGCTGCTTCCTTTCAGAAAATTCTTGATGATTGTCTGGGCCGCCTGGGAAAGGTCCTCAAAAGTTTCGTAGTCATCTACCCACAGCCAGCGGGCGTCCTTTTCTCTGCGAAACCAAGTCATCTGGCGCTTAGCGTAGCGGCGTGTTTCACGCTTGAGAGAGGCCACTGCCTCTTGCAGGGAACATTCCCCCCGCATATACGGCAGCAGTTCTTTATAGCCGATTGCCTGCCGTGCAGTCGCGCAGTCAGTCTGTAATACTTCTCTTGCCTCCCGCAGTAGGCCCTGCTGCATCATATGGCCTACACGCTCATTAATGCGCTGATACAGCTTTTCCCTGTCACGGAAGCCCAGGCAAAGGAAGCAAGAGCGATATGGGCTCTCCTGCCTGGAGGCATCTGCATTCTCCGCCTGTGTTTTTCCGGTTGTGCGGTACATTTCCAGCGCACGAATCACACGCTTGATATCATGCGGATGTATCTTTTCTGCCGCACCCGGGTCTTCCTTCATAAGCTCCGCATGCAGGGCCTGCGGGCCTTCCGTTTCCGCCTGCTGTTCCAGCTGACTGCGAATCGACGCATCAGCATTCTGCTGTGTATAGGAAATCCCCTGCAGAAGACTGCGGATATAAAGCCCCGTACCGCCTGTCAGTACCGGCAAATGACCGGCATTATGGATGTTCTTAATTTCTTCAGATGCAAGGCGCACATAATCCGCCACACTGAACGGTTCCTGTGGAGACTGAAAATCAATCATATGGTGCGGTATGCCGTTCATCTCTTCCGCGGTTGGTTTAGCGGTTGCAATCTGCATACCGTGATAAATCTGCATGGAATCTGCTGAAACGACCTCGCCGTGAAAGACTTTGCACAGGGAAACCGCCAGGCGTGTCTTTCCGGAAGCAGTAGGACCAGCAACCACTGCCAAAGGAATTTTATTCATCTGAACCTCCCCTGTTCCTGTTTCAAATGTAAAATACGGACAATTTATGTTTTATCTTAGACGTGCTGACACTAAAAAATAAATGATGGTCAAATTCTGCCAAACTGGTGCTCCAAATCTTTGCGCCGCAAAACAATGGAGACGGGACGGCCGTGCGGACAGTAACGAACATCTTCTTTTTCCAGCCGCCGAACAAGTTCCAGCAGTTCCTCCGGTGTACTCTCATCTCCGGCTTTCACTGCCGCACGGCAGGCAATGTTGTGGTACAGCCAGTCCAGTTTTTCGGTTAAAATGCTGGTCCTGTTTTCAGCCAGATATCCAGCCATTTCTTCCACTGCAGATGAAATGTTTTCCTGCAGCATAACTGGCGCGCTGCGTACCAACACGGTTCCCGGCCCAAAGTCCTCTATGTCAAATCCGGCCCTTGCCAAAAGCTCGGTATGCTCCAATACCGCTGTATACTCTTCTTTAGAAAGTGTTACCGTAATGGGTGACAGCAGCATTTGCTGCGGCAAGTCACCAGTTTGTGCCTTCAGCTGTTCATACAGCATTCGCTCATGAGCCGCATGCTTATCCACAATGCGGATTTCGTCGTCCCCCTGCTGTACTAGAATATAAGTGCCGAAAGCTTCACCAATCAGCTTCTGCGGTTTCTCCTCTGCATCCCCCGATGTCTGCGGTGCAAGGTCCGACTCCACCGCGGTCGGTTCGTTTGCAGGCGGAACAGCCGCTGTTGTTTGGATGGGCGGCGGGACAGCTACTTTATCAGCGGGCACCGCAGGAATATCAGCAAATGTAACACTGTCATGCACTGCCGGCATCTGGTGTCGCTGCGGCTGCAGGTGCATCTGCTGACCTGTAACAGGTGTAGGGAAAATTACCTGTGTTGGTTTCTGTGGCTGCGGCTGAAGCTTAAGAATACTGGGAGTGTCCTCTTTTTGCAGAGCTGTCTTGACACCATGATAAACGGCCTCAAAGACCGGACGTTCATTCATAAAGCGAATTTCCATTTTGCTGGGGTGCACGTTAACATCTACCGCTGAAAAGGCCAACTGGATATGAAGAACACAGGCAGGAAACCGCCCCACCATCAGACTGCCTTTAAAGGCTTCCTCCATAGCGACCATTGCGGTTCGGGAACGAACATACCGGCCATTAAAAAAGAAATTCTGCATACTGCGGTTCGGCCGAGAAGCCACTGGCTTGCTGATATAGCCCCATACCTTCACGCCGTTTAATTCATAGCGGACCGGCAGCAGACCCTGTGTGAATTCACGGCTGTACACCGCGAAGATTGCATTCTTCAGCTTATTGTCACCGGGCGTATGCAGCGTCTCTTTTCCGTCCCGCAGGAAGCGAAAAGCAATTTCGGGGTGCGCCAGCGCTTCATGGTCGACCACACCGGACACTGCATTGCCCTCGGTTACGTCTTTTTTTAGGAATTTCATACGAGCCGGCGTATTATAAAAGAGGTCACGGACGACAAAAGTCGTTCCCTGTGCGCAGCCGGCGTCCTCACAGCCTTCCTCATCGCCGCCGGAAATCAAGTATCGCGTTCCGGCAAGGTCATTGGCTGTGCGCGTCAGCAGCTCCACATGGGAAACCGCCGCAATCGATGCCAGCGCTTCTCCCCGGAAACCCAGCGTGTGGATACCGGCAAGGTCCTCTTTTCCCTGTACTTTGCTTGTTGCATGGCGCAGAAATGCCAGCGGAACATCTTTCCTTACCATGCCGCAGCCGTTATCCGTGACACGCAGGAACGGAATGCCGCCGTGCTTAATTTCCACTGTAACAGCGGTTGCTCCCGCATCTACTGTATTTTCCACCAGTTCCTTTGCCACGGAAGCGGGGCGCTCAACTACCTCTCCGGCCGCGATGAGTTCGGCAACATGTTTTTCAAGGACATGGATTTTAGGCATTTTGTTCATTTCCTTCCACAGTCAATCCTCCGGTGCACTCCATTTCCGCTCTGTGCAGAAAATCGGCCGCAAAGTCCAGCCGATAAGAAAGTTCCTGCCGAGAAACCAGAAAGTGCATCAGCGACAAATAACAGCTTCGTTTTTGCTGTGACGCCCGCCAAGCAACTGACGGGTACGCACAGCGCCGGCGCAACCATAAACCGCATGGTCCGCGGTATTATCATGGAACATACCTGCCAGATAAAGAAGCGGGTCCCGCGCTTTAGATAAGCTTCACCGCAGGAAAGTCTTCTTTTGTCATGGACCGTATGGTAAGCGGCATATCATTTTTCTCCCTTTACAAGCTTAGAAAGCTCAAACAGCTGATTCATGCACTCGATTGGCGTCAGCGTATTGACATCCATGCTACGCAGACGTTCCAGTGCTTCTTTTTCACCGGGTGGTGTTAAAGTAAGCTGCATGGATTCCTCTGCAAGCTGCGGCTTTGCCTTGCGCACAGATTTTTTATCCGCGGGTGCGTTCCGATTCAGTTCCGCTAAAATCCGTTTTGCACGCTGAATGACTTTGTTCGGGACACCGGCAAGCTTTGCTACTTCAATGCCATAGCTTTCATCTGCACCGCCGCGCACAATCCGTCGCAGGAACGTAATGTCATCACCGTGTTTTTTACAGGCAATATTGTAATTCTTCACACCGTCCAGCAAATTTTCCAGTGCGGTCAGTTCGTGATAATGTGTGGCAAACAGTGTTTTCGCGCCCAGCGTTTTTTTGTCGGCCACATATTCGACCACTGCACGGGCAATGCTCATGCCGTCATATGTAGAAGTTCCTCGGCCAATTTCGTCCAGAATAATCAGGCTGTCCGGCGTTGCATTTTTTAGGATATCTGCAACCTCTACCATTTCCAGCATGAAGGTAGACTGTCCTGCCGCAAGGTCATCGGAAGCACCCACCCGTGTGAAGATAGCGTCCGTAATACCTACCCTGGCAGAGGCTGCCGGAACAAAGCAGCCAATCTGTGCCATAATCGTAATTAAGGCAGCCTGCCGCATATAAGTGGATTTGCCCGCCATGTTGGGGCCGGTAATAATGGCCACCCGATTCTGGTCCTTGTCCAGCGTCACATCATTTGGAACAAAAGGCGCTTCCAGAAGGGCCTCCACCACCGGATGCCGGCTGTCCTTCAGCTCCAGCTTTCCACTCATATCCACAATGGGGCGGGTATACTGATGGCCCACACTGACCTGTGCAAAGGAAAGCAGGACATCCAGCTGTGCTACTGCTACTGCTGTACGCTGTACCCGGTCCATCTCACCGGCTATCTGCTTACGCACCTGTTCAAACAGCTGATGCTCCAGCTGCACGCTTTTGTCGTGTGCGCCGAGAATGCGCCCTTCCAGCTGTTTAAGTTCCGGTGTAATGTAACGCTCACAGTTTGTTAAAGTCTGCTTGCGGATATACGTTTCCGGTACCTTCTCCTTAAAGGCATTGGGTACTTCAATGTAATACCCAAAGACACGGTTGTACCCCACTTTCAACTTGGAGATACCGGTTTTTTCCCGTTCACGCGTTTCTATCTGTGCCAGCACACCGCGGCCACTGCTCATGTCCCCTTTCAGCAGGTCCAGTTCCTCGCTGAAACCGGAACGGATAATACCGCCTTCCCGCAGGGAAAACGGCGGTTCCTCCACGATTGCGCGGTCCACTAAATCCGCAATATCGTCAAGCGGGTCCATATCCTCCAAGATTTTGCACAGCAGCTGGGACTGCACGTTTTTCAGTGCGGTACGCAGCGGTGGCAGGCGGCGGGCTGTACCCTCCAGTGCACGCAGTTCCCGGCCATTTGCACTGCCGTAAACAACACGGGACATCACCCGCTCCAAATCATGTACGCCGGAAAGCTGTTCGGCGATAGTGTCACGCAGGACAGAATCCTCCGTCAACTCTTCGACAGCGTTTAAACGGCGGCTAATAGCGGCGGGGCTTAACAGCGGCTGCAAAATCCAGCTGCGAATCAGGCGCTTGCCCATCGGCGTATGTGTTTTGTCCAGCACCCACAAAAGGGAACCGCGCTTTTCCCCGCTGCGCATGGTTTCCGTCAGTTCCAAATTGCGGCGCGTGTTTAGGTCCAGCCGCATATATTGTGCGCCGCTGTACATTTGTATGGCGGCAATCCGCTCCACTCCCGTGCGTTCCGTCTGTTTTAAATAGGCAAACAGCGCGCCCAGCGCAGAAGTAAGCTCCGGCTTATCGTCCAGCTGCAGCTGTTCCAATGAATCCTTCTGGAACTGCTGCAGGACCTTCTTTTCTGCCTCTGACTGTTCAAAGTCCGCCTCGTCCAGCAGTTCCACACTGGCACAAAGGCGGTCGTGAATAAACTTCGGCAGCTTTTTAAAGTCCAGCACTGCCTGATTCACAAGGATCTCACTAGGTGAATAACGGGACAGTTCATTCTGCAGCTGTTCCTCCAGATTTTTATGCAAGGAAGTTGCGTACAGTTCCCCGGTAGAAATGTCTGCAAAACAGACGCCCGCGGTTTCCCCGCGGACGCAGACCGAACTGATATAGTTGTTGCGGGATTCGTCGAGCATACTGCTTTCCAGCACTGTGCCGGGTGTAACCACGCGGATGATGTCCCGTTTAACCAGTCCCTTTGCCAGTGCCGGGTCCTCCATCTGCTCACAGATAGCGACTTTGTAGCCTTTGGCAACCAGACGGGCCAAATACGTTTCATAGCTGTGGAAAGGCACGCCGCACATAGGGGCACGTTCTTCCTGCCCACAGTCACGTCCAGTTAAGGTAAGGTCCAATTCACGGGAAACCAGCTTGGCATCGTCGTAGAACATCTCGTAAAAATCACCCAGGCGGAAAAACAAAATCGTATCCGGGTACTTCTTTTTCATTTCAAAATACTGTTTCATCATGGGTGAAAGACTTGCCATGAACCGGTTTCCTCCTTACATTTTCAAAACAGACAGACAGTGCGAATCAGTGGCATCCGCCGCCACAGGTGGAACAGTCGTGTGTGCAGGGATTGTAGTCCGCTGTAGCGGGGTCTGCACCCTGTGCACACTGGTTCAGGATACCGGCCATACGGTTCAGCAGGTCCTGCATTTCCTTCTGTGCAACGCTGTACTGTGTCATGTTGGCATTTTCCATGGTTGCGTCATAGGCTTTCTGCAGGTCCGCTTTCATCTGATTAATTTTGTCAGTGTCCTGCGGGTTCTTCTGCATTTCCGCGTTGAGGTTCATACGCAGAAGATTAAAGTTGCCAATCAGGTCCTGCAACTCTTTGTCCTTATCACATTTTGCAGTGGCTTCCTGCAGTCTGTCATAGCGGGGGTCCTGTTGCAGAGTGCGGCCAAGTGCTCTGGTTTCATCAATGATATTCATGTGTGTTCTCCTTAAATAATAATATTTATATCAAAAATAAATTGATAAGCAAAATTTTCCGTTCCGTTAGGGGAGCAGTTCGCCGGTCAGAATCCAGTTGCGCGCGTGCGTAATGCGTACCTGCTGAAAGGTTCCGCACAAATCTTCATTTCCCGGAAAATCAACGATGATGTTGCCGCCGGTGCGGCCGGTCAGCAGGCCTGTCTTCGCGTTTCTGCCCTCCACCAGCACACGTTGTACTGTGCCGACAGCCGCCGCGCAGCGCTGTGCGGCAATTTGTTCCTGTGTGTCACAAAGCTGCCGAAACCAGCGTGACTTTTCTTCGGCGGAAACGGGGTCCGGCATTTTTGCGGCACGTGTTCCTTCCCGTGGAGAATAAATAAAGGTAAACAGGCTGGTAAAGTCCACTTCCTGTATTAAAGAAAGGGTATCACAGAATTCTTCATAGGTTTCACCGGGGAATCCTACAATCACATCACTGGTAAGGCTTAGGTCCGGCATCACTTTTTTCGCGTAGCTGACCAGTTCCAGATACTGGCTGCGATTATAGTGGCGATTCATTTCTTTCAGCACACGGTCATTGCCGGACTGGAACGGCAGGTGCAGGTGATGCGCAATATGCTTGCCATTTGCCATGGTATCCAGTAGCTCATGTGTGCAGTCCTTTGGATGGCTGGTCATAAAACGAATGCGGTAATCGCCGGGCGTTTTGTCCAGCATCTGCAGCAGCTGCGCAAAGTTAACCCCGCAGCCGTTGTTTTTGCCATAGGAATTGACATTCTGTCCCAGCAGGGTAATGTCCTTATATCCTGCCGCAACCAATTCCTGAAATTCAGCAAGAACGGCCTGCGGTGTACGGGAGCGTTCCCGCCCGCGCACATACGGCACAATACAATAGGAACAAAAGTTGTTGCAGCCGTACATAATAGTAAGCCACGCCTTGACTTTTCCGTCGCGGTAGGTTGGCAGACCCTCTGCAATGGTACGGTCCTGTTCCTCTCCGCCGCGCACAAAGACACGCCTATCATCTGTAACGCAGGTAAACAGCAGCTTCGGGAACTGACAAATCTGATGTGTACCAAACAAAAGGCTGACAAATGGGTAGCTGTCATGAATGCGCTGGGCAACATGTTCCTGCTCCATCATACAGCCACACAGGGCAATAATTAGGCTGGGATGACGGCGCTTGATGTTTTTCAGCGCGCCGACATTGCCAAAGACACGGTCCTCAGCGTGTTCCCGTACGGCGCAGGTATTGAATAAAATGAAGTCGGCATCTTCCGGTGTTTGGGTGAAGGAAAAGCCCATCTGTACAAGCATTCCCTTTATTTTTTCACTATCCGCTACGTTCTGCTGGCAGCCGTAGGTGTGCACAAAGGCAAGTGGTACTTCCCCACGTTTCCGCACCTGCATAATCTGCCTCAGCTGCCGGATATAATTCTGTTCTTCCATTACCGATGTACAAAGCTGTTCTGACAAAAGCCGGTCCTCCTTGCTTTCATATCATAAGTCTTTTTATTATATCACATTTTATTTAAAAACGAAACGAAAGAATACGGAAATCCATGCTTTTTGCAGAATTGGCGGAGAAGCAGAATATTGCCCGCAGACAAAAAGGCTGCCGCAAACCAAAGGGCAAAAGCCCCGGCTCCGTGGCAGCCTAAAATAAGCAAAAATCAATCAAAGAATTTACCGTGAATAACTGATACAGCACGGTCCGCATCGTCTGCATCAATCAGCACCGAAATCTTAATTTCACTAGTGGAAATCATCTGAATGTTGATGTCAGACTCAAACAGGGACTCGAACATAGTGGATGCCACACCGGGGTGGGATTCCATGCCGGCACCGACAATGCTGACCTTTGCCACATGGTCATCATAGGCTACGGAAGAGGCGCCTATCATATCCACATACGGATTCAGCAGGTCCATGGCTGCTTTCAGGTTATCTTTCCCAATTGTAAAGCTGATATCCTTTGTACCATTGCGTCCAACGGACTGCAAGATAATATCCACATTGATATTTTTGGCTGCCAGTTTAGTGAAAATCTTAAAGGCAAGACCCGGCCGGTCCGGGACACCGATAATGGAAATACGGGCAATGTCGCCGTCCTTTGCCACACCGCTGATAAGCATTTTTTCGATATGGCTGGTTTCTCTTACAATGGTACCGGGTTCGTTTGTCATACTGGAAAGCACCTCCAACTCAATTCCGTACTTTTTTGCAAGCTCTACCGAGCGGTTATTCAGCACCTGCGCACCCAAAGTGGCCAGCTCCAGCATTTCATCATAGGAAATGTAGTCAAGCTTTCTGACATTTTTCACTTTGCGCGGGTCCGCTGTAAAGATACCCTCAACATCCGTGAAAATCTGGCACAAGTCAGCGTGCAGCGACGCCGCCAGCGCAACTGCACTGGTATCACTGCCGCCACGGCCAAGCGTTGTCATATCGTCAAACCGATTGATTCCCTGAAAACCGGTTACCACAACAATATGCTTTTTGTCCAGTTCCCGGCAAATGCGCTCCGGATTCACTTTATGAATGCGGGCACTGCCATAGGCGGTGCTAGTGGTAAAGCCCGCCTGCCAGCCCAATAGAGAAACAACGGGACAGCCGATTTTCTCAATGGCCATAGCCATCAGTGACGCACTCATCTGCTCGCCGGCTGTCAGCAGCATATCCATTTCACGCTTGCTGGCATTCGGGTTGATTTCATTTGCCTTGGCAATCAGGTCATCGGTCGTATCACCCTGTGCAGAAACAACTGCCACAACATCGTTGCCCGCTTTGTATGTATCGGTAATAATTTTCGCTACATGAAAAACGCACTGGGCATTTGCTACAGAACTGCCGCCGAACTTCTGTACAATTAGACTCATTCCCTCTTATCCCCCGTTTCGTTATAGAACTCGTTACTCAATGAAAATCTGCGCGCCGTCAGGTTCTGTATGCAGCAGCTTTACCTGCCATCCGTCCAACCCCTTAGAGGACAAACGCGCCTTTGCAGCCTGTGCAAAAGCCTCTGCCTCCTCTGTTTTAACCATAGAAATTATGGTGGGACCGGCACCGCTGACACAAGTGCCCAGTGTACCCAGTTCGTAACTCATACGGTATACATCATCATAATTGGCAATCAGGCCGCAGCGGTAAGGCTGGTGAATACGGTCCTGTACCGCGACCCGCAGATTTTCAAGATTTCCAGAAAAGAGCGACGCTGTCATCAGTGCTGAACGGGAAAGATTGTAAACTGCATCAGCACGGGAATAGGTGTCCGGCAGAACAGAGCGGGCCTTCTCCGTTTTTAGCTCAAAAGGCGGAATAAAGACAACAAAACGAATTTTTTCTGACACCGGCACACTGACACTGTACACTTTTTCGCCCTCTATGGCAGAGGCAACCAAACCGCCCTCAATGGCCGGCGCTACATTGTCTGGGTGTCCTTCTATTCTGGTTGCCAAGGAAACCAGGTCCTTCTGGTCCAGCGGTGTACCCAACAGGCGGTTTGCTCCCAAAATGCCGGCGACAATACACGCTGAACTGCTGCCTAGACCCCGTGCCATTGGAATATTATTCAGCTGAACGATTTTCATGCCCGGCAGCTTTCGACCGCATTCTTCATACAGCTGGCTGGCAGCCCAGTAAATCAAATTATGTTCATCTATTGGAACCTGCACATCATCTTTGCAGGAAATATCAATTGTGTCTGCTTCTTCCATCCAGACTTGGTTAAACAGATTGAGTGCAATGCCCAAAGAATCAAAGCCGGAACCCAGATTGGCACTGGTAGCTGGTACTTGGATACGTATCATAAAAGTTACTCCTGACAAGACAAATTGTTTATCGTTTTCTATTTTGCGGTAAAAAATTACATATCGCCTATACGAATCTTGTTGTCAATCGTGACGCCGACTGCCTTCAGATGCTGCAGTGCCGTGTCAAAGTCCTTTTCCGGTATCTGCGACGTTACAAAGGCGAGCTCCTTTGCATCGGCCTCTTTCCGGTACAGACGGGAAGCGCCCGGAAACAATGCCACGGCCTGCTCATAAGCCGCATCCGTGTCCTGTGCATGCGCCCGCACAAAGAACTGACGGGCTGTTTCACGGTAGTCCGCCACATAGTCTGGAGAACCGTCGGCCCAGTAAAGGTACTTGCGGGCTTTTAAGTGCTTCACACAGTCAATCACATCTGCTACCACAGCACTGGCCGTCGGCATCTTGCCGGCGCCTTTTCCATAAAAGACAATGTCTCCTGTAATATCACCGCGGACCATAATGCCGTTAAAGACATCGTCAACATTAGCAAGCTGACTTTCTCCAGAAATAAACATTGGGCAGACAACGACGTCTACTTTTCCGCTGTCCGTGCGTCTCGCCTCTGCAATCAGCTTGACGACACCGCCCCATTTTTGTGCATACTCAACATCCGCTAACGTAATATGCGTAATGCCCTCGGTATGCACCTGCTCGGGATACACGTGCTTGCCATAAGCTAAGGAAGTTAAAATGCAGATTTTCCGGCAAGCGTCGGTTCCCTCAATGTCCGCGGAAGGGTCACGTTCCGCATAGCCGAGCCGCTGAGCATCCGCCAGTGCGTCCTGGAAAGACACGCCCTCCTGAAACATTTTTGTAAGGATATAGTTGGTAGTACCATTCAAGATACCCGCGATGCCAATAACAATATTGGCCGCCAAGCACTGGCTCATAGGACGAATAATCGGAATACCGCCGCCGACACTGGCCTCAAACAGGAAATTGACGTTGTGATCTTTTGCAACCTGCAGAAGGTCCGCGCCCTTGGCAGCAACCAGCTCTTTGTTGGAAGTAACTACGCTCTTTCCTGCTGCCAGACAGCGGCGCACATAATTATACGCGGGGTCCAGCCCACCCATAACTTCCACAACAATGCGAATTTCCGGATCATTTAAAATCTGTTCAAAGGACCTAGTAAAGGTGCCCATCATAGGCGGTTCCGGATAATCATGACGCACCAGAATGTACTTGATGTGAATTCCTTCATGTGCACGATGAGAAAGACCTTCTGCGTGCTGTGCAAGGACCTGCACAACACCGGTTCCCACGACACCGTAGCCCATAACTGCAACCTCAACCATATTTCAGCACTCCTTACTACTGCTCTGTTAACAGATATTTCAAAAGCCTGACAGGCAAAATATGAAATGGACGAATTTATAAAATGCTTTATCAGTGTACCATGTTTCTTTACAGGATTCAACCTCTTTGCCTGCTTTTAGCGTTTTTATTTGCTAAAGTAATATGAATAAAAAGAACAGGGTACCTGCAGAACGAGGAAATATCTGCAGAACCCTGTTCAAAAAGCAGTTCCTATTTATTTGCCTTTTTGCGACGCAGTCCCATGTTCCTGCCCTTTATGAGAAGTACTGGGCTGGCTGTCAGATGCCGGCTGTTTGGAAGATGACTGCTGGCTTTGTCCGGCAGAAGAGGACGACTGATGATGCGTATAAGAGGAAGTGGACTGTCCATTTTCATTTTTACTATCAGCGCTTTGATTGCCGTTTTCGCTGGTGTCACCCTGCTGACTGTCCGCTTCACTGGAATTTGAATTTCCACCGTCACTGGAATATTGGCTGCTTTCGTTATTATATCCGTTATTTCCGGTATCGTTGTCTTCCTCCCCTATTCCGTTTCCAGAACCACTGCCCGCATGGCTGGAACTGCAAACCGCAGGGAGATTATTCTTATCATAGTAACCTGTCTGAATATTCAAACATCCGCTGCCTGCCAGCAGGCCGGAATCTTTGCAGTAGGATTTTTTAACCATATCTGAATCAAACGTAAAATCTTTCTGCGTTTTTGTTGCCAGATAAGTTTTAAAGATTCCGCGCCATAGGGCCTTGGAATACTGCGTACTGGACAATGTTTTGTTCTTGCCATAGCCTGTCCATACCGCACCGGAGGCATACGGTGTACAGCCGACGAACCAGCTGTTTACATCTTTATCCGTAGTGCCGGTCTTGCCAACAATATCCCAGCCGCTGATGTCGGCAGCAGAACCAGTGCCGTCCGTCACAACTGTACGCAGCAGGCGATTCATAACAGAAGCAGACACCGGCTGAATTGCCTGTACTGGCGTTGTTTGGGTATTGTCCAAAATAACATTGCCGTTATGGTCCAGCACTTTATAAAAGGTATAAGGCTTATAATATTTTCCGCCGTTGCCGAAAATCTCATAGGCAGCTGCCATATTCAGCACCGTAACACCCTGTGTCTGGCCGCCGAGGGCCATATTGCCCAGCAGCTGGCTGTCCTCTTTGGTCAGGCAGTTGGAAAAGCCCAGTTTCTGCACCATAAAGTTATAACTATCGCTGACTCCATACGCCCTACAGACCTGCGCTGCGGCACAGTTGTAGGAATGCGCCAATGCTTCCTGCACCGTTACATTTCCGTGCAGCACTGACGACTGTGTATCCGAGCTATAGTTGTTCGGCCCAGCAGTGCCGTCCGGAAAATAGTTCTCAATTTTTTCATCTTTTACAAGTGAAGAATACGTAATTTGGCCCTTGTCCAATGCCGGACCATAAGTAGAAATAGGCTTGACAGAAGAACCTGACTGGAACTTCAGCATAGTGGCATAGGAATTGACAAGGTTCCCGTTCTTTGTATTGCGGCTGCCAACTGTTGCCAAAACACGACCGTCATATCCGACCGCGCAAAAGCCAGTCTGCACTTGTGTATCATCACTAAGCACACCGCTTTTTAGCACATAGTTTTCAGAAATTTTTTGAAAGTCCTGATCTTCTGCGGAATAAATCTTAATGCCGGAATTATAAATCATATTGCTGGCCGTGCTGGCAGAGCAGCTATACTTTGTCATAAGGGCGGACTGCACATCACGAATAACCGCTTCCGTATACCAATCCCACACCTGACTGTTATTAGCTGCTTTCTTGCCTACGAACGTCATATGATTGCTTTCCTGCACGGCCTGCTGATACTGGGTATCGGTAATCCGTTTTTGGTCATGCATCGCGGTCAGCACAGTCTGCTGACGCTGCCGGTTGTTGTCCCTATGCACCAGCGGTGTATACTTGGCCGGATTCTGCGTAATGCCAGCGATAGCGGCACACTGCGCAAGGTCACAGTCCTGAATGTTTTTGCCAAAGTATAGGTTAGCCGCAGCCTGCACGCCTTGTGTACCAGAGCCAAACGGTACACAGTTTAGATAGGCTTCCAGGATTTGCTCCTTGCTGTACTTTTTCTCCATATTCAGCGCACGGAAAATTTCTTTGACTTTTCGTGTTAAGCTGACTTCATTTTCCTGTGTCAGGTTTTTAATGAGCTGCTGTGTAATGGTAGAACCACCGTAGTTGCCGGAACCACCGGCAAGATTCGCCATGGCACTGAATGTTCGTTTCCAGTCTACCCCGTTGTGGTCCCAAAAGCGCTTATCCTCAATGGATACCATGGCATCTTTCATATAAGTAGGAATCTTGCTGTAATCCACCCAAGTGCGCTGTTCCCCACTGTGCAGGGAAAGCTTCTGTACCGGCTGATTCTTATCATCATTAGAACCATTTACATACAGGTAACTGGTGTAAGTTTGTTTGTAGGTTGCTAAATTAATCTTTACTTCCTCATCTTTCATGCTGAAGATGAAAGAAAGCAGAGAAATACCTACAATCAACAGGGTAATCAGAAAAATGGCAAGCAGCGTAAGCAGAACTTTGCCAATAATCTGAGAAACTGAAGCACCAATGGCTGCTGCTGTGCGGTCCTGCAGCTGGCCGTCGATGAAACTGGTATCCCGGTCCGTTTTCTTCATGCTTTATTGTCCTCCAGTGCTGGGGTTCCAGAACGGCTTTCCAGCATCCCAGCTATTTCTACGGGTTCCAGCTGAACGCCGTGATGGAAAATGTATAAATTACCAGATAATGTACAAAATACAGCAGAGGTGATTGCTGTGAAAAAGCTAAATATAGGAATGCTCTCGTGTGCGGTTGCTTTAGCGGCCGTGCTGGTTGTGTCACTCGCCATGACAGAAAGCAGCCGGGAAACCGAAAAAATGCCATCCAGCACGTCTGTTTATTCTAGCTCAAAACCGTTTTCAAGTCAAGGCAGCGCCTCGGCAGCAGCGAGCCTGCCCTCCACCGTATCCGCAGGGAAACAAGCTGTATACCTTGTAAAAACCTACAATGGAAAAATCGGAATTTTCCGAGTAGAGACGGACAAGCCTTTTCGTGTGCTCGACGTAAATGTTAATTCCCTGCCAAAAGCCGATCAAGAATTGCTGCGCAGTGGTATTTCGGTGCAGTCCTCCGAAGAACTGCAGACAATCATAGAAGATTATGTCAGCTAAATAGGGAACTTTTTATGTAAAGGAACGCCGTACCAAAAGGTGCGGCGCTCCGGAAAATGCGAATTTACTTTACGTTTTCCTCATAGGACTTAATCATTTTTTTAACCATCTGGCCGCCAACGCTGCCAGCCTCACGGCTGGTCAGGTCGCCGTTGTAACCGTCCTTCAGGTTGACACCGACTTCAGAAGCTGCCTCCATTTTGAATTTGTCCAGTGCTGCGCGAGCCTCCGGAACAACGAGTTTGTTGCTGCCATTAGAATTGCTAGCCATTTCAAATACACTCCTTTTTTATTAAACAGGAACTTTTTTTCTTGCGTTTGCATTCCTATTTTGTGTGAAGAGGAGTGTTTTATAACTGACAAATATAGCCGTCAACGTGAAATTTTTACTGTTTTCCAGCAAAAATGCACCTATAAATTTGTTATTTTCACGAGGATATGAACGCTGCTTCCATAAAAACAGGGCAGACGGCTTTGGTCGCCGCTGCCCTGCCTATAAAAATCCCTGTCAAACGCCCTCTTTGTCCGCTTCCACAGCCAGCAAGTCAGTTTTATCCGCATGGCCGGAATAAGTGGGCACCAAGCGGTGGACAATACCAACCATTTTATGGTTGTCCGCTCCTGCAGCCGAACGCAGTTCTTCCAAATCAGACAAAAAGCTGTTCTCATTGAAACGAATTGGCGAACCGATGTAGATAAGGTCATGTTCTGTCTTTTTGCATTTACCCTCAGCGTCCAGCAGCAGCTCTTCATACAGCTTTTCACCTGGACGAAGACCCGTGTAGACAATTTTAATGTCAACATCCGGTTCATATCCAGAAAGCCGAATCAGGTTGCGCGCCAAATCGACAATTTTGACCGGCTGCCCCATATCCAGTACAAAGATTTCGCCGCCTTGTGCCATACCGCCGGCCTGAATGACCAGACGGGCAGCTTCCGGAATCGTCATAAAGTAGCGAATAATGTCCGGGTGCGTAACAGTGACCGGACCGCCCGCCGCAATCTGACGTTTAAACAGCGGAATGACGCTGCCGCTGCTTCCCAGCACGTTGCCGAAACGAACCGCCGCATATTCTGTATGATGACTGTGACGGCTCATATACTGAATAATCAGCTCACAGATACGCTTGGTGGCACCCATAATGTTGGTCGGATTAACCGCCTTATCCGTAGAAATCAGCACCATGCGGTTGACACCGAATTTGTCGCATGCCTGCGCGACATTTAAAGTGCCGAAAACATTATTTTTAACCGCTTCACCGGGACTGAGTTCCATCAGCGGCACATGTTTGTGCGCCGCCGCATGAAAAACAACAGACGGCTGGTAAATCCGCATTACGTGCTCCACACGTGCCTTGTCGCGAACGGAACCAATGATAACCTCCAGGTCCAGTTTATCGCCGTACTTCATCTTCAGTTCATTCTGCAGGTCATAGGCATTATTCTCGTAAATATCAAAGACAACAATTTTCTTTGGATAAAAGTGTGCAATCTGACGGCAGAGTTCACTGCCGATAGAGCCGCCGCCGCCGGTAACCAAAATGGTTTTTCCGGCAAGGTAGCCGCTGATTTCCTCTGTATTCAGGTGAATTTCATCACGGCCCAGCAGGTCTGTAATGTCCACATCGTGCACCTGCATGCTAGCAGGACTGCCCTCCACCAGTTCGTACAGGGCAGGTACTGTTTTCAGCTTACACCCTGTAGAAGAGCAGATATGCATGATTTCCTGCTTGTCCGCACGGGGCACAGAAGACATTGCCAGCAAAATTTCATCAATATTGTAGCGGGCAGCCATGCGCGGAATGGCATGGCGGCCACCCACTATCTTAACACCGTTAATGCGGGCGCCGCGCTTTTTTGGGTCGTCATCAATGGCGACGATTGGTGTGCCGCGGCTTTCCGGTGCGCTTTTCATATCCTTGATAAGCATAGAGCCCATTTCACCGGCACCGACAATCATAACACGCTTGGACTCTTCCAGTAAACTTCCGGAGCGGTGTGACCGGCGCAACCGATATACAAATCGTACACTAATTCTGGTCAGGCATACCAACCCAAAAATGAGTACATAGGCAAAGACGTAAATGCTCCTCCAGAACTTGCGCACATCAAACAGCGGGCTGGCAAACCAAACCAGCAGGAAACAGATGGCAGCTGCCGCCGTTGTACCCAAAAAGATCTGAAAGATTTCATCGATACTGCAATACTCCCAGCGTGTGTTGTAAAAGCGCGCCATAAAGAAGCAGCCGATGTGAATAAGGATGAGCCATGGAATCCAGAAAGTGAAGGTTTCCCAGTTATAATAGTCAAAAATGACTGTATCAAATCGCAGTGCAAAAGCCAGCCAATAACCAAGATATACTGCCAGGCAGTCTGCAACCAACTGGGGAATCAGGTTTTTCATGGACAAATTCCGGAAAATCCGGTTTGATTGTTTCATATTTTGATAATCTCCAATGCAGGCAGTATTGTCGCAATCCGACCAAAGTATTATACCACATTTATTTATCAAATGAAACAGAAAAATCCGCTTTTCAGGTTTTCTCACCTGAAAGCGGATTCTTTCATTCATAGAACACTGGACAAAGAACTAGTCCGCTTCTCTTCGTCGATTTTTAGGCGGTTCCAGTTGTTCCTCTTCCCTATTGACATTTTCCAAATCTGTATAGCCCAAAAAGACAGCCATTCCCCTGCGGTCCGTGATTTGTATGCGCCGCCCACGCTGCTGCAGCAGACCGGCACTTTGCAAATTTTCCATCGCACGGTACAGCGAAGCCCGGCTGATGCCCAAAAGGCCGGACAAATTTGCTATGCTGCAGGGCAAATACAAGCTGCTGTCCTCATTCAAACGCTGTGACAACAACCATGCCGCCAACCGCTGCTGGGCCGTTCCACCAGAAGCAACCGCCAGCCGCTGCGTCAGAAATGCAACCTTGCTGGAAAGGCAGGCAATATAATTTTCCGAAAGTTTTTCGTCCTCCGCAAGCAATTTCCGCATTAAGGACATTTCCAAATACAGAATAGTTGATGTACGCTTGGCATAAATCCGCGCCAATGGAACCGATGTTTGTAAAAAAGCGGTCGGCATTCCAAATAAATCACCCCGCTGAAACGTATTCAGCAAGATTTTACTGCCCGCCGCAGTATATCGGTAGGCGCGCACCTCACCCGCACACACAAGCCCAACGCTGCGCCACAAAGGCAGCACCTCGCCCGCAGAAACGGAAAAGCAACGGCACCCATCATCCCCGAAGGCAGCACGCGCTGTTTTTGGGGAAACGTCCTGAAATAATGCTGTCCTGCATAGCATTCCAAAAAATCGGCTTTTCTTTGTTATCTGGTGCACGGGTAATCCTTCCAATTTGTATTATATAATACAATACTCAGATTTATATAGTACTCCGTGTCCCGCATTTTGTCAAGTTGTGCAACAAAAAAGCACTGCCTGCGGGACATTTCCCGTGGGCAGTGCCTGCATTCTTACAAGTATCCCATACTTTTTAGTCCTTGTCTTCTTCAGCGGAATCGTCCTCGTCAGAATTCTCATCGTCATCTTCCAAGTCAAACTCCAGAACTTCCCCACAGTTGGGGCATTCCATCTGGCCGTCTTCAACGATATCCTGAGAAAGACAAATTGTTTCATGACAATTTGGGCAGGTTACCTCATAGTAGTCATCCTCGTCCCCATCGTCACAGCTGCAACCGCAGCCATCATCCGCTTCCGACTCGTTGTCGCCATAAACAAAGCGTTCCAGATTGCCGAGGTCTTCATCTACCTCATCCAGCTGACCTTCCACGTCCGTTACAACATCTTCTGTGTCAGTAATGGACTCGGAAAGGTCCTCCAGCAGGTCAATAATGGCATTGATGACCTTGACTTCTTTCTTGTTTTCGTCCAGTTCCAGCCCTTCGGCCAGGCCACGGATATACGCAACTTTCTCGGTGACTGTCATAAGGAACCTCCTTTATCATGACCAAATTCTTTAATATGTGTAAGTGCAAGCGGTCCCACAAAAAGCAAAGCCGCTCTACAGCAAGTATGGCTTATGCGCGCTCCATATATTCACCTGTACGGGTGTCAATACGAATCATTTCGCCTTCGTTAATAAACAGAGGAACTTTGATTTCTGCGCCGGTTTCCAAAGTGGCAGGCTTAGTTGCGTTGGTAGCAGTATCACCCTTAAAGCCGGGGTCCGTTTTGGTAATCTGCAGCTCAACAAAGTTTGGCGGCTCTACGCCAAAAACGTTGTCCTTATAGGACAGAACCTTGCATTCCATGTTTTCCTTGACAAACTTAAAGCTATCGCCCAGAATGTCCTTGCTAATCGGAATCTGCTCATAGCTTTCGGTATCCATGAAGTAATAAAGGTCACCGTCATTGTAAAGGTACTGCATATCCTTGCGCTCGATATATGCAACTGGGAATTTTTCATTCGGGTTAAAAGTACGCTCAGTCACGGAACCGGAAACGATATTGCGAATCTTGGTGCGGACAAAAGCAGCACCCTTGCCCGGCTTTACATGCTGGAACTCAATGATGGAATAGACCTGACCCTCCATTTCGAAGGTCGCACCATTCCTGAAATCACCTGCAGAGATCATTGGTATATCCTCCAATTCAAATAAATAACAAATTCATCTTCATTAGTGTACCGTATTTTCAGCAAAATTTCAAGCTGTTTTACAAAAAACGGGCTTTACAGCATTCCCTTTAGGGCATACAATGCCAAAAGATAGCTCCTTTTACCGAACCCGGAAATCTGGCCCGCACACACTGGCGCAATCACGCTGGTGTGACGGAATTCCTCACGGGCATAAATGTTGCTCATATGCGTTTCAACAAACGGTACCTCATGTACACAGCAGATAGCGTCCCGCAGGGCATAGCTGTAATGTGTCAGCGCACCGGCATTAAGGATACAGCCGTCATACACGCCGCGCACAGCATGAATCTTATCAATCAAATCACCCTCATGGTTTGATTGATAAACAGCCAGCTCAAAGCCAAGGGACTCAGCGGCCCGCTTCGTTTCCTGGGCAATGCTTTCTGCTGTTTCTGTTCCGTAAATTCCCTGCTCACGTACACCAACCATATCGAGGTTTGGCCCCAGCAGGAGCAAAATTTTTTTCTTTGCCAACAGCGGTCACTCCTTTGGTCGAATATGGCGGCCAGTTTCCTTTAATTTTTGGCGGATAGGCACTTCCCCGCGCCGCCTGCGCAGAAAAGATACACTTTCTTCCGTAACAACGGGTGTCACTAGTATAGAATGAATACCAACAATGTTGGCGCCAATAATATCTGTATAAACCTGGTCCCCCACGATAACGGCCTGTGAACGGGGAATTTTCAGTGTATGCAGTGCACGCAGATAGCCAAATGGCAGCGGCTTCATGGCAAAGCTGACAAACGGAAGGCTGTACTGCGCCGCAAAGGGAGCTACCCGCCGGCGAAAGTTATTAGAAACAATCACCAGGTGAAAACCCTGACGCGTCATTTCATGTGCCCACTGCACAGTTCCGGGGAAAGGGACAGGACTGTCCGGCGGAGAAAGCGTATTGTCCACATCCAGCAGAACCGCACTGACGCCCAGCATCTGCAGCAGATGCGGTGTAATCTGTGTAACCCGATCCACAGAGCAGGTGGGCATTTTCAGCGCCATGGAAGTGCCTCCTTTGCGAGAAAAAAGCGGGCATTAAGCCCGCTTTCCATGTGCCTAAGAAACCGATGGCAGATAAAACTTACTTATATCTGCGCTTACGGGCTGCTTCGGATTTTTTCTTCCGCCGAACAGAAGGCTTCTCATAAGCCTCTCTTTTGCGGACTTCGGCAATCACACCAGAACGAGCGCACTGTTTTTTAAACCGGCGCAGAGCACTGTCCAGAGATTCATTGTCTTTCACTCGAACTTCAGCCATGTATTTTCCCTCCCATCCGCCAAAAGGCAGGGGTTACTGTAATCAATACCTGTTACATATCAAATATTATACCGACTAAAAAAACGGCTGTCAAGCCCTTGTCCCCAGAAAAGCACCTTTTATTATACGAAACCTGCAAATAACTGACCGGCAGCGGTCCACTTTCGCAGCGGTGCTTTTACCTGCCGCAAAGCCAAACAATAAAAAAATGGAATTTATATAGTTTAAACAAATGCGGCCATAAAAATTCATTTTTCACAACAATTTCACGAATTCCGCTTGACATACGTTGTCATTATGCTATTCTTCTGGCAAATTTGGGACATAAATTCACATAAAAGGATGTGCCTCCACAAGTGTAAACTTTTGTGCGGTATTTTTTGTTTTATTACCAGAAAGAGGGCTGCACTGTGACCAAAATGAGCGGAAAAGGAATCAGCACTGACGGAAAAACACTGACGCAGTACCTTGCCGGTACAGATTATGCACTTTCCGGCATTGCTGTGGAGCGAAACGGACATATGCTGTAAGACGGAAATGCAGATAAAAGCAGCCGTTTATTTTGGCCAAAAGTCCTGTTTTTTCAATTCTTTTCCCTGTTGCATTTCTTTCCTGTACCTGTTAAACTTATGTCAGTTACAGACTTTTAACCGTTTATTTTGAAATAGGAGACTGACAGCCAATATGAGCAACACAATGATAGGGGAATTGCTGGTCATTATCTTATGCATTCTTCTGTCTGCCTTTTTTTCGGCATCCGAAACTTCCTATAATACGCTAAACCGCGTCCGCATTAAGAATATGGCCAATGACGGTAATAAGCGTGCCGCCCTGACGCTGCGCAATGCAGAAAATTATGACAACCTGCTTTCCACTATTTTAATAGGAAACAATGTTGTCAATATTTTGGCTTCTTCTGTTGCAACGGTTTTTTTCACCTATCTTTTGGGTACGAACGGCGTTTCCATTTCCACTGCTGTTATGACCATAGTGGTCCTGATTTTTGGGGAAATTACACCGAAGTGGCTGGCAAAGGAATTTGCCGACAGCTATGCTATGGCGGTTGCACCCGTCCTGCATGGACTTATTACACTCTTTACCCCGCTGAACTGGCTGTTTTCTTTGTGGAAAGCGCTGCTGTCCCATGCGTTCAAGCACCCAGATGAGGCAAAGATGACACAGGATGACCTGATGACGATTGTAGACGAAGCGCAAAGTGACGGCGGCATTGACGAACGCAACGGTGACTTGATTCGTTCCGCTATTGAATTCAACGACCTGGACGCCGGCGATATTCTGACACCGCGCGTAGACGTGGTGGCAATCAGCCAAGATGCTTCTTTGGACGAAATTACGGATTTGTTCCTGCACAACGGCTTTTCCCGCATTCCGGTTTATGAAGAAACCATTGACAATATCATTGGCATGATTCACGAAAAAGACTTCTTTCGCGGGCTGCACACCGGCATGACTTCCATTTCCGGCATTATCAAAAAAATCATTTATGTCGGAACCGGCATTTCCGTCAGCGACCTGCTGCATGAACTGCAGCAGAGCCAAACACACATGGCCGTTGTAGTGGACGAGTTCGGCGGAACAGAGGGCATTGTAACCATTGAAGACATTGTAGAAGAACTGGTCGGTGAAATTTGGGACGAGCACGACCAGGCAATTCAATATTTCCGCAAAGTTGGCAACCAGCGCTATGCCGTCAACTGCAGTGCCGACCTGGATGACTTTTTTACGTATTTCCGCATTCCACTGGATGCAGAGGATTTTGACTATATGACCGTCAGCGGCTGGATAATGGAACAGCTTGGAAAAATTCCTGCCGTAGGAGATTCCTTTGTATACGGCGACAATATCATTACTGTAACAAAAACTTCTGCCCGTCATGCTGTGCAGATTGTTGTGCAGAACAGGCGGCCCCTGCAGAAGAAGGAGGATTGACCTGTGTCCGACGAAGAAGCAACACCTCGTTTTTCGCTGTCCCTAATCCTGCCTATTAAAAATGCAGAAACAGGAATGAAGGACTTGATGCATTTTCTGGCAACACAGATAAAACAGTTGCCGAAAACGGAACTGATTATGATTGATATTGGTTCTACCGATAACACGGTCCTAGCCGCGGTTCAGTCCCTGCACGCAGAGGACCTGTGCGGCTGCGTCATGCAAAACGGTGATACCACTGTTGCCGCCGGTTTGAATACGGGGCTGGCACGTGCCAACGGCACCTATGTTTCTTTTTTGTTTGCACACAAGCTTTATAAAAACAGTTTGCCAGCCTACTGTCAGGCCGCCGCCCGCACACACGCTGACCTGATTTTCGGCTGCTGGACACCGGAAGCCGCCAGTCATGCTGCAAAGCGGCTGCCCGGTGCCGGACCGGATACAACGGACTTTGCTCGGCAGCTGCTGAAAGGCAGTTTGGCGCTTGACCTTTCCGCTGTCTTGATTCGCTCTCAATTTCTTGTGAAAAACGGAATCACTTTTTCGGAAGAATGCCGCTGCGGCTATGCGGAGGAATTTTTGCTGCGCTGTCTATTTATGGCAGATACCGTGTATCAGTCCCCCGTATTTTTGGAGCGTGGCACAGCACATGAACTGCCGCAGATGCCGGACGGCCACAGCCGCGGGACCGCTGTCCTGCAAAAAGTGGATGCTATGGTTCGTGTATTGGACATTCTACATACATATTCGTGCGGTACACCAGAACTCATGGCGCTTTTTCAAGAGGAGTATATTCCCAAAACAGTTTTGTCCTGCATTGACACCCTGCTGAATGAGGGGTTTCGCCGCAGCACGATTCACCTGTATCTGCAGCAAAACGGTTATGATAAGCTGCTGCTGACCGGCAGCAAGACGGACCCTGTGTTGCGAAACCGCATTTTTCTGTGGAAAGCCTGTCCGCTGTTTTATCATACCGAAACGTCCGGGGAAAAGCCAAATACTGACAGGCATACAGTTTTATTTCCCACTGTACTAAGCGGGAGAAAAAAGTTGCATTTGCCATTCAAAAAGAAAAAATAGCTGTTAAAACAGCAAAAGAACCGCCGCGTTTTGCAATACGCAGCGGTCCTTTTATTATATTCTTGCTAAATATATATTTTCCTTTATTTACCAAGTGCCTGCTTGACCGTTTTTGCAATGCCCTCTGCACAAAGGCCAAACTCTTTCAGCAGCTCTGCACCAGGGCCGGAATGACCAAAGCAGTCATGTGTACCCATGCGGATAACCGGAGCTGGATAAGATTCACACAGCGCACTGCAGACCGCTTCACCCAGTCCACCAATGATGTTGTGTTCTTCAACGGTAATAATCTTTCCGGTTTCGCGTGCAGCCTTGGCAATCAGTTCTTTGTCCAGCGGCTTAATGGTGTGGATATCCAACACACGAACAGAAATGCCCTCTGCTTTCAGCGCATCCGCAGCTTTTACCGCTTCCGAAACCATCAAGCCCGTGGCTGCGACCGTGATATCACTGCCGTCCCGCAGGGTAATGCCCTTGCCAAGTTCAAAACGATAATCGTCGTTGTTGTTGACGCTTTCCACAGGCAGGCGGCATAAGCGCAGATAAGCGGGGCCCTGATAATCCACAAGTGCACGAACTGCCGCGGTCATCTCATAGTGATCCGCCGGATTGATAACAACCATGCCCGGAATAGAGCGCATTAAAGCAATATCCTCCAGGCACTGATGCGTTGCACCGTCCTCACCAACTGAAACACCTGCATGGGAACCAACCACTTTCACGTTCAAGTGAGGGTACCCAATGGAGTTGCGGACCTGCTCAAAGGCGCGGCCGGCACTGAACATGGCAAAGCTAGCCGCAAACGGAATCTTGCCGCAAGTCGCTAAACCGGCCGCAATGCCAATCATATTGCACTCCGCAATGCCAACATCGACAAAGCGCTCCGGAAAAGCTTTCTTAAAAATAGCGGTCTTCGTAGCCTGCGCAAGGTCAGCGTCCAGCACGACGATGTTCGGATTTTCTTTTGCGGCAGCTGTAACAGCCAGACCAAACGATTCACGAGTTGCTTTTTTTATCATCTCAGCCATCATTCTGCCTCCAGTCTGGCAAGTTCTGCCTTAAGTTCTGTCATTGCCTGGTGATACTGTTCTTCATCCGGGGCTTTTCCATGCCAGCCAACCTGATTCTCCATATAGGAAACACCTTTGCCCTTAATGGTATTCATAATGATGCAGGAAGGCTTGCCCTTAACGGTGCGTGCGTGCGCAAAGGCTTTTTCTATTGCGTCAAAGTCATGGCCGTCAATGGTCTGTACATCAAAGCCAAATGCCTCGAATTTTTTGTCTATCGGATATGAACCGCCAACTTCAGAAACAGGACCGTCAATTTGCAGCTTGTTGGAATCTACAATTTCGCACAGGTTGTCCAGGTCGTGGTGGCCGGCAAACATAGCAGCCTCCCAGACCTGACCTTCCTCCACTTCGCCGTCCCCCAGCAGGGCATAAACGCGGTAATCTTTTTTGTCCATTTTACCAGCCAAAGCCATACCGCAGGCAGCGGAAATACCTTGTCCCAAGGAACCTGTGCTCATATCAATGCCGGGTGTATGTTTCATATCCGGATGGCCCTGAAGCATGGCACCAATGTGCCGCAGGGACTTGAGCTCTTCACGCGGGAAGAAGCCGCGTTCCGCCAAAGCAGCGTACAGACCTGGGCAAGCATGACCTTTGCTCAGGACAAAACGGTCGCGCTGTGGGTCCTTCGGATTTTTCGGGTCAACGTGCAGTTCCCGGAAGTATAGATATGTAAACATATCGGCTGCTGAAAGGGAACCGCCGGGATGGCCGGACTTTGCATGATAGACGCCCTCGATGATGCCCATACGAACTTTACAGGCAGTCACCGCAAGTGCTTTTTTTTCCGTGCTGTTCATGATATCCCTCCTGAAGGTTATGTAACACATTTGCGATTTCATTATACTCTAATGTCGTTTTTCATACAAGTATTTTATGCAGAAAACACAAAAGCCGACTGCGGCAAATTAGAATTGCCGCAGCCGGTCTTTTTATATTTCCGCTGTTTGGCGGACAAAAGCAGATTTTGTTGCGCCGCAGATAGGGCAAGCCCAATCCTCCGGCAGCTCCTCAAAGGGTGTAATGGCGTCGTGATACAAATAACCGCACACCGTGCAGGCAAACGCTTCGCCGTCACTGTTGGAGCGATCCGGTGTCGGCTCCTGATATGTCGGGGCATTGCGGGGTGCGCTTCCTTTAATCACGTTGCGGTAGTACGAATAAGTCATTGGTGTGCCGACAACCCTATCGCTCCCAGCAAGGACTTTCGCAAGAAAAACAGTGTAGGAAGGCGTTTCCATAGAATCAATCACTTTGCACAGGAACCAGCAGCAGCTGTTTTCCCGGATAACCGGTACACCTTCGCGCAGCATTTTGTAGCGGATATTATCCAGCTTTCTGCTGCTGCGGCCGGAAGTAAGCCCCAGTGCCCCGATAACCGCTCCGGAAGTGTCCTCACTAAGCACGCTGACCGTAAACAGGCCGTTTTTGTGAATACACGCATAGCTGTAACTGCTGCGGTGAATGCTGACCGTCAGCAAATTCGGATGATTGGAAACCTGTGAAACGGTGTTGACGATACTGGCTGAAGGGTGTTTCCCGTCTGTCACACCAATGGCATACATTCCATATGTGAAACTGAAAAGAGATTCATTTTTCATGGCAGCCTGTACCTCCCTTTTTCAAAAGGCAGAAATTCACCACCCTATTTATCCGGTGTTTCTTCCTTTTTAATGTGGCGCCAATATGCCGCATAGGACTGCTCTGTCTTGTTTTCCCCCGGGGTGTAATAAGCAGCTCCCTGCAGGGTGTCCGGCAGGTACTGCTGCTGCACCCAGTGATTCGGGTATATGTGCGGGTATTTATAAAACTGACCTTTGCGCTTTACTTCGGCACTGTCGTAATGTTTGTTCTGCAGGCAGCGCGGAACCGGACCGGCTCTGCCCGCTTTGACATCCGTCAGCGCCGCATCAATGGCAGCTTCCCCAGAATTGCTTTTGGGTGCCAGAGAAACCAAAATGACCGCATCGGACAGCGGAATGCGTGCCTCCGGCAAACCAACCATCTGTGCCGCATCCACGGCAGCTTTGACGATTGGAATAATCTGCGGATAGGCAAGGCCAACATCCTCGCACGCACAAACCATTAGGCGGCGGCAGGCAGACGGCAAGTCACCCGCAGCCAGCAGACGCGCCAGATAATGCAGTGCCGCATCCGGGTCCGAACCGCGCATGGATTTCTGGTAGGCTGAAACAATATCGTAATGTTCGTCGCCTTCCCGGTCATAACGAGGCGCACTGCTTTGTGTCAGCTCTGCAGCCAATTCCGGCGTAACCTGCAGTGCATCGTCCGTTTCTTCCGCGGCCAGCGCGCACAGTTCCGCCGCATTCATCGCCTTGCGTACATCGCCGCCACAGGAAAATGCAATGCGGCGAACCGCTTCCGGCTCCGCTTTAATCGGTTTCCCGCGTTCCTGTGAAAGGAAGCGGAAAGCCCGTTCGACAGCGGGAACAATATCTTTCGGCTCAACCGGCTTAAATTCAAACACCGTTGAACGGCTGAGTATGGCATTGTATACATAGAAATACGGATTTTCTGTGGTAGAGGCAATCAGTGTAATATCGCCGTTTTCAATGAACTCCAAAAGAGTTTGCTGCTGCTTCTTATTAAAATACTGAATCTCATCTAAATACAGCAGAATCCCGTTGACAGCTTCCAGCGTACCAACTTTGCTGACGACGGCACGAATATCCGCAGTGGAAGCGGAAGTACCATTTAGCTTACACAAATGCTTTTTAGTACGCCGGGCAATAATCGAAGCAAGCGTTGTCTTCCCTACACCGGAAGGTCCATAAAAAACCAGGTTGGGAATCTCTCCGCTTTCAATAATGCGGCGCAGCGGCCGTCCCGGTCCCAAAAGATGCTGCTGACCGACAATGTCATCCAGCGTTTTGGGCCGGATACGGTCTGCGAGAGGAGCTGACATAGGAACACATCCTTTCCGGCAGGCGGCTGTCCGTTCTTTTATTCTTATGCGTGCTTGGGCACAAACATCCGTTTTTTATTCGTACAGCGGGTATTTTTTGCACAGGGCGCCCACTTTGGCCAAAGAAGCTTCCTTGGTGCCGTCAAAGTCACGAATGGTGTCCGCAATGCAGGAAGCAATAATATCCATGTCCTTCGGCTGCATACCGCGTGTGGTAACGGCCGGCGTACCCAAACGCAGGCCGGAAGTCTTAAAGGGGCTGCGTGTTTCGCCCGGCACAGTGTTCTTATTCGCGGTAATGCGGATGGAATCGAGGCGGGTTTCCAGCTCTTTGCCGGTCAGGTCCATACCGGTCAGGTCCACCAGCAGAAGGTGGTTGTCTGTGCCGCCGGAAACCAGCTTGACGCCGCGGTCCAGAAGGCCCTTGGCCAGTGCCTGTGCGTTTTCAACAATCTTTTTGCCATATTCCTTAAAGGAAGGCTTCATAGCCTCGCCCAGGCAAACTGCCTTGCCAGCAATGATGTGCATGAGCGGGCCGCCCTGCGTGCCCGGGAAGATAGCCTTGTCAATGGCTTTCGCGTATTTCTCTTTGCATAGAATCATGCCGCCGCGCGGGCCGCGCAGTGTCTTGTGGGTGGTAGTGGTGACAATATCGGCGTACTCTACCGGGTTGGGATGCACGCCCGCGGCGACCAGTCCGGCAATATGTGCCATGTCAATCATCAGGATAGCACCGCAGGAATCCGCCGCTTCCCGGAATTTTTTAAAGTCAATGATACGCGGATAGGCACTGGCACCGCCGACAATCATCTTCGGCTTTACCAGCTGTGCCTGTTCAATTAGCTTGTCATAGTCAATTCGTCCGGTTTTGGAATCGACTCCATACGGAACGAAGTTAAAATAAGTGCCGGAAATGTTGACAGGAGAACCATGTGTTAGGTGTCCGCCTTCATTAAGATTCATGCCCATGACAGTATCACCGGGCTTCAGCAACGCAAAATAAACGGCAATGTTTGCCTGTGCGCCGGAATGCGGCTGTACATTGGCATGCTCAGCGCCAAAAAGCTGGCAGGCACGCTTGCGGGCAATTTCTTCTACCACATCAACATACTGGCAGCCGCCGTAGTACCGCTTTCCGGGATAACCTTCCGCGTACTTATTGGTAAGAACACTGCCCATGGCTGCCATAACTGCTGGAGAAACGATATTTTCAGAGGCAATCAGCTCCAGGTTGCGGCGCTGCCGGGAAAGCTCGTCCTGCATGGCATTGCCAACTTCGGGGTCGGCATTTTTGACGAATCCAATGGTGTCTATCAAATCCTTGTACATATCCATTCTCCTTGCCTGTTGAGTTTTCTTTTCATTATACCGTTTGATGCAAAAAAACTCAACACATCTCCGCGGGAAAGTACAGAAAAGGAATTTTTACGCGTTTGGCCTTGCTTCCTTTACTATTTTTCTCTTTTGCGATAAGATATAGTACAGCAAACAAATCGGAAAGGGTGATACCAAAATGGCTACAAAGGAGCGGGCACAACTGGCAGTAGAGGCCCTAAAAAAAGAATATCCGAACGGGGCCTGCTCGCTGACCTATACGGACCCGCTGCAGCTGCTGATTGCCACCCGCCTATCTGCGCAGTGCACGGATGCCCGTGTCAACAAAGTAACGCCGGCACTGTTTGCGCGCTTCCCCACCCTGGAAACATTCTGTGAAGCGGAACCGGAAGAAGTCGGTGAATATATCCACTCTTGCGGACTCTATAAGACCAAAGCGCGTGATATCTGTGCCATGTGCCGTATGCTGCGGGATAGCTTCGGCGGTAAAGTGCCGGACACAATGGAGCAGCTGACAAAGCTGCCTGGCGTGGGCCGCAAGACAGCCAACCTAATCCTCGGCGACATTTATCACAAGCCGGCCATTGTAACCGATACACACTGCATCCGCATTTGCGGCAGGCTGGGCCTTTCCTCCGGAAAGGACCCCCGAAAGGTGGAAACACAGCTTCGTGCCGTTCTCCCGCCGGAGGAAAGCAATCTTTTCTGCCACCGGTTGGTTCTGCACGGACGGGCTGTGTGTACCGCCCGCAGTCCGAAATGTCATCTGTGCTGTATGCGCACATTCTGTAAAACATATTTAGCGGAACAGGAGGAAAACAGCAAAAAATGAAACGGCTTTTTATTGTTGTCGATTTCCAAAATGATTTTGTAACAGGCACGCTTGGTTTTCCCGGTGCGGAACAGCTGGAAGCGCCTATCTGCCAAAAGATTGAAGCGTACCGTACTGCCGGGCAGGACGTTATTTATACTATGGATACACACACAGATTCTTACCTGCAGACCGCGGAAGGGTACGCACTGCCGATAGTCCACTGTGTCAAAGGCACACCCGGGTGGGAATTGTATGGCCGCACTGCAAAGCTGCTGCAGGGCTGCCGAAGATTTGAAAAGCCATGCTTTGGCTGTGCGGACCTTATCCCCTTTCTTCAGGAAAAGCAATATGATGAGGTGGAACTTGGGGGCCTAGTCAGCAACATTTGTGTTCTTTCTAATGCGGTCCTTGCAAAAGCCGCCTTGCCGGAAGCCACCGTTTTTGTGGATGCTTCCTGTACTGCCGCAGCAGACGCCCGTCAAAATGTAGAAGCTCTTCACTGCATGGAAGGAATGCAAATACATATCGTGGGGGATTCCTATGAACATTAAGTTACTGGCAATTGATATGGATGGCACCACACTGAACAGCAAAAACACACTTTCCGCCGAAAACCAGGCCGCACTGGAATGCGCCATTCAGTCGGGCGTTTACATTGTCCCCACAACTGGGCGGCAGTACTCCGGCCTGCCGCCGGAACTGCAGAAAGTACACGGCATTCGTTACTGCCTTTGCAGCAACGGCGCCGTGGTTTATGACTGCTTACAAAAAAAGGTATTGTATCAGGATTTGATGGACTGCAGCCTTGCTTTGCGTGTACTGGATGAACTAAGTTGCTATCCCGACGTATCTTGTGACGTATATATCGGCGGAAAAGCGTACACCACAATCGAGCATTATCAGGACCCGATGAAATACGGCATTAGTCCCGTTCATTTAAAGAGCTTTCTCGATTCCCGCACACCGGTCCCCGACCTGCAGCAGTTTGTCCGCAGCCAGCATCTGCGCCCGGAAAAAGTTTTTTCTATTTTCCAGGAAATGCAGGAATGCCGCCACTGCTGGGACCAGTTCTGCACATGGCCGGAGCTGGCTGTGACCACTTCACTGGAAAACGTGATAGAGCTTACCAGCGCGACCGCCACTAAGGGAAATGGTCTGCAGGTGCTGGCCGGTCTGCTGCATATCCCGCAGGAAGCGGTCATGGCAGTCGGCGACGGACACAATGATATTACAATGCTGGATTGGGCCGGCACAAGTGTTGCCATGGGAAACGCCAACGCGCAGATTCGGCAGCATGCTGCTTTCGTAACGGACGACTGTGACCATGACGGGCTGGCGAAAGCAGTCAGGCGCTTTATTTCTCTTTAGTTTTTTGCTGGTCGCAATTTTTGTAAAATCCCTTGACAAGATACCAATAGTATGCAATAATATAGTTTGTTGCATTTGGGGCATTAGCTCAGCTGGGAGAGCGCAAGGTTCGCAATCTTGAGGTCAGGGGTTCGATCCCCCTATGCTCCACCAAAGCGATAAGCCGCATGGTTAAGCCGTTTTTCATGGTTTTTCCGTGCGGTTGTTTTTTACCCGTTTTGAGTTTTGACTACAGTTTGACTACTTTTCAAATAAAAATGCTCTCGGCAGGCAGCCCTTTGCTTGGTCTCGGCGACGTCGGCTCTATGTATGCCCCCTTTATCATAGCATAATTTTTTATTGCGCTGTTTCTGATTGCTGCATATTCTATAATGACCCATGCGTTTAACGTAGCAGCAACCAAATGTGATAAGGAGGTTCTATGAATACCTGTTGCAGTCAGAAAAATTTGACACTTGTCTTTCGTGACCTATGGACACAGCACGTTATATGGACGAGGCTATTTATCATTAGTACGTTGTCCGAATTAAATGACCTAAAATATGTGACCAACCGCCTTTTGCGCAATCCAAACGATTTTGCCAAGGTTCTATGTCAATATTACGGCAGGCAAAAGGCAAAGAAATTTCAGGACCTATTGACAGAGCACCTTATGATTGGGTCAAAGCTCGTCAACGCCGCAAAGGACGGCAAAACGGACCTTGCGGACGATGCGCGAAAGAAATGGTATGTCAATGCAGATGAGATCGCCTGCTTTCTTGCCAGCATTAACTGTTTCTGGTCACAAGAAAAATGGGAAGAAATGCTGCACTGCCATTTGAAAATGATCGAAGCAGAAACAAACTATCGTATTGACGGCCTCTACGAAAAAGATATTGCGGAATTTGATGATATCAGTGCACAGGCCCTGCAAATGGGTGACTATATGGCCATGGGAATGATGAAACAATTCTATAGGCCCTAAAGAGAAAGGCGGAGCCAACCACTCTGCCTTTTATATTTATTTCGTTATAAAGTTTTTCGTTCCGAAACACTCTTTCCGCTATATGGCCTGCATCCGCATTTTCTGCTCCGCTGGCGGTATATCCCCCCATCCGAATGGAACAATAGAAAAGTCTCATGCAGAAAACTCCTGTCAGAGATTGACAAAAGGCCATACAGCTGATAGAATAGCTGTGTAATGAGGGAGTAGTTTACACGCATCAGCCGATGCGTGCGCCAAGTCAACATACATGGCCAAAATGGTCTGGCTTGCCCTGATAAACGAGACTCATGCCTGGTTTGCTACCAACGCATGAGTCTTGTTTTTTTTTGTCTATATTTTATAAGGAGGATCTATATGAGATTCTATCTGGAAAACAAGGATTCCGTCCTACAGAAGTGCAAAAGCACATCGAAAGGCCTTTCCTCGGAGGAAGCCGCCGCACGGCTGGAACGAAACGGAAAAAATAAGCTGGCAGAGGAAAACCGTGTGCCATTGTGGAAGCGGCTGTTGGCACAGCTGAGTGACCCGATGACCATTATTCTGCTTGTCGCAGCAATCCTATCCGGCGTGACAGCCGCTTATTCGGGCGAATCCTACGCGGATGTATTCATTATTCTGTTTGTCGTAATTGTCAACGCTATATTGGGTGTATTACAGGAAAGCAAAGCGGAAAAAGCGATGGAAGCGCTGAAAAAGATGACTGCGGCGACCTCCAAAGTTTACAGAAACGGAGAAATCACATCTGTAAAGAGCGAAGACCTTGCCGTTGGCGATGTGGTCCTTCTGGAGGCCGGCGACTCTGTCCCCGCCGACTGCCGTGTTCTGGAAAGCGTCAGCATGAAGGCAGAGGAGTCTTCCCTGACCGGCGAATCAGTGCCGGTTGAAAAAGCGACGGACGCGCTTCCTTTAAACGGTCAAAAAGACATTTCGCTTGGCGACCGGACCAATATGGTCTTTATGGGTAGCACCATCGTCTACGGACGCGGCAAAGCGGTAGTCACCGCCGTTGGCATGGACACAGAAATGGGCAAAATTGCCTCGGTCCTTGTCAACGCCAAGCATAACCTGACGCCGCTGCAGATTAAGATGAAGCAGCTCAGCAAAATCCTGACATGGCTGGTTATCGGTATCTGTGCCGTGATTTTCGTTTTCAGCCTGATACGTTCCGGAAACTTCAGCGAAAAATCTATCATTAACGTCTTTATGATTGCGATTAGCCTGGCTGTTGCTGCCATTCCGGAAGGTCTGGCCGCTGTGGTCACCATTGTGCTTTCCATCGGCGTTTCTAATATGTCAAAACGCAATGCCATTATCCGCCGCTTAACCGCTGTGGAAACACTGGGCTGCGCGCAGGTCATCTGCACGGATAAAACCGGAACGCTTACCCAAAACCGCATGACCGTTGTGGACCATTTTACGGACAGTGAAAGTGTGCTTGCTACGGCGCTGGCACTGTGCAGTGACTCCCGCCTTGGTCACGATGGAAAAGCCGTAGGTGAACCGACAGAAAATGCGCTGGTCAACTACGCGACCTCTCTCGGCCTGAAAAAGAATGAACTGGAAGAAAGCGCACCGCGTGTAGGTGAAATTCCGTTTGACTCTGGCAGAAAAATGATGTCTACCGTACACCCCACGCAGGAAGGCTTCATTCAGTATACAAAAGGTGCACCGGACGTTATTTTGAAACACTGCACCTGTGTTTACAAAGGCGGCCGTGAAATTCCCCTGACACCGGAAATGCGCAGCCAGATTCTAGGCGAAAATAAGCGCATGGCAGATAAGGCGCTGCGTGTGCTAGGTTCGGCATTCCGCAGGTATAGCACCAAACCAAGTTCTTACAAATCCAGTGATATGGAAGAAAAGCTTACTTTTATTGGCCTTGTCGGTATGATTGACCCTGTCCGTCCAGAAGTGGAAGCTGCTGTAAACGAATGCCGGGGCGCTGGCATCCGTGTTAACATGATTACCGGTGACCACAAGGACACCGCCGCGGCGATTGCCTCTCAGCTGGGCATTTTGAAGGACCCTTCCCAGGCCATTACCGGTGCTGAACTGGACGACCTAAGTGATGAAAAGCTGGAAAAGAACGTTGATAAATATACGGTATTCGCACGAGTTCAGCCGGAACATAAAGTTCGTATTGTCAACGCATGGAAAAAACGCGGCATGATTACCGCCATGACCGGTGACGGCGTCAATGATGCGCCCGCTATTAAGAGCGCCGACATCGGCGTTGGTATGGGCATCACCGGCACGGACGTAACTAAAAACGTCGCGGATATGATTCTGGCAGACGACAACTTCGCAACTATTGTTTCTGCTGTAGAAGAAGGCCGCCGCGTTTACGATAATATCCGCAAAGCTATTCAGTTCCTATTAAGCTCCAACATAAGTGAAGTTATCTCCATCTTTGTAGCCACCATGATTGGCTTCACGATTTTGAAGCCTGCCCACCTTTTGTGGATTAACCTAATTACCGACTGCTTCCCCGCGCTGGCTCTTGGCTTGGAAAAGAAAGAGAATGGCTTAATGAGCCGCAGTCCGCGGAACCCCAAAGAAGGATTTTTCGCGCGCGGTATGGGCGCCGACCTGATTTATCAGGGCGTTTTAATTTCCATTGTGACACTGGTGTCTTACTTTGTCGGCCATTTTATGGAACACGGTGTATGGGAGATTGCGGAAAGCCCGGACGGTATGACCATGGCGTTCCTGACACTGTCTATGGCTGAAATTTTCCACTCCTTTAATATGCGCTCGCAGCGCAACTCTATTTTCAGCCTGCACTGTCAGAACAAAGCCCTGCTTGGAGCTATGCTTGGCTCCCTGGTACTGACTTCCGTTGTTATCTTTGTTCCGCCGTTGGCAAACGCTTTTGGCTTCATGAAAATTTCCGCCGAAGAATACTTCACAGCTATGCTGCTGGCGTTCTCGGTCATTCCGGTTGTTGAAATCGTAAAGTTTTTCCAGCGGAAACTGGAACGCCGCAGATAAGCGCTCTTTCCGCATAAAGACACTTAAATGCTCTCTGTTTACAGGCTGTCCTGTAGCAGGGAGCATTTTTGCTGGCCCCGGCCGTGTCACCAAAAGCGCTGCAGTAACTTGCTGCCGTCCAACCGTACCTGCTATAATAGAAGTAAAAACATAACAGAAAGGAAGCTATATTATGGATAACCGCACTCGCCGTGACCTTGGGCTCGCTTATATAGCTGACAACGCCGTACAGAACGAAATGAAAGCAACTCAAAAACTGCTTTATGCCTTCAATCACACGGACGCAGAACAGACCGACCAGCTAACATCTCTGGCCTATCGAATCATCGGGAAAGCCGGAAAAGGGCTGTACATTATTCCGCCTTTTCACTGTGATTATGGAACACACATTTCCGTCGGGAGTCACCTATTTATTAACTACAACTGCACTATCCTGGACGTGGCAAGTGTTGAAATAGGGAATCACGTTCTTTTGGCCCCAAACGTTGCCATTTATACGGCCGGCCACCCCATTCACCCGGCGGCCCGCCGCTCCCAGTACGAATACGGCATACCTGTAAAAATTGGGGATAATGTGTGGATTGGCGGCAGTGCTGTTGTTCTGCCCGGCGTCACCATTGGGAGCGGAAGCGTTATCGGTGCCGGCAGTGTTGTTACCCATGACATTCCCGACAATGTTGTGGCCGCGGGAAATCCGTGCCGCGTCCTGCGCCCCATTACAGAAGACGATAAAAGATTTTACTATCGGGACAAAAAATTCGACCCGGAAGCATGGGCAGCTGTCTGCCCCGAATAAATCTTTATGCCTTTGCGGGCAACTATGCGGTATATTGGAAAATAAGCGGTCAACTTTTATGCAGATGCATGAAGCCATCATCTTTCCTTGACGCGACCTGTCAGATATGCCATAATGTTCTTTAGATTTTCTCAGGATTTCCGTGTCCTGCCTATCCTATATATAGGTGGGAAATCCTGTCAGGCTATAGCTATCTTCATAGAAGAGGAAGAATGAATCAAGTATTATGAAAAAACAAATAAAGCACATTTTGCCTGTCTTTCTTGCGGCGGCAGCCGCCCTGTTGATTGTCATCATTGTGCCGGCATCGGTTTCCGCCGCCTACAAAAGCGCGCAGAAGCAAAGCGCCTCGGACCGCGCGGCGGCCGCTGGTGCGGCACATCTGGAGCAGATGGAAAAGGCGAGCACTTCCGCTGTGGAAGCAAAGGTTTCGGCCATGCGGGAGCAGGAAACGATGGCAAAAATCGCGTCTGGGAAAGGTTCCATTTGGGACCAGTTTCAGGACTATGCGATTTTGGGTGACTCCCGTGCATCTGCATTTTATGAAAATGGATTGCTGGAAAAAGGACGTGTCCTCGCAAAAATCGGCTCTCAAATTACAGATGTAAAAAATCAGGTTACTGCGCTAAAAGCGCTCAACCCGTCCCGCATTTTTCTGATGTATGGTTTAAATGATATCGAATCCGGTGACTGGAACAACATACAGGCCTATACGGAAGAGCTTGGTCAAACTGTATCTATTTTAAAGCAGCTTTGCCCGCGCGCAACGGTTTATGTAAACTCTATTCTGCCGGTGCAGTCCCCTGCCTATCAGGAGTCAACATCTTATTACCGCCTAGCGGAATATAACACAGCCATCAAAGCATACTGCAAAAAGAATTCCATTTCTTATATTGATGCAACCGCTGTCTGTGAAGCGCACACTGACCTGTTTGAACCGGACGGCATTCACTATAAAGAAACATTTTACCCCTTCTGGGCCAACACCATTTTATCTGAGGTTTATAATCATGAAAAAGACTGAACGCTTTCTGATTCCTGCAGCGATGGCCGTATGTGTCGCTGTTCTTCTGCTATTTATAGGTTTCCTGCAAAAATCGGGAAAAATCAGCAAAGCGGATATAAAGACTGTTTCGCACGCCGTTACCTCGGTTACGGATATGTCCCAGATGGAAGAGGGCGACAACAGCATGGTAAAGCGGCTGTATGGTCTAGAACCCGGGAAATACAACGGGACTGTGCTTTATTACCCGACTTCCGCCGCCACTGCCAATGAAATTTTAATTGTAAAGTTGACGGACATCAAACAGCAGGATGAAGTAAAGGCCGCTGTGGAAGCACGGCTGGCCGTGCAGAAAAAGAATTTTAACGGCTATGGTGTCGGACAATATGAAATGCTGCAAAACAGCGTTACAGATATTTCCGGAAACTATGTCTTGTTCGCAGCAACCAAAAACGCAAAAGCGGCGGACGCTGCTTTTCAGAAAACACTCTAATGGGGGCAGAAGCAATGACATTTAGCAGTCTTATTTTCCTTTTTGCTTTCTTCCCCATCAGCCTTCTGCTGTACTATTTGGTACCGCAGAAAGCAAAGAACACGGCCCTCGTTGTAATCAGCCTACTTTTTTACGCCTGGGGCATGCCAAAATACATGGTGCTCCTTGCTTTCAGCATCTTTTTTAACTATTTTGCCGGCCTTGGCATTGCCCGCAGCAAAGCAGCGGACAAACGACACGCGGCACTGACCTATATGGTTATAGCCACTGTAGTGAATCTGCTGCTGCTCGGCTTCTTTAAATATGACGGATTTCTAATTGAAAACATCAATCATCTTTTTCATCTGTCCCTCACCTATACGCCGCTGCCGCTGCCGATTGGCATTTCTTTTTATACATTCCAGGCGCTCTCTTATCTTTTTGACATTTACATGGAAAAAGCACCTGTACAGGAAAATTTCATCAATTTTGCGGTTTATGTCAGCTTTTTCCCGAAAATCACCTCCGGACCGATTGTGCAGTACCATGACATGGTGGACCAGCTGACTCACCGCAGCTGTGACCTTGTAAAGTTCGGTGAAGGCGCCAAACTCTTTATTATCGGCCTTGGCAAAAAAGTGCTTTTGGCCGACGGCCTAAACACAACCTTTACTGCGGTTTCAGCTCTGCCGGCAAACGGTATTTCCACACTGACAGCCTGGGTGGGCTGCATTACTTACACACTGGTCATTTATTTTGATTTCAGCGGATATTCCGACATGGCGATTGGCCTTGCGAAAATGTTCGGCTTTGACTTTGCCAAAAACTTTGATTACCCTTATATTTCTGAAAGCGTTACAGAATACTGGAGGAGATGGCACATCTCCCTTGGACGGTGGTTCCGCGACTATGTCTATATTCCACTGGGCGGCAACCGGAACGGCCTTGCCAAAAATATCCGGAATATCATCATTGTCTGGCTGCTGACCGGCCTGTGGCATGGCGCCGCCTGGAACTTCATTTTCTGGGGCGGTTTCTACGGTGCGCTGCTGCTTCTTGAAAAATTTGTTCTGAAAGATTTTTTGCCCAAGATACCTGCGGCTGTAAAGCACATATTCACCATGCTGATGGTAATGATTGGCTGGGTCTTTTTCTTCTCGCCCACCCTCCCCTCTGGTCTGCTCTGGGTTGGAAGAATGTTCGGCATCGGTGCCCCCGCCGCAGCGGACGCGGCCGGCCGCTATTATCTTACACAAAGTCTGGCATTGATTATCATTGGTGCCTTCGGTGCCACGCCGGCCGCCGCACGAATCGGCCGCGGCATTTCCGCCATGGCACGCGGAAAGTACCGGCTGGCATTGCGAATTGTCAGCTGCTGTTTGATTTTGGTCCTGTCCATGGCCTATATGGTCAATTCAACCTACAGCACATTCCTTTACTTCAAATTCTGACAGGAGGCTATAAAAATGATTGATAGTGATACAGAAGCCTCCGGGAAGGAGACCATTGAAACACGGCGTCGGGCAACGCAGAAAAAGCGCGCACTGCTGCAGAAACGTCTGTCCATTTTAACCGGAATGACACTGCTTGTGGTGGTTTTGCTGACAGTAATCATAAACCTTGTAGTGCCTGATAAAAGCTTTTCCGTAAACGAAAACAGGAATCTGGCAGAATGGCCGAAGTTTTCCGTACAGAGCCTATTAGACGGCAGCTATACCACCGGGCTGCAGTCCTACGTTTCAGACCAGTTCTTCGGCAGGGATGGCTGGATTACATTCAAACTGAAGCAGGACCGGATAAAAGGTGTACAGGAATCCAACGGCGTATACCTCGGAAAAGACGGCTATCTGATGGAAAAGCCGGCGGAACCGGATAACAGCGCGGTGCAGAAAAGCATAGATGCTATCAATTCTTTTGCCGAAAAATACAACAGCGTTCATATGCACATGACAGTTGTGCCCAATGCCGCCTGCGTTTTATCCGACAAACTGCCAAAAAACGCACCAGTACGGGACCAAAAAGCGGACCTCGCAAACATCAAGGCACACCTGAATCAGCAGGTTTCTTTTACCGATGTGACCAGTGCCCTCTCCGCACACAAGAAGGAAAATATTTATTACCACACCGACCACCATTGGACCAGCCTAGGTGCAAGTTATGCGTTTCACGCCATGGCAGGCGGCCTCGGCATACAAAATCCACCGAAAAAATGCGACATCTACACGGTTACCAACCGTTTTGAGGGCACCATGGCTTCCAAAAGCGGCTGTTACGATTATCAGGACAGCATCGAGGTGTACATACCTAAAAACAGTGAAAACAGCTACTATGTAACCTATGAGGACAGCCATAAAAAAAGCGCCTCCCTTTACCAAAGCGCGGCGCTGAAAGCAAAAGACAAATACACGGTATTTCTGGGCGGTAACCACCCGCTTGTGACCATTCACACTACCAACAACAACCGCAAATGCCTACTGTTGTTTAAGGATTCCTATGCCAACTGCTTCGTGCAGTTCCTAACTCCCTACTATGAGGAAATCATTTTGGTAGACCCGCGGTATTACTACGAAAACGTCGGAAAAATCATGTCCGGCGAAAATGTTACCGATGTTCTGTTCCTCTACAATCTGAATACATTTGCTGCGGACACCGACCTTGCAGATGTGCTTTCCTCCGCAAAGATGACAGCAAAATAAAATGTGCTATATAGCAAAAGCCGTTCCCTTCTGTATAGGGAGCGGCTTTTGTGCATTGAAGAAGCAATATTTGATTTATTCCACGGCGCCCATTTCCATGGCCTCTTCTTCAGCGGCATCACGAAGTTTATCCAGCTTTACGTTGCGGGCATACAGAACCAGGTCAATACAGACCATAGCAATATCCGCAAGGTAGAACCATACAGAATAGGCTAACTGACCGCCTTGTGCCCATGTCCACAACTTGCTGAACAAGCCAAATCCATAGCCGGTGACCACCAAAATCTCGAACAAAACGCTTTTGCCTTTTGCAGTACGGGAATGTACCGACTTGGCAATGTTAAACGGCCAGGATACCCCAAACGTACAAAGCATCGCAATTTCACAGATTTGCACAACGTCAATCATTCATTTACGCTCCTTTTGCCACAAAGATGACTCTCTGCTACCCATTTGCATTTCTCTGTACTTTTTATTATACTAAGCACAGCGCAGTCTGTAAAAACTATATTTGCTATTGCTTCTATATGATATTGATATGGATAGGACGGAAATGCTTATGGAAATCACTTATGATTATTACCGCATTTTTTACTACGCGGCACAATACCACAGCTTTACCAGAGCGGCGCGGGCTATGCACAACAGTCAGCCAAACATCACACGCTGCATGAACGCGTTGGAGCAGCAGCTGGGGTGCACCCTGTTTGTTCGTTCCAACAAGGGAACAAAGCTGACGCCGGAGGGGCGTCGGTTGTACGCGCACGTTTCCATTGCTTATGAGCAGCTCCTCGCCGGACAGCAGGAGCTGGCGGGTGAACACAGCATGAAGCACGGGCTTGTTTCCATCGCCGCCAGTGAAACAGCACTGCACCTGCTTTTACTGAAACAGCTGCAGCGGTTTCACCGGCAGTATCCGGGCATTCGTCTGCGTATTTCCAATCACTCTACGCCGCAGGCTGTCGCCGCCCTGCAGAATGGGCTGGCGGACTTTGCGGTTGTGACAACTCCAGCTGATGTGCGAAAGCCGCTGAACGAAGGCATTCTCTATTCTTTTCGGGAAGTTCTCATCGGCGGACCGCAGTATGCCGAACTGGCAAAAAAGCCCCACTCCCTGCGAGACCTGCTGGATTGCCCGTTCATTTGCCTGGGAGAAGGCACCGGCACCCGTGAACTGTACCGGCACTGGTTCGCAGAGTACGGCCTTCCTCTACAGGCAGATGTAGAAGCCGCGACAATGGACCAAGTACTGCCGATGGTGCAGTACGACCTCGGCATTGGCTTCTATCCGGCGGAGCTAGCCGAGCCGGAAATCGCACAGAAACGCATTGTACAAATTCCGCTGACGGAACCGGTTCCTACCCGTTCGGTCTGCTTAATTGAAGATACTGCCCGACCGCTGAGCATGGCGGCAAAGGCACTGAAACAAATGCTGCCGGAAGAACACTGACCCTATCAAAAAAGAAGCGTTTCTATGAAATGGATGATTGCAGCGGATATTCACGGTTCGGCGCTGTACATGAACTGTTACCTATTGTTTTCTATCTTCTGTGTATTGTAATCAGTACAGATTCTTGTATAATATAATGCAATTAAAGAAAATAATGGAGGATAGAGCTATGGAAAACCGGTATGAGCTGAACAAAGACCTTGCACAGATGCTGAAGGGCGGCGTCATTATGGACGTTACATCCCCGGAACAGGCCAAAATTGCGGAACAGGCTGGTGCCTGTGCGGTGATGGCGCTGGAACGCATTCCTGCCGATATTCGGGCCGCCGGCGGTGTTTCCCGTATGAGTGACCCCAAAATGATTCGCAGCATTCAGCAGGCTGTGTCCATTCCTGTGATGGCCAAAGTGCGTATTGGGCACTTTGTAGAAGCCCAAATTTTGCAGGCAATTGAAATAGACTTCATCGATGAAAGTGAAGTGCTCTCCCCTGCCGATGATGTCTATCATATCGACAAAACAAAGTTTCAAGTCCCCTTTGTCTGCGGCGCAAAGGACCTCGGTGAAGCACTGCGGCGCATTGCGGAAGGTGCTTCCATGATTCGCACCAAAGGGGAACCCGGCACGGGAGATGTTGTACAGGCCGTGCGGCATATGCGGAAAATGAACAGTGAAATTCGCCGCATTCAAAGTATGCGGGAAGATGAACTGTACGAGGCCGCCAAACAGCTGGAGGTCCCCTACCGTATGGTACGCTCGGTACACGATAACGGCCGTCTGCCTGTTGTCAACTTTGCGGCCGGCGGCATTGCAACTCCGGCGGACGCCGCGCTGATGATGCAGCTGGGCGCTGAAGGCGTATTTGTCGGTTCCGGCATTTTTAAATCCGGCAACCCTGCCAAACGTGCTTCTGCTATCGTAAAAGCTGTGACAAATTACAAGGACCCCAAAATGCTCGCTGAACTTTCCACGGACTTGGGTGAAGCAATGGTCGGCATTAACGCAGATGAAATTGCGCTGTTAATGGCGGAACGCGGCAAATAAGGAGGCACTGTAAAAATGAAAATAGGTGTTTTTGCACTGCAGGGTGCTTTTGCGGAACACAGTGCCATGCTGCACCGTCTGGGTGTGGAAAGCCGTGAAATTCGTCAGCGTGCAGATATGAACGATTCTTTTGATGGGTTTATTCTTCCCGGCGGTGAAAGCACAGTCATGCGTAAACTGCTGCTGGAACTCGGTCTGCAACAGCCGCTTTCAGAACAGCTTGACCACGGTGTACCGATTTTCGGAACCTGTGCCGGTCTGCTGCTGCTTGCAAAGCAGGTGGAAAATGGACCCACCTGTCTTTCCCGAATGGACATTGCGGCAAAGCGGAATGCCTATGGGCGGCAGTTGGGCAGCTTCACAACTGTAGCACCGTTCGCTGGCATTGACAGCATCCCAATGACGTTTATCCGTGCGCCCTATATTTCCCGCACCTTTGGTGCCGCCCAGCCGTTGGCCGAAGTAAACGGCAAAATCGTTGCCGCACAGCAGGGAAATATGCTGGTCACCGCGTTCCACCCGGAATTAACCGCGGATACACGTGTGCACGCATATTTTCTGGACATGGTCAGACGGGCCGCACAAAAAGCCTCCTAAAATAAAATTCTCTCCATGTAAAAGGCCGCGCCTTACCATTGCTGTGGATAAAAAATCCGAGGACTTCTTTGAATAAAATTTTCCATATGCATTTGGCATGATAAAAAGCCGAAATCCCTTGAAATCTCCGGGATTTCGGCTTTAACTATAATATATGCTCAGTTTGCACAAATAGGCCGATTTCATCATAATAGTGCAAAGTGCGAACCGAAACACCTGTCAGCTTTGCAACCTCGTTTATTTTCAATTCCAACTGTCCCCATCTTTTTACATCTCTCGTGTTATGTTCAAACCATCATCATACTTTACACTATTACGTAACGTAACAGTCAATAGTTTTAGAGAAAGTTTTAAAAATAAAGAAAGAGTCTGCTTCGGGATAATATAAAAATGACAGATAATCCGAGGACTACCTGTCATTTGAAATAAACTATATTAAATTATAAGTCTCCTGCTGTGATTCCCACTCGGTGTTTGAAAATCCAATCTGATTCCAAACAATTGATATATATAATTTTTTGTGCTCATATAAACCTTTTGTACTTTTACAAATAACGATTATCAGAAAAATGCACTTAATATGTACTTCACAACTGGAACGATAGACTGGACCAACTGTCTATGGATACCCAAACAGATATCATGCTCCTGTTTCGGCAATTTTCAGTTCCTGGAGTACTTGCTCCTTTATTTGATAATACTCATCAATCTGTTGCTGGCTGGAAGCAAATAGGGACTCTCCAGCCAGTGTCTGCAGATTCGGACTTTTGGCATCCTTGTCACTTGATAAAAAAGTCTTTTTTGCACTTCCAAGTAAGAAGCAGCCTGCAGGACTGTTTGTAACAGGATAATATTGTCTTTGTTGAAAATCATTCAGTTTTCTTGCCTTATCAAAAGGTAATTTTTTAAGCAACACAAGATATTCCGAATTTTTTTGCAATGGAATCCACATTGGCATATTACAATTTAAAAAATTTCGTTTTTTGAAAGACGGACATACTTTCTGTTAAAATAATATTCTGCCCTTCCTTTTGTATGTTGCCCTTATAAATTTTTTGCACATGAATGGTTGAATATAAGCCGTTATCCCGAACCAGTCGTTCTCCATTGAATTGAACTCGTGCAATTAAATCAGCCTGCTTTACTAAATCGTTCGTATTTTTCACACCTGCATCTTTAAAAACTGTTTCCCAACTTTTTTCTGTAACCGGCAAATAAAGATAAGAAGAAATTTCATTTTTCACACTGTCCGTATAGGAAAAACGAATGATTCCCGCAAAGACGACGCAAGCCAAGCATAGAGCCGCAGGTATCAGATACCATTTCCACTTCATTCCTGCAGTTCGCCTTCTTCCAATTTGCCATCTGTCATTTTATAGTACTGGTCGCACATCTGTTTAAGATCTTCCCTATTATGGCTTGCAATCAAAATAGTTGCCCCGCGTTTCTGTTCCTCACGAATCAAATGTCGCACGGCTTCCACTGCTTCTTCGTCCAAAGCATTTGTTGGTTCATCCAGAATAATTAGCTCTGGTTTTTCCATTACCACTTGCGCAATTGCAAGACGCTGTTTCATACCGAGCGAGTATTTTTTATAGGTGCGCTTGTCCTCCGGGTTCAATCCTACACGGCGAATGCTTTCTTTAATCTCCTCATCTGAAATAATGTGGCGGATGGACGCCAGCACCTGCAAATTTTCAAAACCTGTGTAATAAGGCCAAAATCCAACATTCTCTATAATTAGTCCCATACTTTCAGGAAACGAGATTTCTTTTCCTAATTCTTTTCCAAACACCTTAACACTGCCTTCTGTTGGATGAATTAAACCGGAAACTGCACGAAACAGCATGGATTTTCCAGAGCCATTGTGACCGTAAAATTCGTAGCTTCCTCCTGTCTCCAGCGTTAAGTTAATATTGGATAATACTGTTTGGCCTTTTATTGTTTTTGACATATTCTGAATCTCAATCGCGGTCATGCAGATTCCCCTTTCACGAGTTCGATTAGGTCTTTTTTCTGTAAAATAACAGCTGATAGGACATAAGAAACAACAAACAAAACTGCCATCCATATCATAGAAAAAGCAGTGGTAAATCCCTTGAGTGGCTTATCCCAAAGATTTGCAAGCGGGCTGTCGCTGTGCCAGATATACATCTGGCTACTGGGCGGCAGTAATGAAAGAATTAAATTAATTTGTGAACTCTTATTATAAAATAATACTCCCAGTGCCAAACTGGCAGCATAAAAAATTAGAAGCAGTAAAAAAGATTTGCTTCTGCCAATCGACAACGAAGCAAAATTCTGAACAAACAGCATAAAAAACATCGACACCGTTTGAAATAAGAACAGCCGTCCATATATACTCATACTTTCCGAAGATAGAGTGAATCCACCCACCGTTCCAAAAAGAAAACTGAGGACAAAAATCAGCAACCATAAAACAACAACTTTCATTAAAAGTTCCACTGCTTTTTTCAGCAACCAACGTTGCTTGCTGCCAACCCTTGTAAAAACATACACAAAGTTAATCTCGTAATCTGCCAAAAACACGCCTGAAAAGATATAAAAGACAACAATTTCCGGGACAATTTGCAACAAAACCTGTGATATATCTGTACCATAAACAACGATACCCATAAAATTCTGTATAAAATACTGTTCCATATGGCTGTCCTGCACCGTGGATAAATTGCGAACCATAATAAATAAAAACAGAGCCGCAGCTGCCAAACACTCTAAAAAATCACGTAAATATTTCTTTCGGCGCATACTAGGATACCTCTTTTTTCAGGCTGTCCACATGGTCAGACATTACCGGAAGTAATAGAAATAGCCCCACCGTCAAACCAACCAGCAACAACAACTCTAGCAGAAAGTCATCCATAAAAGGTGGTGCAACACAAATAGTTTTCAAAAAGAATTTGAGGTCTATAAGTGCTTTTGTAGATGAAACCACATAATCCAACAACACGAATGCATACACTACTGCAGCACCTAATACACTATTTCTTCCAATAAAAGTAATCGCGCAAAATAGAATATCCATCAAAAGAAAAGTCAACACTTGCAGGATAAATCCCTGCAGTAAAAAGGTTCTCTGTCCCCGCATACCGCTCCACTGGCCTGCAACTGCCAGTCGAAGGAAAAGCAACAGATACAGATAAATTACATAAGCAGCGCTTTCCAACAGCATCACTTTCAACCACTGGCACCAAAACTTCTGATTGCTTCCAAATCGGACACGCACAGCAGAATTCAGGAAAAAGTCTTGACTAAAAAGCAGGCAGAGAATAAAAAATGGAACCTCAATAAATGCAACGCTCCACATTCCAAAAACAGATTCATAAGTAGCGTCGAAGAAAACAAATTTTCCTTCGTCCCAAGTTGCTGCATTTAATAAATCAGGGAATAAAGGAATAAGGAAAAATAGAGCGGCAAAAGTACTACAATAGCCCACAACTTTCGCTCACGAATTCGCAGTTCTAGATATTTTTTTATCATAACGACTCATCCTTCTGAAAGCGCTTGTACAACACCACAAGTAGTGCACAAATTCCAGCAAGCACCGCCGCAACAATTGGAAACAGCATAATGTTGCCACTTGCAAATAAAGCATAACTGGGATCCATTTTAAAGTTGAACTTCCCAATCAGGAAACCCACAACCATCCACACAATTCCCGGCAAAGTCAGCACTAAAAAGCGACTTTTGCGTAAAAATAAGGATAGAGCAAATGCAACGACTCCAAACAAGCCAGATGTTAATGCTGGAACGAGGCAATACAAAAAATTATTTAGATATTATTTAGATACGGATGGTTTAGCTGAAATGCGGTAAAGCTGCCACCAATTGTATTGCCAAACATATGGCTGTAATTGTCTATATATGGTCTGTCCGCAATCATATATGGTGTACTAGCAGGGCAGCAAATCAACAAAACGACCTGCTCCAAAACCAGTGGAATCAGCACAATTAGAAATGCACCTAAAAAAGAAGTCAGCAGATTGCCAAGATAATAATTTTGCTTTCCTACCCTTGGAATCACCACATTGGCAACGCCGCTCTTTCGGTCATCAAAGCTGTGATATGCATAGGCTAATGCAGCAAGGAAAGGCATTGCCATTCTCACAAAGACTTGATTCATAATTGAATTGGGAAATGTATTTCCCCCATAACTATCGCCCCAATAAAAACCAGTCCCATTCGGTCCCCAGTAAACATAAGCTGGATTTAAATATGTAACATCGGTTTTATAAAATGAAAATAGACAAAAGAAAAGCACACCAAAAATAAGTGCGAAAGACAGCAACAATGCAAAATAAAATTCTCTACATCGCATCATGTCTTTAAAATCTCGTTTCAATTCTTGCCGTAACATAAAATTCCTCCCATAAAAGCGCATTTATAAGCATAAAGAGAGGAATTGCCTGTAAGCAATTTCTCTCTTCCAAGCTACTACATTAAATTAACCGAAATCACACGTTCCGGATAATGGAGTGTTAGATTTTTAACACAGGGATAGTTATAATGAGCATGCCCCGATCCTTTTCCCATTGTAAATGTATCTACTACACGTTCATTGCAAACAAGTTGATATATATCCAAATATATTTTTTTGTTCCAATCAAGCTTGTCATTCAAATACGCATCTGAAACTGCACCAACCCCTTTTTCATAATGCCCGCTAACCGGTGCAATAACCAAAGTGTTTGGTGTCCGCCATTCTTTCAGTTCACAGTTTGTCCAACCGTCACTTCCCGCAAAAGCAGGAGCAGCGTACACCGCCAATTAAAAAGAGAAGTCCCGTATTGGTAGATTCTTTTTTTCTCTTCTGTACGGAACGTTTTCGGAGCAAGTTCATCCGCAAGTCTTTCATTCCATGCTTTCAACGCATCTTTCTACCATTGTTCTTTAATATTATACCACCAATTTTTCCATTTCAAGCCAGATTGTAATAATTGGTAGATTTTTTGCTGAATAATCCGAAAAAGGCACTAAAAATCCAAATGTATCCTGTCCAGGTAAGAAATAAATCTCCATGATATATTTATCGACGACCATCTGCACATTTTTCAATCCAACGCCATGCCGAAGCTTATTTGCTTTTTCTGTGATAAATCACCGACCGCTATAATTGCGTCAATGGCGTATGCTTTGGATGATATAAAAGATAAGGCAAAGTAGTACAAGAAAAGCAAACCGGCTTAAAATATCCGTCTGTGAAAACAATTGCTTTTCCAAATTGCTACGTACAAGATTGACCATAACAAATAAGATTAGTCTAACAAACAGAATCAGTAAAACCCACTCTTTTTCCAATTGACAGCTATACTGGACTTTTTTAATGGCAAAGCTGAACAGCAATACCGTTGCAACCTGCTTTTCTAATTTCAGTATTCATGCTCCAAATAATTTTATATGCATGGCTTTCTGGTACATTAAGCATTTTTGAAAGTTCCGCTGCAATCATGATAAATCTATTAAAACTTTATTAGAAAAATGGGAGTTTGAAAAAGAAGCATCTGTTTATCTTGATACATCATGGCACCACTGTTAAGTTGTAATTTGCTATTAAGTGTACTCAAAATGCACTCACAAACAAAAAAGAACCCCAAAAGCCTAGAAAGAACAAGGCTTTTGGGGTTTCGTTTTGTTATTCCCACTCGATTGTGGCCGGAGGTTTACTGGTAATGTCATAAACCACCCGGTTAATGCCTTTTACTTCATTGATAATACGGTCGGAGGTACGCTCCAGCACAGGATATGGAATACGTGCCCAGTCCGCAGTCATAAAATCGCTGGTCGTAACACCGCGCAGTGCAATCGTATAATCATACGTACGTCCGTCACCCATAACGCCAACACTGCGCATATTAGTAAGCACTGCAAAATACTGGCTAATTTTTTTAGACAGCCCCGCTTTCGCTACCTCTTCACGGAAAATAGCATCCGCTTCCTGCAGAACTGCAATTTTTTCAGCGGTGATTTCCCCGAGAATACGAATGCCGAGTCCTGGGCCCGGGAACGGCTGCCGCCAGACTAAGTTTTCCGGAATGCCCAGCTGTGTGCCGACTTCCCGTACTTCATCCTTAAACAAGTTCCGCAGCGGCTCAATAATGCCTTCAAAGCCAATATCTTTCGGCAGACCGCCGACATTGTGGTGGCTTTTGATAACCGCCGCATCCCCGGTGCCGCTTTCAACAACGTCCGGATAAATGGTGCCCTGACAGAGAAACTCAATCTTTCCCAATTTACGGGATTCCATCTCAAAGGTACGGATAAAACCCTCACCAATAATTTTGCGTTTCTTTTCTGGGTCCGTTACGCCCTTCAGTTTCTCTAAAAACTGCGGGCCGGCATTGACACGAATCAGGTTCATATCAAACTGTTTCCGGAAAACAGTTTCCACCTGGTCACCCTCATCTTTGCGCAGCATACCATGGTCCACAAAAATACAGGTTAAGTTTTTGCCGATTGCTTTATGCATCAGTACCGCCGCAACGGAACTGTCTACGCCGCCGGAAAGCGCACAGAGCACTTTCTTGCTGCCGACCTTCTCACGAATATCTGCAACAGTCTGCTCAATAAAGGAAGACATAATCCAGTCCCCGCTGCAATCGCATACCTGAAACAGAAAATTGCGCAGAATCTGCTGACCATATTCAGTATGCTCCACTTCCGGATGGAACTGCACAGCATACAGTTTTTCTGAACGATTTTCCATGGCCGCAATCGGGCAGGTCTTTGTGGAAGCGATGGTCTCAAAGCCTTCCGGCACCTCGCTGATGTGGTCTGTGTGACTCATCCAACAAACCGAAGTTTCCGGCACTTCCTGCATCAGCGGGCTCTGCAGATTTTTAACCTGAAACGGCGTTTTTCCATATTCACGCACTTCGCTGCTGCTGACTTTACCGTTTAAAGTATAAGCCATTAACTGAGCACCATAGCAAATACCCAATACCGGAACGCCCATTTCGAAAAGCGCTTTGTCACAGTGCGGGGATTTTTCATCATACACGGACTTTGGTCCGCCAGTTAAAATAATCCCTTTATAATGCTTTTTAGCAAGTTCGGTAACAGGTGTCTTATAACTTTTAATTTCACAGTAAACTTTACATTCACGCACACGGCGTGCAATGAGCTGGCAGTACTGGCCACCAAAATCCAGCACCAGTACGGCCTCATTCTTTACCATCCTGATAGCCCCTTTCTCTTTTGAAATAAAAGGGCGTCAGCACCCGGTTCTGCCCTGTGCTGACGCTTCGATTTTATAAAATTTAGCGGTAGATAATGTCATCGCGGCTGGGACCGTTGGAAATCATCTTAAAAGGCACACCGACCGCTTTTTCCGCAAACTCGATATACTTGCGGCAATTTTCCGGCAGGTCCTCATACTTCTTAATACCACGGATGTCACACTTCCAGCCGGGCAGCTTTTCGTAAATCGGCTTACAGTGTTTCAGCAGTGGTGTCGGCGGGAAGGATTCAATACGCTTGCCGTTCAGGTCATAGGCAACACACACCGGGATTTCGTCCAGATATCCCAGCACGTCCAGCACGGTAAAGGCAACTTGTGTGGCGCCCTGCGCACGGCAGCCATAACGGGTAGCCACAAGGTCCAGCCAGCCCATACGGCGCGGACGGCCAGTTGTTGCACCGAACTCTCCGCCGTCACCGCCGCGGTGACGCAGCTCGTCTGCTTCATCGCCAAAGACTTCACTGACAAACTCGCCGGCGCCAACCGCGCTGGAGTATGCCTTTACAACCGTGATGATATCCTGAATGGCATACGGCGGCAAACCGGCGCCAACCGCACCATAGCCCGCCAGCGTGGAGCTGGAGGTAACCATGGGGTAAATGCCCCAATCCGGGTCCTTCAAAGAGCCAAGCTGGCCTTCCAGCAGAATGGTCTTTCCACCCTGCAGCGCCTCATGCAGCAGTGAGAATGTATCCGCCACATAAGGCTCCAGCATTTCTCTGTACTGCATCAGCTGATTATAAACATCGTCCGCTTTCAGTTCCGGCTGATGATACAGCTCACGGAAAAGGACATTCTTAATCGACAGCACATGGTCAATCTTTTCACGAATGCTGGCTTCATCGTCAAAAAGTTCCGCTACCTGAAAACCAATTTTCGCATATTTATCCGAATAGAAAGGCGCAATGCCGCTTTTGGTAGAGCCAAAAGACTTTCCCGCCAGACGCGCCTCTTCAAAGGTGTCCTGCTGAATATGATACGGCATGACAACCTGCGCGCGGTCAGAAACGACCACGTGCGGTTTTGGCACACCGCGGGACTCCAAACCGGCAATTTCCTGTACCAGTTTTTCCGGACTGAGCGCTACGCCATTGCCGATAACATTGGTGACGTGGTCATAAAAGACACCGGAAGGCAGCTGATGCAGTGCGAATTTTCCATACTGGTTAACAATCGTATGACCCGCATTGCAGCCACCCTGAAAGCGGACAACAAGATCTGCTTTCTCTGCTTCCACATCGGTGATTTTTCCTTTGCCCTCATCGCCCCAGTTTGCGCCAACAATAGCTTTTACCATAAGAGTACTCCTATCCAGCTGCGCCGCTGCAGCCACTTGACAAGTAACAGTATGGTCCTTTTCCTGAACACAGGGATCCGGCCTCTGTCACTGCTCCGTCCACGGCTTATTTAACGAAGCAGAACAGAATTTATTCTACCACATAAATCATCTTTCGTAAACCATTAAACCGTTATGGCCACCGCATCGTCCGGAAACTCCGCATACTGTGCCAGCACCGGCGCCACGGTTTCCTTCAAAAATTCTTCTGTCTGCTGCGGTGCACACCCCACATACTTTTCGGGTTTCACCACTTCCTGTAGCTGCTCCAGTGTGACACCAAAAATCGGGTCATCCGCAATGCGCTGCAGAAGGTCGTTTTCCCCGCCCTCTTCCTTGACAACCTTGCTGGCCGCCATGGAATGCTGCCGAATATGCTCATGCAGCTGCTGACGGTCGCCGCCGCGCTTGACAGCGTCCATCATGATATTTTCTGTTGCCATAAAGGGCAGTTCTCGCTGCAAATGCTGCATAATCACCTTTGGATATACGACCAGACCGTCCGCAACATTGCGGTACAGGTTCAAGATACCGTCCACTGCCAGGAATGCTTCCGGCACAGAAATTCGCTTGTTTGCGGAATCGTCCAATGTACGTTCAAACCACTGTGTGGAAGCCGTCATAGCCGGATTCAGTGCATCGGCAATGACATAGCGGGCAAGGGACGCAATACGTTCACTGCGCATAGGATTGCGTTTATAGGCCATCGCAGAAGAGCCAATCTGCTTTTTCTCGAACGGCTCTTCCACCTCTTTCAAATGCTGCAGCAGGCGAATGTCATTGCTGAACTTCGCCGCGCTTTGGGCAACACCAGAAAGGACATTCAGCACCTGACTGTCCAGTTTGCGGGAGTAGGTCTGACCAGAAACCGGGAAAACACCGGAGAAGCCCATCTTTTCCGCAATCTTGCAGTCCACCGCTTTTACCTTCTTATGGTCCCCGTCAAACAGCTCGAGAAAGCTTGCCTGTGTACCGGTGGTTCCCTTGCTGCCCAGCAGCTTTGCCTTACTCAGCTGGTAGCGCACATCTTCCAAGTCCATCAGAAGGTCCTGCATCCACAGTGTAGCGCGTTTGCCGACTGTAGTTGGCTGGGCCGGCTGAAAATGCGTAAATGCCAGTGTCGGTTGGTCCTTTTCCTTTTCAGCAAACTTCGCCAGCACCCGCAGCACGCTGACAATCTTCTTTTCAACCAGCTGCAATGCTTCCGTCATAATAATAATATCAGTATTATCGCCAACATAGCAGGAAGTGGCACCGAGGTGGATAATAGGCTCTGCCTTTGGGCACTGTACGCCAAACGCATAAACATGGCTCATAACGTCGTGACGGACTTCTTTTTCACGGGCTTCCGCAACGTCATAGTTAATATCGTCCCGGTGCGCTTTCATTTCATCGATCTGCTCCTGCGTAATGGAAAGGCCCAGTTCTTTTTCCGACTCAGCCAGCGCAATCCACAGCCGCCGCCAAGTACGGAATTTTTTGTCCGGGGAAAACAGATATTTCATTTCCTTGTCCGCATACCGCGCAGAAAGCGGCGATTCATACGTATCTTTCAAGTGCAGAGTTCCTCCTTTTACTTTACCCGCTGGATAGGCTTGGTATAATCATACATTTTATCCGCAACGGAAACATTCGGTATTGGCGCGGGGTAATGTCCGGTGAAGCAGGCGTCACAGAAGCCGCCCTCTACACCAAGCATAGGCGCAAGATTTTCCACACGCAGGTAGTCAATCGAGTCAGCACCGCTCATTTTGCCAATTTCCTCAACTGTATGCTGGCAGGCAATCAGGCAGTCCTTGTCCGGAATATCCGTGCCGTAATAGCAGGGCCACCGGAACGGCGGCGAGCTGATGCGCAGATGTACTTCTTTGGCACCCGCGTCCCGCAGGACACTGACCAAACGTGCACAGGTTGTCCCGCGCACAATGGAGTCATCCAACAACACCACACGCTTGCCACGGAAGGCGTGTGGAATCAGGTTCAGTTTCAGCCGAACACTCTTTTCACGCTCTCCCTGTGTTGGTTTAATGAACGTACGGCCAATGTAAGAATTCTTAACAATGCCCTTCTGGTAAGGAATTCCGCTGGCTTCCGCATAGCCAATCGCCGCATCAATACCGGATTCCGGCACACCGATGACTACATCAGCATCCACAGGTTTCTGCTTCCACAGCAGACAGCCCGCACGCTTGCGCGCTTCATAGACATTGATACCATCAATGACGCTGTCCGGCCGTGCAAAGTAAATGTACTCAAATACACACAGGGATTTGTGCCGTCCCGTCGGTTTCTGCACAACGTGCAAACCGTCCCGGTCCGCCATAACAACTTCACCTGGCTCAACGTCCCGCACAAAAGTCGCGCCGCAGGCGTCCAATGCGCAGGTTTCAGAGGCGAAAACGTAGGTCCTCTCCCCTATCCGGCCAATGACCAGTGGGCGGAAGCCGTTGGGGTCACGTGCGGCAATCAGCTTCTGCGGGCTCATAACAACCAGCGAATAGGAACCCCGCAGGTACGGCAGTGTACGTATTACTGCTTCTTCTATGGAAGAAGATGTGACGCGCTGTTGTGCAATGATATAAGCAATCGCTTCTGTGTCGATTGTTGTTTGGAAGATGCAGCCTTTCTGTATCAGCTCTTCGTGCAGTTCGTAGGCGTTGGTCAGGTTGCCGTTGTGCGCAATGGCAATCGTCCCCTTTATATAGCGCATAACAAGCGGCTGTGCGTTTTCACGCACACTGGCACCGGCTGTAGAATAACGTACATGGGCACAGGCCATTTGCCCCAGCAGGCTGTCCAATACCTGCTGGTCAAACGCCTCCGTTACCAGCCCCATGCTTTTGGAAGAAGAAAAAACCCCGCGGTCGTTGGTGACAATGCCGCAGCTTTCCTGTCCACGGTGCTGCTGTGCCAGCAGACCATTGTAAGAAGCGTAAGCGACGTTTACGGAGGCGTCCGGACTGCAAATGCCAAAGACGCCGCACTCTTCATGTGGTTTCTGTTCGTACGCAAATTCATTGAGCAAAAAGGTTCCCCTCCTTGTCAGGTCAGCAAAGCAGGTGCTCCCTGCTTTACAGGCCAATGCGCTTCATAACTTCGGCATAAGCTTCTTCCACACCGCCAAGGTTGCGGCGGAAGCGGTCCTTGTCCAGCTTCTCATGTGTTTTAACGTCCCAGAAACGGCAGGTATCCGGGCTGATTTCGTCCGCCAGAATAATCTGGCCCTTGTAGCGGCCGAATTCCAGCTTAAAGTCGATAAGGTCAATGTTGACGCTCAGGAAGAACTTCTTCATCAGTTCATTGATACGCAGTGCCATTTCCTTAATGGTGTTCACTTCTGCTTCGGTTGCCCAGCCCATAGCCAGAACATGGGAATCGTTGACCATTGGGTCATCCAGAGCATCGGACTTATAGCAGAACTCCAGAACTGGGCACTTCAGTACGCTGCCTTCTGGCACGCCAAGGCGCTTGGAGAAAGAGCCGGCTGCCACATTGCGAATGATAACTTCCAGCGGAACAATCTGCACTTTTTTCACCAGTGTATCGCGGTCGCTGAGTTCCTTGACATAATGTGTTAGGATGCCATGTTTCTCCAACATTTTGAACATATAGTTGCTCATCTTATTATTGACAACGCCCTTGCCAGTGATGGTTCCCTTTTTCTTGCCATTGAATGCGGTTGCGTCATCCTTGTAAGAAACGATGCAGTAATCCAGGTCATCCGTAGCGAAAACTTTTTTGGCTTTGCCTTCGTACAGCTGTTCTGTCTTTTCCATGAAAAATACCTCCGTTATGCTTGAAAATCTATATAAAATTTACGGGAAGGCGAAGGGAAATGTCTGACGGAATGAGTTCCGTTCAGACAAAATTCAGGAATCTGTTGACACTGGTAATATCCACAACACTCAGCTGAGTGGTCTGCACATGACGTGCGCAGGTAAGGAATGCGTTGGCCGTATCCAGAGAAGTCAGGCAGGTAACACCGCACTCCACCGCGGCACGCCGAATGGTAAAACCGTCACGGCTGTGCTGTGCGGTTGTAGTGGGTGTATTGATAATGAGGTCCGCTTTGCCGGAAGTGACCAGCGAAAGCGTATCCCGTTCTCCCTGCCCAATTTTACACACACGGATAGTCGGAATGTCGTGGTCGTTCAGGTAATCAGACGTACCGGCCGTAGCATAAATGGTCCAGCCGAGGTCATATAGGCCCTTGGCAATCGGCAGCACTTCCGGCTTGTCGCTGTTCTTCACGGTGATGATGACACGGCCGTTCTGAATGAGGTGTACACCTGCACCGTAAAATGCCTTAATCAGCGCCTCGTCAAATGTGCGGGCAATGCCCAGCACTTCACCGGTCGACTTCATCTCCGGTCCGAGGTTAATTTCCGCCTCACGGATTTTTTCAAAGGAGAACACCGGCATTTTAACAGCGACATAATCGTGCGGACGCTGCAGACCATACCGATACCCCATTTCCGGCAGCGTCTTTCCGAAGAAAGTATGGACTGCCAGCGGGACAATCGGAATACCTGTTACCTTGCTGATGTACGGCACCGTACGGGAAGAACGCGGATTTGCCTCAATAATGTACACAAGATCATCCTTGACAATGAACTGCACATTGAGCAGGCCCTTTACATGCAGTGCTTTTGCCAGCTGGCGGGTGTAGGAAACAATGGTTTCCTGCGCCTCTTCGCTTAGGCTAATCGGAGGATACACCGAGATACTGTCGCCGGAATGAATGCCGGCACGTTCCACATGCTGCATAATGCCGGGAATGACCGAATCGGTACCGTCACAAACTGCATCTACTTCTACTTCAGTACCCATCAGGTACTTATCCACCAAGATGGGGTGCTCCTGTGCGATACGATTGATAATGCCAATCTGATTGATAATATCCTGGTCCGTATAGGCAATCTGCATGCCCTGTCCGCCCAGCACATAGGAGGGGCGCACCAAAACTGGATAACCCAGTTCATGGGCCGCAGCAATAGCTTCTTCACAGGTAAAGACGGTACGGCCTGCCGCACGCGGAATCTGGCAGGCATTCAGAATCTCATCAAAGCGTTCACGGTCCTCCGCAAGGTCAATGCTGTCACTGGAAGTGCCCAGCACCGGAACACCCATCTGCTCAATGGACGCTGCCAGCTTAATGGCCGTCTGGCCGCCGAACTGGCACACTGCGCCGTCCGGCTTTTCCAGTTGTACAATATGCAGGACGTCCTCTTCTGTCAGCGGCTCAAAGTACAGTTTGTCTGCAATATCAAAGTCAGTGGAAACCGTTTCAGGATTATTGTTGACAATGATGGTTTCATAGCCGAGGTCACGCAGTGCCCAAACGCTGTGCACCGAGCAGAAATCAAACTCAATGCCCTGTCCAATACGGATAGGGCCGGAACCAATGACCATAATCTTCTTACGGTCAGAACGGGGACTGGATTCATTCTGCGTGCCGTAGCAGGAGTAATAATATGGCGTTTCGGCATCAAACTCTGCCGCGCAGGTATCGACCATTTTATAAACCGGATGAATCTTCCAGTCGTCCTCCAGCTTGCGGATTTCTTCCACGGATTTTCCGCAAAGCTCACTGATGGTGCTGTCCAGGAAACCGAAGTTTTTGGCGTGCAGCAGCAGTTCCTGTGTTAACGGCTGTGCCTGCAGGTCATTTTCTGTTTCGACGATTGCCTGCAGTTTGCCGATAAACCACAGGTCAATTTTGGTAATGTCATGAATCTGCTGAACGGGTACATGGCGGCGCAGTGCTTCCGCACAAACCCACAGACGGCGGTCGTCAATATTGTGCAGGCGCTTGACGATTTCTTCATCAGAAAGCTTGGCCAGTGATGGGTCCCGCAGGCTGTAAAGATTCTGCTCCAGGCAGCGTACAGCCTTCATCAGTGCCATCTCAAAGTTAGGGGCAATCCCCATCACTTCGCCGGTTGCCTGCATCTGTGTACCCAGCGTATGGTGGGCACCGATAAATTTATCAAACGGCCACTTTGGAATCTTAACGACACAGTAGTCCAGTGTCGGCTCAAAGCAGGCGTACGTCTTTTTGGTAATGGCGTTCTTAACTTCATCCAGCGTATAGCCCAGTGCAATCTTGCTGGCCACCTTTGCAATCGGGTAGCCGGTTGCTTTACTTGCCAAAGCAGAGGAACGGCTGACACGTGGATTGACTTCAATGACGCTATACTCAAAACTGTCTGGATTTAATGCAAACTGTACATTACAGCCGCCCTCTACGCCCAATTCCGTGATAATATCCAAAGCCGCTGTGCGCAGCATTTGTGTTTCTTTATCTTCCAGTGTTTGACAGGGTGCCACCACAATGGAGTCGCCGGTATGCACACCGACCGGGTCCAGGTTTTCCATGTTGCACACAGTGATGCAGTTGCCGTTATGGTCACGCATAACTTCGTATTCGATTTCTTTCCAACCGGCAATGCTGCGTTCAATCAGTACCTGATGCACGCGGCTGCGCTGCAGGCCAAGGGTAGCGATTTCTTCCAGCTCTTTTTTGTCGGCAGCGATACCGCCGCCGCTACCGCCCAGCGTGTACGCCGGACGGACAACAACCGGATAGCCTATCTTGTCAGCAATCTTAAAGCAGGTGTCCAAGTCTTCCGCCACCGCGCTGTCCGCACAGGGCTGGTCAATGCGCTCCATGGCTTCTTTAAACAGTTCCCGATCTTCTGCCATACGAATGGTGTTGGCACTAGTACCAATCATCTCAACATGGTGCTCTTTCAGAAAGCCGGACTCCTCCAGTTCCACTGCCAGGTTCAGGGCATTCTGTCCGCCGAGTGTCGGCAGAATGCTGTCCGGCTTTTCTTTGATGATGACTTTTTTGACTGTATCCGTTGTCAGCGGCTCAATATAGACCTTATCGGCAATCTGCTTGTCCGTCATAATGGTAGCAGGGTTGGAGTTAATTAGAACGACTTCCACGCCCTCTTCCCGCAGGGCACGGCACGCCTGTGTGCCAGCATAGTCAAATTCGGCCGCCTGTCCAATCACGATAGGGCCGGACCCAATGATGATGACTTTTTTAATTTCCGGACGTTTACTCAAAGCCGCTCACCTCCAAGTACTTTCATAAAACGGTCAAACAAGAATGCCGTATCACGCGGGCCGCCGCAGGCTTCTGGGTGGAACTGCACAGAGAAGCACCGGCCATTCTTATAACGCAGGCCCTCAATGCTGCCGTCGTTCATGCTGACGAAGCTGATGCTGGCGACTGCCGGGTCCACTGTCTTTTCATCTACAACATAGCCATGGTTTTGGGACGTAATATAAACGCGGTTGGTCGCAAGGTCCTTGACCGGATGATTGATGCCACGGTGGCCATACTTCAGCTTATAAGTGTCAAAGCCCTGTGCCAGCGCCATCAGCTGATGTCCCAGGCAAATGGCAAAGGTCGGCACATCCGCCGCATATACTTTCTTTAATTCCGCAATCGCTTTTTTGCACTCTTTGGGGTCGCCCGGGCCGTTGCTGAGCATGATGCCGTCCGGCTTCCACTCCATCACCTGCTCGAAGGCAGCGTCCCACGGGAAACACTTCACGGTACAGCCGTGCGCCACCAGGGAACGAATGATGTTGCTCTTAACGCCATAGTCCATCAGCGCAACTTTCACCGCACCGTCGCCGTACACATTGCCTCCCCGTACACTGACCTGCGGTACACAGGATTCCAGCCGATAAGCCGCAATCTTCTGTTTCATTGCCTGCTGGTCAATGTCTTCCAGCCGGTCGGCATAGGCAATCATGCCGCGCATGGTGCCGCTTTCACGCAGAATACGTGTCAGCGCGCGTGTATCGATGCCCTGCAGGCCCGGCACATGATGTGCCGTAAGATAGCTGTTCAGGTCAATGTCGCAGCGGAAATTGCTTGCCACATTGGAAACGGAGCGGACAATATAAGCCCGCAGCCACGGTTTTGCAGATTCTGCATCTTCATAGCAGATGCCATAATTGCCAATCATGGGATACGTCATGACGACTCCCTGTCCCGCATACGAGGGGTCCGTCAGCAGCTCCGGATAGCCGCACATGGCGCTGTTGAACACTACTTCACATAAGATATCGTGTTCATCGCCAAAACCGGTGCCGGCAAAGGTCGCCCCATTTTCCAGCATCAGCAGTCCTTTCATGAAATCACCAGCCATTTCTATAAAATTCAATTCTGCTTAACAATTTTCGCAGAAGACATCCTCAAGCTTTTTCCGCAGGCAAAGGTTCTTTACCGCGGACAGAACGATTCCCTCAGTCGCGGGCAAAACCTGTCAGGCGGTCTGAGGGAGCTTTTTCATTGATTCATGTGAACTGTTCCACAATACGTTGAACAGCCTTTTCTGTATTTTCGGTTGTATTAAAGGAAGTAAGGCGGAAATAGCCCTCACCATGGGTACCAAATCCGGAACCTGGTGTACCAACAACAGCACAGCGTTTGAGCAGTTCATCAAAGAACTGCCAGCTGGTCAGGCCTTCCGGTACTTTCATCCATACATAGGGAGAATCTACGCCGCCGTAAACGGTAAAGCCGGCGTGCTGCAGTCCCTGCAGAATAATCTTTGCGTTCTTGTGATAATACGCTAAATTCTCACGGACCAGTTTCTGCCCTTCCTCTGTGTAGACTGCTTCCGCGGCACGCTGCACAGGGTAGGAAACACCATTCATTTTGGTAGACTGGTGACGTGCCCACATCTGGTTCAGAGAAGTGCCGCCAAACTGCAGCGCCTTTGGCACAACAGTAAATGCGCAGCGCACGCCGGTAAAGCCAGCGGTTTTGGAAAAGCTGCGGAACTCAATGGCACAGGTCTTGGCACCCTGGCACTCGTAAATGCTGTGCGGCACACCAGGTGTCTGAATAAATGCCTCGTATGCGGCGTCATACAGGATAACCGAACCGTGCAGGTTGGCGTAATCCACCCATGCCTGCAGCTGTTCCTTCGGAATGCTGACACCAGAGGGGTTGTTGGGAAAGCACAGATAAATCATGTCTGGTACCGTTTTGGGAAACGTCGGCAGAAAAGAGTTTTCCTCCATGCAGGGCATATATACAATTTTGCTCCACCCGCTGCCTTCCTTGTAATCACCCGCGCGGCTTGCCATTACGTTGGAGTCCACATACACCGGATAAACCGGGTCGCAGACAGCAACGATATTATCCAGTCCAAAAATATCACCGATGGAACTGGTGTCACTCTTGGCACCGTCGCTGATGAAAATCTCATCCGGAGAAATATCCAGATTCTGATAATCATGCGCCGCGATGGTTTCCCGCAGAAAGCCATATCCGGCTTCCGGACCATAGCCGCGGAATGTTTCCGCGTACCCCATTTCGTCGGCAGCCTTTTTCATGGCATCCACAACTGGCTTTACCAGCGGACGGGTTACGTCACCAATACCGAGCCGCAGAATCTCGCGGCCCGGATTCTCTTTCTGATAAGCGTCCACTTTCTTGGCAATATCAACAAACAGGTAATTTGCAGGCAGTTTCGCAAAGTTTTCGTTCACTTTTACCATTCGTTCAGTTCCCCTTTCTGCAAATAAAAAACATTATTCAAAATAAGGCTGTTATACTTCTACTGTTCCGTCAAAGACAAACGCTGCAGGCCCTTCCAGAAAAACATGACCGGTCTTTTCGTCCCATGTGACCACAAGGTCGCCGCCCAGCAGATGCAGCCGAACCCGGCGCTCTGTTTTATCGTTGAGGACACAGGCAACAACAGAAGCGCATGCGCCTGTTCCGCAGGCCAGTGTTTCGCCGGAGCCGCGCTCCCAAACACGCATTTTGATTTCTGTTCGGCTGATGAGCTGGATAAACTCTGTATTGACACGTTCCGGAAAAATCGGCGCGTTTTCAAAGTTCGGCCCAATTTTCTCCAGATCCAGGCTGTCCGTATCCGGCACAAACAGGACACAATGCGGGTTCCCCATGGAAACGCAGGTAATATGCTGTTCTTTTCCCGCAACAGAGTACGGCACATTCACGGCATGGCTGCCCGGCAGCTGTACCGGAATGTTTTCCGGCTCCAAAACGGGTGCACCCATGTCCACCCGCACGGATTGAACGGCACCATTTTCCACCTGCAGATACAGTGTTTTAATGCCGCTTTGGGTATCTACCCGCAGCGGATTTTTTCGGCAGATGCCGCGGTCGTAAACATATTTGCCAACGCACCGAATCCCATTGCCGCACATTTTTCCGCGGGAGCCGTCCGCATTATACATATCCATTTCACAGTCAGCCGTTTTGCTGGGTTTAATCAAAATCACACCATCAGAGCCAATGCCAAAATGGCGGTCACTCAGGCGAATGCTCAATTTGCCCGGGTCCGTAACCTGCTCCTCAAAACAGTTGACATAGATATAATCATTACCGATTCCCTGCATCTTTGTAAACTTCATGTATTGCCTCCAGCTGTAAAAATAAAGAATGCGGCAAGGCTGCTGTCCGAAAACTGCACCTCCCTGCCGCAAAAATCCGTATTTCTGTCTGTTTGACTGCTTTCCCTATTCTATTCTATTTTGTGTAAGCTGTCAATCATTTTTGCAGGGAAAGTTGCTCGGCTGCCCATTCAGACTGCTGTCGCAGGCTGTGCCTTTCCCTCATTTTGTCTGAAAAACTGCTGTATTTTAGAAAGATGCTGAATTGATTTTGCAGGATTTTACACAATGCTACGCATTTTACAGGGAGTCTTCGGAAAACACACGGTACCTGTCGCCGCCCGCAGGGTGAAATGCTATAAAAATATATGAATACAGTCAATAAATATGGACGTTCTATGAATTTTCGATTGCATTTCCGGTTTTGCTATGGTACACTAAGCAATGGAAAAAAGTTGCCTGGCTTTGTGAAGAAAGCAAACGAACAGGTCATCCTCTGCCAAGGAGAGGACAGAGGAATGTTTACATTTTTCCACACCCTGCCTTTTTGGGGATTGTGCAGGAGCTGTATTGAAAATAAAAGGACAAGACGTCTTCAAGCCATTGCGTGCCTGGAGACGTCTTATCCTTTTATTTATGATATTTCCCGTGATTCAAAATTTCATATGCGCGATAAATCTGTTCACACAGCATGACTCGTGTTAGCTGATGCGGGAACGTCATAGGTGACATAGATAGGCGCATCTGCCCGGCCTGCTTCACTTCCTGCACAAGGCCGTAGCTGCTGCCTATAACAAAGGAAATACGGCCGGCCCCGCGTACACCCGCCTTCTGCAGATAGGCTGCCAAAGATGGCGAATCCATTTCTTTTCCCTCAATACACAGAGGAACGATAACGCCGCTGCCGCAGGCAGCCAAAATTTGTTTGCCTTCCTTTTGCAGGGCAGCCTCTATTTGTGCCGGTGAAGGATTTTCCGGAAGCCGGCTTTCTGACAGTTCGACAATGCGGAACTGTGCAAACGGACGCAGACGCTTTTCATATTCGGCGCAGGCCTGCCGCCAATAAGCTTCCTTCAGTCCGCCAACACAGACAATCTGTACTTTCTGCATTAAAATTCCGTAACCTTTCCCTGGTTTTCCCGTGGGGCAACCTCTAAAAAGAAATCGCGGCCCTGCTGCGCGCCCATCTGTGTCAATGCACACAAACTGGTAGCGTGTGCCAAATCTGGCGTATTATTTTCTTTGCTGAGGTGTGCCAGAAAAATACGCTGCGTGCCGCTGTGCACCAGCCCTGTAACGGCCTGTGAACACGCCGCATTGGAAAGATGCCCACGATTCGACAAAATACGCCGTTTCAGCGGATAAGGATATGGGCCGTTCTGCAGCATACCCACATCATGGTTGGATTCCAACACGACCAGCCCAGCGCCCGTAATATTCTTCTGCACCTCTTCTGAAAAACAGCCGAGGTCCGTGGCAAAGGCAGCGTGACGGCCATCCGCTGTTTCCACACAATAGCCGTATCCTTCTGCGCAATCATGTGAGGTATGAAAAGGCTGTATGTACATATCCGCGCACTGCATACCCTGCTGGTCAATAACTTGATACGGAAATTTCCCATTGAGGATTTTCATCCGGTCCAATGCCTGCAGCGTTCCCGGAGAAGCATATACCGGTACACCCAGTCGACCCGCCAATACCCGCAGGCCCTGCACATGGTCCGTGTGCTCATGTGTAACAAAAATAGCCTGTACCGCCTTCTGCGAAATGCCGCAGGCTTCCAGCTTCAGCGTGATTTGTTTCGCGCTGCGTCCGGCGTCCACCAAAATGCCTTCCGTTTTAGAACCTATGTAATAGCTGTTTCCGCTGCTGCCGCTAAACAATGGACAAAAAATTGCCATAAACTAAGCCTGTCCCCCATCCCACGCAGAAAAGACGGGACTGCGCTGCTGTTTTTCGCCCGCCCCGTCTATTTATTTTCCGCTATATGGTTTTATACTGCTTCCTGCTCGGCCGCGCCGTCCTTTACAGTGACGCGGCGAATATCCGCACCCAGTTCCTGCAGCTTTTCCACAATGTTCTCATAGCCGCGCTCAATGTTGCGAATCTGTTCAATTTCTGTAGTACCTTCTGCCGAAAGGGCAGCAATAATCATCGCTGCACCAGCACGCAGATCCGTTGCCTTCACTGGGGCAGCGGTCAGGTGGTCCACACCCTCCACCACAGCCAAACGGCCGTTTACAGAAATCTGCGCACCCATACGCTTGAGTTCCTCAACATAACGGAAGCGGTTGTCCCACACGCTTTCGTTGACAATGCTGGTGCCGTTGGCGATAGACAACAGTGCCGTAATCTGCGGCTGCATATCCGTTGGGAATCCGGGATGCGGCATGGTCTTGATGTTGCATTTTTCCAGTTTCCCGGTATACCGTACCCGTACGGCCTCATCATATTCGGTAATCTCTAAGCCCATTTCCTCAAGCTTCGCCATAATAGATTCCAAATGTTTGGGGATGACACTGGTGACCGTCACATCACCGTGCGTTGCTGCCCCCGCGACCATGTATGTGCCCGCCTCAATCTGGTCTGGAATAATGGGATAAGTGACACCATGCAGGTGTTTAACGCCGTATACCTTAATGACGTCCGTACCGGCGCCGCGGATATCCGCACCCATGGAATTCAGGAAATTGGCAAGATCGACAATATGCGGCTCTTTTGCCGCATTTTCAATCACTGTCATGCCGTCTGCCTTCACAGCAGCCAGCATAATATTGATGGTTGCGCCGACGGAAACAACATCCAAATAAATGCTGCTGCCAACTAGCTTCGCCGCGGAAACATTGACCATGCCGCCCTCAACTGTATGGCTTGCCCCCAAAGCAGCAAAACCCTTTAAATGCAGGTCAATAGGGCGCACACCAAAGTTGCAGCCGCCCGGCATGGAAACAACCGCATGGTGGCAGCGGCCCAAAAGTGCCCCCAAAAGGTAATAAGAACCGCGCATCTGCCGTGCCAGTTCATCCGGTGCCACATAAGTGGACAACGACCGCGGGTCAATAATTAGCGTAGAGCGATTAATCCAGTGAATATTGACACCCATATCGTGTAAAATGTGAATCATTGCGTTCACATCTGTAATATTGGGAACATTTTCAATTCTGCAAACATCGTCACATAAAAGAACGGCAGGAATAATCGCAAGTGCAGCATTTTTTGCACCACTAATTCGCACTTTGCCTTCCAGCCGTTTTCCACCATTAATTAAGAGCTTATCCAAGTTCCGCCACTCCATTCCATGATAATCTTTCTGCAATCACGCCCGCATGGCTTCCGTTCATAGTATGACGCAAACCTACAATAACTTGAATAAAAAGCTGTGCCATTTTTCACCACTCTGGGCTTTATCTATGGTATGGCTACCGATGCACAGGGCATTTTTTCGAAAGAGCTGCCAAATTCTGTGCCGTATCCATTATATTCATTCTCAATTTAGAATTATGTAAATATACCTTTATGATAATAACGCAAGGAATGGCGCTTGTCAACAGAAAACAGCATGGAGGAACAGACGAAAAAACAGCGCTCCGCCTGCAAAAAACAGACAGAGTGCCGTTTCTTTTTCATGGGAAACAGGTTTTGTGAAAAAAGTCGTTATTTTTACTGATTTGCGGCGGTGGCTGCAGCTGTGCTGATACTTTTTTGATAAGTTTCCAGTGTCAGTTTGGCGGTTTGCTGTGCCGCTTTATCCATCGCCGTAATCTGTTCCGCTGTAAGCTTATTTCCCAAATAGGAAACCGTTTTGGCCACATCAGCATGGACTAGGTTTGTTGGGTTCACTTTTTCGCCGTTTTTATGCACCTCAAAATGACAATGCGCACCGGTGGAATGTCCCGTGCTTCCCACCATTGCAATCAGCTGGCCCTGTGCAACCTTTTGGCCCTGAGAAACCAGCAGTTTGCAGGCGTGTCCGTAAATGCTGCAGTAGCCGTTGCCATGGTCAATAACAACGTAGTTGCCAAATCCGCCCGGGTCGACACCCGAAAACTGCACGGTGCCGCCATCAGCCGCGTAAATTGGCTGTCCCATTGCGTTCTCACCGGAAATATCCAGTCCGTAGTGGAATCTGCCCCACCGCGCGCTATAGCCGGAAGTAACTGTTGTCAGCGTTGGCACCGGCCACAGAAAACTGCCGGTCGCCATACCAACCGCACTGGTTGTCACCGTCTGCGCCTTAGGCTGCTCTTTGGTCCCCTGTTCTGTCACTTCCGTGACAGGGGGCACGGTCTTTTGGCTGATTATTTTGCGGGCTGTTTCCACACCATTGACATACGTTACCTGATACGTTGTTGCCTTCGTTCCGGCTGTGCCCTTTGTTTTCAGAACCCTCTGTCCTTTATTCAAAGAAGCGGAAGGCACTGTCTGTTTCGAATAGGCGATACTGGAAGTTTCCGTTTTGCTGCCAACAGTTTGAATGGAAAGCAGTTTTTTCTGCGGCTCCAGATAAATAACGTCGCCCGGCTGCAGACTTTTCACGTTAAGACCCGGATTGACTGCGGCCAGTCGTGCCGCCGTTACGCCGCTTTTCTTCGCTATTTTATCAATGGTATCGCCGTTCTCCACTGTATAAGTTTTGCTCGCCGTTTTTTCGCCGGAAAGCAGAACCTGCATGGCATTTTCCGTAACGATAACCGATTTGTCATATTGTCCCGGCACAAGCCGGATTTTGTTGAGGATAGAAGCAGTTGTACACCCCGTGTTGGATTCTGCACGGGAAAGAAATGTGTTCAGCATAGACTGCAGTTCGCTGCCGTCCTGAACCGCGCCGATGAAGGTGTTGTCCACATAGACACCAACCGCCTGCTGTTTGACAACCGGTTTATTGATGTTAAGCAAAAGGGATTGTTCCGCTGCCCGATTTGCGGCAGAACTCTCCGTCAGCGCAAAGCGCAGACGGTACTGCTGTGCTGGACGGACCGATGCAAAGTTCTGGGAAAACTGCTGGCCCGCACCGTGCAGCGAAACACTAGCTGTACGTGGTTTTTCCCATGCTGTGTGCGCCGCATAAGCGGCACCCGCTGCCACAAACAAAGCAAGAATCGGAACCAGGAACCGTGCTTTATGCTTCAGCCCATTATTTGCTGTTTTTTCTGCCTTTGGCGGAAAAGAGTCATTCTCAGACAGCACAGGTTTTGTCTGCTGTTTTGGATTGTTTTGCTGCATAGAATTATCCTTTCTGACTTTTTAATGGTTGAATAGAGTATTTGCATTCATTGCTCCTATTATAAGGCAGAGATTACAATTTTGCAATTATTTTTTGTCGACAAAAAGCGCCGTTCTCGACTCTGCTGACGAACTCTGGGACTGGTTTACGGACGGTAAGCCAAATCCGCCGTTTTCCAATTATCGATAACCGGAAGGAAGTTTTCCGCTTCTTTTTTGGCCCCCGCAAGGTTGTGCTCTAAATAGTTGCCGCACTCCGCCTTTTTTGCGCCGGGAATTTCTCCGCTCCAGTCCGCAATTTGGCGGAACGTTTCCGTAATCAGCGCAATGACGTCCGCAGGTTTCATATCCCGTACCAGTAGGTAAAATCCTGTCCGGCAGCCCATCGGACCGAAGTAGATAACCTGATTTTTAAACCGGCTGTTGCGTGCCGCTGTTGCGAACAAATGCTCAATGGTATGCAAACTGCCCTGCTCCAGAAAAGGCGGCTGATTGGGTGTGCGCATCCGAATATCATACGTAGTAATATCCCCGTCAATGCGGGAAGTATAAATTCCGGGTGTCAGGGTATTATGATTGACACAAAAACTGGCAATGCGTTTCATTTTTAAATTTCCTTTCTAACGGATTGACATCATAAAATCAGGACGGGACGCAGGCACAAATGGTTTTTTGTACCTGCGTTACTGTATCCCCGTATAACTGCAAAAAAGTACGGCGGTCCGGACACGCCGGTGTGCCCCAGTCGGCCCCCTGCAGATTGGCATAATCGAAGCCGCCGTCCTCCATAAAGCTATGCAGACAGCTGGACTTTTCGTGTGGGCCTCTGCCCTCTTTATGTTGGAAGAAAATGCGTTTTAGTCCTGTGCGGTCTGTCATTTTTCGGTACCGCCGACGACATTCCGCGGCTGCCGCTTCACAAAGGTCTTGACCGTCCGCATGTCCGGTCAAACTTTCCAGCAAAAATGCGCACAGATGTGCGGTTTGCCGGCAAGCCGTTTCCGACTTTGGCAATGTCCGCACAAGCGGGAACTCCGTAGGCAGCATACCACGCTCATACCGCAGCAAAATGGTGTCCAGTGCGGACTCCTCTTCCTTCTCCCAAACTTCCGTTGGCTGAGAGGAATCCGTACCGGAAAGCTGTACGGCGGCCCAGCGGACAAACGGTGATGCCGCACTTTCTAATTCTGTGCCGCACAAAAAGCCATATACACAGGAGACTGCTGTATCTTCCGAATGCTGGCCGGCATATTGGCACAGCAGCGCGCGCCGCCGCTCCGGCGGCAGAGAACGAAGTGCTTTTGCGCAGTCCTGCAAATTCGATTCACCCGATAAAACTGCCGTTCCCTGTGCACCCCAAAGAAAACTGTTTTCATCAGGTACGGGCAGACCACACGCTTCCAGAGCCGCTTCTTCGCGCTCCGCGAACAGATACTGTACAATCGCTGCAGGCATTGTTATTCCTCCCTTGCCGCTGTTCATTGTAGCATATTCCAGCTAAGAATACCACTATATCCCACTGTGCAGAAATGCCTGCAGGTTTGCCACGTCCGCGGAAAGGTCAAGTGCTTTCAGCAGGCCGCGGAAATCAGCTGGAAAAGGAGCGATTACTGTTTTTTCTCCGCCGGCAGGAGAAAGAAAGCGAGCGCTGCCGCAATGCAGCGCCTGACGGGGAATCCACTTTCGGCTGCCGCCGTAAAAATCATCGCCGGCAAGCGGATGGCCTATGTATGCCATATGCACACGAATTTGATGTGTACGGCCGGTTTCCAGCACACAGCGCACCAATGTATGTTCCTTTGCGCTTCCCACTGCCTGCCAATGCGTGACAGCCGTACGTCCCTGCTGCATCACCTGCTGTCGCGTTTTACTGCCGGATGCTGTACCAATCGGTGCCGAAATGGTTCCGCTGCCGTGAAGAATTCCTTCGCACACAGCCCAATACGTTTTCTGTATGGTTGGCGGTACCGAACAGGCGGTGTAACGGTCTTTGGCCAGCAAAACCAAACCGGTGGTGTCGCGGTCCAGCCGATACAGCGGATGAAAAGACGGTGTTTCTCCTTTCTTTTGCAGATAATCCAGCGTGATATCCCGCAGCGTGCCGGTCAGCTGACCGGCGCGTGCATAGATAATCATACCGGCGGGCTTATCAGCCGCAATAAGGGAGTCGTCCTCATATAGAACAGAAAGCGGTGGTGCGCCGTTCGGATGTACCGCCAGCTTTTCTTTTTCCTGCGGCAGACGCAGCGTAATCACTTCACCGGCGTGCAGTTTGTCCGTAGCAATTTTTTGATGGCCCGCCGCGGTAATGCCGTGCTCCACCCGTTTGCATTGTGCCAGCAGACGTGACGACACGCCGCATGGCCCGCGCAGGAAGCCGCGTACACTGACGCCGTCATAATTTGGCGGTACTGTAAAAGATAACTGACGCATATTTCCTCCACAAAAAAATGCCGCTCCGCAGACGCAGAGTGGCATTGCGTTATTTTCGTTGTTTTCTCAGCAGACTTTTGTCGTCCAGTGCATATCGTCCGGCAGACGGCCCCACTGAATGCCTGTCAAGGTATCATACAGGCGCTGTGTCACTTCACCGATTTCACCGTTGTTAATCTGTGCAACTTCATCCTTATACTTCAGGACTCCAACCGGAGAAATAACCGCTGCGGTGCCTGTGCCAAAAACTTCCTCCAGCTTGCCTTCACGGGAAGCCTTCATCACGTCAGCGACCGGCAGACGCTCCTCAGAAACATTGTAACCCCATTTTTTCAGCAGGTCAATGCAGGACATACGGGTAACTCCCGGCAGAACCGTGCCGATGGTCGGCGCTGTATAAATTGTACCGTCAATCTTAAAGAAGCAGTTCATAGAGCCAACCTCTTCAACGTACTTCCGCTCGACACCGTCCAGCCAAAGTGTCTGGCTGTAACCTATGGATTCCGCAATCTCCTGGGAAATAAGAGAAGCCGCATAGTTTCCGCCGCACTTGATGTAGCCTGTTCCGCCGGGAGTAGCACGGACATATTTGTCCTCCACATAAATCTTAACCGGATTCAGGCCTGTCGGATAATAGGCAGCCACCGGGCAGCAGATAACCATAAATTTATAAGTATTGGACGGCTTTACGCCCAAGTGTGCTTCTGTAGCAATGCAGAAAGGACGAATGTATAGGGATTCACCCGGCTGGCTGGGAACCCAGTCTTTTTCTGTCTTGACCAGTGCCTTAACGGCCGTGATGAAGTCCTCTTCCGGTACAACCGGCATAACCATACGTTCGTTGGTGGATTTAAAACGTACCGCGTTGCGGTCCGGACGGAACAGCTGAATGGAACCATCCGGTGTACGGTAAGCCTTCAGGCCCTCAAAAGACTCCTGCGCATAGTGCAGTACAATCGCAGCGGGGTCCAGCTGCAGCGGCGCGTAAGGCACAATTCGTGGGTCGTGCCAGCCGGTGCCGGCTGTATAGTCCATGACAAACATATGGTCCGTAAAAATAGAACCAAACGGCAGCGGGTCGCCCGGGGCCGGTTTCTTCTTTGGCGTTTTTGTCAGTTCATAGCGGATCTCCTGCATAAAAAAAGCCCTCTTTCTATTGATTGCCTATTATTTTATCACGTCAGCACGCTGCTGACAAGCTTTTCAGCACATTAGGTATTATGACACAAACGCGGAGAAAAAAATGTAAAGCGTGTTACAGTTTTTGCTTCCTTTTTTCAAGAAAATGCATAAATGGGCAATTCCTTTCTGCCATCGCATCGGAACAAACGGCGCACTATTCCCTGTCTGTTCCTCTGTTTTCGCTTTCCGGCAGCATACGCAAACCTTTGGGATAATGATTTTTAAGGCGTCCGCCGCTGCATTTTCCGAACCCAACGGTGACGCCTGCAACGGAAACGCCGCAATAGCCGCGGAAGGTATCTGGCACTTCTATTTCCTCACCGCGCAAAAAAGCAAATACGCGTGGGTCATCATGAACAAGCTGCAGGCACTGCCGCAGCTGTTCCGGCCGTGATGCCAAAAAAGCCGCGTGTGCCGGCTCCAGCCGCGGCGGTGCGTTTTTGCGATGCACTGGCTTTGCCTCGCCCAGCAGAATACCCGCACGCAGAACGCCAAGTCCCTGCAGCGGCGGCAGACCTTCCGGCAGCAGGTACAGCCGTTCTCCGACTTGCGCCGGCACACCAGGGCGCGTTCCCTTGTATAAGGATGCCGCAAGCTGTTCCGCCGCCGTGGAAAAAGCTTGCCCGGATGCTGAAAAGGTCGTATCGGGTGTTTTCCCGTCCCGCCGCATGACGGCAACAAAATGTCCTTCGCCGCCATCCATGGGATAAATGCGCCGCGCAAAGCGCAGAGCAGGGCGGCCGCCCTGCAGGCCGGTATCAACCAGGTGAAAGTCGGGGTGCCGCTGCAAAAACGCCGTGACAACGCCCTCATTTTCCTCTTCAGAGAAAGTACAGGTAGAATATGTCAGAACACCGCCCGGCCGCACCGCTTTTTGCGCGCTCTCCAAAATGGCTTTCTGCCGCACCGCGCAGGCAGAAACGTGCTCTGGGCTCCATTCTTCCATAGCTTTCGCGTCACGCCGGAACATACCTTCCCCAGAGCAGGGAGCGTCCACCAGCACACGGTCGAAAAACTCCTGCAGGGCACTGCACAATGTTTCCGGTTGACACGAACTGACAACTGCATTGGGCACACCGATTCTTTCCATATTGGAGAGCAAAATTTTTGCGCGCCCACGCACCAATTCGTTGCTCCACAAAAGGCCCTGTCCGCTGAGCTGACCGGCAATCTGGGTGCTTTTCCCTCCGGGCGCCGCGCACAGGTCGAGCACCCGTTCCCCCGGCTGCGGATTGAGTGCCGTCACGGCTGCCGCGGCGCTTGGTTCCTGCATATAAAAAGCGCCGGCATGATGCAGCGGTTCCCTGCCGGGCCGGAACTCAGCTGGCACATAATAAGAAAGCGGTGAAAACGGCGCCTGCCTAAGCGGAAAAGGCAACGATTCTTCCAAAATTTTTTGAGAACACTTCAGCGGATTTCGCCGCAGGGCACGCAGTGCTGGGCACTGATATTTGGGAAAAAACTCCTCAGCTTCAGTACCTAACTGTTCCTTCATGCGCTGTATAAAAGCGGTAGGCAGCTGCAATTTTATCACTCATTTCGTATATTTTTTTCAGGACAGACCATACTACACGTTGTAAGGAGGTGAGTATCTTGGATAACCAGAATTACTCTTCTGACAAATACGAGAATTGCACCCACACCAACAGCCAGAATAAGGCACAGCAGAACGCACAGAACCGTAACAACCAGAACGCACAGAACCGTAACAACCAGAACGCACAGAATCGTTGCAATCAGAATGCGCAGAACAAAAAGGCGCAGAATGCACAGAACAAGAATTCTTCCTCTAACACAGAAGGCTGAAGCCTTTTGTAACAAAACAAACCGGGCCGGAGAGCACTGCAGAACACAATCTGCGGCGCTCTCCGGCCCCATTTTATGGGATATAAAAATTATTTTTTTCGTGTCCCGTTATTTTTGCGTTCCGCCAAGATTTCCGGCAGTGTCTTGTCCACAGGGGCAGAACTGCGAAAACCTTCTCCGCGGATTTGGGCCGCCTCGCCGGCGATAATAAACGCATCTTTATCCTCATCCTTCACCAAATCCATGACCTGATAAATCTCTGACCGGCTGACAGCACACATAAGGACTTCGCCCTCACGGCCGCTGTACATTCCCTTGGAATGAATAGCGGTTACGCCGCGGTCCACTTCCTTAAAGATACGCTGGGAAATTCCGTCCGGATACTGTGTGACAATCCACAAGATCTTTCCCCGGCCAATGTCTGAACCGTACAAGATTTCATCAATCACGTTGGTAGAAACAAACAGATAAATAACTGCATACAGGACACTTTCTATCCGACGATACACGATTGCGGAACTGATAACGACCACAACATCTACAGACATCATCAGTCTGCCTGTACTTAAATGTCGGAAGTGACGCTGCAGCAAACGCGCCACCATATCGGTTCCCCCGGTCGTAGCGCCGCGCCGAAAGACCATGGCCAAACTGACTCCTTCCAGCAGGCCGCCAAAAATGGCCGCCAGCATAGGGTCCCCTTTATAGGCTGGCAGCATGGAGCCAAACCAGTCAATGGCAAAGGAGGTCAGGAAAGATGCCACAATCGTCTTTGTCACAATTTTATAGCCAATCTCCATCAGTGAGAAAATAAAAATTGGTACATTGAGCAGGAAGGTCACGAGGCCAATGGGTAAACCGAACGCATAGTTCAGCATTGTAGAGATACCGGTAACACCGCCCGGTGCAATTTTATTTGGAGCCGTAAAAACGCGGACGGCCACCGCAAAAATGCAGCCGCTGACAAAATACAACAGTACATCCGTTATCATTATTTTTACAGTGTTTTTCTGTTTTACCGACAATTTTCCACCTACACCTCTCCCCTGTTTTCTCTGGCATTCTGCAGAACCTGAAAAAGTTCGCGCAGACGTGGCAAACGGCTCTGCAGGTACAGGTAGCCAAACAGTGCTTCCAATCCGGTTGCCGCATGATAGTCTGCCACAGAAGCATTTTTCGGAATATGATGCGTATGTGCGTTTCGTCCCCGATGCAGGACAGCTATTTCTTCTTCTGTTAATATTGGCTGCAGGATTTTACAGTCCTGTGCCTGTGCCGTGCAGCACACCTGCTGTACAGCTTTTCCGTGCAGTGTATTTACGGAACAGTTGGAATCGCAAACCAATTTTTCCCGCACAAAAAGTTCAAATACACAGTCACCCACAAAAGCCAGCGTTAGCGGGCTAAGTTTTTTGGGGTCACAGGGGATATCTAAAAAACGTTCCATGTTTCGCCTTTCTCCATCTGACACCGTGCAGAGCGTCCCTGCATGGCACTCGTACAGCATTCATTTCTTTCATTTATTCAACATAATCAAACTGTACGTCATAAATAGAAACCGTGTCGCCGTCCTGCACACCTGCTTCCCGCAGATGCTGGTCCACGCCGGTCTTGAGAAGTACACGCTGGAAATACTGCAGTGATTCATAATCGTCAAAATTAACGGACTGTATAACCTGCAAAAGCCACGGTGCCTCCACAACATAAATGCCATCCTGTTTGGTGATTTTTACCTCGCCGCGCGGAATTTCCTCCGGCTTTGTCAGCGGCACCGGATCCGGCTCATAGCGGCGGACCGGTGGCAGCTTGCTGAGTTCCTCACTGATTTTATTGATTAATGAGTCCACACCCTCATGAATAGGCGCCATAATGGGGAAGAAAGAATACCCCTGCTTCTCGATGAAATCACGGAAATCGGCAACGTGCGCTTCATCTGTCAAGTCACATTTATTGCCGGCCACAATCATAGGACGCTCCGCAAGTTCCGGATTAAAGCGGCGCAGTTCTTCATTGATAATGCGAAAATCCTCTTTCGGGTCACGGCCCTCACTGCCGGAAACATCGACAATATGCAGAAGCAGACGGCAGCGCTCCACATGGCGCAGGAACTGGTGCCCCAGACCAACGCCTTTCCATGCGCCTTCCACCAGACCGGGAATATCCGCCATGACAAAGGAACGTCCCTGCGGGAGGTGAACAACACCCAAAACCGGCGTTAACGTTGTGAAATGATAGTCTGCAATATTTGGCTTTGCTTCACTGACAACACTGACCAGTGTACTTTTGCCAACGTTCGGAAAACCAACCAGCCCAACGTCAGCCAGAAGTTTGAGTTCCAGTTGAACATCTGCTTCCTGCCCGGGCATACCCGGTTTTGCAAAGCGCGGCACCTGACGGGTTGGGGTGGCAAAATGTGTATTCCCCCAGCCGCCGCGGCCACCCTGCAGTACAACCTGTGGCTCATCGTTGGAAACATCCGCCAGCAGCCGACCGCTTGCCGCATCTTTTACCAGTGTGCCGCGCGGAACCTTCAGCAGAAGGTCCTCTCCTTTTTTCCCGAAGCAGCGTTTGCCGCGGCCGGCTTCCCCGCTCTTTGCCACAAATTTATGGCGGTACCGGTAATCCGACAGTGTTGAAATACTGTCATCTGCCTGAAACAGGACGTTTCCGCCGCGGCCACCGTCGCCGCCGTCCGGTCCGCCTGCGGCAACATACTTTTCTCTACGGAAAGAAACTGCGCCAGCGCCGCCGTCACCTGCTTTGATATGGATTTTTGCTTGGTCAATAAACATAAAAAACCTCCAGTCGGCACTGCAGTCCCCCGCAGAAAAGATAAAGAACATTCATCAGCTTGTTTGAACTTCGTCAGAAATTTATTCTGCCCGATATACAACAAAAATCCCAGGCCATACGGCCTGGGATTTACTTTGCCGGTTTACTGTTCTACTTCGTAAACGCTGACCTTCTTGCGGTCTGCGCCCAGGCGCTCAAACTTAACAGTGCCGCTGATTTTTGCAAACAGTGTGTCATCAGAACCAATGCCGACGTTCAGGCCGGGATGGATGTGTGTACCGCGCTGCTTAACCAGAACATTTCCGGCCAGAACGAACTGACCGTCCGCACGCTTGACACCGAGGCGCTTAGACTCGGAATCACGGCCGTTCTTTGTGGAACCCATACCTTTTTTATGAGCAAATAACTGAATATTTACTTTCAGCATTTTTTACACCTCTTTATTTCTCATGCAAATCTGTTTCGGATACTGTTCTTTTAGGCCGATGATATGCAGCCGCAGCGATTCCAGCAAAGGACCGCACTGCTGTGCAGCTGTATTTGAAACCTGCACGGTAAGCAGGCCGTCCTGCTCACTTACCCGGGCCGGAACATGGAGAACATCTGTTATCCCGTTTGCTGTCAGGTAAGCCGCGGAAGAAACCGCCGCGCACACAATGCTGTTCCCGCTTTCCGCGTCATTGGCATGTCCCCGAAAGGAAAAGCCAATCAGCTGCTGTGTGTCAGTATCTAAAAGAAAGCTGCACCGAATCATCAGGCTTCAATAGATTCAATCTGTACCTTTGTGTAAGGCTGACGATGGCCCATCTTGCGGGACTCACCCTTCTTCGGCTTGTAAGTCCAGATGTTAATTTTCTTGGATTTGCCGTTTTTCAGGACCTTACCCTTAACTGCAACGCCCTCGACATAGGGTTTGCCAACCTTCAGGCCGTCGTCGCCGCCAACCGCAAGGACCTTGAATTCAACGGAGCTGTCGACATCAGCTGCAAGCTTTTCGACAAAGACAACATCGTCTTTCTCTACTTTATACTGCTTGCCGCCGGTTTCAATAATTGCATACATAAACAGAAAACCTGCTTTCCTTAGACTCGCTATCGTGGGCGGAGCCATTCGGGCCCACTTATACCCAAAATATGCGGCTCTTATATTCTAACATGCCGCTTTTTATTTGTCAACTTTTGTTTTCAGTGTCTGCGCGCCGCAAGACTGTCCGCCAGCATACGCAGGAATTCCGCCTGTTCGCCGAAAACAGAAAGCGCCTGTTCCGCCTGACGGGTAAGGTCCGCGGCCACCTGACGGGCCTTCGTCAGGCCAAGCAGCGTAACATATGTGCCCTTTTCGTTCTGTGCGTCACTGCCGGTCGGCTTGCCAAGTGCTTCCGTGCTGCCCGCAACGTCCAGAATGTCGTCCTGAATCTGGAAAGCAAGCCCCAGTGCCCGGGCATAGCGGTCGGCGGCATCGGTCTGTTCCTGGGAAGCGCCGGCCAGTGCACAGCCCATATGTGCCGCCGCACGAATCATGGCACCCGTTTTTTTTGCATCGATGTCCGCCAGCTCTTCCACACGGATGTCTTTGTTTTCATTCAGTAAATCCAGCACCTGACCGGCCACCATGCCGTGGTCACCGGCGGCCTGCGCCAAAATGGAGGCTGCCTGCAATGCGCGGCTGCTTCCGACAGCGGCCGCCTGTTTTTCATCCGTCGCCACTTCAAATGCTTTGGTCAGCAGGGCATCCCCAGCCAGCAGCGCATTGGCTTCGCCGAAAGCCTTGTGGCTGGAAGGTCTGCCACGGCGTAGGTCGTCGTCGTCCATACAGGGCAGGTCATCATGAATAAGTGAATATGTGTGGACCATTTCCAGCGCACAAGCAAATGGCACAGCTGCCTGTGCGTTCCCGCCGCACAGCGAGCAGAAAGCAAGCAGCATCACCGGACGTACCCGCTTGCCGCCGGCCAGCAGACTGTAACGCATGGCTTGGTACAAAACGGCCTCCGTCAGTTGTGGCTGCTCCGGCACCAGTTCTTTCAGTTTTTCTTCCGTCAGACACGCATACTCTTTCATCTGTGCCTGAAATTCTGTCTGATTCATGTTTTTCCGCTCCCCCGGCATTTTGCCGTCATTGCATATTTTTACTTTTCGTCCTTTGTAAAAGTCAGGATACCCGCACAGAAGGAAATGCGGTGGAACGAAGCCTCTGGAAACTGTTTTGTAAAGGAAGCAATATCCAGATAATGTTCGTTCTCGTCCCAGGTACTCCCGCTTTTTTCACGGCATGCCTGCCGTTCTTTATCCGTTGGAAACATGACGTCCCCTATTAGAATACGGCCGCCGGGATTGAGTGTTTGCAGCAGTTCCCGAAGGAATACCGCTTTTTGTTCATCTGTCAGGTGATGAAACGCGTAGGTGCTGATGATATCATCATAAGTCTGCCCGGCAAGCCGCGGCGGCACACCCTTGGAAAAGTCCGCCTGCACCAAGGTAGCTTTCGGCATCTTTGGCTGCGCAGTGTCAATCATTTTACGAGAAAAGTCAATACCGGAAATCCGGCAGCCGGCGTCATACAGCTTTTTGGTAAGGACACCGGTGCCAAAGCCAATGTCCAGCACAGCCGGTGCTTTACCCGTAGTAACGGTTTTATAAATGGTCTGCAGAACGGTATGATACCCCGCAAAAGGATAGGATTCCTCCTGTTCGTTTTTGCTGACACTTTCGTCGTAGGTTTCTGCCCACTCATCAAATCCCTGTTCGTTGCGCATAAAAAATACCCCCTGTCAAAAGCAGTCAATCCGCCGTTTCGTTTTTATCTTTTCCTTCGGAAATGGTTTTCAGCTTCTGTTCGGCTGTCTGCAGTTTGTGGTAGCAGAATGCTGTCAGTTTTACACCTTCATCGTAAAGTTTCATCGTCTTGTCCAGCGGCGCACTGGCGCTTTCCAACTGCTGCACAATATCGGACAGCTTATCCATAGCCTGTTCAAATGTCATTTTCTGATTCATGCAGGTTCTCCTTTTTATCTACTGTACACAGCAGCGTTCCCTGGTCCATACGAACCTGTACCTGCTCCCCTGTGTGAATTTTTTCAGGGCTCATGAGGACTTGTCCATCTATGCTGGTCACAACGGAATAACCGCGGCGGAGCACCCGCAGCGGATTCAAATCTTCCAGCCGACCCGCAAGTACGCCCAGTTCCTGCTGGCGCAGCTGTGTCGGTTTTTCCAGCGCTTCCTGCAGGGACTGCGATAATAAGTCAAGCTGCATACGCTCATCATTCAGACGGTTTTCCAGCCCCATGTGCATAGAAACCGCTGTTTGCAGCAGTGCGTTTTTCAGCTTCTCACCGTCCGGCACAGCCAGTTCCGCCGCAGCACTTGGGGTAGGTGCCCGCAGGTCCGCGGCAAAGTCCGTCAATGTAACGTCCGTTTCATGACCGACCGCGGAAATAACCGGAAGCGGACAGGCAGCTACGGCCCGCACGACCGCTTCTTCATTGAAAGCCCACAGGTCTTCCGCGCTGCCGCCGCCGCGTCCGATAATCAGGACATCGGCACAGCTGCGGCTGCTGAAATACTGCAGCGCCTGCACCAGCTGCGGTGCAGCCCCTTCTCCCTGTACAGCGACCGGATACAAGAGAATTTCCGCCAGCGGCCAACGTCTGGCTGTTACATTTTGTATGTCGTGGATAACCGCGCCGGTCGGGGACGTAATCACACCGATTTTCGTGGGATAACGGGGCAGTTCTTTTTTGCGCTCCGCATCAAACAAACCTTCTCGGCGGAGCTTTTCTTTCAGCTGCTCATAGGCCAGTGCGCGTTCCCCCGCGCCAACCGGCTGCATCTCCTCCACGTACAGCTGATACTGTCCGGAAACCTCATAGGAAGAGATTCTGCCTCGCACCAGTACTTTTATACCGTTCTGCGGGTGAAAACGCAGCCGGCGGGCGGAGGAAGCGAACATAACCGCCTTCACTGCGCACTTTTCGTCTTTTAGGGAAAAGTACAAGTGGCCGGAACGGTAGTGGTCCGTAAAGTTGCTGATTTCTCCGGCCACATAAACGCAGTGAAGCTTTTCGTCCCCTTCCAGCAGGGATTTCACATATAGATTGATTTGTGTGACGGTCAGCACACAGCTCGGTATCATAGCAGTCCCTCCCTGCATGCGGTCAGCACCGCCACGCCTGCGGCATTGTCCGCCGAAAAAGCCGGTTCCGCAAAACAGGCTCCGTATTTTTCCGTCAGCGCCTTCCGAATAAACTGATTGGCCATCACGCCGCCGGCAAAAACCAGCGGCAGGCCGGGATGTTCTTTCAGCAGAGCCGCCGCCATGGCATCCAGCGCAGCCAGCAGACTGCACAGACAATATTTTGCCGTGTCCGCCGCCGGTCGGCCATCGCTCTGCATTTTTAGGCATTTATTTTCAATGCCGGAGAGGGAGCAGTCGGCTCCCTTCATAGAAGGATGAATGCGGAACTGTACCTGCGACTGCGCCGCCAGCTTTTCCAGTTCCGGTCCGGCCGGAAATGGCAGGCCAAGCATGCGGCCCACCCGGTCCACAGCCTGCCCGCCTTTCAGGTCCAGCGACTGTGCAAGCAGTGTGACAGTAAACGGCTCCTCTGTCCCCGGCTGAGTCAAGACTGCTTCGGTCGTTCCGCCGGAAACATGAAAAGCGAGAAACGGACGCTCAAACAAATCCAGCCGGCCGGCGGACCACAGTGCCGCGGCGATGTGTCCCTGCTGATGGGAAAAGGTATGCAGCGGCACACCAAAGCAGGCGGCCGTCTGGCGCGCCGCACCGTGCCCTACCGTAAAGCACGGCATATAGCTGCCCGGCTGTGTACGCGGGCGGGTGGAACAGCCCACCGCTTTTAGGTCCTGCAGCGGTGTCTGCCTCAAAAGTTCTTCCAGCAGGTCCGGCAGCTGCTGCACATGGTGAAAAACCGCGTCACTTTGGCGCAGGCCAAGCTCCCCTTTTTTAACGGGAAGCAGATGTTTCTGCTGATAAATTTTCCTGTCCCGAAACAGGGCCGTGCTGGTCGTATAATTGCTGGTATCAAAAGCTAAAATGTCAGGCATTCCGCGGCAGCTCCTTTGCAGCGCTTCCCAAAATGCCGTTAAGGAAAGGTGCGTCGCCGGCATCGCCGTACTGTTTGGCAAGTTCCACTACTTCATTGATGGAAACGCTGACTGGGATGTCCGCCTCCCATTTCATTTCATACAGTGCCAGCCGTGCCAGTGCCAGGCAAACACGGGACAGGCGCTTTACGGACCAGCCGCGGGCATATTTTCCGATGCACTCGTCCAGCTCTTTTTGGTGCTGCTCAACACCCAGTGCTACCCGTACGGCAAAATCGTCCACCGGCACCGGTGCAGGGCTGTCCTCTTCCTGAAAAGAACCCGCTTCATTTGCGTAATCAATCAATTCATCAATCGTGCCGCCGTTCAGGCTCTGCTCAAACAAAAGGAAGAAAGCCTGTCTGCGCGCTTCATGTCGTTTCATTAGTTACCCCCAAAAAAGAAAGAATCCTCCGCTGTGGAGGATTCTTTCTATCTGTTTCTGTTATTTTGTCAAACTCCACTAAAAACAGTATACCACGCTTTCCGGCAGAGTTGCAAGAGAAACGGCAGAAGCTGTGGTTTTCAGCCTTAAGAGGATTTTTTTTCAATCACTTTAATTTTATCGAAGGAAACGCCAGTCTGTCCGGAAACCGTGTCTTTCACCAGCAAAGCGGCATTTCCCATATTGGCGCTCCCCTCTTTTACAACTGCGCTGCATTCGCCATTTTGCACAAATACGACACAGTCGGAAAAGCCCTTTGCTTTCAGGATATTTTCCGCGTTGCTTTCCTGCAGCTCAATTTGTGCCAAAGCTGCCGACTGCTGCACTGCTTCTTTTTTCGCCGCATCATTGGAACCTGCATCGGTCAGCGTCTTTTCCAGCATCTGCGAAGCATTGTCGCGCGCTTTTTGGCGGTTTAGACGTGCTTCCGAAAAGTAATCGCTGCTGGAAGAAGCGGCCGCTTTGGCAGAAGAAACGGCGGACGACGGCGCCCGGGACGAACTGGCAGAGGATGCCTCCCCCGCATTGACCAGCTGCACCTGCCCCAAGTCGTGGGACGCGGCTGCATCTTTGGCAAGAATCTGGTTCCCGTTTGAGAATCTCCAGTTCAAATAAACAGCCGCGCCGAGCGCCACGACCAGTGCGGCCAGTACCAGCTGACGTTTTTCTACTTTCATGCTGTACTCCTCCATTCGCTTTCCCGGAACCTGTTTTCTGTCCGGATACATAATCGTTCTATATGAATATGTTTATGTGTATGCCCGTAAAAAGATGACAAGGAAAAGCAATGTCTTATGCTGATGGCACAACACATATGCGGGCACTGCTGATACCGGCCGCCGCTGAAACAGCGTCCAGTACGGCCTGCTGCACGGCGGGCTGTGAAGCGCCCGGGCAGGCGACCACCACGCCCTGTACCTTGGGACGGCGGCGGGTGACCGTCAGTGCGTGTTCGCTGCCGTCGGCATCCTTTACAATAATGCAGCTGGTTTCCTGACTGTTTGTGTTCTGTCCGGAGGAGCCCTGCTGCTGCTGCGCCGCATGCTTTTCCCCTTGCGCGTATACCTCGGTTTCTCCCTCTTCCAGCGTCACCAAAATGTGCGGCTTACCCGCCCCCTGTATCTGTCCTATTATAGAAGTCAGTTCCTGTTCCAGTGTCTGCGCATACGCGTCATCGGAAACCGAACTGGCCGCCGCGCTGGAAGCTGTTTGTGTCGTCCGCGCAGAGGAATGGCCGCTGCCGCTGAAAAGGCTGGAAAGGAACAGCAGTGCAATGCCGAGAATGCCGAGAATGAAAACTACCTTCCGCCCAGTATCATTGTTGGCCAGCTTTTGCAGAACGCCTGTCTTTTTCGCTTCACTGTCATTCAACGGTTTTCACCTCCACTTCCATGCCCAGCGACTCCCGCAGTAGAGATTCCGCACGCGCTTGATTGCTGCTGTCCGGCAGCGTTACGGTCACTTTTGCGGTATGTGAACCCTCCGCTGTACCGGACAGCAGCTGTACCTCGACTTTTCGAAAAGCAATGCCCGACTGCTGCAGCCGCACCTCTGCCATCTCCTGTATTTGCTTTTTTGCGGCATCTGTTTTCTGTTGCTGCACCAATGCGGAAAAGCTGGAAGTATTAGAAGCGGCAGAGTCCTGCAGGCTGGATAAATTCATCTTTGGAACGCCCTGCAAAAATGGACCAATTGCCACACACAGCATCATGGTACCCAGTATGAGTTTCAGCATTTTTCCCATGGAGCCACTCGGTGCCAAAATCCGTACCATGGCTGCCGCCACTGCCAGAGCGCACAGTCCGCTTGCCCATGTGCGTATCATGTGGCTCCGCCCCCCATGTTCAGCAGCACGGTACTGGAAACAATCAGTACCGTCATGGAGCACAGCAAAATAGCCAGAAGGATTTCCAGTACACTGCTGCACGCCTGCAGCAAGCCGGCCACTTCCTGCAGGGAAAACACTTTGCTGACCGCCGCGCATATCTGCAACATCATCATCCACAAAAGGCTGCTAATCAAGACCGGCAGGAACATAACCAGCAGTGCCAAAAGAATAAACGCCCCGACGCCTGACCGAAGCATTTGTATACAGCCCGTCACGGTATTCATGGCATCACTGAGCGTACCGCCCACCACCGGCACAGCACTGCTGACTACAAAGCGTGCCGCACGACCGGCCAGTGTATCCGCGCCGTCCGCTGTCAGCTGCTTCATCGCTAAAATACCGGTAAACAATGTCATGGAAAGGCCCAGCAGCCACTTAACTGCTTTGCTGAAACAGCGGAAAAGTCCAAGCAGATTTACGTCCGGCGAAATGGAGGACACAATGGCCATAGCAAGGCATATTTTCATCGCTGGAGCAAACACGCAGGCAGACAAAAGCTGTACCGCATTCCCGGCCGTTGTCAGCAAAAGCTGCATAGAAGCAGCGGAAGCCGGCCGTCCTGCCGCCGCCAAAACGGCTGCGCCAACCGGTACAGACGCCAGCGTAAAACCGCACGCCGTATGAATAACGGAAGATGCCCGCACCAGTACATTGATAACCGGTTCCACAATGCCAACACAGATGCACAGTGCCGCCACGACATCCGCTACTCCTCCCAGCGGTCGGTCCCCAAAGGACAATTTCATAGAATTGACCAGCGCACAGAGAAGGATAATGCCTAAACAGCTGCCCGCCGCATGCAGCGGCCCTTTGCCTTCTGTACCGGCCAGACCAAAGACAGCGGAAAAGAAAGTCTTGGGGTTAATATCCCCAACGCTTTGAAAATTGCTGTCATCTACACCAAGGCCGGCAATTTGCCGCCGTGTTTCTGCCGGCAGTTTTTCCGGCAGCTGGTCCGCACCGCTTCCCTGCATTTGCTGTGCATAGTACGGCGGCAGAGAAGACGTTCCCGCCGCCGTACATGGTATGCAGGTACACAAAAGCACCATGGCCGCAGCAAGTCCCGCAAAAAGGAATCTGCACCGTTTCCTCCACTCCTTGCTTTTCATACTTCCCCCTACTTTTTCACCAAAGCTGACGCAATGGACGCCACGCGTGCAAACAGCGGCAGCGCCAGTACCAGAATGCCCACTCGGCCGGCCAGCTCCACCTTGCTGGCCAATGCTGTTTCTTCGGCATCCCGGCAGGCATCCGCCGCAAACTGTGTAAGGAACACCACCCCCAGTGCGCGCAGAAGAATACCGCTGTATTCCCCGCCCACACCCGCTGAGGACAGCAAACCAGAAATCTCCCGCAGGGCAGGCAGCACCGCCTGCAGAATCTCCAGCACAATCAGCACACCAGCCGCTGTGCGCAGCACCACGGCATATTCGCTGTTTGTCCGGCGCAGCAGGGCTGCAAAGACTGCCGCCGTAAGGGCCGCGCCGATAACGCCCGCCAAATGAATACTCATAAGCCAAAAGTGGACTTAATGGTACGGAACAGAACATCAATCTGCTGGATAATCATCATCAGTACCACAATCAGTCCGGCCAGTGTCGTCATCATCGCCTGCTCCTCTCGGCCGGAGCGAATCAGCAGCTGGTTCAGCACTGCCACAATAATGCCGATGGCGGCAATCTTAAAAATCAGGTCCACATTCATGCAGCGCACCTCCGCTCTTTTTACAGCAATACCAGCGCAAAAATCAGTCCGCCGCAGACGCCCAGCATCCGGTAAAGCTTTCCGTCCTTCTGATACGTTTTTTGTGATTCTTCCAGTTCCTGCCGTGTTAGTTCTTCATATAAAGTACAGTGGGCCAGCTGCCCCTGCATATCCGTTGCGCCGAACCCTTCGCCAAAGTTTCGCAGCAGTACCCTTTCCTGCGGTGTCAATGAGGAATCGGACGATGCCTTCTGCCACGCCTGTGTAAAAGGTTCTCCTGCTTCAATTGCTGTAAAATACGGTGCTAAAAAATCCAGCTTTCGGCCGTGGTGCTCAACAATGTCCTGCACCGGTGCCGCCGTACAGGATATTTCCGCCTTTGCCGCGGACAAAAACTGCAGAAAATCCTGTGCACGGTCCCGCCGCAGGCGCAGCTTACGCGATTGCAGGCAACCCGCCGCCGTTCCCGCGAAGACAAGGCAGAGCGCTCCCAGTATTCTGAGCAAGCACATCACCCGCCTTCACCAATTTGGCAACACGCCCCGGCCGGCCGCCGGACAGCAGTGCTACCTGTGCAAAGGCCCCGCTCTGCAGCAAAGCCCTTGCCTGCGGCCGGGCGGCCAGCTGTTCCAAACTGCCCGCATGTATACTGGCAATCACACTGGCGCCGGCATTTACGCTTTGCAGCAACGCTTCCGCTTCCTGCCCGCTGCCGAGTTCGTCGCAAATAAGGTACTCCGGTGAAAGGGACCGCAGTGCCAGCAGCATTCCCTCTGCTTTAGGAAAGCCGTCCAAAACGTCGCAACAGGGACCAAGGTTATTGCCGTACTCAGCACGGTTTGCTCCGCACAATTCACCGCGTTCGTCCACCACTGTCACCTTGTGAATTCGCCCGCATGCACCACTGGAAAGCTGACGCGCAATATCCCGCAGCAATGTCGTTTTGCCGCAGGCAGGCGGTCCCGCCAGCAGCAGCCCGCCGCTTAGGTTCCCTGCACGCTGCAACAGTGCTTGTGCACAGCCGTCTACCTGCCGTGCGACCCGCAGGTTAATGGAAGTGATATCCCGCATACCGGTAATGGTGCCGCCGGTCATCACCGCCGTGCCGGCAAGCCCCGCGCGGTGGCCGCCCCGCAGGGTTACGTATCCTTTTCGTATCTGTTCCTGATAACTGTAAACCGAAAAGCTGCACAAAGTCCGAAAGCTCTCGTACAAATCCGCCTTAGAGGCGCACAGGCCGTCCCGCGGCAACAGCGTGACACCGCCTTCCTTTAAGAACCATGTACTGCCGCCGTCCCACAGGCAGACCGGTTGCCCTACATGCAGACGTATCTCGGACACACGGCTGCGAATTTCCTCCGGCAGACGCAGCAGCAGTGCCCGTAAACGCGGGCAAAGTGCCCCTGCTGCCTGATTAAACTTCTGTGCATTTTCTAATTTTCCTGCCATTTTGGTTTGTCCCACCTTTCCTATGTCCCTACATCTTATGAGGGACAGGCACTGCTTAGAACTGCCGTCCAAAAGCAAAAAAACGGCAGATACCACAGAGAAACTCTCCGTGGCATCTGCCGTATCCATTATTATGTCTGAATGAAATTTTTATGCCGTATATTCATAATCGAACGAAGTACGCCCACAGATAACCTGATGCACCAGTTCCTTAATTTTCAGATGCTCCGGGTGTGTCTGATAAGCTTCCTGTGCCTTTTTATCTGTAAAATCTGCAACCAGGCACAAATCATATTCGCCACCGTTATAGTTGACACCGACGTCGATGGCGGTCAAACCATCCACTATACCCAACAGAGCCTTGAAACAGCTGCGCAGGCTAGCGGCAATCCCCGCAGCGTTGTCGCTCTGGGCTTTTTTCAGCTTCCACAAAACGATATGCTTTACCATAATGACGTTACCTCCTCTGTTCTAACAGTGATGAATTTATCTAAAATATATCAGCCAGGAACATACCGATATTGGGTTTATTATAACATAAAAATACGCTGGGATATAAAAAGTTGTTTCTTTAGATAAAAATTTGTCATATTACACAAACGGAACCGTGGTTTCCCTGCACGGGCTGTATAAAATACGGGTGTTTCTGTTTTCCTCTTTTTCTATGTTTTGAAAGTAAACAGAAAAAATTCCGCAGTCAAAAGCTGCGGAATCTGTTTTCTATTTTCTGCGGTCATTCTCTTTTTTGCCGGCAGCCCGGTGGCATTTCCCGCAGGCACTGCACTGGGAGCAGCTGCCACAGCAGCCGCGGTGCTTCCAACTGGAACGCGCCGCACATACTGCCAGCACCAATAGAATCAGCAGAACAATCCAGTCCTGTATCTGCATATCTTGTTTCCTTTCTGAGAAACACTCAAATCACACGGGAGCCAATCTGATAAATGGCGAAGGCCACCAGCCAGCCAATGCCAGTCTGGTACAGCACAACGGACAGTGCAGAAAGGCGGGAATGCATTTCGCGGCGGACCGCTGTGATAGCCGCCACACAGGGTGTATACAGCAGTGTAAAAGCAAGGAAAGAAACCGCCGCAAGCGGTGTGAACATCTGGGAAAGCATATGCGGCAGAGCAGCGCCCGTAGCACCGGTCAGAACAGCGAATGTGCTGATCACTGCTTCCTTGGCGGTGAACCCCGCCAGCAGGGCCGTGCTTGTACGCCAGTCGCCGAAACCAAGCGGCGCGAAAATCGGCGAGATAAAACGGCCAATGTCGGCCAACATACTGCTGCCGCTGGAAGAAACGGGATTTAGGTGCGTGTCAAAGGTCTGTAGGAACCAGATGATAATCGAAGCCATGAAAATCACGGTGAAGGCGCGCTGCAGAAAATCTTTTGCCTTTTCCCACACCAGCAGGCCCGTGTTGCGCGGAGTGGGCAGACGATAATTCGGCAGCTCCATAACAAAGGGAACTGGTTCCCCGTGAAAAACCGTATGCTTCATCAGCAGAGCACTGAGAATGCCCATGAGGATACCACCTACATACAGGCAAATCATGACCAACGAACGATATTTCGGGAAAAAGGCCATGGTGAACATGGTATAAATGGGCAGCTTGGCACTGCAGCTCATAAAAGGTGTTAGGAAAATGGTCATTTTGCGGTCCCGTTCACTGGAAAGTGTACGGGTGGACATAATTGCTGGAACTGAACAACCAAAGCCAATCAGCATAGGAACAAAGCTGCGGCCGGAAAGGCCGATTTTTCGCAGCAGGCTGTCCATGACAAACGCTACACGCGCCATATAGCCGCTGTCCTCCAACAGAGAAAGGAAGAAGAACAGCACCACAATGGTCGGCAGGAAGGAAAGCACACTGCCCACACCGGAAAAAACGCCGTTGACAACCAGTGACTCGACAACAGGGTTAATGCCGTAGGCTTTTAATGCGGTATCTGTCAGGTCAGTAAGTGCGCTGATTCCCATTGTCATCAAGTCGCTGAGCGCCGCGCCGATAACGCTGAAGGTCAGCCAAAAAATGAGGAGCATAATGCCGAGGAAAATGGGAATGGCCGCATATTTGTTGGTCAGGACCTCATCAATCCGCACACTGCGTCGGTGCTCCGCACTCTCCTTCGGCTTAATCACGGTATTGCCGCACAGCTTTTCAATAAAGGTATACCGCATATCGGCCACAGCCGCTTCCCGGTCGGTATTCATATCGTATTCCATTTCTTTTACGGTATGTCCCAGCAGCTCTATTTCATTCTGGTTGAGTTTCAAGACCTTCAGCATGGGTTCATCACCCTCTACCAGCTTGGTTGCCGCGAAACGGGGTGGAATGCCTGCACGCTGGGCATGGTCCTCTATCAAGTGTGCCACCGCGTGAATGCAGCGATGCATGGGGCCGCTGCAAAAATCCTGCCGCTGTGGTCGGCGCTTTTCCTCTGCCGTTTCCAGGGCAACTTCAATCAGTTCATCAATGCCCTCATTTTTGCTGGCGGCAATCGGAATGACCGGTACGCCCAGTTCTTTCTGCAGTTCCTGTATATGTATGGTTCCGCCGTTGTTGCGTACCTCGTCCATCATATTGAGGCACACAACCATGGGCAAATCCAATTCGATAAGCTGCATTGTCAAATACAGGTTCCGCTCGATATTGGTGGCATCCACGATATTGATAATTCCGTCCGGATGATTTTTAAAAATAAAGTCACGCGTTACGATTTCTTCACTGGTATAAGGTGACAGAGAATAGATACCCGGAAGGTCAACCACCACTGCACCCTTGTGCCCGCGGATAACGCCGTCCTTTCTTTCCACCGTAACACCGGGAAAATTGCCGACGTGCTGGTTGCTGCCGGTCAGCTGATTGAATAAGGTCGTCTTCCCGCAGTTTTGGTTACCTGCCAGTGCAAAAATCATTTCTCAGTCCCCTTTTCTGCTTCCAAAGTAATATTGCGGGCGTCTTCCAACCGCAGGGTCAGCTCATATCCGCGCAGTTCCAGCTGAATAGGGTCCCCCATTGGGGCAACTTTACGCATGGTCACACGGGTGTGCGGGGTAAGACCCATTTCCAGCATGTGGCGGCGCAGCGCACCCTGCCCGCCTACCTGGGCAATCACAGCTGAATGGCTGATGGGAAGCTTATCTAAAGTCATGGTTTCCTCCTTGTGTTAGCCTATGCTACCTATAGTTAGTCTATACTATCTTTCTACTCCCTGATTATATCGTAACGGGCAAAAAAAGTCAAGAAAGAAGACCGGATTCCACCGCAAAAAGTGGAACCCGGTCCTTTTATGCACCTATGAAATTTATTTGCCTGTATGTTCGGTTTTGGGCAGTTCTTTTCCGGAAAGCGTGCGGGCAACAACGACACCTGTCGCAGAGGCCTGCATTAAACCGCGGGTAATGCCCGCGCCGTCACCAATCGCGTACAGTCCCGGAATCTTGGTGGAAAATGTGTTGTCCACCGCCATTTTTGAGGAATAGAATTTAACCTCCACGCCGTACAGCAGTGTATTCTTGCTGTACAAACCGGGTGCAAGTGCATCAAACGCTTTCAGTGCTTCTACAATCGAAGTCAGATGCCGATGCGGCAGCACAAAGGAGAGGTCGCCGGGCACGGCTGTTTTTAAGGTCGGGACGGTTGTGGATTTTGCCAAACGGGAAGCACTGCTGCGGCGTCCCAAAAGCAGGTCGCCCAGACGCTGTACCATAATGCCGCCGCCTGTCAGCATATTGCCCAGCTTTGCAATGTAACGGCCGTACTCAATCGGCTGATGGAATGGTTCCGTAAACTTTGTGGAAACAAGCAGTGCAAAGTTGGTATTGTCGCTGTGACGTTCATCGTTTGCGTAGGAATGTCCGTTAACCACTGCCAGGCCGCCGTCCGGACCGTCATAGTGTTCCTCGCTGACAATACCGCCCGGATTCATGCAGAAAGTACGGACTTTATTTTCAAAAGTATCCGAATAATAAACCAATTTTGCCTCATATAAACTTTTGGTCAGGCAGTCCATGACGCCGTTTGGCACCTCTACCCGAACACCGATGTCCACCTCGTTGTTGGTCAGCTGCAAACCGGTTTCGTGCGCAATGCGGGTAAGCCACGCGGCGCCCCCGCGTCCCGGTGCCGCAACGACCGTTCCGGCCGCAACACGGCGGATAGTCCCGTCCGCAAGGGATAATTCCGCACCGGCCGCACGGCCATTTTCCACAAGAATCCGTTCCGCTGTCGTATGCGGTAAAAAAGTAAACTGTGGTTTTTCCGCAAGGTAATCGTACATGGCTTTCAGGACCTGATAGCTGTACTCAGTGCCCATGTGCCGTACCGGGCATCGGATAAGCTGAATATTCTGCCGGCGCGCTTCATAGGCAATTTTGTCCGCGGTGCGGTCACCAAGGCCGAACACTTTTTCCGGTGCGCCAAAGTGCAGGTAAATGCTGTCACAGTAATGAATGAGCGCCTGTGCCTGTTCCCGCGGCATATAGTCAACCAAGTTGCCGCCGACGTCTTCATTTAGGGACAGTTTGCCGTCCGAAAAAGCGCCTGCTCCCGCCCAGCCGTTCATAATGCTACAGGTTTTGCAGTGCATACAGCGTCCGCCGGTTCTTGCCGGACAGCGCCGGTCGTCGATTGCACTGCCGCTGTCGACCATCAGAACGGTTTTATCCGGCGCCAAACGGTCCAGCTCCAATGCCGTAAAGATACCGGCAGGGCCTGCACCAATAATGAGTACATCATATGTATTTTTCATTTCTTATCCTTTCGCTCTGTCAATGCTTTTACAGCATGTAATCCAGTTTGACACAAACTTTGTTATTATAATAGAGCGTTTTCATCTTGTCAAGCATTTTCTTTTATCTGCTTTCACACAGCAAAAAGGCGCACCTTTCTTTTGCTGTGTGCCATAGCATCTTTTCCATTTAAATAAGCCGATAGGCACAGTCTGTTCTGGAACAAGCCGCGCATTTCCCATCGCAGGCTTTTCCGCCCGTCTTCACCGGCTGCGGGGAAACGCCAACGATAGCCGTTACACTTTTTGTCGGCACCAATAAAAGGCTCCGCGTGCAGGAAAGGCCAATGCGTTTTTGTGCATCTAAAATCTGCAGCAGCCGGTCCTGACAGGAAAGGTCCAAATCCCCGTACCCGGGGCTGTACCGCGGACGCAGGAACAGAGATTCCTTTGCAAAATGCGACGCTAATTTTTCACAGCATTCATCACAAAAAGTTTCCGTCATAGCAGCGGCGGCAGCCTGCAGCACCGCTGCCGGTGTCACCGCTGAAGCCGCTGCACGCTGCATCAGACGGTCCGGTGCAGGCCCCAGTGTTGCCGCAAACAGGCACACCTGTGTACACCCCTGCAGATGTTCTGCCAGATTTTGGCTGACAAGGTTAAGCCTCGCCGCAAATGTGTGGTTTCCCCGCACAGTAACCGGATAAGAAGCCCATATCCAGTGTGGCGTGCATGTTTTTTGCAGCAATTCCAGCGCCCGCTCCACCTGCTGCCGAATGGTGGGGCCGGGGTCCGCTCTGCCGCAGCCGAGGTAGCGGTAGATTTCCCGCCGGTCAGTCTGCATGACTGGAAATGACATGGGACAGGTTGCTGAGAATCTTAGCCGCCACATCCGGCTTATTCATGGTGTAAATATGAATGTGTTCCACGCCGTTGGCAATCAAATCAATAATCTGTTCGGTCGCGTAGGCAATGCCGGCCTGTTTCATGGTGGCCGGGTCACTGCCGAAACGGTCAACCAAACTTAAAAAGCGGCGCGGCAGATAAGTGCCGGAAAGTTCCACGCAGCGGCGCATCTGCTTGGCGCTGGTCAGCGGCATAATGCCCGCAAGGATAGGCACATGAATTCCCACCGCAAGCGCACGGTAAAGAAAATTATAAAAAAGGTCATTGTCAAAAAACATCTGGCTGGTAAAGAAGTCACAGCCGGCATCGGCTTTTTCCTTCAGATACTGCAAATCTTCCGCCTTATTGGCGCTTTCCACATGGCCTTCCGGATAGCACGCACCGCCAATGCAGAAGTTTCCCATTTCCTTCAGGTCTGTAATCAGTTCACAGGCATGGCGGTATTGCCCGTCCCGCGGAAAGGAATCGTCCTTGGGCAAATCTCCCCGCAGTGCCAGAATGTTCTCAATGCCGTTTGCCGCAAAACGGCGTGCAACCGCAAGAACTTCCTGCTTTTCCGCGGAGACGCAGGTCAAATGTGCAAGGGCCGGCACCCCGCATTTTTCCACTTCCGCCGCAAGTTCAATGGAATTTGCACAGTTGGTGCCGCCTGCCCCGTAAGTCACACTGACAAAGGCGGGCTGCAGGGCCGCAATGGCGTGAACGACCTCCCGCGCATGCGGCAGTCCGGTGCCTTGTTTGGGCGGAAAAATCTCACAGCTGACAGTAACCTGCCCCGGTTTCAGTAAATTCTTAATTTTCATCTGCCGTCCCTCATTTTCCTCTCTTGTCTGCAGTAAAGCGTTGTGAACCTTAACTATGTCGTTTAGTATATCATACATTCTAAAAACGTGCTATTCTTTTTTACTGCAAAGCGCAGAAGTTTCCTCGCGCCAAACGTGACAAATCCTGTCTTTTCTATTATAATAGACAGGAATTCGCAAAACAGGGGGAACCAATATTGGATAAGGCAGCGATATGTGCGCTGGCACAGGCAGCACGCACGGACCTTGAAAAAAAAGCACATCTGTGCCTACAGGCACTGCGGGGACCACGCCTGCCGGGCGGTACCGGCCTGCGGCAGGACCAACTGCTGCATCTGGTATCCCGCCGCGGTGAAGATACCGTCTGCCGGAAGGCTGCCTGCCGCTATTTTATGGAGCTGGCGGGTATCCGCTATATGGAAGTAAACGGCTGTCTGCCGCAGCGTGTTCTTTCCCCCGCCGCCGGAAACGAACTTCCGCAGATACTGGAAAGCTGGCTTTCCACCCATGCGGATACACTGGACCGGGATGAGATATACACCCGGCTTTTCCGGCGGGAATGTGCCCGCCTGCATCAGCTGGTTCCCGATTTTTTCCCGAAGCCCGATTGTACAGACCTGCTCCTTTCCTTAAGCTATCGGCACGGCGCAGCGGCGCTTTTCCGGGACAGCCTTCCGGAAGACGCGTGGAAAGACCAAATTGAAATCATCGGCTGGCTGTATCAATATTATCACCTGCAGGAAAAGAATGCCGCTATTGATGTTTACCGTGGTGCCGTGAAAATGCGTGACGTACCAGCCGCAACGCAATTTTTCACGACCGACTGGGTTGTAAAATACATGGTGCAGAATACGCTTGGCCGTGTGTGGCTGGAGGGTCACCCGGACAGCCGTCTGCGCACAAAAATGCCCTATTTTTTGGATACGCCCCAGAAAGCCACACGCAGTCCTATGAATCCCGAGGACCTGCACCTGCTGGACCCCTGCATGGACAGCGGACATATTTTGGTTTATGCCTTTGACCTATTGTTAAATATATACGCGGAATGCGGCATCCCTGCACAAAAGGCTGCGCCGCTGATTCTGGAAAAGAATCTGTGGGGACTGGATATTGACGAACACAGCAGGCAGCTGGCCGCTTTTGCATTGATGATGCGGGCATATGCCTGTGACAAAGATATTTTCAATCAGCATCCTCTTCTGCATCTGTGTACCATTCACAGCAGCAAAAATGTACCCCGCCGGGCGGTGCACTTTGCCTCAAAGCACGACGAAGCACTGCAAGATGACCTGCAGCGCATTCTTTACGCGTATCACGGCGCGGAACAATACGGTTCGCTGATTTCCGCACCCCGGGTAGAACTGCCCGCTTTGAAAAAACGATTTCAAGAGATTCAACAGACACAGCAGACCGGAAACTTGTTTCAAATGGAAGGCCGCCGGCTGGCACTGGAAACACTGCTGCCGCTGGTAAAACAAACGGAAGTGCTTGCCGGACAGTATGACGCCGTGGTAACCAACCCCCCCTACCTAAGCCACATGGACCGCCCGCTGCGCCGCTTTGTTGACAAGCACTGGCCGCACTGCAACAATGACCTGTTCGCGGTATTCATGGTACGCTGTTTCGGCTTTTGCAAGCCCGGCAGCTACTGCGGTTTTATGACCCCATTTGTATGGATGTTTATTAAAAGCTATGTCAATCTGCGCCGCTTCCTAGTAAAGGAAAAATCCGTTTCGTCACTGGTGCAGCTGGCATATTCCGCTTTCGAGGAAGCAACTGTGCCGCTGTGTACCTTTGTCCTGCAAAATAAAAAAGAGGAAGACCCCGGACGTTATCTAAGGCTGACCGGCTTTTCCGGCGGCATGGATGAAATGGGCCGATATGTTCAGGAGGCAGCCGCACATCCCGGAAATAGCTGGGACTTTGAGGCACGCCTGTCCGACTTCCGCCAGATACCGGGCAGTCCCTTTGCTTACTGGGCCAGCGGCAGCATTGCTCGTGTCTTTCGGCAGGGCACTCCTCTTGGCCGCATGACGCCGGTCTGCAACGGACTCTTCACCTGCAGCAACCGGCGCTTCCTGCGAAAATGGTGGGAAGTGGACCGAACTGCGATTGACTTTTACTGTACCAGTGCGCAGGACTGCCGCAGCAGCGCCTGCCGCTGGTTCCCCTACAACAAAGGCGGCGCCTACCGAAAATGGTACGGCAATCAGGAATGGGTTGTGGATTTTTCCGACTTTGGTGCGGAAATTCAGCGCTACCGCACAGCAAGCGGCCAGAGTGCCGCCATGCCGGGACGGCAATACTATTTTCATGAGAGCCTAAGCTGGAGCTTTGTTAGTTCCAGCCGGTTCGGTGTCCGTGCCTATCCGCCCGGATTTGTCTTTGATATTGCCGGTTCTTCTTTGTTCCCGGAACCAAAGGACCGGCTGTACCGGCTGGGCTTCCTGGGCAGTTCCACCGCTTTTCAGCTTTTGCAGATTCTGAACCCAACCCTGAACTGCCAGGTCGGCGACATTTCCCGCCTGCCCGTTCTGGAAGCAGACGACCACACGGAAATTGACCATTTGGTACAGGAAAATATTGAACTTTCCAAAGCTGACTGGAACGACAGCGAATTAAGCTGGGACTTTACTATGCCGCCGCTGCTGACTGCTGAAGGTAATACACTGGCGGAAGCTCAGGCAAATCGTGAACAGGAAGCAAACATACGCTGGAACCGGCTGCGACAGAATGAGGAAACCATCAACCGGCACTTTGCTACCCTGTACGGAACCGGCGCACCTACCACCGTACCGGAACGGGATTTGTCCATTGCGCCCGTCAGCCGAGAACGGGACGCGGAAAGTTTGCTTTCCTACTTTGTCGGCGTTTACTTTGGCCGCTGGTTCTGCCGTTTCTGGCAGCCAAAAGAACGAAAACCGGTCCTGCTGCTGGAGGAAGCACCGCAGCTCTTTGCCGATTTTCTGGAAGCACGCTTTGGCACCGGCGCGGCGGACGAACTGGCACCTTTCCTTGGAAAAGGCAGCACTGCTTATGTATTCAAGCGGCGCTTTACCCGCACTTTCTTTCGCAGCCACTGCCAACAATACAAAAAGCGGCCTGTTTACTGGCAGACTTCATGCGGAAAACCTGCCCTGCTCTACTATTTCAGCGATTTGCAGCAGGCACTCACTTTTCTCGCCGAACTCGCCCCGGAAGAAGCGGCACTGCAGACACTTGCTGCAAAGCCGCCGCACTTTGACCGAAATGACGGCATTCCTGCCAACTTTGCAAAACTGCAATCTATACTGCGAAAAATATAAAAGAATCCAATAAGAGGAGGGGCCGCAAATGGTATCTGTACACAGTCAGCTGGGAAAAAGAATGCTCATCTGTGACGGCGCAATGGGCACAATGCTGCAGCAGGCCGGCCTGACAGCGGGCGAAACAACGGAACTGTGGAACTTTTCCCACCCGGAAGTTCTGACACAGATTCACACCGCATACGCACAGGCGGGCGCTGACATTCTAACCGCCAACACATTCGGTGCAAATGGGATAAAGCTGGAGGACAAAACATATTCTGTCCCAGAGATTATCGCACAAGGAATCCGCCTTGCAAAACAGGTGGCTACACCGCTTGGAAAATGGACCGCACTGGACATCGGCCCGACTGGACGGCTGCTGGAACCCATGGGGGACCTCTCTTTTTACGATGCCTACCATGCTTTCACCGAAGCGGCAAAGGCCGGTGAAAAAGCCGGTGCCGACCTGATTCTTATTGAAACCATGAGCGATACGCTGGAAATGAAAGCCGCCCTTCTTGCCTGCAAGGAAAGCACAAACCTGCCTGTCTTCGCGACCATGACCTTTGATGAAAAAGGTAAGCTGCTGACCGGCGGTGACATTCCCGCGGCTGTGGTCCTGCTGGAAAGCCTGCACGCGGATGCAATCGGCTTTAACTGCGGGCTGGGACCAAAACAGATGATTGACTTTCTGCCGACACTGAGGGAATACACGGACCTGCCGATTCTCATTCAGCCAAATGCCGGACTGCCGCAGGTGGAAAACGGAAAAACTGTATTCTGCGTTGGTCCGGAAGAATTTGCACAGGACGCAGAAAGCCTTTGGGAAGGCGGTGCCTGGGTCTTGGGCGGCTGCTGCGGCACAACACCGAAACACATTCGGGCACTGGTGCGGCAAATGCAAGAAAAAGCTCCCAAGCCTCTGCCCGTACACAACCGCACCATCGTTTCCTCTTACAGTCATACCGTCACGTTCGGCGGCAGGGCTCAGCTGATTGGGGAACGCATTAACCCAACCGGAAAAAAGCGCCTGCAAAAAGCGCTGCACGAAGAGGATATTGACTATATCCTGCGTGAGGGCATTGCCCAGCAGGACGCTGGTGCCGATATTCTCGATGTAAACGTCGGCCTGCCGGACATCGACGAACCCCGGCTGCTTACCAAAGCGGTCCAGTCCCTGCAGAGCGTGACGGACCTGCCGCTGCAGATAGACACCAGCGACCCGCTGGCTATGGAACAGGCCCTGCGCATTTACAACGGTAAACCGCTGCTGAACTCGGTAAACGGCAAGCAGGAAGTGATGGACGCTGTTTTCCCATTGGTTAAAAAATACGGCTGCACGGTCATTGCGCTGACACTGGACGAAGGCGGCATTCCCGATACCGCCGAAGGCCGGTTGGCAATCGCCAAAAAGATTGTGCGGGAAGCGGAAAAATACGGTATTCCGAAAAAGGACATCATTGTGGACACGCTGGCTATGACCATTTCCGCGGTGCAGGGTGCCGCCCAGGTCACGCTGAAAGCGCTGCGGATGGCACAGCAGATGGGCCTGCACACCAGTCTGGGTGTTTCCAACATTTCCTTTGGCCTGCCGCACCGTGAACGGGTAACCGCCGCCTTTTTCACCATGGCCATGCAGGCCGGTCTGTCCGCCGCCATTATTAACCCGAAAAGTGCGGCAGTTATGGACGCGTGGCGCAGTTTCAACGCCCTGATGTGCTATGATAAAAATTGTGTACAGTATATCGCATACTACAAAGACCTGCCGAAAGCCGGTACACCCAAACCGGCAGCTCCTGTTTCCGCTGCTTCCGGCAATGCATTGTCCGCTGCAGCCGGCGGCGCACCTTTGCAGTCATGCGCGGCAATCTCCCCCTCCCCTGCCCCGAAAAAATCCCCTGCCGCCCAGCCAAACCAAAAAAGTGAACTATACCGTGCGGTTGCAAAAGGGCTGCAGGACAGCGCCCGTATTGCTGCCGCGGAATCCCTGAAAACGACCGCTCCGCTGGACGTTATTCAAAACGAATTGATTCCGGCACTGGACGAAGTGGGCAGCGGCTATGAAAGCGGAAAACTGTTTTTGCCACAGCTTTTGATGAGTGCGGACGCCGCCACCGCCGCCTTTGACGTCATTCGTTCTTCTCTGCAGGCACAGGGAAAGGGTGACGCCAAAAAGGGAACTATCGTGCTTGCCACCGTTCTGGGTGACATTCATGACATTGGGAAAAACATCGTCAAGGTGCTGTTGGAAAACTACGGCTATGAAGTCATTGATTTGGGACGTGACGTGGACCCACAGGTAGTTGTAGATGCGGTGAAAAAGCACCATGCGCCGCTGTGCGGCCTTTCCGCCCTGATGACAACCACCGTTGTAAACATGGAAAAGACAATTACACGGCTGCAAAAAGAGTGCCCGTGGTGCAAAGTAATGGTCGGCGGTGCCGTGCTGACGCAGGAATACGCCGACAAAATTCACGCGGACAACTACAGCAAAGACGCCATGGGTGCGGTCCGCTACGCGGCAACTATTTTTGACTAACATATAAAAGAACACCTGCTTCTATTTCCAATCTGGAAACGAGAAGCAGGTGTTCTTTTGTTTGCTGTAAAGATTAAAGCGTGCCAAAAATACGGTCGCCCGCATCACCCAAGCCGGGCACAATGTATCCATTTTCGTTCAGGTGGTCATCGACCGCTGCACAGTACAACTGTACATCCGGGTGTGCCTCCGTAAAGGCTTTAATGCCTTCCGGCGCGGCAATGATGCACATAAACTTAATGCTCTTCGGATGGCTCTTTTTAATGATGGAAACAGCGTCCTTGCCGGAACCACCGGTTGCCAGCATGGGGTCCAGTACAATGACCTCCCGCTCCTCAATATCGTGCGGCAACTTGCTGTAATATTCGACCGGCTGCAGTGTTTTGGGGTCTCGATACAGGCCGATATGGCCAACCTTGGCGGCCGGCACCATGGACAGCACGCCTTCCACCATGCCGAGTCCCGCGCGCAGAATGGGCACGAAAGCCAGCTTGCGGCCGGCAATCACTTTCGTTGTTGCCGTAGCGACCGGTGTTTCCGTGGCTGTTTCTTCCAGCGGCAGGTCACGGGTTGCCTCGTAGCACTCCAGCATGGCAATTTCACTGACCAGCTGACGAAAATCCTTACTGCCGGTGTTTTTATCCCGCAGGTAGGTCAGTTTATGCTGAATCAGCGGGTGGTCCATAACAAATACATTTTCAGGGTACTGCATAAAAGATGATACTCCTCCCGATATGTTTACAGTTCTCCATTTTCAATTTTTGCAATTTCGTCGATACGGCGCTGGTGGCGGCCGCCTTCAAACGGCGTATCCAGATAAATGCGCACCAGCTCCAGTGCCTTTTCTGTTGTTAACACGCGGCCGCCAAGGCACAGGCAGTTGCAATTGTTGTGACGGCGTGTAAATTCAGTGCCATAAGGCTCTGTTACAACAGCCGCCCTTATTCCATGAACTTTATTTGCCGCAATCGACATGCCAATGCCTGTCCCACAGCAAAGGATTGCCCGGTCACAGGTACCGTCGGCAACACTGTGTGCAACCTTTGCCGCAAACAGCGGGTAGTCAACACTTTCCTCACTGTCTGTTCCAAAATCACGGTATTCGATTTTGCGGCTTTCCAAATATGCTTCAATTTCTTTTTTCAGCTGAAAACCGCCGTGGTCGCAACCGATTGCTAACATTTTCGATTCCTCCGTTTGATTGTTATTATCATTTTTAAAGCAAACCACATTTTCAATAGATGTTTTGTATGCAGCCTGCTTTATAAGCAAGACGGACCAAGGGAAACACATTCATGTCCGAAATGACAGCATCCACGGTCATGATTGTTTTTCTGCCGCGCGGCGCTTTTTTAAGGAACGCTGTGCCTGCGGTGGACGCAGGTAAATCGGCATCAGCTCACGGGCAGAAACCAGCTTTCCCTCTTTGGCCGCACGCGCGGCACATTCGGCTGCACCGCTGGCACGCTGAAAGCGAATCGGCTCCGGCGCAAGATGTACACCGGCCTGTGCAAAAGCTGCCGATTGTGCGCAAAGCTGTGCGCCGTCCCCTACCAGCACAACCGGCTGTGGATAAGAAGCACACTCTTTCGCAAGTGCTTCAATGGAAAGAGCACGGTCCGGTGTCAGACGCTTTATTTCTCCATTACGAATGGAAAAAACAGCATTGTATACCTGCGCGCAGCGGGCATCCATGACACAGCAGGCGGTGCAGTCCAATACACGCAGATTTTCCGCCATGGCCTCCAGTGAGGAAACACCCGCGCACGGTTTGTTTGCCGCAAACGCCATTCCTTTGATGCTGGCAACACCGATACGCACACCGGTAAAGGAGCCAGGTCCGGCCGTAACCGCAAACAGGTCAACCTGCTCAAGCGGTATTTTTGCGTATTCCAAAACACCACATATCATGGGCATCAGCGTCTGGCTGTGTGTCAGCTTTACATTCGTGTAGCATTCACCCAGTACTTTTCCATCCTGCCAAACGCAGGCGGAAGCCGCCCCTGCCGAGCAGTCTATTGCTAATATATTCATGCTATCGTCCTTACTTTAAAGAATCTACAACTGCAGCGGACAGACCAGTCATGGTAATGGTGCGGTCATCGTCACCGCTGCCGCGCGCAAAAGTAATGTGTATGGCTTCCGGCGGCAGAGCTTCCTCGATATTTTCACTCCACTCAATGACCATAACGCCGCCGTCCTCCAGATAATCAAAATATCCAGTGGAGGAAAGGTCATCCCAGCCCTCTACCCGATACATATCAAAGTGATAAAGCGGCAGACGGCCACCGTCATAGACATGCACCAGCGCAAAGGTTGGGCTGGAAACGCCCCCTGTACCCAATCCCGCCGCAATGCCGCGGGTGAAAGCCGTTTTTCCCATACCCATCGGCCCAAACAGTGCCAGTACTTCGCCGCCGGAAAAGGCCTTCGCCATTTTTTTGCCCAAAGTTTCCGTTTCAGCGGCCGAGTGTGTCTGCAGGACAGCTGTATGATTGTTTTCCATTTTCATATTAAAACAGCCCGATAATGCGGCCGTCGTCGGTTACGTCGATACGCTCTGCCGCAGGCGACTTCGGCAGGCCCGGCATCACCATGATATTGCCGGCATAAGCAACCACAAAACCTGCGCCGTTGGAAAGCTTCAGGTCACGGATATGCAGTGTAAAGTCATGCGGCCGGCCCAGCAGCGATGGGTCATCCGAAAGGCTGTACTGCGTTTTGGCTATGCAGACCGGCAGCTTGTCCCCGCCGAGTGTCTTAATTTCTTTCAGCGCTTTCTTTGCCTTTTTGGTATATACCACATCTTTGGCTCCGTAAATTTCCGAGGCAATACGGGAAATCTTATCTTCCAGCGGGCTGTCACCCTCATAGAGAAAATGGAAATGATTCGGCTGTTCGCATGCCTTGACTACTTTTTCGGCCACTGCTATGCCGCCTTCTCCGCCTTTGGCGAAAACTTCTGACAGCGCAAAATCAGCGCCGCGCTCATGACAGTATTTCCCGATATACTGCAGTTCTTCCTCCGGGTCATTGTTAAAGCGGTTGATAGCGACAACGACCGGCACGCCGTACTGATTCATATTGTCGATATGTGCGCCCAGATTGACAATGCCTTTCTTCAGCGCTTCCATATTTGGTGCCGCCGTGTCGGTCTTAGATACGCCGCCGTTATATTTTAGCGCACGGTCCGTTGCCACCAGCACGATTGCCGAAGGATGCAGTCCGGTTAAACGGCACTTAATATCCAAGAACTTTTCCGCACCAAGGTCACTGCCGAATCCGGCCTCCGTAATGCAGTAGTCGCCGAGCTTCAGCGCAATCTGTGTTGCACGCACACTGTTGCAGCCATGGGCAATATTGGCAAACGGTCCGCCGTGCATAATAGCTGGTGTATTCTCCAGCGTCTGTACTAGATTCGGGTTAATAGCGTCTTTCAGCAAAGCTGCCATGGCGCCCTGTGCGTGCAGGTCGCTGGCATAAATCGGTTTGCCCTCTACAGAATAAGCCACCAAGATACGGCCCAAACGCTCTTTAAGGTCATGCATATCCGAAGCAAGGCAGAAAATAGCCATCACTTCGCTGGCAACGGTAATGCAGAATCCATCCTCACGGACAAATCCGTTCGGCTTTCCGCCCAGCCCAACAACAACACTGCGCAGGGCGCGGTCGTTCATGTCCATGCAGCGGGTAATCAGGATGCGGCGAGTGTCAATATGCAGAGCATTTCCCTGATGAATGTGGTTGTCCAGCATGGCGCAGAGCAGATTGTTTGCCGCTGTAATGGCGTGCATATCACCGGTAAAGTGTAGGTTGATGTCCTCCATAGGGACAACCTGTGCATAGCCGCCGCCAGCCGCGCCGCCCTTAATGCCGAACACCGGACCAAGGCTCGGTTCACGCAGAGCGATGACCGCTTTCTTCCCGATTCTGCCCATTGCTTCGCCGAGACCGATGCTGGTAGTGGTTTTTCCCTCTCCGGCAGGAGTCGGGTTGATTGCTGTCACCAATACCAGCTTTCCATTTGGCCGGTCCTGCAGGCGGTCAAACAGCGACTGGTCCAGTTTGGCCTTATATCGGCCGTAAGGCTCCAGCTCTTCTTCCCGAATTCCAAGTTTTGAGGCAACTGCAGTGATTGGCTGCAGTTTTGCCTGCTGTGCAATTTCGATATCCGTCACGATGCGATTCCTCCTAGCACATTCTTGTTTTTAAGTATAACACAACTGCGGCCCTGGTGGAAGTACAGATTCTGTGCTTTTGCGACATTTTCCCGCTGGAACAGCCGAAAAACAAACTGCAGCGGCGGCTGCCGCAGGCTAGTGTACGGGTCTGTTTTGTGCTATAATAGCACAGGAAATCTGCCGCACACACTGCGGTGAAAGGACGTGTGTAATGAATCACTTTGGTGCCCGTGCGGCCGATTACTTTCGGCGCACTGACAAATTTCTGTGGGTAGTCATGCTTTTAATCTCCACCTACAACCTGCTTCTGCTGAAAACCGTCCCCCGAACCGACGGCGGCCGCAGCTGGCTTTCCGTGCAGCTTATGGCTATAATTGTGGGGTATATTGGTGCTGTGCTTCTTTCCCTTGTTGACTACCACACCATTGGAAACTATTGGTACATGGTAGGTGGCTTCTGCATTTTCTTGATTTTGCTGACTTTGGTAAAGGGTGTTACCATAGAGGGCACGGCTGGTGTTGCCGCCAAGGCGTGGCTGAAACTGCCGGGCGGCATGACGTTCCAGTCCAGTGAGCTTGTAAAAATCGGTTTCCTCATCACCTTCGGCAAGCATCTGGACGAGCTGCGGCGCCGGGAAGAACTGGACCAGCCGCTGCAGGTGTTGCTGTTGGCGGCCCACGCAATGATCCCCATTGTCTTGACGCACCTGCAGAAAGATGATGGTGCTGCCGTTATCTTTGCCTTTATGTTCCTATTTATGGCCTTTGCCGCCGGTGTACAGCTGCGTTATTTCGCCGCGCTGGCGGGCGTTCTGGCAGTTATGATTCCAATTGTGTGGAAATTTGGGCTGGAAGATTATCAAAAGACGCGGCTGCTAACTTTCCAGCACCCGGAAGCGGACCCGCAAGGGTACGGCTTTCAGCAGCTTGCCGGCAAGCTGAGCATTTCCAGCGGACAGCTGACCGGCCGCGGGCTTTTCGTTTCTCCACGTGTCAATTCCAGTTCCGTACCGCTGCAGTGGAGTGACTTTATTTTCTCCGTTGCTGGTGAAGAACTGGGCTTTGTCGGCTGCGTCGGCATTTTGGTCCTGCTGATTGCCTTAATGCTTGTATGCCTGCGCAACGCGCGCCGCGCAGAAGACCTGCTGGGCAGTAGCATTTGTGTCGGCTTTTTCGCCATAATCTTTTCGCAGACACTGTTTAACATTGGCATGTGTCTTAATCTGCTGCCGGTCATGGGCGTAACCCTGCCGTTCTTTAGTTCCGGCGGTTCCTCTGTCATGTGCCTGTATTTTGGCTTTGGCCTTGTGGAAAGCGTAGCGGTCCACCGCAAACGGAATAATATTGGGCAGCGGCTTTTTCTGGATTGACTGCTGTGCTTCTCGAGTGAAATTTTAATGTTTTGTCCCCGGTTTTTTACCGGGGACATTTTTTATTTACACTTAATAAATGTCAGCACTGTATTTTTGACCTTAAAGTTGAAACAATAATAAAAATCGCTTTAAAAATAAAGGTGTAGACAAAATCATGATACAAGCAATTTTGAAAAAAATCAGATACTGGCAGCTTATCAAAAATTCAAATAACACTGACGAAAAACCTGTGAAGAAGGAAAAAAAGAAGCTCAGTCTGTCATTAAGCACAAATATAAAATGGTTTAAGGAGCTTCTGGGAAAAAGCGATGATATTAAGGTTCGCGAATTTACATTTGGAAACAAACGTGTTGTAAATGCTGCTTTGATTTTCATTGACGGTCTGGTCAGCAATGAAATCATCACTGAAAGCATCATGAAACCTCTTCTGCTCTATGATGAATCATTACAGGAGACTCCCACAAACAATGCCCATGATTTGATGAATCAGATACAAAGGCGCGTTCTTTGTTCCGGCGATGTAACGGCAAATTCCTATGTGGAAGACTTAGTTACCAGCTGTCTGCGCGGCGATACAGTTCTGCTGCTAGATGGAACCTGTCAGGGTCTGGTCGTAAGCAGCAAAGGTTGGGATAAACGCAGTGTAACGGAACCGCAGACAGAATCTGTAGCAAGAGGTCCCAGAGAAGGCTTTACAGAAAATTTCAGAACTAATACTTCTCTTCTTCGCAGAAAAATTCGCAGTCCCGCGCTGCGAATGGACAGCTTTACAATAGGCGAAAAGACACACACGATGGTCTGCGTGGCTTATCTAAAAGGAGTTGCCGACGAAAAACTAATAGAAGAAATAAAGCGCAGACTGAACACACTGAAAGTAGATGCCATACTCGAATCTGGCTATATCGAGCAATATATCGAGGATGCACCATTCAGTCTATTCCCAACAATCGGAAAAAGCGAAAAGCCCGATGTAATTGCGGGAAAAATTTTAGAGGGACGTGCCGCAATCATTGTAGATGGTACACCATTTGTTCTAACCGCTCCCATGCTGTTTACAGAAAGTTTTCAAACCGCAGAGGATTATTACAGCCGAACTCTTTACGCCAGCGCCATCCGGCTGATGCGTTTCTTATCTTTTTTGATTGCTGTCTTTGCTCCGGCATTTTATGTGGCAGCGACCATATTCCACCAAGAAATGATTCCTACCAAACTTCTTTTTACCATTGCCGCTGCAAGAGAGGGCACACCTTTCCCTGCAGTAGTAGAAAGCCTTATTTTGCTGCTTGCATTTGAAGTACTCCGTGAAGCAGGACTTCGATTGCCTCGGCCTGTCGGACAAGCGGTAAGCATTGTTGGTGCACTGGTTATGGGAGATGCCTCAATTTCGGCTGGTTTGGTAGGGGCTCCGGTCGTTGTCACCGTTGCCATATCTGCAATGGCCGAATTCGTTACTCCGGAAAATCAGGACTCCATTACTTTGCTGCGGCTAATATTTCTTCTTTTGAGTGCAGCCTTAGGTGGCTACGGAATTATGCTCGGTACATTGGGAATGCTGATTGATTTGGCATCACTGGAATCTTTTGGTGTCCCCTATTTTGCCGGCATAGCACCGGCACACTCGCATGATATGGAAGATTTGTTCGTTCGGGCACCGCTCTGGTCAATGACTGAACGTCCACCAGAGTTTGCGCGTAAAGACCGGACGCGTCAAAAGGGATCCAAGCCACCTTTTTTTCATCATAAATCATAACGGCAGGAGATAAAATGAAACGAAAAAAATATATTGGCGTATTTCTTGCAGCTGTGCTAATTCTTTGCTCTTGTACCGGCTGCTGGGGCAGTAAAGAACTTACGGACATGGTTCAGATTATCGGCACCGGACTTGACAATGCAGAAAACGGACAAACCAAACTGACCGTTCAGGCTGGAAGCGCCAGCACTTCTAAGTCAGATAACAAAAAGAAAAGTGCCGAGTCACAGATAATTTTATATCAAAAAACTGGGAACGGAATTTTTGACATGGTTCGGGATATTACACACGAAAGCAATCGCAGACTGTTTATAGGACATAACCAGTGCATTGTTTTTGGAAAGGAAGATGCACAAAAAGGTGTTAAAAATCAGCTGGATTTTTTTCTGCGTGACTCCGAAGCTAGGATGGATGTCAACATTCTGGTTTCCGATTCTACCGCAGAAGAAATTTTAAGCACACAGACAGAAGACTATGATATGCCTGCAGTGGGCATTAAACAGCTTTTAGAAATGCAGCAGGCAAATGCTGAATCCGTCAGTACTGATTTGATGGACTTCTCCTTAGCTCTCGCCAGCGAAACCACCTGTCCTGTTGCATCCATGATTCATCTTTCCAAAAGCAATGGCAAACCAAGATTTGTTGTTTCCGGTACTGCCGTATTCAAAAAGGATAAATTGGTTGGCACATTGGATGAAGAAAAAACACGGGGATATTTGTGGGCAATGAATAAAATGAAAAACGGTGTTGTAAATATTCAATCCCATTCTCAGCCTGTCTGCCTTGAAATACTAGGCAGCCGGGCGGCTATAAAACCTGTGCTGCAGGCGAATCATCATTTAACCGTTCATTTTCCCATCAGTGTCAAACTTGGCATTCGCGAAATTAAAAATCAGGATGGCATCAGTTATGACGAGTTGTCCAAACAACTGGAACAGGATGTCAGTCACCTCATTCAGAAAAAGATTTCAGACTGTTTTCATGAAACGCAGCTGTACGGAACAGATATTTATGGAGTTGGAAAGTTGGTAGAGGAAAAATATCCGCAGGATTGGGACAATATCAAAGATAAATGGGACACTTTATACCGGAACAGCATTCCTGAAGTGAGCGTTGAGGTCAAGGTGAAAGATTCTGGTGAAATTTCTAAAACTTACGGCTAATCAGGGGCGGCTATGAAAAAGACGAAAATCAGCAGTTCACAACTATTTTATACCATAATATGCTATATACAATCATTTTCGATTGTTATGAATTTCTCATTCGGCATTTCCGGCAGAGATACTTGGTTTGCACTCCTTTTAGGAAGCGGAATTGCCTTCCTGTCTCTGCGAATAAATATAGCCATTATGCAACATTTTCCCGGTAAAACTTTGGTTGAGATCAATTCTATTCTTTATGGTCGCAAAGTTGGAAAAATCCTTTCGCTTTTTTATCTGCTTTATTTTCTGTTCCTGTCATCTGTTAATTTACACGATATAGGTGACTTTGTAGGCCTGAGCATTCTGCCTGAAACACCCACTGTTGTAATCCTTGTTTCCTTTATGATTGTTTGCGGCTGGGCAGTCATGAAAGGTTTAAGGGTTATTGTTCGGTACAGTGCCGCTTTCTCATGGATAACTTTTATTGCTTTCATTGTAACAACAATATTAGTCAGCAGCAAAGTGAACTGGCACAACTTACTTCCAGTTTTAACAACTGCGCCGAAAAGCATCCTGCAAAGTGCTTGGATTACTTCCTTTATTCCGCTTAGCAGTGCCGTTTTACAGATGGTTGCTCCCAATGTCTGCAAACCTAATGAGATTTCCAAAATACTGACCAAAGGGCTTTGGACTGGAAGCTTGTTTATGATTGCAGTAATTATCAGAGATACTGCTGTATGGGGAAATATGGCAAAGTCGTTTGTTGTTCCAGCTTATGAGACACTTCGCCTGTCCGGATTTTCAGAAGTTTTTCAGGGAATGGACGTTGTTTATGCGGTTATTCTGATAACCCTTGAATTTTTCAAAATCGCACTTCTTGAATCTGTTCTGCTGTCTGGTTTTTCCCAGCTAACAAATCAAAAATCTCATCCGAAGATAATGGCCGTGATTGTCAGCGTGCTGATGGCGCTGATTGCATCCCAGATTTTCCCATCCATTCCACGGCATATTGTTTTTGCACAGAAAACCGAACCATTTATTCTGTCAATATTTGAATTTTTTCTGCCTTGCATATCCCTTTTGCGCATAAAATGGACCTGCCGAAGCAGGTCCTGATGGAATCAGGCGGCGCCCTGCTTAGAAAATAGCATAAAAAATCTGCCGGGCCAAAGGCTCGGCAGATAAGCTTTCTGATGGGTTTTAATTAAAACTGCAGCTTATCCTGCGGTATGCATAGGAATGCGCAGGGATACTTCTGCTGCACCTCTTCAAGCGCCTTCTGTGCCGTCGGTTTTGTACAGAACAAACCGAAAACGGCAGAGCCGGAACCCGTCATACAGGCACCCAGCGCACCGGCCCGCAACAGCCGCGCACGAATATCCGCTGTTTCCGGCAATGGAATCAGTGTCTGAAAGGCATTGCACAAAGATTGCCCCACTGCTGCCAGGCTGCCGCGGCGCAGAGCCGCTTCCACTCTTGGTGTTCCACGCTGCGGGGGCAGGCCATCTTCATCGGCACGGCGGTATGCCATAGCTGTGCTGATACCGGCAGCAGGTTTACAGACCACAAACCAGCAGGGCGGCAGGGCCGGCAGCTCCGTCAGCTGTTCCCCAATGCCTTCCACACGTGCCGTACCTCCCTGTACACAAAACGGTACGTCTGCACCAATGGACTCTGCCGCACGGCACAGCCGCGGCGCCGGAATCGCACAACCATACAGACGGCACAAACCGCGCAGCGCCGCCGCTGCATCTGCACTGCCGCCGCCAAGCCCCGCCTGACTGGGAATCCGTTTTTGAACTGCAATGCACACATCTTGGTCCTGTATGCCGCTTAGCTGAAAAAACACCTCCGCCGCACGAAAGACCAGGTTGTCTTTTCCTTCCGGCACATTAGGGGCACCGGGTACGGCGGACAAAGCGGAATCCGGTTTGCAAAGGACCTGCAGTCCCTCTCCGCCGCGGGAAAAAGAAAGCGTGTCATGCAGGGAAATACTGACATTGACCATGGAAAGAAGATGATACCCGTCCACGCGCCGGCCGGTAATATCCAGCGAAAGATTCAGCTTGGCAAAAGCCGGTTCCTGCAGCATGAAGCATCCTCCTTACAATGTATTCGCGTGATGGCTCTGCATAAAATGCCTGATGCGGGACAGGGCCTCTGTAATATGTTTAATACTATAGGAATAGGACACACGAACAAAGCCCTCGCCACAGTCCCCAAACGCATTGCCCGGCACAACGGCCACATGTTCTTCATGAATCAATTTTTCACAAAAATCCTCACTGGAAAGGCCGGACGAACGAATACATGGAAATACATAAAAAGCCCCTTCCGGCTCGAAGCAGGACAGACCCAGCTTGTTGAACCCATCTACAATCAAACGGCGGCGCATATCGTACTGTTCCCGCATATAAACGCAGTCATTGTCCCCGTTGCGCATAGCTTCGACCGCCGCCAGCTGGCTCATGGTCGGCGCGCTCATAATAGCATACTGGTGCAGCTTTGTCATCTGCTGAATAATAGGTGCCGGCCCGAGTGCATAGCCCAGGCGCCATCCGGTCATTGCAAATGCCTTGGAAAAGCCGTTGACAACAATTGTGCGCTCACGCATATCCGGAATATCTGAAAAAGTGACGTGGCGGGTATCCCCGTATGTCAGCTCACTGTAAATTTCATCGGACATGACAAGAATATCCGTCCCGCGCAGCACGTCGGCAAGGGCATTCAGGTTTTCCCGGCGCATAACAGCACCGGTCGGATTGTTGGGGTAAGGCAGAATCAGCAGTTTAGTGCGGGGCGTAATGGCTGCCTTCAATTCCTTAGGTGTCAGACGAAAACCGTTTTCCGCTTTCGTTTCCAGAATAACCGGCACACCGCCTGCCATTTCCGTTAAAGGCTGATAGCAGACAAAACTGGGCTGCGGAATCAACACCTCGTCTCCGGGCTGAATCAGTGCACGAATACAGTTGTCGATTGCTTCGCTTCCCCCAACAGTGACCAAGCATTCGGTTTTTGGTTCATAGGCAATATGGTAGTGCCGCTGAAACCACCGGCAGATTTCCTCCCGCAGTTCCATAAAACCGCGGTTTGGACTGTAGAATGTTTTACCGTCCTCCAAAGAGCGAATGCCCGTCTGCCGAATATGCCACGGCGTAACAAAATCCGGCTCGCCGATAGAAAGGGATATGACGTCTTCCATCTCGCTCGCAATATCAAAGAATTTACGGATGCCGGAAGGCTTCAGTGCCTGAATATTTGAGTTCAGGCGTTCTGTGTAGTCAATCACAGAACAGGTCCCTCCTCTCGTCCTTTTCCTCGGCGGCATTCATGACAATACCGTCCGCCTTATAGCGTGTCAGGACGAAGTGCGTGGTAGTAGAAAGGACACTGTCCAGCGTGGAAAGCCGGCGCATGACAAACATGGCAATCTCCTGCATACTGCCGCCGTGCATAATGACACCGAGGTCATAGCCGCCGGAAACAAGGTAAACACTGTCCACTTCCGGCAGGCTCATAATTTTGCCGGCAATTTCATCAAAACCACGCTCCCGTTTGGGAGAAACCCGCAGTTCTATAATGGCAATGGCGTTGTTCCCATCCACCTTTTCCCAGTTGATAACAGCTTTGTAGCCGCGGATAACGCCGCTCTTTTCGTACTGGGTGATGGCGTTGCTCACTTCTTCTTCGGTTTTGTCCAGCATAACCGCCAGCTGGTGGGTTGTCAGGCGAGCATTCTCATTCAGCAAAGTCAGCAGTCTATCCATTGATTTCATTCACTCCTCAGGTTGTTTTTCTATTCCAGTCTGAAACAGAAAAATGCAGTTTCTCTTTTATTTGCTCCATTATAGCACACCGGTTCCTCATAAGCAGCTGCATTTTTTGCTTTTCGCCGCTTTTTTATTCAGGAAATCGGGTACATCTCCGCCTGCCGACCTGTATAAAGGGCAAAATGTGTAAATCCTAGATTTTCCAGCATACGCAGGCCATCTTCAATGCCGCTGGCCACGTCGGCCCAGCGATGGGCGTCGCTGCCCAGTGTTACCCGCTTACCGCCAAGCTCTTGGTAGCGCTTCAGAATCGGGCTGTCCGGCAGGGTGCGCCCAATACGCTGGCGCAGGCCGCTGGTGTTGACCTCCAAACTTTTTCCGCGGACAATCAGTTCCCGCAGCACGGCATCGATTTCCTCCCGAAAGGGTGCATAATCGATGTGCATGGCATTATGCTCGCCGCCGGTATAGCGCCATGGATAAGTCATATGTGCCAGTGAATCGAACTGTCCCCACTTCACTGTTTCCAGCATTTCCGCAAAATAACGGTGCAGAAGGGCATAAATGTCACAGGTGGAATAATCCAAATCATAAAAATCCGGCTGTCCCGTGACGTTGTGAATGCTGGCCAAAATGAAATCATAATTGCACTGGCTCAACACATGCTGTGCAGCCTTTACGTCCTGCAGCGGCTGCCCCAGCTCTATGCCCGCACGTACATGCAATCTGCCGCGGAAGGCAGCCTGTGCCCGGCGCGCCTCGAAATAAGACTGCAGCGCTACTCGGTCGTATTCTTTGGTCCAGTACTCATTACACTCGCAGTGGTCTGCTATTGTCAAAGAAAAGAGGCCCTGCCGTGCAGCACTGTCGCACAGCATCATAGCCGAGTCGTGGCCGTCAAAGCTGCAGTCCGTATGGCAGTGGGAATCCGATGTATAGCGATACCGCATAAACCAAATGCTCCTCTCTGGTATAACATAAACGCAGAACGGCCTCCGCCCCATAACAGAAACCTTTCTGTACAAAAACAACTCTTTTTATTGTAGCATAACCAAAAAGAAAATCCTACCTTCAAGGTTCCTTTTTTGCCATAGATGCCACCGAATATTTTGAACACTTTGACAGGACATTGACAATTTACCGATTCACGTTCATAATAAACTTATGCATTTTTATTGTTTCTTTCAGTCATTTCAATCACAAAACGCAATCTATACCGGCTTCTGCGTACAAAAAAGCGCAGAAAGAGAAAGTGGAGGGAAAAATCTATGCGGCGTGCCGTTATAACTGTACTGGGCAAGGACATGGTGGGAATTCTCGCAAAGGTTTCAGCCATCTGTGCGGAAAACAGTGTGAATGTGCTGGAGGTCACCCAGTCCGTTCTGCAGGACCTGTTTGCTATGATTATGCTGGTAGACATTACTGACCTGAAAGTTCCTTTCAGCCAGCTGATTGACTCTTTCAGTGCAATGGGCAAGAAAGAGAACCTGACCATTCACGTTATGCATGAAGATATTTTCGATGCCATGCACAAGATTTGAATACCTGCAAATACAGTAGTGAGGCGGTATAAAGAATTATGATCGACACCCATGATATCCTGGAAACTATCCAGATGATTGACAATGATAACCTCGACATACGCACCATCACCATGGGTATTTCGCTGCTAGACTGTATCGACAGCGACCCGGACCGCGCGTGTGATAAAATTTACGACAAAATTTGCCGCTATGCCGGCAAGCTGGTGCAGACCGGCGAAGAAATCAGCAAGGACTACGGAATTCCCATTATTCATAAGCGTATTTCCGTCACACCGATTGCCATTGTGGCCGGTGCCTGTCAGGACCGGAATCCCGTGCGCTTTGCCAAGACACTGGACCGTGCCGCCAAAGCGGTCGGCGTCAACCTCATTGGCGGCTACTCCGCACTGGTGCAGAAAGGCTTCGGTCCCGGCGACTATGCTTTAATTGACAGCATTCCGCAGGCTCTGGCGGAAACAGACTGTGTCTGCTCCAGTGTCAACGTCGGCACCACCAAAGCCGGCCTGAATATGGACGCCATTAAAAAAATGGGGCAAATCGTCCTGAAATGTTCAGAAGCAACCGTGGACCAGGGCTGCATCGGTCCCTCCAAGCTGGTCGTTTTCTGCAACGCACCCGAGGACAACCCCTTTATGGCAGGCGCCATGCATGGCATTGGCGAGCCGGACTGCGTCATTAACGTCGGCGTATCCGGCCCCGGTGTCGTGCGCGCTGCACTGCACAAGTGCCCGGACGGCGACCTTAGTGAAGTGGCGGATATTGTGAAAAAGACCGCTTTTAAAATCACCCGTATGGGACAGCTGGTGGCACAGGAAGCCAGCCGCCGCCTATGTGTGCCGTTTGGCATTGTGGACCTATCCCTTGCACCGACGCCAGCCGTGGGTGATTCAGTCGCGCATATTCTGGAGGAAATGGGACTGGAGCGCTGTGGTGCCTGTGGAACGACCGCCTGCCTTGCCTTGCTGAATGACGCTGTAAAGAAAGGCGGCATTATGGCAAGCTCCCATGTTGGCGGTCTGTCCGGTGCCTTTATCCCTGTATCAGAAGATGCCGGTATGATTGACGCGGCAAAGTGCGGCTGTCTGACAATCAACAAACTGGAAGCCATGACGGCCGTGTGCAGTGTTGGACTGGATATGATAGCCATCCCGGGCGATACGCCTCCTGAAGTGATTTCTGGTATTATTGCGGATGAAGCCGCCATCGGCATGGTCAACCTCAAAACGACCGCTGTGCGTGTGATTCCGGCCATCGGCAAAAAAGCCGGCGACGACCTCAACTTTGGCGGCCTGTTTGGTCACAGCCCAGTTATGGAAGTCAACCGCTGGTCTCCAAAGAAATTTATCGACCGCGGCGGCCGTCTGCCCGCACCCATGCAGAGCCTGAAAAACTAAATTGATGTGATTAGATAAAGAACAGCACTTCGATAAAATATCGAAGTGCTGTTTTGCCTATCAATCGGCCGTTTCAAATAGATTTTCGTCTGGATATAGGAGGTTCTTCATACCCGAAAGCAATGACGTCGATTCCACCGAATAGGCCCGCAAACGTGCGTCCTCTGTACTTTGCCGCCGGGAAACACCTAGATACCCAAATGACACACAAAGTCATCTACCGTTGCTTCCGGCAGATTCATCTGCAGGTCCGGCGAATGAAACAATGCGATATTTTCCACATGACGAATGCCCTCCCCCGGCTCTACTGTGTAGAGAGGCGAAAGCGTGCGCAGGTCCGCGTAGTCGTCGCAGATATACGTTTCCAGCGAAGAACCAAAGTCTGGATACGGCTGCCCCACCGCATGAACAAAGCGCTTAACCAGCGTACAGCCGTGATTGGAGTATCCAACCCAGCCCTGCAGGTCATTCACACCGAATTTTAAATTCTTTCCATACAGGGACTGCCGTACCAAAATATACTTATCCCCCAGTGACAGCCGCTCATCCCGGAAACTGGAAAAAGGCCATAGGCTGAAGTTCCGGTTCGGCATGTGTTTTTCCTCACTGCCAACGTTCTGCGGAATAACCACTATACCGCCCGGCGCCAGCATGGTGCTGCCGCATAAAGACAAACGCTTCTTTTCATGGGAACAGTTCCGCAGCTTATTGACAATCATTAGGTCAGAGGCATCTGCCCCCATCATAACGTCAAAGGACAGCTGCAGGTCATTTTTTTTCTGCTGCGGCGGTGTAAAGCTGACACCGCCGTTCAGCAGGCCGTAAACAACCGGTTCGTTGTCCGGGTAATAGCTTTGCGGCATTCGGTCCGGCGCAGGGCAGATACGGTGACCGCCATATTCATAAAATGCCGCTTTCGGTCCATAATAGGCTTTTAGCTTTTCATTGGCAAAGACGTGGCTTCTCTCCTCATCCCAGTAAAGCAGGTTGGGACCGTCCAAAAAGCCGATACGGGCAATGCGCGGGCCAAAGTCAATGGTAACCAGTACATCAATAAAGTGGTTGCTGATGCGCAGGCATCGGCCGTAGTTACTGTACTCCACTTCCTTGACATCGATACTCATGTACAACACTCACCTTTTTCAAGTACCAGTATTCCAGCAGTTTCATCCAGCCCTGCCGGACATGGTCTTGGGCAGCACAGTGCCCAGATATTTGTTGCTCTGCGTTCTAATGAAAGCACGTTTTGCCCCGTGCTGTCAAGTCTTTGTTTGTCGGAAGTATGTGTCAGCAGAGGCAGTGCACCCTTCCCCGCGGCACAGGCAAGGACCTGCCGGCCGCCGGGACCGAAGCCCAAGATGTGCAGATAGGGCGGATAATCGGTACTGTCTGCCGCACGCAAGCCAAGAAAAGCAGAAAGCACCACCCGATGCAGCCGTGCCAGACTGTAGCGCCGGGTTTTTGTGAGGCGAAACAATTCTTCCAGCGAACACGCCCTTTGTGCCGCCTTGAAGATCCGGTTTTCCAGCCCCTCGGAAAGGTCGGGCAAGCTGGCATATTCCGCGCGTGACATAGTGCGCAGACGATACAGGACTGCACGCTCCAGCCGGTCAAGAGAGGCTGGTGCCCTGCCCGCCTGCAGTTCCCGCCGCACAACGGCGGCGCTTCCTTCCGGCAGTGCATCGGCCCAGTTTCCATGGCTCTGCACCAATGTTCGGATACGGCTGGCAGAAGGAATGCTGCTTTCGGACATACTGCCGTGTTCTGCTCCCTGCCGGCAGATGGTAAATGGCTGCATACGGCTTTGCTGTATTTTCATTGCCTTACAATACTCAATTCCCAAAATGTTGTTGGGCGTACGCAGCAGTGCAGCCGTATCCGCCCCTGCCAGCGCAGTCACGGCTGCTTCCCGGGCCACGGCAAACGGCGTGCCGTCTTTCATCAGCCGCCGCAGCCGGGAACCGAATTCCGGGCACAGCAGCACTTCCGCGGCACGCTGCAACTGGTCTGCACTGCCGCATTCACTTCCAAAGGCCAGCATATCCGCGCCCAGCGCATCCGCCAGTGCCACCCCGCCCCGCGCAAAAGTTTCCGCACCGGAAACAGCCCATGGAACCGGCAGCTCGGCGACCAAATCCACGCCGCCCGCAAGGGCCTGTCGGGTTCGCGCCCACTTGGAAAAGCAGGCCGCCGCGCCCCGCTGCAAAAAGCTGCCGCTCATAATGGCCGCCACATGGGTGGCACCCGCCGCACGCACCGCACGCACCAGCGCCATATGGCCGCGGTGGAATGGGTCATATTCTGCAATAATGATTGCCAGCTGCATGGGTTCCTTTCTCCCTTTTTAACAATTACCGGACTTGAATTTCTATGCTTTTTGTATTATTATAATACCGTATTTAGGCTCTTTCCAAGCTGAATGACATAGAAAATGAATAAATGAATAATGGAGGTTCCAAAAATGAAAGTTCTTGTCATCAATGCGGGCAGTTCTTCTTTGAAATATCAGCTGATTGATATGGATACGGAAAAAATGATGTGCAAAGGCAACTGTGAGCGCATCGGTCAGGAAAATGGTCACTTTGGTGTGACCACTGCTGACGGCCGCAAAATGGGTGAGGATGTTTCCATTCCCAATCATAAGGCCGCTTTTGAGATGGTCACAAAAGTTCTGGTGGACAAAACTTATGGCGTCATCAAAGACCTGAGTGAGGTTTCCGCGATTGGCCACCGCATTGTGCAGGGCGGCGATTTGTTTAAGTCCTCTGTTCTTGTCACTGATGAAGTGAAGAAAGGCATTGAAAGCCTTATTCCGCTGGCACCACTGCACAACCGCCCCGAACTGGACGGCATCAATGCCTGCCAGGAAGTTTTTGGCAAAGACATGCCGGAAGTTGTTGTATTTGATACCAGCTTCCATTCTACCATGCCCGCAAAGGCCTTTATCTATCCGATTCCGTGGGAATACTACGAAAAGTACAAAATCCGTCGCTACGGCTTCCACGGCACCAGCCACCGTTATGTTTCCATGCATGTTGCCCACCTGATGCATGAACCAATTGAAGACCTGAAGATTATCAGCTGCCACATTGGCAACGGCTCCTCCATTACAGCTATTGAGGGCGGCAAAGTAGTAGATACCAGCATGGGCCTGACGCCTCTGGACGGCTTCATGATGGGCACACGTTCCGGCTCCCTGGACCCCTCCGTTGTTACATATATTATGAAAGAAGAAAACCTGACACCGGACCAGATGGACAACATCCTGAACCGCAAATCCGGTATGCTGGGTGTTTCCGGCTATGCGGATGACCGTGATGTCACCAATGCAGAAATCCGCGGCGAACACCGTTCAATCCTGACTCATCAGATTCTGAACTATCAGATTGCAAAGTTCATCGGCGCATACGCTGCTGCTATGAACGGCGTAGATGTCATTACCTTTGAAGCAGGCATCGGTGAAAACCAGCCTGTCATGCGTTACAACGTCTGCCGTTATCTGCACTACATGGGTGTTAAGATTGACGGTGTGGCAAACGATGCAACAAAGCTTGGCAAAGAAGGCAAAATCAGCGCATTTGATTCTCTGGTACCAGTGTATGTCATCAATACCAACGAGGAACTGATGATTGCCCGCGATACCCGTGACATTGTTGATAAACTGACCTACGCAAAGACAGAAGATAAGACAGTTGTCGACCCGGAAGACATCTAATTATTCCGGTCCCTTGTCATAAAAAGCAGAAATTTTTGAAACAAAAAGGTCTTGCCAGAGGATTCTCTGCAAGGCCTTTTTTCTGTCCAGTCTTTGCTGCCTTCCAAAGGACAAAAATTGATTGATTATTTTTGTGCAAACCAGTTTTCAATTTTGGTGCAGGAAGCCTGTACCTGTCCCTGTATGAAATTTGGTTTGCCGCCGCCGCGGCCGTTCAGCGCCGCACTCATTTCTTTGCCCAGCGGACGCACGTCCTCTTTTTCGCTGGCCAAAACAAAACGATACCTGCCGTCTTTTCCGCTGAAAACAGCTGCTGCACGCGGACACTTGGACGCCAGCAGTGACGCATAATGGCGCAGATCATCCGGCCGCAAACCATCTTCAAAACAACACAGAAGGCCATTTTCACCCGGTGTGGCTTCGTTTGCCTTGACAGTGAAAAGTTCGTTCTGTACGCTATCCAGCCGGCGCTGCAGGGTGTCTTTTTCTTCGAGAACATGCTGTACGGCTTCCGCCGCCTTCTCCGGTTTTGCGGAAAGCAGATTGGAAACCGCACTGATGTCAGCAAGGCGGCCGCTGTAATCTTTCAGCGCGCGGCTGCCGCACAGCATAAAGATGCGTACACCGCCCTTGTAGTGCATCCAATTCAGCACCTTGACCATACCGACTTCACCGGTGTGCGCGACGTGTGTGCCGCAGCAAGCGCAGACATCATAGCCGGGAATCGTTACAATGCGCACACGGCCGGTCAGTTCCTTTTTGCTGCGATAGTCCAGCGTTTTCAATGTTTCCGCGTCCGGGTAACTTATCTGCACCGGCAGGTCTTGGTAAACGGCCTCATTGGCAAGACGCTCCCCCAGCAGAATCTGGCTTTCATCCAGCGGCTTGTCCAAATCCAGCGTCACACAGGTACTGCCCATGTGAAAGCCGACATTGGTAACACCGAAAAAGCGGTGCAGCACACCGGAAAGAATATGCTCACCTGTATGTTCCTGCATACGCGAACGGCGCAGTGGCCAGTTAATGCCGCCGGTCACCTGCTTGCCAACCGGAAGAGGTGCGTCTGTTTGGTGCAGAATCAAGCCGTCCTTGATATGTGTATCCAGCACATTTACGCGGTCCAACACACCTTGGTCGCCCGGCTGTCCGCCGCCTTCCGGATAAAAAGCAGTGCGGTTCAAGACAATCTGCCAGCCAGACTTTGTTTTTTCACAGGAAAGCACCTTTGCACGAAAAGTACGCTGATAGCTATTTTCATAATACAGTTTTGCAGTTTCCAAAACACGAACACCTCGGCTGTATAAATTTTCTTTTCCTACATTATACCGCATGGGAAAGGGATATATAATTCCTTTATTGAAATATAAAGTCATTCCCGCAGATGCAGATAAATTCCTGTCCGGCTTTCTTGAACAAGTTGTAAAGAATGTTTAAAATTACTTTATATCTCATTGAAATAGCGCCGTCCCTGTTGTACAATCGATAACAAAGACGAATTTTTTCATTTTTATAGAAGGTGGTATTATATGAATTGGCTGCAGAGGTTCATGTACGGGCGCCATGGTCCTGACCAACTGATGCTGGGGCTGTTTGTACTGTTCCTTATCCTCAATGTTGTCTGTCTGTTCCTTCACGGTTTGCCCTACCTGATTTTTGCAGTTCTGTCGACTGCGGTCCTGCTGTTCGCACTGTACCGTATGCTGTCCCGTAAAAATGAAAAGCGCTGGGCGGAAAATCAAAAATTCCTTTCTATCATGCAGCCAGTTTTCCGTTCTTTTCAAACCGGGCGCGCACGCTGGGCAGACCGCAAGGTCTATCGCTACTACCGTTGCCCAAAGTGCAAAGCCACCCTACGTGTTCCGCGTGGACGCGGAAAGATCTGCATTAAATGTCCAGTCTGTAAAACAGAATTTATTAAAAAAGCGTAAAAGAAGGTCTTCGCAAAACAGCGAGGACCTTCTTTTTTAATCCGGCAGGCTATTGTTTTCTGCTTTCGGGCAGGCCAGCGGCAGACGTACCGTAAAGGTGGAGCCTTCCCCGACCTTGCTTTCCACACTGATATCACCGCCGTATAAAACGGCGATGTGCTTCACGATAGAAAGTCCCAATCCCGTACCGCCGATTTCACGGGATCGGCTGGTATCTACCCGGTAAAACCGCTCAAACAGACGCGGAATATGCTGCGGCGCAATCCCTATTCCCGTATCCTGTACCCGCACAGCAGCGGCCTCCCGCTGTACTGCACCCGTCACCGTAACGGTGCCGCCGGGCCGGTTATACTTGACCGCATTTTCAATCAGGTTGCCAAACAGCTGCTCCAGCCGCATGGGAGAACAGCAGACATAAAGCGCAGGGTCCACCTGACAGCTGACAGTGACCTCATTTTTCTGTGCGGCGGGCTTCAGCCGCTTCACGCTGGCAGCAACCGCTTTCGCTACACTGACAGGGTGCGCCGCCGGGTCCTCCCGCATATTTTCCAAACGGGAAAGCGCCAGCATATCGTCAATCAGGTGCTGCAAACGTTCCGCTTCCATATCCAGCACATCGTAAAAATAGGCTCGGGTTTCGGCATCACGATTTTCGCTTTTCAGCAGCTCGATGCTGGCACGGATAGAGGTCAGCGGTGTTTTCAGCTCATGGGTGACATTGCCCACAAATTCACTGCGCATCTGCTCTAAGCGCTTCATGCGGCTGATGTCACTGACAACAGCCAAAACACATTTATCCTCTTCCGCCACCGCCGCATACACGGTAAACTGCTGGCCCTCCGTCACACCGGCAATTTGTTCCTTATAGGGTACGCCGCTTATTCGTGCCTGCTGCATAACTCTGCCAACATGATTTAACAGCAGGCTGCTGTCAAGGGACGAACCGACCGCCAGATTGGGACAGGAAAGCAACTTTCGAAGCCGTTCATTAAAGAACAGGACGCGTCCCTCCCCGTCAATGGCAAGTACACCGTCGTCCATGCCTTCCAGCAAACTTTTCAGACGGCTTTGGCTGTGGCGCAGCTCTAGTATGGCATTTTCGGTACTGCAGCTCATTCGATTAAACGAGCGTGCCAGTCTGCCTACCTCATCATTGGGATTCTTTACAGACATTCGGCTGCTGTAATTTCCCCGGCTGATTTCCTCCGCCGCACTGGTCAGTTCCTGAAGCGGCTGAAACGTGTGGGACAGCATCGGCAGTGTTGCCGCACATGCAATGAAAATGCCGACAGCCAAACAAATACCCGCTGTGACCGCCAAATTCCGCATGGCCGTATCCATTTCGGTTGTGCGCAGCGCTGCACGCAGAATATACTGGGCATTCACGCGCTGTGCCGCATACAAATACCCTTCATGTGTGGTTTCACTCTGACGCAGGTCATAGCCGCGGCCGCTGTGCAGGGCTTGCTGTACCTCCGGCCGCTGCAAGTGGTTTTCGTGGATATCCTTACATTCGCTGTCCCCAATCACACGGCCGCTTCGTTCAATAATGCTGACACGCACCTGCTGCCCTGCTTTTTGCAGGGCACTGCCAAGCCTCTGTGCTTCCTTCTGCGGATTTTCTGCAAACTGCTCGGACTCCAACGAAGAAAGGGACAGAACCGCGTCCAGCCGTCGGCTGAATTCCCGCTGATACTGGCTGCGCAGCTGAAAAGCGCATAACAAAAAAGCTGCCACAAAGCTGACCACAACAATCAGAACATTCAGCAGCGCCATTTTCTTTTTCAAGTGTTCTCAGCCGCCTCCTGTGTACAAAATTTGTAGCCTACACCGCGCACAGTCAGGATTCGAGTGGGATTGTCCGGATTATCTTCTATTTTCTGACGCAGGTAACGCACATGAACGTCCACAGTGCGGGTATCGCCAAAATAGGCCACACCCCAGACTTTGTCCAACAGGGTGTCCCGTGTAAGGACCTTGCCCGCGTGACGCATCAACATACACAAAAGGTCAAATTCTTTTGCGGTCAGCTCCACTTCCTGCCCAACTTTTTGTACGGTATGGCGGGTAACGTCCACATGAATGCCCGCCCCATTCAGGACCGACTCCGGCACGTTCGGCTGCCGAGAAGCACGCCGCAGCACCGCACGCACACGGGCACACAATTCCTTTATGCCGAACGGTTTTGTTATGTAGTCATCTGCGCCCATTTCCAGGCCCAGGACTTTATCAATTTCCTCCCCTTTTGCGGTCAGCATCAAAATGGGAATCGCGTGTGTTTTCTCGTTCTGCCGCAGAGCACGACATATCTGCAGACCATCCATTCCCGGCATCATCCAGTCCAGCAGGACGGCATCCGGCCGCCGCAGACGGATGCCCTGCAGCAGCGTTTCTCCGTCCGGAAATTCGCCGGTTTCAAAGCCGGCGTCTTTTAAGCCAAATGCAATCAGCTTTCGAATATTCCGTTCATCATCTGCGATATACACCAGTGCCACTGCCTGTTCCTCCTCTTCCGGCATTTCTCTTACAGGAAAGCCCGTCAGGGAATAATTTTCCCACCTTTATTTAAATCTTTGTGTTCCCCTGTTACCATATAGATAACCCATTCCGCGATATTGGTTGCGTGGTCTCCCATGCGTTCCACATATTTAATAATGAACAATAAATCCGCGTCACGCATGACATGGGACGAATTCTGCGCAATGGACGTGCAAACTTCCAATACAATTTTCCCAAACAGAGCGTCCACTTCGTCATCGGCTTGGCAAATTTCTCTGGCCCGCTCCACATCTTGGCTTAGGAAAACATCCATCGCTCCAGAAAACATATTATCCACTTTTTCCAGTGTGGCAACGATATGGCTAAGCGGCAAGCTTTGGCTGTCCGACAACCCCTCGGCAGCAACCATTTCACAGATGTCCGCACACTGGTCCGCTTCCCGCTCCATATCCGTCAGGATTTTTAAACTGCCGGCAATGGTGCGCAGGTCACTGGCAATCGGCTGCTGACTGACAATTAGGTTCAGGCAAAGCTTCTCGTTTTCATTTTCCATATGGTCAATGCTGCCGTCACTTCCTGCAATCTGCCGGGCAAGTTCGGTATCCCCGGTACGAAGCACACGGATAGTAGACACAATCCGTTCGTGAATGGCATCTCCCATTTCGGTAATTCTCTGTGTAAGCTGTTCCAGCTCCTGGTCAAAATGTTTTCTGGGCAACTTGACTGCCTCCCTTATCATAGCATACTGACTGCATTCTGTCCAAATCTCCGCCCGGTCTTTGTCAGCCGAAACGGCCTGTAATATAGCGCTCGGTGCGTGCGTCTGTGGGGTTATTAAACATAGCGGTTGTATTTGTGTATTCCACCAAATGCCCCATCAGAAAAAATGCTGTATTGTCCGCAATGCGGGCCGCCTGCTGCATATTATGTGTCACAATAACGACCGTATACTTTTTGCGCAGGTCGTCCATCAGGTCCTCTATCTTCAGTGTAGAGATTGGGTCCAGCGCACTGGTGGGTTCATCCATCAATAGAATTTCTGGCTGCACAGCCAGCGCCCGTGCAATGCACAGCCGCTGTTGCTGCCCGCCGGACATACCCAGCGCGCTTTTTTTCAGCCGGTCTTTTACTTCGTCCCACAGGGCCGCTGCCTTTAGGCTGGTTTCCACAATCTCGTCCAGTTTTGCCTTGTTCTTAGTACCGTGAATGCGTGGTCCATAGGCAATATTATCATAAATGCTCATGGGAAAGGGGTTGGCTTTTTGAAAGACCATGCCTGCCCGTTTGCGCAGCAGGGTTACATCCATATCCGGTGCATAAATGTCCTGTCCGTCTATTGTAATGGAGCCGGTAATGCGGCAGCCAGGGACCAAATCATTCATACGGTTCAGCGTTTTCAGGCAAGTGGACTTGCCGCATCCAGAAGGCCCGATAAAAGCCGTAATGCGGTTTGATGCAATCCGCATAGTTAGATTTTTCAGCGCGTGCAGGGAATCCTGTGCACTTTCATAGTACAGGTTAAGATTTTCAATGCCGACTTTGACGTGGTCGATACCGGAAAGTTCCCCATAAACCGTTTTGTCCTCTTCCCCATCTGCCAGCTGTGCAGCAGTTTTTTCCTGCTGCGTTGTCTGCGGAGCGGCCGCTGTGCGGATACTGCTGCTCCATGTCATTTCTCCGTTATTCATACGCAACCTCCCTATTTTTCGGTTCATGACTCGGTACCGGTTGCTTTCCGGTCCAAATGGCGGTTAAGCAGACGTGCCAGCAGGCTGAAAAGCAGCACCAACAGGATAAGAATGGCGGAACTGAAGTTGGCAATCTGCGTCGCATTGGCGGCAATCGATTCCGTTCGGGAAGCCCATACCTGCAAAGCCAGCGTTTCACCGGGGCGGAATGGGTTGAGCGCACAGGTTGGCGAGGCCAAATTCCAGTTGCTCCAGTTGATGTCGGTACTCATACCCGCCGTGTACAGCAACGCTGCCGCTTCCCCAAATCCGCGGCCGGCGGCCAAAATGACGCCGGTCATAATGCGCGGGACACAGGCCGGCAGCAGCATTTTGGTAATGGACTGCCAGTGTGTTGCGCCCAGCGCCAGGCTTCCCTCTTTATACTCCTGTGGCAGTGCACGAAAAGCGTCTGCTGTTGTTGTGGTAATCAGCGGCAGACACAAAAGGGAAACAGCCAGCGCACCGGCAAACAGGTTCCACTGGGAATGCGTCATTAAAATGAATACCAGATAGCCGAACAGGCCGATGACAATTGAGGGCAGTGAAGAAAGCGCTTCCACACAAATGCGGACAAAATGTGTTAGTGGGCCGTCCTTCGCGTACTCAGCCAAATAAATACCCGCCAAAATGCCAATTGGGACACTGATAAGCAGTGCTAAAAAGACGAGATAAAGCGTATTAAACAGTTGGTTGCCCACGCCGTCCTCTGTAAAGGAAAGCATCTGCGGTGTTGCATCCCGAAAGCCATTAATCAAAATGTACGCCACAAAAGCGAGCAGCAACAGTAGGAAAAAGCCCGCCACTGCGTAAAACACACCGGTCATGAAGCGGTCCGCTGTGCGGCTGCGTCGGCTTGCTGCCTGTGCTTGTTCTTTATTTTTCATTTTCCCTTTTCCGCCTTTCCCAAAATAAGATGTACCAGAAAAATGAACAGGAGGGAAATCAGCAGCAGCAGCAGTGCCATGGTCCACAATGCTGTGTTATACTCGCCGCCTTCCGCCGCGCCGCCCATATCCGCGGCAATGGCCGCAGTCAGGTTGGTCGTCGGTGAAAAGATATTGACCGGAAAAGCTTTGCGCTGACCAATGACCATGGCCACCGCCAGCGCTTCGCCAAAGGCGCGTGCCAGCCCCAATATAATGCCCGTAAAAATTCCGGACTTAGCCGATGGCAGCACCGTTTTATAAATGGTCTGCCAACGGGTGGCCCCCAAGCCATAGGAAGCCTCCCGGCAGCTGCGCGAAACACCGCGAATGGCATCCGCCGAAACGGTCGTAATAGACGGATATATCATAATTGCCAATACGATTGCCGCCGTGAGTACACCGTATCCCATCTGCAGGTGAAACACACGACGGATAAACGGCACCAGCACACTCATGCCAACCCAGCCGTACACAACGGACGGGATTCCAACAAAGATTTCCGCCGCGGGCTGAAAGACACGTTCCCCAAAGCGCGGGGAAATTTCAGTCATAAACACCGCGGAAGCGATGCTGCCCGGCAGCGCAATGAGCAAAGCCAAGCCGCAGGTCAGCAGTGAGCCGACAATGAAAACCGCCGCACCGACCGAGCCGCCGCCCGTAAAATCATCCGCCGGGTCCCAGTGGGAAGAAAACAGGAATTCCCCCACACTGTGTCCATACTTTGTAAACGTACCCAGCCCTTTGTACGCAAGGAAAATTCCAATGGCGAACGTAATGGCAATCATAAAAATGCCGAAGGCGGTCACCACAATACGGCCGGCGTTGTCCTTCCTGACCTTATGCTTTCCCTTCATTTGCTCTGCATTCCTCTTTTCTCTGCAATGAAAAAAGGCAGCGCACGTCCGCCTTTTTCCGCTGGGTTTCTTTACTTGCTGGATTTGTTTTCTTCCGCGTTGCGGCTGTTGGTAACAGACGATTGTATTTTGGAAGTTACGCCATAGCCAAGTTCCTCCATTTTGCCGCTGTATTCACTGGATACAATATAATTGAGATATGCTTTTACGGCGCCTTTGGCTTCACCCTTTGTGTACATATGCTCGTAGCCCCAAACTGGGTATTTTCCGTTGTAGGTATTTTCTAGTGTCGGTGCCGTCCCGTCAATCGAAATGGTGGAAACACGGTCCTTGTTGTTGCCCACCAGATAGCTGAGCGCAACATAACCGACGGCGCCTTTATTCTCTTCAATGCTTTTCAGCAAAATTCCGGAGTTGTCAGTTTCGAGGGCTGCATTTGAGGCCTCTTCCTTACCCCCCAGCGCATATTTTGCAAACAGTGCGCGGGTTCCGGAGGTCTTTGGACGCGTCATCAGAACAATCGGTTCATCCGGCCCGCCAACTTCTTTCCAGTTCTTTGTCTTTGCCGTGAAAATATCAATTAACTGCTCTTTGGTCAGGTTTTTAACCTTGTCCCCCACGTCCTTGTTGACAATCGTTGCCATGGAAACAACACAAACTTTGTGGTCAACCAGTACAGATGCTCTATCAGATGAAAGCTTGGCCGCGGCGGCAACGTCCGAATTGCCGATATCAACCGAACCGTCGGCAACCTGCTTTAGGCCTGTGCCGGAACCGCCGGCATTCAGTGTAACCGAAACATTCGGATTCTTGGCTTTAAAAGCTTTTGCCGCATTCTGCGCCAGCGGCAGCAGTGCGGAGGAGCCGGAGCCAATCACTGTACCGGAAACAGCACCTGTACCGCTGCCTGTTCCGGAATACGGCGCGGCCGACTGACACCCCGCAAAGAAAACCGCCATACACATGGCTCCTGTTAAAACAGAACCTACTTTTTTTTTCATAACCAAGGCCCTCTTTTCTGTTTGTTTCCTTTTATTCTGCCCTCTGCGTTCGATTTTCATTTTATTTATCCTGTGTAAAATCCATGTTAAATGCGGATTAGATTCAGATTAAGATTGATTTTTTAGTGCTTTGCGGTTACAATAATGAATAGATTGTATAATATCTATAAAAAGTGCTTGCAAATTTTATTTGTTTCTTTTTTTCAGTCACAAAATCATTCGACATGGCGGCATTAGGCCACCAAAAAAGGAGAGGATTTGTAACCATGAAGGATGAACGCTTCCTAAAGCTAATGAGCCGAACCTACCCAACTGCACAGGCCACCGCCGCTGAGATTATTAACCTAAAGGCCATTCTCACCCTACCAAAGGGAACCGAATACTTTTTCAGTGACCTGCACGGGGAAAGCGGTGCGTTCCTATACCAACTGCGCAGCGCCAGCGGTGTTGTCCGCCGGAAAATCAACGACTTATTTGAACAGAGCCTTGGCACCGATGAGCAGGACGAGCTTGCTGCACTCATCTATTACCCGGAATCCGGACTGGAAAAAGCACACCGCCAAAAAGAAAATTATGACGACTGGTCACGCATTACTATTTACCGCCTAGTAGAGCTGTGCAAAGATGCCGGAAGCAAGTACACCCGCAGCAAAGTCCGTAAAAAAATGCCGGAAAACTTTGCCTACATCATAGACGAATTGATGCACGCAAGCGGCAGCAACAAACAGCATTATACCCATGAAATCATTTTTACGATTGTGGAAACCGGCATGGGGGACGATTTCATTATTGCGCTGTGCTACCTGATTCAAAGCATTTTAGTAGACCGCCTACATATTATCGGCGACGTGTTCGACCGCGGCCCACACGCGGACGTGATTATGGATGCCTTAATGGAGCAGCGAGACATCGACATTCAGTGGGGCAACCACGATATGTCCTGGATGGGTGCCGCCTGCGGAAGTCCGGCATTGGTTGCCAACGTGGTGCGCCTCGGCATTAGCTACAACAACTTTGATGTGCTGGAAGACGGCTATGGTATTAACCTGCGCCCGCTGTCCGATTTTGCAGCCCGCATTTATGCCGATGACCCCTGCTCCTGCTTCTCTCCCCACACACTGGATGCAAACGAATATGACCCCGTTGACCTGCCGCTGGCGGCAAAAATGCACAAAGCCATCACGATTATCCAGCTGAAGCTGGAAGGGCAGCTGATTCACCGGCACCCCGAATACCATATGGAAAACCGTCTGCTGCTGGAACGCATTGACTTCACCGCAAATACCACTCGGGTAGATGGTACTACCTATCCGCTGCGGGACACCCTCTTCCCCACTGTAAACCCCAAATCCCCGCTGAAACTGACAGCGGAAGAGCAGGAGCTTATGCACGCACTGGTTTCTTCTTTCAGTCATTCGGAACGCTTGCAGCGGCATATTCGCTTCCTGTTCTCCAACGGCAGCATGTATCTGTCCTGTAACTCAAACCTGCTGTATCATGGCTGCATTCCACTGAAAAAGGACGGTTCCTTTGCCACTGTTTCCATTAACGGCAAAACATACAGCGGCAAGTCCTATTTTGACTACATAGATACGACTGTGCGGCAGATGTTCTTCTCGCCGCATGGCAGCCACGTCCAACAAAACGCCGCCGATTTCGCATGGTACCTGTGGTGCGGTCCGCTTTCTCCTCTGTTCGGAAAGAGCAAGCTGTCCATGTTTGAACGGTATTTTCTGGACGACCCGAAAACACGCGTGGAGGTCATGAATCCTTATTATACCCATCTGGATGACCAAAAAGTCTGTGAAAATATTCTGGAAGAGTTCGGACTGGACCCCGCCACCAGCCATATTATCAACGGCCATGTGCCCGTTCGTCTGAAAGAGGGAGAGTCCCCCATTAAGGCTGGCGGAAAACTCTTTATGATAGACGGCGGCATCAGCAAAGCCTACCAAAATCAGACCGGCATCGGCGGCTATACGTTGGTTTACAACTCACACTATCTAGCACTGGCGCAGCACATGCCGCTGGCTCCTGGCAAACGAATGGAAGAGCAAAGCCCCAAGGTACAGATTGTAGAAGCGGTTAAAAAGCGCGTGACCGTCGGTGACACAGACACCGGCGCCGAACTGCGTCAGCAAATAGCGGAATTGGAAGACCTCCTGGCAGCTTACCGTTCCGGCCAGTGCAAAGAAAAGATTCGCAAATAATTCACGGCCGCTTTATTATAGAAAAAGAGGAAAGGCAAGCCACCGCTTTAGTGGTCTGCCTTTCCTCTTTTGTTGCATTCTTTCTAATCAATCCACAGGACGCTTGTATTCCTGTTCGCAGTAAATGCAGCGGTAGCGGCGTGTTTTTTCGTCACACAGCTGAAAAACCTGGTCAATGCCTTCTTCTATGGTTGTAATACAGCGGGGATTTTTACATTTGATAACATTCTTAATATACTTGGGCAGTGTCGGCGTTTTTTTCTTCGCAATATGTCCGTTTTCAATATAGTTAACGGTTACGTTTGGATCCAAAAAGCCCAGGACGTCCAAATCGACATCTACGTTGCCCTCTATTTTAATAATATCTTTGCGGCCGTACTTGCTGCTGCGCGCATTTTTAATGACAGCAACACAGCAGTCCAGCTTTTCCAGCTGCAGCAGGTCGTAAATACGCATACTGGTGCCGGCCTCGATATGGTCTATGACAATGCCTGTCTGTAAAGAATCAATATTCAGCATGGCAGCTTCACCCCCAGCAGTCTTAAAATCAAAGCCTGGCGCACATAAACACCGTTCTGGACCTGGTCAAAGTAGGCGGCACGCGGGTCGTCATCTACGTCCAGTGAGATTTCATTGACACGCGGCAGCGGGTGCAGAACGTACATATCCGGTTTGGCTGCTTTCATTTTTTCCGCCGTTAGCACATAGCTGTCCTTCAGACGGACATAGTCCTCTTCGTTAAAGAAGCGTTCCTTCTGGACTCGGGTCATATACAGGATATCCAGCTTTGGCAGGACCTCATCCAGACTTCTGACCTCTTGGAATGGAATATTCTGCGGCCGCAGGACTTCGTCAATAATATAGCCGGGTACCCGCAGCTCTTCCGGTGAAATGAGGATAAACCGAATGCCAGAATAGCGTGCCAATGACTTTATCAGGGAATGTACCGTACGGCCAAACTTCAGGTCACCGCACAAACCGATGGTTAAGTCATGCAAGCGGCTTTTTTTGCAGCGAATGGTCATCAGGTCCGTCAGTGTCTGTGTGGGGTGCTGGTGACCACCGTCACCGGCATTGATAACCGGAATTTTGGAAAAGTGTGCGGCTCGGCGGGGTGCACCCTCTTTGGGGTGACGCATAGCACAGATATCCGCGAAGCAGGAAACTACTCGAATGGTGTCTGCTACACTTTCCCCTTTGGTTGCGGAGGAGGTTGAAGCAGAATGAAAGCCCATAACGCTGCCGCCCATGTTCAGCATGGCGGTTTCAAAGCTGAGGCGGGTGCGGGTACTTGGTTCATAGAACAAAGTTGCCAGCTTTTTTCCGTCGCAGGCATGTGCGTACTTCTGGGGATGCGCAGAAATGTCATCTGCAAGGTTCAGCAAATCATCAATTTCAGAAACGGACAGGTCTAACGGGTCGATTAGATGTCTTACCATATTTCCTCCTGTATTTTTGCAGCCTGCCTGCATGAAACAGACTGCGGTGAAAGGGAGCCAGTCATCTGTGTTCCGCTTTCTGGGCATACAAGCTTTCCTGCGGTTTTATTTTTGGCAAAGCGGACGGCAGGCGTTCTTCAGCCATGCCTGTTCCTCCGCTGTCAGATGCGGTGCCAGTGTTTGGTAAACAGTGGCATGGTAGCGGTCGAGATAAGCAATTTCATCACTGGAAAGCAGCTCCGGCAGAATAGCCGTATGGTCTATGGGGAACATGGTCAGCGGGTGGAACGCGTAAAACTGACCGTATTCCGTTTTTTCGTCCATAACAACTTCCAGCGTATTTTCCGTACGAATGCCGAACTTGCCTTCCATATAGATACCCGGTTCATCGGTGATAGTCATGCCGGGAACCAGCGGAATCGCGGACCGGAAGCTGTGCGGGCCTTCATGTACAGCACCCATGTATCCCACGCCGTGGCCGGTGCCGCAGCGATAATCCAGCCCGTGCTTCCACACCTGCACACGGGAAAGAGCGTCCAGCTCATGACCGGTAGTGCCCTGCGGGAATTTGGCGTCTGCCAAATCGATATGGCACTTCAGCACCCATGTAAAGCATTCTTTTTCTTCCTGTGTCAGCGGGCCCATGGCGAATGTACGCGTCACGTCCGTCGTGCCGGTCAGGTACTGTCCGCCGGAATCCACCAGCAGAAAGCTCTTCGGCTGTAGGTCAGAGTGCTGCTCTTTTGTGGGGCCATAGTGCATCATCGCTGCATTCGGGCCGTAGGCCGCAATGGTTTCAAAGCTTTCGCCGCGGTTGTCCGGCTGCTGTGCACGGTACTTGTGGGCAATTTCCGCAGCATCCCATTCGGTCAGTGGCTCCCCCGCTGCCATGCGGCGCTCCAGTTCCATTTTGAAGCGTACCAGTGCAACACCGTCGTAAACATGGCAAATGCGCATATTGGCACATTCTGTCTTGTTTTTCACTGCCTTCAGGTTGGTAATGATGTCCCCGCCGGCCACTAACTTCCGGTCCTTGTTTTCTGCTAAGCAGGTGCAAATATCAAAACTGGTGTTTGCCCGGCTGACCAGCACGGTTCCGGCAGCAGCACCAGCACGCAGGTCCTCTTCCAGCTTGTTGTAGGGACGTACCTCTACGCCGGATTTTGCAAGATAATCCGCGGCTGATGCCTGAATCCGCTTTTTGTCAAGATACAGGTATGCTTTTTCTGTCGTGACCAGTAGGAATGCAATGGCAAAAGGATTATAGTCAACATCTGCGGCACGTAGATTGGTTGCCCACGCAACATCGTCCAGCAGGCTATACAGCTGTGCATCTGCTCCGGCCTTTTTAAGCTCTGCACGAACCTGTGCCAGCTTGTCCGCACAGGTGCAGCCCGAATAGCGGTCCTCCAGCAAGTAAACCGGTGTTTCCGGCAGCGCCGGACGGTCCTCTTTCCACACGTCCGCTACGAGGTCCAAACTGATGAGTTTAGCACCGGTGGTATCCAGTTCCTTCTGTACATTTTCAGCTTCCAGCTCCGAAAAAATGCGGCCGTCCACCGCCACTTTTCCCCCGGGAATTGCCTTTGCAAGATAGGCGCCAACAGTAGGAACACCGGGTTCACGCATACGCATCAGCCGAATCGGTGTGCCCTTCAGCTGTTGGTCCGCCTGAATAAAGAAGCGGCCGTCTGTCCACAAACAGCTCTCCTTTTTCGTAACAACCAGTGTGCCGGCATCTCCGGTAAAACCGGAAAACCACCGCCGAGACTCCCAGTGTGCCGGAATGTATTCACTCATGTGCGGGTCGCTGGTCGGCAAAATTACCGCATCTGCCCCATGCTGTGTCATCTGCTGACGCAGCGCCTCTAATTTTTCAGCAACAGTCATTGTTTCTCCTTTCCCGCGGACGGCTTTTTCTGCGCAGAAAAAAAACTCACCCGAAGAAACCTGCTCTTCGGATGAGCCTTTCCTTTACAAACGGTACTGCCGTACCGCGGTCTTATCTTTTTGATGGGAATAAAGGAATCCAGTCTTTTGGGCAGCACAAAACGGCGCCGCCTGCAGAGCGGGTTTAGAACAGTATACGAGTTTTCTCGCAAGCTGTCAAGTCACCTTTTTGATTTCGTACAAGGCAACGATTACTGCCGCTGCGAAAACGGCACATACGGCCGGTGCTGTGCAACCGATTTGTAGGCCGGACGGATAATTTTGCCGCCGTTAATGCGTTCCTCCAGCAAATGTGCACTCCAGCCCGCGATACGCGCCATGGCAAAGACTGGCGTAAACAGCTCGATAGGCAGGCCCAGCATATAATAAACGAAGCCGGAATAAAAATCGATATTTGCGCTGACGCCTTTGTATGTTTTCCGTTCCTGTCCGATAATTTTGGGTGCCAGCTGCGCCACCATAGCATACAGGTCGTACTCTTTCTGCCTGCCCTTTTCCTCGGACAGTTTTTCAACGAATTTCTGGAAAATGAGGGCGCGCGGGTCACTGATGCTGTATACAGCGTGTCCCATGCCATATATTAGTCCCTTGTGGTCAAAGGCTTCGCCGTGCAGCAGCTTCCGCAGATAACAGCCGACCTCTTCCTCATCGTTCCAGTCATGCACTTTTTCCATCATGTCTGAAAACATCTGCACGACCTTGATATTGGCACCGCCGTGTTTCGGGCCTTTCAGGGAACTGAGCGCCGCCGCAATGACAGAGTAAGAATCTGTACCGGAAGAGGCGACAACGTGTGTTGTAAAGGTAGAGTTGTTGCCGCCGCCGTGCTCAGCGTGCAGCACCAAAGCGAGGTCCAGAATACGTGCCTCCAGCTCACTGTATTTGTTGTCGATACGTAGCATATACAGAATATTTTCCGCCGTGGAAAGGTTATCACGCGGGGTATGAATGAAAAACGGCTGACTGGAGTCCGCATTATGGGCATACGCCTGATAGCCGTAAACCGCCAGCTGCGGGAACAGCGCAATCATCTCAATACACTGACGCAGCGTATTTTCCACACTGGTGTCATTGGCGCGCTCGTCATAGGCATACAGTGTCAGCACACTGCGTGCCAATGTATTCATCATGTCGCAGCTGGGCGCTTTCATAATAATATCCCGCACAAAATTGGTCGGAAGTGTGCGGTATTTGTTCAGCAATCCGCGAAATTCCTCCAGCTGACCGGCTGAAGGCAGCTCACCAAACAGCAGAAGATATGCTGTTTCTTCAAAACCGAAGCGGTTTTCCGTAAGAAAGCCGCGTGTTAGGTCATTGATGGAAATGCCGCGGTAGTATAATTCGCCGGGGATAGGAACCTTTTTGTCGTTTACAATCTTCTTTGCCCGTACCTCACTGATATCAGTCAGTCCGCAGAGCACGCCTTCCCCATTGATATCACGCAGGCCGCGTTTTACATCGTACTTCATGTAAAGGGAGGGGTCAAGGGCATCATGCTGTACACTTAGCTGTGTCAGTTCTCTAATTTTTGGTGTAATTTCAAAGAAATCACCGGCAGTATTTGTTTTAACCAAGTGGCTCACTCTCTTTCTCAAAAATCCCTTCTGTTTGATGACTGCTTTTTGCTTTACCGCAAAAAATTATAAAATTAGTATAAAGGAAATCAAATACGCCTTTATGTGTGCAATGTAAATTTTTTGTAAACAGGCGGGGCCGTACTTTTCTATGCACGGCATCCCGCTTGTTTTCATATAGGAATTCTGTTATACTATAATTATTTCATTTTATAAAAAATCCCGCCGAAAGGAGGCTCCTTTATGAATTATCAAATCATACACTGCCCTTACTGCGGGCTGGAACTGCATGTGCCGGAAGAAACCGGAAAAATCGTCTGTATGTATTGTGCCAAGCCGATTGACCTTAAGTCCCTGTTTGCTTCCACAACGCTGGAACCAGACGGAGGAATGCGGCTGCAGCATGCCCTCACCGCACTGGAGCCCTCTTTGTTCCGGTTTGAAAAGGAAGAACCCGCTTTTACCAAAAAAGACTATCCCACCTGTTTTGCCGCCTACAGCAGCCGCCTTGGCATTGCCCTGAATGCCCTGCACGGCGGTACAGAGGAAGACTGTGAGTCCTTTGCCCATGCCATAATGTCCCGCATTGCGGACGAGCTGGTAACACGCCATGTCCGTAGCAGCCGCAGCGGTGCTTTTTTTGCTTACCGCATGATGATAACGGTCTATCTGCTGCCCGTACTGCATGACAGTCCGGTACCGGAGGCGTCCCCTGTGCTGGAATCTTTCCTGAAAATATGGAACAGCAGGTATCCTGAAGAACCGCTGAATGCCGTTGGCTTTGATAAAATTAACACTGGTTGGCGCAAGCACGGGTGCTATATTACCACGGCTGTCTGTCACTCCCTGCGCAAGCCGGACAACTGTGACGAACTGCAGACGCTGCGCCGCTTTCGTGACAGCTGGCTTCTGCATCAGCCGGGAGGTCATCTTCTGGTACAGGAATACTACACGTTTGCACCGACGATTGCAGAAGCCATTGATGCTTCCCCCAGCCGCGCACAGACTTACCGTTCCCTTTGGGAACAGGCTATATTCCCCTGTGTGCAGGATGTCCATGCAGGAAGAAACGCTCGCTGCCTGCAGCGCTACACCTGCATGATGCTGCATTTGGAACGAACCTATCTTTCTTAAATAAAAACAGCAGATATCAAAATGGACCAGGCGGTATTTTCCCCACCTGGTCCATTTTTTATGTTTGCAGCAGCAAACTATTCTATTCTGCCGTCAGTCGTTCTGTCCTAAGCTAATATATACAAATTGCCCCATCGGCAATCGTGTCTGCAAGCGGCGTAACAGCTTTGGCGGTCACAACTATTTTTGCCAGCTCCCATATAACTGCATTCAGCGCGGCACTGCCGACCAGATAAACATTGATGCCGTCACCATAGTCAGCAGATGCATTGTTCGCCTAAAAACGGCCTAAAACCTGTGTGTGCCTGCCTCACTTCCCGGTTAAAACAGCCTGCAAATACATCCGCTAAATGGCTCTAAAACCCCATTTTCCCAACTCTCTGTACTGATTAACGGTTCAAAATCATCCTGCAGGGCAATCGTTTTTTTCTGGTCCGTGTTATTCAGCACAGTTGCCAACCTGCTTTCTCCGCAGGCTCTGATTAGGTAAAACACACCTTCTTCTGCATACATACGAATTGTTCCATACTGCAGTGCTTTTTCTTTTTTGCGCAGTGCAATGATTCTCTGATAGAAGTGAAACAAATCCTCGTCCCAGTTTGCACGGTTCCAGTCAAATGTTCGCCGGCAGTCCGGGTCACCGCCGCCTTCCATGCCAATCTCACTTCCATAATAAATGCAGGGCATCCCCACATAACTGAACAAAAATAATACTGCCATACGCAGCAGGCGCTTATCCCCGCCGCACCATGTTAAAAAGCGCATAGTATCATGACTGTCCAGAAGATTAAGCATGGCAAAATCGGCTTGCTCGGAATTGCACATTAGGAAGCCGGAAAGGTCTTCCGTAAACTGTGCGGCGTCCACCTCCCGCCGGGCAAAAAACTGGATGCACGACTTTGTGACTGGGTAGTTCATTACGCTATCAAACTGGTCACCCTGCAGCCATGGAAAAGCATTGTGCCAATTTTCTCCTATAATCAATGCTTCTGGATTTATCGCCTTTACGGTCTTGCGAAAATCGCGCCAGAAGCCATGGTTCACTTCGTCTGATACATCCAACCGCCAACCGTCAATGCCAGTGTCCTTTGTCCACATGGAAACAGTATTCAAAAGGTACGCTTCCAGTTCCGGATTTTCCGTGTTGAGTTTTGGCATACTGGGGCTGGTACCAAAGACGCGGTAATTCAGGCGGGAAAGGTCAAGCGGCTTGGTGTAATCATGCGCTTCTTCCTCAGTGAAGCGCCCCACCGGAAAGCTGTCGATGTGGAACCAATCTTTGTAAGGAGATTGCTCCCCGCGCTCCAGCACATCCTGAAACGGTGCAAATGACCAGCTGCTGTGGTTGAACACACCATCCAGCACAACGCGGATGCCCATCTCATGTGCCCGCTGCACCAGTTTACAGAGCAGTTTTTTGCTGCCGAACATCTCATCCACTTTACGGTAATCCGTTGTATCATATTTATGATTACTGGGTGACTGGAAAATCGGTGTCAGGTAAATTCCACTCACACCAAGTTCCTGCAGATATGGCAATTTGTCCAGCACCCCCTGCAAATCACCGCCGTAAAAGCTCTGCGATTTTGGCGGCTGTCCCCACGGTGTCAGCGGTTTAGGGTCATTCGTGCGGTCACCATTGCAGAAGCGCTCCACAAAAATCTGATAAAAAATGGTGGAATGTACCCAGTCCGGAATGCGGTGCAGGTCGGTTTCATTGATATACGGGTACTGAAAGTAATGGAAATAGGCATTCTGGTCATCAAACGTATCCGTAAAACCGGATTCCGAGTAAACCAGCGTCTGGGTACCATCGCTCACTTCAAAGTAGTACCCCAGCCGTGAATCCTCTGTATGAAAACGATACTGGTAGTAATCAAACAGCCGGTCGGAGAAAATTTTCTCCATTTTATATGCTTTTTTATCCTGCCAGCGATGCTTCAGCGAAATTACTACCCACACCTCTGTACAGTCGTCCTTCGCCGTACGCAGCCGGATGTCTAAATCCTTGTCTGTGTACGCATAAGCGTAGTTGCTTTTTGGAATATGACAAAAACCCTGGAGATTCAAAATATTATCCTTCTTTCCTGTTATTTGGAACGTGAAGCCGCAGCTAAATTCGAGATTTTATTCTTCTTTCAGGAAAGAATCCCAATCGCTTTTTGCCTTGGTCGCAGCAGCCTTCGGCGTCATCTGGCCGTCAAAAACTGAAGGTCCAACGTTGGCACAAATCGTCCAGAAGTAACTGATGCGCTTGGCCGTCGGCATTGGAGTGGATTCGTTGAAGCATTTTACAATGGCACTGAGCTGTTTGTCCTGTGCCAGTCCCTTAATCTTGGAAATGTCTTTGCGGGAAGTAACGCAGGAAGCATCAGAGTAAAGCAGTTCTGCACCCTCATCAGAAACCAGATACTGTGCAAAAAGCTGTGCCGCATTCGGATACTTGCTGTAAGCGGAAACCTGTGCATTCTGTACAAAGGCGAAGGAAGTTTCTTTCTTACCATCATATGTTGGCAGCGGCGCTACACCAAAATCGGTCTTGGAGTCACGTAATGTCTTGACGTTCCATGGGCCGCTGATAAGATAGGCAGTCTTACCAGTAACAAACTGATTGGTCAGGAAGTCCCAGTTTGCAAGGTCACCGGACGCGGCAGGCATCAAATCATGATACTTTTTAAGTACCTCCAAGCCCTTTTCAAATTCTGGTGTATCAAAATCAGGTTTGTCATTGTCTGTGCCGTCTTTTCCAAAAGGCTTGTAGCCGTATGTACTCAGCATTGGATAAATAGTTGCACCTTCACTGACATTAGAAAGGAACCAGAATTTATTCTGTGATGCGTTGTTAAAGCTCTTTGACTCCTTCAATAGCTGTTCAAAACTTGTCGCCGGAGCACCTTTGACCAGCTTCTTGTTGTAGAACATCACATAGGTTTCAACGGAGACCGGGACACCGTAAACACCGCCGTCCACGGTGACCGTCTTCATGGCAATGTCGCTGACATCCTGCTTCATTTTTGCAGTAATGCGGCCATCCAACTTCAGCAGAAGCCCCGCCCGCTGATTCTCAATGGTTTTGTCATGCGGGCTCATAAAGACATCCGGTCCTTTGCCAGAGACAGTTTCCAGATTCGTTTTGTTCTGGTCATAGACGCTGCCGTCCTCAGCAGTAACCGGCACACCGTACTTTGCCTCAAATTTCTTTGCAATCGCTTTTGCAAAATTCAGCTGGCTTGCGCTGCTGGTACGGAACGTCAGTTTTGCGCCGCTTTCCGGTTTCAGTTCACCGGTCGCGGAGGAAGCGGCTGCGCTGCCCGCCGCAGAAACGGTTTTTGCGTTTTGCGGCAAAGGCTTTCCGCAGCCCGCCATAGAACCAGCCATCAATACGCTGAGTGTTAATGCAAGCACTCTTTTCGATTTCATAATCATAGCCTCCTAGTATAAATAACTTCAGCCTTTGTTTGCACCTGCCGTAATACCCTGTACCAGATATTTCTGGAAAACAATGAACAGAATCGTAATCGGCACGGCAATAATTACAGCACCGGCGGCAAACATGGTGAAGTTTGTGTTTTCACGGCCGGTAATCAGACCATACAGGCCAACAGCCAGTGTTTTGCTGGTATCGCTGGAAAGCAGCATATTCGGCAAAATATAGTCCATCCACGGCATCATAAACTGGGAAACCGCGCAATATGTAATGATAGGCGTAGAAAGCGGCAGTACAATTTTACGAAATGTTCCAAAATACGAACATCCGTCAATGTAGGCTGCTTCGTCCACTTCTTTCGGCAAGCCGTCCAAGTAGCCCTTCACCAGCCAGACATTATAAGGAATGGCACCAGCCACATAGATGATTACCAATGCAACAGGTTTATCCAGCAGGCCGAAGTTCAGGAACAGCGTATACAGCGCTGTCATGGACAAAAAAGTCGGAAACATGGACAACAGTAGAATCGTCATCAGGCTGGTCTTTTTGCCCTTGAATTTAAACCGGGACATAATCCATGCTGTAATCAGAATCAGTGCCACACTGAAAACTGTATTCAGCACTGCGATTGTCAGGGAATTTAAAAACCACCGCTTATAATTCGTTTGCTGAAACAAATGGCGGAAATTATCAAGCGTCAGTGTTTTTGGAATCAGCGAGGTGGTTGCAAGACCGTTGCCCGGATTAAATGCGGAAAGCACAATCCAGACAATCGGTATCAGCACCAGCGCCGACATAAGTATTAGTTCCAGATGCACAAAAAAGGAATCTACTCTTTTTTTCATACCTCACATCTCCTTAAATGCATTGGTACGGCGGAAGTTCCAGATGGACACAGCAGCAATAAAGAGGAAAATCAGAATGTTCATGACCGCTGCCATATTGTACATCCGCTGGTCCAGTGTTAGCTTGTAAATCCATGAAATAAGAATATCCGTATCGCCCGCGAACTGGTAGGAAGGATTGGTCGGTCCGCCGTTTGTCAGGAAGTAGATGGAACCAAAAGCATTGAAATTACCCGCAAGGTTCATAACAATCAGCGGTGCGGTTGCGTTGGTCAGCAGCGGCAGCTTGATATGTGCAAACACCTGCATCTTATTTGCACCGTCAATTTCTGCCGCTTCGTACAAATTGGTATCCTGATTGGACATAATGCCAAGCAGCATAACCATAAACTGTGGGAAACCCATCCACAGGTTTACCAGAATTATAGAAATCTTCGCAATTGTCGGGTCAGTCAGAAACGGAATACGGCTGTGAATCAGGTGTATATCCATCAGGAACTGATTCAGTGGCCCAAACTGCCCGTTAAGCAGATTGCGGAATACCAGAAGTGAAATCATACCCGGAATTGCCCATGGCAGGATAAAGATTGCCTGAAAGATACCGCGGTGTTTGACATGGCGGCTGTTCAGAATAAGCGCCTGAAACAAGCCGAGAAAGTATGTGGAAAAAGTTGCGCACACTGCCCAGACAACTGTCCAGCCCAGCACACTGAAGAAAGTTTGTGACCAAATCGGCACATTGAAAAGCTTGGCGAAGTTTTTCAGTCCCACCCAGCTGACCAGCTGTGCCGGTGGCATATGGTTTGCATCATAGTTCGTAAAGGCTGTCAGCACAGAAAACACAATCGGCATAAAAACGACCAATGCAATAATGATACCGATTGGCAGCAGCACCAAATATGGAAACGCCTTGCGCCGCTGGATACGGCCTGACACCGTTTCAATCTTCCCAGTTTCATCCAGCTGCCGTCCAAGCCGGTACGCGTCCCGGATATTCCAGATGAAAATGCCCACAAACACCAGCAGTCCCATCAGCGCTAAAATTCCGTTGATAAGCAGCATCGTGGAATGGTCGCCGCCAACCCCCGGCACTGTGCCAAGTGTGAACAACCCCCACAGCCCTTTGGTGAAGTAGCCGCCGTAAATCCCTATGTCAAAGTTCTGAATTTCACCGGTAAACCAGTTGAGCCAATAGCCGGAAAGCAGCTCAATCGCCACCAGCAATATCTGCACCGCAAAGAACAAAATTCCCCGAACTTTCTTTTTTGCAATGAAAAACTGTCCGCTTCCCCAAAAAATGCAGGAAAGGATAACAGAACTGACTTTTTTCTTCATTTTTCAACCTCCCTAAATATCTTCCCACAAAAACAATTTTCAAATTGCCATTCATTTTTACCGGTGCTATAATAGCCACATAAGTACAAGGAAGAGAGCGCTATATATGGAAAATCGTAAAGTCACCATGCGAGATATTGCAAAAGACTGTGGTATCTCCGTCGCCACGGTATCCTACGTTCTAAATCATTCCGAGAAGGAGAAAATCAGCCATGAAACACGGCTGAAAGTGATGGAATCTGCCACACGGCTGCACTATGAACCGCATGCAGTGCGTGCTTCCAGCAAGACCAGAAGCGGTCTGATTGGCGTCATCATTAACCTGAAAGAAAGCAACTCCGCCGGAAAGAAAATGCTTTACTACGACCTTGCCGCCGAACTGAGCAATCAGCTGCGAACCATGGGTTACGAAACGATTCTCATCACCACCCGAAATCTTTCACAGGATATGGGCGTTGTGAAAAAGCACAGTTTGGATGCCGTCTTTATGATTGACACCGACAACCGGACAGTGCGAAAAATCACCGAAGGTTATTATGTACCCATCCTGTTCATGGACTGTATGGTGAACGACCCGCTATTCTGTGAAATCCGACCCAACTATGGTTCTCTGTTTACAACGGCAAAAGCACTGCTGCAAACGAAGCAGCCCTTTCTTCTGACGGAGGATTTCTGCTGTCAGTACCTGATGGATGAATTTTCTCAGTATTTTCTGACAAAAGACATCTTCATCAATTCCCCAAGTGCCAGCCTCCCGGCTTTTCTGCAAAGTCACGGGGGGCGCCGCGGTATTGTGCTGGGGGATTTGCTAGGTGTGCAGGCACAGCAGCTTTTCCCCTGCAAAGACCTTGTCATTTGTGCGAGTCTGGGAAGTGCTGGCCTTTTCCAAACCGGCTCACAAATTCTACACATATCCAACCGGACCAAAGCGGTGGTCGCCACGGAGATTCTGCTGGATATGCTCTCACTGGATTATCAGGCCAACAGCACCAACTGTGTTCTGCTGGAAAGTGAATGACTCTCATAAAAGCCGGGGGCTGCAGTGTTTTACTGTGCCCCCGGCTTTTGCAACTTTGGCTGTAAAATTTGTTAAGCCTTTACTCTTTTGCGGATGAGAATAGTACCCATACCGGCAAGCGCAAGCAGCGCAGCGGTTGTAACAATAATCGGTGCGTTTTCATTTGCGTCACCGGTCTTCGGGGAAGCATCAGTTGTTGCCGTAGAATCTGTGGAAGTTGTTGCGGCGGCTGTGCTGCCTGCCTTGCTGGAAGCCGCGGTGGTGCCGTTTTTCGTCGTTGCCGCTGTAGCTGCAGGCTTTGGGAATCCGGACTTTGCTTCGGTGTACACGGTAATTGCCGCACCCGCCGGTGTATAATTATTGTTGTTGGATTCGGTTGCACCGCCCGGCACAAACCAGTAAGCGTCCTTGTCAGCTGCAAGGTCCTTCGGTGTGTGATTTGCGGTCTGGTGCGGCTTTGGCTGCACATTGTCATTGAAGATAACATTGAAAGCCGTGCCTGCTGTGTACTTCAGTTCATACCAGTTATCTGTGCCGGAAACCTTGGTCATCTGTTTGCCGGGCCATGCCGGAGTACCTTTGATATTTCCGGAGCCTGCCCACATATAGGCGTATACATTGCTCCATTTTTCTGTGTTCTGGAAATAGATGGTTACCTCCTTGCCTGCTGCCGACGCGGGAACAGCAGTCATTGCAATCGCAGATGTCATCACCATAGCCATTGCCATGATGCCCGCTACCAGCTTCTTAAACCTTTTCATTTGTAATCTCCTTCCGAATCAATAATGTTTTTATTTCCAATGAGTCAGGTGAACTTTTAGGAGTTCATCTAACCTTTTTGGCTACGATTACAAGCCGGCCATCTTCCACATATTTATAACAGGTGGAAAGGGTCAGCAGCTGGTCTCCGTAAGAAGCGGTCATGCCGGTAGTGTAGTCCTCCCGCTTCTTCACATTCGTTATGTAAGTATTGAAAGCCTCCTGCGTTTCAATATCCGCATACTGATAATACTTAAATGCTTTACTGTCTGTTGTGTAAATTCTGGAACGAAAAACCGCTATTACTCGATAGTCCCCCATGCCGTATGGTGTATCAAAACGGATAATCGGGTGTTCTTTGCAAAAGTTCTGGTTCAAATATCCTAATAGTCCGGCAAAGGCGGTACCATCCTTCATATTGTGACCATACACCAAGTAGTTTCTGCTCTTTTTCAGTGTGGACTTTGCATCCAGAAACGGAAGTCCGCGGCTTTCCTCCTGTTTTTTTAGATTGCGATGCAGGTAAAATTCAGGATTCTTAGGCGTCTGCATAACCGGATAATTCACCTTTGTACCCTCAATCTGTATCCATGCTTCTATGTCGCTGTTCTGCTCCTGCAGCTTTTTAAACCGCGGTTGGGCGCGTACCGATGAGGAAGCAGTGGAAGCCTTGGATGCTTTGGATACTTTAGAAGAAAGTGTGGCAGAATTACATGCAGAACTGCCGGAGGGAATTTCCCGGCTAGAAGAAGCCTGCTGAGAAGAAAATGCAGCTTTCTGCAGAGCGGTCATCTGCGCTTCATTCTCTGCGGCACTGACATGGTAGGCAATCAGCCATACCGTGCAGGCTGCAAAAATAATCAGGAAGAGGAGCAGAAGCTTTCCCCTTGGCTGGGACATCTTTCCCTTATTCTGAAATCCATCCATCACGTATTTCCATTTTTATCACCACTTTCGATTCCTCGGTACGAAACAAATATAACATTTGTGCCTTTCTTTGTCAAGCATTTTGCATAATTATTTCTATTTATTTCAATTTTAAGTGTACAAATTGCACTGAAATTTAACTTAACTTAATTTTTGTTAAGTAGCCAAATTCAAAAAAGATTCAGGTGCCGCGGGATTTTTTACCATTCCCATGATTTTGTTAAGCACTTGAATAAAACTGCACGGAAATTTTAAAAAATTTTACGCACTGTAAAGTGCTTTGCCCCAATGATGGAAAATCACCGCCCCATGACACGGAATTGTTAATATCCAGCAGAGTCACCGTACTACCGGTTACGCACATTCCGATGTACCCAAGCAGAGCGCCACAAATGTCCACTTCACAGGAAACCGGAATGCCACGGGTGTTCATGCGGCTATCATCCTTATGGGCACAGTTGGATACCAGCAAGTCAAATTCACTGTTTTCCTGTATTTCCACACCAAGGTCATACAGCGCTTGAATTGGTGCGTTGCTCTCAATATTATGGATTTCGTCAATCAGCTGTGGGTCTGTTATGAATAGGTCCGCTACCGTCATTCCAGCGTTTGGACCTGTCCCTTTTCTTATGTTTTGTGTGTGCCCTTTTTCATACAGCTGTATATTATCTGCCGTTACATCTTCGGAAGGGTGGCCATTGGTTAAAAGGCTTTGACTGCTGCGCATGAGTCAGCTTTTTAAAGACTTTGTCGAAAGTATCGCCTTCCAATATTCCATCTGACAAAAAGCCGCCCAATTTCCGCAGGGCAGATTTATAAGAAGCTTCTATATGCTTTCTAGCTTCCCATGCCTTGAACTTCATCCTTTATCTCACTTCCTCACGCAGGGCATAAAAAAGCCGCCTCGAAAGGCGGTTAATTGTTCTGCTGAAATTATCTTAATTGCTTTCCTTGCCGATATGCCTCTCGTGCCTCATTCAGACTCATTTCGTTGGCACCGCCTTCAAGGTCGGGCTCATCTAATTGAACCCCATCATCTTCCCAGCCACATACAGGACAAATTTCGAAATCATCTGCATGTTTAAAAACCGCTTTGCCACATACAGGGCAAACTCGAGGATTGTTACGAGTCATATTAAATCCCCTCCCTTTTCTTCCATTTATCAAAATATTTCTTTCCTAATGTTGGTTTAAACATTGTGGCTATTCCGCCATTAGGATCTCCTTTTGCAAAATCGTTGGTCCTTACATCGTATCTTGCAACCGCTCCTGCTTTTGTAGCATACCCAAGAATATGCTCATTAGTTTCACTTTGGACTAAGTCTAACGCCCTTTTTGCATATTGTTCTTTCGTCATTTCTGGATACATGTCTTTATGGCCGTGGTGCTTGCTGTCTCCATCCCAATGCCTGTTAAGGTTCCTCTTAGAAAATCCTTTAAGAAAAGTGTTTTTCCCTATGGCACTTATTTTTTGATAAGATTTAAGTTTACCACTATTTTCTTCATTTGTCAACTGTTCGTTGGGGCTTTTCGGTAATTTACCGTCAGGGCTTTCTCCTTTTGCTCCAAACTTTCCATCTTCCCGCCGCGGGTGCTTATTTTCATCAAAATCCGCATCATCAGCAAATTCTTCATCTGGCGTATTTTCTGGTATATCTGTTGGCGTGTCAGTTGGAATATCTCCAATGTCAGGCATATTGTCTGCATCTTTAATGTCTTCATCTGAAAGCTCACTTAACTCTTTCAGTGCTATTTGTGTGCTGATAATGCCCTCGCTGTGCGCCTGTACAATCGCATTTACTTTGCTGGTAGCAATATCGGCCTTTTCTTTTTCTTCCGGCACACGGACAGGGCTAAAAACCATCTGCAAATCATCTGCGAATGCAGCGCAGCCATATGTGATTCCCATACACCTGACAGGGCAAGAGAAGCGGAGATCCATTCTTCGCTGGGCCTTGACTGAACATAAATGTCCGCCGACCTGCCAGCGGACATCATATTCAGAGAAGCAGCCATTACATGGACCGTCTTTACTTTCTGATAGTCACGGGCAGTAAGCAGTTCAGCAAGACCAGGCTGCCGCACCGGTGTCACTTTAAAAACAGCCGGTATTCGGTTCTGATAAAAGATTTTCTCACATAAGCTGATTTTCTGCACTGTCTGCTCCGTTTTCATATAATGAAAGGGACATACGCAATTTGCACGATACGTATACCGGCCATTCAGCCGAAGCTTCCAGTCCCCTACCTGGAGGTCTTTTTCCGCTGGCATGGCGTGAAGCATTATTTGCTCTATCGTTAGAATTTGTTCCTGCACTTTGCTCTCTTCCTTTCGGGTCCATGCAAAAGGTCCTGAAAACAGCGATTGCCATTTTCGGGGCTTTTTTATTTGGTGGGCCATCAGGGATTCAAACCCCGGACCGACCGGATTATGAGCCGAACTTAAAAAGCCTTAAAAACGGCGGTGCTATGCGACTTTTCATCCTTGCTTGACTTGCATCTGACTTGCATCAGATAAATAGGAATCAAGCTTTTGCATACTGCTGCGCTTATACAGTTTGTCAAGATGGGTGTAAATCTCTAACGTGATTTTAATATCACTATGCCCCCATTTGGTCACGGGCGGTCATCACATCCACGCTGGCAAGGTACATCAACGTGCAAAACGTATGGCGCAGTTGGTGCGGCGTAAATGTCTGTATCCGCATAGGGAGCTGACCCTGTAAGTTCCCATTCGCGTCTTTTTTATGCGCCGCTAATTTATTTTTCTTTCCACCGTATCCGTACTTGACGTTTAGGTCAGTCATATAGCTGCGCCAGAGTACACGCCATGCCTGATTAGTCATCATTTGATTTTTTGCCGTATGCACAACGTACATACAAATAGGATGTTCGGAGGCCTTTTCGGTAGTCAGAAAATTCGTCAGTATCTGCGGAATTTGTACGATGCGGACACCAGCAGCCGTTTTGGTGCTTTTAAGTTTTGGCTTGCCCCCAATCATCTCTACGGCTTTATCAACTCTGATTGTATCCGCCTGCAGATCAACATCTGCCCAAGTAAGCGCAGTCGCCTCCCCCCTGCGCAGCCCAGCGTACATCATGAGCATGGCTGCCCGCTGTGCGCGGTGTGGTGTATCAGTTACCCAGTGCCGCTGTTCCGGCGACGGCGCCTGCATCATCATGGACACGAACCCGGATAATCCGGCGCACTGGATGAAAACCGATTACATTGACAGAGCCAACGGCAAAACGATTGTGGAATTTCACTGGACGCTTGACGACAACACATTCTTGTCGGACCGGTATCGGCAAAATATCAAAGAATCCACCCCGTCCGGGATGTTTTATGACCGTGATATCAATGGCGCATGGGTGTCCGCAGATGGCATGGTATACCCTGATTTTGACGAAAAAATTCACTATATCACGGCTAAGCAGGTTCCAATTGATGAAATCAGCCGCTGGTTTGTCGGCGTTGATTTTGGCTGGGAGCACTGGGGCGCATTCGTGCTGATTGGCCGCACCCAGGACGGGCGGTATTACCTCACAAAGGAGTGGGCGGCACAGCATCGGCACATTAATGACTGGATTGCAATTGGCCTAAAGATTAAAGAGTGCCACGGCAATATCAACTTTTACTGTGATTCAGCACGGCCGGACTTAATTCAGCAGCTTCGTGTCGGCGGTCTGCGTGCAATCAACGCACGAAAAGACGTGCTGGCGGGAATTGCCGAGGTTGCAACACTGTACAAGCAAAAGAAACTGTTTATCGTTAAGGATTCTGCCCCGCAGTTTCAAAAAGAAATTTACGGTTATGTTTGGGAAAAAGACGCTAACAAACCGGAAAAGACAAACGATGATGTGCAAGATGCAATAAGATACGGAATTTATACAGACAAAAAATATGGGAGGTGATTATGTGATACCAGATTTTATACAGTCTGAATTAGTTGGTCCATATGGTTACGATGTCCTTAACAAACTCGGAAAGATTGAAGCCTACTATGATACATATCAGAACGGTGCAGATTTTACCGTTGACAGTTCAGCCGACTACACACCGGCAAAGCTGCGCAGCCACCAAATCAAGCAGCTTATACGCCGTGAAACTCAGTTTATGTTCGGCAAGTTTCCTGACTTCCTTGTCTCCTGCCCTGATGAAGCAAAAGTGGACGGCAACAAGCCAAACGAAGCTGCCATGCAAACTTACATAAATGCTGTTATGAAATCGAACCGAATGCCGGTTAAGCTTGTGCAGGGCGCGCATGACTGCTGTATTGGTGGCCGAGTAGCGCTAAAGGTGAGTGTATCAGAAGAAAAATTGTCAATTATGTTTGTGCCCGCCGACGGCTTTGTTTACGAAACCGCCATGGATGACGTTGACACACTGGAACGCATTGTATTCTTCTACACCATGGTTGATGATGAAGACCGTTCTCGATAGCGGATGTGGGTACAAAAGTACTGGATGGACAACGGCCGCTGTTTCACCAGTGAACGTATTACAGACGGTTACGGCGCGCAGCAGCAGTGGGGCGGCACAAAAGAAAATGTTGACACAAAGTTTGACCGCATACCGGCATACGTTATTTTGAATGACGGTCTTTCAGGCGACACCGATGGTGAATCTGAAGTTGCCGAGCTTTCCGATGATGATGCCTGGTACGGAAAACTGAAAAGCTACAACATTGATGCCTTGCGCAAGGGAATGAACCAGATCACCTGGATGTCCGGCGTTGACCCGGAGTCGAGTCAAAATTTCCGCTACGTTCCGGGTGCACTGTGGGATATAAAGGCAGACCCGTCACAAGCTTCCGGCGACAGCAACGCCGCGACAGTCCATGTTGGTACAATCTCAAATGGGTTTGAATATTCTGCTGCTTTTCAAAACAGCCTTTCAAATATTAAGCAGGATATGCGTGACCTGCTGGGAATACCAGACCTTAACCAGGAAAGCACGAAAGATATGATTACTTCCGGAAAAGGACTGAAAGCATTGTACTGGCCGCTTATTTGCCGCTGCGAGGAAAAGATGGCTTCCTGGAAACCAGCGCTTGAATGGCTTGCCGAGCTACTGCTTAGTGCTGCTGATGCCTTCCCTGCCCTGCATCAGGTGTATGGGGACTTTAAGGCGGCACCGTACGCTATTACGATTGACAATCAGTATCCTCTGCCAGAAGATGAAGGCGACGAAAAGCAGCTTGATCTGTCCGAAGTCAACGATAAAACACGCAGTGCAAAAAGTTATATCATGAAATGGGGTGGCGCCGCCACCAAGGGCACTGACCCGGATGATGCAGACGCAGAGCTGGAGCAGATTGCAAAGGAGCAGCAGATGTTCAACGACAGTTTTGTTGCTGAACCAGAGCTGATCGGTGGTGCTGAGTAATGTCGGGACGCCTTGGAAATTACCTTGACCTTGTTGCCACGGCACAGAAAAAGCGGCTTGAAATCACTTTACGACAGGAAAAACAGATTGCAAAAATCTATTTGCAGACTGCGGACGAATACGCAAGAGCTGCATCTCATTACGATCATGATTCTCTTACTTACCGTTGGCTTACCGATTACGCGCGGGCGCTGCAGCGTGGATCCCGTGTGCTTTACTCAAAGATTGGTAAGATAACCGCGGCTTCTGCTTTGGAAGCCGCACAGGCCGCCGCAGGGGCAGAACGGCAATTTTATTCCAGTATGGCACCTTATCTCTCCCGCCAATTTTCGGATGTGTTCTCCAATATTCCGCAGCAAGTGACGGATGAACTGATGTCCGGTGGAATCTATAAAAACTTTGTTGGGTTATCTACGAAAATATGGGACTACCAAAAGAAATACAAGCGCGACATCAGCACTATTATCACGCAGGGCATCAGTCAGCAGAAGTCGGCATTCGACTTGTCAAAGGATCTTGAACTGTACTTAAGGCCGGAAGCAAAGAAACCGTGGAACTGGGGAATTGTTTACCCCGGTTGTGCGCAGAAGGTTGACTACTGTGCACAGCGCCTTGCCCGCACCTCTGTTTCTCATGCCTATCAGCTGTCTTTTCAGCGCACTACACAGGATAATCCATTCGTTGAAAAGTATCAGTGGCACAGCAGCAACAGTGGGCGCGTCTGCCCCCTTTGCCGTCAGCGCGATGGCAGACTGTACGACAGAGACAAACTACCGCTTGACCACCCGAACGGAATGTGTGTCATAACGGCGGTCATTTCGAAAAGCTATGATGAAATCGGTGCGGAACTCGGCGACTGGGCCGCCGGGGAAAGCGATAATCCGGCGCTCGATAGGTGGCTGGGAATATTTCCTTCTGAATCCGGGTATACCGGTACAAACATTTCCCGCATTGGTTCCAACAGAGTTGATCTAAGCTATATAAAATCTACCGAATTCCGTAGCAAATTTAGCCGTTTGACAGAGAACAGCGCAGTCAATGACAGTATCCGCCGACACGCCACGGCCATGCTGATTAATCAGAACGGAACGGATGGCGAGGACTTATGCATTATTGACGCTAAAACGGGCAAACTATTATTGAATGCACAGGGGCCAAAGAACGCACTTGGAGTATCTCCGCCAGCAGATAGGATTGAGTTCTTGAGAAAAAATTATAGCGGCCAAATGATTGGACTACATAATCACCCGACAAATTTACCTCCCACCGGCGCTGACTTTTCAGCATCTGGATACCGTAGATATTGTTTTGGAATCGTTGTAACCCATGACGGGCAGGTATTTAAGTACGCACCGGGTAGTAAGGCTTTTGGGCCCCGAATTATTGATGAACGCATTGACAAATACAAACACCCACCGTATGATTTAGATGTTAAACAGGCTTTTCAACAAACGCTTAATGAAGTAGCAAAGGAGTATGATATTAAATGGACAGAAATAAAATCCATGTAAAGGGTAGCCCACCAAAACAGCCGGATACCTTTATATCCCATCCCAATTTAACCCCGGAAGAGCGCGAAGAACGTATCCGAAAAGCGGACGAAGAAAGCAGAAAATTAACAGACTGGCCAAATCCAGATCAGTAAACCACCCCCCAAATGGCAGGGTGGTATTTTTATGCCTAATTTCAGAACGAAGCAGCCCTGTAAAGGCTGCTTTTTTCATATCAAAATTTGACCGGCCCGAAGTCGCAAAACTACGGGGCAACGGAGGATCGGAACCTCGTTAAAAACGTGTGTTGTGAAAGGAGAACTTTATGGACAGAAAGTTTTTAGCTGACCTCGGTCTTGAGAAAGATGTTATTGACAAAATTCTTGACCAGAACGGCGCGGAAACAACCGCGCTGCGCACCCAGCTTAAAACCAAGGACACCGAAATCAGTACCCTACGCACTGACCTTACAGCCACCAACGGCAAGGTTGCAGACCTTGAAAAGGTGGACACTGCCGGTTTGCAGAAGCAGCTGGACGAGGAAAAGGCCGGCTGCAAAGCTGACCGGCAGAATTGGAATCTGAAAGCTGCGCTTGCAAAAGCGGGCTGTAAAGACTCTGATTATGTCATGTACAAGCTTGGTGATACAGTTGAGTATGCAGATGACGGCAATCTGAAAAATGTTGAAAAGTTGATTACGGACTGCAAGACGAACTACGCCGCAATGTTTGAAGCAGAGCCGCAGCCCGCAGGCGGCACCGGCAGTGCGGGAAACTTTCCCCGCTCTCGCGAACCTGCTAAACCGGAAGTAACAAAAGAACAGTTTGACAAAATGGGCTATATGGAGCGCCTGAAGCTCCATATAGAGCAGCCCAATGTTTATGCTGAGCTGTCCAAAGAATGAAAGGACTGTTTTAAATGGCAACAAACCAAATAACTAAACTTACCGATTTAATTGACCCGCAAGTCATGTCCGACATGATCTCGGCAAAGATTGAAAACAAGATCGTCGTAACCCCATTTGCAAAGATTGACCGTTCCCTTGTTGGTGTGCCCGGCGACACCATCACCGTGCCGCAGTATGCCTACATCGGCGATGCCGAGGATGTGGCCGAGGGAGCAAGTGCTACGACCTGCAAGCTGACAGCCTCCACCACTCAGGTGAAAATCAAAAAGGCTATGAAGGCCGTTTCTATCACGGATGAGTCGGTTCTCTCCGGTCTCGGCAATCCTGTCGGTGAAGCAACGTCGCAGCTTTCCAAAGCGATGGCTTCCCACATCGATGCGGACGCAATTTCCGCTCTGCTGACCGCGACGGTTCTGCTGCACAGATTTCCTACAACGGCATCATCGACTCAATCGATGAATTCAATGAGGAAGTCAACAGCGAAAAGGTCCTGTTCATCAATCCGAAGCAGCTCACCCAGCTACGCAAAGACAGCAATTTTCTCAGCGCGGATAAGTACGGTGCGGCGAACCTTGTCATGGTCACTGGGGAGGTCGGCATGATTGCAAAGACTCATATTGTACCTACTCGGCGTGTAACGCTTGACAGCACCGGCGCTTTTTATACCTGCCCACTCGTCAAGCTGACCAATGACACCGAGACCGAAGACGACACTGCAGCGCTCACCATCTACCTCAAACGCGACACCAATGTTGAAACTGAGCGTCACACATTGTCACGGACCACAGACATCTCCGCCGATAAGTTCTATACGGCGGCGCTCTCCGACCAAAACCGTGTTATCCTCGCAAAGTTCAAGAAAGAAATAAGGTGGCATATTATGGCTGACATGACCCCGCTTGGACAGCTTAGAATGCTGTGTCAGGAAGACCGTGTCCCCTACTTTACGGATGAACAGCTACAGTTTCAGCTTGACATTGCACAGGGTGACATAAGATTTGCGGCATATCACTGTCTTATTGCAAAGGCTGAAAACACTACTGTGCAGCTGTCCGGCATGACCATCCCCGATACTTCACGCTATTGGCTGCGGCTGGCGGCTATGGTGCGCCCTACCGCTTCCTGTATTATCAAAGGCGGGTGACGATACCATGCTGACACAAAACGCTTATACGCTGACACAGGCCATAAAGCATTGGGGCAAAGACTTCACCGTCACACGTTTCGGCACAAACGAATACGGGGAGCCCATCGGAAATATTCCGGTGGGCTCTTTTCGCGGGCTGTTCCACACATCCAGCAGATACCTTAACATTACGCTTCAAGAATCTGCTGCTGTCAGTACCGCGAAAGAGTTGCGGCTGCTTACTCTGTCGACCGACAAAGTACAGCAGGGTGACACCGTCACGCTGGACAACAGGAAGTACAGCGTAACCGGTACAGATGATGTCGGTGGTCTTCACCTGTGTACCGACATATCGCTGCAGGAGGTTTAAAATGCCACTTGATTTATCAGAGATTTATACAAGCCTGAACGCGTTGCCGGGCAGAGTTGAAAAAGCGGTAGCAGCTTATGGCCAAACCACCGCCAAAGCAATCGAGGCCAACGCTAAAAAGGACCGCCCTTGGACAGACCGAACAGCCCAGGCGAGGCAGCGCCTTCATGGTGATTGCACCCACATTGATACTGGAATTCGCATCAGCCTTTCGCATGGTGTTGCCTATGGTGTATACCTCGAATTTGCGCACGAAAAAAGGTATGCCATAATTTACCCGGTGCTGCGTGAAGGATCGGGAAAAGTTATGCATGGCCTTACAGGGCTGTTTGAGAGGTTGTAATGTCTATGGACTGGAAACGACTTTATCTGTACTTAAAGGAACACGGTTACGACGTTTACAGTATGGGGCAGCACAAAGGGAAATGCACCGCACCTTATATTGTTTTATGTAATAACGGGTCGACAAGAACAGGCGTCATAGAATATTCGCTGTATGAGCTGCTGCTATACTATCCCACCGCAGAGTACAGCAATTTTGAAAGCTACATTGATGGGATAGAAAAAGCTCTGAACCCCCTCTTCCCCACTCTCAAGCTGACCGACGGACCGGGAGTCCATTACCTTGACACAGACATAAACGCATATATGACGAGCCTGACTTACCAAGTACAAAAATTTTCAGCAACAAACAGAGTTTGAAAGGATGATATAAATGACACAGACAATTAGCAAAATGACCGGGCAGTCAGAAATACACGCCTCTATGGTGGAATTTGTTCCCGAGGATAGTACAAGCCCCGGGTTTGCGACAGAAACTATCAACAAGGTCAGTGCAGAGCCACAGACAAAGACCACAGATGCCGTATCAAACGAATGCAAGGGACAAATTCTTGCAACAATTCCCGAAACAACAACTGTAACTGGAACAAAACTGACGCTTACCGGTGTCACATTATTACTGGATGCTCTGCCGCTTTTACAGGGCGGCGCGATTGAAAAAGATGAGGATGGAACGTCTTTTAAATCTTATACACCACCAATAAACGGCCAAGTATCCGGTGCGGCGTTTACGACAAATGTATATGAGGCTGTCATGGAAGGCAGCAACGTAATGTATTATCACAAGGTTTCCTACCTGCATTGCAAGGGCACTCCAATTTCGATTAACGCAGAGGATAACACATTCTTCGCTCCTGAGTATACGGTCAACAGCACCCCCGGCAAGGATGAAGCGCCATACAAAATCACGAAAGTGGAATCTTTACCAGTTTACAACTACGTGAAGAAATGAGGTAATCATATGGCTGTGACGTCAATTGAAAGTATAAAAAATATTCCGATAGAGAAGTTGAATTGCCGGGGTGGGATCCTGATGCACCATTTGTTGCAAGTTTGCGGCGCCCATCCATGTTTGCCCTCGTATCTGAAGGAAAGATTCCGAATGGTTTGTTAGGGCCTGTTGCAAAGCTTTTCGGTGATGAGAAGAAATACACTGAGAAGGAAATGGGCGAAAACTTCAAGGAAATGTCCGAAATTTATATCATGATGGCGAAGGTTGCGCTTGTTAAACCGACGTACACGGAACTTGAAAAAGCAGGTGTTAGTTTAACAGACGAACAACTTTTGTACATTTGGAACTTTACACAGACGGGGGTAGACGCTATGCGTCGATTTCGTGGCGTCAAAGCGGATGCTGAATCTGATGGCGGTATCGCAAGTGTATCACAAAAGGCCGAGTGAACTGGTCGGAGGATTAGACGACTACACAGCCTATTGCTTCGATGAGGCAGCTCTATATTTACAGAGGCGCCGGGAGGATGGGGAGGAACCAGTTTACGTGTCAGAAGCGTCTACTCTTGCTGAATTTTACGGATTATCAGAAGACGATATACCATGGGATAAGAGCGAAACAAACAGGGGGCGATTAGATGCCTATTGATATGGGTGTTGCAAAGGGCCATATCGACATTGATTTTCGGAATTTGCAAACCGGCGTTGCATCTGCCACTAAGCAACTTAAAAGACTAAGCAGCGAATACAATCTGCAGGAATCGTCCCTAAAAAAGTTGGAGGCCGGGTTAAAACAGTCTGGCTGCGCTTTTCAACAGGCGGCACAGCACTCACAATACCTTTCAAATGAACTACAGTCCGCCAAAGCAAAAGCTGAAACTTACAATCGGAGCATTGCGGGGCTTAATGCAGTCATTGAGAAATCAAAGGCCGCGCAGGCGGAGCTGGCGCCGAAAATTGAAAAAGTAAGCGCACAATATGAACGGGCGCAGGCCAAAATAAAAGCTGCATCAGAGACCTACAAGGCCGCTGCAAACGCCACCAAAGAAGCGGTTAAAGCGCACGGGGAAGACAGCGAAGAAGCGAAGGCAGCGGCGCAGGCGGAAGAAGCAGCAGGAAAATCTTATAATTCCGCCCGCAGCAGCGTGGAAAAGTATAAAAATGAGTTGCTGCAGCTAAATGGCAAGCAGGAAGCTTATAGGCTAGATATTGAAGGAGCCAAAGACAAGACTGTTGAGTTTCAGACAGCACTTAACAGGTCACAGGCGGAAATAAAGAATCTGTCCAGTCAGTTGGCAACGGCGCAGAGCAAACTTATTACATTTGGCACAGCAGCGCAGCAGGTGGGTAAAAAATGGGAAGCTGCGGGCAAAAAGGTCAACGAAATAGGAAACGGGCTGACCCTTGGTGTATCCACTCCCCTTCTGGCCGTAGGCGGGGCTGCATTGAAAGTTGGCAATGACTTTGAGTCGCAAATGAGCCGCATCAAAGCAATTTCCGGTGCAACAGGAACCGAGTTCGAAAAACTAGAAAAGCAAGCGATTGACCTAGGCGCGCAAACATCATTTTCAGCTACCGAATCGGCAGAAGCGATGGAAAATTTAGCTTCGGCTGGTTTTGGAACAAATGAAATTATGGAAGCCATGCCGGGAATGCTCGATTTAGCCGCATCATCGGGTGAAGACCTTGCCAGCAGTGCAGATATTGCGGCTTCAACATTGAGAGGCTTTGGGCTAGAAGCAGGACAAGCAGGTCATGTTGCGGATGTGTTGGCAAAGAACGTCGCAGACACAAACGCGGCCATTTCAGATACTGGCACTGCAATGAAATACATCGCCCCGGTCGCGCATTCTGCGGGGTGGTCTTTGGAGGAAGTTACAACCGCAATTGGCAAGCTTGCAGACGCAGGTATTAAAGGTGATCAGGCAGGCACTACGTTGCGCGGCGGATTGGCACGACTCATGCAGCCGACCAAAGCCATGAAAAAGGCTACGAAGCAGTGCAGCACAGAATTTTATGATGCCCAGGGCAAAATGAAACCGTTGTCAACAATCATTGACGATTTGCAAAAAGGCACTGCAAAGATGACAGATCAGCAGCGCGATAACGCTTTAGCAACTATTTTCGGTACAGAGTCGCTCAGCGGTTGGAAGGTGCTGCTGGGATCCAGTAAACCAGAGCTGGATAAATTAACAAACGGTTTAAAGAATTGTGACGGGGCCGCAAAAGACATGGCGAATACCATGCTTGACAATACGGCAGGAAGTATAGAAGCTATGAAAGGCTCTCTGGAAACGGCCGGAATCACTTTACAGAAAGTAATGGCGCCGTCTGTCAAAATGATTGCAGATGATGTGACTAATCTTGCAAACAGCTTTTCAAAACTTCCTTCACCTATACAAGCTAACATTGTAAAGCTAGGGGCGCTTGCGATTGCAACTGGCCCTGTTGTGAAAGGCATCGGTGGAGTAATCTCTGGTGCTGGAAAAGCGGCTAAAACTGTCGGAAAACTTTCTGAAAAGCTCGGAAAAAAAGGCGTTGCGGCCGCCGCGGAAGAAGCGGCAAAAGCGGCTGGAGGAGCATCCTCTGCCGCAAAAACCGCGACAGCTGTTACTGGGGAGGCAACTGGATCAACTAGTGGATTAAATCTTGCACTGTCTGGCGTAGCCAAATCTGCGGGTCTATCTGCCGCCGGTGTCGGTGCCTTTGCCGGAGGCGTTGCTGCATTAGGTATTGCTGCTTATGCACTCGAAAAGCATCTTACACAAGCCGATTTGGCAAAACGGTTCGGGGAAATCACTCTTTCTGCTGAAGAATGCAGCACTGCAGCAAAGGACTTTGTTGATACAAAATGGTCCGCAAAGTTAAGTTTAGTTACCGATGCAAAGAAAAAATTGGACGAAACAAAAAAGCAAGTACAGGACACTGGTAAAGAGATTGAGAAGTATCACTATATGGCAACAGCCGGTATTAAGCTTACCGGCAATGAATCTCAGTCATACAAATCTGCTATAGGCAAGTACATAAGCGATTGCCAGGAATATTTGAGACAAAAGCAAGTAACTGGGGAACTTGCTATCAGCGCTTCATTTATCCCTACATCTAAAAGTTACAGTAGTTTGAATAGCGCGCTGGATGGTCTGTATAGTACATACAACGCAAAGTTGTCTCAGCTGTCAAAACAGATGAACAACTTGACTACAGCTGCGCTGAAAGACGGTGTGATTGACGCGGACGAGAGCAAAGCTATTGAAGCTCTCAAAAGCAAGATGCAGACGGTCGTTGATACGGTTAGTTATGAAAAGTACGATGCGCATCTTAAAGCATTGGAAATTACAACAACTGACACACGACTTAGTCTGCAAAGTGCTGGGCAACTTGCGGCAGAAGTTAGTAAAGAAAACGCAGTCTCAGCTGGACAAATATAATCAATCATATCAGTTGACGGTTGATGAAATTCAATTTGCACTTTCGCAGGGGGCCATAAGCCAAAGTGATGCAAAAGAACTCACAACTGAGGCGCAAGGCCAATTAAATGCACAAAAAACAGATATTGTGCTAAAGGGATTCACAGTATCCTTTGACACAAATATGCGCAGTTTTGAATCTGATTTGAATAAAGTCGGGAGCAGCATCACAGAACTGTTTTCTTCTAAAGCGTCAACTATCCAAGATGAAATGGCACAAGTAGACAATCAAATCTGGGATAACATGAGCTTGACGGAACGCAATAGCCTATCAACAGCATACAACAACTGCAAGAAAAGTTGCGACCAAATGGAAAACAGTTACCAGGATATTGTCAAGGCCGGTGAAGTGCCAAATAAAGCTTTTATGGACGGCTACTTAAAAATGGACCTCGCCAGAGCCATTGCAACACATGGCACGCCCTACCACGTCATTGCCAAAAGCATCATGGATAGCAACGATAAATCAACTGTCATGAAAAAATTGCAGGAAGAATTTGATACCCTTCCGAAAGGCGTACAGAATGCTCTTAACAAAGATTACGGTATTATAAAAGATTCATCTGGAAAAATCATACAGCAGCGACTTAAGACATAGCAAACAGCAGCGCAGGTGTTACAGGCGTCTTACAAACAGTTTGGAATGAATATTTCGACGGGGCTGGCAGAATCACTAAACAAAGCCGGACCGGAGGTTCAAAAAGAAGTACAAACGCTTTTTGGGAAACTGAAAGACGAAAAGGGGTTGTCTACATCTGAGCTCAAAAGTTATTGGGGTGACTTGGGTTATACGCTCCCAGAGAGTATGGCTGAGAAGCTGCAAAAGGCGGGTCCTAAAGTACAGAAGGAAGCATCTGACCTGTTGCTGAAACTGGAAAACGGTACAAAGTTATCGGGTCAAGAACTAAGCACTTACTTTAAAGATATCGGGATGAATGTTCCGAAATCGTTGTCTGCCGGGCTTAGCAGCATGAGCGGGGAAGCACAAAAGGATGCTGCGAATTTGCTGGCAAA